>CAZQRL010000006.1:0-171721 GCA_964595865.1 uncultured Chthoniobacteraceae bacterium
GCTGCGGGAACCTTCTTCCAAGGCACTGGGATAGAACGCTACGCCGTCGCGCACTTGTGGGATAGCAAACTTGCTGGGGCCGAGACGGGTGGCGAGGGTTTTGGGTCTGAAGCCGTTGGCGCGTCCGAGTTGGCTTTCGCAGCGCTGGTAAGGACGGGCTTGGCGAACGGCGGAGCGTTCCCGGACCATGGCCTCGTTGACGAGGAGGCGCAGGCCCTCGGCAAAGCCGGAGGAACCTTCGGAGGTGAGGAGTTGCAAAACGTCGTTCAAGAGATCAGGGTTGATTTGGTGGGTCAGGTGTGTGTTGGTGCTGGAGGTGTTTGGTTGCCCCCCAACAGGAAAACACACTGGCCCCGCACCTCGCCAAGCGGCCGCGAGCCTCCATCGGGGCCGCTGCGCTCGGCTCGTTACACTCGCGTCACTTCGCAGCCCCCGAAGGAGGCCTGCGATCCAAGGTGAGCTTTCACTTTTACAGAACAAACTTTACACCCCCTGATGGGAGTAAAGAGAAGTTGTTGGATTGTATTCGGGAAACCCTCAAGAAAAGGGAAAAATCCTCATGATTTCCAAATTTGGATCATTTGCTGGACGGTGACGAGGTGGCCCCAAATGCCGCCTTCCTGTTCGACCATTTTTTCACAGGCGCGGCGGATTTCTGGGTCGAAGGTGGAGATGGCATCACGCACATAGTAGCAGTCAAAGCCGCGATCGGTGGCTTCACGCAGGGTTGTATGGACGCAGACATCGGCGGTGACGCCCGCGATGGCGAGTTTTTTGACACCGGCCTGTTTAAGGACGAGTTCGAGGTTGGATTTCGCAAAGGCACCGTAGGTGGATTTGTCCATGATGTGCTCGCCGGGGAGTGGGGCTAGATCGTCAATGATGTCCTGACCGTGTTCTCCCCGGATCATGAGTCTTCCCATGGGGCCGGGTGTGCCGTAGGCAGCGCCAGCAGCTTTTGATCGCTGGAGCCTCTCCGGCCAGAGGTCGGAGAGGTCGGGAGCGTACCCCTCGCGGGTGTGGGCGACGAAGACTCCGGAAGCGCGTGCGGCGTCGAGGAGTTGGCGGGCGAGGGGCAGGATGGGGGTGACCCAATCCAAGCCCCCGCATTGATCGCTGTAACCTCCGGGCGCGCAGAAGTCGCGCTGGAAGTCGATCATGAGCAATCCGTGCATGGGAGCTCAGGGGAGGTAGGTTGTGGTGATAATGGACGAGACATCGACATCCTTGGTGATCGACCCTTGGGATTTGAAGAAGTCGGCCAGTTCCTTGGCGACGGCGGGGATGGAGGTTTTCATCTGGGCTTTACTTTCGTCGGCGTCGTAGAGGGTGACCTTTGCGAGCATGTCCTCGATGTCCGCAGGGGGGAGTTCCACGACGGGTGAGACGAGTTCTGCGGCTTGTTTGGGGTTGGCTTTCACCCATTTGGTGGCATCGTCCATGACTTTGAGGAACGACTTCGTGGCATCAGTTTTCTTGGAGTCGGATTTGATGGCAACACAGTCGAGCAGGATGTTGGGGGCATCGGTGGTGCTGTAGAGGACGTTGGAGCCCGCGCCCGAGAGCTGAGTGATCCAGGGTTCCCAGGTGACGGCGGCATCCACGCTGCCGGCTTTGAGGGCGGCGCCAGCGGCGTCGGGGTCCATGTTGACGACTTCGATGTCTTTCATGGTCATTCCCGCGCTTTGCAGGGCTTTGACGAGGAGGACTTCGTTGCATTCGCCGACAGTGACGGCGACTTTTTTGCCTTTGAGATCTTTGACAGATTTGATGGATTCTGCGGCGACAACGGCGTCAGCTCCGGCGGAGGTATCAACGAGTCCGACGACTTTGATCTGGCCCGGGGCCTCGGCTGACTTGAGGACGACCGCATCGAGGGTGGTCAGGTGGGCGTCGAGGTCACCGGAGAGCAGCGGGATGAGGCCTTCGCCGGGGGCGTTGAAGGATTTTGCCTGCACGTCGAGACCGGCGTCTTTGAAGAGGCCCTTTTCCTGTGCAACAAAGAAGGCGATAAAGCCGATCCAGTTGTTGTAGCCGACTTTGTAGGGTTCGGCGGCGTGTGAGGTGAGGGCAAGGGTTGTGAGGAGGGCCGTTGCCAGGATGTTGAGGTGTTTTTTCATGGTGTGTTTAGGTTTGTTGGCGTGTTGTTTTATGGCTCGCAGGTGAGGCGGGCGAGAATGGCGTTGCGGTCAAAAGCGGCACGTCCGGCGCTGCGGAGCTGATGGACGAGGTGGCGTTTGAGGTGGATGAATTCGGGTTCGAGCTTGATGTCGAGGGCGCGGTCTGGGGGGAAGGGGACGGGGAGGTCCTCGATGAGGCGGCCGGGGTGGGAGGAGAAGACGAGGACGCGGGTGGAGAGGTAGAGGGCTTCTTCGATGTCGTGTGTGACGAAGAGGGTGGTGGTGTGTTCGAGATTTTGGAGGAGGATCATGAGCTCCTGCATTTCCTCGCGGGTTTGGGCGTCAAGGGCGCCGAAGGGTTCGTCCATGAGGAGGATGCGGGGTTTATTGGCGAGGGCTCGGGCGATGGCGGCGCGTTGTTTCATTCCGCCGGAGAGTTCTCGCGGATAGGAGGAGGAGAATCGCTCAATGCCCATGATTTCGAGCAGGTGATCGGCGTAGGCCGAGTCGGAGAGGATCTCTGCGACGGTGCGGGTGTAGTCCTGATTGGCCCTGAGTTCGCGACAGAAGCGGACGTTTTCGCGCACGGTGAGCCAGGGGAAGAGGGTGTAGTTTTGGAAGACCATGCCGCGTTCGCGGCCCGGGTGGCGGAGGGGGTTGCCGCCGAGGAGGATTTGTCCGGTGGTGGGTTTGACGAGTCCGGCTGCGATGGAGAGCAGGGTGCTTTTGCCGCAGCCGGAGGGACCGATGAGTGAGACAAATTCACCGGGCGAGACGGAGAAGTTCACCGGGTCGAGAGCGTGGACCGTGCGTTTCCCGGTGCGAAAGGTCATGGAGATGTTGCGGACTTCGAAGTTCATTGCCAGCGAAAGAGGAAGCGGTGGGCAATTCGGAAGAGCATGTCCATGAGGAGACCGACTAGGCCGAGGATGATCAGATAAACGAAGATTTTGTCGGTGAGCAGGAAGCGTTGGTATTTGAGGATGCGGAAACCCATGCCTTCATTGGCGGCAACGAGTTCTGCCACGATGAGCCAGGTCCAGGCCCATCCCTGGCAGAGCCGCATGGCGTCGAAGATGCCGGGTGCAGCGGCGGGGAGCATGATTTTTGTAATTGCTTCGTCCCAGCGGCCGCCGAGGGTGTAGCAGGCTTGGAGCAGTTCGATGGGGACGCGGCGGATCTCGTCGGAGACCATGAGCAGGAGTTGGAAGACAGTGCCCCAGAAGATGAGGAGGATTTTGGGAGTTTCTCCGATCCCGGTCAGCACGATGAAGAGGGGGATCAGGGCAGGAACGGGGACGTAGCGCACAAATTCGGAGACGGGCAGGAGAATTTTTTCAAAAATCGGCAGGCTGCCGGCGAGGAGGCCGGAGGGGATGGCGACGAGTGTGGCCAGGAGGAAGGCTGCGACGACGCGGAGGAAGCTGGCGGAGAGGTCGAGGTGAAGGGTGGCGCGTTCTCGTGCGGCGGCCGGGGTGTCCGCGAAGTAGTTGGTGAATGTTTCCCAGACTGTGGCCGGGGGCGGGAAGAGGACGGAGCGACCCGTGGTGGAGTAGTGTTGGCCGAGGATCTGCCAGAGCAGAAGAATGAGACCGAAGCCGAGCGCGGCCGCGAGCCAGGGGATGGCGGCGGGAAGTGTGGCGCGGGGCCTCATCCATTGCAGGACTATCTCAGCGTTTCCCCTCAAACCTTGCATGGAGGGAATTTTTCCCAATCTGAGCGGGATGGGAATAGGTCTTTCGGCCTATAAGTGGGAGCTTCGGTGATAAGCCAGCATGGCGGCGCGGCGGTGTTCGACGCCGAGTTTTGCGAGGATGCTTTCGACATGTCGTTTGATGGTATGGATGCTGTTGCCGAGGATGATGGCGATTTCTGCGTTGGATTTCCCTTCGGCGAGCCATTTCAGAACCTCGAGTTCCCTTGGGGTGAGGGGATATTGAGTGGTTGGAGGGTGTGATATTTCGATCTTTCCCGGAAGGACATCGATGCCGGCTACGCCGAGAAATCTGTCGGATACCATGAGGGGAACGATGTGGCAGGTAAAAAACCGACGCATGCCGTTGAGGTGGATGTATTCGCTGAAGCGGACGGTCCTTTCGGTGCGGGTTTTTTTGGGGATGAGGTAATAGTCGCCCAGGCCTTCGATGTCGTAGTTGGTGTTGGGTTCGACGAAGACTTGGTTTCCGGAGCGATACCAGAATGGTATGTATCGTCCGGTGTGATCGTGGCCCGGGCGGTTGCGAAAGTAGAGGTCTTTTTTGTCGAGGGCGTTGGGTTCCCAGACGGTCCACACGCCGTAGATTTCTGGGAAGTTTCTCAGGGCTTCCTGCAGAGCGCGGTCGATGGTATCGCGGCTGCGGACACAGACTTCTGCCATCGCACGAAGCATCTGCCCGAGTTGGCGGGTGGAGTGGACAAGGTGCTCGACGGTCATGGCTTTAAGACCGTGAAGCAAGATTCAAGCCAAAACGAAGGGTTGCATTCGGTCGTGGAATTCGGCGAGGACGGTGGCGAGGGTGGGGGCTACGACGGATTTGGAGAGATAGACGTTCATGCTGCTGGAGAGGCAGAGGTCGCGGCCGGAGGCCATGGCGTTGGCGGTGAGGTCGAATAATGGGGACGCGGCCGGTGCTACCGGCGAAACTGGAAACTAGGGGTCAGGCTGTAAAATGTTATCGCATCCACTTTTGCAACGTCTTGGGCAATTTCCTCAGGTCTTCTTCTTTTCCTTTTAACCGCCAGAGATGTTGCCTGACGTTGGCCGCACTCTTCATCTGCAGTCTTTGATTTATCCACTCCATATTCACTATGCTGGCTCGGGCAATCCGGCTGGCAATGGTGATCTTGCGCAAGTCACCTCCGGGCAACTCCGGCAGGTCGCTTTCTTTCAAGCCCGCGATTCGGAGTCCTTCGGCCAATAACCGCTCGGCTTCCACTTGAACGTGGGCTTTGTGCTCTTGGCTTTGTCGCTAGCCCCAATGCCGGTCCTTTTTGCTGAGACTTTTTCCGATCTGGAGCTCTTTCTCGGAAAAGGCCTGGCTGCCCCAATACCAACCTCTGCGCAAGTGACTACACCTTGCATCCATTTCTTCAGGCAGCAAGGGGGATTCCCGCACGTTCCATGCCTTCCCCCAACATTCGTTGGTCCAATCGTTCAACAAACTTTCTGCGACCAGCGACGGAATCCGGGAATCCAAAAGCGGCTAATCCATCCTTGGCGGCCAGCCACTTCGCTCGGCGACCGGGAGGTAGTGCGTAGCCACCGGCCACGCTGCTCCACAGGTAGTCCAAAATCCCCATCGGTTTTCGTTTTCCGCTTCGCAGAAGCCCCGCCCGGGCCGGGTTGAGATGAATGGAATCCATCAAGGTCTCGTAGTCATAACCCGATCCCTCCACCAAAACCGATTCAGCGATCTCCAGACAAACGCCCCCACAATCCATGGCGCACGTTGAAACGACGCGTGTAGGTGTTTTGCAGCCACTTCCTCCCCTGGACCAAGTTGGGTTCCGGGGTTTCCAGCAGCAGGTGGTAGTGTTTGGTCAGCAAGACCCAGGCGTGAACGCGCCATCCAGTCTTCGCACAAGTCTCAGCCAGCACCTGAAGAAAAAACTTCCAATCACTCTCATCGCAATAAATCGCTTCCCGACGGTTCCCTCGCGCCATCACGTGATAAAAGGCTCCCGGGAACTCGATCCGGATGCTTCTGGCCATATTGCTACTCATGATTTTTCATGAACGAGTTGGTCAAAAGTAACGCTTTACAGCCTGACCCCTAGTTTCTGGGAGCACAAAACTCCCACTCCGCATCGCTCACGTCGCTCGGATAGTTCGTCGGATACCTCTTGATCGCTTCTTTCACCCGGAGCGTTATGCCCAATGTATTTGCTTTGTACAAGCATCTTCTGTATAAAGTTCATAACAGCCACATAGGCCTCTGTGTATGTTCGTGAACTCTTAGACGGCTCAATTCAACGACTGCTTTGCCTACTGATTTCCATAGTATTTCGAATAACCTTCGGGAACTCTACCTCGAAGATCCTCGCCCATGGCTCGTCGGCTTCAGTGGCGGCAAGGACAGCACGCTGGTCGCTGCGCTTGTGTTTGATGCGGTGATGTCCATCCCACCGGTACAGCGCACCAAGCCTGTCACCGTGCTTTGCACCGACACCCGCGTCGAGATTCCAGCCATTGCCGAGGGGGTGGAAAGCGTGCTGGACCGCATGCGCCGCTGCTCACAGGAGCTTGGTCTGAACATCGAAGCGCACCTGCTCAAACCGCCGCCCGAACAATCCTTCTGGGTCAACATCATCGGGCGCGGCTACCCGCCGCCCAACCGTATCTTCCGCTGGTGCACGCAACGGCTGAAAATTGATCCCGTCACCAGCTTCGTGCAGCGCCGTATGGAGAATGGCCATTGGAGCGAGGCCATCCTGCACCTCGGCGCACGCCGGGCCGAAAGCTCCACCCGCGCCCAGACCATGGCCGGACGCGAAACCCGCAACGGCCTCAACCGCCATCCCGACCTCCCGCGTGTCTGGGTTTCCAACCCCATCGAATTCCTCACCACCGAGGAAGTCTGGGCTTACCTTCTGCAGAAGCCAAACCCGTGGGGCGGCGACAACCGCGCGCTCTACAAGCTCTACGCCAGCGCTGCCAACGGCGAATGTCCCATCCAGATTGACACCAGCACGCCCAGTTGCGGCCACTCCCGCTTCGGTTGCTGGACCTGCACCGTCGTCGAGCGCGACAAGGCCAGCGAGGGCCTGCTCGCCAGCGGCGACGAACGCATGGAAAAACTCATCGAATTCCGCGAAACCCTCCTCCATTACCAAGACCCCGCCAACGGCAAACGCGACCTCAAGCGCAAGAACGGCTCGGACGGTCCTGGCCCGCTCACCATCGAAGCCCGCCGCGAACTGCTCACCCAACTTCTCAAGCTCCAGGAGGAAGTGGGCCTCAATCTCATCAGCGACGACGAACTCTTTCTCATCCAACAACTCTGGAAAAGCGCGCGGCGGCCCGACGATGGCGGCGGCGTCGCGCGCATCGTGACCCGCCAGAAAGGCATCATTATGAGCGACTGGAAAGAAACCAACCGGCTGCGCGAACTCCAGGAGGAAGTCGCGGCAGAGAAAGGCATCCGCGCCGACACCCTGCGCCGACTGCTGGCCAAGGTGGATGAATACAGCGAAAGCCACCGCGCCTTCGGCCTGCCTGACGACTTGCTCAATATCCTCAAGGATGACTTGGCTGAAAACGGCGCAACCGTTCGCAACTGAGACCATCATGTCACTCGAAACGACAATTGCCGACATTACCGCACGTCTCCGACAGGGGAAATTCCCAAACGAGCAGGCTGTTTCTCAAGGCATTGTTCTTCGCATATTCCAAGAACTCGGCTGGGACACTTGGGACACCAGTGTTGTCTGGCCCGAATACCAAACCGGCGAAGGTCGCGCGGATTACGCATTGTGCCATCCGCCGTCCAAGCCGGCGATTTTCACCGAAGTCAAACAGCCCGGCAAAGCTGAGGACGCCGTCAGGCAGGCACTGGAATACGCCTTTCACGCAGGCGTCCCGTTCGTCGCGCTGACCGATGGTCGGACTTGGAGCTTCTATCTGCCCGCAGAACAAGGGAGCTACGAAGACCGGCGGGTTTACAAGCTGGACCTCTACGAGCGCCCGCCGGCTGAAGCCGCCGAGATTCTCCAGCGCTACTTGCAGCGATCACGAGTTGAGTCGGGTGAGGCTCTGGAGTGCGCGCGAAAGGAATACCGCAGTCGCAACCGACGGTCGCAGGCAAAGGCTGCGATTCCGGAAGCGTGGCGTGAGTTGGTTGAGAAAGGTGACGAGCTTCTCGTCGAGGTGCTGATGGGCGCGGTTGAATCCAAAGCGGGCGTTCGCCCGGATGCCGACGATGTTGCTGAATTCCTTCTTGGATTGGGGAAGCCAGTGATCGTCGAAGTGCAGCGTTCGACAGCGACAAGAGAAACATCCGCTGGTTCTCCGCATCCGACAGTTTACCGCCGGGCCAACGAGACTTCGCGAAGCGGCAAACTGGTCTTGAAGGGCAAGTCCTATCCCTACCACAACGCCAAGGACGCCATGGTCATTGTGCTGCGCGAATTGGCTCATGCTGATCCGGCGTTTCTGGAGCGCTGCAGCCAGCATCCGGACGCACAAGGAAGAAAGCGGCGCTACATTGCGCGCACGCCCGAGGAACTTTATCCGGATCGGGAGGACCTTCGCGACATGCGCGAACAACTCCCCGACGGTTGGCTGGTCGCAACGAATCTCAACAACGTCTTGAAGAAGACCATCATTCGCCTTGCAGCCGAGGTCGCGGGACTGACCTTTGGCAAGGACGTGATCATTGATTTTTAGCCTTGGACAGTTTTTGTCCGGCTGGGCGTGCTAAGTTTGGACCAAAAGACGAACCATGAGCGACAATTCAAAGATCGAGTGGACGGACGCGACGTGGAATCCGGTGCGAGGATGCACGAAGATCAGCCCCGGCTGTGTTCATTGCTACGCGGAAACCTTTGCCGAACGGTTTCGCGGTGTGCCCGGCCACCCGTTTGAGTTCGGGTTCGATTTGCGGCTTGTGCCGGAAAAGCTCGGCGACCCCATCCGCTGGTCCAAGCCCAAGAAAGTTTTCGTCAATTCGATGAGCGATCTGTTCCACGAGGGTGTGCCGGACGATTACATCGAGAAGGTCTGTCGCGTGATGCTCGCCGCCAACTGGCACACTTACCAGATTCTCACCAAACGCGCCGACCGAATGGCGGCGCTGTTGCAGGGCAAGCTTAGAGAAGCGGCGAAGGCCGCCCACATCTGGTGGGGCGTGAGCGTCGAGAATCGCAAGCACGGCCTCCCGCGGATTGCGAAATTACGCGGCGCGAAGCCGACCGTGGCGTTTCTGTCCATCGAACCGCTCTTGGAAGACCTTGGCACAGTGGATTTGCGGGGCATTCACTGGGTCATCGTGGGTGGCGAGAGCGGACCGGGAGCGCGTCCGATGCTGCGAGAATGGGTGCGGAGCGTCCGTGACCAGTGCCGCCGGGCTGACGTTCCGTTCTTCTTCAAGCAGTGGGGCGGGGTGCGGAAGAGCGAGACGGGGCGCAAACTGGACGGCCGGACTTACGATGAGTTTCCGGTAACTGCAACCAGCCCCGCCCCCGCCACGGCAACACACCGCTTGCTGCAACATGTCTTGATACCAGCTTGAACCGTATGGCAGCGGGCGACTTCCACCAGCGGAGCTTCGACGAGGGGACACTCACCAAGCTCCGGATTTTTGAACTCTACGCCCGCGAATGGCTGCCAGTGTTTCTTTCACGCGCAAAACCACCGCGACGCGAAGTGCATCTTTTCGATTTCTTCGCCGGGCCGGGCGTGGATTCGGCAGGCAATCCAGGCAGCCCGCTTCGTTTGCTGAAGCAGTTGAAGGAATATCAGCATCTCGCCGGTTGGCCACACGTTCATGTGAACGCGCATTTCTTCGACGCCAGCGCCAGCAAGATCAGGCATCTCAAAGTGAACCTCGAAACACCCGAGTATTGCGTGCCCACTGTGGTCGCAGATGTTCGTCCGATTGAGTTCCATGCCGCGCTGAAAGATAGCGCCCCCATTCTGGCCAGACAGCACGCTGCAAAGCTGGTGTTCATTGATCAATGCGGTGTGGATCAGGTCACGCCCGATGTGTTCCGGCAACTGGTTAGCTCGCCCACTTGCGATTTTCTCTTTTTCATCTCGTCGTCCACGCTACATCGCTTTCGTGATCATCCGGCCATCAAGCAGAAGATCTCCCGCCCCGACGACCACTACCATGTTCATCGCGCTGTTCTTGCCTTTTACCGCGCGCTCCTGCCGGAGCGGTCAGAATATTACCTTGCGCCCTTCTCCATCCGCAAAGGTGCGAACGTGTATGGGCTGATCTTTGGCTCTGCTCATCCACTGGGCATGGACAAGTTCTTGCAGGTTGCTTGGAAGGCGGACGAGATCAACGGCGAGGCGGATTTCGACATCAATCGCGAGAACATCCGACCGGGCGAGATGCTGCTGGCACTGGACGAATTCCGCCCGAGCAAAGTAGCGGCATTTGAAAGAGAACTAGAGCAACTTTTGCGGAGCGGTTCTCTGAAGACAGAGGTGGATGTCGTGCGAGTGTGCTTTGATCACGGCGTCACTCGGCAACACGCAAAGCCGGTGTTGGCAAAGCTGAAGAAGGGAAACGTAATCGCCGCCGATTTTCACGTTCCGCAGATCGACAAGCTGGAAGCGCCGCGCCCCATCCGCACGCAGCAGTGAAGCCTGCGTTTAGCCCGAACTCCGAAGTTGAGTTCGGCGTTCATGGTATCGCAGGTTTCCAACCTGCTGTATCGCAGGATTGTATCCTGCGGAACCCAGTGAATCCCGCCGCGTCGGAAATAGGGCAGGGATCCCGCAGGTTGAAAACCTGCGATACAGCAGGCTACAAGACTGCGCTACAGCCCACAGCCGACGAGGCCGCTTCGGAATTCGGGTTTAGCCCTGCCGGTAGCGGCAAGAGCCAGCTTGCCCTCGATTTGCTGGCGCAACTCACGGGTTATGGCGTCCGGTTCGTGTTCTTCGACATGAAGGGCGAGTTGGAGGACGATCCCAACAATCCGCAGCAGCGCCAGACCCGCGCCCGGTTTCTGGAGCATACGGGCGCGGATTATGTCCGGTTCGTCCGCCAGGATTTGCCCATCAATCCACTGTATCGCGACCAGAACCCGGCGGTGAACGCCCAGATTGCCAACGAGATCGCCTCGCTCATCCGTTGTTTCGCCCCGCAGTTGGGCGCGAACCAGCAGCAGGCCCTCAGTGATGCCTACCAGCGGCTGGCCACGCCGGATTTTCCGGGTCTGCTGCTGGAGTTGCAGCAGAACGGCGTCACCGGCGTGCCCGTGGCGCTCATCAGCCGGATTGTGGATTACAACTTGTTCGCGTCCGCGCAGACGGCCATCAGCCCGGAGCAATGGCTGCGGCGGTCGCTGGTGATTGATTTCAAGGAGTTCGGCAACGACAGCGAAACCAAGGCGCTGGCGGTGGCGTTGATTCTGAATTTCCTGATCAAGAAGCTGAGCCAGCAACTGGCGGTGAAGAACGACGTGCAGCCGCTCAAGATGGTGCTGTTTGTGGACGAAGCGCATCTGCTGCTGCCCAAGGAGAGCAAGGCCGGCCTGCTGAGTTCGCTGGCGCGGCAAGGCCGGTCGTGGGGCTTCCCCGTCTGGCTCGCATCGCAGGACGCCGACAAATTCCTCACGCAAGGCACGAATGAAACGAACTTCGCGCAACTGGCCGAGTGCGGCGTCCATTTCTCGCCGCAGACTTTGAGTGCGGCGGACCAGAAAAACGTCCTCGGCAGCGTGATCGCGCAGAAATTCAAGAAAGCCGAAGCCGCGCTCTGCCAGCGCGGCAAACTGCAAACCACCGGCATGGCCCGGCAATTTTGGAAGGATGGAGGGAAGTAGGGCATCCCCCAAGCTTGCTAGAAAACGGGTGCGGCTCTAGAGTCGGAACATGAAGACGGTTCACGCAGTGTTTCAGAATGACGGCAAATGTTTTATCGCCCGGTGCCTGGATGTTCCCGTGACGACCCAGGGGAAAACGCTGGAGGCCGCCAAGAAGAATTTGCGCGAAGCCGTTGAGCTTTATCTCGAAACGTGGGGTGAGCCGGAAGACCTGCGGCCAGCCACGGAAACCTACCTGACCAGCCTGGAAGTCGCCTCATGAGCCGTCACCTGCCGGCGATTTCGGGTCCGAAACTGGTTCGCGCCCTGGAGCGGGCCTGCTGCGTGGTCCTGCGGCAACGCGGCAGCCACGTTTCGATGGAGAAAAGGTCGCCTCACGGCGACTGGCGCACGGTGGTGCCGCCGCACCGGGAGCTTCGCCCGGGCACCCTCGGCGACATCCTCAACCAGGCTGGATTGTCCAAAGAGGACTTGCGCGAGCTGCTCTGAGCCTTCCGGGATCTCAAGTTCAACACTGCGCTTGAGCAAAGCTCCTGAGAGAACGTGATTTACCTCGATCACAACGCCACCACGCCCATCGCGCCGGAGGTGCGCGAGGCCATGCTGCCATATCTGGCTGAGGAGTGGGGCAATCCGTCGAGCAGTTATCGTTTCGGCGCGAGGTTGAAGGGGGTGATCGAAGCGGCGCGCGGACAGGTGGCGGAACTCATTGGAGCAAGCGCCCGGGAAATCATCTTCACCTCCGGCGCGACGGAGGCCAACAACACGGCGATTCACGCCGCACTGAAAGCCAATCCCGCGCGGCGGCATATCATCACGTCGGCGGTGGAACACTCCTCGGTGTTGAGTTGCTGCCGGGCGCTGGAGCTGGAAGGAATGCGGGTGACGGTTCTGCCCGTGGATCGCGAGGGGCTGCTGAAGTTGGCGGATTTGGAGAACGCGATCGCTGATGACACCGCGGTGGTCTCCTTGATGTGGGCGAACAACGAAACGGGCATGCTGTTTCCGGTGGAACGCATCGCGGAGTTGTGCCGGGCGCGGGGCGTGTTGTTTCACTGCGACGCCGTGCAGGCAGTGGGCAAGCTGCCGGTGGAAGTGCGGCGGTTGCCGGTGGATTACCTCACCCTCTCCGGCCACAAGTTCCACGGACCAAAGGGCGTCGGCGCGTTGTTTGTGCGGCGGGGCACGCCATTCATGCCGTTAATTCATGGGGGGCATCAGGAGCGTGGACGCCGGGGTGGAACGGAAAACGTGGCATTGATCGTCGGCCTTGGCGTGGCGGCGGAATTGGCGCGGAAAGGCGTGGCCGATTACGCGGCCCGGGTGCGTCCGCTGCGGGACGCATTGGAGCAGGGCATTCTCTCCGGCATACCCGAGACGGAGCTGAACGGGCATCGAGAGGAACGCCTGCCCAATACCACGAACATCACGTTTCGTGGCGTGGAGTCGGAGGCGTTGCTGTTGCTGCTGGATCAGGCGGGGGTGTGCGCCTCATCCGGCTCGGCCTGCCTCGCGGATTCAGACGAGCCTTCCCATGTAGTGCGGGCCATGAAGCCGGAAAGTACCGCTTCGCGGCAAATGGTGCGTTTCTCGTTTGGCCCCAGCAACACCCCAGGGGAAACGAATTTCGTTATCAAGGAAGTCCGACGCGCAGTGGAATTACTCCGCGGGCAAAACTGAACCTCGGATTGTTCCTTCACGTAGGAACCACCTTCAATTTCCACCGGCTCTAACAGGACATGTTCCTGCGCGGGCGACCGGGACGGCTGACCTACGCCATCGTCTTTGATGAGGCGCACCGCGCGGCGGAACTGAAACTCATCCCCAAGATGGCCAAGGAGTGCCGGAAGTTCGGGCTGA
This sequence comes from uncultured Chthoniobacteraceae bacterium, assembly GCA_964595865.1. Classification (GTDB taxonomy): domain Bacteria; phylum Verrucomicrobiota; class Verrucomicrobiia; order Chthoniobacterales; family DYNR01; genus CAZQRL01. The sequence continues at coordinate 13,479 of CAZQRL010000006.1, forward strand.
GCCTGATCCTGGCCTCGCAGGAGGCGTCCCATTTTGCACCGGAGTTGTTTGCGGCGCCGGACTCGACGTTGGCACTGCGGGTGACGCACGAGAGCGCCCTCTGCCTGGTGCAAAACCAGGCCGCGGCGGCGGACCAGCATGCCCCGGCCGACCGGATGAAGCAGCTGAAGAATTACCGGGCGGTGGCCTTTGGGAGCCCGTTTAGGCATATGGTTACTCTGGAAAACCTAAGCACGGGCCATTAAAAAAATCTCCAACGCGAGAACTTAAAATTTTTCTCAAGTCTTCTTAAGGAACTTCAGACATCCTGACCTCCCGGGGAAGCTGACGGAAGAATGAGGAAATGAATGAGATGGATCGAAGGGTTGGGGGAAAGATGGGAAGGTGAGGGAGGCCTCAGGTTCCGCGACCAATTTTTCCGAGCAACAGCACGGCGACCACCGGTGAACGGGCCTTCCAGGAGCGGGAAGCAACGGGGTGGTATTCCCCGGACAGCTGCCGGTATTCCAACATGCGGCGAAGGACTTGGAATCGTTCCGGTTTTTCACCGGCCAGCTGATAGCCAACGCGCTCGCGTCGCAGAGCGAGATAGCGCGGGCCTTTGGGGTTCTCTTTGGTGAGCGTGCAGCGAGCGTGCAAGAAGCTGCACGAAGAGGGAGCGGCGGGATTTTTCCGTGTGGCGAAGCCGCAGCAGGGCCACAAGCTCACCCACGAGCGGCTTGAGCGGGCGCTGCAAAGGCTGGATGCGGGGACGAGTGTTCCGGCCATTGGGGGGAACTTGGGGTGTTGCCAGCACGATGCATAAAGCCAACCAGGCCAGGCGGCTCGAAAAAAAGTGATAGTCCGCTGAGTATTTTCCGGGAGCGTGCCGGAAGCCAAGAGTCTCAGAAGGCCAGCGCGGCCAGCAGCCAGGGCGAGCGCAGCGTGGCCGATGGAGAGGCAGCGATGGGCATTCGAAACCGCCCTCGTCCAACTCGTGCGCGAAACCCTCAAGCGCCACGACGACGCCGCAGCTTCGTGCGCTCGCTTTTTACCTCCAGCGTGAACCGGCGACCCGACCCCGCCCGCAACGAACTCCTCCTCCAAATCCACGGTCAAGCCAACCTCATTCCCGACGCTGCCCTCGACGCGCTCTGCCACGAACTCAACCAAACAGAAGTCATCTCTCCGGGTACCCATCTGCGCCTCGTTTACCGCCCCATCAGGTCATCCGCTTTCCCCAGAGCTCAGGATGTCTGATGTTCCGACGGACGGGTTGCCAACCAACCTGCCGTGGCTTTGCCAGGGCGTGCGATTGTCCTCGGCGCTATTTGTCCTTACCATCAATCTCCCCGGGGTGGGGCGGCTACAAGAATGAGATTTTTTTCGAACAACCTTGGCAGACTCTCCGGCAGGGACTCCGGTGACCATTTTTCTCATCACCTTGCTGACCGGGGGATTGGTCGTGGCGCCACTTTGCTGGCTGGTCAGCCGGTTTTTTCGTCAAAGAGTGCCATCACTCTGGGCCTGATGCTGGGCGGATTAATCGGTTTTGGCACCAGCCATATCCACTAGTTCGACGCGGCGATTTTTCGCCCGACCTTCTTCGGTGGCATTCGTGGCCACTGGGGCCGCGAAGCTCACCCCGACGGGAAAGAGCCGTTCCCGGGAGATTCCCTGACCGACGAGATACTGCACCACCGCTTCGGCCCGACGCTGGGAAAGTCCGCGGTTGTATTCGAAGCTGCCCACGGCATCGGTATGGCCCACCACGAGGATTTTTAGCTCGGGGGCAGATTGCAGGAGGTTTCGGATTTCAGCCAGGGCGGGCTCGGAAGAGGGGCGGATTTCGGCGGAGTTAAAGTCAAACTCGATCCCGTAAAGGGCGACTTTGCCATTGAGGGAAATTTCGTTTTGCATTTCCTCGCTGGTCACGAGGGACATGCGCTGCTCGCGCTTCTGCACCTCGCAAAAGTCAAGCCGCGAGAGAACCACATCCGCCGGGAGATCATGGCCACCGGACTTCAGTGGCTGAGTATTAAGGATCAGATAGACGCTAAGAAACAGGTCGCCATCGTCGGAGGATTTTTTCGCCGCGATGTAAGCGGCTTCCCGGTCCGGATTGGACTGGAAGGGCCAGTTGGCGCTCTCCTCAGGGGTGCCGTAGTTGCCACGGATGTTGAGCACATCCAAAGCGATGCGGTTGTTGTAGGAGGGCGTCTCCGCATCTTCGCCAAACGCGGAAAAAAGAATCTCGAATCCCTGCTCTTGCAGTTCCTGTTCGTAGTTGCGCCAGACTTCCAGCACGCTCATCCCGGCGGGATTGAGATACCAAAGCGTGAGTCGCCGTCCTTCGACATTCACTTGCTTGAATGGTTCCTGTTTGGCTTCATGCGCAATCCACTGCAGCTTCTCCAGAGCGAGTTTCAGCCGGTCGAAGTCCAATTTTTTGCTGTAGTAAATGTGCGAGCCGGTGATGCGTTTGAGAGCTGGGTGGTCGGCGGAGCCAGGAAAATCTTGGGCGGGAGCCACTGTCAGGCTCGCAAGGGCAGCGAAAAGGAGATTAGACCAAGGTTTCATAAGGTGGAAGTTAACTCCGGGAGGGTTTCGTGGCTATGAGTAAAGAGGCGCGCCCTCGGGCGCTGCGGTAATGGCTGGAACGAGCGGCTCTGCGGGTTCGACATTCGTGCCTTCGGTGGTGCTCTGCAGGTGTTCGGCAGCAATCGCGCAGAGGCCTTGCAGGGTGGCGACGTGCGAAAGTTTTTCTCGCAAATGGCGGCCTCCAGGCATTCCGCGCGTGTAGGCCATGAGGCGGGAGCGCATGGAGCGTAGGGCAAAATCCTCCGAGTCCCGCCAGGCGATTTCAGCGCGGACATGATCGAGAATGCGCTCCCAGCGCTCTGCGGGCGAGGGATCGGGTGGAATGGGCTCGTCGGAGAGAGCCGCGCGAATCTGTCCGAAGAGCCAGGGGGCAGTCATCGCTGCGCGTCCGATCATGAGCCCATGGACTCCGGACTCCCGCCAGCGCCGCAGCGCTACCTCCGGGCTGTTGAGGTCTCCATTACCAATAACCGGAATCCGTACCGCCACCGCCACCTCGGCGATTCGTGCCCAGTCCGCCTCGCCGGAATAGCCTTGGTCCTTGGTGCGGCCATGCACCGCCAGGCGTTGCACTCCGCAGTCTTCGAGGATGCGCGCCGTGGTGACGGCGTTGATGGAACGGGCGTCCCACCCAAGCCGGATTTTTGCGGTCACGGTGAGGGGGGCCACAGCTTGCACCACTGCCCGGGCCACTTTTTCCAGGAGCGGGCAGTTTTTCAACAAAGCCGATCCGCCCTCGCGGCAGACGACTTTGTTCACCGGGCAGCCGAAGTTTAGATCAATAAAATCGGGCTGCACCCAATCTACTACCGCCCGCGCGGCTTCGGCCAGGGCCTCGGGATTGCCGCCGAAAAGCTGCACGCCGAACGGACGCTCTTCCGGGGAGAACTCGACATATTCGCGGGTGCGGCTGTTGCGATGCAGGATGCCCTCCGCGGAGACAAACTCCGAAGTCAGCACATCCGCGCCCTCGCGGCGGCAAATGCGCCGGAAGACCGTATTGGTCACTCCGGCCATGGGCGCGAGGAAGAGTGGGCAGGGGGGAATCACGGAGTGAGTCCGGTGGAGAGGAGTTCGGCGACTTCGCGCTGCACTGCGGGGATTTGTTCCAGGCCGAGATGGGGATTTTCCAGGGTAAAGACTTCGCCGGTTTTAGCGTGTTCATAAACCAGCACTTCGGAATCTTCACTGGGCATTGGGCGCAGGAGACGTTTGCGCTCCAACATGAGGGCCAAGATGTAAGCGGTGTTGCGGTAGCGTGCGTCGCCCGTGGCCATCATTTGCCGCAAGAGCCCCTCCGCATCGTCTTTTTGCAAGGGTTCGGGCTTGGGGGGCGCGGGGGGCTCATACTTTGTGCGCCAGAATGAGAAGGGTTGAATGTTATCGTTGCGCGACTCCCACGCCGCAAGGCATAGATCTTCCCGGCGAAAGCCGTCTTTGTCGCGATAAAGCAGAGTGTAAAAAAACTCTCCTTCGACAAAGGGAGTTCCCGTGCGGCTGCAGGCATGTGAGCGGCTTTTAATTTCCCAATCTTGATTCATGATTTGCGAAACCCCGCCGAGGGCCGGACGCGAGGACCATTTTTTCCATGCCCCGGGCGGTGGAAGTTATTACCTTAACGGAAATGTTCACCTCCGCCAACCCTCACTTTATCGCCGGACGCTGGGAACCCGGAACCGGACCAGTCTTCACGGCGCAGAATCCCTCCACCGGCGAAACTCATTGGGGCGGGGCGGCGGCTTCTCTTGCAGAGGTGGAGCGGGCTTTTGCCGCAGCCCGACGAGCGCAAAAAGCCTGGGCGACGCGTGCGGTGGAAGAGCGCGCGGAGTATCTGCGGGATTTTGCCCGGCGAGTGGAGGCACGTCTCGAAGAGCTGGCGGCAGTCATCTCGCTGGAAGTCGGTAAACCGCGCTGGGAAGCTCGCGGGGAGGTGCAGGCCGTGGCCGCAAAGGCCGAACTCACCATCGAAGCTTACGCGCTCCGCTGTTCCAAGCTGCACTTGCGTGGAGCCACTACGCGCTTTCGTCCGCACGGTGTGGTCGCCGTCCTGGGACCCTTCAACTTTCCTCTGCATTTGCCAAATGGCCACATCCTGCCTGCGCTCCTTGCAGGCAACTGCGTGCTTTTCAAGCCGAGTGATAAAGCCCCGGCAGCGGCGGAGAAGCTCCTGCAAATTTGGGAAGAGGTCGGGTTGCCGGAGGGGGTCTTGCAGCTTTTGCAAGGCGGTGGGGAGACGGCACAAGCCATCGCACGGCACCCCCAGTTGGATGGGCTTTTCTTTACCGGCAGCTCTGCGGTGGGCCTAGCTCTGAATCGGGAGCTGGCAGATCGCCCGAACGTCCTTCTGGCTTTGGAATTGGGCGGAAATAATCCCGCCATCCTCCATCGCGGGATTTCCACCTCTGAGGCACTGCCTCTGGTTCTGCAATCCGCTTTCGCCTCCGCCGGGCAGCGTTGCAATTGCACCCGGCGCTTGATCCTCACGGAATCGGCTCCGTCGGATTTTCTGCCGGTTCTGGCCGAAGCGGCTGGCAAACTGCGTTTTGGAGCACCCGAGAGCGAGCCAGAGCCCTTTTACGGACCGCTCATCCGGCCTGCTGCTGTCGAAGCCTTCTTGCAAGAGCAGAAGCGCCTGCGTGCCCGGGGGGCTAGAGCTTGGTTAGAAGGGCAAGCGATTGGGGCGCGCGGTAATTTTGCCAGTCCAGCTATTTGGGAAGTGGACCCGGCGCTGGAACCAGATGAGGAAATTTTCGCCCCATTGCTCAAAGTGATTCGCGTGCCGGACCTGCCCGCAGCGTTTGCGGTGGCCAACGCCACCCGCTACGGACTGGCCGCAGCGCTCTTTTCTCGGGAACCCGCAGACTGGGTCATGGCTCAGGCGGAGCTCAGGACGGGAGTGTTGAATTGGAATCAGCCCACTACAGCCGTCAGCAGTGCCGCGCCTTTTGGCGGGCTCGGCCTAAGCGGCAACCATCGTCCCAGTGCTTACTTTGCCGTGGATTATTGTGCCTCACCGGTAGCATCTTTAGAGACTCCGCACCCCCCGTCTGGCCCATGGCCACCGGGGCTGCTGGATCCCTCTGGCAAATAACCTCGGGTGAGATTCTCGAAGCTGCGCACTTGTTCTTGCGCCCAGGCTGCGGTCTGGCCGAGTTCCCGCCGGAGGAGTTCCGCAACCCGAGGCGCGGCGGCACAGGCGGCTCGGGCATTGAGGAGCAGAGCGCGCGTGCGGCGAGAGAGCAGATCTTCAACCGTGCGGGCCATTTCGTATTTCACGGCGTGGGGCACCACGGCGCAAGGGTAGGGGAGATCTGGATGCAGGGGGTCGGCCCAAGATGGATCGCTGCTCAGCCACTCGGTGAATTCCCAGGCCGCGCTCCCATAACCCCGCTGCCAGTGTGGAAGCTGCTCCGCACCCTGGTCCAGATAACCGTGCAATGGCAAATCCGCCGTTCGGCATGGCACTTCGGGCAGGTTGCCGAGGAGGATTGCCCGCTCCATGGCATCTTCAGCCATTTTGCGGTAGGTTGTCCACTTGCCACCGACCAGCGTCAACAGCCCGGAATCGGAAATCAGGATTTCGTGATTTCGGGAAATGCGCTTGGTGGCGAGACCGTCGCGAGAAGGCGGGCGCACCAGGGGACGCTGCCCGGCAAAGACCGCCAGAAGGTCAGACTTTTCCGGTGCCCGGGCAAGGTAGCGACTGGCATTACGAAGAATGAACTCGATTTCCTCAGCCAAAGGCAGGGGTTCTTCGGAGGGAGTTTCCAGGGCGATGTCGGTGGTGCCGACAAGGGCCTTTCCGTGCCAGGGAATGACGAAAAGCACTCGCCCGTCATCGGTATGCGGGACCATCATGGCGGAGTCGCCCGGGAGAAACTCTCGCGGCAGGACCAAATGCGCCCCTTGGCTGGGCTGGATCGCCGGTGCAGCTTGCGGGTCATCCAAGTGTCGGATGGTATCCGCGAAGACGCCGGTGGCATTCATCACCACCCGAGCTTTGACCGAATACGTTTGACGGGTTTCCTGTTCTAAGACTTCCACGCCTTCGACCATGGGGTGCTGTCCGGTGGACTTCAGCAGCCCGGTGACCTGGCAGTAATTGAGAAGCGTCGCCCCATGCGCGGCGGCGGTGCGCGCCAGGCAGATGCCGAGACGAGCATCATCAAACTGCCCGTCGAAGTATTCCACCCCACCGAGGAGATGGGTGGGTTCTAGGTTAGGAATCGCGCGGAGGGTTTCTTCGCGCGAGAGGAGACGCGATGGGGCGAAATTTAATTTCCCCGCCAGCGCATCGTAGAGCTTAAGGCCAAGGCCAAAAAAAGGCCCCTCCCACCACTGGTAACGCGGGACAATGAATGACAGATGGTGGACCAGATGGGGGGCGTTGCGATGCAGCAATCCACGCTCCCGCAGAGCCTCCAAAACCAGCGGGACATCGCCTTGTTCCAAGTAGCGCACACCACCATGTACCAGCTTGGTGCTGCGGCTCGAGGTGCCACGACAGAAATCCCCTGCTTCTAGCAGCAGGGTGCGGTAACCTCGCGTGGCCGCATCCACCGCCAACCCGAGCCCGCTGGCCCCGCCGCCGATGATGAGCACTTCCCAGACCTCGCTTGAGCTTAGTTTGTGCAGAGCCAGCGAACGATTCATGGCCGGCATTAATTTTGCAGCCACCGCAAGGAACGGGCGATGGCTTTTTCCCAAGTTTCCCGAAGGTGACGCCGGTGGTGCGGGCTGATCTTTGGCGAAAAAACATTTTCGATCGGGTGGAGGTTCGGCAAAGCTGCGGGATTCGGCCAAAGCCCGACGCCCAGCCCGGCCAACATCGCTGCTCCCAAGGCCGTGCTCTCCAGATAGCAGGGGCGCTCGACGCCGATCCCCAAAAGATCGGCCTGAATTTGCAAGAGCGGGTCGCTGGCAGCCGCGCCGCCATCTGCTCGTAATAATTCCAAAGGACGCTGCAAGTCCCGCTCCATGGCGATGACCACGTCAGTCACTTGCTGGGCAATACCTTCCAGCACCGCTCGGGCCAGATGCGCCGCTGTCGAGCCGCGGGAGATGCCGAAGATCGTTCCGCGCGCCTCCGCATCCCAGTAAGGCGCTCCTAAGCCAGTGAAGGCTGGCACCAGCACAACCCCGCCGCTATCTTCCACCTGGGCTGCCAAGGCATTAACACTCTGGGCATCGGGGATCAGGCCTAATCCATCCCGCAACCATTGGATCGCGGCACCGCCGACGAAAACGCTTCCTTCCAAGGCATACTCCACCGGCTGCCCAGCCAGTTGCCAAGCGATCGTGCTGAGAAGACGTTGACGGCTCTGCGGAACTTCTCGTCCGGCATGGGCGAGCAAAAAGCAGCCTGTGCCGTAGGTGCATTTCATGGTTCCGGGTTGGTGGCAAAGTTGGCCAAAGAGAGCCGCCTGTTGATCGCCGACGACCCCGCAGATTGGGATGGAACACCCAAAAATCGAGGGGTCGGTTTCTGCCAAGGCTCCGCAGGTGGGGATTATTTTGGGCAAGCTTTCGCGCGGGATTTCGAACAACTGCAAAAGCTCTGGATCCCACTGGCAATCAGCCAGCCGCATGAGCATGGTGCGCGACGCGTTGGTCACATCGGTGGCATGAAGTCGCCCTCCCGTGAGCCGATAAAGGAGCCAGGAATCCACCGTGCCGGCGGCCAACTCCCCTCGGGAAGCTCGCGCCACCCCCTCGGGGACCCGCTGCAGTATCCAGCGAAATTTGGCGGCGGAAAAGTAAGGATCGAGCAAGAGGCCCGTGCGGTTTTGCACAAGCGATTCATAACCCTCTTGCCGAAGCTGCTGCAAATCTTCGGCGGTGCGCCGATCTTGCCAGACAATCGCCGGATGCACGGGGCGCCCGGTGGCTTTTTCCCAAATAAGCGCTGTCTCGCGCTGATTGGTAATTCCGATCGCGGCCACGTCCCTCCATTGCCAAGGACCCTCCGCCAAGGCCTTCTGGGCTGCGCGGTGCGAGGTGGACCAGAGAATCTCCGGATCATGTTCCACCCACCCGGATTGTGGATAGCTTTGCGGCACCTCCTCGCGACCGGTGGCGAGGACGCGCAAAGATTCATCAAACAGCACCGCGCGGGAGCTGGTCGTTCCTTGGTCGAGCGCGAGCAGGAGTTTCATGCGTGGGGAAAAGCAAATGATGTCACGAACGGGAGATTTGCAGGCCGGTTTTGGATACGGAAAAGTCCACCAAGCGGGCTCCAGGTCCGGTAGGATTGCGGGAAAGAATTTCCCGCACGTGCTGGGCTGCGGTGGAGTTTCGGGCTGCGAGGAGCAAATAACCGCCCCCACCGGCTCCGAGAAGCTTCAGTCCTGGGAAGTGAGGCTCCAGCTCTGACATCAGGCCCGCCAACTCCGACGGATTCGTCGCCGAATCCAGGGCCTGATTCAAATTCCAGCTGCCCGGAAGAGCCTCCCCAAATGCGCTCCAGGAGCGCGCTTCCAGAGCCTCGGCCATGCGGCGGGCCTGTCGGGCAATTTCCGCCAGGAGGGGGAGTTCGGGTTGGGCGTTGCGGAACATTGCTCGCACGATGCCCCCCCAGGATGTCCCGCGCTGTGCGAGTGATGCCCGTGTAGTAAAGCAGCAGTTGGCTGGCATGCGGAGGGTGGGTGAGCAGATCATCCGGTAACCAGCGCACCTGTGGAGTTTGTTCCAGTCCGGGAACTGTCCGCAACAGCTTCAGTCCTGGAAGCAGTCCGCCGTATTGATCCTGCCAACCGCCGCCCGAGGTGAGCCTTTGCTCAAGCGCCAGGGTCTTCTGCGCGATGATCTGCACATCCCAGCCCAGTCCGCAGAGTTCATTTAATACACCGAGAATCGTAGCCGCAAGAAAGCTGCTGGTGCCGAGACCGGACCCTTGGGGAACGGCGGCGAGAAGAGAAAGTTCAATCCCGCCGCCGAATTGCCGCAGTTGCTCCCGGAGAGAGAGAAATGGAGCTCCGGGACAAAAATCCGGATGAAAACCCGCGAGAGCCAAAGCTGCTTTGGCAATAGCGAACCCCGACCCCCATTCGGCGTAGGTATTGATGGCGGCATAGTCCTCCAGCGTTGCGCTCTGCCCCAGGTCTAACGAACGAATACGCAGCCAAGGCTCCTCGGTAACCCGGGCAAAGACTTGCACCGGCGGTTGGCCATTCAACTCCACGGCCACATTCACAACCTGGTCCCCCTCGAGGAAACACAATGGCGGAGTATCGCTCCAGCCACCGGCAAGGTCCATGCGGAGCGGACTGCGCCCCCAGAGGATTTGGTCCGGCAGAAGAGTATTTCGCGGCGGAGCCGTCAGCGGTTGGGTCCGCTCCATTATGGCTTTGCGGAGCAGAGCAAAGGCTTCCTTTTCCAGCGTCTGGGCATCTTTTCCCTGCGCCGATAAAACGGCCGCGCGAAACATCCGGTCATGCACCGCTCCCAATCCCGCAACACCTTCGCTCAAAGAATGTGGCACATGCCCGGGCAATTCCCATCCGGCTGCGGCATATTCTCCCGCCAGATGACGCAGATCCACTTGAGAAAAGACACTGCGCGCAGCATGTCGGGCCAAATGAGGGAGCGACCCCCGGAGGAATCTGCGTCGTTGGGCAAAGAGGGCTTGGAGGTCGGCATGGGTGGCCAATTCATCGGCGGAGAGACGGGGAGCCAAGCGGTAGAGCTCCTGCTCGGGGCTCCCGGCGGGAGGATTCTCCGCCAGCATCCACGCCAAAAGTTTTCCGGCCTGTTCCAAGTCTTGACAAACGGGAAAAAGGCGGGCCGCCGGCAAGTCGGTCTCGGGACTCGGTTCGAGCAATTCCAGACTGAGCTGATGCTGCTCCAGCCAGCATGGAATGGGGGTTCCAAGCCAGATCGCCTCGCGCAAAGCGCCCCGAAAGGCATCTTGCATGTGATAAGGACGCAAGGCCCATCCCCCTCCGACTTCTGGACGCATCGGCAGCATATCCACGCACTGTCCGGCCCGCAGCTGGAGATGCCAGTCATTCCGCAGGATGGCCGTGATAAGGTGCTCTCGCAACAACCGCCAGCCCCGGGAAAGATGATGGCTATTTTCAATCCAGATCGTTTGTTGCTCTGGAGAAAGGGCAATCTCGGTCTGGGCATTTTGCACGAAGATCGAAGGGTGGGGCTTAACCCAGCCGCCAAAAATCCGCCGCTGGTCGAGCGTGCGATTTTGCAGCCCCAAGCAGGAAGAAATCAGCTCGGCGTTGGTGCCAAAGTGGAAAAACTCTCCCCCTGGCAACGGCAAGACCGCCATGCGTGGAGCGGAGATTTCCGGATCCGGCTGGGTGGGCCTTCGCCCCAGAGCCGGTCCGAAAGTGCCGTAGAGGTCAAGCGAGTGCAAAGGCCGATGCGTCTCCGGGGAGGACTCCACGTTCCAACCGCAGCGGCCGAGGAGAAGTCGCATGGCACGTTCCGAAAGCCGCCAAAGCCCGATATCGAGCGGGAAAAGATGGGACCAGCGGAATACGGGCATCGGGAGGAGACTCCTGCCAGAAGCGGCATAAGCCGGCAGACGTCGCGATTGCCCTCCCGCATGCAGAACGATCCGCTTCTCTCTCTCGGCCCAATCCGCGTAGTTCAGCTCCGGCTTATTTCTCCAAGCCTCGCGCAACAAATAGGCGGTGCCTCCACCCGATCCCAGCTTCTCTCCCACGGGATCATGCCTGGCAAACCATTGCGGCGGCTCCAGGCCCGTCTCGCGGGCGAACAGATGCGACAAGGCCGGGGGCAGGGAGAGGAGCACTTGCACAGACAATCAATTACAAAAGACCTTCCGATCGCCAAGCATGGGTTTTTCCCCCAGCGTTGGAAGCGCAAACAAATTTGGCCAACAAAAGAGTTGCGCCAGGTTTTTCCGTGGCGATACTTTTGGCCCCTCAGGCATGGCGGGGTAGCCAAGTGGTAAGGCCGGGCTCTGCAAAAGCCCTATGCGTCGGTTCGATTCCGACCCTCGCCTCTTTTCTCGGTGGCTACACAACAGAAAGTTTTCGCCCGGGCAGTTCGAATCAAGGGCCGCACATAGGGGGATCGGGGACACGCATCACTCAGGCCTGGGCCCGGCAACTAGGTGCAAGACGGGGTAGTTGAAAAAAGATTTCCCGGCTTTTGTTTGCGCTTCTTATGCTATGGCGGTGAATGAAGGCGATTCGGCGCACCTTGCGCAGGGCGCGCTTCGGGCCGAATTGGCGGGTGAAGTTCACGGCGGGGCCTGGAATTTTCCTTTCGTCGGTATGATTGTCGAGGCTCTGGTCCTAGGAAGACCTTCCTATTGTCGAGGTGATTGGGGTGGGGCAGAGTGAGGCGTATGAAACGGGCGGAAGAGCAACCTTCGCGCAAGTCGCTGCGGCAGTCCTGGACGAGCCTTTGGGAATTTCAGGCTCGGCTTTCCACGTTGCAGAAGACTGTGCTGGCGGTAGTCTCGTGGGGAGTATTTTTAGCTCTCTGGCAATTTGCCCCACGTCCGGAAGCGCTGGCGGCTTTGCTGCCAACACCGGACCAAGTTTTGCGCACCTTGGGAACCCTTCTCACGGAAAAAGATTTTGCCTCGGATGTGATGGCGAGTTTGCAGCGCATCTCGATCAGCTTTGCCATCGCAGCGGCGATCGCGTTGCCTTTGGGGATTTTGATGGGCGCCTTTCCAGCGGTGGAGGGGTTTTTCAACCCGCTGGTTTCACCGCTGCGGTATTTACCCGCGCCTTCCTTCATCCCACTGCTCCTAGCTTTGTTGGGCACCGGGGATGAGCAAAAGATTGCCCTCTTGGTGATTGGGGTCATTTGGTTTTTGGTCAGTCTCATCATGGACGACACGAAGCGGGTTTCCCGAGAGTTGGTGGAGGCTTCGCGAACGTTGGGGGCGCATCGGGGGCAGGTCTTGGCGGCCGTGATTGTTCCCGCCGCTCTGCCATATTTTGTGGATACGATGCGCCAGATGCTCGCCGTGAGTTGGACGTATCTAGTGATCGCCGAAATCATTGCTGCGACCGATGGCATCGGAGCAGTCATGATGCGGGCGCGGCGCCTGGTGCGCATGGATATCATTGTGGCGTGCATTCTCACGATCGGAATTTTGGGGCTGCTCTCGGATTCGCTCATTCGCTGGCTGCGCTGGGTGGCTTTCCCTTACCTCCGCGGCCCGCGCACCTAGACTTTCCCATCCTCCCGCAAACCAAAACAACCAAACAAACCATGAAGCTAAAACATGTCCTCATCCTGGCTCTCGGGCTGGGAATTCTCCTGGGAGAAGCGATTGCCGCCAAACCCACCGTGCGGGTCTCACTCTTTTCGTGGCCTGGCTACGGATTTTGGTTCATCGCCAAAGAAAAGAACCTCGCACCCGATATCGAGCTCGATATTCAGATCATCGAAGATCCCTACGAGAGCTACGCGCAAATGACGGCGGGGAAACTTGATGTCACCTCCAGCACTGCAGAATACGGCCCCATCGCCGCCGCCACCCAGTCGGGTATCAAAATGGTTACCTACACCAACCCTTCCACGGGGACGGATAAAATCATCGTTGCCCCTGGGGTGGAAAGTGTGGCGGATTTGAAAGGCAAACAGGTGGCGGTTTTGGAAGGAGGGCTCACGCAGATTTTCATGGCGATGTGGCTCGAGAAAAACGGGCTTAAATTCGACGACGTAAAATATGTGAATGTGATCATGGACGACGCCGTGGCGGCGATGGTCAGCGGGAAAGTTGCCGCCGGGGAGTTCTGGGAGCCATTTGGCGGACAGGTCTTGAAGAGCCTGCCCGGTGCGAAAGTGATGGCCAGCTCCGGTGAAAAGGAATGGCAGAAGTCCGCTTTGCTTGGCGACGCGATGTATATGGCGACGGCGTTTCTCGAAAAACAGCCCGAACTGGCCCGCAAGGCCATGCAGGCTTACTGGGATGCCGTGGCCTGGTGGAAGGAAAATCCTGAGGAGGGCAATGCCATTATTGCCAAGGCGATTAAATTCGAGGTGGCGGATGTCGAAGAGGTCATCGGCCAAGGCAAGGGTGCGGGGATTTATGTATTCGACTTGTTGGAAGCTGGGAAATTCATGGGACTGATCCCGGGAGATCCGCCGCTGGGTATGGTCAACGGACAAATCCAGCAACAATGGGATACCACCAGTGAATGGTGGTTGAAATTTGGGCTCATTCCCGAACCCCAGCCGATCGAAGCCGGCGTGAGCTTCTCGCCCTTGAAAGAACTTCTTCCCACCGAATGAACCCTATGGACACCTCGGCGACTTTTTTCAACGAAGCCACAGTCAAAGACGGAGGGGCTCCGCTCACCGGCCGCCATGGCCTGGGTGGGTTGGGCATCGGTCTGCGCCGCAGCGCGCCGAGACTCTCGTTGTCCGAGCTACTGCAGGAGATCCAAGTGACGGCAGACCTCCCGCTCGAGCAGGCGCAAACCTTGCCTGCCGAAGCCTACACGAGTGAGGAATTTCTCCGCTGGGAAATGGAGCACGTTTTGGGCGCGAATTGGATTTGTTTGGCGCACGTGTCGCAGATTCCCCGCCCGGGAGACTTCATCAACGTCGAAGCCCTCGGCGAGCCGCTCATCGTCGTGCATGGTAAAGATGGCCAAATCCGCATCCTCTCGCGGGTGTGTCCGCATCGGGCGATGGACATCATGCCGCCTGGTTTTGGCTACGATGGGCATGGTCCGGCCGAGTTTCGTGAAGGCGGCCCCTCCTGTGGACACACGCGGCTCTTCCTTTGTCCGTATCACCACTGGAGCTTCGAACTCGATGGAACCTTGAAAGGATGCCCGGAGATGCAAAAGGCAGCAGGCTTTGTGCGGGATGAGATTGGCCTCAAAGCTTTTCGCTGCGAAGTCTGGCTGGGATTTATTTTCCTAAATCTAAGCGGCGAAGCGGCGCCAGTCGCCGTGCAATACGCGGAATTGGCTGAGGACATTGGCGGTTGGGATCCGGAGCACTTGCATGTCGTCATCGCCAAGGAGTGGGATTGTCCCTTCAACTGGAAGGTGCTGGTGGAGAACTTCATGGAGGGCTACCATCATCTCGGGGCGCACTGCAAAACCCTGCAGTTGTTCATGCCGGCTAAGCACACTTGGACCGAAACCGAACGCGCCCATTCCATGCGGGTGAATCTCCCTTTCAAAGACGGTGTGGAAGCCGATGCGGAGTCGGATTTTCCTGCCATTCCGACCATTCCTCCGGACCAGCAAAAGCAAATGGCTGTCTATCTTGGCCAGCCGAGCTTTCTGCTTTTCACCGGGCCCGATCGGCTGTTCTGGTATCGAATTGACCCGATCTCGGCCGATCGCAGCCGACTGCTGACCACCTGTCTGGTGAACGATGCCGCGCTGGCTGATCCGGACTATCCCCGCAAGCTTGAACTGGCCGACAAGATGCTCGTGGATTTCCACCTGGAAGACATGGAGGTCTGCACGGCGGTGCAGCGGGGGTTTCACGCCGGAGGCTACCAACGCGGACGACTGAGCCACCTCGAGATGCCGATCTGGTTGATTCAACGTTATCTCGCTGCCCGGGCCCGGGGCACCTATCCGACTCTGGACCGCCCACCTGCTCCGGCGCAAAAATGAACTTCATCGCTCTTCCGGGCGGGACTTTTACCATGGGAGAAAATCGCGAGGATAAATTTGCCAACGATACAGAGCGGCCCGCACATCGGGTCACGGTAGCGCCATTTTACATGGCGGACGCGCCGGTGACGGTCGCCGAGTATCGGGAGTTTGCCCCTGGGCATGAACCCGGAATACCCGGAGATTGGCCAGTGGTCTGGGTGAGTGCCGAGGAGGCCGAAGCGTATTGTGCTTGGCGCGGGGATGTGCGTTTGCCAACGGAGAGCGAGTGGGAATATGCCGCGCGTGCGGGCAGCGAGACGCCGTTCTACTGGGGGGATACCATTGAGCCTTCTCAGGCCAACTACTACTACACCGAAGAAGGGCGACGGGTAGGACCTGGGCATCGCACGCCGGTGCGATCCTATCCACCGAATGCCTTTGGGCTCTATGATATGCTCGGAAATGTTTGCGAGTGGGTGGCCAATCGCTGGAGTCGGGACTATGATGCGCCGCCCGAGCCCGGGTTGCAAACCTTGCGCGGAGGCGCGTGGGATTACCTGCCCCGATTGCTTCGGGTTTCTTGGCGCGACCGGCTTCCCCGGGGGGCACGCCGCGATAACTTGGGATTTCGCCTAGCCCGATGAAGCGACAATTTTTTAAGACCTTATGGGGACATTCCGGGCCCATTGCTCTGGCGGCCCAACAGGCCCAGGAAGCAGGTTTTGCCGGATTGGAGGGCCCCTTTCCTGTCGAAGCAGAGGCTCAGAAAGAGTTCCTCGAGAGCCTGCAAGCGCACGGCCTGGATTACATCGCAGAAATTTCCACGACGGGCTTCGCCGTGCCTGTGCCTGGGAGCACGGTGGAGGATCATCTGGAAGCCATGGAGCGAATTATCGAGCGCTCCCTGCCAGCGCGCCCACGATTTTTCACCGCGATGGCTGGCAACGATCTGTGGGATTTTGCGGAGAGTGTAGATTTTCTCACGCGGGCGCATGACCTTGCCGGGCGTTTCGGAGTGCGAGTGGGATTCGAGACCCACCGCAGCCGGAGTCTTTTCCATCCAGTGATAACTCGCCAGCTTCTCGTGGAAGTGCCGCCGATTGAGCTGACCTTGGACTTCAGCCATTGGTGTAATGTTTGCGAGCGTTTGGTGCTCGATGAGCTTCCCGATGTGCTGGAGTTGTGCGCAGAGCGGGCCCTGCATGTGCAGCCACGGGTGGGATACGAGCAGGGCGCCCAAGTGCCCGATCCCCGGCATCCTCGCTACGCTGCGGCTCTGGCGGCGCATTTGCGCTGGTGGCGGGTGGTCTTGGCTGGAATGGAACGGCGCGGTTTTTCTACCGCTACTTTCACGCCGGAGTTTGGGCCCGATGGCTACCAGCAAATCGCCTTGGAGAACGATGAGCCCGTGGGAGATCTTTGGGAGATCAATATATGGATGGCCCGCTACTTGCAGGAGGCCCTGGGATGAGCAGCCCGCTCCAGCGTGGCAGCTGTCTGTGTGGGCGCACCACCTACGAGCTGGCGGCGGAGAGTGGTCAGACCCTGCTTTGCCACTGTGAGGATTGTCGCCGCGCCAGCGGGGCTCCTGTGGTGGCTTGGACATTCTTCCCGGCAGAGTCCTTGCGCTGGACTGGCGAAGCCCCCAAAACTTTTTCCTTCGCCGGGCGGCAACGCAGCTTTTGTCCCCACTGTGGCAGCCCTTTGAGCTTCTTCGATCCGCGATTTCCCACGCAAATTGAAGTCACCACCAACTCGCTGCTTCTCCCGCAGGCCCACACGCCAACGCAGGAAGATTGGTTGCCAGATCGTCTGCCATGGATGCCGCCGCTGGTGGCAAAACAGGGCTTGGCAGGTCCTTGAAAAAATCGGTCCGGCTGAATTCCGTTGCCTTCTGCGCACCAGGTGACGTGCGCGGCAAACCGGCTTATTTTTTTCCTCGCACGAGCGCTTCGCTTGCGGCCACATTGCCGCTCTTATGTCCGTTCTTGTTGTTGGTTCGATCGCCTTGGATGATATCGAGACCCCGCTGGAGAAGCACCCGGATTTGCTGGGTGGGTCTGCCTCGTATGCGGCCACTGCCGCTAGCTATTTCTCTCCGGTGCGGATGGTCGGAATTGTCGGGGAGGACTTTCCGCCGGAGCACCTGGAGTTCTTCCAGAAGCGCGGGATAGACTTGGCTGGCCTGCAGCAGGTTCCCGGGAAGACCTTCCGTTGGTCGGGAAAATATCACTGGGATATGAATTCCCGGGAGACGCTCTCGGTGGCACTGAATGTTTTCGAGACCTTTTCCCCGGAGCTTCCCGAGGTCTACCGGGCGGCCGATATCGCTCTCCTGGCGAATATCGCCCCGGGGCTGCAGCATCACGTGCTCGATCAAATTAGCGACCCCCGGTTTATTATCGCTGACACCATGGATCTTTGGATTGAGACCGCCCGCGAAGAACTGTTGCGCTTGCTCCCGCGTCTGGATTTGTTGATTTTGAACGATGGTGAGGCGCGGCAGCTCACGGGAGGAAGCAGTCTTGTGAAAGCGGGGAGGGAATTGCAACAACTCGGTCCGGCCTATGTGGCGATCAAAAAGGGGGAGCACGGCTGCCTGCTTTTTGGCCCGGGTGAGTTTTTCATCTGCCCGGCGTATCCGCTGGAAGATATCCACGATCCCACCGGCGCGGGAGATACCTTTGCCGGAGCGGTAGCCGGCTATCTGGCCTCCTTGCGTAACCGAGACGTGGAATTTAACGATCTGAAAAAAGCCATCGTTTATGGCTCGGTGCTGGCGAGTTTCAATGTCGAGGCTTTTAGCCTGGAACGGTTGCGCCAGCTCGATGGCAGCGATATCGAGCAGCGCCTGCGACTGCTTAAATGGATGAGCCACTTCGAGGTCCTCGAGTAGTTTTCCTATGCTCAAACTCTACGTAAAAGTCTGGTGTCCGTGGTGCATTGAGGCGATCGACTGGTTACGTCGGGCGGGGTTGCCTTTTGAGCAGCACGATGTGATTGCCAACCCCGAGGCCTACGCCCACATGCGGAAAATTTCCGGACAAAGTCGCACGCCTACCTTGGAACTCCCGGATGGCTCGGTCTTGCCGGATTTCGATATCAAACAACTTGAGAAGTTCCTGCGCGCACATAGCTTGTATCCGCCCAAACCCACCCAAAGCTGAAGTTCACGCCAGAGTCGGGCTTCGGGTGATTTCACGCTGCCGCAAACCACAATGATCGCCAAGCTGCTGTTGGTGGCCGGGGTGGCCACATTGAGTATCTCGTTGCGCTGTTTTCATCACCACCTGCTGCACCGCATCGGGACCATCGGGATTTTCGTCACCTCCTTTCTTGCCGGTTGGTTGGTGGGAGGGAGTGTCTGGCTGGGCATCGCATTTGCCGCAAGTTGGCTTTTTCTGCCTTGGTTGGAAATTCTGACCCGTATCCGGCGACTACGGCTCCCGGCCCGACGGATCCTAAAGCCACGCACTCCACCCTCTCCGCATACTTTTCCCAATTTAACAGAGCTCACCGAGGAAATCGAGGAGGAGGGCTTTGAATACGTGCGGGACACCGGTTGGGAGTGTGATGGCTATCGGCATTTTTACCGTCTCTTTCTGGACTCCTCCATGCGGGAGCAGGCCGCCATCTGTCTTGTGGAACAAAATGACTTCGCCTTCTACTATATCTCCCTGACCTCCGTGGCCAAATCGGAAGGGAGTGAGGTGCCCACGTTCATTACTTGGAACTATCCCTTCTCCTACGGCATGATCGCACCGCCCGAGCTGCATTTGCAGCGACTGGAAGGGGAGTTGCCCTTTGCCGAGGTGAGGGAGTGCCATCGCCGTTGGCTGGCCGAGCAGGGAGTTGAGGAGGACTCCCTACAGCCGCAGGAGCCTGAGCGGGTCGAGGAGCTCATTTCCAGTCTCATGGCGACGCAGATTGATCACAATGTCCGGGCGGGTATCCTACGTCGCGATGAGCAAGATCTCATTCGCTACTCCCTGCGCGGGATGTTTTTTCTTTGGTGCCAGTTCCTCCGGGACTTGATCCGCCTTTCCTAATCCGCTACGCAAAGACTCACCCTCCATGAGCAAAATTGAATCCCACCTGCACGAAAGTCGCAAATTCTCGCCGCCTGTCGCCTTCCGCAAAAAGGCCCGCATCGCCTCGCTGGAAGACTATCAAAAGCTCTACGAGGAATCCATCAAACGCCCGGATCGGTTCTGGGCCCGCGAGGCTTCCGAATTGCATTGGCAGAAAAAGTGGAGCCGCGTTCTCGATTGGCAGCTGCCGTTTGCCAAGTGGTTTGTCGGTGGGCAGGTCAATGCCGCAGAGAACTGCCTGGATCGGCACTTGCAAGGTCCGCGGCGGAATAAGGCCGCGATCATTTGGGAAGGTGAGCCGGGTGAGCGCCGCACGCTCACTTACCAACAACTGCATCGCGAAGTCTGTCGTTTTGCCAATGTCCTGAAGCGCAACAAAGTTAAAAAGGGTGACCGGATTTTGATTTATCTGCCAATGATTCCGGAGGCTGTGGTGGCGATGCTGGCCTGTGCCCGCATCGGAGCCGTTCACTCCGTGGTATTCGGGGGATTCAGTGCCGACAGCATTCGGGATCGGCTGGCGGATTCCGGTGCGACTCTCGTGATCACCGCCGATGGCGGATACCGTCGAGGACAGATTATCACCCTCAAGCAGAATGTAGACCATGCCCTGGAAGGCAACAAAACCGTGCGGCGAGTGATCGTCTTTCGGCGGACAAATTTAGATATCCACATCCAAGAGCACCGCGATGTCTGGTGGCACCGGGAAATGGAATACGTTTCCGCCGATTGCCCGCCGGAACCTTTGGATAGCGAGCATCCGCTCTTCATCCTCTACACCAGTGGCTCCACTGGGAAACCCAAGGGCATTTTGCACACCACCGGGGGCTATTTGGTCGGCACCTACTGCTCGACGAAGTATGTTTTCGATTTGCGGGAGGAGGATGTCTATTGGTGCACGGCGGACGTGGGCTGGGTGACCGGACATAGCTATCTCGTTTATGGTCCGTTGGCCGCCGGAGCCACCTGCGTGATGTATGAGGGAGCGCCAAACTGGCCCGAACCTGACCGTTTCTGGCGCATCATTGCCGAGTATGGAGTTACCATCCTTTACACCGCCCCGACAGCTATCCGTGCCTTCATCAAGTGGGGAGACGAGTGGCCCAAACGGCATGATCTTTCTTCGCTTCGTCTTCTAGGCACTGTTGGTGAGCCCATCAATCCGGAGGCTTGGATGTGGTATCGGGAGGTCATCGGGGGCGGGCGTTGTCCCATCGTGGATACTTGGTGGCAAACGGAAACCGGGGCGCACATGATTACCCCTCTGCCCGGTGCCACCCCTACGAAACCCGGCACCGCCACCCTGCCTTTCTTCGGGGTGGATGCCGCGATCGTGGATGATGACGGTAACGAGGTGGGTCCCAATGAGGGCGGCAAGCTCGTGATCCGGCAGCCTTGGCCCTCCATGCTGCGGACGATCTACGGCGACAAGGCCCGCTACCGCAAACAATACTGGTCCGAAGTGAAGGGATGTTATTTTACGGGGGATGGTGCCCGGCGGGACCGAGATGGATACTTTTGGATTGTCGGTCGCATTGATGACGTGCTCAACGTCGCGGGCCACCGTCTGGGGACCGCGGAAGTGGAAAGCGCCTTGGTCGCTCACGAAGCCGTAGCCGAAGCCGCTGTGGTAGGGCGCCCGGATGAGATCAAAGGCCAGGGCGTGGTGGCATTCGTCACCCTCAAGGAGGGCCAAGTGCCAAGTGCGGCCCTGCGCGAGGCCTTGAAAAAACACGTCGCCCACAGCATAGGAGCCATCGCCAAGCCAGATGAAATTCGCTTTGCCGACCTCCTGCCGAAAACTCGCAGCGGCAAAATCATGCGCCGCCTGCTCAAGGAAATCGCCGGAGGCGGCAACGTCACCGGCGATACCACGACGCTGGAAGATCTCAACGTGCTCGCAAAGCTGCGCAAGGCGGAGGAGTAAACCCAGGACTCTGGTAAAACCTGCACTGCCGGGGCGCGCGGTGACCGAAATCCCTGCTGAAACGGTGAAACTTCGGCGGATTTTTCTTGGCCGGAGCGAAAATTTGCTTTCCAGCCGAAAGGCCTCCTGGTTCCTCCGGAACGCCGACTTGCGCGTCTCACGCGACATCTGGAAAAACTTGCCGGGAAACCTTGACAAAGACTGGCGGCTCTAATTTCCTAGTTTTCACTGTGGAAATTTACAAATCAACCCCCAGTCGTCCCTGCCATTTCCGCTCCTGGGCTATGGCCGTATTCTCCGCCCTTTTGAGCCTGGTCAGCAACTCCCTGTTGGTCGCGTCACCCCCCACCGGAACTACTTGGTTCTACATTAACAATCTTACTGGCGTTTCCAACGATGCCGTTTACGTGACCTTTCAAGCCCCAACCGTCACGGGAACTCTCGGGGGCAACACTTCTTCCATGCTGAGCGCCGACGTGTCCTACACGCTGACGCAGTTTCTTGGGCTGCTGGATGGAGCGGGCGGCAGTGCTCCCACAGGGTCTGTGCCTGTATTTACCTTGGACAGTTTCTCGGGTGGGCGGATTTATTTCACCGTTGGAACTCCTCTTGGCAACAGCCCTCCGACGAGCTCCATGGTCCACGGTCTCTTCGAAGGAACCATTACTGGCAATAGCACCTCGAACAATGTTGATACCTCCTATGTGGACTCCATCAGCCTGCCTCTGAGCTTTTTTATCAAAGACCGAGCGACGGGAAATGGCACTGTTTACTCTACAGGGAACGGGTCGGTGATTTGGCCGAACTCCGTGACCACCACCCCGGGAAATACCATCTTTAACTATCTGAAACAGCCCGGCGTGACTCCCGCAGCGGCACAAATCGCCGCTGGAGGGTATGATGTTATAGCGACCGTGGGAAACTCCACGACCACCATTGGTCAGATGCATGGCACTGCGACCATTTTGGCTCCGCAAATAGTTGCTGAGGATTACCCAGGTTGGTCGAACCTCTGGACCCACCTCAAAGATAGGAACATTGCCCTCAAGGTCGGATCTTACACATCGCCGATCTCCGGACCTATTCCTTTGCAAGGGGCTCTTTTTGGATTTTCTGAGGTGACACCCGCAACTCCTCCCAACCTTCCGCAATCTCCCTTCAATGCCAACATCATCAATCCCGGGCTGGGAACCAACGATCCATCCAACCTCTTCTTGGCCGCGCAAAGCTACGACTTTACGGTCCGCTATCTCGACGATATCACGTCGGGAATTTCTTCCAATGCCACAGCGGCGATCGCCGCATTCGGCATCAACGGAACCACCTCTGGGCTGCAGTTCATTGGCAGTGGATATTCCTCCGGAAATGCCACGGGAAATTTCTCCATCTTTATTCCGTTGAGCGATCTGACCAACACTGCGGTTTATGGCTCGAACGCACAGTATGTGATTTACTGGGATTCGATTGATATGGCGGTGCAAACCACCAACACCAACAGTCTGGCAGATCGGGTTGTGGGAGATCTCTTTGCCGGACTCAATTTGGGATGGGCCGCATCGGGAAACTTTACGGCGGGCAATTTCACGGTTGCAGAGCATCGGACCGCCACCAGCACCGGGGCTGCTTTTGTGGATACGCCGTTTGGAGTCGGAGGTTCTCTGGAAAATAAAAAGATCAACGAGCTCTCGAGCGGAGAATACTTCTACCTGATTTCTTTGGCGGCTTGGTATGACTCAACCCAAGGACAGGATTTTATCACCTACGCTAAGTGGTTTGGCGAGGAGATCAACCCGGATAACCCCGACTATTACAATACCTACGGAGGTTTTCAGCAGCTCACCGGGGCTTACACCCTGGCTTTTTCCGATCGTATTCAAGGGCCAAGTCCCGACCTCTACTACCTCCGGGACGGAGCTGACATTAATATCAACGACATTTACATCGAAATCCAACTGCTTCCCGGTGATTACAACGTGATTCCCGAGCCTTCCACCGCATCGTTGCTCCTTTTATTGGGAATGGGGGCCTGGGCTTGGCGGCGTAAATTTGCCAGACACCGCTAACGTCGTTCGTTTTCCTCTTAAGAGACTGTTAAAAACTGGGCGCGGTCGCGCGTAGAGCAGGATCGGGGCTATGGCAAGGAGCGAGCGACGCGCATTCCGCAGCGGGGATTGCCTGGTGCTGGTAGTTCGTGCCACCCTTCGGGTTGCCTGCGGCAAGCTGTCTTCCTGCGGTCGGCTCTCGCGCCTTGCCTGCCTGCCAAAGCGCACCGCAACGCGTCTATACCGAGTTTTACAACGGTCTGCCAGGACTGCGTTTTTTTCTGTGAAGGAGGAGAGTTACTTTTCGCTCCAGCTCACCACCCGTGCGTCCTTCCAAAGGCTCTCCAGGTCGTAGAACTCACGAGTCTCATGGTGGAAGATATGCACGATCACGTCGCCGAAGTCCACGGCCAGCCATTGGCTGGACGGTTGGCCATCTTCGTTAAGCGGGCGGCGCCCGTTGGCGATTTCCCGACAGGCAGCGCGCACCGATGAGGAAAGGGCCTTGATTTGCGGCTCCGAGCTTCCGGATGCGATCACAAAAAAATCGGTGAACGAGGAAAGCCCCCGCAAATCGAGGATTTGAATATCGGTGCCTTTTTTGTCGGAGAGAGCCCGGGCGCAGAGACGGGCAAACTCTTCCCCATCATCCGGTGGACTGGCTGCGGAGGAAGGTGGGGGAGGTGAAACGGGGTCACCCATGGTCTTGGGCGTAAAGGGAGTGCTGGAGGAGAATCTGCCGGGACATCTCCGGCAAAAGATACCGGACAGAGCGACCTTGGGCAACCCGATTCCGGATTTCGGTGGAGGAAATTTCCACGCGCCGACTGATGGTTGGCCAAGGGTGGGGTGGGGCGCTTCCGGAACGGTCGAGGACCACAAAGCGCGCGGCTTGGAGCAAAGCGGAGCTTTCTTTCCAAGTGTGCAACTCGGCGACGTTATCCTCTCCGATCAGGTAGAATATCTCCGCGCCGGGGAATTCCCGGGCCAACTCCCGCACGGTCTCAATGGCGAACGAAGGGCCAGGCCGCCGCAGTTCCCGATCATCTGCCACCAGACCTTCTTCGTCTCGCAAAGCGGCGAGGAGCATCGCCCAACGGAGTTCCGCCGGGGCGGGCGGTCGGTCGAGTTTGTGCGGAGAGAGGCGGGCGGGAAGGAACACCACACGATCCAACCCAAGCTGCTCCCGAGCCTCCCTTGCCAGAATGAGATGCCCGTGGTGAATGGGATCGAAACTTCCTCCGTAGAGACCGATGCGGCAGGTGGGGGGATTTGCGTTCGACACCAAGCGAGTTTTTCGTTTCTGCTCGCAAGGTATGACAGCGAATTCTCTTGGTCAACTTCTCCTCGTGGGTGTGCCGGGTCCGGAGTTGGATGCCAAAACCGCGGCGATTTATCGGCGCCTGCAACCCGGAGGCTTTATTCTCTTTGGCCGTAATATTCAAAGTCCGGAGCAGCTTCGGAAACTACTGGATGATTTGCGGGACCTCGCGGCGGAGGAACCGATTTTGACGATTGATCAGGAAGGTGGCCGGGTGAGCCGGTTGCGACTGATTGGAGAGGAGCCCCCAAACGCCCGCCAACTCTCCCGCCACGGCGAGCCAAGTTGCATCACGCGTCACGGGCAGCTGACGGCGGAACTGCTCCGGCTCTTTGGGTTCAACCTCGATCTCTGCCCGGTCCTGGATATCAGCTTCGATGAGGAGGCAGATAACTCCCTGAAAGGCCGCTGCTACGGCAGCTCGGTCGGCGAAGTGATACGCAACGCCGGACTTTTCAACGCCGCGCTGCGAAAAGGAGGGATCCTCAGCTGCGGAAAGCATTTCCCCGGCTATACTTTTGCTGGTTTGGATCCGCATGAGGAGCTCCCGAGCGTGGCCCGCAGCCGGACTGAGTTGGAGGAGTGTGAGTTAGCCGTTTTTCGTGCTTTGTTGGCGGACTTGGACAGCATGATGATCGGGCATATCGCTTTTCCGGCCCTCGATCCTTCCGGAACCCCCGCATCCCTTTCGCCGATTCTCACCCAGCAGCTCCTGCGCGACGAATTAGGCTTTTCCGGTCTTATCATGACGGACGATCTGGATATGGGGGCCATTCTCAACCACTACGGTTTTGCCGAGACGATGCGGATGGGCCTGGCAGCAGGGAACGATCTCTTAATGCTCTGCCATCGGGTAGAGTTGGCCCCGCAGGTGGTGGAGGCGCTGCGCGAATCTCCGGCGGGCCAGGTGGATCGAGCCTTGGAAAATATCACTCGCTTCCGCAGCAAGTTTGCCTCTCCGAGGACATTCTCCCCGGTGGAGTTTGCCAAGATCAATCAGGCGATTTGGGATTTGCGGGTGGAAGTGCTCGGCCCGGAAGCCGCCGCGAATCGCAGCGTGGAAGACGGGAAACGCTCGCCCGTGGAGCTTTATTGAATCCGACGAATCTCGATCGGCACAGGATCGGGTTTTGCAGGCCACCCGAACCATCCGAGAAGCTGCCCCAGCGCATAGGCGGCAATCATCCAAATTGCAGCCGCACCGGCGGCGGCAGTCAGCGGCGGAGGAAGATCCGCGGTCCCATCCTGCGCTTTTGCGCGGGTCATGACCGCACTGAGCAAAAGCGCACCGCAGGCTCCACAGAGCGCCCAGCGCGGCTTTCGGAACAAGACATAGAGGCCCCCGAGCGGAAGGAGCGCCCCCAGATTGCGCCAATCCCATTTGCGCGAAATGCGAAATTGGGCGGTTCGTCCAGCTCCGTAGCGCAAGAGCATGAAACTAAAGGCACCGAGGTTTTGCCGCTGGGGACGTCGCACCACCAGAGAAGGATCATGCAGCAAGACGGCTTTCCCACGGAGGCGCTCCAGCCATTCATTTTCTTCGTTCGGATAAAGCTCGGGACAGAAAAGGCCGAACTTTTCGAAGCAACTTCGGCGGACAAGGAGGTTGCAGAGAATGAGTTCCGCATCAGAGCAGGGACGGATTTTTCCAGCAGAGCGATAGCGACTGGCGACTTGGCCAGCCAGCGGGCTGCCTAGTGCGTGTTGCCAGATTTGCTGGCAAGAGGGAGAGCCTTCCGGGAGCAGGACCGGCCCCCCGACAACGTCGGCCTCGGCTTGTTGCATCCAAGCCCGGACTCGCTCGCAGTAGGCTCGCTCCACTTGGCAATCGGCATCCAAAAATAAGACCCATTTGCCACAGGCTTGGCCCAGAGCCTGATTGCGTTGGGTTGCAGGCTGATTTCCCAAAGCGAGGAAGATCTCAGTCGTGGCGTCCTCCGCAAAGAGCCTCCGAAGCTGTTGCAAAAGCGGGGCCGCTTCTTCCGCAGTGCGGGCGGGGATGATAACCGAAAGCTGCATGGGGGGAGCACTCGCCAATAGCGATCACGTGAGCTCGGCGAGAATTTTGCGAATCTCCACCAGGTGACGAATAGTGAAGTCGGGAGTTGCGGCGGCGGCCTCCTCGGAGCCGGGGATTTCAATCCAAATACTCCGTAGGCCAGCTGCTTGGGCCCCGGCAATATCGCGTCGCAGACTGTTTCCGACCATGAGGGCTTCAGTCGGCTTTGTTCCCAGAGCGTCGAGAGCGGCGTGAAAAATCTCCGGTCTGGGTTTGCCGATTCCGAGTTCTCCTGAAACCACCACGGCGGAGAAAAATGGTTCCAGTCCAGACGTGGTCAGCTTCTCCCTCTGCAGGTCGGGGGCGCCGTTGGTGACCAATCCCAGGCGATAGGTGCCCGAGAGCTCCTGCAGCAGCTCCCGCGCGTCGGGCAGGAGCCGTTGCCGCCCCCGGCGCAGCTCAATAAAAAAATCACTCAATTCGCTGGCGAGTTGGACATCCTCGAGCCCCTGTTGGCGCAGTGCTTGCGAAAAGACTTTTTGCCGAAAGTCCAGTGCCCAAGCCCGCAGTTCCTCCCAGGGGCTGCCGGGAGTGGAAAAATCGCCCCAGAGACATTCCGCAGCCACAATTCCAAGACGTTCGCCCAGTTCCCAAAAAGGGCTCGCGGACCAAAGCTCCTCGGCCACCTTCAGAATATCCCGCGTGAGCCTCTTGGCTTCGAGTCCATGGACAAGTCCAGCCGCTCCCACCCGGCGCAAGGAGTCCAAAGTAAAAGAATCATCCCAGATCAACGTGTCATCGAGATCGAACAGGATGCTGCGCGGCGTGCTTTTCATGCGCAGAGAGATAGGAATCCCCGACCGGGGATTCAATCCCGGAAATGCATACGGGACGCTTAGTCAGTAAGGCGCGTGGCAGGATCGAGTTTGATCTCCCGGGCACAGTAGCCCTCAAGATCCCCATTAGCATCATGCACGGGCTCGATTTCTATGCGCACTAGATAGGCCGAGCCGCATTTGTGGTAGTTCCAAAGCTCCACGGAGCATGGGGCTTGGGCTCGCAAAGCCGCACGAATCCTCTGCACTTCTTCCGGATCTGTTTTCGGCCCATGCAGGAAGCTGCTGGGTTTTTTGCCCCGGATCTCCTCCAGGGTGTAACCACAAAGGTCCGAAAAGCCACGACTGATGGCCAGGATCCTGGAATTGGCGTCAGTGACCACGTAGGCGCCTTCGGGTTCAGTGCTGACCATTACGCGGTGACGCAGCAGGTTGGAGGGGCGACAACAGAAACTGCTGTAAGCCATGGCCTCGGCCAGCAGATCATTCATTTCCGGCAGGATATCTTCGGGGAGGTCGGGTTGGGATTGCATGAAGTCTAACTACAAAAAACCCAACGATCGGGCCAAGCCCAATGGATGCAACTCGATGGGGTTTTCGTTTTTTCCGATCGGATTTTGAGTTGCTCCGCTTGGGGAGTTGCACTAGGACGGCGCTATGTCCGATTCCTCCGAGGCCGCGCCCATCACGGAGGTCTGCCCCTCCTGCGGCACTTTGATTGATGTTTCTGCCGAAGCTCCTTTGGCGGAAATTTTCTGTCCGAGTTGCGGCCAAAACATGAAGGCTCGGCAAAACTTCAACAACTTTCGCCTGGAGGCCTTGATTGGGCAAGGGGGCATGGGCTCGGTATTCCGGGCGGTGGATGTGAATCTCAATCGCTTGGTGGCCCTGAAAATTCTCCGGCCCGAGATCAGCGGCAACGAAAGCGAGCGTGAGAAGCTGGCCCAAGAAGCCCAGCGGACGGCGGCTATCAACCATCCGCACGTTGTCAAAGTCTTCAATTTCGGAGCCGACCGCGGACAATTCTACCTCGCTATGGAGCTGGTGGAAAAGGGCTCGCTGGATGACCTTATGACCTTGCAACGCCGCGTGGCTGAAATGCAAATTTTGCAGGTCGGGATGCAGATTGCCGGGGGGTTGCAGGCGGCCTTGGAAGCGGGGCTCATCCACCGGGACATCAAGCCCGGGAATATTCTTTTTGCCGATGCCCACACTGCCAAGCTGGTGGATTTCGGTTTGGCCTTGGTGGCCGATGAAGCGGCCGCAGCGCGCGGGGAAATCTGGGGGACGCCTTATTACATCGCTCCCGAGAAACTCGATCAGCAGCCCGAGGATTTTCGCAGCGATATCTACAGCTTGGGCGGAACGCTCTTTCATGCTCTGGCTGGTCGTCCCCCTTACGAAGCGGAAACGGCGTCCATGGTCGCTCTCAAACAACTCAAGAGCCAGCCGGTAAGCCTGCAAGCCTTTGCCCCGGATGTCTCCAGCGAGACCGCCTACGTGATCAACCGGATGATGGAAAAAGACCCCGACCAGCGCTACCAAAGCTACGAGGAGCTGATCGGGCACCTGGGCTACGCGCAGGAGAAGTTGCAAGCCCGCCTGAGCACCCCCCGGCAAGTCCGCATCCAGCAAAAACAGGTGGAAAACAAATCCCACCGCATGGCCCTGGGGCTGATCTCGCTGGGGATGTTGATTTTGCTCTTGTTCATTCTGGGGGTGGTGTACTGGGAACGCGACCGTCTCGCCCAAGCCATGGGCATAGCCAAAACCGAAGATACTGCGGCGGAAGCCATGCGCACCTTGCGTTCGGAGGCCATCACCGCGGCGGCCGCCGGCGACTTGCCACGCTCTATGCAAATTTTTCGGGATTACCTCAGCGGGCGCGATCTGCCGCAGCCGGACAAAAATTGGGCCATCCTTCAACTGGCGGCCCTGCTTTACCTGGATAACAAACCCGCCGAAGCCCGGACGGCCCTGCGTCCCATCGGAATCGAAGGACTCTACTCGGAAAAAACCGCTGATCTGCAGGAAGCAAACTTTTTCCTCGAAATGGAGCGCATCCTCCGCGAACCCGGCCGCCGCTCGCCGTCGCTGGCATCGCTCGAGGTCTTTGATCCGCAGAGCTTCGAGGCTTTTGCTTGGCTGCTTTTTGGGCTGAGCAACTGGCAAGAAGGCAACATCGCCGAGGGCGGGAAAATTTTGTCCGCTTTTCTCGAGACGCGTCCTCCGGCCTCAGCGGCTTGGATCAAGGACTACGCCCCGCTCCTCGAGAGTCGCCTCAAAGAATACTCCGTTTGGCTGGATCTCGATAACCGGCGGCAGACGCCGGGCGTGGATGCCGCAGCGCTGCTGAGCGAGGTGCGGTCGGCTAAGAGTGAATTTGCCACCGACTCCCCCACACAGGCGGCTTGGGATCGGCTCGAATCGCAGGTGGAAGCCTTGACGGCGCCTTAGCAGACCAGTTGGAGAACTGGGCAGGGTCGCACGTAGAGCAAGATCGAGGCGATGGCAAGCAGAAAGCGACGCGAGGGAATCCCCTCTGCGGGCTTGGTTCGCCGGAGCAACGACGCCTGCCTGCCAAAGCGAACAGCAACGCGACCATGCCGAGTTTTTCCACAGTCTGCTAGGCCGTCAGAAAAAAGGATTATCAGCTAGCTCCCGCGCCACCGTCGTGAGCGGTCCATGCCCCGGGCAAAGCAGGGTTTCCGGGGGCAGCACCAGTAGCTCTTCGCGAATCGTTCGCAGGGCATCCGCGAAAGAAACCTTTCCGCCGCCGATCGAGCCGGCGAATATGGCATCCCCAACGATCGCCACCGGGGTTTCCAACCCTGATATGATGTAGGAGATTCCTCCCGGGGAGTGTCCCCAGGTCAGCCGAGTTGCGATCGCGAGTCCGCCGATCGCGAAGGATTTTCCAGCGGAGAATGGAGTTGCGCCCTCCAGGGCCTCCCGTTCGCCAATCCAGGCCTGAGCTCCGGTTTTTTCCCGCAGCCGATCGAGTTCGAAGATGTGATCGCCGTGAGCGTGGGTGAGAAACAAATCGCCGACTTGAAGATGATTTTGCCGAATGAATTCCAACAGCTCATCGGCATCCGCCCCAGTATCGAAAATGGCCGCTCGGCCAGTGTCGGCCTCCCAGACGAGATAATTGTTGACCGCCATGCCGCCGAATCGCGTGGTGAACATGGCCAGACCAGCAGGCGGGAGAACGGTTTGACGGTAGCTCAGCCCCTGGGCGAGCCTGATCAGCTTCTCCGCGGAAAGCCCTACCAGAGGAGCCAGGGCGCGGATTTCTTCCGCCGAACCTTGCCCGTGCAGTATACGTGCTATGGCTTCGGCAGGGAGGCCAATGCGGTCTTGCAAATCCCTCGCTGTGAGCTGCCGACCCGCGCAGCTTTTTTGCCAGATGTCTTCCAGGTTGTCTTCGAGGGGGAGGGGGCTCATGGGGTGGTGGGTTCTGTAAAAGCGGGGATGTTTTGAATGCCGGCTTCGCGCAGGGCATCCAGGACGCGAACTACGACGCCAAAGGGAGCTTCACGATCGGCTTGTAATACCAGCGGACGCCCGGGGGCGGCGGTCACGGCCTCGCGCAGCGCCGTTGCCAATTCCGCTAAAGGCACCAACTCTTCCCCCAAAGCGATTTCTTCTTCGCTTTTGATCTGGAGTAGCAGAGGTTCGGTTTTTTCGGCTGGGGCCTGCACGGCGGTGACCGATTCTGGAAGGTTGATTTGCAGGCGGGGAGGATTCTTTTTGAAGGTCGTCGTGACAATGAAGAAAATCAGCAGGATCGCCAGGATGTCTATGAGCGGCAGAATGACAGGAACAGGGTTCCGGCGCTGTCGGGTGTAAAAGCGCATAATTCGGAGAGGGGGCCAAACTCAGGCCGAGGTGGTATAGATTTTTTCCAAGAGGTCCCCCACGCAGGCCTCCATTTCAATGGACATAATTTCCACTTTGCGGACGAAATAATTGTAGGCGATGAGGCTCGGCGCGGCGACGGCCAATCCCACGATAGTGGTGTTCAAAGCCTCCGAGATCCCGCGGGCAACCAAGGTGGGATCGCCGGTATCCCCCAGATTGGCAAAAACTCCTACCAGTCCGGAAAGGGTCCCGAGAAGCCCGAGAAGGGGGGCTACCCCGGTGGTGATCTCCAGAAAGACCAGGCCTTTTTCCATGCGGGAGACCTCATGGCGGGCACGGGTTTGCACGGCCTCCCGAGCTTCCGCCATCGGCCAGAGGCGATGTTCCAACAGCACGCGGATGATTCCAGCCAAGGGGCTGCTATGATGATAGGCAACCTGCTCCACCCCCGCGAGACTTCCTCCGGCTTTGAGCTTTTCCACCTCACGTGAGAGCCTCTCCGGCAAAACCGCTTCGTAGCGCAGGGCAATCCCTCGCCAGATGATGATGGTCAGGGCAAAAACCGACAGCAGCACCAAGACCAGCATGAAGAACCCGCCTTTGAGGAAAAAAGCGAGGACCGGATGTTCCGCCAAGGTGAGAAGCACTAAAGAAGACATCGAAAAAATTAACCAATAAAGCTTGCGCCGAGGAGGCCAGCCGACCAGCACAACCGGTGGCCAGCGGCCCCATGGGTCGGCGGGTGTAGCAGACAAGACACCCGCAAAATGGGTTCGTCAAGCAAGGATGGCAGGGGCCCACCCACCGCAACCCCGATTCTGCCGGGTTCGGTGTCGCATCCATTATGCCTGCAGAATCTGCTGCAACTCGCAAGCCTGCATGCCCTTCATGGTGGCTGCGCCTGCGGGTCGAACCAGAAAATCGCTGCGGAAAACCGCCGTTTGAGGGGGGCGTCCGTTTGGCAAAAGCAAAGGGCCCGCACGGCCCCCCAAGACCGAACGGGCTCCAAACCTAAATGGTGCTTTTACCGGGCCTTAACCTTGACGGCAACGGTTACGCCGCACCAAGAAACGCTCCTGCATGAACCGCCTGTAGGAAGCGGGATGTTCCGGCCCTAAGGCGACGTATTCGTCGAGGTTGAACGTCACGCAGTTTGAGAAATCCAGCCCCTCCGCGCGGTGCAGGCGGATCAGCTCCTGCTTCAGACCAATCGGCATGCTCCCCGTGGCCAGACCCAACATGGCACTCGGTTTCGCCCGGGCCAGCGAGGCGATGTAAGCCGCCGCCATGCGCCACGCCTCGGCGGGGGAGGGGACGATGATGATTTCCAGGCTTCGCTATCGGTGGAAATTTTCCCGGAGCAAATACTCCACCTCGGCGCGGAAACGGTCCACTGCAGCCAGGGTGAACTCAAGGGGATCAGCGAGTGGCTCGTGAATTAGCGGCGTCAGATCCATCGCGTAGATGACTTGCGATGACTGGTCGGTTGCATGGGAATTGAAAAATGTGGCATTCGCCGCCCGCCGCCCGACGGTGGCCAGATCGTAACGTTTGCCCCCCGCGATCTGAGAGTCAAAAATCCCATTCAGCGCGGCAGCCAGGTGATCGTGCCCGCTCACATCTAATACAACTTTCTCGCCGTCGCCCAGCCAATCGAGCCCACGCCAGACTTCGCAACCAAGCAGCCTCTGCGGACGCTCCCCCTCCGGCATCCGCCGGATGGCCGCAAGAACAGCAGCCGTCACCCCAATATGCGTAGCGTGTTTGTCCGCCAGATTGTGGGTGTAAACCACCTCTGGCTGAGTGGCCCGCAAAATTGCCAACAAATCTTCCACCGGTCTTGCGTCATTGGCACGTTTGAACGCCTCGCTTGGATAACCAAGTTGCACCATTGCGCCATAGCGCCCCGTCATCGCTGCTGCCCGCTGCTCCTCCCGACGGATGCCTTTCATTTCCGCATCGGAATAACTCGCATACGGCCCTGTCCGGGCACTTCCTCCGCCATCGGTGCAGACTACTCCGCCAAAATACCGTCCGTTTTCATGGTGATAACACTCGACGATGCCGTGAAACGCCATAAATTCGAGATCGTCCTGGTGCGCGCCGATGCCCAGATGGGTGATACGGGCCATGGCGGCGGGTTGCGGCATGCCGTCGGGGATGAAGATATCAGAATGGGGTGCTGCGAGGTTCAAGGCGTTAGAAGGTCTTATCTTGCATCTGGGATGCTTGGCCCGGCGGGGTGAGTAAATCAAAAATTCGAGCCTCAGTATTCTCCTTTTTCATACAATGCCGACAACCCAGAGGCGGCTCGGTGAAACGGAGCCAGGGAGATTGTTAGTTTTCGAAAGGTCTCTGTGGTCAAATCAAACCAACAGAGACAAGAAACAAAAAAGAAGAAACCACCGTCCGGATTTCCCAGCGCGGATCGCGCTGGAGACCATCCGGGGAATGCCAACAGCCTGGATGAGTCGTTCGGCGTGGAGGCGCCGCCAGAGGCCTTGGAGGTCCCTGGGAGAGGGGCGGCGATATTCCACACCGATCAGGGCGGCCAGTTCCGCCGCCAGGCATGGATTGCGACGGCAGAGGGCCGCGCCGCGCGGGTGAGCATGGATGGCAAGGGGCGGTGGATGGACGAGGTGTTCATCGAACGGCTTTGGCGCTCGGTGAAGCACGAAGGGGTGTATCTGTGGGCGCATGAGAACGTGAGGGAATTGCAGATGGCCCTTGGAAGATGGTTCGATGACTACAACCCCTCGAAGCCTCATCCGGCTCTTGGCTACAAGACCTCAGGGGAATGTTACCGCCCGGAAGAAATCCCCAAATGGAGGGAGGCGGCATGAAGAGAAACCGCAATCAAGGGGGCACTCCTTCCGCCGTCGCTGGGCCTGGCTGCCCTGCGGCTGCACACGCCCCCCTCGGCGGCGGCGCAGACGGCTTTTGTCTCGTTCGCATTCTACGGTTTTTATCAGGACATGTTCCGGTGCGGGCGACCGGGACGGCTGACCCACGCCATCGTCTTTGATGAGGCTCACTGGGCGGCGGAACTGAAACTCGTCCCCACGTTGGTCAAGGAGTGCCGGGAGTTCGGGCTGAGCCTGATCCTGGCCTCGCAGGAGGCGTCCCATTTTGCACCGGAATAGTTCGCGGCGGTGAACTCGCAGGTGGCCCCGCGGGTGACACACGAGAGTGCCCGCTGCATTGCGCAAAACAAGGCCCCGGCGGCAAACCAGCGTGCCCTGGCCGACCGGATGAAGCCGCTGAAAAATTACCTGGCGGTGGCCTTTGGGAGCCAGTTTGGGCACAGAAATACTCTCGGGAACCTAAGCACGGCCCATGCAAAAATGTCCAACGGAAGAGTTTACGATTTATTAAGTCTTTTTAAGGAACTTAAAACATGAAGCTAAAAGCGTGATCAGCCTTTAGCGGCGGTGGCTTCGGCGTAGAGCCGGTTGACGGTGTCCCAATTCACGACATTCCACCAAGTCTTGATGTATTCGGGGCGGCGGTTTTGGAATTTGAGGTAATAGGCGTGTTCCCAGACATCCAGGCCGAGAAGAGGTTTTTGGTTTTGTAGGAGCGGGGGATCTTGGTTGGGGGTCGAGGTTACAGCCAGGGTGCCATCGGGATTAACCACGAGCCATGCCCAACCGCTGCCAAAGCGCTTGGTGGCGGCAGAGTTAAACGCGTCCTGGAATTTTTCAAAGGACCCGAAGGTTTGGTTGATCGCTTCGGCGATAGGACCGGTGGGCGGGCCGCCAGCGTTGGGAGCCATCATTTGCCAGAAGAGGGTATGGTTGATGTGCCCGCCGACGTTGTTAATGAGTCCCTGACGGATATCCGGCGGGGCTTGGTCGAGATTTTGCAGGAGTTCCTCGGGGCTGTATTTGGCGAGTTCGGGGTGTGGTTCGAGAAGGCGATTGGCATTGTCCACGTAAGCGCGGTGGTGCTTGTCGTGGTGGATGCGCATGGTTTCGGTATCAATATGGGGCTCGAGCGCTTCGTAGGCGTAGGGCAGGGGAGGAAGTTGGTAGGGGCCGGAGGGAGCGGGGGTTTGGGCCAGGAGGGTGGCGGCGGAAAGGGAAATGAAAAGGAATGAAGCTTTCATGCGGCGGCAAGGTAGCGCAGTTCAGTGAATGGGAAAGGGGAAAAAATTCAGGAATTGCGCGGGCGGAGTCGGGGAAGCCAGACGCGGAAAGTGGCACCCTGGCCGGGTTCGCTCTGCACCTCGACGCGTCCCCCGTGGGCGAGGGCAATATGTTTCACAATAGATAATCCCAACCCAGTGCCACCGGCATGGCGGGAGCGGTCTTTATGCACGCGGTAGAAGCGTTCGAAGAGATGTTCCTGGTCGCTTTTGGGAATGCCGGGACCATTGTCGGAAACTTCGATCCGCACCAGGCTCCCCTCGGGAGAGGCTCGCACCACGATGGCCGCTGGGGTGTCGGGCTGGGTGCCGTAGCGGAGAGCATTGGTGAGGAGATTGAAAAAAACCTGCTCCACACGCCAGCTATCGGCCTCAATGGGTGGCAGGTCGGGCGGGAAATCGAGCTGCACGGAGGCGCGGGCTTCGCGAATCTTACTCTCCAGCTGCTGGATGGTGTGGGTGGCAATCTCCTGCAGGTTCACGAGTTGCAACTGCAGGGGGAGGTCTTGGCTCTCGAGGCGGGCAATGGTCAGGAGGTCATCAATGAGGAAAGTCAGCCGCTGGCAATGCCGGTGCATGACCTCAAGAGCGCGGGCAGTGAGGGCAGGATCCCCACCGGGATCTTCCTGCAGGGTTTCCACGTAGCCTTGGATGATCGCCAGAGGGGTGCGAAACTCATGGGAGACATTGGCGACGAAATCGCGGCGGGTGGCTTCGAGGAGTTTGAGCTTGGTGATTTCGTGGAAAACCACGACCGCGCCGCGGGTAGCCCGGTGTCCACCTGGATTGAGGGGGGACACCGAGACTTCGAAGGTTCGGTGGGAAGGGGGAGGTCCCGACGGAGTGCGGAGTTGCAACTCCAGCACCCGGCGGGCTCCTTCTTCAATGGCGCGGTTGATTGCCCGGAGCAAGTCTGGCTCGACAAAGGCTTCGGCCACGGGGCGTCCGACGCGGGATTCTTCCCAGCCCACCATGCGGGCCAGGCCCTCATTCATGAGGCGAATACGCTGCGCTGGATCTACAATCATTACTCCCTCGACCATGCCGCTGAGAATCCCGCGCAGGCTGAAGCCTTCCTCGGTAAGGAGCTGATTCTGCTTTTGCAGATGCTCGGAAACGACACGCAGATCTTGGGCGGTGCGCCGGAAAAACCAATCCGAAGGACGGAAGATCACGGTGCGGAAATCGCGCCGGGCGAGCCGGGCCACGGCTTCCTGGACTTGGCGAACTCCGGAGAGGAATTGCCAGACCCAGCGGATTCCCAGGAGCGCTAGGACTCCGAGCAGGAGCCAGGTCCAGCTATTCAATCGAGGGGCTGGGGAGTGAAGCGATAACCCTCCCCGCGCAGGGTTTCGATGCGGCGGCTATGGCGTCCGAGCTTTTCTCGCAGACGGCGGATGTGCGTATCCACGGTGCGAGTATCAATCATGCTCTGATAGCCCCAAACATCGGCGAGGAGGACTTCCCGGCTGAGAATTTTTCCGCGACGTTCGAGGAGGATGGTGATGAGTTTGAACTCTGTTGTGGTGAGATCGAGGCGTTTGCCTTCGATTTTCACGGTAAAGTTGGTGCGGTCCACCTCGAAGACATCCACGGTGAGGACATCGGCTTGCACCTGCTGCTGGCAGCGACGATGCAGGCTCTCGACGCGCAGAACCAATTCACGGGGGCTGAAGGGCTTGCCCACGTAGTCATCCGCTCCCAACTCCAGGCCGCGCACCCGGTCTTTCGTCTCGCCCTTGGCGGTGAGCATGAGGATGCCAATTTTCGCGGTCTCCTGATCGGCCTTGAGTTGACGGCAGACTTCATAGCCGTCGAGACCGGGAAGCATGAGATCGAGGACGATGACTTCGGGGCGAAGTTCTCGGGCTAGGCGAAGCCCTTCCGAGCCCGTGGCAGCGTTGCTGACCCGGAAACCGGCCCGCCCAAGATGGTAGCGGACCAAATCCGCCACGTCGTTCTCGTCTTCGACCAAAAGCACCGACGGCTGCATACGTGGGAGGGTTTACTCGAAGCGCGGCGGCTCAGGCAAGAGCAGGATTTTCTGCAAAGGGATTGGCCAGCGGAAGGGAATTATGCCAGATAGACCGCTTACCCATGCTGCGTTCCTTCAGCCTTTTCCTTGCTCTGCGCTATCTCAAACCCAAGCGCACCTTTCTTTCCATCATCACTCTGATCTCCATCTTGGGCGTGATGTTGGGAATTACGGTGTTGATTTTGGTCATCTCAGTGATGACGGGATTCGAGCAGGAGTTACGCCGCAAGGTGATCGGGTTTGATGCGCACGTGTTGCTGAGCGATCCGGTGACGGGGGTTTTGGAGGATTGGCCGGTGGTGGCAGAGGAAGTTCAAAAGACGCCGGACGTGGTGGCTGTGGCACCGTTTGTGCAGGGGCCGGTCTTAGTGGAGTTCAACAAGCGGCGGTTGGCTCCGAAGATTCGGGCGATTGATCCGGAGCTGGAGGAGCGGGTGACGAGAATCCGGGACTTCCTGGTCGCGGGGGAGTTTGACTTGGAAGGAGACAAGGCGGTTTTGGGCTCCGAATTGGCGCGGAGCTTGGGGATCGGGGTGGGGGATCGCTTGGTGATTTACTCCCCGGGCAACTTGGGCGGGATGCTGGAGGAGTTGGAGCGTGTGGAACAGTCCATCGAGACTGGTCCGGCGGACTTTTCCAGCTTGCGGGAGATGATTTTGCCCTTGGAGGTCGAAGTATCCGGGATTTTCGAGAGCGGACGCTATCTTTACGACAGCGAGTTTTTGCTGCTGCCCCTGCACCTCGGGCAGGAAATCTACAACCTGGGCAGCGGTGTGCATGGGCTCTCGATAAAAACCACCCATCCCTACCTGGCAGCACAAGTGCAGCAGAATCTGCGGCAAACGCTGACCGTGCCCCTCTATGTTTTCACCTGGATAGACCTCAACCGACAGCTCTTCGATGCGATCAAGATGGAACGGCAAGTGATGTTCTTTCTCCTGATGTTCATCATTCTTGTGGCGGCGTTTGGGATTATGAACACCCTGATTACGGTGACGGTGCAAAAGACGCGCGAGATTGGGATTATGAAGGCCTTGGGAGCGCGCAGTCGGCAGATCGTGGGGGTGTTTGTCGCGCAGGGCATGGTAGTCGGGCTCTTTGGCACCGTCACGGGTTTGGCCTTGGGGATGACGCTGGTGCAATTTCGCAATGAAGTGAGTCATTGGCTGGCGCGAACACTGCGGGTGGAAGTTTTTCCGGCGGCGGTGTATCAATTCAGTGAGATCCCGGCGGAAGTAGTGGTATCGGATGTGGTGATCATCTGCGTGAGTGCCTTTGCGATTTGCACGTTGGCAGCGCTGATTCCGGCGTGGGTGGCGGCACGGCTCGATCCGGTGAAAGCCTTGCGCTACGAATAACCCGAGTCGGGCGAAAGGAGATCGTGGATGCTGCAGGAGCTGGAGCTGCGCGACTTTCGTTGTTTTTCCGCCCACACTTTGGCACTGGGCCAAGGGTGGAACTTTTTCATCGGGCCGAACGCGGTCGGTAAAACGAGCCTCTTGGAAGCCATCTGTGTGTTGCTGCGTTTGCAGTCTCCTCGGAGCAGCACCTTGGCGCGTTGTGTGCGATTTGGCACGCCGGGGTTCACTCTCAGAGGGCGGCTCGGAGCGCAGCAACTCGAGGTCTCCTGGCAATCGGGAAGTCGCAAATTGCGCCTGGATGGCATTCCGCAAAGTCGCAGCGATTTTTATCTTACCTGCGGACGCATAACGTGGTTTGGCAACGAAGACATCGAGCTGGTGCGGGGCGGCGGGGCTGGTCGGCGACGGTATCTGGATTTTTTCGGGGCGCAGTCCGTGCCCGGTTATGCGGCTGCTTTGCGGGCCTACGAGCGGGCGTTGCGTTCGCGAAATTTTCTTTTGCGAGAAGGGCGTCCCAGGCGGGAGATCGCGGCCTATGACGAGCCACTGGTGCTATATGGAACAGCGCTCTGGCGGGGCCGGGCGCAATTTTATCGGGCTTTGGAGGCGGCGATTTTATCAGCGGCGGGCGAAATTTCCGCGACGGCAGAAGCTTGGAGTATGGACTGGAAACCGCAGCCAGAAGCAGCAGGGGAGGACTTTGCCCAGCAACTGCAGGCCAGCCGAATGGAGGAGGAGAGGCTGCGGCAGACGGTGGTGGGGCCGCACCGGGATGATTTTGCCTTACTCTTGCACGGGCAACCGACGGCGGATTTTGCCTCCGAGGGTCAACAACGCACCCTAGCCCTGGCCTTGAAGCTAGCCCAGGCCCGCCTGCTCGGCTCCCACGGAGAGAAGCCACCCATTCTGCTTTTGGATGACATCTTTGGCGAACTTGACCCCCGGCGCCGCAACCGGCTGCTGCAGTCTTTGCCCGGAGAAGCGCAGAAAGTGGTGACAACGACGCATTTGAACTGGGCGGAATTGCCAGCGGAGGCTTCGGTGTTCAGTTTGCCTGAGGGAAATCAGACCCAATCCACCGGCGGCAGGACTTTGGCGGAGTAGCGCAGGTCTGGCCCGAGGCGGCGAATTTTGGGTTTGCTGAGACGGAGGGCTTGGGCAGGGTGGGCGACCCCCAGTCCCCGCACCGCCGCAACGGGACCGCCAAGGAGTTTCGGAGCGAAGTAGAAAACGACCTCATTGACCAAACCTGCATCCACAGCTGCGCCGGCGACTTGCCCGCCTCCCTCTACCAGAAGCCGCACGACACCACGACGGGCCAAGAAGCGCAGGACTTCCCGCCAAGAACGGGCGCGGCAAAGCAGGGTGGAATCGGCCTGGGCATCACCAAAGACCTGATAGGCCGGATCGGGAAATTCGCGGCTGCGGCTCCAGACCACGCGCCGCGGAGAACGCGGCAAAGGACTGTCGGTGAGGGGATGGCGCAAATTGAGACGCGGGTTATCCCGGCGGATGGTTTCGCCGCCGACGAGGATGGCGTCAACGGAGGCGCGGAGCTTGTTGGCATCGGCCCGGGCTGCGGGAGAGGTCACCCATTGCTGCCCCTCCCCGGGGACAATCCGCCCGTCGAGCGAGAGCCCGCTTTTGAGAATCACCCATGGGAGGCCCGTGCGGATGAAATAATTCCACGCCTCGTTCAAAGCCGCGCAGGAGTCTGCCAGGACGCCGGAGGTTACTTCGACGCCAGCGGCAGAGAGAATCGAACGGGCCCGGTCTTGGTGGGCGGGGTTTGGATCCGTAGCTCCGTAAACTACGCGGCCGAGACCGGCGGCAACAATGGCATCGGTGCAGGGTGGAGTGCGCCCATGGGTCGAGCAGGGTTCCAAAGTCACATAAAGTGTGGCCTGGCGGGCCTGAGCGGGGTCCGGGAGAGCCCGCAGAGCTTCAATCTCCGCATGAGGTTGACCGGCGGCGCGGTGAAAGCCCTTGCTGAGCAAGGTTCCGTCTTTGACAATTACGGCCCCGACTGCAGGGTTGGGAGAAGTTTTGCCCAGTCCGCGTCGAGCTTCCCGCAGCGCCAGGCGCATCCAAGCGATGTCGGCGGGATCCATTAGGCAGCGAAGCGTTGGCGGAGTAATTCCGGCCACAGCAGTCCAACGAGTTGGCCTTGGGGGTTGGTCACCAAGGCCAGAGGTTGTCCAGCTTCCTGCATTTGCTCCAGGGCTGAAGAGACATCGCAGGCTTGATCAAGCAACAAAGCACGGCGACAGAGAGAGATTACCGGCTCGCGTGCCCAGGCATCGGCTTGTTGCAGAGCCTCCTCCCGAAAGATGATCCCCTGTGGTTGCAGGGCCACGTCCACCACCGGAAAGACCGGCTGGAAACTTTGCCAGAGGACCGGGAGGACTTGTTCGAAGCGCAACTCTGCGGGAAGGGTGGTGAACTGCGTGACCATCACTGATGACAACGGAGTGCCGGACGGCAGGGCCCCAAAGAGCCTTGCGGCTTGGATTTCCTGCTGGGCGCCGAGGAAGACAAAGAGGGCGATCAAGAGCAAAATAAAGTTCCCCGAAGTAAAGCCCCAGACGGCGAAGAGCCCGGCCATGATCTGCCCCACGCGTGCGGCGACTACAGTAGCTCGGCTGTGTGGCAGCACCATCGCCAAGAGCGCGCGGAGGATGCGTCCGCCATCCATCGGAAACGCGGGCAAGCAGTTGAAAATGACGA
Organism: uncultured Chthoniobacteraceae bacterium; assembly: GCA_964595865.1. Lineage (GTDB taxonomy): Bacteria > Verrucomicrobiota > Verrucomicrobiia > Chthoniobacterales > DYNR01 > CAZQRL01. Next base: position 54,978 of record CAZQRL010000006.1, read on the forward strand.
GCCAGATATTGACCGCGAGGAGTCGCAGGAGGAACTCCTGCGGAGAGCCCTCGGCCACCGAGACCATATCCTGCCAATCCACGAAGCGTCCTAAGAGCAAAATGAGCCCCAGGGCGATCGCGACATTGACCGCGGGTCCGGCGACGGCGATGACCAGCTCCTGCCAGGGATCGCGTGGCATGCGGGCCAGCCGGGCAACCCCGCCGATCGGCAAAAGAGTGATATCCGGAGTGCGGATTCCGAAAGCACGAGCAGCCAAGGCGTGGCCAAACTCGTGCAAAAGAACACACAGGAATAGAACCATGATAAACGCCACCCCGGAGCTTGCGGCCGGCCAGCCGCCCTGCTCGAAGTGGATAAAACCATAAAAGGCCAGCAGGAGAAAAAAGGTGGCATGGATGCGGACATCAATGCCAGCCACCCGTCCCAGGGAGTAGGACCACTTCATGGACGGCGGTGGCAGGAAGCAGAGATGGACAAGCTAGTTGCCTCCGGGCACCAGGTAGGGGCCCACATCAAAGGTGCCTCCCACTTCGACCGCATCGTAAATTTCCTTGGGGACCCAGACAGTGAATTCCCGATCTGGGCCGTCCTTTTGGGGGACTTTGACCGTGAGGCGAAACTCTCCCTCGATGTTGCGGGTTTGGAGCCCAGAGGTGCCGAGAGTGATTTCCTGTTGCGGTTGTGGGGTGAAACTTTTGTTGGTGATCACGCCGCTCATACGGGCACGTTCGAAGTCGTGCTTCATGCTCGTGATGGCGTAGAAAATGCCGAAGAGGAGGAGGAGGCAACCGGCTACGACACCCAAGACGAGGCCGATGGGGGTTTTGGGTTTGAAGACAGGAACGATTTTATCCGGGGAACTCATAGAGTTTGAAGTCTAGCGCAAAGCAGAGCGAGCGGTCGAAGTTTTTATGAAATACGGCAAAATGAGCGGATCGTTTTGGTGGGGGAGGAAAATCGGGTCCGCAATCAGGGTATCGAAGGTCTTGGTGTCCAAGAGGGTGGTGGCAGTATGGAGGAAGGAAGCAGCCCCTTTCGTCAGGCCTTGGGAAAGATCTACTCCGGCAGCGGCAAAGATCCAAAGCTCCGTCTGACTACTCACGCCCAAGTTGAGCCGAAGTTGAATGGTTTCCCGCACCAGCTCGACGTCTCCGCGCTGAATGTGCAAGAGCAGACGGCGATTGCTGGCAATGACGTCCGAGGGATTCAAGAAAAGCGCTTCCTCGTAGTCCTCCATGGCTTCTTCGAGGCGGTTTTGCGCCCGAAGGGCGTCTCCTCGCAGTCGCAGGTAATGGCTTTGCGGAGAAATTTTGATGGCTTCGTCCAGCAGTGCCTCCGCCTTGCTGTAGTCTCCAGAGGCCAAGGCGCGCTCGGCCAGGAAAGCCTTCGACTGGTCGGGAGGAGGGGCTTCCGGGGATTCCAGGAGTGCTAAAGCCTCAGCTTCCTTGCCTTCGTCGAAAAGTTTGGCCACGTCCTCAATGGTTTTCTGCGTCGTGGCAGGTGAAGTCGGCGCGGCTTCTGCTTGCACCTTGTCGGCAGTAAGGATGCTGACGGGTTTTTTGATGCCGCTTTGCTGCGTAGCCAAAAGCCAGACAACAAAGGCCACAGCCAAGATTGCCACGGGACCGCCGAAGACCAGCAGAAGGCGTTCATTGCGATAGCGTTTATCTGCGAGGTAGGACCACATGGAGAGGCAGGATGTTTAGGATTGCGGTAGAGGTGGGCAAGTGCAGAAGAGATTTCGGTCGCCATAGACATTATCCACCCGTCCGACAGGGGGCCAGTATTTCTGTTCCCGCAGCCAAGGTGCCGGGTAGGCGGCCTGTTCTCTGGAGTAAGGATGGGGCCAATCGGCCCCAGCCAGACGCAGGGCTGGGTGAGGGGCGTTTTTCAGAGGGTTATTTGCGCGGTCCAAGTGGCCCTGCTCGATTTGGCAGAGCTCCCCGTGGATGGAAATCATCGCGGCGCAGAAGCGATCGAGTTCTTCCAGACTTTCACTTTCAGTGGGTTCGATCATGAGCGTTCCCGGCACCGGCCAGCTCATGGTCGGAGCGTGGAAGCCATAATCCATGAGGCGTTTGGCAACATCCTCCACTTCGATACCCGCCCGGCTTTTCCACTCACGCAGGTCAATGATACATTCGTGAGCGACCCATCCCTTGGCCCCACGGTAGAGAACTGGGAAGTAGGGCGAAAGCCGATGAGCGAGGTAGTTGGCATGCAGGATGGCCAGCTCCGTCGCACGGGTGAGTCCGTCTGGCCCCATCATGGCCAGATACATCCAAGGAATGACATTGATGCTGGCACTGCCCCAAGGAGCTTGCGCGACCGGGCCGCTGGCAAGCTCACCGCCGGTCGAGACCAAGGGGTGGTTGGGCAAGAAGGGCAGGAGGTGCGCGGCGACGCCAATCGGTCCCACACCAGGCCCGCCCCCTCCGTGCGGGATGCAAAAGGTTTTGTGGAGGTTGAGATGGCAGACATCTGCCCCGTAATCTCCCGGGCGGCAGAGACCGACTTGGGCGTTCATGTTCGCTCCATCGAGATAAACCTGCCCGCCGACTTCGTGAACGAGAGCGCAAATTTCCGCGATGGCCTCTTCGAAGACCCCGTGAGTCGAAGGATAGGTGACCATGAGAGCTCCGAGCTCGTCGTGGTGACGGGCGATTTTCTCCCGCAAATCTGCCAGGTCCACATTGCCCGAGGAATCACAAGCGACGGGCACAACGGTAAAGCCTGCCATGACAGCGCTGGCGGGATTGGTGCCATGGGCCGAGGTGGGGATGAGGCAGATGCGCCGATGGGCTTCGCCGCGTGAGAGGTGGTATTCGCGAATGACCAAAAGCCCGGCAAACTCACCTTGGGAGCCCGCATTGGGCTGCAAGGAGACCCCGGCAAATCCGGTGATCTCGGCCAGCCAGCTCTCCAACTGGGCAAAAATGCGCTGGTAGCCCTCGGCTTGAGCCACGGGAGCGAAGGGATGTAAGCGGGCAAGGGATTCCCAGGAGACTGGCAGCATCTCGGCGGTCGCGTTGAGCTTCATGGTGCATGAGCCCAAGGGAATCATGGAGGTGGTGAGGGAAAGATCCTTGCTCTCGAGGCGCCGGATGTAGCGCAGCATCTCAGTTTCGGTGTGGTATTGAGTAAAAATCGGATGGCGCAAGCAGGGAGAGGTGCGGCGCAGGTGCTCCGGCCACTCGTCGGGAAGCGGGAGCTTGGCAGGGTCGAAAGGAATCGGATCGCCGTGATGAAAAGTTCGCAGCAGCCGCGACAGATCTGCTGTGGTTTCGTCAAGGGAAATACCGATCGTGTGCTGGTCAATGAGGCGCAGATTGAGGTGGAAACTTTCTGCGAGGCGTTGGATATCGCGGGCGAGGGTATTCCCGAGGTGGACTTCCAAAGTATCGAAATAAGGGCCGGGCGAGACCTTCCAGCCGAGTTCACGCAGCCCCGCAGCCAGGCGACGCGTCTGGTCATGCACGCGGCGGGCAATCGCTTCCAAGCCCGCAGGACCATGGTAAACGGCATACATCGAAGCCATCACCGCGAGCAAAACCTGCGCGGTGCAGATGTTGCTGGTGGCCTTCTCGCGACGAATGTGTTGTTCGCGCGTTTGTAACGTCAGGCGCAAAGCTGGACGCCCATCGGCATCGCGGCTCACTCCGATGAGTCGGCCTGGCAGGCGGCGTTTGAAAGCATCCTTGGCGGCCAGGAAGGCCGCGTGCGGCCCCCCATAACCAAGCGGCACCCCAAAGCGCTGCGCCGAACCAACGGCAATGTCCGCACCCAATTCTCCGGGCGGCTTGAGCAGAGTGAGAGCCAGCAAATCACAGGCAAAAACCACCGGTACCCCTAGCGCGCGGGCTGCGGCAACATGTGCCGAGAAATCATGAATGTGCCCGGTGGAACCGGGGTATTGCAGCAAGATGCCGAAGCAATCCTCAGGAAGGTCGGGCGGGGCGCCGGGAGAGAAGGTTTGCAGGGTCAGCCCCAGCGGAGTGGCGCGTGTCTGCAAGACAGCCAAGGTGGCTGGATGCGTGTCTTCAGCTAGGCAAAAAATCCGTCCGGCCTTTTTTCCTTGGCACATGGCCATCGCTTCAGCGGCAGCGGTGGCTTCATCGAGCAGGGAGGCATTGGCGATATCCAGCCCGGTGAGCTCCGTGATGAGTGTTTGGAAGTTGAGCAGGGCCTCCAGGCGACCCTGGGCGATCTCGGCTTGGTAGGGAGTGTAAGCGGTATACCATCCGGGATTCTCAAAAATATTGCGCCGGATCACGGCCGGCACATGGCAGTCGTAGTAGCCCATGCCGATGTGGCTGGTGAAGACCTGGTTTTCCCGGGCAATCGTCGCGAGGTCTGCAAGCGCTTGTTCCTCGGTGCGGGCTTTGGGCAAATCCAGCGGGCGACGCAGGCGGATACTGGCCGGAACGGTTTGCTCGATGAGCTCATCGAGGGAAGAAAGCCCGAGGGTGGAAACCATGTGGGCGATTTCCTCCGGGGAGGAGCCAAGGTGTCGGGCGGCGAAGCGTGAAGGCGCAAAAACGGGATCCATGCCCGAACTTACGAAATCCGCGATTGGTAGTCTTCGGAAGAAAGCAATTTTTCCAATTCCTCGGGTTGGGAAAGACGCAGCTGGTAGATCCAGCCTTCACCGTAGGGATCAGAATTGAGCAACGCGGGATTTTCTGCAAGAGCAGCGTTGCCGCAAAGAACTTCGCCCGAAACCGGAGAATAAATATCGCTGGCCGCTTTCACCGATTCCACCACGGCAGCGGTTTCACCAGCCCGGAGCTGGCGGCCAGCAGCGGGGGGCTCAGCGTAAACAATATCGGTGAGCTCATTTTGGGCGTGGTCGGTGATGCCGACGGTGGCAATATCACCTTCGACCCGGACCCATTCGTGGGTCTCGGCGTAACGCAGATTGGCAGGGACGTTCATGGTTCGGGCTTTCTATAGAAGGGTTTTTTGACAACGCGAGCGGGAAATTTGCTGCCGCGAATTTCCACTTCCAGATGAGTGCCGAGACGGCAAAAGGAAGGCGGGAGATAGGCCATCCCAATACCGACTCCCAAGCTGGGAGAGAGGGCGCCGCTGGTGGTTTCACCGATGCGGAAGCTTTCGAAGAAAATGGGATAGTGCGCCCGCAACGGAGGGGCCTTGCCTTCAAGCATGAGACCGACCAGACGGTCATGCTTGCGCTGTCGGACTTTTTCCAGAGCGGGCAAGCCGATGAAGGGGCCTTTTTCCATGGCGACGAAGGGAGTGAGGCCGGCTTCGATCGGGGTGCGATTCGGCAGAAGGTCAGAACCATTGAGCGGATAGCCCATTTCCAGTCGCAAGGTATCCCGCGCGCCCAGACCACACGGTTGCACTCCCAGAGCGAGCAGTCGGTCAAACCATTCCCGTGTCAAGCCTGCCGGGAGGAACATCTCGAAGCCCGGTTCCCCCGTGTAGCCGGTGATACCGAGGTAGGCCAACTCCCCACCTGGCAGCCGGTAGGTCTCCAGCCGATTTCGCCCAGGCAGGGCTTGACGGAAAAGCTCCCCGTAGATCTGCGGGGCTTGAGGCCCTTGGACTGCCAAGGCCCCCCAGTCGGCACTCAGATTCTCCAAGTCCACCCGGGCACCGCGCCGCTGGGACTCCAGCCAAGCGAAATCTTCTTCGGTCTTCGAGGCATTGACCACCAGGAGGTAGTGATTGCGGTCAATACGGTAAAGAATGAGGTCATCAATTGCGCCGCCACGTTCGTTAAGCATGAGGGTGTATTGCCCTTCGCCGCTTCCGAGCTGGAAGACATCGTTGGTCAGCACGGTATTCAGCCAGGACTCGGCTTCGGGACCCCGGACAACAATTTCTCCCATATGGGAAATATCGAAAACCCCGACGCGTTCCCGGACGGCCTGGTGCTCCTCAAGGATGCTGGAATACTGCACCGGCATGGACCAGCCGGCGAATTCAACCATGCGGCCACCGAGTTCGCGGTGGCGCGGGGCGAGGGGAGTCTCTCGCAGGGGGGTAGTCATGTGTGATGTGATTTCAGGTAGGTATAGGAGCCGAGGGTGGATTCGTATTCGTCCAGTAGTCGCATGGCTTCGTTGGGTTTCAAGGTATCATTTTTGATCGCCCGGTCGGTTTGGGCTTTCATACGGCGGGCGAGTTCGTTGACATCCCATTGCGTGAGGCCCAGCACTTGCCCGACAGTGCTGCCGGGCAGGACTTCTTCCACGTAGTAGCCGGACTCCTCATCCTCATCGAGGAAGATGTGCATCTCGTTCACCCGACCAAAAAGGTTGTGCAGATCGCCCATGATGTCTTGGTAGGCTCCGGCGAGGAAGAAGCCGAGGTAGTAGGGTTGGCCGGGCTCGAAGCGGTGAAGGGGTAGGGTTTCTTTGACATCGTGTAAGTCCACGAATTTCGAGACTTTGCCATCGGAGTCGCAGGTGATGTCCACGAGGGTGCCCTGGCGGTCGGGAAGTTCATTCAGGCGGTGAATCGGGCAGACGGGAAAGAGCTGCCCCAGCGCCCAGTGATCGAGGAGCGATTGGAAGACGGAAAAGTTGCAAAGGAACTGATCCCCGAGATCAATCTCCATTTGTTTGACTTCCTCGGGGATGTAACGCATCCCGCGAAACATTTCCACCACGCTGCGGGCAATACGCCAATAGACTCGTTCAATGCGGGCCTTGTCGCGCAATTCGAGGAGGCCAAGGTCAAACATGCTTTGCGCCTGCTCGCGGATTTGCTGCGCGTCGTGCAGATTTTCCAGGCGGTTTTTGCGCCCGAGATTTTCCCAAATTTCGACAATTTCCCGCACCAACTTGGGATCGCTCTCGCTCACCGTCACGGGATCCTGGTCGCGGCATTTTTCGATCGCTCCGAACGCTTCAACCAGGAGCACCGAATGATGCGCCACGATGGCGCGTCCACTTTCGCTAACCAAGGTGGGGTGGGCTACGCCCTCGGAGTCACAGATCTCCATGACGTTGTAAACAATATCCCGCGTGTATTCCTGCAGGGAGTAGTTCATCGAGCTGTCAAAATTTGTGCGGCTGCCGTCGTAGTCCACTCCCAGGCCCCCGCCGACGTCGAGATATTCCAGGGCATGGCCCAGCTTGGCCAATTTCGAATAAAAGCGGGCGGCTTCGCGGACGGCGCGCTTGATGGTTCCGATATCGGGCACTTGGGAGCCAACATGGAAATGCACCAGTTTGAGACAATGGGCCAAGCCTTGGGCATGCAGGAAATCACTCGCCGCCACTAGATCTTCTGTGGAGAGGCCGAATTTGGCGTTCTCTCCGCCGCTGGTGGCCCATTTGCCAGCTCCTTTGGAAAGCAACCGCACGCGTAGGCCAATGAGTGGCTCGACTTTGGCCAGCCGACACTGTTCGAACAACTCGTAGAGCTCCTCGATTTTTTCCACCACAGGGATGACCTTTTTGCCGAGCTTGCGCCCAAGAATGACCATCCGCAGGCACTCCCGGTCCTTGTAGCCATTGACAACAATCAAACTTTCGGGGTCGGAATGCAGCGAGAGCGCGGCCATGAGTTCGGGCTTGCTGCCAGCTTCCAGACCAAAATGCCAAGGTGCCCCGGCATCCAAAATCTCTTCCACCACTTCGCGCAGTTGATTGACCTTGATAGGAAACACCCCGCGGTAGGGCGAGCGGTAACCGGCCTCCGTGATGGCTTGGGCGAAAGCCTCGTTGAGGGTTTGCACCCGGTCACGCAGCAAGTCCTGGAAACGCACCACGAGGGGAAAAGCGAGATGGCGCGATTGGGCTTCGGCCACGACATCCATCAGATCAATGGACTTGGTGCGGTCGCGGGTGGGGCGCACAGCCATGTGGCCGAGGGCATTGATGGCAAAGTATTCACCGCCCCAACGGTCCACGTTGTAGAGGGCTGTGGCATCGGCAATATCGAAGTCGCTCATGGGAGTAATCGGGGTCGAGTTTTCGTAGGGTGGCTTGCGGGAAAAATCCAGCGCAACATAGCGGGCCGGGCGAGGAGAGGAGCGGATTTTCTCAGTCCAGCAAGGGGCAATCCGCAGCGGGTCGGGTGAGCAGTCGGTGGAAAAACTCCAATGCAAGTTGCACCTGGTCGAGAGCGATCCATTCGTCCTTGGTATGCGCCTGGCGAATATCCCCTGGCCCGAGAACCACAGTCGGGATGCCCACCTCGGCGAGGTTGCTGGCATCGGTGCCGTAGGGCATGCCTTGGGGCGAGGTTGGCAGACCGATGGCTTCTAGAACGGGCCTGAGAAAATCCAGGAGGTCCTCCTCGCGCAAGGGTTCCAGTGCCGGGTCAAGGAACGCTTGCCCCTGGGACACCTCGAGACTTGGATCCTGCTGCCGCAAACTTTGCAGGTGGGCTTCCACTGCGGGTAGAACTTCCTCAGGCCGTTCCCCGGGCACCAGCCGACGATCGACCACGATCTCACACCGCGCTGGAATCATGTTTGCCTGCAAACCCCCGTGGATCTGATTAATGCTGCATTGTGCTTTGCCGGTAAGGGGATGAGTGGAAGTCAACGAGGGGATGTAAATGGATTCGAGATGTTGAATGACCCGCACCATGGCACTGATCGCGGAGCGTCCATTGGCTGGGTTGGAAGAGTGAGCCGCCACGCCCCGGGTGCTAATGGTCCAGCGCACAGCGCCATTGTGAGCGATCACCGGAGCCATCAAAGTAGGTTCTCCGACTAGGGCCAGTCCGGGACGGCAGGGCAGTCCGGCCAACTGATGCGAAGCGAAGGCGCGGATGCCGAGTTTGGTCGTTTCTTCATCCACTGTAAAGAGCAGGCCGGCGGGGTGGGTGAGGGTATGAGTGCGGTGGGCTTCCGCCAGGGCCCAGAGCATAGCAGCGCCGGAGGCCTTGGTATCGCAGGATCCGCGTCCCCACATTTTACCATCAGCGATCCGGGGCTCGAAGGGCGGGATGGTCATGCCCTCAATCGAAACTGTATCCAGATGGCTCTCCAAAAGAATCCAGGGGCGGTCGAGCGCAAGCCGCGGGCTCCAGATCAGGAGATTGAACCAGCTAAAGTCCCCAGGTGAGATGGCCAAGCGCCGGGTTTTTAGTCCCCAGGTGTGGGCGAGAGACTCCAGGGTAGTGGCGAGCGGCATTTCGGGAGCGGGGCGTCGGGAAATGAAGCTGTTCACGGAATCGTGGCGCACCATTAGGGCGAGGAGATCAAGAAGTGAGTCGGGAGTGGACATGGGTGGCAAAGTTCAGTCCCAGAATTTACCGGGATTGAGCAGGTGATGCGGGTCGAGAGCGGATTTAATAGCGCGATGCGCGGACGCGAGCTCCGGCCCCACGGCTTGGGGCCACCAGCGCTTCTTCGCCAGGCCAATGCCATGTTCTCCAGTGATCGCTCCCTGCCACGCCAGCACTTGGGCAAATAATTCATCCAAGGCCTGGCCGGCCCGTTGGCGGATTTCCGGGTCATTCCAATCACCGACCATGATGTTGGTATGGATATTTCCGTCACCGGCATGGCCGAAGCAGGCGATGGGAAAGCCGTAGCGCTTTTGCAAACGGGCGGCAAAACGCATCAGGTCCACCAGACGCCCGCGGGGGACGACAATATCCTCGTTCAGCTTGCGCAGTCCGGTGGCTTTGAGGGATTGCGAAAACACTCGCCGCACTTCCCAGATCGCCTCGCAACCTTCCTCGCCCAGGGCCACGTCCACCCGGGTGGCTCCGTTCTCCCGCAGCAACTTCGCCAAGGTCCGCAGCTCTCCTTTCACGCTGGCGGGTTGGCCATCCACTTCCAGCAGCAGGTGCGCCCCGCCGGGAGGAATCTTCCCCTCGGGCCGATACTCGCGGGCAGCTTGCACGGTGAAGGCATCGGCAATTTCCAATGCGGCGGGCAGGAATCCGGCTTGGAAGACCGCTTGAACTGCCGCCGCCGCCTGCGCGATATCTGGCATGCCACAGGAAATGGCACCCCGCAGAGGCGGCAGGGGCAGAAGCTTGAGGGTGGCCTCGGTGATCACACCCAGAGTGCCTTCGGAGCCGGTCATGAGCCCCACAAGATCAAAGCCCGTTTTGTTTTTGTGGGTGCGACCACCAGTGCGAATGATCGTGCCGCCGATGAGGACAACCTCGAGGCCGAGCAGGTATTGTCGGGTGACTCCATATTTCAGGCAGCGTGGCCCGCCGGCGTTGGTGGCGATATTCCCTCCGATGCTGCAATGGCGGAGGCTGGCGGGATCGGGAGGGTAAAACAGCCCTTGTTTTTTTACCGCCGCTTGCAGCTGACCGGTGAGAACCCCGGGCTCAACCACCGCGAGAAAATCCCGCGCTGCGATTTCGCGGATTCGGTTCATGCGCTCCAAGCTCAGGAGGATGCCCTCGGGACTGGGCACGCAGCCCCCTACATAGCCATAACCGGCTCCGCGCGGCGTCACCGGCACCCGCTCCTCGGCGGCAAATCTTAATAAACGCCCTACTTCCTCGGTCTGCCGCGGCAGCACCACAACCGCCGGAGCGACGTGGGCGAACCATTTGTCGCCCCCATAAGCTGCGGCGGCTTCATCTCGCAGCAGCATTTCCTCCGGGAAAATTCGCCGGAGTTTTTTCCACAGCAAGCTGGAACGGGAAGGAGGCTTGCTCACCTCGCCGGGCGAAATCCTTTCTCTTGGGTGACCAGTCCTGTGGTGGCGAGGATGCTCAGGATTCCGATTTCCCGCCCTTGCGGATCAAAACACGTCAGCTTCCAAGCCGGATCCACATCTTCGCCATGCCGCTCCAGCAAATAATTCACTGACGCTAGTTCGTAACCGGCTTTCTGCGCTTGCTCTTGGGCCAAACGAAAGGCTTCACCACTATCAATCTGGATCTCGGGAAGGAAAATGTAGCCCGCATCGCGAAACATCTGTCCGGGGTTGAAGGAGGGGGCTTCGGAGACGAGTTGTCCGTCCTCCATAATCAGCTGAGTCACGGTACCGCCATCATCCACCGGACGGGCGAGAATTTTCCACCGGGCCGGTTCGGGCGCTCCGCCCTCTCCAGAGACCTGCAGAATCCCATCGTTGTATTTGCAAGGCACGCCTTGCATCGCCGCGAGGGCTCCACTTTGCGGAGCAGCCAGAGCGACGAGAGGGGCAAATGCACCCAGGACCAGAAGTCCGGAAAGACCAGCACGCATAGGAGAAGTTAACTGGGAAGAACGGGTCCTGGCAATGTCAAACTTAGGCATGGCATGCAGGCGCTCCCGAGCCGGAAAGGCTTGGTTTTGCTTCCCGACGAAATCGCCACCACCCCCACAGCCCGACGAGCCCAGCGACGGCCAGACAGGCCTGAGGAAACCAATCTCCGTAAAGCCCATAAACGCTTGGGATCGGCTGGGCAGGAGCTTGCACCTCGGTGAAGAGGACGCCCTCGATAAAGGTATTTCCGCGTTCGTCCGCCAAAACTTCTCGCACCCGCCCGTGCCGGTCCACCCAGCAAGTGACTCCCGTGTTGGCCGAACGAATCAAAGGGATTTTGTTTTCCGCCGCGCGTCCCACCGCATTGGCCAGATGCTGCAGAGATCCGGCGGATTCGCGAAACCAGCCATCGTTGGTCACGTTGACAAAGGCCTGCGCTCCGAGTGAAGCGAACTGACGGGCCAACCCGGGCAGGGTGTCTTCGAAGCAGATCAGCGGGGCCACACGCAGGGGAACTTTGGCGAGCTCTAGCAGGGTAATCTGCCTCCCGGAATCAAAGTCTTCCGGAACCAAATCGCCGACAATCCAGGCGAAAAGGGGGAAGCTGTGGCGGAAAGGAATAAACTCCCCAAAGGGCACCAAGTGGATTTTGTGGTAGATCTGCAAGGTTTCTCCGCCCTCGGTAAGAAGCAAGGCACTATTGAAATCGCCCTTTTCATCGAAGTGCACCGTGCCGAGCAAAAAATCCCCCGAGCTGCTGGTGGCGAGGCCTGAAACCAACTCCCACCAACGACGGTCGCCGAGAACCGGGCGCGGGGTGCTGGCTTCAGGCCACAAAAGAAGGTCTGGCTGTAGAGCCAGAGCCTGCTGCGAGCGATTCTCATAAGTCGCGAGAATCTGGTTCTCAAAAGCAGGATCCCATTTTTGCTCCTGCGGGATGTTGGCTTGCACAGCTGCCAAACGCAGGGAAATCATTTCTGGAGGTGGCTGGAGTAGTTCGCGGATTCCATAGGTAAAAACCAACGCCGCGAGAGCCAACGTGAAGCCGAAATCGTAATGGGCTCGCAGGCGACCGGTACCGACTTCGATGCGCAGCCGCCAAAGGGTCAAAACGAGAACGAGATTGACGGCAGCGATTACGAAGGAGAGTCCGGTCGGGCCGGTAAGATCGGTGATTTGCAACATCGCCACATTCCGCCAAAGCGCGACCGCTAGCGGGTTCCAGCCAAACCCCGTAAAAAGCACGCCGCGCAAATACTCCGTGGCCACCCATACGGCTGACCCTAGGGCCACCAGGCCAAGGTTGATGCGCGAGGAAGTCCAAACTCGCGGCCGCAAGGCCCAGCCGACCAACCAGGAAAAAATCGCCGGATAAAGCGCACAGTAAAGGCTCAGGGCGATCCATCCCGCCGTCGTCACTTCGATGACCCACGAAAGGGAAATAAGAAAAAAGACCGCACCAAAAAGCCAGCCCAGCCCGAAGAGACGTCTGGGCTCGCGCAGCCCGCCTGCTGGCGGCACGAGCCACAGCGCGGCCAAGAGCGGCGTGAGTGCTACCCAGGCCAGCCAATCCCATTCGAAGGGAGGGTAGGCCAATGCCAGAAGCCCGCCTCCAGAAGCCGCCGCCACCCAGGGCCAAAGCCGTCCGAGCCACCCGGAGGCGGGTAGGTAGGCGGGGCAAACTGCTTCCGCTTTAGCCTCGGGCGATGTGGTCACGCAGGTAGGCAAAGCTTTGCTCAATGGAGACAAACGGATCTCCCGGGCAGCTATCCTGCTCCACCACGAACCACTGGCACCCCGCTCCCTCTGCCGCAGCAATGATGCGCGGGAAATCGAGGTTTCCATTGCCAACTTCGCAAAAGGTAGGGCGGTCGGCGGCGGTGAATTGGTAATCCTTCAGGTGGATGATGGGGAGACGATTGGCCAAGGACTCGCACCAACGCACCGGATCGCCGCCCCCGTATTGCACCCAGTATGTGTCTATTTCGAATTGCAGGACCTCCGCCGGAATGCTCTGCCGGAAGTAGTCCAAGACCGTGGTGTTTCCATGACGGACAAACTCAATGGCATGGTTGTGATAAGTCAGAAAAAAACCCTCGCGGCGAAAGACCTCGCCGGCCCGCGCTAAATCCCGCGCCAAAGACTCGATGCTCGCCGGATCCGCAAAGCTCACTCCGACAGGGTAAGGATAAGCCGTGAAGTTGCAGCCAAATTCGCGCAGGCGCTCAATAGCCCGTTCAGGCTCATGACGAATCAAGTCACTCCCCTCGTGGGTCGCGCAGATGGTCAATCCCTGATCCGCACAAATTTTCGCCACTTCTGCTGGAGCAATCGTACCGATGCCGCTGACCTGCACAGCTTGGTAGCCGATCTGGCGCACTCTGGCCAAAGTGGTCTGAAGCGAGGGGAGATCCTGGCAAAAGTCGCGCAGGGTGTAGAGTTGGAGGGCAACTTGGGAGAGTTTCATCGGGGTGTAGGTATGGCTTGGTAAAAAAATTGGCAAATGCGGAATGGAAAAAAAATTACTCAACTTGGCTCGAGTTCTCGGTCGGGATGAATCGCGGCAGCGGGGTAATAAAGCTCACATTGAGTGGGCGGACGCGTTCGGTAATATCAGGTGCCAGGTATGCAGCGGTCGTGTAGGCGGCCCACATCATTTCCAGCTTGGCATCTAGGTTGTCGAGCAGGTGCAGAGCCATGGCTTCAGGAGTCTTGGGCTGCACCGGAGCACCAAATTCCAGCTCGCCGTGGTGCGAAGCCACGAGATGCAACAAGTGCAGGCGCACGCTCTCACTCTCGGGGCGCAGGGATTTCCAGGTCTCGCGCTGCGGAGCAAGCTCCTGCCAGAGCCGATTGATCAACTCCAACCCAATGATGATATGCCCGAGCATTTCTCCATGGAGCTGCACCGGAATATCAAAGCCGCGCTCGGGCGGACAGGTTTCCCAGAGCTTGCCCGCATCGTGAAATAAAACCCCGGTCAGCAACAAATCGCGATTGAGCGCCGGATAAGCGCGAGTGATGGCATCGGCTGCACGCAGCATCTGCGCCACATGGGCGCAGAGGCCTCCACGGCGGGCGTGATGAAAACTCCGCGCCGCCGCAGCACGTTGGAAGCGGGTCCCATGTAGTTCCAAAAAGCGCTGCGCAAGGGCGCGCAGCCGCGGGTCCGTGAGCGAGGCCACCATTTCTTGGATAGTTTGCCAATCGGCCGCCAGGGCAGCCTTGGCCTCGGTGGAGCCAGCAAAAAGAGCCTCGGCGGATTCTTCATCCAGGTAGCTCAGCTCCCAACCGCGCACTTCCAGGCCAAAAGTCGGATGGAGAAAAAACTCTCCCCGTAGCTCCACGACCGCGCCGGCTGGAAGTTCGGAGGCAAAGGCGAATCCTGGTGAATCGGACCACGCGCGCAGGGTGAGTTGATCTTGCTCATCCCGGAGTTTGATTTCGTAAAATGGCTTGCCTTGGCTGGAATCCTTGCGCTGGACGTTTTCCACTTGAGCAGCCAGACAGGCCCGAATCGCACCGGTCTCGGGCGCCCCTCCGACTTGCTGCCGAATGGCCTTGATGGTTTGACGGGGAGGGGAGTCAGCCACAGATTAGCAAGAACACTCAGGCGGATTTCGCGGGTAAGTCCACCGTCTTGAGCGGAGTGGGGGCGGCCTGGGAATTGCCGGAGCGTTCTTTTTTCGGATAGGCCACCCGCGAATGGAGCATGCTTTGGAGGGAGAACCGGAAGCTTGCCGCCACTTCGCGCAACTCCGCCAGGGTCAGGGGAGCGTTATCCAGTTGTCCATCTTGCAGGCGGTCGGCAATAATTTCATCCACCAACTCCTGAATGCGCTGCGGGGTCGGACGTTCCAAACTGCGCGAGGCACTCTCGATGGAATCCGCCAAACTCAAGATTGCGCTCTCCTTGGAGGAGGGCTTGGGTCCCGGATAGCGGAAGTTGGTTTCACTCACCTGCGGCATATCCTCGGCCCGCAGATTCATGATTTTGCCACCCAACTCGGCGTCGCGCTGTTGCTGCAAAGCGCGTTGGTAAAAATACCCCACGAGCGAGGTGCCATGGTGTTCCCGAATGGCCTGGAGCAAGGCCGGGTTGAGCTTGTGTTTCAGTGCCAAGTCTATGCCTTCCTTGACGTGGGCGATGATGATCAGGGCGCTCATGGTCGGGGTGAGCTCATCATGGGGGTTGTGGCCCAGGTGCATGTTTTCCGAGAAATACTCTGGCTTGACCAACTTCCCAATGTCGTGGAAATAAGCTGCAACCCGGCAGACAGTCGGATTGGCGCCGACCTTTTCCGCAGCAGCTTCGGCCAGATTGGCAACGGCCAAGCTGTGATGGTAGGTGCCCGGAGCTTCGAGGCTCAGGCGTTTGAGCAGCGGGTGATTGAGGTCGGCCATTTCCAACCAGGAAATGTCGGTGGTAAGGCCGAAGAACGCCTCGAAGATGGGCAGGAGTCCGCTAACGACGATGGCGGTGCCGATGCCCACTCCGAGCGCGGCCATACACTGCCAGCCCACCATGGCCCAGTCGGTATCACCCAAAGCTCCAAAGAGAATCGGCCCGATCTGCCCGAAGGTCGCGGCCAAGGCCAGAGTTACCAGTCCCACATAGACCCCGGCCCGGATCAGCCGACCCCGCCGACGCACCTGCGAAGTCAAATAGACCGCCACGAAGCCCGAGATAAGGGAGATCACTAGAAAGACCGGGTCAATCGCCGGTAGAAGAAAGGCACCCCAGAGGCTGGTGAAGACCGCCGCGTAGAGCCCGTGGTTTTTTCCCAGCAAAACCGAGAGGACCAAGGGTGCAAAGGCGTAAGGCACCAGCAGCGGAGCCAGTTGCAAATCAATCAGCCCGCTTTGGGCCTGGCTGAGCAGGACTTTGATCACCGCCAGCTGCACTAGCATGATACTAAAGACCAGCCCGAGGCGCTTGTTGCAGCGGAAGGTTTCCGGATGGTTCATCCAGAGCTGGGCCAGCGCCGTGAGCAGGATGAGAAAGCTGATGAGGAAGTTTTTCAGCGGCTCGGCTTGGCCGCCGGTGAAAATGAGGAAGCCCAGGCCGACAATGAAGGCCAGGAGGATGAGAGAACGGCAGAACCAGCCATACTGCATGGCCTGACAGAATTCGTTGTCTTCGCAGCGACGGCGCGATTTGCGCGGGGCAGCTTTGCCCTGGGCGAAAAGTTGGCGCAGAAATTGCATCATGGCAGAACGAAAATAACTTAGCAGGAACCGGGCCGAATCAGAGCAGGCTACTCTGCAGGCCGCGATGCTTCTGGTAGGCTTTGATGATGGATTGGACCAAGGGGTGACGCACCACGTCGCTTTCCTCGAATTGGTGAAAAGCAATGCCCTCCACCCCGCGCAGGGCATCGGCTGCTTCGATGAGCCCACTGCGTTTGTTTTTCGGCAGATCAATCTGCGTGCGGTCCCCGGTGACGACGCACTTGGAATCGCTGCCCAGGCGGGTGAGGAACATGAACATCTGCTCCGTGGTGGTGTTTTGCGCCTCGTCGAGGATCACGAAAGAATTGGCCAAGGTGCGCCCTCGCATGTAGGCCAGCGGCGCGATTTCGATGATGCCGCGGTCCATAAGTTTTTGGGTCTCTTCCAAATCAATCATATCGTAAAGCGCGTCATAGAGGGGACGCAGATAGGGAAGGATTTTCTCCTGCAAATCGCCGGGGAGGAAACCAAGCGCCTCGCCGGCTTCAACGGCCGGTCGGGTGAGGATGATGCGGCCGACTTTTTCCGACTTGAGAGCGGAAACCGCTAGGGCGACGGCAAGGTAGGTTTTGCCTGTGCCGGCCGGCCCAAGGCCAAAGGTGATGTCGTGATTCCGAATGGCATGAACGTAGGCTTTCTGGCCATCAGTGCGGGGAATCACGGGCGGTTTGTTGCGCGAGCAGGTGATCTTGGTTTCCAGCAAATCCCCCAAACGCACTTCGCGCCCCTCGGTCACGGATTCCAGCGCATAGAGAAACTCGTGTCGTCGGATGACCACGCCCTTTTGTCGTGCGGCATCCAACTGCGAAAAGACCGCCCGGGCTTTCTCCACGCCGGCCGGATCGCCTTCAATCCGGATCCAAGCATCGCGGGTGGTGATGCGAACCCCAAATCGCCCTTCGACTTCGCGCAGCAGCTTCTCTTCGTTGCCAAACAAGGCATGAATGGCCCGGGCGTTTTCCAGCTCGAGGATAAAAGACTCGGTAGGCTGGGGCCCGGACGTGGCCACTGGAGGGGCAGCGTCAGCGGAACCCATAAACCAGAGCCCAAGCGGTGCGTTCGGCGGGCGATTTTTCCACCGTCACAATCGCCCAGTAAGCACCTGTCTGAGCAGGCACGATGCGTGCTCCGGCAAATCGTCCGCGATGCCAAAACTCGGACTCCGCGAGGTTGCCATTGGCATCGTAGAGGTGGACTGTCACCACGGCGTTGCGCACGTCCGTGCCAACAATAAACCAATATTCGTTGCCGCGAAAAAGTTGCGCCCGCACCGCTTTTTGGTCGCCAAGCCCAAGGTCGCCGCCCCAGGCATCTTCCCGGAAGGTGAAGCCTTGTTTAACGTAGGGGGCGGCTCCTTCGTAAGCGAAAGAAAGCGCATCGTTGACCGTGGCACGCAGAGCGGGGGACGAAACCAGCAGGAGACCCGCCAGCAGGGAGGCGGCGCAGGCCAGGCGCGGAAGTTGGAAAATTGCGGTCCGGGAGATCATTGTGGGTTAGCGGAGATGGACTGCACGAGCTCGGCGGACATCTGGTTGATTTTTTCCACATCGGCGAGGGAAATTTGGGAACCATCGGTCTGCCCGATGAGCGGGCGGATTTGCTCGAGGGTTTTGCGGATGCGAGCCACCAGGGGATTTTTCCGCAGGGAAGGAGGCATGGCATCAATGCGTTTAATGAAATAGGCGATCAATTCCGGTTGGTGCAGGAGTTCCGCTTTGTCAGGCCGATATTCCTTCCGCACGATCGAGGTCAGGACTTCGGTGCCGCGGATCCAGCCGCCGAGGCTAACCAACTGAGCCAAGTCGCGGTCGTTGAGTTCTTCCATGGCTCCCCGCACGTCTTGCAGGGCACCATCAAACTCCCGCCGGGCCTCCAGCCAGCGCTTCTTCTCGGCTTTGTCCACAATGCTTTTGCTGCGGGCAATAACGGCTTCACGCACGTTGATCGCCCCGGCCAGGGTGAGGACATCGCGCCCGAGGTCTTTGATTTTCTCGGA
This sequence comes from uncultured Chthoniobacteraceae bacterium, assembly GCA_964595865.1. GTDB lineage: Bacteria > Verrucomicrobiota > Verrucomicrobiia > Chthoniobacterales > DYNR01 > CAZQRL01. The sequence goes on from CAZQRL010000006.1 coordinate 73,362, forward strand.
GTCTTTGGCCTCCACGGCGACGAATCCATCGGCGATCACCGTGCCCAAAAGCAGCGCCACCTGCGCCCGGTCTCCGGTATTGCGTCCGGGTTTTTCCCGCAACTCGCCGCGCCAATTCGGGGAACCGAGTTTGTCCAGAACGTTGAAAACCTCACTCGGCACTGGCACCACCACATCCTCGACCGAAGCGGCGGGGAAGTTGCGCGCCACTGCGCCCGGGGCTTCGGGGGGCGAGTCAGCGAGAGATTGGGCCGGAGCGGAAAGGGTGCATCCGAGAAAGACAGAACCGACCAGAAGAGGGTGGCCGAGGATATGGAGATTCATGGGCAGGGTGATTTCCCTTTCGACGCGCAGGATTTTTGCCGTAAGGTCATAGGCTTATCTTGAAATGAACAAGCACAGATTACAACAAGTTCTTGCAGCTGCAGCGGAACGCTCGGCGGTGGTCCTGGGAGACGTGATGCTGGACCGGTTTATCTACGGCAAGGTCTCCCGCATCTCCCCGGAGGCCCCTGTGCCCGTCGTGGAAGTTCATCGAGAGGCTTCTTACCCGGGCGGGGCGGCGAACGTGGCGCGGAATCTGGCTCCCTTCTGCCGCGAGGTGCATTTGGGCGGCGCGGTCGGGGAGGATGCCGCCGGGCAGGACCTGCGTCGCTTGTTGGAAGCAGAAAACGTCGCCACTAGCCTGCTGCGGGAGGTTGCCGGACAAACCACCACCGTCAAAACACGCGTGATTGCCCGCCAGCAGCAAGTTGTGAGGGTGGATCGGGAACGTCCTCGACAACTCGATGCTGCTTCCCGCGATGGCTTCCTGCATCGTCTGGAAGAGACTCTCCCGGCGATTGATGCCTTGGTCTTGGAAGACTACGGGAAAGGTTTTTTCACCCAGGAGTTGGTGGAAAGCATTGTCCGGTTGGCGCAAGGTAAAGTCGTCACCGTGGATCCGAATCCCCGGAATCCGCTGCGATGGGAAGGCGTCACGGCGATCAAACCCAATCGCTCGGAGGCCTTTGCCATGGCCGGTCGGCCGGATCCCGGGGCGGAGGAAAATCCTCTTGGTGATGGCCCGCTGCTCGAAGTGGCCACGATTTTGCTGGAACGCTGGCATCCACAATGCCTGCTCATCACCCTCGGAGAGCACGGCATGCTCCTTTGCGAACGGAATGGCGCACAGCATCATTTTCCAAGCCGGGTGCAGGAGGTCTTCGACGTTTCCGGCGCGGGGGATACTGCGGTGGCGGTCTTCACGGCTGCATTAGCGGGGGGCGGCACTCCAGCCGAGGCTGCGGAGCTCTCAAACCTCGCCAGTGGCATCGTAGTGGGAAAACTCGGCACTGCGACCCTGACCCGCGAGGAACTGCTGGCGCGGCTGCAATGATTTCTCAGCCCTGGTCCGCTCCAGATGGCGCGGAGCTTTCTTATGTAATTTGGCCAGCCGCAGGCCAGGAGCGATTCCGCGTGTTCGTGCTGCACGGCATGGGCTCCACCGCCTACGAGTTTGCTGTCTTGGGGGAGTATCTGCAACGGTTTCAGGGCAGTGTTTTGGCCCTAAATCAGCGTGCTAATGGGTTGGATCCTGATCCCCGCCGAAGGGGGCATGATTTTTGTTGGGAAAAGTCCCGGGAAGATCTGCTGGCCTGGATCTGCGCCGCGCAGATGCCTGCTGCGTCGGAGTCCCGGCCAGTCCCGTGTTTTCTGCTGGGTGAAAGCCTCGGGGCTCTGCAAGCCGCCCTGCTGGCTTGCGAGAGCTCCCTGCGAAAGAACTTTTCGGGCGTGATTTTGCTCAACCCCGTGGTGGATTTGCGGCAGAAGACCTCAGACTGGCTCATTGCCTTACTACGCGGGGTGGCACTTCTCTTTCCGCGATTGGTGCTCTCGCCATTCTGGTTCGTGCACGGGAAATCCACCCCGTTGGTCTTGACGCGGGATCCGGCCTACCAAGAACACATGCAAACTTCACCGTCTCGCATCCCGGCCTATACGCTACGGCACACCGTGGAAGTTAGCCGCGTCATGGAGTTGGCCCGGGCTGCGGCCCCAAAAATCCAGCTCCCTCTGCTGCATCTGGTCAGTGGGCAGGATGCCTTTTTGGATCCCTCCCAAGCCCGGGAGTGGTTCGAGCGGGTCGGCGTGGCGGATAAAAGCCGGGTTGAATTCCCCGAGGCCCATCATATTCTTCTTCACGACTGGGACGCCGCCGCCGTCTTAGAAACCATTCTCTTCTGGATATCTTCCCACCTTCCCGCTCTCCCTTCCGCGTCGTGAGGTTTTCCCCGCTAATTCAACTTTCCCCCGCTTGGCCGCTGGCCTTGATTCTGCTGCTTCTGGGGGGATGTGCCACGCCGCCTCCCAAGGTGGTGGTGCCTCCAGACCAAAAGCCTGAACCGCTTTATACCGTGGTGTCCACGCAGACTGGAAAGGCCTCTTATTACTACGGACGATGGATTGGCCGGAAAACCGCCAATGGGGAGATCTACCGGGCGACGGACGTCACTGCCGCACACAAGACTTTGCCATTCAATACCATGGTGCGAGTGACCAATCTGAACAACGGCAAGCAGGTAATCGTGCGGATCAACAATCGCGGTCCCTACGTGCGTGGCCGGATTCTCGACCTCAGCTTGGCTGCCGCGCGGCAGATTGACATGACCCAGGCTGGGGTGGTCCCCATTCGGATGGAAGTGCTGCGGGCGGTGCCCATCCAAGAAAAACCAAATCTCAAACTTCACCTCCCACCGCCGCAGCCTTCGCCAACCCCCACCGCCACTCCCAAACCAAACCGGAGCGAACCGACTCCAACACCCTCCGCAACCCCTAAAGCGCGCCCCAATCTCAAACCGCAGCGAGGTTCGCGGTAAGGCGTCCTGGATTTATCTCGGGCAGAACGCAGGAACCTTGCCGCTGAGCAAAGCTGCTGCTAGTAGGAGCTGCCAACGTCTCATGTCGGCTTGCCTTGTCTCTCTGCGCATCAAGAACCTCGCCCTCGTCGAGGAGTTGACTTGGCGGCCGGGCCCAGGCTTCAACGCCATTTCGGGGGAGACTGGAGCCGGAAAATCGGTCTTGCTCGGAGCGCTGAATTTGCTCCTGGGTGAGCGGGCCGAAAAATCCCTCATCCGCACCGGAGCAGACTCCTGCGCCATCGAAGCCATTTTTGCCACCGACCGCCCGGAGCACTATGATCACCTTCTGGCAGAGTCCGGAATCGAGCCCTGCCAGGATGGCCACCTGCTGCTCAAACGCGCCATCACCCCCACCGGGAGCCGACAATTCGTCAATGGCTCGCCTTGCACTCTGGCCACTCTCAAGCTGCTTGGGGATTCGCTGGTGGATTTACACGGTCCGCACGAACATCAATCGCTCTTTTCCCGGGAGTTGCAGACACAAATCCTCGATGATTACAGCGGGTTGCAGGAGACGCGCGCGGCCTACACCCAAGCCCGGCGGAAATTGCTGACTTTGCAAGCCGAGGCGACTGCGCTGGCTGAAGATGCCGAGTCGGCTTACCGCGAGCTTGAGCTTCTGCGGTATCAGGTGCAGGAAATTGAAGCTGCGGCTTTGCAGGATCCGAACGAAGAGGAGGAACTCCTGCGTCGGCAAAAAGTCACCGAGAACGCCCGACGGCTTCTGGAACTCGGCGGCGAAGCATTGGCCATGGTGGACGAGGGCGAATTTTCCCTTTCCTCCCGTGTGGGGGAGCTGGGTCGCCTGCTGCGAGAAATGGCCCGCCTGGATCCCGCCGCCGCTCCCTGGGAAGCCGAACAGCTCGCTATCCATGAATCCCTGAGCACCCTTTCGCGCGGTTTGGCCGGATATCTCGTCACCTTGGAGGATGATCCCGAAGAGCGCCGGGCCTTGGCCGAGCGGCTGGATCTCCTACAAACGCTGAAACGCAAATACGGGCCAACAATTCCCGCCATACTGGAATTTGCCCGCGAGCGCCAAAAGCGACTTGAAGCATTGGAAAATCGCGCGCAACGCGGGGCGCATCTCGAAGGGGAAATTCGTGCTGCCAAGCAGGAAGTGTTGCGTCTGGCAGAGAAGCTGGGAGAGGGGAGGAAACGGGGCTCGGCGGCCCTAGCGAAGGCAGTCGTTTTGCAGTTGGGCGAACTAGGTTTCCGCCAGGCAGGCTTTCAGATCAGCCTGGAAGGGCTTGGCGAACCCGGACCGCACGGCCAGGAGTTGGCGGAATTTGTCTTCGCTCCCAATCCCGGCGAGGCGCCGCGGCCTCTGCGCCAGATTGCCTCCAGTGGGGAAATCTCCCGCGTGATGCTGGCCTTGAAATGCGTCCTGGCCGAACAGGATGAGGTCAGTTTGCTGGTTTTTGATGAGATTGATGCCAATGTGGGCGGTGAGACGGCCACCAAAGTCGGAGAAAAAATGCGCCAGCTTGGAGCCAAACGACAGGTGCTCTGCATTTCTCACTTGCCTCAGGTTGTGGCAGCTGCAGCCACGCATTTTGTGGTGGAGAAGGAAGTAGAGCAGGGGCGAACCACCTCGCGCCTTCGTGAGGTGCGGGGAGGGGAGCGGGAAGAAGAGATCGCGCGGATGCTGGGCGGACGCCAGTCCTCGGCCATTGAGCACGCCCGTCAGCTCCTGACCTCGGCGCAGCAGGCCACGATCTCGGTCCCGCCCGCCAAACCCAAAAAAAACAAAAAGCCTGTCGCATGAAACGCCCTCTGCTGCCCGCCGCGATCATTCTCATTCTCTTGGGGCTCATTCTATGGCGGGAATCCCGAGCCGGATTTTTGCGCGATCTGGACCATGCCGTGGCCAAGTGGAACTATGCGGCTATGGGAGGGGAAACCGTCGTCGCTCCCGCCGTGGTCCTCGTCCTCCAAGGTGGCATCCGCGGTGAGGAACTTTCCACCCTGGATGTCGGTCTCTTCACCCGTGCGGCGGCAAGATTGGAGGTTGCGGTGGCTGGGGTGGCGGCTTGGGAAATTGCCAGCGCCCAAGTGCGCCTGGTGCCTCCAGCAAAGCCCGCCAACGCCTCAGAAAATACCGCACCGCACTTCCTCGGCGGAACCCTCCTTTTGCCACAGCCAACAGTTTCCGGCCAGACTTCGGCCAGCCTGAAATTCGCTTCCTCCCCCCCAGCGGAATGGCAGTTGCCGCGCTTTGCGGGAAGCTATAGCAATTTTCCTGAAGGAGTGGGATGGCAAACGGGTTTTCTCAACCTTCCAGACCGGGGGCCAAATTCCGATCCTACGGTCGGGTATTTGCTGTTGGCCGAGTTTTCCGGTCAACCCGTCCCTTCCTTCGCCCTGGCTGCTGCACTGGGAAGCTCTCCGGACACCCCGCTGAGAATTTCGGATAGTGGCAGCATGCTTTGGGGAAACTTCCTCGTGCCGCTGCAACCGGGCGGGATTCTCATTCCCGGAGCCGGTCTCCTGAGAAAATTGCACCGCGTGGATATGGATGATTTATTGCTGGAAGCCGAGCGGCGGGAGAAAAACCTTCCGGGCGACGAGAACCTGCGGCAGGTCCTGGCGGGATCCGTGGCTATTCTTGGCACGCTGGCCCAAGATGAGGAAATCCTTACCGCACCTGGTTCTGCGCGGCGACTCTCGCTGGTGGAACTCCAAGGCCTGGCGTTGCAGAGCCTATTTTCAGCTCTCGAACCTCCCTGCGCGCCATGGTGGGTTGGGGGACTCATCCTTCTCTGCCTGCTCCCTTTGCTGCTGGGTCTCTGGTTCATCCCGCCGGGCACCGCTTCGTTGGTGGCCACGCTGCTCCTTTGTGGCTCGCTCCTGCTCGGTGGGGCCCTCGCCGTGCAAACGCAGATCCTCTTCCCAGCCATGCTCCCATCGGTGCTCTGGCCGGCGGCGGCTTTGCTGCGCCACGTCCTCCGCCGTCCAAGAATCTCAGCCGCAGCCCTTGGAAAATAGCACCCTCACTATGGTCAAAACCCGCATCGCCTCGTTGATCGTCCTCTTGCTGGGGGCATGGGTTTGCATGAGCTGCCAGCCTCGCACGGTCGAGCCCGTTTCTGCCGCGACCTGGTTTCCCCTGCGCATCGGCTCAGTTTCTCTGCAAGCGCAAATCGCCATCACCCCCGAAGAAATGGCTACTGGCCTCATGCATCGCGCCAGCCTGGGGGCGGACCAAGGCATGCTTTTCGTCTTTCCCGGGCCCGGTCCGCGCGCGTTCTACATGCTCAATACCATGATTCCGCTTTCCATCGCTTATATCAGCCCACAAGGGGAAATCCTCGAGATCCACGACATGCAACCGCATGATGTGACTTCCATACGCTCCCACAGTGACCAAGTCCAATACGCGCTGGAGATGAATCAGGGATGGTTCCGGGATAAAGAAATTACTCCCGGAGCCCGTCTGGATCTGCAACTCGTTGCGGAGGGAATTCGCCAACGGCAGCAGGCCTTGGGCGCGGATTTCTAAAAACGACGGCCCGCTTTGTCCTGGGCGCTACCGGTGGTGGGACTCGAACCCACACGGAACTTTCGTTCCAACGGATTTTAAGTCCGTTGCGTCTGCCATTTCGCCACACCGGCAAGGCAACAGGGAGCAAAACAAAACCGATGCTCTTTGGCGAAACAAATGCGCTGGAGAAAGACAATCCACCCTGATTATATATGACATATATTGTGTTTAGTTATTGGATAGCCCCGGAAACGGCCGGTTTGCGGAGGATTGCCCGGCTCAGGGCCCCGTTTTGAACTCGGCCACGATCGCTTGCAGGGTTTGTTTGGCGTCGCCGAAGAGCATTCGGGCATTGGGGGCAACGAAGAGCGGATTATCCACGCCGGCAAACCCCGCTTTCATCGAGCGCTTCATCACGATGACGGTGCGGGCCTGATCCACATTGATGATAGGCATGCCGTAGAGCGGGCTGTTTTTGTCCTCGCGGGCTGCGGGATTCACGACATCGTTGGCGCCAATGACCAGCGCGATATCCACCGAGGTCATGAGTGGATTGACGTCATCGGTTTCCGCCAACTGCTCATACGGGACATCGGCTTCGGCCAAGAGCACATTCATGTGCCCAGGCATACGGCCGGCCACAGCGTGGATGGCAAATTTGACTTCGGTGCCATTGTTTTCGAGGAGTTCCGCCAGCTCTTTGACCACGTGCTGAGCTTGGGCTACCGCCATGCCGTATCCTGGGACAATAATGACCGAGCGCGCGGCTTCGAGGAGCAAATAGGTATCGCTGGCAGAGATGGGCTTGGGTTCCCCCTGCAAGGAATCCCCTACTCCGCCAGTGCCGGCCCCGACTCCGCCAAAGAGCACGTTGGCCAGAGAGCGATTCATGGCTTTACACATGATTTGCGTGAGGATGATGCCGCTGGCACCGACGAGCGCTCCGGAGACGATGAGCACGGTATTACCAATGACAAAGCCTGCCGCGCAGGCGGCGATGCCGGAGTAGCTATTCAGGAGGGAGATGACCACTGGCATATCGGCACCACCGATTGGAATCACCAGCAGAATGCCCAAAACCAACCCTAGAACCACCACCGCCAAGAGCCAAGGGTAAGCTTGGCTGGGCGCGAGGATAAAAAGCGTCCCCAAGGCTACCGTTCCAAGAAGCACGAGAAGATTTAGCCAAATCTGCCCGGGAAAAATCACCGGCTTCCCGCTGAGGGTCTCGGAGAGTTTGCCGTAGGCCACCAGACTGCCGCTGAAGGTCACCCCACCGATCAAAATAGCCAAGATCGCAGGCAACGAAGCGCTCAGAGGCATTTCAGGGCGCAAATCGTATTCCGCCCAGGCTACCGCCAAGCTCGCCAGACCGCCAAAGCCATTGAAGAGCGCGACCATCTCCGGCATGGCCGTCATTGGCACCCGCAAGGCCAGAATCAGCCCGACGGCAGTTCCCAGAACCAGCCCCAAGGCGATCCAATGATACTGCAGCCCTTGCGCGGTGAGCGTCAGCACCACCGCCAGGAGCATACCCACAGCGGAAATTGTATTTCCTTGCCGGGCAGTGCTTTGTGAACTAAGAAGCTTCAACCCCAGGATGAACAGCACCGAGGCGACGATGTAGCCGAGATTGATCCAATCGAACGCAAGCATCAGGAGTCCTTCTTTTTGCTTTTGAACATCCGCAGCATGCGGTCGGTAACGACATAGCCTCCGACGACGTTCGTCGTTGCCAAAGCCACAGCGAGGATGCCGAGCACAGTCGCCAAGACGCTATTTCCGGCATGCCCGGCGGCCAGCAGGGCTCCGACGATGGTGATCCCCGAGATGGCATTCGACCCCGACATAAGCGGCGTGTGCAGTTGCGACGGCACCTTGTTGATCAGCTCGAAGCCGAGGAAAATCGAGAGCACGAAGACAAAGAGCAGGAGCATGGCGGGAAATCAGGTTGTGCCAGAAGTGAGCAGTTCTCGCACCCGTGGGGAGACGATTTCCCCGCCTCGGGTTACCACGGCGCTGCGGGCGATTTCGTCCTCTGGCGCCAGGGTCAGGCCGGATTCCGCGTGCCAAAAGTGGCTGATGAGATTCGCGATATTGGCCGAGAGGGCCAAGCTGGCATCGCGGGGATGGTGACAAGGCAGATTGCCTGCTCCGAGAATGCGCACTCCATGACGTATCGTCTCCTGATTAGGCACACTGCCTTCGACGTTTCCCCCGGTGCCGACAGCGAGATCTAGCACCACACTCCCGGGACGCATTCCGGCAACCATGGAGTCCGTTATTAGGCGGGGCGCGGGCCGACCGAAGACTTGTGCGGTCGTAATGACGACATCCGATTCGGCGCAGGCTTTGGCCATGCCGACTTGTTGCAGGGATATTTGTTCGGGGGTGAGCTCTTTGGCGTAGCCCTGCTCGGTTTGCCCGGTTTCCCCAAGCTGGATTTTTAAGAAACGCGCGCCCAAGGACTTGACCTGTTCTTCAACCGTGGGTCGGGTATCGAAGGCGGTCACGCGTGCCCCGAGGCGCTTGGCGGTGGCAATCGCCTGTAAACCAGCCACCCCCACCCCGATCACCAAAACTTTGGCCGGTTGCAGAGTGCCAGCCGGGGTCATCATCATGGGAAAGATTTTATCCAGGCGGTTGGCCGCAAGCAGCACGGCCGCGTAACCGGCCAAGCTGGCCTGGGAGCTGAGGGCATCCATTTTTTGCGCCAGGGTGGTGCGAGGAATCAGCTCCAGGCTCACGCTTTGCAGGCCAGCCTGGCGCAGACCTTCGACTTCCTCAAAGTGGCTGAATGGGTCCAAAAAGCTGATGGTCGTGGCAGAGGTCTTGAGCCGCGCGAGATCTTCGGCTGGGGGGCAATGGACGGCGATGAGCACATCGGCCACCCGCAGGCCCTGTTCGCGTGTCGGCACCACCGTGACTCCGGCGGCCGCGTAGTCGGTGTCGGTAAACCCAGCATTCTGTCCGGCCCCGCTTTCCACCCCGACCTCCAATCCCAAGGAAATGAGTTTGCGTGCGCTTTCAGGAGTGAGAGCAACCCGTGTCTCCACAGCTCCGGACTCCCTGAGGCAAAAAAGCACCCCTTTGGCAGACTGCGCGGACATGCAAGTCTCTTTAGATTTCGTGCTTTTTCTGGTCAAGCATGCTTCGCTTCCGCAGCAAGAAAAAATTGGGGCACGCCCCTTGCATCAGGACGTGCCCCAGGATTTGGCTTCTGCTAGCGCTTATTCGCAGCAGGATTTGCAATCTCCCTTGCAGCACTCTACGCATTTGCCTTTGCAGCATTCGGCGCAGGGCTTTTTGTTTTCCGCTTGGGCAGAGAAGCTCCACCCGAGGGCTAACAAGGCGATGAGAAGTGATTTCATGGTCATTCTTTCATTGCTAAGGTTTGACGCGGGTTTCAGAGGAGTCCGGAAAGGACTCCCCCCAACTGCGGAGTCAAACCTGGCAACGCGGAGGCGGAAACGGAGGAGCTTCCGAACGGCTGGGGCCACGAAAATTTTCCGAGCCGTAACTCACTCCGTTGAATCCCGGAGTGGGTGTCTTAGGCGAGGTTTGCGCCAAAGTAGCAACCAGGTGCTGGGCCGGAGCCGCACAAGCGGCCGAAACCGGGCAGCCGCAGGTTATCGGTTGAGTTCCGCTCGAGCCATGGGAAACGGAACACGCCTCCTCACAGCAGCAGTTTGCAGATGGGGCGGCTGGGGCGGAAATCGGAGAACCGGCAAAAACCATGCTGACGAAGAGCGCGAAAATCCCCGGGCAGGCCAGCCAAGCGGAGCTCTGCCGTCTTGCGGCTGAGGGGGCATTGCGTGTGGTTCTGAAATCCATCTCCACCATGAAATCTACACTCTAAGCCGAAAATTAGCAAATGCCTCGACGCGGAAATCTTTTGGGATTTGCATTTCGCGTTTGACCTCCCCCCACGTCGGGCTCAGCTTTCTGCTGTGGAACAGCCTCTGCGAATTTTGGCGGCAGTAACAATCGGGTGGGTATTCGCCGCCCCTTTCGCCGCTGCGGCAACTTATCCGCAAATCCTCGACCCCAGCCTTCTCAGCCAAGCGCCGTATTCTTCTGCCGGGGTCGTGGCCACGAACTATGGGGAAGGCAGCGGAGCTGTGGCGCGCGACCCCAAATTAATTTACAGCTGTGCGCATCTTGTCTTCGACCGCGGACGCTGGGCCAGCAGCTTTCGTTTTGCCCGGGCTTATCATAGCCAGAACCAGCCACGGTCTTCAGCTTATGCCACGGCCCGCGGCTACCGCTATTTCTCCAGCTATGCGGGCACGGAGCGGAACTCCGATTTTGCCGTGGATTTCATTATCGCCTATGGCAGTGCTTCGACGAATTTCGGTCCGGCGGTTCCCGTATTGGCCCCCGGCGATGCGGATCTCATGAGCAGCGCGAGCAAAATGATTTTGGGGTATCCGGGGGAAATTGACCACACCGGAGAAGAAGGCTCGTATCATCAGCGGATTACCGGTCCCTTCACGCTGCCTTTCACCCGGGTTCTCAAAGCTTTTCTGGAAGTGGTCGATGTATCCACCGGACCTGGAAATAGTGGCGGACCGGTGCTGGTTTGGAAAAACGGCAGCTACCATCTTGCCGGGGTGCTGGTTGCCGGCACCTACAATTCCGCCGGGATCTTCGCTCTCAATAGTGCCGCCGAGAGGATGGCTTCCGATGCCCTCACGGCTTCCAGCGCCGCCTCCCCTACCCCCGACCCAAATAATCCCGCGCGCCAAATCACCGTTACCAACGATCGGGCTACACTGTTGCCCGACGGGCGTGGTTCCATCCGTCGCAACTTGCCGGTGCGACGTCAGGGAAAAGTAACCACTGCCGTGACCTTGGATTTGCAAGTCGAGGCCGAATACCAAGGCGACTTGGAAATCTGGTTGCGCAGCCCCCGTGGACGCGTCCATTGGATTACGGAGCCTGCTGAGGATAATGACGACACCGACATCAACCTCACCGGAGAAAATCTCACGCCGGTTTTTGATGGCTACAATCCGAATGGCACCTGGGCACTGTTTCTGGCCGATCGCTTTCGCGAGGACCGGGCGCGTTTTGTTCGGGCCAGCCTAAACATCGCCTCGCAGTAATTCGCCTTTGCGATGGGGCAACCATCCCGGCCGAACTCCGCACGATTGCGCCTGCGCTTCGCGCTGGCCGGATTGGCTTTGGCAGTTCTTTTGCCTTTTCTTTGGTGGTTTTTTCGCGCCCCGCTCGCGCAGAGTGCTCCGGAGCGCCCCGCAAGCCAGCTTCGCAAATCTACCCAAACACCGGAGAGTGGACCTCCCGCGACGGACGATTCTGCTGCGAAAAAGCCGAACGCCATCACGCCCTCGGCAGATCTGCAAGAAGTCGCGCGACTGCGCCTGCTCCTGGCGGACCTAGTCAGTCGCTGGGAATCTTTTCCTGATTCTCCAGCACTGCTTGCGGAGACCGCAGCCCTGCATCAGCAACTGCTGGAAGCAGATCCGGTGAGTGGAGCAGCGGCGATTATCGCGGAATTGCGTTCCGGTGTGAACCGCGAAACTGGGTTGCCTTTTCTGGTCGGTCCGGAGGGAGTTCTGGATGCCGCTCCAACATGGAGAACCACCTTGCTGGATTGGCTCGGGCAGATGGATCCGCGCCAAGCGGCGGCCTATAGCCGGGAAATTCTCCAAACCACCAACTCCGCCGACGAATATGCTTTGGCTCTGCGGAACTTGGTTTGGGCTATGCCCCCTCCCCTGGCTACGGCGGAGATCGCAGGCTACCTGCAAAACTTGCTGGACCGCTCGGACTGGCGAGCGAACCCTTCCGCCGGATATCTGGAGGCTTTCGATATTGCCTTGGAGCTGGGGGAAACCGGCTTGCAGCAAATGCTCGGGGCGCTGCGGAGTGCTGCGCCAGGCGAAAGTGTCGCCGATCGCGCGGTGGAGCACGCAGCCTTCGTGGCTTTGGACCGGCTCCTCCTGCGCGACCCCGCTTTGTTCGTCCGCACCATGGAAAAATCTCCCGAGCTGCTCCGCGACCTTCCTGATCACCGGGCCTCCTTGTATTCTCGCTTGGATGTGCGGCAGCCTCAGCAAGCCAGGTTTCTCGAGAGCTACCTCCGCCAAACTCCTCCAGATAGCCCCGAAATGCTCTATTTTTTCAGCATTTTTCCCAATCCCAACCGCTTTGTAAATCATCGCCTGGTATCCCAATCCAGCGCGGAACGTCCGACGGAGCCGATGGTCGAGGTGGACCGGGCGGTCATCGAACGGGCCAAACAATGGCTCGGCAATCCGGAGTTGGCTCCCCAACACGAAAATCTGCGTTTTCTCATTCTCCGTCTGCAGGAATTTTTGTAAAACGATCTGTTCAACAAATCCCGCATGCCTACTCTCTCAGATGTCGCCCGCGCTGCCGGAGTCTCTGTTGCTACAGCCTCCCTGGCTTTGCGTGGTCGCGGAAGAGTCGGGCAGGAAACGGCCCATCGCATTCGCAAAGTGGCTGACGAGCTGGGCTATGTGCCGAACCCCCTGCTGGCCTCCCTGGCCACCCGCAGGTTTCGTTCTCAACAATCCATCGAGGGCACTCCCCTGGCTATTTTGGAATTCTCGCAAAATCTCCCCCGTAACTCCGCAGGAGCTCTGAGCCACTACTCGCGGGATATGGAACCCTTTGCACGCCAGCTAGGCTACTCGCCCAGCATCTATCGCCTGGATAACAACTCCCCGACGGCGCCGCTCTTTCGGGAGCTCTACCATCGCATGGTGCAGGGAGTCGTGGTTGTCGGTAGCATGGATATGGATAAATTCGGCGCCAGGATGCCGTGGGAGCATTTCCCGGTGGTGGCCTGTGCCCGCTTTGCCCACTCCCTGCCTTTCCACACCGTTCGCCCCAACATCTTCCAGGGCATCAAAACGGTTTTTGATCAGTTGCGTGCCCGAGGTTACAAGCGGATTGGCTTCGCACTCGGACAACACAGTCCTCCGATCGAAGACGACGAGGCTCGGCACGGTGCCGCGATTGCATTGGTCAACAATTACCTCGGCAAAGCCGATCGCATCGCCCCGTATTCCGGCTCCATCGAAGATCTGGATGGATTCCTGCGATGGTGTAAAAAAACTCAGCCCGAGGTTGTCGTGGGCTTCAGCGAAGGAAACTACTGGAAACTACGAGATGCGGGTTTGGCCATTCCCCAGGATATCGGGTTCGCTTGTTTGCATTTGGACACTCCGGAGGGCAGCAAAGGACTTAGCGGAGTCTATCAAAACCGCCAAGAAATCGCCCGGCAAACCATCTTGCAGCTCGACCAGCTCATTCGCAATCGCGAGCGTGGTCTGCCGGCCCTCCCCCTGCACATTCTCGTGCCCTCCCAGTGGGTGGAAGGACAAAGTCTCCGCCCCCCGCCGACGTAGGTCCATCCCCGGAGTCGCGTTGGCGATCAATTCCACATCGGATTATCCGGAGCAGCGGCGAGCAGGCGAAGGCTGGGATTGATGGAGGACAAAAGCTCTCTCCAGGTCTCCGGAGTTTGCCGGGCGGAAAAAAAGAAGGGCTGTGGCGGCAAAACGAACCAGGATTTTTCCTGAATTTCCTTCTCTAGCTGCCCCGGGGACCAACCCGAATGTCCGATGAATAATCGCAGGTCGGACCACCAGGAGTCCGGAACCTCCCGGAATCCCTCCGGAAAGGCCCGCACTTCGGGCCCACCGACTTCCGGGTTCCACCGCATACCTAGAAGCAATGGCTCCGCAAGGGCTACCGGTCCGCCATAATGCACCTGCAGCTCATTCCAAGGTCCTGACCCAACAAGTTCACCGACCGTAGTGCCGATTGGCCGATTCAAAACCAACCCCATGGCCCCCTCCGTCGGCGAGTGTTGCCGCAGCCAGAGGATGGTGCGCCGAAAGTGCGGGTCCAGGAGCCCCGGGGTGGCGACTAGCATCCATCCGGTAAGATTTTGGGGAGGAGTAGGAGCTTCTGCCATGGGTTGAAGATTTCCCAGAGTCCCTGCCTTGTCAATCGGCCGCCGAAGGCGAACTGAGCTTCTCAGAGCCAGCGCTTGCGGCGGAAGAATATGAACATCGCCGTCGTGATCGTCAGAGAGACACCCCAGAAAAAGAGGTAGCCATAGGGCCAGCGCAGCTCGGGCATGTTCAGCGGGCTGTCGGTGTCAAAATTCATTCCATAGACCCCGGCCAAAAAAGTCAGGGGGATGAAAAAAGTGCTCACCAAGGTGAGGATGCGCATGATTTCGTTCGTCCGGATGCCCACGCTGGAAATGTAGACATCCATCAGCCCGGCGCAGAGGTCCCGGTAATTCTCCACCATATCAATCAACTGCGTGGTGTGGTCGTAACAATCCCGCAGGAAAATGTGCGTCGAGGGTTGGATGAGTCCGCTTTCATCCCGCAGCATGGAACTGAAGACTTCTCGGTGAGGCCAGATCACCCGCCGAACTTGCAGCAGCAGGCGTTTGATTTCATAAAGTTTGCGCAAGGTTTCTCGTGTCGGTTTGGCGAGCAGGAGTTCTTCGATCTCCGCCAAAGCATCGCCCAAGACCTCCAGAACCGGGTAGTTATTATCCACAAGCGCATCGAGTATCGCGTAGGCCAGATAATCACTCTTTTGCAAACGGATTTGCCCGTGGCCGGAACGAATTCGCTCCCGGATGCGTTCAAACAAGTCCTCGCCCCCTTCCTCCTGCAGCGAGATGACAAAATGCTCACCAACGAAAAGGCTCAGCTGCTCGGTATCCAGCTCTTGGTTATTTTCGAAGTAAATCATCGCGCTGATGATGAAGAGATGGTGTCCGTGGTGCTCCATCTTGGGCCGGTGGGCGGTATTGAGCACATCCTCCAAAGTCAGCGGGTGCAGGCGAAACTTCCGCCCCAAAGCCTCCAACAGTTCGAGATCGCCCAAGCCTTGAACATCAATCCAGTTGATCCGTTGCGGGCAGTAGGCCTCCTCCAAAGCAGCAAAATCGGCCACTGTGACCTCGCTAAAGCCGTTCTCATCGTAGCTTATGAGCCGAATCCGCGGAGGGGCTGCGGCCACGGGGTTGCGGTTGAGCAGCGTGGCGGGAGGAGTTCCGGGCAGATGATAGGAAAAGCGGAACATAGTTCGGAGCCTGCCAAATCCCCGCCTGCGCTCAAGCTGGAAAAACCAACCACGGAATTTTCTGCGGCTGAACTTTTGGCCTGGGGAGTGCCCCCCTCAATTGCGCCAACCCAGAAAAACTCCCTTACGGCCCTGGACGGTTTCGCAGGCCGAAAGTTAAGAAATTCCGCACTTTGGGCCGCTCTAGCGCTCGGGTAAGCTCAGTCCCTCAAGGCGGGCTAGCACTCGTTGATCGCTGTCGAAGGTCAAAATCCCCTCGCAGCCAAGTTGCAGGGCCGTTGCCACATGCAGGATATCGGCCAAGCGGAAGCCTCCGTTTTCGGTATGTTTCGCGCTGAGAATTTCTGCCGTGGTGTGCACTTCTGGCCAGTTGGGCATGAGAAACCGAAAAAGCCCGGTTTGGGTGTCGCGCTGGAATAGACTCAGCACCCGGGTGCCCTCCTCTTTGGAAATCCCGAGGCTTCGATCTGCCACGTTTTGGCGAACCTGCAAACGAATCGCTTGACGGAATTCAAACCCGACCAATGAGGAAAGCACGATCCTGCCATGATTTAATTCAGAGAAAAAAATCGCTTGTTCGGTCCAGATTTCTTTTCGGTAAAGGACGCAAAAAAAACGAAGTGTCAGCAAACCAGTTCATCCCTGCTGACTTTCCAGCTCATAGGCTTTCATGCGCGCGACCTCTTCCTCGGAGAAAAAACGCTCGCCCCAGATCTCCTGCAATCGAGCCCTGAAATCCGGCAAAGGAGGCAGAGTTCTCGACAGCGGCGCCGACGGCACCGTTAACAAAGCCACCGGCTTGCCTCTGCGGCGGATCTCCACCGTTTCTCCCTCAGCCAGCCAAGCCTCCAGTTTCGGGAAATTGTTTCGTAAGCCTCGCAGCGTCGCTGTTCTCATAGGGGACAAACCATGTCCACATTTTCCGGCTGTCAAACTCGCGGCCGGTTGGCGCAAATTTCAGCGATGGCTTTGCCTCGGGTTATCCACCAAAAAATCCAGGGTGCAAGCGTCTTGGATGCCGTGGAAAAACGCCTCGAGAACTTCATGAAAGACCGATTCCGATGAAGAAAGGGCGGCAAATAAGGTCATCGAGGAGCAAAGTTTCCGGTCATCGGGGTAACCGAAAATCTCCACAGCCGATCGGCTCCTCTGGGCAAGCACCAGCTCGGCACATTGCCGCAAGCGTGCCCCCAGCACCGCATGCGCAAGATAAGCCTCCGCCTCGGCCCGGGAGCCAATCGCAAAAAAGCGTGCCTTGGCACTAAATCCCAGCCCAGCCACTTGTGGGAAAACAAACCACATCCAATGCGTCTCCTTGCGCCCTCGCCGGAGCTCTTCCAGCACGCTCTCGATTACGGGCCGCTGTGCTTCCTCAAAGCGTGACAGATTGTAGGGATCCTCAATCATTTCAGCACACCACGCACTCGAAGTGGATACGCTTTTCCCTGCCGCACCCAATCCGCCGCAGACCGTAGCGCTCAAAGACTGGATCGCTGCCGCTCACCCGCAAAATCTGCCGCCAAGCCTGCGCCGTCATCGGGCGGTCAAAAGGGTCGCCATAGTGGTGCAGCAGATCACAGGTAGTCCTTGAAGCACTCAAGAGGTTCATCGAAGTCCGCTGCCACGTAAAAGCCCGGCTCCTTGCCGCACTCGCGCCGGGCTTTTTTTCTTCGGCCAACTCGGAACCAACTCTGCCACCGGCTTTCCGCGCCGTTGAATAATCATTTTCTCCCGGTCTCCACCGCGTCCAGCAGCTTCGACAAGTTTGTCTTTGCCGCAAAAGCATCGTCGGTATTCGCTGAAACGGTCACTCACTAGTTCAACCAGTTTGATTGGTCAAGAGCAGCCCTGCGGGGTTCGGGCGGGTGGAACGTCTCGCGGCTTGTTTCTCGTGCTGGGCTCTGGCATAAGGGGCGCAATGAGCGTGCAAAAACTGCGGGTAGGCGTAGCGGGGGTGGGACACATCGGGATCAACCATGCGCGGATTTACAGCGAGCTGCCGGAGTGTGAGTTGACGGCGATTTTTGATGCCAATGCCAAGAACGCTGCGGCGGCGGCGAAAAAATATCGTGCTCCGGTGGCGGAGACGTTGGAGGAGTTTGCCTCGCTGGTGGATGCCGCTTCCGTCGCCACTCCCACGGTGACCCACCACCAAATCGGCAGCTTTCTCATGCGGCAGGGCAAGCACCTGCTCATTGAAAAGCCCATTGCCGATAGTGCTGATCACGCCCGAGAGTTGGCGGCCTTGGCGGAGGCGCATGGTTGTGTGCTCCAGGTGGGACACGTGGAGCGCTTCAATCCAGCATTGCATGCTTTGGAGGCGAAGTTGAAAAATCCGCGCTTTTTGGAAGTGACGCGACTCTCCCCCTATCCCGAACGCAGCACCGATATCGGAGTGGTGCTCGATCTGATGATTCACGACCTGGAGATAATCCTGCATTTGGTGCGTTCGCCCATCGAGCGCGTGGACCCGGTGGGCATCGCGGTGCTGAGTAAAGGGGAAGACATCGCCAACGTGCGCCTGAAATTCGCCAATGGCTGTGTGGCCAATGTCACCGCCAGTCGCATCAGTTCGGAGCGCGTGCGGAAAATTCGTGTCTTTCAGGAAGACGCCTATCTGTCGCTGGACTACCAGAACCAGGAAGGGAAAATGTATCGGTTGGTGGAAGGAAAGATTGTGCGCGAGAAAGTGGAGATCATTCGTGGCGAGCCTTTGAAAAACGAGTTGGCGGCCTTCGTGCAGTGTGCCAGGGAGGGCTTGCAACCAAAGGTCTCGGGGCATGAGGCTGCCGCAGCTCTGGATTTGGCTCTCCAGATCACGCGGCAGATCGAAGAGGAAGATCCTCGACGACCGCGATGAGCACTGGGCGTCGGGTGGCGCTGGTGGTTGGGGAAGAGAGCGGAGACGCCCGGGCGGCTTCGGTGGTGCGGGCTTTGCAGGAGTTGGCTCCGGATCTGACCTTCTTTGGCCTGGGAGGACCACGTTTGCAACGGCTTTGCCAACCGCCTTTTGCCAACTGGATCGCAGAGGCCGGCGTGGTGGGACTTTGGGATGTTCTGAAAAAATACACGTGGTTCCGCGCCCGCTTTGCGGAAATCCGCACTTGGCTTTTGCAGACCAAGCCGACGGCGATTGTTTTCGTGGATTACCCCGGCTTCAACCTGCGCTTGGCCAAAGCCCTCCGTCCACTGCTGCCCCACACCCGTTTCATTTACTACATTAGCCCGCAAGTTTGGGCTTGGAACCGCGGGCGGATTCCGCGCATGGCCCGCTTCCTGGACGCCATGCTTTGCCTTTTTCCCTTTGAGGTGCCGCTCTACGAGGCTTCGGGGTTGCCGGCTCTTTGCGTGGGGCATCCTTTGGCAGAGGAAATTCGCCATCCCAACCCGGCTTTGCCCAGGCAGGAGGACTTGCTGGGTTTGTTTCCAGGCAGTCGGGTGCGCGAGGTGCACAAGTTGTTTCCCGTGATGTTGGAGGCTTGCCAGAGAATGTTACCTTCGCATCCGGAGCTGCGCTTTGTCGCGGCGGCGGCCAGGCCATCTTTGCGCGACTGGATGGAGGCTGAGGTGCGCCGCACTCGGTTGCCTGTGCAAATTCTTACCGGGGAAGCCCGGGCGATCATGCAGCAAGCGGCTTTTGCCTGGGTGTGTTCGGGCACTGCGACCCTGGAAGCGGCCCTGCTCGGGCTGCCGCATGCCATCGTGTATAAGACCTCTTGGCTGACTTACGAAGTCGGTCGGCGAGTCATTCGGGTGCCGCATTTGGGCATGGTGAATATCCTCGCTGGGCGAGAGGTGGCGCCAGAGTTTATCCAGAATCAATGCCAAGCCTTTCAACTGGCAGATTGTGCCCTGCGTTATCTGAATGACCCCGCAGGACGGGCGGAACTCGCCGAGGCTCTGCGCTCGGCCAGTGAATCCATCGGCCAAAGCGCTCAGAGCGAAGCGCCCTCGGTGCAGGCGGCACGGGCGATCTTGCGGGTGCTTGACGGGCAAGCCCTGCTAACTCCAGCGGGATGACCGCTCACTCCCAATGCCCCTTGCCTCGCTGGAGGCGCATTCTCCTCGAGACCTTCAATCTCATGGGGCGTTCGGGCATCAGCCAAAACTCTGCGGCCTTTGCCTACTACGCCCTCTTTGCGATCTTCCCCTTCTTGGCCTTGATTGTGTCAGTGGGCTCCTGGTTCTTTGCACCGCAGCAGGTGCAGGAAACTTTGCGGGATTTTCTTCCTGCCGGAGCGGGTGAACAGCAGCTGATTGCCGAAGGAGTGCGGGCCTTGCAAAGCGCCCATAGCGGGGTCAATGCCGCTTTTTTGCTCGTCTTCCTTTGGGCGGGGGCACGATTTTTTCAGGCGTTGGTCCACGGGGTCAATCTGGCTTGGCATACCGAACCTCTGCCGTGGTGGCAGCTGCCGTTGAAAAATCTGGCCATGGTGCTGGCGGTATTGGTGGGGGCCATGTTTGGCGTGCTGGTCCCGATCATCATGCAGGTCTTACAAGCCGGTTTGTTGTTTTTTGAGGAGGAGGTGCAGCGTTACTTTCCGGAGCTGCATTTCGCCTCCTACTTCCAATGGATCAGCCTCTTTCGCTTTCTGCTCGGCTTCCTTTTTATTTTTTACGCCATTTCCGTGCTTTACCTGCTGGCTCCGCGCCGCCGCATTACCTTTCGGCAAATTTGGTTCGCCGCCTTTTTGGTGACCTTGCTCTTGCAAGTCGGGCAGAATGTTTTTGTCACTTTGGTGCCACGCTTCATTCACTACAACGCGATTTATGGCACGGTCGGAAGTTTGATGTTTTTGCTGATGTGGATTTACATTTCCGGCATGCTGATACTCTTTGGGGCCTGTC
Source organism: uncultured Chthoniobacteraceae bacterium (assembly GCA_964595865.1). Taxonomy (GTDB): domain Bacteria; phylum Verrucomicrobiota; class Verrucomicrobiia; order Chthoniobacterales; family DYNR01; genus CAZQRL01. The sequence goes on from CAZQRL010000006.1 coordinate 93,699, forward strand.
TGGCGGCAGCCTGGGACCAGGTGAATGCAGAGGATCGGCTTGGGGAGGGTGAATTAGTCTGAGACTGGTGGGGCCTTCAGGGGCGGCTTGAGGCGGGAGCGGGGGTGAAACTCGGCATGGACGCGGCGCAGACGGGCGGATTCCACGTGGGTGTAAATCTGCGTGGTAGCCAGATCGGCGTGACCGAGAAGCTCCTGAATGACCCGCAAGTCCGCGCCATTGGCTAGGAGATGCGTGGCGAAGGAATGACGAAAGAGATGCGGATAGACATTCTCTGACAAGCCCACCATGGCAGCGTAGTGCTTGGCCAGTTGCCAAATACGCTGGGGAGTGAGGGCTCGTCCGCGCAGACTCAGAAAAACTTGCGCGCCCGTCTTGGGACGCACCCAGTTCGGACGCACCGTCTGGAGGTAATGCTGGAGCGCCTCGACGGCTCTGGTGCCAATCGGAACCAAACGGGTCTTATCACCTTTGCCAGTGACCCGCAAGGTGCGTTCTTCCAGGCTGATTTCCTCCAAACGGAGTCGGCAGATTTCCGCAACGCGTAGCCCGCACGCATAGAGCACTTCAAAAATCGCCCGATCCCGCACTCCTTGGGGCGTGGAGGTGGGAATCATTTCCAGCAATTTCGCCACTTGCTCCGGATGCAAGGTCTCCGGAAGGGCGCGCCCAATTTTCGGCGTCGGAAGGTGCCGGGCGGGGTCCGCCGAAAGGACCCGACGAGCGGCGAGGAAGCGAAAAAAAATGCGCAGAGCAACGGCTTCGAGTTTGATGGAGGCTGGAGCCAGCCCGAGTTGCTTGCGCTGGGCCAGGTAGCGGCTGAGATCGGCGGGTTCGATGTGGGCCCAATCGGCTTTGCATGCCTGGCCCGCCCAGCGCGCGAAGGTTTCCAAGGAATGACGGGTAGAGAGCTGATAGGCGGTGGAGAGACCTTTTTCGGCGTCGAGGTAAGCGATGAACTCATCCACCGCCTCGAGGAATGCCGGGGGAATTTCGGCGGCAGCGGCCACAGGAGACGCGCTTGGCGTGGTTAGTTCCCGGTGGCCTCCAAGCCGGCTACCTTTTGCAAGCGCCGCAGGTGGCGAGGTGCGTGGCTGTATTGAGCCTCGAGAAAAGTGCCCACCAGGTCCCAGGCAAGTTCGCTGCCCTCGGTTCGACCACCGAGGCAGAGGATATTCAGGTGGTCATCTTCGACACCTTGGCGGGCGGAGAAGTGATCATGAATCAGCGCCGCCCGGGCTCCCCGGACTTTATTGGCACAAACGCAGGCTCCGACTCCGCTGCCGCAGAGAGCCACCCCGCGTTCGACTTCTCCTCCAGCCACGGCGCGGGCCAACGGCACCACGTAGTCAGGGTAGTCATCGCCTTCGACCAATTCGTGTGCCCCGAAATCCCGCACTGCAAAACCCGCCGCCAAAAGGCGCATCCGCAGAGCTTCTTTGAGCTCGAAGCCCCCGTGATCTGCCGCGAGCCCGATGATACGCGAGCTGCTCATGTGAAGGGCTGGCCTGACTTCATGGCCCGGTAACGCCGGATGAGGGCATTTGTCGAGCTGTCGTGTTGCAAGGTCGGCTCGGAGTCTGCTTCCAATTCCGGAACGATTTTTTGCGCCAAGACCTTGCCCAATTCCACCCCCCATTGGTCGAAAGAATTGATCCCCCAAATGACCCCTTGCACGAAGACACTGTGCTCGTAGAGGGCAACCAGTCGGCCCAAAGTGGCCGGATCGAGACGCTCAGCCAGGAGGACATTGGAGGGCCGATTCCCCGGAAAAACCCGGTGGGGCACCAACCATTCTGGAGTGCCTTCGGCGCGCACCTGCTCGGCGGTTTTGCCAAAAGCCAGGGCCTCAGATTGCGCGAAGACATTGCTTATAAGCAAATCGTGGTGCCGACCCAAGGGATTCGCGGTGTGAGCAAACGCAATGAAATCACACGGAATCAAGCGCGTGCCCTGGTGGATGAGTTGGTAGAAAGAATGTTGTCCGTTGGTGCCGGGCTCGCCCCAGTAAATCGCCCCAGTGGGGGTATCCACGGGTTGTCCGGCCAAGGTCACAGATTTCCCATTGCTCTCCATGGTCAGCTGTTGCAGGTAAGCCGGGAAGCGCTTCAGATACTGCTCGTAAGGCAGCACCGCCTGCGTTTGCGCATCGAAGAAGTCATTATACCAGACCGAGAGCAGCCCCAGAATGGCGGGCAGATTGCGCTCCAGTGGGGCGTTGCGAAAATGTTCATCCATCTCGTGGAAGCCTGCCAGCATTTCCGCGAAGGCTTCTGGTCCGATCGCCAACATGGTTGACAGCCCGATGGCTGAATCCATCGAATAGCGCCCCCCAACCCAGTCCCAGAAACCGAACATATTGGCCGGATCAATGCCAAACTCCCGCACCTTGGCCTCACTCGTGGAAACGGCGACAAAATGCCGCGCCACCGCCGCCTCATCGCCGCCTAGCCCTGCCAGTGCCCAAGCCCGCGCACTGTGTGCGTTGGTCATGGTTTCAAGGGTGGTGAAGGTTTTGGAAGAGATAATGAAAAGCGTTTCTGCCGGATCGAGGTCGTGGGTGGCTTCGACAAAGTCGGTGCTGTCCACGTTTGAAACAAAGCGGAAGGTGCGGCGGCGGTCGGAGTAAGCCCGCAGGGCTTCATAAGCCATCACGGGGCCTAAATCGGAGCCGCCGATGCCGATATTCACGATGTTGCGAATGGGCTTGCCGGTATGTCCTTTCCAATCTCCGGAGCGCACCTGCCGGGCAAACTCAGCCATCTTATCTAGGACCGCATGCACCGCCGGAACCACGTTCTCGCCTTCCACTTCAATCACCGCATCTCGCGGAGCCCGCAGAGCCACGTGTAAAACCGCGCGATTCTCGGTGATGTTGATTTTTTCCCCGCGAAACATCGCTTCCCGATGCTCCGGCAACCCACACTCCTCGGCCAATGCCACCAGCAGGCGCATCGTCTCTTCGGTGATGCGATTCTTGGAGTAATCCAAGAACAACCCCGCGGCGGAGAGGCTGAGAACGTCGGCGCGGAGCGGGTCCTCGGCGAAAAGTTCCCGCAGGTGGCGCGGGGCGATGGATTGATGATGGGCGACTAGGGCTTGCCAGGAGGGTTTTGCGGTGAGAGCAGAGTTCATCTTGGAGTGGGATTGAAGAGCATTAGCGCCGACAGAGGCAGCTCGGCGACGGCGGTAGTGTTACAGATTGGGCCCCGGAGGAACCAAGTCCAAAGTTCAGCATCCGCGGGAATCAGGCAGGCTCCGCAAAGGATTTGACCAAGCCCCCACCGTGGTCGCAGGATGCCGCCCCTTGCCCAAACTATGAGTTCACTCACCACCGCCAAGTTGGCCAAAGCCTACGAGCCCTCGCTGGTCGAAGAGAAATGGTATTCGCACTGGCTGGAGAGGAAGCACTTTACCGCCGATCCCAGCAGCCCCAAACCGGCCTTTTCCATCGTGATTCCCCCACCCAACGTTACCGGCGTGCTCACGTTGGGTCATGTGCTGAATAACACCCTTCAAGATATCCTTGCCCGGCGAGCCCGCTTGCAGGGTTACGAGGTGCTCTGGCTGCCAGGCACCGACCATGCCGGCATCGCCACGCAAACCGTGGTCGAACGCCGTTTGCGCAAGGAAGAAAAAAAATCGCGGCACGATCTGGGACGGGAAGCCTTCCTGGAAAAAGTCTGGGAGTGGAAAGCCCACCACGGAGGAATCATCATCCAACAGCTCAAAAAACTCGGTTGCTCCTGCGATTGGAGCCGGGAGCGCTTCACGATGGATGAGGCCTACGCCCGGAAAGTGCAGGAAGTTTTCGTGGACCTCTACCACAAGGGGCTGATCTATCGCGGCCAACGCATGGTGAATTGGTGTCCGGTCTCTCTGACCGCCCTCAGCGATGAGGAGGTCATCCCGAAGAAGCAAAAAAGCTATCTCTACTACTTCAAAGTCGAAGTGGTGGAGGCCCCGGGCACCTTCTTGGAAATCGCCACCACCCGCCCGGAAACCATCATGGGTGATACGGCCGTCGCAGTGAATCCCCGGGATCCCCGCTACGCTCCCTTCATCGGCAAACACATCCGCCGCCCCCTCCCCCTGGACCAGCCGGCCCTTTTGCCCATCATCGGAGATGAAGCCGTGGATTTTGCCTTCGGCACAGGGGTGCTTAAAGTAACCCCGGCCCACGACAAGGCCGACTACGAAATCGGCTTGCGGCATCAGCTTCCCGTCCTCGAGATCATGAACCCCGATGGCACCCTCAATGAAATGGCCGGAGAGGAGTTTGCCGGGCTGGATCGCTTCGAGGCTCGGACGCGCGCCGTGGAACGGCTGCGCGAGCTGGGGGTGCTGGTGAAGGAGGAGCCTTACGAAAATAACGTCGGCTTCAGCGAGCGGGCCGATGTGCCCATCGAGCCCCGCCTGAGCGAACAGTGGTTTTTACGGTATCCCAAAACAAAAGAAGCATTAAATGCTGTAAAAGAAAGGGTTATTCGATTTTTTCCGAATAGATGGGAAAAAGTCTTCGAGCACTGGATGGAGAATTTGCAGGACTGGTGCATCTCGCGACAGCTCTGGTGGGGGCATCGTATTCCGGTGTGGTATCGCACCGATGGGCCATCGGAAACCCGTTGCCAGATTGAATCTCCCGGCGAGGGCTGGGAGCAAGACCCGGACGTCCTGGACACCTGGTTTTCCTCGTGGCTCTGGGCACATGAGACCATGGACGAGGCCACCCGGGCCAAGTTTTATCCGACTAACGTCCTCGTGACGGGCCCGGACATTATCTTTTTCTGGGTGGCCCGGATGATTATGGCAGGGCTGGAATTCACTGGTGAGGTGCCCTTCCGGGAAGTGGTCTTCACGGGGATTATCCGCGACCGACAAGGGCGAAAAATGGCCAAGAGCCTGGGAAATTCGCCCAATCCTTTGGATTTGATTGCCAAGCTCGGGGCGGATGGCCTGCGATTTGGCCTGCTGCGCATCGCTCCGCAGGGACAGGACATTCGATTTGACGAGAACCAGGTCGCCGAGGGGCGGAACTTCTGCAACAAGCTCTGGAATGCCTGCCGGTTCCGCGAGATGCACGGACCCGTAGAGGCCAAAGCCGATCCGCGGAAGACTGAACTCTCGCCATTTGCCAGAGCGTTGTTGGATCGTCTGGACGCCACCATGGCAAACATTGATGCCGCCTACGCCGAGCATCGCTTTAGCGAAATCGCCCAAACGCTTTATGATTTTGTGTGGGGAGATTTTTGCGACCGCTTCATCGAAGTCGCCAAGGCGGACCTCTTCGGGGATGACAGCCCGCGCCGCCGTGGCACTTTGGCAACGATAGACTACGTTCTGCACCGGATTTTGCGGCTTTTGCATCCCTTTGCGCCCTTCGTCACCGAGGAGCTTTGGCACGGTCTGGGTTTCGCAGAGGCGGAGGATTCGATTCAATTTGCTGGATGGCCTGTTCCGGGTGGGTGGCGTGATGAGAAGGCGCGGCAATTTAGTGAGGATTTTCACCAAGCTGCCTCCCAGGCTCGCAATTTGCGCGCGACCTACAACTTGCCATCCAACAAAAAGTTGCCTTGGCTGATAGATCCGGCTTCTGCCAGCGTTGCGGATGAGCTCCCCGTGCTGGCTGCGCTCCTGCATGCGGAATCCCTCCAGATACATCGCGAGGCCACTCCACCATCCGGATGCGCCACCACCATCACCCCAGTGGGACGGATTTACCTGCCCTTGGCCGGCCTGCTGGATCCAGCGGAGGAAAGCAAACGACTGGAGGGCGAACTGCGCAAAGTCGAAAGCGAACTGGCCAAAGTGGCGCAAAAGCTCGCCTCGGAGAATTTCATCCGCAATGCTCCCGGGGAGGTGGTGCGAGAACACCGCGAGCGCCAAAGCAAGTGGCAGGAAAAACTCCGCGATCTCCTCCAAGCCCTCGAAGCGTTGCAGGACTCATAAATTGACGCTGCCGCTCTCTGGGTTGGAGTTTTCCAGTTGAAAGGCCCGTTGGGCTGATTATTGTCCGCTCCCGAAATGACCGCCGCCTCACTGACCCCAAGCCTGACCATGGAGGAATTGCTCCTTCGCTTGCCTGGGGCCCGCCGGGCTCTTTTTCGGCTCTACCACATTGGGGGCTGCCAGAGCTGTGCCTTCCGACCCGACGAAACTTTGGCGGAAGTTTGTCAGCGCAATGGTGGCCTCGATCCTAATAAAGTCTTGGGGCGCATTACCGCGGAGGCCGAACGGGAAGCCGCGCAGTTGATCGAGCCTAAGGCCCTACAAGCGGCTCTGCAATCCCCCACCCCGCCGCGCTTGGTGGACCTGCGCAGTGAGGAAGAGTTTCAAGTGGTGCATCTTCCCGGCAGTCAGCGGCTCACCCAGCCTTTGTTGCAGGAAATTCTCCAATCCTGGCCCCGGGGTGGGCACATTGTTCTGCTGGACCACCGCGGGGAGCGAGGACTCGATGGCGCGGCCTACCTGGCTGGACACGGAATGACCAACGTCCAAGCTCTGCGAGGCGGAATTGACGCTTGGGCTTTGGAAGTCGCCCCGGAGTTGCCGCGCTACGAAGTGGAGGCGGCCAGCGCTCGCTAATCCCCATGGATCCCCTCGCCCAACGAATCGAATCGGCCATTGCAGACGCCTCGGCCATGGGAGAGCTCCCGGATGCGGACCGGGTGGGCACTGCGGGCAGCGAGGCCTGCGGGGATTTGCTGAAAATTTGGCTGAAATTCCGCGAGGAAAAAGGGCGTCGGGTCATTGACCAAGCGACTTACCAAACCTTTGGCTGTCAAACCGCTTTGGCCGTCGCCAGTGTCGCGGCAAAATTGATTCAAGGCCGCACTGCGGAAGAAGCTTTGGCCTTGAGTGGTGAAGATCTTGCCGCTCCCTTGGGTGAACTCCCGCCCATGAAAATTCACTGCGCCCAGCTTGTGGAATCGGCTCTGAAAGATGCTCTCGCCGCCACGAGCAGCCCGGTGCCCCCAGAGCCGTCCCGCTCCGGCGCGCCCGCCGCTACCGGACTTTTTGAAGACTTGGCCTCGCCCACCCCCCGCCAAATCAAGATGCTACCCAAGACTGACCACCCATGAATGAGACCCGTGAAATTGAATTGATCCGCGATTGCGATGCCGTGCAGATCCCCAGCGGCCACCCCATCGTCCTGCCCAAAGGCACCAAAGTAATGATCACCCAACGCCTGGGGGGCAGCTTCACCGTAGCCACCCAAGCGGGCTTGGCTCGCATCGAAGCCAAAGATGCCGAGGCGTTGGGACTCGATGGAGACGCGGCTTCGTTGGCGCCGAAACTCCCAGTGGAAGGAACTCTCGAAGAAACCGTTTGGAAGCAGCTGCGGACGGTTTTCGACCCGGAAATTCCCGTCAATGTGGTGGATCTGGGGCTGATTTATGACTGCGTGGTGGAAAAAACCGCCGAGGGGCAAACCCAGGTGGCTGTGAAAATGACCCTCACCGCGCCGGGGTGTGGCATGGGACCGACTATTGCCGCCGATGCGCGGGCGAAAATCCTCGCCATTGATGGGATTGATGAAGCCACCGTGGACCTCGTCTGGGACCCGCCATGGAATCAATCCATGATCAGTGAAGCAGGCCGGATGAAACTCGGCCTGGTCTGAGCGGATCCTCGCCTCAAAGACCTCGGTTGTTGGCCACCTCACCCTCCAGTCCTAAGCCGGAGAGCCTTTTCCTCATCGCTGGCAGCGGGGCATATCCCGACTTGGTGATGCGCGAAGCTCGCCGTGCCGGTGTGCCAGCGATTCACTTGGCGGCTTTCACGGGCGAGACCGCCCCAGCCTTGGCAGAGCGGGCGGATTCTTGCGTCTGGTTGCGGGTGGGGCAGCTGGCAGGACTTTTGCAGGCGGCCCGTGCTTCCGGGGCCAAGCAGGCTTTGATGGCGGGGCAGCTGGCACCGAAGAATCTCTTTGATTTGCGACCGGACTGGAAGGCCCTCCTCATCTTGGCCAAATTGCCGCAGCGCAACGCGGAGTCCCTCTTCGGTGCTGTGGCCCGGGAAATCGAGGCTGCCGGCTTGGTCTTGCTTCCGGCTACCACTTTCCTCGAAGATCATTTGGCAGCCGCCGGGCACCTTGCTGGCCCCCGTCTGAAGCCCCGGCAACTTTGCGATCTCGAATACGGACTCTCCATCGCCAAAGAAATCAGTCGCTTGGACATCGGACAAACAGTGGTGGTGAAAAACGGCACCGTCCTGGCCGTTGAGGCGTTTGAGGGCACCAACGAATGTCTCCGCCGCGGAGGGCAACTCGGGCGCGGCGAAGCCACGATGGTCAAAGTCTCCAAGCCCAATCAGGATATGCGGTTTGACGTTCCGGTGGTTGGTTCTCTCACCTTGGAAACAGCCGCAGCCGCCGGCATTCGCCGGATCGGGGTTGAGGCCGGGCGCACCCTGCTGCTCGACCGGCCGGAAGTTTTGCAAAAAGCCGAGGCCCTCAAGATCACGCTCTACGGGCTCGCGACTTCCAGCACAGCGGCCGAGACTTGTCCCTGATAGCCCACCACCGGCACAAAGGCGCGGCGGAAGCCCTTGGTCCGGCTTTGCAGGATTTCGGCAGCAAGAATCACCTGCCAGAGGGTGCTGGCGCAGAGGGCCTCGCCCAAAGAGCGCCGGGGTTGTAGCAGACGGGTTTGCGGGAAAAGTTTCTCCGCCGCGCGAAACTCCGGTGCTGCGGCACTGGTTCCACTTAGCACCCCAACGGCCTCGGAACCGTCCTCGAATTGCAAGTCCTGCGCCAATCTCCGCAGTAAAGCGGCAATAGAATCCCCTCTTTGGCGCAACAAACCTGGATGCACCCGCAGTCGCACTCCGCCTGAAGTCAATTCCTCCCGGGCCAAAACCAAGGCCCCAGCGCCCTCGGAAAACAGGGTCTTTGGTGGCCGGATGCCCCACGCACCGTAGGCGGCGATTGAAATCGGATCGGCCTCCTGGGCCGCAACGAGAAGGCAAAGATCCACTCGGTCCGTGTGCAAGAGATTGGCCGCTAGGGCAGCCGCCTGCAGACTGGAGCAGCCATCACCCACAAGACTCAGGGCCTCGCCGGTCCATCCCAAAGTAGCGCACAAGTGACTGGCTGGAGCATTAAAAACTGTTTCCGGAAAAAGCAGCGGGCTGCCCGCTGCCGGACCACTCTCCGCCACTCCGGCAAAGAAGCGCCGGGTGAAATGCACGCTTCCATCGGAGGCCGCAAAAAGCACCGTTCGCCGATCTGCTGGAGGCATGGGCTGCGCGGTTCGTTCCAGGCACTGCTGCGCCGCCGCAACAGCCGCGAAAGAAATCCCGCTGGCGCGGCGCAGACGCGGCAGTCTTCCCAGCTCCGCTGACGATTCCGCTGGCAAAGCATAGTAAGGCAACTTTTCCTGATTCCAAGGAGCGGAGAAATCGCTGGGGGCGGGGCGGGCGTCTCGCAGGATAGCCTCACGAACCCTCTCCAGCTGATTCCCCAGCGGGGTCACCCAGGCGCGGCTGAGGATACGTAAAGTGGGGAGGTTCATACTACCTGTTGGAAAATGAGGGAGGCATTAGCGCCTCCGAAGCCGAAGGAGTTGGAAAGGGCCGTGCGTGGGCCTCGAATGTCTGCGGGCAGCCCACTTTCTGGCACCAAGCGCAGCGCCCACTCTGGGTCCGCTTCCCGCAGGTTCACGTTGCGAGGAAAAAAACCTTCCCGCAAAGCCAACAGGCAAAAAACCGCCTCCAACGCCCCAGCGGCGCCGAGGGTGTGACCGCTCAGGCCCTTTGTGCTCGAGACCCAGGCCTCGGGGAGCACCTCCGCAATGGCCCTCCCCTCGCTGGCATCATTCAGAGGCGTGGCGGTGCCGTGGGCATTGACGTAATCAACTGCCTCCGCCGGAAACCCTGCTGCCCGCAAGGCAGCCAGCATGGCTTCGCGGGGACCGCTACCGGAGGGTTCGGGTTGCGTGAGGTGGTGATTATCGGTGTAGGAGCCATACCCACAAATCTCCCCCAAAGGCCGCGCCCCTGAAGCCTCCAACGCGGTGTCATTTTCCAAAAGCAACACCGCCGCCCCCTCCCCAAGGATCAGCCCGGAGCGCTCGCGATCGAATGGCCGACAACGATCAGGACTGATCGCTTTGAGGGCATCAAAGCCGCAAAAGACCAGTTGCGAAAGCGCATCGTAGCCCCCGCAGATGGCGCGGTTCTGTCTTCCGCTCGCCAAGAGCTCCCATGCCAACCCGATGGCATTCGATCCGGAAGCGCAGGCATTGGAAATAATCTGCGCCGGGATCGGCCAGCCCCGATCCAGCAACACCTGGTGCGCCGCTTGTTGCGGCGGGTATTCGCGCACCGCGCGGCGACCCTGGCGCGCATTTTCCCCGGCCATCAGCAGACGATAGAAAGCCTCGCCGTAGCTCATGCCGCCGCTGGTGGTGCCGAAAATTGCCACCTCGGGTTGAAATTCCGGGTTTTCGCCTAGTGCTTCTTCCACAGCCGCCCAAAGCATCCGGGTGACCCGATGCCAGCGGGCGGATTCGGGCTTGGCTTGAAGCACAGCCGAAACTTCGACATCTGCCAGCTCCGCCACCCGCCGTCCCTGACAACCCTCGATGGAAAACAAGCTGGGTGACTTCGCTGGGTCCGCGCCGTGCCGCAAACTGGCGGAAGTCTCGACCAGGCCTTTCCCCAGAGCACTGATGCAGCCCATGCTGGTCACCCAAACGCGTTGCCTGGCTCTGCGGGCTGAGGAAGCAAGCATAGTCAACTGCGTTTGCCGGTTTGCAATAGATGCCGCAGATCCTTCGGAGTGCCGCGCACAGCAGCCAGGACACAAATCCGTCCACGCTGGGCGATGGCCCCGGCGTTTTGTCCTTGCGGAAAAAGCCGCCAATTTCCCGGAGGCCGCACCTCAATCCCGAGCGGCACACCGTCAAAAATATAGACCAACATTTGCTTCTCCGGCAGTGCCACGGCGGCGACCCGCACATTTTGATGCGTGAAAACCCGTGCGGCCACAGTTTGCTGAGTGGCCAACTCGGGCGGCACCCAGAAACCCTCCACCCCTTTGAGAGCCAACCAGTCTCCAAGGGCTCCAAGGGGCAAATCCACCGGCTCGTAATCCTCCGCTCCGGCGGCGCTGCCCAGCTCCAGAAGTTTCCGGGCTTCATCTTCACCCGGGAAGCTACCCGCACGAGCCAAAAGTCCCCAAATCCCCCAGCCAAGCAACAGGAGAAAAGCAAAGCCGAGGGCGAGCGCCATCGGGTCCAACCATCCTCTGCGCTCGCTGCGAAGTAGGCGCTGCGGGTTTTCCCATGCGGCCAAATGACGTTGGGCAACTTCGCCGGGCTGTAACTCCTCCCGCAAGGCCTCCCGCTCGATTTCGGGGAGAGACGCGCAGACTTTGCGCCACTCGGCGGGTTTGCAGCCTGCCACTCGAGCCGCTTCTTCTTCCCCGAGGGGTGAGCACAGTTTGAGGGCTATGGCCAATCGAGCGCAGCTTGGAAGCAAACGCAGAGCTTCCAAAGCCGCCGAACCCGTCGGAATCTCCGCAGTCGGAGATGCAATGCGGGATGGCGCCAAGCGAGCAATCCGCGCAAAGAGGGATAAAACCGCCCGCCGCTCTTCGCGGGCCTCGGGTTTGCCTTGCAGCGAGCGCAGCGCCTTCTCCACCACCTCTTGGCTGCGGCGATCCTCACGAAAGAAGAATTTCGCGAAGCGAAACAGATCCGCCAGGAGTTCTGGATCGTGCGGTGCGGGATCTCTTTCCATAGGGTCGAAAGGGAAAGTCAATTTGCTGGTGGGAGAAGCGAGTCGTCGCAGGCGACTGCGGCGATGAGAGCTTCGATCATGCGGGTGATTTGCTCCGGGGTGGTGCAATACGGGGGCATTAGGACTACCGTATCGCCAATGTTGCGCGTCAGCAAACCAAACTCCCGTGCCCGATGGCAGGTCCAGAAGCCAGTGCGGCGCTCACTGGGCCACGGGGTGCCATCCGGCTGCACCAAGTCCACCCCAGCGATAAGCCCGATTTGGCGGATGTCGCCGAAGCCGGATCTGCCCTTGATTAATCGCGCCAACTCGTGGCGAAGGTGCGCACTCAGCTCAGCAATGCGCTCCAGAGTTTTTTCTTCGGCAAAAATCTCCAGATTGGCCAGGGCGGCGGCGCAACCGAGGGGATTGGCCGTGAAGCTGTGACCGTAAAATAGAGTTCGGTTGGCTTCGGGGGGACCGAGAAAAGCTTCGAAGATTCTGCGGGTGGTCAGGGTTGCCGCGAGCGGGAGGTAACCTCCGGTGATGCCTTTGGCGAGACAGAGGAAGTCTGGCATCACATCCTCTTGTTGGCAGGCAAAGAGCGTTCCGGTGCGCCCGAAACCGGTCATCACTTCATCCAAAATCAAACAAACCTCCCGCTCATCGCAGAGCTGTCGCAACTTCGCCAACATACCCCGAGGCCAGAGGTGGATGCGATTGACCCCCTGCACCAGCGGCTCGATGAACACCCCCGCCACCTCCCCAGCTTGCCACTCCCGCAGCGTGGGAATTTGCTCGACTGATTGCACCCGCAGGATCGGAAAGTGCCAGGCAGCGAAGCGATCGTGAAAAAGCGGCACACCGCCGAGGCTTGAGGCCCCTGTGGTATCGCCGTGGTAAGCCCGATCAAACGCGAGAAACCACTTCCGCTGCGGTTGCCCCACCATCTGCCAGTATTGGGCACACATCTTCAAAGCGACCTCCACCGCCGTTGAGCCATCATCGGAAAAAAAGACCCGTTCCAAAGTGCCGGGAGGGAAAAGCTGCACCAGCCGATAGGCTAATTCCGCAGCTGGCGGATGAGTGGTGCCAAGAAAAGAGAGGTGCGCCACCTTCTCCAATTGCGCGGCGATCGCCGCATTGATTTTCGGGTGTGCATGCCCATGCAAATTCGTCCAGATCGAGCTATTCCCGTCCAAATATTCCCGACCATCCTCACCGATGAGGATCGCTCCTTTCCCCTCCACAATCACCAGCGGTGGGCGCTCTGGATCGCACCATTCCTGCATCGGGGTGAAAGGATGCCAACTGTAAGTCTGGTCCCATTCTGCCGCCAGACTGCGCACGGGCCTTTGGCTCGAATCTTGCATCTTCTCAGGGCAGCTTGTTCTCGATTTCCTCTTCGAGCAACTCCATCTCTCTCTCCATACCTGCCACCGCTTTCGGGGATCCCTGGCTTGAACGGTAGAAAACGTAAATCAGCCCGCCCAGGATGCCCCAAAGAACCAGCAGCAGAAATCCGGAAAAACCAATCAGCACCGCGACTCCACCCGGCACACCATAAAGCACCCCCAGACACACCCGGAAAAGCTGTTCCCGCACGCCCAGTCCGGCCACACTGATCGGCAGCGCGGCAATGGTCAACACCACTGGCAGCACCGTGAAAAGCTGGCCTAGCCCGATCTCTGCTCCGAGCGCACGGCTGGCGCAGTAAAATGAAAAGAAAAAGAGCAACTGCGTCGGCAGGCTGATGCCGAACGTGGCCAGCAAGGCCGAAGGCCGCCGGGTGTAAGTGGAAAAGGCGGCCGCCACTTCCAAGAGCGCATGCCGTAGAGGCAGCCAACGTGGGAGCTTTCCGGCCAGTTGGAAGTGCTCCACGATAAACCCACCGCAAACCACTCCCGCCGCGCCGAGAACCACCAAGAGCAGTGTCCACAACAAGGGATGCAATTCTTGCGCAGCCCAGAGGACAGAAAACGAAAGTGCTGAGATCACCGCCGCGAGAAAAATCAGGGCGAACAACCCCACCACCCGGTCCATGATCACGCTTAGGACGACCGCGGCTTTTTGCTGCGGGGCCTCCCGGCTAGCGTAATACATCTTGATGAGATCTCCCCCCGTGCCACCCGGCAGAAAGAGATTAAAGAACATCCCGATAAGATTCATCGCATAGGTTCTGGCAAAGCCCGGATCAATCCCCTGCACCTGCATCAGCCATTGCCAGCGCCAAGTTTGCAGCACCGTGGTGACCCCCACCGCCCCCAATCCCGGAAGAAACCACCACCAGTTCGCCGTCTGCAAGGTTTCCCACATCAAGGCCCGCTTCTCGGCATCGCGGAAAATCCACCAGAGCAAGGCCAGGGTAATGGCTGCCTGCAGCAAAGTTAGAACCGTTTTTTTCATGAAAAATTCAGAGGGTTTCCGGGTAGCGTCCACGCCAATGATGCCAAGCTTGGCGCACCGCGTCTTCGGGGCAGTGCGGACTCAATTCGAAGACAAAGAGCGTGTCTTTTGGCAGAAGTGGCAGAAGGCTGTCGAAATCAATTTCGCCTCCGCCGGGCGGCTGATGATCGTCGTTCACCCAATGCACATCATGCACATGGCAGCCGATCAGATGCGGGGCGGCTTTTTCCAGCCAGCGATGATGGTCGAGAAAGCCCAAGTTTTCTTTGATGTGGGCATGCCCGAAATCATGCCAATAACCCACCGATGGAGAGTCCAGCTTTTGCAAAAATGGCAACATCTCCCGCTCTGAAGGCACGTCTTCGTAGCGCTCACGGTTCTCCAGCCCCAGCGTGATTCCCGCAGCCTCGGCGATAGGCAACACGGCACGCAGGGCCGTCTCCAGCCGCTCTAGGCAGTAAGATCCTGCCGCTTCCCGCTCCCGTGTCGCCCGGACTTTGAAATTCGCCCACTCCCCGCCCAAGTATTTCCCCTCCTCGATCAGGCTCAGTGCTTCACGGTAAGGCTTTTGGGTGCGCACTCGTCCCCCATGCACCACCACGCGTTTGGCCCCCACGCGGCCGGCGGTCTCCAGCGTGGCCCGCGTGAGGCGTATCGCTCTTTGCCGGTCACGTTCCCGATGGGAGGTGAATTCAAAACAATCCGGCGAGTCTCCCCCGACATCAATTGGATGCGGGCAGAAATTATGCACGCTGGATACTCGCACGTCGCCACGCTCTACCACCCGCAAGATCCCTTCCAGTTGGGTCACCGAAAGCCCATGCCCCAACTCGATCCATTGCACCCCCCACCGCAGCAGCTCTTCCACCAGTGCCTCCCCACTTTTGTGGCGGGCGCGATTCCATGAGGTCGAAAAGGAGAGCATCGGCGGGTAGTTAGCAGGCCGAGCCGGACAGGGCAAGCATCGCCCCCGATGGCCTCAGGCGCGACCTTTCATTTTCTGCGGGAGGTGCTTTGGCGCTTGGCTGCTTTGGCAGGAGCCGCAGATGCCGGCCGGGCGGCACTGGCGCGTCTTCGGGTAGCTCCCATCTCTGGCTTCGGAGTCACCTTCCGCAGCGTCCGCCCTGGAACCCAGATGCTCTCGGTCATCATACACTTCGGCCGCTGCGGAATGCCCGATTCGTTGCGGTGTAGCTGGCCAATCACCAAATCAATGGCAAATGCTCCCACCGTGGCATTGTTTTGGTCCATCCCACTCCAGCCTTCTAACTCCGGCGTCACATCCAGATGTAACAAGCCAATATCCTCCGGGCAGCGCAGCCCAGCTCGGCCAATCCATTCCCGGACTTCCGGATGCGTGCAAACCAACGCATCCGGTTGATAAGTCTTCAACCAACTCTGGAAATCGGCCTCTCTGTCCGCCGAGAAATCCCACGGAGGAACCCTCGCCGCCAATTCTTCCGGACGCAGCCCAGCAAAGAAACCGGCGCTGAAGCGATGGTCAATATTGGAGTCAATCGCCGGATCAATCACCAACCCAGGCCGACGATAACCCAGTTGCTGTAGCTCCCAAGCCGCGTGCATGGCGGTAGAATATTGATCGTTGCAGGCAAAGTGCAGCGTGGGGCGTTCCGGTCGCACTCCCACGACCACTGTGGCCAAATCGGACCACACAGAATCATATTTTTCAGGAATTTCCCGATGGCTGAGCACCCCGGCAATCACTCCACCACGAATACTGCGGGCGCGCAAAATCTGCCGCAGTCGACCCGGTTCTATCCCCGGCTCCTCGAGCCAGAAATCATCCAACGCATACCCTAGCTCCTCCGCCCGCTGCCGCAAACCCTCTAGCCACCCGCGAAAAGTGGGGTTGCTTTGCAGACCGTCCCGCTCCGGCGAGGCATTGAAAACTGCCAACGTGGCCTGAAACTTGGCGTTCTTACTGGCCCGCAGCTGCGCCATCAGATTGGACACAATCGCGTTCGCCCGATAGCCCATCTCCGCGGCAATCCTCTGAATCCGTTCCCGGGTTTCTACCCGCAAACGCGGATCATTCCGCAAAGCCAGCGAGACCGTGGCTTTGCCCACGCCTGCCGCACGGGCAATGGCCGACATATTAGGAGAGGTCATGAGGGGAAAAAACCTGCCGGGAGCGGGGGAAAACAGCAGGAATTAGTTGAACTGTATAACGAGTTATCCTTTGTGCAACCAATAACTATAGCTAACGTTATGTCAGTTGCTCCTGTCTGAACAGGCACACCCCTAGTTCTTCTAAGAAAAACTCCCCTCGGCCACGTGTGGAACCCCACTGCGTTTGCGGGAGTCCCCCAAGACTGATTTAGCATGACCTCCCCTCACCCAACGAAAACAATTCCGCGCAGCAGGATGTGGCTCTGGCCCATTCTGGTGTTGCTTTTGGCTGGGGCGGAACGGCTTTCGGCAGAGGCGATGCTGCAACTTTTCAATGTCAGTTGGTCGGAAGTGGCGCAGAAAATGCCCGAGTTAGCGGAGGCCGGATACTCTTCGCTCTGGTTGCCTCCGCCCACCAAAGGCAGTGGAGGACTCTCTGTGGGCTACGATTTGTGGGATCCCTTCGATCTCGGGAGCATTGATCAGCGCAATACCGTTCGTACCCGTTACGGCACGGAAGCCGAGCTTTTGCACATGGTCGAAGTGGCGCACCGCTTCGGAATTCGCGTCTATTTTGATAACATCATGAACCACCGGGCCTTCGATGTCCCGGGCTACAACGAAAACACGCCCATTGATATCTACCCCGGCATGGTGCCGGAGGATTTCCATCTTCGCAAAACTGAGGATGGCTTTTACCGCAAGTGGGACAATACCCGGGATTGGAACTCCACTTGGCAGGTGCAAAACTTAGGCCTTGCGGACCTTATTGACATCGCCCACGAGACCCCCAATGCCAACTTCGGTCCCACGGAGGGCTCGACGCACCCGAAAATCTCCTTCGTTCGCCAACCGAATAATCCGGAATATTACGACCGGCTACCCGATGGCACGTATGTCGGCTTCGGCCCGAACAATGGCATCACTCCCGCGATTATTGCCGCCAACCCCCAATTCTACACCGAGGACGTGAATGCCTATCTCATTCGCGCCGCCCGTTGGTTGATGGACCGCACCAAGGCCGATGGCTTGCGTTTGGATGCGGTGAAGCACGTCCCGGATTACTTCTTCGGCCAACAAACCGGCAGCAACCGCAATAGCTCCAATGCCGGATACCTCGGCGGTGTCCAATGGCAATTTAACATGACCCGCGGCTTCTCCGATTGGGACAACCACCGCGATTCGGTCTTCGAAGACAAGGTTCCGCGGGATGACGCCCTGGTCTTCGGAGAGCACCTGGGCACCCCGCCCGGCTACTCTGGCTACTGGGATGCTGGAATGCGGCTGGTGGATAATGACCTCCGCTCCAAGCTGAACGGCGTCCTCGGCAATCCGTGGGCTGGCCTGCAGGGACTCGATGCCCCCGGAGCAGGTGGCTTTCCCGCCGCCCTCGGTGTCACCCACGCCAATAGCCACGACAGTGACTACTCGGCGATGCGCCACCTGCAACATGCCATGTACTACACTCGCGAGGGGATCGGGCTGGTTTACAGCGATGGCTACTACAAAGCGGAGACCCTGGGCGAATCAGGTGGGGCCTTCCCGCGCCACGCCAATACCGCTTTCCTGGGCCAATTCGGCGATCCCCGCATCCCAAATCTTCTGCAAATTCATGAAAACTTTGCCCGCGGTCTGCAGCAGGGACTGTGGGCGGATAACGATTACCTGGCCTACGAGCGCCGGGATAATCGGCGCCCGGATGGCTCGGTGCGCTTCGGTACTGCTGCCGAAGACGTCACCATGGTTTTCATGATGAATGACAACTCGGCCTCCGGACAGGCGCGACCAATTGCCCACAGCTTCCCTGCGGGCGCTTATCTCTATCAATACGCTACCGGCCCCAATGGCTCGAACCAAGTCGGTTTCTATAAGTGGGGCAACGAACTTGGTTCCACCGTCGTTCCGCCGGGCGGCTATTTTATCTTTGGCTATCGCACTCCCGAGCTTTCCACCCTGTGGCCCCAAGGAGCCATCACCCTTTACCAAAATGGTGTCGAGGTGAATCGTATCCGCGTCACACGCAAAGATGGTCCGGATGGCGATGCGGCTTTCAACCCTTATGGCTTGCCCAACCGCGGCTACCCATCGGGCCAGACTCCAGCTCCTTTTACCTACCAAACCACCATCCCAGTTGTAAAAGGAGGCGCCCCTCTGACCATTCTTGCTCGGGCGGATGGTTCTGCGGAAAACATCCTGCTCAAGCTGGACGGTGGGATTGATCTCAACGGCACTGTGCCCAGCGGCATTACCGATCCGGCCAAACGCGACAACCCACCCGCTCTGCGCACGGATACCTGGTTGGGCTACGAACAACCGACCTTCGTGGACCGGCAACATCCGGAAAAATTTGCCGCAGTGGATACTACGCGCTGCCAAATCGGGTCCCCAGGCGCCGAGACTTACACCAAGACCATTGGGGGAGGCTTCAGCATCAATCACGGCCCTACTGGTGCCAACAGCAGCTACGCTACCCATGGCGGGAATGTGCCATCTTGGGTTTTCCACGACCCCACTGGAGCTGTTGGGGGGCCCGAGGGGACAGCCGGAGTGGGAAGCCCCCAATTCACCGAAAACGCCACCACCCTGCGCATTTGGGCAAAAAGTAACTCCGTCGGCGCCGGATTCAAAATGTTCGTTTACTACACGACGGATGGCTCCTTCCCCGAAGGAGCTGGCGGCATCGGGCGTGGCACCACCCGGGTCGCCGAGATGAATTTCCAGCACAATCAGACGCCCGATGATTGGTGGGCCTCCGCAGCCATCGCCAAGCCCCCTGGCGGCACCACCTTCCGTTACAAAATCGGCCAATACAAAAACGGCCCCACGATCCAAAACTCTTGGTGGCCTGCCGATCCGGGCTCCGTCGCCTACAAAAAGATGATGCTCACCACTTTCCGGGTGGCAGACTTCAACCCCGCCAACGTGCAGTATCACCTGCACAACGATTACAACTCTCTCACCACTGGGCTGCGGGAAGGCTTCCATGTTTTGCGCGCTAAAGCCCTCCTCAACCGCAACCCCAGCACCCAAGCCGCGCTCTACAACACCTTTACGCAGGTATTTTACTACGATGCCCAGACCCCGCAGGGGCAAATCGCCTTCCCCGCTAACAACGGCGATACCCTTGGTGGTTCCAGCTATGAGATGGTCCTGCGCACCGACCATACGGTGCAGGAAGTCTGGTATCACATTGCCGACAGCGACTCTGGGAACAACGACAGCGTCACCGGCCAACCCAACGGCAACGGCGATGGGCCGGAGCCGTTCACCGATAGCAACCGCAACGGCGTCCGCGATAGCAACGAACCGTATGTGGATTTGAACGCCAACGGTGTCTTCGATGCCTCCATGCCGCAAACTTGGGCCCGCGCCACCGAAGTCACTCCCAATCCCTCCGTGGTCAGCAGCCAGCCCCGCGAATGGCGCGTTCGCTACACCAACATCCCGCCAACCGGCAACGCCACAATCACCTTCCGCTTGCTCGAAGCCTCCTCCTCCCGCAATTTCACCCTCTCTCCCTCGGCTGGTCACTTCACCGAACTCACCCGCACCGTGCAAACCGCCGGCCCGCTGGAACGCATCAACATCGCCTGGCCCCAGAACGATGGCGACCGCGTGGACGATAATTACGTTCTCAAGCTCTACTTCTCCAAAGCCCTGGCGGCCGGCACCTCCACACCCGAGCTCCTACAACTTTTCACGCTTTTTGCTAATGGCCTCCCGCTCGCCCGCGATGGCTTCTCGATCAACTACGGCGATTTCGGCCCCGGCGGAAACTACCACGAGCTCAGCATCCCCCTGCCCAACCTTTACAACGACGTGGCTGAGTTCCTACACGAGCTCAAAGTTGAATATCGCTTCCCCGCACCCGACAACCGCATCCTACAGGCCTTCCGCCTCGTCCGGTTCAATCCTAGCACCAAGCCCTTTGTCCTCATCACCCAACCCGTCGAGCTCGGCTCCGATGGACGCCCGGTTGAAATTGTCCTTCCCGACGGCCCTGGGCCCGACGAGCTAATCTACACCATCCGTGTCAACTCCAGTGCCACCGTCGCCGCCGTCAATCTCTCGGGCTCGCCGACCTTGGACTTGCTCAACGAACCCTTCACCGACGCCAATGCCAACAGCGCCTACGATCCGGGTGAGTCCTTCACCGATACCAACGGAAATGGCGCTTGGGATGGCCCCACCGTAACGCTGTCAGGAAATAGCAAAATCTGGGACTTCCCCTGGCGTATCACCTCCCCGGGCAGCTACCTCCTCACGGCCTCGACACCCGGACCAGATCCCGTCATCACCACTCGCTCCGCCCGGGTGATCCAACGCCAGATCGTTGCCACGGATGCAAATGAATTCAACGACGATGATCATGACGGCCTGCTGGATTTCGATGAATCCACACCGAAACCCTTGCCGACCACCAACGCGGAAACTTGGACCAATGGCGATGTGCATGTGCACTTTGCCTACGGGCGCACCCAGCCCAACACGCCGGATACCGATGGCGATGGCCTTCCCGATGCTTTGGAAGTCGGCTGGCGCACTGCCGGCAACGCCACCAACACCTCGGTGGATACCAACGGAGACGGTTTCCCGAATTTCCTCGGCGACCTCGACCCGCCTTTCTACGCCGTTCTGGAAAATCATGGGTTCGTCCCCGGCGTTGGGAGTGCCAGCCAAGGAGATAATCGCACCCGCCAAGCGGCAGGCTCCGTCACTGACCCGACCAATCCAGACACCGACGGGGATGGCATTCCCGATGGGGTTGAAGATGCCAACCGCAACGGCTGGGTGGATGGGGACGGTCTGCCCATGCCCCGCACAGCCACCCGCTCCCAATACGCCACCCACCGGCCAAACGTGGGCGACTGGCCCAACAACGTGCGCGATTCTTGGGAAACCTGGCAGGAAACCAGCCCGACCAAAGCAGACTCCGATGAGGATGGTCTCCTCGATGGCTTCGGCGAGGATAAAAACTTCAACGGACGGATTGATGGCGACACCAACAACAACCGCATTTACGATGCCGGTGAAGCCTGGACCGAGACCGATCCCCTCAAGGCGGATACCGATGGCGATGGCCTGCCTGATGGTTGGGAAGTTTCCCACGGGCTCGACCCGCTCGACAATGGCACCGACAATCTGCGCACTGCCGCCGCCAATGACGGCAATCCCAGCCAAGGAGCCAACGGCGATCCCGACGGCGATGGTTTTACCAACGCGCAAGAACTGGCCGCCGGCACGCACCCCACGCAGACCAATGTCATTGGCGGCGGCGGCGGTGAGGGCACAGTCAATATCGGCACCTTCACCGATTGGACCCACCAAGACCTTCTGGCTCTGGATGAATACAACGAAGGCGGCAGCCAAGGAGCCGACGTCTTCCGGACGAATAACTTTGATTCCAGCCGTGACATCGTCGCGTTTTCCTTCCGTGATGGCGGTGCGGTGGCCGACCAAGGGGACGGTCAGCTATACTTCCGGGTGGATTTCCACGATTTGGCCGTTCTTGCCGAACAAGGTGAGGTAGATGTTTACATCGTCATTGATACTGGCAATCCGGCTGTTGGGGAACGGGCGTTGCCGGATAATTTGGACATCGCCACCGACATGCGCTGGGAAGTGGTGGTCGGAGCCTACTCGACAAATAGCGGCAGCGTCTCGGTGGATTTGAATCGCAGCCTCAATTCCACCTCTTTCACCAACAATCCTTACAGCTTCGGAGTCGAACGCCGCGGGATCGCTGCGAACGGCCTCACGGCGATTGCCTGGTCGAATGTTTACGACGCGGTGGAAATCGCCGTCAGTCGCCAAGCCCTATTGGATGCCGGTTGGCTCGGGGACCCCAATACCCTGAACTTCCAGGTCTTTACCACCCGCGATGGCACCCAGTCCGGCGGTCCCGGCGATCTCCCGGGCCGCAATGACATCCGCGACACCATCGGCGATGATTGGTTGGCTTCGGACTACTGGAAAGATCAGGATAATATCCGGCTCAATGGGAAGTTGACCCAATTCTTTGGACGTTCCTCCTCGAATGACCGCGGAAAATCTGCCAAAGTCATGCTTCTGGCTCATGGTAACCAAGCCATCCAGCCTGGCAGCGTCACCCAGAGCCTCATTTCCAATAATGGGACCGGTTACCTCCGCCTTCTTCAGACCCATGAGGCTTATCACGCTCCCCTCACCCTGCACCTGACAGCCACAACAGCCTCTGCCCTGCAGTGGGCGAAAAATCCGACCCCCGGTGCCAGCAACGATGGTCCTTCTTTCAATACCCGGTTGGCATACCTCCTGGGTAATGGGCGCGCCTCGCTGCTCGGCTCTACCTTCTCCGATCATGTGCCCAAATACTTCCCGCTAGCCTACAACGCGGCAAATGTGGCCTTAGCCAATCAATTCCTCGACACCATCTACGGCAACGGCGCCAGCACCGCTTCCCGCAAAGCTTTCTGGGCTCCGGAACGGGTCCTGGATTCTACTTCCTTGGCGCAAATTGCCGCCCTTGGCTACACCCATACCTTTGCGGATCAAACTCGGCATTTTGTGAAGTGGTTCGGTCGCACCTCGGCCCTGGGCACCGATGGCTTCCGGATCAACCAGGTCAATGGGGTGAAAATCTTCCCGATCCATGATTTCACTTCCGAATACCTCGACCAGGTCCGCGACGGCGGCTCCGCCCTGCCAGTGCGCGAACTCCTCTCCCGTCGGGCCCGCAGCCACATCCAAGACCAGTTGGTCGTTCTCTGGCGCGACCTTGGTGATTTCGCCAGTGCCTCTCGCGCCAATTCTTACGAGGCCAACGTGCGCTGGCTTTCCAGCCGCCCCTGGATTCGTGTGGTGACGGCCGATGACATCATTGAGCAACGGGTGGCCTACCGCGGGCAGGACGGAAACACCTACACCAATTGGGGCACCGTGCAACGGGGCAACGGGCTCTCCTTGGTGCAAACCGCCAAGGACTGGATAGACCACGCCACCCAAGAAAACTACGACAATTGGTATTTCGGCTCAGCTTTCGAAGAAGGTTTGGCTCCGCGCACCTTTGGCGCTTTACAGCCTTTCGGCCAAGTCGGCGTCTCCGGTCATAGCCATGCGACTTGGCAGAACCTAACGAATGTCGGTCTCTACCCCGGCCTGGCCCCGCTGGCAGGTAGCGCTTTCCACGCCGCTATGTTCCAGACTGCCTTCCACAACACCACGAATAACAACCTCAGCAAATTCAGCACAGGCGCCTACATCTTCCCAGATACCGATGCCGGGCAGACCCTCGCCGGGTTCGCCCGACAGGCCCAGTCCCAGGCGCGCTTTGCCAATGTTTTTGCGCGAGTGCAACAATGGGCTGCAAATGCCACCTCGTCCACCCTCGGCACCGAAGCGGTGGATGTGGACCTCGACGGCCAGCCCGAATATCTCCTCTATAACAGCCGTATCTTCGCTCTCTTTAAGGCCAAAGGCGGACGCATGACGGCTGCCTGGATGCGGAATCCCTCCAACGGCAAAATCTGGCAGGTGGCGGGCAATTTTGCCTCCGCCAGCGGCAGCGATACCGATGACGAGGGAGCGTCGTCGGTTATCGGCAGCGGCCCGGCTGTGAACGCCCACCGCACTAGCGGCTTCAAGGACTGGTGGGTGGTAAACACCTCCAATGCTGGCAGCAATGCCCAGGTGAACGCCAATTACACGGTGCAATCGGCTCCCGGCGCCACAGGCTGGACCTTCAGCCATGGCGGTGTCAGCAAGACCATACGGTTGCCCCATGCCGCCTCAGAGCGCCTCGAGGCCACCTACCAGCTCAGCGGGCTTTCCCGAGCTTATGTGCGCTTTGGGCTCTCTCCCAACCTCCTCGACCTGCTCCTCCGCGGGCAAACCGGCCTCTCCGAATCCTTCCCCTCCTCCACTCGCGTCAATGTGACCAACGTTGGTCCCCTGGATACCGTCCGCGCCTGGGTAGAGGGGCCGAGCATCAATTCCAGCGCGAGCGATTCCGCCCCTGCCATCTTCACCACCGTCGCCCGCCGGAACCAAGCTCAAACCAACCAGGTGGAAGTCGAACTGGTCGGGCCCGGACCGCATGTCATCACCCTTGGCTTCGATCAGGGCAGCGATTTGGTCCACACCGATACCGATGGCAACGGCCTCGGCGATAGTTGGGAAATGGCGCATTTCGGTAGCTTGGGAAATTCCGCCACGGGCGATCCGGATGGTGATGGCCTCACCAACCTCCAAGAATATCTCTTCAACTCCAATCCCCACTCCGCCGCCAGTGGTCGGCCGACTACGACCCTCAGCCAATCGGAAGCCGGCTTCTTCTTTACCTTCCCCACTCATACAGGACGCCTCTACCAACCTCAGTCCTCAGATAATCTCAGCACTTGGACCGATCTGGGCCCGCGCCTCCCGGGCACCGGAAACGAGCAGACAGTCCTCGATCCCAGCCCGGGCCAACGCCGCTTCTACCGCGTGCTCATTTCGACTCCGTAACTTTTCTGCAAGACCATGCGAAACCATCCCTCTCTCCCTCTACGACTCCCATCCCTGGGCTTTTTGAGTCTTTTGGTGTTTTGCCTCTTGGCCCTGCCCCTGCAGGCCCAGCTCGCCAATGTCTGGCACCTCCCGGCGAATACCCAAAATGGCATTCCCGCCACCATGCGCGACCCAGTCAATCCCACGCCCAATTCCAACACCACTTTCTACCAAGGCGTCTGGAAAGGTGAGGGTGCCAACCAAACCGGTGGTTGGCTCATTTATCGCATCAACGGGGGATCCTGGCAGTCACAGACCCTCAGCTTTCACTCCAATGTCAATGAGAACACCCAGAATCACAATCAATTCTGGAAGGCCTCCTTTGTGGTTCCCGCTACCGCCGGAGCGCAGGTAGAGTATTATTTCAAAACTACTTTCAGCAACCGCTCCGATACCTACCTCTACGGCAACAATCAGGCCACAGGGACGGAATCGGTAGCTCAAGCCTCTCCGACCAGCTTCACCGTTGCCTATCCACCCCCCTCTCTCACCGTCAACGGCATCAACGCCAACTACTCCAAGAGCAATTTCTACATTGATGAAATCCGCGACAGCGTTTTCCCGCAGCTGAATATCGTTTTTCAACCCAACATGGGCAATCTCACGGCGGTGGAGGTTTTCACCAACCTTAACAACCGTGAGCGCGCCAATCAGGACTACAACAACGACGGACGCGAGGACGGCATTATCCCGCCCGATGGAAACTTAATCACCACCGCGGATACCGGAGCTTATTTCCGTGCCTACGCCATGCAGAATCAGGGCAATGGCACCTTTACTCTCACGCTGCCAGTGCAAAAAACCGGCGCCTACCGGCTCACCGCGCGTTTCAAAGTGAGTGGAAATCCGAATTGGATTTGGGTTGGCAGCAGTGGGTTCAGAGACCACGCCATTGTCGTAGCACCGAAAATTGCCCGCGACATGCGCATGTATGAATTGCATGTCACTAATGCCAACGCCTCCGGCCCAACGTTTGCGCAGCGCGGAACGTTTGAAGATTTGCACGATCCCACCAAGCGCGTGAACTTACAATGGCTCACTAACCTCGGAATCAACTGGATTTGGTTCCAGCCTTTCCACCCCCAAGGGCTCGAGGGGCGTCAGACCGATCCAGCGACCAGCCAACCCTACGATCCAGGCAGCCCTTATTCGATTCGCAATTTCTGGGAAATCAACCCCCTCTACACCCGCAACTACAATGGTTCCCTGCCCAATCCGGTGTCAAACCCGACAAACTACGCCGCGGCCATGACCGCGTTTGCGAACTTTGCCGCCGCTTCCGATCAGGCTGGAGTGCAGCTCATGCTCGACTTCCCCTTCAACCATACCGCTCCCGATGTTGTCTTGGGACAGAAGGGGGTGGAGATTTTTGCTGCTCCAGGTAACCCGGGCAATTGGCAGCCTGGCGACCTCATTCGCAATCGCGTGCCACAATTTTTCTCCACGGACGGCGGGGAAGGCCCCGCGGCTTACAGTGCTCCAGCCAATAGTGCCAATCGCATTGCCGTGGCTCCGGATCGAGATGACTTCGGCAAATGGGATGATGTCCGGGATGTGTTCTTCGGCCGTTATGCCACCTTAGTCACGGGCTATCCCGGGCCAGAAATCAGCCGCGCCACAGTGCGCAACGAAGGCGACTGGATAGACTACAGCAGCCTGGGCAACGCCACCATTGGGGTCTGGCGTTACTTCGGTGAGGTTCTTCCCTACTGGCTGCAGCAGTCTGGACACCGTGGGTTCAACTCTACACCAGCGGATGGAAATGCTGCAGTGCGGGAGGCGCTCGATCTGGCTGGGATTGATGGATTGCGTAAGGACTTCGGCCAGGGACTTCCGCCGCAGTGCATGGAATACATCATCAACCGCACTCACAGCGTGAAGTGGAACTTCGTTTTCATGACCGAAAGCCTTGACGGTGGCGAAGTCACCTACCGCTCCAGCAGGCACTTTGCCGTGCTTAATGAAAACATCGTTTTTCCTCTCCAAGCCGCCACGACGACTTCGGGTTATCGGAGCGTCTTTCAAGACCGCACCACGGCTTACGGTGACAGCCTTGTCCTCCTCAATAACACCTCACACGATGAGACTCCCTACAGTGACTCTTGGCAGGCTTTGATCCGTTACGCCACGGTCAGCACAAACGCTGGCTCGCCGATGATTATGTATGGCCAGGAAATTGGTGCCGGGACAAAGTTCCAAAACTCTTTGCCCCAGGGTGCTTTCGATTGGTATGAGCAGAACTTCGGCAAAGATATTCCACATTTCAAAAAGTGGAACTCCCTACAGCCGCAGTGGAATGCCTGGGATAACAATGCGTTCGGAGTGCAATTTCTCTACCCGGTTTATTCCGGGATCGGCATGGCCCGGGCCTTCAGCCCCGCTTTGCGTTCCTCGCATCGGTGGTTCCTCAACCGTCAATCCGATAACCAGCCGAATCAGCAAATTTTCTCTGTGGCCAAATACAGCCAGCCCAACGCTCCGCTGCCGCAGCAAGATGTGGTTCTGGCCTTCACCAATCTCAACCGCAATGCAACTAGCGCAGATACCTTCCGAATCCCCCAAGCCCTAGCAGATCTCATGGGGCTGAGAAATTCGGCCAATCGTACCTACAACGTGAAAAATATTGCCGCCTATCTTGGGCGAAATAATGAGCATCCCGGTCGGCGCAGCCAATGGCTCTGGGGTAGCGGCCGCACCGGTTCCGATATTGTCAGCAACGGGGTATATGTCTCTTTGAACCCTGTTCCGACAACGGATGGTGCCTGGGCCACTCACCCCTACGAAGCGCAGTTCCTCAAAGTTTATGATGTCACTCCGCTGCCCGCACCGAGTGCGCCGCCGCAGGTCGAAGCCTATGCCTTGGATGGGAATGTGACCTTCTCTTGGAGCCCGGTCACCGATCCCGAAGGCCTGCAACCCCTCTACAAACTCACCCTCACTCGCAGTGATAACGTCGTGCAGCACTTTGAAACCTCTGCCACTTCTTTCCAAGTCAGCGGGTTGCCTCCCGGCGTCACAGCCACGGCCACCATCACAACTTTGAATCCCAACAAAAACGATGTCGCCTCGTCGCCGACGAGCACCAGCTCCCCGACTCGTTCCCTGACTTCCGATGGAGATGAGGACGGCGACGGGGTGAAAAATGCCGCTGAAGTTACCGCCGGGACCGATCCTCTCAGTGCCGCCTCCCGGTTTCAAATCAATCAAGTGACTTCGGAAAACGGAGGCGGCTTCACCTTGCAGTGGCAGGCGTTCCCGGGGCGCACCTACGCAGTGGAGCGCTCTACCTCTCTCACCGAAGGTAGTTGGACGACTTTGGCTAGCGGACTCACCGCTGGCTCCTTCACAGACTCCAACCCTCCTAGCGAGAGGGCGTTCTACCGCATCCGTGCCAGCCGCTAGCGGGGACCGAGGAGATCCCGAGGTTATTTGCCGCGACGGTTCCCCGCGTCGCCTCGAAGGAGTTGGTCTTCCCAGCCCTTTCTCTTCCTCCCGCTTTGGGACCCTACCCCGGCAAAATTTGCCGCCGCGGTTTTTCCATTTGCCGCCGTTGTTCTGCGGGCGTAGTCTGCGTGCTCCTTTATGAGAAAGCCCATTATCGCCGCCAACTGGAAAATGAACATGACCCTCTCCGAGACGGAGAGTTTCTGGCAGGTCTTCAATTTGGAAGTCGGTGACACCCCACACGCAGAAATCGTCATCGCACCACCCTTCACTGCTCTAAGCACCCTGGAAAAACTGATTTCCGGAACGCAAAAGGTCAAACTGGGCGCGCAAAACCTTTACTTCGAAGGCTCCGGAGCCTTCACGGGCGAGATTAGTGCCTCGATGTTGCGCGAGCTCTATGTGCGCTACGTCATCATTGGCCACAGCGAGCGCCGCCAGCTTTTCGGCGAAACGGACGCTATCATTCACAAAAAGTTGGCCACGGCTCTTAAAAGTGAGCTGCGCCCCATCCTCTGCGTTGGCGAGACTCTGGAAGAGCGCGACGCCGGAAAGGAGAACGAAGTTTTGGAAACCCAGCTGCGCGGTGCGCTCACGGGCTTTGGGACCACCGATCTGGAGGACCTCGTCATCGCCTACGAACCCGTCTGGGCCATCGGCACCGGGCGCACCGCCACCCCCGAACAGGCTCAATCCGCCCATGCCACCGTGCGCCGGGTGCTCTCAGAACTTACCTCCCCAGACCTAGCCCAGCGAGTCCGGATCCAATATGGTGGCAGCGTCAAACCCGGCAACGCGGCGGAATTGCTCGGCCAACCGGACATTGATGGGGCCTTGGTCGGTGGGGCCAGTCTCGATCCACGCGGCTTTGCGGAAATCGTCCGCGCTGCGGAGGTCAAGAAATAGCCCTCGCAGAGCCCTCCGCGAAGCAGAAAATTCCCCATCGCCCGGCCGAGCGCCGCTGCTTTCCATTTGCGCTTTGCCGGATTCTGAGGAATCTTTCGCCCACACTGCATCCGAATGGCCTCATCAAACCCCACTCCACCTGAACCGGGGAAACCCAACCGCAACAAAAACCAACCTCCCGAGAACTCGCTGAACTGGCGGGGATTGGTGCTCTTTGCCATCGCCTTCTTCCTCATCGGCGGGGCTTTTCTTTTTCAGGGCTCCCCATCTGGCGCTCGGGATGAACTGACCTATCAACAGTTCCTCAAACTTCTGGAGAAAGATAAAATCGTCTCCACCGAGGAACACCCCCTGCGGATTGTCGTCGAACAAGGCCAGCCCACCGAGTTCCTCAGCGGTTACTACAAAAAACCGCACCCCACCACGGGCGAGGAAACGCTGGCCTCTTTCCGCACTCCGGTCCTACTCTCCTTCAATGGTGCGGAACTGGAAAAGGCCCTCGCCGCCAAAGGCATCATCCCGACGATCAAACCCGAGTCGAACCTCTTGGCTTCAACGTTGCTTGGCTTTCTGCCGATCCTGTTGTTCTTGGTGATTCTCTATTTCTTTTTCCGCTCGCAGATCAAAATGGCCGGAAAGGGAGCTCTCAACTTCGGCAAAAGCAAGGCCCGGATGCTCTCCCAAGAAAAAAATCGTATTACTTTCAAAAACGTCGCTGGGGTCGAGGAGGCCAAGGAGGAAGTCCAGGAGTTGGTCGAATTCCTCAAGGATCCGAAGAAGTTTCAAAAACTTGGTGGCCGCATTCCCAAAGGCGTTCTCATGGTCGGTCCTCCCGGAACCGGGAAAACCCTCATCGCTCGCGCGATCGCCGGTGAGGCCGATGTTCCATTCTTCTCTATCAGCGGCTCGGACTTCGTGGAAATGTTCGTCGGGGTCGGTGCCTCTCGCGTGCGCGACATGTTCGAACAAGGTCGCAAAAATGCCCCGTGCCTGATTTTCATTGACGAAATTGATGCTGTCGGTCGGCATCGCGGGCATGGTCTCGGCGGTGGGCATGACGAGCGGGAGCAAACCCTCAACCAGCTCCTCGTAGAAATGGACGGCTTTGATACCCAAGATGGTGTCATCATCATCGCAGCCACGAACCGCCCCGACGTTCTTGACCCGGCGCTCCTGCGCCCCGGACGCTTCGACCGCCAAGTCACCGTTACCCTGCCTGATGTCAAAGGCCGTGAAGCGATTCTCAAGGTCCACGCCAAGAAGGTCAAATTGGCCGAAGACGTGGATTTGGCGAAGATTGCCCGGGGAACCCCTGGTTACTCCGGCGCAGAGCTGGCCAATGTGCTCAACGAAGCCGCCCTCCTCGCGGCTCGCAAAGGACTCAAGGCCATCACCCACCGCGAACTGGAAGAAGCCCGCGATAAAGTTCGCTGGGGTAAGGAGCGTCGCACCCTCGCGATGAGTGATCGCGAGAAAACCTCCACCGCTTGGCATGAAGCCGGTCACGCTCTCCTCAACGTCCTCCTCGAGCACACCCACCCCCTGCACAAAGTGACCATCATTCCCCGCGGACCTTACTTGGGGGCGACGATGTATCTCCCCGAAGGCGATAAATATTCAACCCAACAAAAAGAGGCGCTCGACTCTCTCGTGGTCATCATGGGCGGTCGTATTGCCGAGGAGATGTTCACGGACGATATTTCCAACGGTGCTGCCGGAGACATCAAACAAGCCACCGCTCTCGCTCGGCGCATGGTTTGCGAATGGGGCATGAGCCGCCTGGGGATGGTCAGCTTCCACGAGGGGAACGACCACATCTTCCTCGGACGGGATCTTGGTCGCCCCCGCGAATACAGCGAGGAAACCGCGCGGCAGATTGATAGCGAAGTCAAACGCCTTATTGACGAAGCCTTCCAGCGCGCCAAAGATCTCCTGGAAAAAAATCGCGACAAGGTGCGCCTGATCGCCGAGGCCCTTCTCGAATACGAAACGCTAGATGCCTCGCACATCGAAGAGATCGTGAAATATGGGGAAATCAAAAACCCGCCGATCAACGAATCCAAGCCCCCACCGCTGCCCCCTGAGCCAGCTGCGGAAACCGGTTCCGAAGAATTGCCCCGCCCCGAACGTGAACTCCCAGGAGGCGGACTCGCGGCTCCGGCTCCCGCTTGATCGCGATTGACTCATCCTGCCCGTCCCTTGCTTTGAGCTTTCCCAAGACCGAAATCGAAGCGCTCTGGAGTCCCTGGAGGGTCGAGTATTATCAAGCGGAGCACCGGGACCAGCCGGACTTCCTCCTAGCGGCAGCCAATGCGGCTCCCGAGGAGGATAAAACCCACCTAGTCGTGGCCCGCACGCAGGATTGTTTTCTCATCTTAAACAAATATCCCTACGCCTGCGGACACCTGATGGCTTGCCCCAACCGCAAAGTCTCCACTTTGGAAGAACTCGCTCCTGCAGAGGTGCTGCAACTTTGGTGGCTCGCACTGCTCGCGCAGGCGTTGCTGCGGGCCGTGGTCAAGGCTCAAGGGTTCAATCTCGGGGTCAATATCGGTGCCGTAGCCGGTGCGGGAATCGCCCACCATCTCCACCTTCATATCGTTCCCCGCTGGTCCGGGGACAGCAATTTCATGCCCGTCATCGCCCACACCCGCATCCTTCCACAGGCCCTCTCTCCTCTATATGATCGGCTGCGCGAGGCCTTGCCAGAGGCGGAAAAATCGCTTCCACCCTTGGCGCCATGAGAGGCTTTTTACTGCGGTGGTTTGTCACCACCATCGCCTTCGTTGCGGCCACCATTCTTCCCGGGATTTCCTACGATTCCACGCTCGCTCTCCTCGGGGCCTCGCTCCTCCTCGGGATCCTCAATGCCGCCGTGCGTCCCGTGCTCCTGATCCTCAGCATCCCCTTCATCGTGGTCACCATGGGTGTTTTCATTCTCATCCTGAATGGACTTTTGCTCTGGTTCGTCTCGGCCTTGATCCCATCTTTCCATGTAGCCGGTTTTTGGAGCGCATTCTTTGGGGCAATTATCATCAGCATAGTAAGCTGGGTGCTGAATTCCTTTTTGCGCAATTCCGAAGGCCGCATCGTCTATGTGCAGTCGGTCTCGCACGGCCCGTCCTCCCCCCCTTCCATGAAGCCAGCCAACGCTCGGGTCATTGAACCCGGCCAGCGCTGATGCCTGCCCCGCGTTTGAAAATCTGTGGGCTCACGCAGCGGGCTGATGCGGAACTCGTCCTCCGGAGCGGCGTCGAATATCTAGGATTCAACTTTTTTTCCGGTTCCAAACGGGCTCTGACTTTGGACGATCTGGACTGGATCGCCAAACTTCCCCGGGCCAGTTTTTCCGAGGCATCTTTCGTGGCCGTGGTAGTTAACCCCGCTCCGCCTTTGTTGGCGGCTCTGGAGGAATCGGCGCTCTTCTCTTTCATCCAATTTCACGGCGATGAGCTGCCGGAGGACTGTGCTCGCTGCCGCCTGCCTTGGATCAAAGCCGCTCCCGTGCTTTCCCAGGCCCAACTCGAAAGTCTGCTGCATTATCCAACGGATCATCTCCTACTTGATGCCCCGGCGGCCCCTGGGCAATACGGAGGCACGGGCAACCAGGCAAACTGGTCTTTGGCAGCGGAGTTCATTGTAGCGCACCCGGAGAAGCAGGTCTTTTTGGCTGGCGGGATCACCCCGGAAAATGCCGCTCGCGCCGCCGCTGCGGTCCGGCCTTTTGCCCTGGATTTGGCCAGCGGAGTGGAGATCCATCCCCGGCAGAAAGATCCGCAAAAGCTCGCCGCCTTGCTCTCCTCGCTCGGTCGCCTTGCTTCCCCGTTCTAACCCTGCCATAGTCTCCCGGCACTGCCATGGACCTCGACGGACTCACCAAGCGACTCCTGACTTCCTATGAGACCCTCGGAGGGCTCAACCATCGGGAAGTTGGCAATATGCCTTCCAAACAAGCGGTGGCCGAGATTTGCGAACTCCTGCTACGTCTTTTTTTTCCCGGATTTCACGACGAAAAGGCGCTGGAAGAGCGTCAACTCCTGGAGCTCACCCGGCTGCGCCTGCGCTCTTTGGAAGAAAAGCTCGGTGAGGAAATTTGCAAAAGTCTGCGATCCACGGAGCGGGATTGTCCTCGAGCCAAAGCCACGGCCCTCGCAGCGGAATTCTTGGAGGGCTTGCCTTCTCTGCGTGAGCTACTCGCTACCGATATCACCGCAGCGTATGAAGGCGACCCAGCCGCCACCGGCCTGGAAGAAATCATTCTCGCCTACCCTTCGATCGAAACAGTGGCCATCCAACGTGCGGCCCATCGCCTCTATCGCGCCGGAGTGCCCCTCCTGCCCCGCGTAATGACCGAGTGGGCCCATGCCCGCACCGGCATTGATATCCATCCCGGTGCCAGTCTCGGAACCCACTTCTTCATAGACCACGGCACCGGGGTCGTAGTCGGCGAAACCTGCCGGATTGGAAATCGGGTTAAACTTTACCACGGAGTCACTCTGGGAGCCCGCAGCTTCCAGCGCGATGATGCTGGGAAGATTGTCAAAGGCGGTAAAAGGCATCCCGATGTGGGGGATGGGGTGACGATTTATCCGAACTCCACGATTCTGGGTGGCGAAACCACCATTGGCGAAGGCACCACCATCGGCGCCAACGTTTTCCTCATGCAAAGCGTGCCGCCGAAATCCTTGGTCTTCCTCGAAGAGAGGCAAGTGCAGATCATTCCCAAAAAGGAACGTTCCCTGGCATGAGTTCGGTATTTTCTTCCGCCCTTCCTCCTCCCCCCAGCAAATCTCGTTCTGGTCAACGCCGCGACCCAATGTTGGAGCTCCTTGTGGACGCCCTGCTGCAGCAGGTCCACTGTCCAGAACTCCTCGGACGGGTTTCCGTTTGGTGGTCCACCCGTTTGCGTTCCACCGCCGGTCTCGCTTCCCATGCGGAACGACGCATCATTCTCAACGCCGCCCTCCCGCTGATTAGCGAGGCCGAAGTGGACCGGACGCTGCGTCACGAGTTGGCCCATCTCGTCGCCCAATCCCGCTCCCGCCGCCGCATCGCACCCCATGGCCCGGAATGGAAACAAGTCTGCGCCGAGCTCGGGCTGCCCGGTGAAGCGCGCTGTCACCAACTGCCCCTGCGCCGCCGTTTCCTCCCTCGCCGTTTGCTCTACGTGTGCCCTTCCTGTGGAGCGGAAGTGCGCCGAGTGCGCCCGCTGCGTCGCCAGGAGGCTTGCCTGGCCTGCTGCCGCAAGAAAAACGGTGGCCGCTACCATCCTGCCTTTCGCTTGCAACTCCGTTCCCAGCCGGAGGCATAAACTCCTCCTCATGCCGCGATACTCCGAGGAAAGCATCCGTCGGGTTGCCGAAGCTAACGACATTGTCGAGGTCATCGCCACCTACCTGCCCCTCAAACGCGCGGGCAGTGCGTTTAAGGGCCTTTGCCCCTTTCACAAAGAGAAGACCCCATCTTTTACGGTGAATCCTGCCCGGCAGAGCTATCACTGTTTTGGCTGCCAAGCTGGTGGGGGGGTGATTCGCTTTGTCATGGATTACGAGCGCATCTCTTTCACCGATGCTTTGGTGAAACTGGCCGATCGCGCCGGGATTCGCCTTATTGAGGAAACGGGCGGAGGAAATACCAACCGCGAGGAGCGCCCTCGCCTCCTCGAGCTCCACCGCTTGGCCACCAGCTTTTTCCAGAAGCAGCTCTTCAAATCTCCTGCCGCCGCAGCCGCACGATCCTATCTCAAGAGTCGCGGGTTTGATGAGAAAGTCGCGGAAAGTTGGAGCCTGGGCTACGCACCAGCCGCTCCGGATGCCTTTGCCCAACACGCCACCAAAGCTGGCTTTCACCCAGCGGAATTGGTCAAAGCCGGACTTTGCTTCGAGAACGAACGCGGCCGCGGCCTTACGGATCGCTTTCGCGATCGCGTCATGATTCCCATTTGCAACGATTATGGCGACGTCGTCGCCTTCAGCGGGCGGGTTCTCGATCCCGGGGCCTCTCCGGCTAAATACATCAACTCCCCCGAAACTCCTCTATTCTCCAAAGGCCGCCTCCTCTTTGGGCTGCACAAAACCAAGCGCGCCCTCATGCAGGCCGGAGAGGCCATTATCTGCGAAGGGCAATTTGATCTCATCTCCCTTTATGAGGCCGGCATCCAAAATGTCCTCGCCCCGCAAGGCACTGCCTTCACCCCCCATCAGGCCACCTTGCTCAAACGATTCGTGCCGCGCGTGGTGCTTTGCTTTGATAGTGATTCCGCAGGGCAAAAAGCCGCCGACCGCTCCTTGCCAGCCCTTCTGGCGCGGGAAATTTCCGTCCGCATCCTCTTGTTGCCGACGGGTGAGGATCCCGATTCCCTGGTCCGGCGCGAGGGCGGGGAGGCGTTCCGGTTGCGTGTGGAGCAAGCCGCCGATGTTTTTACTCATAAAATTACCCAGGCCCGCAGCTCCGGAGCCCTGGCCACCCCAGTCGGCCTGGCCGCGCTCACGAAAGAACTGGCTGGGCTGCTGCGTCTGCTGCCGGATCCCATTTTGCAAGACGCGCTGCGAAACCAAATTGCGGCCGCTCTGCAGGTGGACCCGGGGCATGTCTTGTCTCTGATGCGACAAAGCAAGCCCGCCATCGTCGAGGCGGAAGAAGCCCCAGAACCTACTGCCGCAGAGGATGCTGCACCCCTCGAACTCCCCGAAGGCTGCCTCTTTCTTTGCAAAGCCGCGCTCTGCTCGGCAGAAGTCTGCCAGTGGCTGGCCGTGCAGCAGAGTCCGAGCATCCGGGATCTCGGGCCGGATTTTTCCCTCTTGCAAAAAATCGTGCAATTTGGCTGTTCCGCCGATCCGGCCTCCCCAGCACTCCTGGCCCTTTGCTCCCCGGCAGAGCAGTCCACCCTCGCGCTGCTCAATACCCGCCAACCCCCGCGCGATCTGCTCCCGGCCACCACTTCCACCTGGAATGGCCTCGTCGCCCACCACCTGCGCCACCTCATCCAAAAAACCAAAAATCAGCTTCTTGACCGGTCTCTAACCCCGCAGAAAATCGTGGAAATTCAGAAAGAATTACTTGACCTACATCGGCGCCTGCAGAATTTTGCAGGGCTTCCCTTGGCAGACCCCACAGAGTAACTTCTGCACCAACCCCGGCTCTCTTCGGCTTCCTACTTTGAAAACCACCAAGAAACCCGCTCCGTCGCCTAAACCCTCCTCCACCCAACCGTCGAAATCCCCGGCGAAAACCACCCCGAAAAAATTGGCTGCCGCCAAGGCTCCAAAGCCCGCCAGCAAAGCCGCGGCTCCAGAGCCGAACAAAGCTCCCGCCCAGAAAGCTGCGAAATCCCCCGAGGGCTCAAGCAACAAATCCTCGACCAAGGCCGCTTCCAGCAAATCCCCGGAGAGGAAAAAAGCCACCGCTCCCTCGGCCGAAAACAACCTCACTCTGGAAACCCCGGAGAAATTCGACCTGCAAAAATTCGTGCAGGAAAAAGTGCGTGAGCTGATCAAGCTCGCCAAAGAACAAGGCTACGTCACCTTCGATGATCTCCAAGAGGTCCTCCCGCCAGATATCACCGATCCAGAGGCCATTGACGCCATTGTTTCCCAGCTGCGCAGCGTCGAGATCGAGCTCATTGATTCCTCGGATGTGGATCATGGTCCAAAACCCAAGAAGGAAGAGGAACGCGACGAAAAGGCCGACAGCAAACTCGACATCCTGGACGACCCGGTGCGCATGTATCTCAAGCAAATGGGGCAAGTCCCACTGCTGACCCGGGAGCAGGAAGTCGAAATCAGCAAGCGCATCGAGGACGCCGAGACCCAAGTGCAAAATATCCTCACCCGATTTGGCTTCATCGCGGAGGCCCATCTCGACCTGGCCCACAAGCTCATGGACATGCGCGAACGCTTCGACCGCGTGATCATGGACAAAAAAATCGAAAGCCGGGAGCGCTACATGAAGTTTCTCCCGAAGCTCTGTCAGGCTCTCGAACGCGAATCACAACGAGCCACCGAAGCCTTCGGGCGCTATTTCGCCCACCGTCACTCCAAAGCCGCTGAGCCCGACCTCAAGGAGTTCCAAGCCGCTCTATCCTCCCTGCAAAAGCTCTACCCGAAGTTTTTCTTCAAGCAGAAGGTCATTGAGGATTTCGTGATTCTCGCCGACGAAAAAGCCCGCACCCTGCGCAATCTCCACGCCGAGCATCAGCGGCACGCAAAATCGGATCATCCCGATGCCGCGAAAATCAAACGCAACCTCGCCCACCAGCTGCGCGACTTGGAAAAACGCGTCTGGTCCGCCACCGAAGACTTCCTCGAAACCCACCGCGAGCTGAAAGAGTGGCATCGTAAGGCCCTCCGGGCGAAAACCGAGATGGTAGAAGCCAACCTGCGCCTGGTCATTTCTATCGCCAAAAAATACACCAACCGCGGCTTGTCCTTCTTGGACCTCATTCAGGAGGGCAATATGGGCCTGATGAAGGCCGTGGAGAAATTCGAATATCGCCGTGGCTACAAATTTTCCACCTATGCGACTTGGTGGATTCGGCAGGCCATTACCCGGTCCATTGCGGACCAGGCCCGCACCATTCGCATCCCGGTGCACATGATTGAGACCATCAACAAACTCATCCGGGTGCAAAAGCAGCTGGTGCAAGAATACGGCCGCGAACCCACCCCGGAGGAAATCTCCGAGGAAATCCAGCTGCCCGTCGAGCGCGTGCGCGCCGTGCTGAAAATGGCGCAACAACCCATTTCCCTGCAAGCCCCCGTGGGCGATAGCGAAGATACCAGCTTCGGGGACTTTATCGAAGATAAGTCTGCCGAAAACCCTGCTGACCAAGCGGCAATCGTGCTGCTCAAGGACAAAATCAAAGACGTCTTGGACACCCTCACCGATCGCGAGCGCGCGGTCCTCGAGCAGCGCTTCGGCCTCGTAGATGGCTACAGCCGCACCCTAGAAGAAGTCGGCCGACAATTCAAAGTCACCCGCGAACGCATCCGCCAGATTGAAGCCAAAGCCCTGCGGAAGATGCGCCACCCCACCCGCATCCGCCAGCTGGAAGGCTTCCTCGAACCTCAGGATATCATCGCCTGATTGCTGCAGGCTCGACTTTTTCTCTTTTCCCGACG
Source organism: uncultured Chthoniobacteraceae bacterium (assembly GCA_964595865.1). GTDB lineage: Bacteria > Verrucomicrobiota > Verrucomicrobiia > Chthoniobacterales > DYNR01 > CAZQRL01. The sequence goes on from CAZQRL010000006.1 coordinate 131,954, forward strand.
ATTCCCTGAGCCGCCAATCCACTTATGAACTCACCCACCGCACCCAATCCCGCGACCGAGCAACCCATCGAGCTTGCCGGGGCGGAGGCGATTTACTCCAACATGTGCCGCGGGGTGATGACCTCAGAGGAAGTTATTTTAGATTTTGCCTTGAACCCGAATATCAACGGCCGGGTGCTCGATGAGCCAATCCAGGTCAAGAGCCGCGTGGTCATGAGCTTTTCCTCAGCCAAGCGCCTTCTCCACCTCTTGCACGCCATGGTCAGCAAACATGAGCAGACTTTCGGCGAGATCATTCTCGATCTTAACCAGCGGGTAAAAAAAGCATCAGACTCCTCTTCGGCAGCCCCTATCGCGTAACGCTCCCCTCCGACATCTTCCTCTGCCTGACCTGCCAACCCTCCCTGCCGCATGACCGCCCAAGAGCAGCAAATCCTCTTTGAGCGGACCAAAGCACGCATCGAGGGAGCCGTGCGAGTCTTTAGCGAGCTCGCTCGCACCTGCCTGGACCCGGCGGTTTTCTTCCCGCGCTTTGTTGAAACGGTCGTGGAGTGTCTCTCCGCCCAGGGAGGTGCCCTCTGGTTGGAACGCCCAGGCCACCACCTGGAAAAAGTAGCGGCGCAAAACTTCGAGTCTTTGCTTTACTCGGATAACGATCGTCAGCGAAATTCCGTAGATGCGGTCTTGCGGCAGACCGTGCAGCACAAAAAATCTTGCATTGTTGCGGCAGGCGAACCCAGAGCGCCTTACCCGGCTCCGACCGAAGGCGAAGTCGTCAACCTGACTCCCTCTCCCATCTTCTATGTGCCGGTTTTCACCGGCGACCGCGTAGCAGCAGTCCTGCAAGTCTGGCTGCGAGAAGCCGGAGATCCCAAAACCTACAGCGACATCTTGGCATTCATCGCCAATCTCTGCGGCCAAGCGGGGCAGTTTTTCCAAAACTACACCAAAGCCCTGCAAAGTCGGCAGAATGAGGAGTTGCATCAGCTTTTGCGCATGCAGAGCTCGCTGCTTGGGCAACTCGATCCCAAGGAGGTGGCCCTGATTCTGGCGAACTACTCCAGCGACCTGCTGCCCGCGGACTTGGCCTGTGTCTTCCGTCGCCAAGGCCGGAAATACAAAATCTTCACCGCCTCCAACCAGGAAGTCGTGGATCTGCGCAGCCAGCAGGTCTTGGCCCTCACCGCGTTGGTCAATTCTTTGCCTCCTTTCCCGCAAGACCAGGTGTTGCTCCTCTCGGCGGATGCTTCCGCTCCGGGTGCTGAGTCAAATCTTTCCCCGCTCTTTGGCACCGCCGGGGTAAAGCACTTGGTCGCCCGCCCGATCTTTCCCACCGCTCCTGGAAGCTCCCCTTCGCCACACCGGGACTTCCTCTTAGTCGCTTTCCGCAACGACGATCCACCCTTCGCTCCCACTGCCAAAGCCTCCATTACCCGCCTCACGGATGCCGCCGGCCGCAGCCTGGACGCGGCACACCACCATCACCTTCTCCCGGCTCGGCCAGTCCTTTCCGCCCTCAGCCGGGCGCGCCAAGCGGTTCTTGCCGGGCGCGGACGCCCTCTTTTCCTCTGGATGAGCCTGGTTATCATCCTCCTGCTGGCGGCCTTCCTTGCCCCTTATCCGCTGCGAATCACCGCCGAGTGCGAAGTGCGGCCTGCTTTGCTCACGCAGGCAGTGGCTCAGGCCCAGGGAAAAATCCTGGAGGTCCGGGCACGGGAAGGCGAATTCGTTGAAGCTGGGCAGGTGCTGGCGCGCTTAGACGATACGGATTACCGAACTCAGCTGGCCATTCTCGCCCAACAACAACAACGCTGGCAAATCGAAGCCGCTCGCGCCCAAACCATTGGCAACGAAGCGGAGCGCAAACTGGCCCAAATCAATGCCCAGCGCGAAGCCGAAGCCTACCGTCGGGTCGAGTATCTGCGTCAACGCACCCTCATCCGCGCCCCTAAGCCGGGCATCATCACCTCGAAAAACCTCGCCAACCGTGAAGGACAGTTCATCGAAGTTGGTCAGCCTTTCGCCGAAATTGCCGACCGCGATCAATTCGAAGTCGTGTTGCGCATCAAGCAGGCCGACATTGGACAGCTCCTGCGCGCCCTGCAAGACCAAGGCGAACTTCCCGTGCGCTTTGTGCTCCACTCTCACGCCACCCAAAGCGTGCGCACCACTCTGCACAACTCCGTGGAGATTAGCCAACTCCCACAAATCTACCACGGCCAAAGCTACTATCTTGCAGTCCTCACCTTTCCATCCGACAGCCCGTTGCACGAACTCCTCAAGCCCGGCTACACCGGCAAAGCCAAAATCCGCCTCGGCACCGCGAATTTCGCCTACGCGCTCACTCGGCCGTTTATCAACTTTCTACGGGTCGAATTTCAATGGTTCTAATCCGCCTGCTCCTCCTCACCGCGATCCTCGCACCCTCCGCTTTCAGCCAAACTGAGGGGACGGATTCAGCCTCCCCACCTCCCAGCAAAATTGAGGGGCTCCTCAAACCCTACCGGGAAGTCCGGCTTGCCAGTCGAGCCCAAGGAGTCATTGCCGCAGTGGTCGAAGAGGGCACCGAACTCAAAGAAGGCGAAGTCGCGCTGCGCCTCGAAGACACCATGGAACGCCTGCAGCTGGCTCAGCAAACCAAGGTGGTCGAAATGCGGGAATTCGAAAACGAAGCCAGCGCCGCTCTCGGCAAATCCGCCGCCATCTCCCGCATCGAGGCCATGGAAAAGACCATCAACCTCGAAGTCGCCAAAATCCTCCAAGGCCAAGCCCAGGAACTCCTCGACCGACGCACGGTTCGCGCTCCCTTCGCGGGCGTGGTCACGGAACGCCTCCGCTCGGTCGGAGAAGCTGTGGACGAGTTCGTTCCAGTTCTCTCCTTGGTGCAGATTGATCAACTGGCTTTTGAAGCCTTTTTGCCGGCTGAATTTATTACACAAATCCATCCTGGAGATAAGATTGTGCTATATTTTCCGATTTTTTCTGGTAAATCCTTTGACGCCACCGTAGAGCGCGTATCTCCGGTCGTTAACCCGGCCAGTGCGGAATTCAAGGTGCGCCTAGTCATTCCGAACCCGGAGCGGCAGCTGCGCGCAGGACTCTCCGGCTATTTCTTTCTCAAGGCCCCCACCACCGCGACCGCAGGCTTACCCACCGCGCCATAGGGCCAATTCCGCCCGCACGAATCCCTGCGCAATGTCCGACGCAGCCTCCAGCTCCCCCCGCCCTTCCTCCCCTGCGGAGGATCCGGCCCGCCATGTCTTCCCTCCTCTCCGCAAGGATTTGGTCGAGGTCCGGCAAAAATACCTTGGTCGCACCTATGTTGTCCTGAAAAATCCGATTAGCTTGGCCTACTTTCGCCTCCAGGAGGCCCATTACGAGGCGGCTCAGCTATTCGATGGGCAAACATCCTCCCAAAAGTTGCTCGAGCGGCTTGCCCAGACTTCGCGTTATTGGCGAGCCCTAGCCCGGGAGCAGGCGCTGCAAGAGCTCACCGCTCTGGGGCGGCAACTCTCGATGGGGGGGCTTCTGCAAATCCGAGGCGGTTCCGCAGTCGCCCGGAGTGAGCATCTCAAAAAGCTCAAAAAATCCCGTTGGTTAGAGCTCGGCATCGGACAGGTGCTTTATTTCCGCAAGTCCTTGGTGGATCCGGACAAATTCCTCACCCGCATCACCCCTTTTTTCCGCCCCCTGTTCACCCGCACCTTCATCCTTCTCACAGGAGTGCTATTCGCGGCCACTCTTGTGGCCGTGCTCCGCCAAGGGGATCAGTTGGCGCACCAAGGAGCCAATTTCTTTACCCTGCACAACCTGGCCATCTCCTGGGTCATTTTCTTCGGGGTAAAAATCATGCACGAATTTGGCCACGGCATTTCCTGCAAGCACTTTGGCGGGGAGGTGCACGAGATGGGTTTCATGTTCATTTTGTTTACCCCCTACCTTTTCGTGAACGTGAGCGATTCCTGGCGAGCCCCGAAAGCGGCCCGCATCTGGGTGGGCTCCGCCGGCATCTTTGTCGAGCTCATGATCGCCTGCCTGGCGGCTTGGGTCTGGCTGCTCACCCAGCCCGGACTACTGCATCAGTTGGCCTTCAACACCATGTTTCTGGCCAGCATTTCCACCGTGCTTTTCAACGCCAACCCCTTGCTGAAATTCGACGGCTATTACATCATGACCGATCTGCTGGAGACCCCCAATCTGAAACAAAAGAGCAACGCCTACATCACTTGGTGGGCGCAGAAATATCTTCTCGGGATGCACCGCACCCCGTTGCGGCTGGCCACCTGGGAATTGAGCCCGCTTTTCGGTATCTACGCCGTCCTTTCTTACCTCTACGGCTGGTTTATCCTCTACAACATCGCTCATCTCATCTTCAACATCCTCGAGCCCGTGGGGCTCAGCTTCCTCAGCCGCACGTATGTGGTGCTCTTTCTCTTCACCTCCCTGGCCCTGCCCTTTTACCGCCTCATGAAAAGCGTTCGCGAAAGCCCCGACTTTAATCCTGTGGTCCGGCCCCGTCTGCGTCGGGTAGCCTGGGCGGCCCTCCTGCTGCTCGGCTTGCTCTTTTTGCTGCCGTGGCAGGATACCATCAAACGTTCCGCAGTCTTGGAACATGGAAAAGTCGAATTGGTCACCTCCAAGACTCCCGGCTTCTTGCAGGAGGTTTATGTGCAAAGCGGACAGGTGGTGCGGAAAGGCGAGCTCTTGGGCAGGTTGGAAAACTTCGCCTTGGGAAGCGAACTGCGCGAGTTGGAATTGGAACATGAAGGCCTGGAAGTGCGCTACCGGGCCGCCTTTACCGACCCCGACCCCAACATCCGGAACTCTGCTGCGGCGATCAAAAAGCTCCAAGAGGAACTCCGGGAGCAAATCGCCGCTCGTCGCGAGTATCTTGCCGCCCTGGAAGTCCGCGCTTCCGCCGATGGCATCATTCGCACCCCGCGCCCTCGCGAGCTCGAAGGTCAATATTTCCCCGCCGGCAAACCCATTTTTGAAATCGGCTACACCGGTCCGCTGCGCGTGATCATTGCCCTGAACGAACGCGAAGCCCGGCGCGTCCACGCGGGTCAGCCCGCCCAAATCCGCTTCGCCTCCCTGCCCGGATTCAAACTCGAAGGTCAAGTCGCCGCCGAGCCTGTGGCCGGTCTGGAGGAATTTTCCTCGCCGCTCCTGGCCAACCTTGCTGGCGGGGACGTGCCGGCAGAGGTCGTCCACGGCGAGCGCCTCGTTCCTTCGACTCCGCACTACGAAGCGGAGGTCTTCGTGCAAGCTCCGCAGGACTCAATCCCTGCCGGGCTGCTCGGGCGAGCGCGGATTGATGCCGGTCGCACCACTCTGGGCACGTGGCTTTACCAACGGGTGTTGGATCAGATTGACCCCTCGATTCGCTTGTGAGCCGGCATCTCCCCTACCGCAATCCCGGACTGGCCAGCGACTGAATTTTCTCCCATTCTCCTGCTATGGAAACTCTCCAACTCTTGGGCCTCGCTCTTGGGCTGGCCTCGCTCTCCGGCCTCAACCTTTACCTGACTGTCTTCGTTACCGGACTGGCCATCCGGCTGGATTGGATTCAGCTCGCCCCAGCCTATGAGGGACTCGCCGTCCTTTCCGACCCGATTATTTTGGGAATTTCCGGAGCATTTTTTCTCCTGGAATTTTTTGCCGACAAAGTGCCCTGGGTGGATTCGCTTTGGGATAGCGTGCATACCTTCATTCGCCCGGTTGGGGCCGCCCTCTTGGCGATTCTGGTTCTGGGAGATGCCCACCCGGTCTTTGAGGTGGTGGTGGGCCTACTGGCGGGTTCGGTGGCACTGACTTCGCACCTCGGCAAGGCCGCCAGCCGACTTTTTGTCAATGCTTCGCCGGAGCCCTTCAGCAACTGGGGTTTGAGCCTGGCGGGCGACGGCGTGGTCTTGGCGGGTTTGGCGGCCATGGTTTGGAATCCGCTAGTTGGCCTGGGGCTGGCGGGGGTGTTGGTCTTGGGATGCGGGTTTCTCGGCGGGAAGGTTTTTCGTTTGGTTCGTGCGCGTTTGCATTTCATCCGGAAAAAACTCTCCGCCCCGGCCGAAGATCCTCCTGCCGCCACCCTTGGCTCCGCACCTTCGCTGGCCATTGAATGTCTCCTCCACCAAGTGCATCCCGGAGAAGTCCGCCCGCTCTGGCATCTCCCAGCTTTTTCGGACCGCCTGCCCGGCATTCCCAGCGACTTGCCTGGCGAGCTTGTGGCTCTCGCCGGTAGCCCGCCGACGCTTTACTGGTGCGGACGGAGCTGGCGTGGCCGACGGTGGTTTCAAATTCTGCTCCGCCCGGGTCTTTACGAACTCAAACCTGGCTTTCTTTACGACAAACTCAAAGTCACAGAGGCCACCGGGGAGGTTCGGGAATGGAAAGTGGATCGCACTCGCCGCAGCGCGCTCCAGGCCGCTTTGGCCTCGCTGCATTCTGCCCCATCCCGCCCTACTGCCGCAGAGAACGTCGCCGCGCCCGCCGCTGCAGCAAACGCACCATCCGACCGTGACGCTCCCGGTCCAGGCGGTGATACCCCGCTAAAATAAGCCCCACGACCAGCAGGAACGCCGGCAGCGGACCGATCGCCCAGCGGATGGCCTGCAAGGCGGATTCAGGTTGGTGCACCGTGGCTTGATCTGCCGACCCGGGGATGTAGCCCGAAGCTGAGAGCAACTGCCCTACAGCAAAAGCTCCCAGGGCCAGGGCCAACTTTTGCAGAAACACACAGACCCCATAAAAAAGGCCTTCTCGCCGTTGGCCGGTGCGCAGTTCATCCCACTCGATCACATCTGGCAACATGGCATTGGGAATCAGATAGGTCACTGAAATCCCCAACCCCGCCAAGACTCCCAGCCCAAAAAGCACGCTCGCTGGCGTCGCTGCCGGCAAAAAAAGCAGCCCTGCCTGTGCCAGTAACCACAGACTCGTTCCGGAAAAATAAACCGCCCGCTTGCCAACACGGAAACTCAAATGCTCCCACGCCGGAATGGCCAACAGAGCCACACCCTGCACAGTAAGCGCCAGAAGCTGGAAAGTTGTCCCTCCCAGACCGGCCACATTACGCACATAGAAAGGTAACACCGCCGCCGTAAACTGCATGGCCAGCCACGAGCAAAGGTAGATGCCGCAGACGAGCAGAAAGGGCCTGTTTTGCAAAATGCTTCGCCAGGTTGCCCCAGGATGCCCAGGACACGAAAATCGGCTTTGCGGCGGTGGAGTCTCGTGTGCCACCGCCCGGGCGGCCTGCCAAACTCCGCGCACACAAATCCCCATGGCCAGGAGCGCCAGTATTGCGATGGAAACTCCCAGGACAAAATATTGCATGGTCGCAGGAGCATCCGGGAGCAGTTTGAAGACCAGCAAAGCGAGGAGTAAACCTCCCACACTGCCTCCCAACGAAAAGGCCATCCGAGCCGCTGTGAGCCGCGAACGCTCATCATAACTGCGGCTCAACTCTGCCGTGAGCGCGGAGTGGGTCAGTCCGAACCCGGTCGCCAGAGCGCTGTAAATGAGAGCCACGAGTGTGAAATAAAGAAACTTTGGCCCAACGGCCCCCTCGGGGAGCGGAGGCACCCACCAGAAGGCCACAAAGCTTATCGCGAAAGGCACCGCCGAAGCCGTCATCCAAGGCAGCCGACGTCCCCAGCCGCTCCGGGTGTGGTCTGAGAGCCAACCGATAAGCGGATCATTCACCGCATCCCAAACTCGGGCCAGGAGAAGCACACTGCCTGCCCAAGCCGGTGGGAGCCCGGCCACATCCGTGAGGAAAACCAGTTGGAAAAAAATCAGCGTGCTCCCGGCCATGGCCGGGCCGAGTTCCCCAAGCCCATAAGCTGCCCGCAACCGGAGCGGTAAACCTCCCCCGCGAACCTTGCCTGTGGGAGAGTCCATGCGGATAGGAGGTGCTTACGCGATGCGCGCCAGCAGGCTGGTCAAATACGGTAATAACTGCTTCTTGCGCGAAACCACCCCATCGAGCTGCCAGCAATATTCATTGCGCTCGGGGTAATCAATTAAACGCCGGAAGGACCGCGACCCTTGCACCAGCAGAAGCGAATTCTGCGTGTTAATATCAGTGACCAAAAGCGCGGCGAAATAGAGATTCTCCGCTTCCCGATGCGCTCGCAACGCGGCCTGCAATTCGGCCTCTTTGTTGGCAAAGTGCGAGAAGCTCAACTCCTCGATCTGCGCCACGGTGAATTTCTTGCCCCGCTCTTCGTAGGGCTTGCGATCAGCGGAAATCGCCGCCTCGGCCGTCATGGTTAAAAGCGGCGATCCGACCGAGAATATCTCCGAGGCCAAATCCGCCGGGTTGATGCCAGTGATCTCCCGCAAATAAGCCATGATCACATGGTCGGTCTCAGTCGTGGTTGGAGAGGTGAGGTTCAGAGTATCGGAAATCAATCCGCACATGAGCAATCCTGCCATGGCCGGGGAGAGGGGATGCGGAGACTCCCGGAAGGTATCGGCCACGATTGTCGAAGTAGAACCCACCGGGCGATTAACAAAAAGAATCGGCGCGTCAGTCGTAATCGTGTTGATGCGGTGATGGTCAATAATCTCAATGATGCGGATTTCCTCCGCCCCCGTCACGGCCTGAGAAATCTCGTTGTGATCCACCAAAATCAGCTGCCGGGGCACCGGGCGAATGAAGTCGCTTTTGGAAAGGATACCAACCAACGTACCCTTACTTTCCACCACGGGAAAGGCAAATGCGTTCGAGATCGCCAATTCCCGCCGCGCCTCTTCCAATAAAGTATCCGGTGCCAGCTTGGTGAATTTTTCATCCAATAAAAACCGCGCCTGGATCGCACTGCGGGAGAGCAAAACGGACGTTGCCGTATCGTAGGGGCTTTCGATTAGCACCGCCTCGTGGCAGCGCGCCGCCTCGAGCATTTCCGGCGAGGGATGCACCCCACTGGTGAGCACGATCGCATGCACCCCGAGCCCAATCGCCAACTCCACAATATCTCCGCGGTCTCCGACAAAGAGCACTGTCTGGGCTGGATCGGTCATTTGATGCACCCGCTCGGCAAAAGTCTCGGGATTCATAGAGGCTACCATGAGGATGTAGTCCTTCACCTCCTTGGAAGGTTCCCCCACGGCCGCCTTCCCCGAGAAAGTATCACAGATATCCGCCAAGGAGGCCTTAACTTCACGAGCTTTCAAGCGGGTCTCCGGTGGCGGAAAAAGATAGCGCCCGATTTTGAAACTCGAAATCAGGCCCAGACAACGCTCCTCCGCATCCACCACTGGCAGACCGCGAAAACGGTTCTCCCCAATGTGGATAAGCGCGTCGGAAATCGGCGCATCCTCCCGGGTGCGAATCACCTGCCGCTCCATCACATCTTCCACGCGCGGCGCCAGATCTCCCATGAACGGCGGCGCCTCCACCCCGAATTTCCTCAAGGCGAAATTAATTCGCTCATTGAGGCTGCCGGCTCGGGCCGCCACCACATTCTCCCAGCCGCTTAAGCGCTTGAACTCCGCATAAGCCAAAGCCGAGACGATGGCGTCCATGTCGGGATTTTTGTGACCGATAACAATAGTTTGCATAGGAACTGGGGGGGCGAGGTTATGGGAGTTGCGCGCGAGACTGGCAAGTGCGGAACGCTCCGCAAAAGAAAAAACTTAACCGTTCGGAGCAGCGGGGCGCGAGCGGGTATGAGCGCGATTCAGCGCATGTAGCAGGGCCTTCACCGAAGCCAGTTCAATGCTCGTATCCGTCGCGGCTCCGAACCAATCTCCCCACAAACTGTGCCGGATCTGGATGTAGGCAATCGCACTGGCATCACTGCCAGAACCCAGAGAATGTTCGCTGTAGAAGCTCACCTCAAAAGGTTCTTCCCCGGACTGCACCAAGGCATCCACCAGCGCCGCCAAAGGCCCATTTCCCTGTCCCGTGATGCGCATCTCCTTTTCGTTCTTCCAAAGACTCACCCGACAAGCGATACGACCGTCCACCCCATCGGAGTGGAAATGCTCCAGCCGATAAGGACTCTGCAGCTCGACATACTCCGCCCAGAAGAGATCGCGCAACTCCCGGGCAGAAACTTCCCGCGCCAGCCGGTCCACGTGCTCATTGGCCACGGCCCCAAACTCCACCTGCAGCGCCCGGGGCAGACTGATGCCAAATTCTGCTTCCAGCAGATAGGCCACGCCACCCTTGCCGGATTGGCTATTCACCCGGATGACCTCCCGATACTCGCGGCCGATGTCGCCGGGATCCAAAATCAAATACGGCACATCCCAAATCGCCCCCTCACCGGCCCGAGCCATCGCGGCAAATCCTTTCTTGATGGCATCCTGATGCGAGCCGGAAAAAGCCGTGAAAACCAGCTCGCCGGCATAGGGTTGGCGCTCTGGCACGCGCATCTCCGTGCAGCGTTCATAAACCGCGCGGATTTCCGCCAGATTGGAAAAATCAAGCCCGGGAGAGATGCCCTGGCAGTAAAGGTTCAGCGCCACGGTGACGATATCGAGATTCCCCGTGCGCTCGCCATTGCCGAAGAGCGTGCCCTCGACTCGCTCCGCCCCAGCCAGCATCGCAAGCTCCGTAGCCGCCGTGCCGGTATTTCGGTCATTGTGGGTATGCACGCTAATGATGGCGGCCTCGCGCTGTGGTAAATTGCGGATGAACCACTCGATTTGGTCGGCATAGACATTGGGCATCGCCACCTCCACCGTATCCGGAAGATTCAAAATCATTTTCCGCTCGGGAGTCGGCTGCCAGATTTCCATTACCGCCCGACAGATTTCCAGCGAGAACTCGACCTCGGTCGCCGAAAAGCTTTCTGGAGAATACTGAAAAATCACCTCCGTGCCTGGAAGTTTCCCCAAGCGCGACTGCACCGCCCGAGTTCCCCGCCTGGCAATTTCCACGATCTCCGGCTTTTCCTGCCCAAAAACAATTCGCCGCTGCGCCGGTGAGGTAGAATTGTAAAGGTGGATGATCACCCGCCTCGCCCCGCGCAGTGATTCCACGGTGCGCTCGATCAACTCCTCGCGCGCCTGCACCAAGACTTGAATCGTCACATCCTCGGGAATCCGATCTTCTTCAATCAATCGGCGGATGAAGGCGAACTCCGTATTCGAAGCGGCCGGGAAGCCCACTTCGATCTCCTTGAAGCCCACCTCCACCAAGGTCTGAAAAAACTCCAACTTTTGTCCCACCGTCATGGGACAGGGAAGAGCCTGGTTCCCATCGCGCAAATCCACGCTGCACCAGATCGGGGCGCGCTCGATCACCCGGTTGGGCCACTGCCGATCTGGCAGTTGCACGACCGGAAAGGGACGATATTTCTTCCAAGGCTCTTTTAACATATCACAAGCCGACCAACCTAGCCGAGGGCAGGCAACTCGACAACTCCTGCTTTTAACCAGGTCGCGCTTGCCCCTCCTGCTCATTCGGGCTATCGCCATGCCATGCACCTCCCGCTTCGTCTGCGTCCCCTCCCGATCCTGCTCACCCTCACCGGACTGCTTGCCCTCCCCTCGCCCGCCCAAGAGTTCCGCGGGATCTGGGTCGCCTCGGTCTGGAACCTCAATTATCCCTCCAAGCCCGGTCTCTCTCCTGCGGAACAGAAACGGCAGATCATCCAGTTGCTCGATGTGGCCCGCGCGGCCCGGCTCAATCACATTCTCGTCCAGGTGCGCCCGGAAAGCTGTGCTCTCTACCCGTCCCAACTCGAGCCGTGGAGTCGCTTCCTCACCGGGACCCAGGGCGTCTCCCCAGGCTTCGATCCTCTGCAGGTCTTCCTCGAGGAAGGCCACCGCCGGGGCTTGAAAATCCATGCTTGGCTCAATCCCTACCGCGCGGCCATCAACGCCAAGAATGCCCGCGCGGCCAATCACCCCAGCCGCCGCTTCCCAGAACATACCAAACAAATCGGCCAACTGCTCTGGATGGACCCTGGCGCGCCCGCAGTGCAGCAACACGTACTCAGCGTGGCCAGGGATCTGCTTCGCCGTTATCCGCTCGATGGCCTGCATTATGATGATTACTTTTACCCCTACCCGCCCGAAGGCAAAACTGTCAGCTTCCCCGATGCCGACACCTACGCGGCCTATCGGCGTAGCGGCGGCACTTTGAGCCTCGGCGATTGGCGGCGCGAGAACGTCAACTCCCTCGTGCGGCGCACCTACCAGATCGTGAAAAGCGAGCGCCCCCGGGCCCTCTTCGGAGTCAGCCCCTTCGGTATTTACACCAAAGGCCAACCTCCGGAGGTCCAAGCCGGCTTGGATCAGCTCCACCAAATCTATGCCGATCCCGTGCGGTGGCTGCGGGAGGGATGGGTGGATTATCTGGCCCCTCAGCTCTATTGGCGGGATGGCGGCCCGCAGTCCTTTTCCGCCCTTTTGCGCTGGTGGCGGAGCCCCGGTGTGAATCCCCGCGGGATTCCTATTTACCCAGGCATCGCCCTGGATCGCTTGGGAGGGTCGCACAACTGGCCGCTGTCGGAAATTGCCAAACAGATTCGCGCTGAACAAAGCATCGGTCCGCGCGGCCCAGGTGGATTTATCCTTTACAACATCGGACCCGTAGCCGCAAACACCAAGGGCGTCCGCTCACTCCTTGGCGGACGATAGAGCCCCCTCACCATGGTTTCTCCCCTTACCCGGCGGCAGGCGTTGCGTCTCGGCGGCTCCCTTATGGGAGGGACGCTGTTCGCCCCAGTTCTCATGGGCACGAGCTCTTCCAGTGCCCGACGCATTCTTGTCATCGGGGCTGGGGCGGCGGGAATTGCCGCGGCGCAGCGTCTTTTGCAGCTCGGCTGGGAGGTCCAGGTTATCGAGGCCCGGGATCGCCTCGGCGGACGGGTCTGCACCACCCCGCAAGGATGGGACCTCGGCGCGGGTTGGATTCACGGTCAACGGGGCAATCCTCTGGTCCGCTTGGCCCGCCAAGCCAATGCCACCACGGTGCCCTTTTCTTATGCCCCGATCCAGCGTTTCGATGCTGCCGGTCCCCTCCCTGCCTCGGCCAACCGAAAAATGGCCGGTCAATATCAGGCCTTGCTGCAGCGTATTCGACGCGCGCAAAATCAAGCCGCAGATGCGGCCAGCTTGGCCAGCATCACCCAACCCGCGCTGCAAAAACTGGAGAATCCGGCTCGCGAACGTCTGCGCTACAGCATCAACACCAACCTCACCCACGAGTATGCGGCCGATCCGCCCCAGCTTTCCCTGGCTTATTTCGATGATGGCGCCGAACAGCTCGGCGGCGATCTTCTGCTTCCGCAGGGGTATGTTCGGCTCTTGGAAAATCTCCTTCCCGCCACCGTTTTCCGACTCAATGAGGTAGCCCAACGCATCAGCTGGCATTCAGAGGAAGTGCTGGTCGAGACATCCCGCAGTCGTTACCAGGCTGCTGCGGCCATCATCACTCTGCCACTCGGGGTGCTCCGGGCCGGAACGGTGAAGTTTTCTCCCGAGCTGCCCGCCGGCCATCGTCAAGCCATGCGACGTCTCGGAGTTGGCACCTTGAACAAACTCTTCCTTCGCTTCCCGCATGTTGCCTGGCCAAAAGAGCCCGAGCTTTTCGGCTACGTGGGCGATGGTTGGTGGGAGGAATGGGTGAACTATGCCGCGGTTACCGGAGAGCCTTTATTGGTCGGTTTCAATGGCGGACGCCTGGCAGAGGCCGCAGAATCTTTTGACGATCAGGCCCTGACTGCCGCCGCAATGAAGATCCTGCGCCGGATGTTTGGACCTAGTTTGCCGGATCCCATCCAAATTAACGCCACCCGCTGGCACGCTGATCCCTTCGCCCTCGGATCCTACTCCCACTACACTCCGGGAAGCACACCGCAGGACCGACGAACTTTGGCCACCCCCATCGCTGGCCGCCTCTTCCTGGCCGGCGAGGCCTGCTCCGTAGATCACCCCGCAACCGTCCATGGCGCTTGGACCAGCGGAATCGCCGCCGCAGAAAACCTCCATCAAACCCTGCGGACCCGCTGAAAATCGGATCATTGCGGGCAATGGCTATCTGGATTTACGTCCTCCACACAAAGAAGCACTCCCTGCGATTCCTAGCGATCCCCCGCCGCACTTGTCTTTATACGGCTCTGGGGGGAGTGGAGCCTAGGGGATTCGAACCCCTGACCTCCTCAATGCCATTGAGGCGCTCTACCAACTGAGCTAAGACCCCGCACGATTGACCGGGCTGCTCCAACAGCTGCAGCCTTTTGGAGATTTGCCATTAGGTCACTGCGGCAAATGTTGGGCAAGCAAATTGTGGGAATTTTTTCTGACACTTGGAGCCGGGTATCTCTGCAACCCAACCAACTGGTCATGTTCCTTGACCTATCCTCCAGCGCCCTGCTCCCCCTTCCTCCTTCCCCTGAGGCGAACCTGCGTTCCCGATTCTGCTGCCTGAGATTGCCAAGCGGAGAAAATTCGCGCTAACCTCCGCGCACTCTCATGCCCAAAGATCCTTCTCTCCGTAAAATTCTCCTCATCGGCTCCGGTCCCATCGTAATCGGCCAAGGCTGCGAATTTGACTACTCCGGGGTGCAGGCTTGCAAAGCCTTGGCGGAGGAAGGCTACGAGGTCGTGCTGATCAATTCCAACCCGGCCACGATCATGACCGATCCGGAGTTCGCCAGCCGGACTTACATCGAGCCGATCACGCCGGAAGTTGTGGAAAAAATCATTGAGCGCGAGAGGCCGGATGCGCTCCTGCCGACCTTGGGGGGCCAAACTGCGCTCAACTGTGCCATGGAGTTGGTGCGCCGCGGCTCTCTGGAGCGCCACGGCGTGCGATTGATTGGGGCGAACGCCAGGGCCATCGAGCGCGGGGAAGACCGGCAGATCTTCAAAGATATTATGCTCGAAATTGGGCTCGACGTGGCCGTCTCCGGAGTCGCCCACAGCCTTGCCGAAGCTCAGGAGATCGCCGCCCGTATCGGACGCTTTCCGCTGATCATCCGCCCGGCTTACACCCTGGGCGGCGCCGGGGGCGGCATCGCCTACAACCGCGAGGAGCTTGAGGAAATCACCGCCCGCGGCTTGGACCTTTCCCCGGTGGGCGAAGTGCTGATTGAGGAATCCTTGCTCGGCTGGAAGGAATACGAAATGGAGGTCATGCGCGATCGCGCCGATAATTGCGTGGTCATTTGCTCCATCGAAAATCTCGATCCCATGGGGGTGCATACCGGCGACTCCATCACCGTGGCTCCGATCCAGACCCTAACCGACAAGGAATATCAAGCGATGCGCGATGCTTCCTTTGCGGTTATTCGCGCCATCGGTGTGGAGACAGGTGGGTCGAATATCCAATTCGCCGTGGACCCCAAGACTGGACGTATGGTGGTTATCGAGATGAATCCCCGCGTCTCGCGTTCCTCCGCCTTGGCCTCCAAAGCCACCGGATTCCCGATTGCAAAAATTGCCGCCAAGCTCGCGGTCGGCTACACTCTGGATGAACTGCGCAACGACATCACTCGCGAGACGCCGGCCTGCTTCGAGCCAACCATTGACTACGTCGTAACGAAAATCCCCCGATTCACCTTCGAAAAGTTCCCCCAAGCGGATCCCACGCTCACCACTCAGATGAAGAGCGTGGGCGAGGCCATGGCCATTGGCCGCACCTTCAAAGAGTCCCTGCAAAAGGCGCTGCGTTCTTTGGAAATCGGTCGCGCCGGACTCGGGGCCGATGGCAAGGACGACCTGCCACGGCGGGCCGATGGTCTTCCCGACGAAGCGGAAATTGAACGCCGCCTGCGGGTGCCCAATGCGCTGCGGATTTTCAGTATCCGCCATGCTCTTTTGGCGGGGTTTTCCCGGGAAAAAATCTCCCAACTTTCCGGGATTGACCCGTGGTTCATTGCCCACATCGCTCAGATTGTGGATTTTGAACGCCAGCTTGCCGGGCAGCCTTTGGAGCAGCTGAGCCTCCCTACCCTGCGGCGCGCCAAGCAATTCGGCTTTTCCGACCGGCAGCTCGCGCATCTCGCAGGCACTTCGGAAGATTCCGTGCGAGCCCGGCGTCAGAGCTTAGGACTGGTGCCCACTTACCGCCTTGTGGATACCTGTGCCGCAGAGTTCGAGGCTTTCACTCCCTATTACTATTCCACCTACGGCGAAGAGGACGAAACTCGCCCCAGCGAGAAAAAGAAAATCATGATCTTAGGTGGCGGGCCGAACCGCATCGGCCAAGGGATCGAGTTTGACTACTGCTGCGTGCATGCCGCCTTTGCACTCAAGGAGCTAGGGTTTGAAACCATCATGGTGAACTCCAACCCTGAAACGGTTTCAACCGACTATGACACCAGCGACAAACTCTACTTTGAACCCCTCACGCTGGAAGACGTCCTGAACATCTACGAGCGCGAAGGCTGCCACGCGGCCATTGTGCAATTTGGCGGCCAAACTCCCCTCAACCTCGCTGGCCCGCTGCAACGCCACGGAGTAAAAATCATTGGCACTCAGCCGGAGAGCATCGAAATGGCTGAAGACCGGAAATTCTTCAATGCTATGATCGAGCGGTTGGGACTCAAACAAGCCCCCGGAGCCACGGCTACGAATGAAGAGGGTGCGCTGGCTGTGGCCGCCTCCATTGGCTACCCGGTGCTGGTGCGACCGAGCTTTGTGCTCGGCGGGCGCGCCATGGAAATCGTCTATTCGCCCGAAGATCTCCGCCGCTACATCCGCACTGCTGCCGAAGCCAGTCCGGAACGCCCCATCCTCGTGGACCGCTACTTGGAAGATGCGGCCGAAGTGGATGTGGACTGCATCTCCGATGGGGAAAGGGTGATCATCGGCGGCATTATGGAACACATCGAGCAGGCCGGGATCCACAGCGGCGACAGCGCGTGTGTCATACCGGCGTTCTCGCTCTCCCCCTCCGTCTTGCAGCGCATTGCCTCGGCCACCAAAGCCATGGCGCAGGAGTTGCAAGTGCGCGGATTGATGAACGTGCAGTTTGCGGTGAAGGATGAGGAAGTCTATGTCCTCGAGGTCAACCCGCGTGCCTCCCGAACCGTGCCCTTCGTCAGCAAAGCCATCGGCGTGCCGCTCGCAAAACTGGCCGCTAAAGTGATGGCTGGTAAATCCTTGGCCGAGTTGGGCTTCACTACGGAAATCCTTCCTCCTCACTACTCTGTCAAAGAAGCCGTCTTTCCCTTCATCAAATTTCCCGGGATAGATATCTCCCTCGGGCCGGAAATGAAGTCCACCGGGGAAGTCATGGGGCTGGACCCTGATCTCGGCCAAGCCTATGCCAAAGCCCAGATGAGTGCTCAACCGCCGCTGCCGACCACCGGCCGGGTTTTTATCAGCGTGAAAGACCGCGACAAGCCCGCCGCCGTCGAGTTGGCCCGGGAATTCGCCGCTCTGGGCTTCGAGCTTTGTGCCACCGCAGGCACCGTCGCCGCGCTCGCTAACGCCGGACTCCAAGCGGAACTCCTGCACCGCATCGGCGAGGGTCGTCCCAACATCCTCGACCACATCAAAAATGGCACCGTGCACTTCATCATCAATACTCCCAGTGGCCAGCAGCCACGCAAAGATGAGGTCGTGATCCGCAGTGCCGCAGTCGCCCACCGGATCGCCACCATGACCACCCTGCGCGGTGCTCGGGCCAGCTTGCTCGCCATCCGTTCTCTGCAACAAAACCCGGTCTCCGTTCGCAGCCTGCAGGAATACCACGCTTGAACACCCCGCTTTTGCCTCTGTGAAAAACAAAGAAGAACTCCTTGAAACACCGCCCTCCGAAGCCATGGCCATGGCTCGGGCGAGCAAAAATCCTCTGCGTAAGCTCTATTTCTGGACTCTGCATTGGGCCGACACGAAATATGCCATTCCGGCGTTGGTCTTTCTCTCTTTTATTGAATCCTCGTTTTTTCCGATTCCGCCGGATGTCCTGCTCATGGCTATCTGCTTCTCGGCTCCACGAAAATGGTTCATGGCGGCACTCTGGTGCACGATCGCTTCTGTTGCTGGCGCCGTGCTCGGCTGGTATATCGGGTGGGGGCTGTGGGAAGTCGTTGGCCAGCCGATCGTGAAGTTTTACCATGGCGAAGCCGTGATGCAGCAGGTCAAAGACCTCTACGACGCCTACGGATTCTGGGGAGTCCTGGTCGCCGCCATTACTCCCATCCCATACAAAGTTTTCACCATTGCCTCGGGGGTTTTTCAATTCAGCCTTCCGCAGATGCTTATCGCCTCGGTCATCGGTCGCGGCTTCCGCTTTTTCCTGGTTGCTGGGCTCATCCGCCTGCTCGGCGAACGTGTGCGCACTTTTATTGAGACCCGCCTCGAGCTCATGCTCATTCTCGGCACGATCGTTGGCATCGGCGGATTCGTCGCCCTCAAATTCCTGCGATAATCCCCCTCCACGGCATCGCGCCATGGGAAGATGCCGATCTTCCACAGCGCACGGTTGCCGAGTGGATGGAAACCGCCAGGTCGGGCAATTTACCCTCGAAGGCCCCGACGATGTTTCCGCAGGAGCAGCAGGCTCAGGCCGCACACCAGCAGGGCCCAAGTGGAGGGCTCCGGAACTACGGTAAAGGTGGTGATGTAGCCATCCACCAAGGCGTCACCGTTGCCGGTGAAATCCACATCTGTGAGAAGCTGAGTGGAGAAGGCAAAGGCCCAGTTGGTATTATGCAAGGCGTTGAACTGCGCCAGCGAATAGTAGCCGTCACCGTTGTAGCTGGCCGCAACCCCGAAACCATCACCAAGGACAAAGTATTCAAAATTCGCCCCTTGAATGCTGTGGAAGCTGTCATTGGCGGTGAAGAAACCGCCGAGGTAGGTGCTGGTCTCCAAGAGAGTTTCCGCGGCGATAAAGAGGCGGATGGTGTTATTCAGGTCCAGCGCCTGGGAAAATGGAGTAGCCGAGGTGAGCCGGAGAAGAGAGTTGGGACTGGTTGCGGGGTCGGAAAGGTCCACGGGCCCGATTTGTTCCAAACCAAAACGGAAATCTAACCCCAAGGTCCCGTTGACCGAATTTGCCGTGAGAATCCCAGGGCCAGCTAAACCCGGGGAAACCGTCCCGTTTCCGAGCAAACTGGCAGTGATATTTCCCGTGCCCAGCAGCACCGCTGCTTGCTCAACCGATATATCTCCTCCCCAGAGGTTGTTCACCACGAATTCCAACGCCTCCCGAATCACCGTCCGTCGGGTCATGGCAGATCCGTCTCCATTCATCAATAATCGCCCGTTTCCCCCGAAAAGCACCCCAGTCGTCGCGAGCAAGTTCCCTTGAGCGATCGTGCCGTTAAAGGTGGTCGTGTTGGAAACATCCATGCGGCTAAAACCAGAGGTATCGTTGAAGAAACTCAGATTGCCATGGAAGGTCATGTTTCCTCCGGCGAGGAAAGCCGGAGTGGCATTGCGGCCACCGAGAGAAACCCCACCCGGAAACACCCGGTCGCCAATTGCTTCGAGGGTTCCGTGATTGAGAAACAGCTGCAGGGCGCTACCCAGCCCGGTATCTGTGGCGACTTGCACGGTCCCTCCGTTGGCTCCTCCGGCCAGACCAATGGATACTCCAAAGAGGGAGGTGTTATTGCCATTTAATTGTAAAATCCCTGCCCCGTTCTTTTGCAGACGAGCTCCGCTGAAAATATCCGCGCCGTTCAATGCCACAATCGCATTGGGCCCGACGTCAAAAACCCGGTTCCCCCCACCCGATAAATCAAGGTCGGAATTAACCGAAAAAGTGCCATTCAAACCGCTGGCATGCAGACCTGTAAGGGCAACGTAATCTGCCCCTTGCAGCACCGCCGGTTGCAAGACGCTCAGACTACCAACTCCTTGAGAGCTGCCCGACAAATGGAGCACGCCAGATCCAGCGAGGGTCAAGCCGCTCATGCTGAAGTTTCCCGCTGAAGTCAGTGTCTTCCCAGCAGGAATAAAAATTGTGCCGCTGCCTGAAACACCACGGCTGGAAGAGAGTATAAGATCGTCCGTGAGGTCCAGCCGGCCGCCGGCAAACTCCAGGGCATTATTGGGGTTGCCAAAACTCTCATCCCCGGAGGCTCGCAAAGTTCCGACACCGAGATTCACAGTTCCATTGAAGGTGTTAGCGCCGGTGAGAATTAGCTCTCCGCTTCCGAGCTTGGTGAGTCCTGCTTCGCCCGCAAGGACAGAAGCAATCGTGGCTTGCATTCCCGAAGCGACGGTGATTTTGCCCTCACCAAGCTCGATCGTTCCGGATGATAGCAGATAGCCATCACTGAGGATTTCCAAGGTGGAAGCTTGCACCAAACCAATCACCGTTACCGTCTCTCCGAGGCCTTCGAAGCGCACTGCTTGATCGAGATTATTGTTGTAAGGGCTCTCGAACTGCCCAGTTTCTCCGGCCTGCCAAATTCCACCCCCTCCAGTTCCAGTCCATGTCGCTCCCGTAAACAGACCGCCAGGCTTGACCGTGCCAGCGAAAGATAAGTTGCCCTGTAAACCACCTGTGCCCGCAGTTCCTTCGGCGTTATAGCCGTAAAGGCGAAACGTGATCGTGGGGAGATTTTGAAAGGAGGCCCCGCTCAAATCCAGAACGTTGCCAGTCCAAGAGGAGTTTTCATCGGGGTTGGTGATGATTCCGGAATGCAACGAGAGTCCGGAGTTGATAGTCGAGAAGGCAGTTATCGGAGCTGCGAAGGCATCCACACTGGAGCGCCACTCCCATTGTCGTGGACCAGTCCCACTACGCCCGATTCCAAAGGTGATTGAGGTCAAGTCCAGCAGGAAATCATCCTCCGCAGTAAGGCTGAATTCGATAAATTTGCTCAAGTCAATCGTTCCGTTGAAGGTATTGGAACCGTTGGTTGCCCCGAGGGGCCAATTATTGCGCCGGAAATTGCCCGTGCTCGAAGTGGAGTTTCCAGATTTCACGAGGTCCGAGACGGTGACGTTACCAATGGGGGCCCCGTTATAGGGAAAGGCAAGAACATCGTTTCCACCACCAGAGAGATTGAAGGTCCCAGAGAATGGCGTCTGGGCACGGAGTGGAAAACTGCCGGCAACCGAGGCAGCGGTCAGCATTGCGGCGAGAAAGGTGTGTCGGAGATGATTCATAGATTTGCTGAGCAGAAAACGGTCCGAGACCGAGTCGGGACTCAACAAAGGTGCTAGTTTTTTCTCCTCAACTGGCAGATTGAAACAAATCCGCCACAGAGGCGTTCAGTCCGCCAGACCATTCGCGACCACCATCGGTGCGGCGCGGTTGTAAGGATCTCGCGCCAAGATTACGCAGTAGGAAGGAGCGCTACTGAAATCAAACTCCAAGGGCATAAGAACCGGATCTTTGCCGGTTTCTTGCACCGCCACCCGTAACTCCTTTTGCCCACTCATTTGCCAGGGAGCCCCGGGCGAAACCTCCCGGATTTTTCCACCGGGCTGCTCCACCGCAAACTTCGCGTCAGGCAAGAAGTTGAAAAACATTAGCGACTGCGATGGCTTCGGAGGTGCAGGTTGCCCCGGCTTGGATGGCAATTCCACGGTCCCGAAAAGCTCCGAATCTTGCAGAATCTCGATCTTGGGTGCAGCACTTGTTCCGGTAACCAAAAGCGTATAAAAATGCCCCGGCTTGAGAATCACTGACTCCATCGCCTCAACCTTTTCCCGGTTCCGAAGTTCGGAGGTGGCGGCGATTTTCATTCTGCCGCCCAGGACCGCAAAGTAGCCGGTCACTTGGTAAGGGTAGCCGTCGCGAATGAGTGGCTCCGGGTCTTGATTTCCCGCACGCAAAAGAGAAATGGAAATCGGTTGAGAAAACGTCCCAATTTCTCCCACCATTTCTGGCGGAACTTCCGCCGACACCATCAGCCAAGTGCGCACATAGGCAATCTTGGCTTCCTCGGATTCTGAGGGAGGAGGCTCCTGGGCGGTAAGATGGGTAAGGCAAAAGCCTGCCATGAACATTGCAAAGCCAGAAAACCGGAGAAGAAAAGAGGTCATGGGATGAATCAAAAATCTCGCTCTTCGAGAACCGTGATCTCGTAGCGCGCTGGCGGGCGGAAACGGTTGGCCATATTGGGAAATGCCACCCCGTCTGAGGCTGGCAGGGGCGGGTTGAATACTGGAGTGAAACGTATGGTTCTCCGCAAAAAGCTCAGCCCACGGCTCTTGAGTGCACCGTTGGGCATTTGCTCAACTTTTTCTCCGACGGAGTAGATGGTGAAAGTATTGCCCTTCGGCTCAATGAGACCAATTAGCCGGTTGGCGATCTGCTCCAGCGTGCGATCCAGAAGCACGGTGCCATTCCCAAGCACATGCGTGGCAGGAAGAAAGGCGCTGATTTCACTGATTTCCCCACGCTCCCAGAGTGGCTGGATCGCATTTGCATTGTAGGTGCTGTTTCCCCCTTGAAGTCGCGAGCGGAGGGAATCAATAACCAACGCTACCTGGGAATCGGATAACGCCGTGGAGGCGTTGGGGGCTTCTCCGATTGGGCGAGGATTGAGCCGAATCTGCTTGAGCATGGCGCGGAGCGAAGCCCCGGAATCGCGTAGGAGCCCGTTGGGATTAATGATTCCATCAAGCTGCAACTCCGAGCGATTATCGAAAACATCTACCAATCTCCAGGCCGTCCAATTACGACTGGAGGAAGTTTGATTTCCGTCCCAAAGACCCGAGCGGTTGTTGGCGGTATTTTGTTCGGGACGCCCAATGAAGAGACTCCTCCCCCCACCCCGCGCCTGCAAAGGAGCGGTGGTGGCGGGCAGATTGGGATTCACCTGGCGAGCAGGATCATAGACATTTCCCAATTCTCCGATCGTCTCTAATTTATTATCCCGGATGAAACTTGGTGCGCCGTTCGCGGTTTGTAACAAGGCGTAGTAATCTTCCCATCCTCTTGGGAATGGAAATGTGGGCGTGAGAAAGTCTAAAATCAAATGTCGGCCAAAGCTGGTATCTCCTTTTGCCGCATCATTGCTGGCTTTGGTTTGGTAGGTGCGAAACTGATCTTCATCCCCGCCGGAACGATATTTTTGAATAGAAATTGCTTCCGCGTTTGCCCGCCCATCTCCCCGCTGACTGCCTGAGCCGTTGTTACCCCGCACGCTGGAACCTCGCACCCAGAAAAATGGGGTGGAGCTAGAGAAAGCTTGAGTAGGCTCCAAGGTCGGAGGTGCGGGCGAGAGGCGGTTTCCAGTATCATTATTAATGGAGACACTGGAAGTGATGCCGATGCCCCCGAACGATTCGATGATTCCCCGAGAGTTTCCTAATAAAACTTTCGTGCTATAATCGCTGCTACTCGTGCCAGCCCGGCCCGAGGTTTGGAAACTCGGATTGACTCGCAGTGCCCTCACCCGACTTGCGGGAATGTGCGAGTAGCCGTTGCTGCGCCAGTAAGTGGTGGCATCTGGGTCGTTGGCGGTGCGAAAGGTTTGGCCTTGATAGCGGCGCACCCGATTGAGATTGGTCCCAGAGACGAGGTTTGCGGCGGTGCTGGCATTAGGTCGAAAAACCGCGTTGGCTCCCCCGGGAACATCTTGCATAAAAGTGACGCAGGGGCGGTCATCGGTCGTGAGGGTCGTCATAGCCCCGGCCTTGAAAACCAAGGGGTTGCCGCTGCCGTCCACGAAACTGGTCAGAGGAATGCGAAACGGCCGCCCGGGAGGAATGAGCGTTCCGCCAGCGGTGTCCCAACCCAGTTGATCGCTCACCTCAATAAAGGCACCCGGCCCCAAATCCTCAGCCGTGATGTCTTTCGTCGTTGGGTTCCAAAACTGAAAGTAGTAATCTAGCGTGAAATCAAAATTTGCCGCAGTGCTGGTGGCATCTACGTCCCGCACTGGAGGATTAAAACTTAGCAGCCTGATCCGCCAAAGCACCTCCATGAACTTCGGCCCTGCCTCTTTGCCAAACGCCGTGTAGGCATTTGGACTGTCAGTGTTACCCACGGAATGATGGCCAACCACATGGGTTGTGTCGGGCGTTTGATCTATGAAAACCGTGCCATCGGTCGTAACCACGGTCGGTTGGATATCGGCGTCAAGGTAATCCCGAATATTCGCGGTGATTTTGGTCACATAAGCAGCGGCGTTCGTGTTGGCAACCAGGTTGGTCTGATTCAAAACGGAAGCTTGCGTGGCGTTCAGCGGTTGCCGATGGAGCCGTTGCCCAAAGAGGGGCATGGCATTACTATTGGTGATGGCTTGAGCCATTTTATCGAGCTGGACGCGGATCACATCGGGGTCGAAGGTGTCCTGCACGACTTCATTCAGGTTGAGGCGTTTGACTCCACCACGACTGAGGTTCAGAGCAGAGCCATGTCGCGAAGCCCCCCAGCGAAGCTCTCCCTCCAAATCTTGCCCGGATTCCGCGAATTGGTTCAGGGCTCGATCCGTCTGCTGCCCCGCGCCCCCCATCTCGCGAAATTGAGCCGCCGCGTTGGTAATTTCGTTTCTGCGGGAGGCAAGACCTTGCTCGGATAAAACCTGGGACAGCGCTACCTCACTGAAGTTCGTCCCAACCAGAGCTGCGACGGTAGAAGAAAGGTTTGCCCTATTCCAGTTGGCTTTGAAGGACTCATCTTCGACGACAAAAGCATAGCGGCTAATTATCGGGTTGAAGTCTGGTTTGGTCGGATCAGGTTGGTTCGTTTTCGTCGGATCCCGAAGGATTGGCACCCAATAGGCCTCCACGGTCGGAGGGTTTGTAGAACCATCAAAGGAGCGACTTCCCATCGCTTTGTTGCGGTTGAGATTTACACTTCCAATCCCCAAATTGTCTGGGGGAAAAAGCGAGGTCAGGTTGCTAGAGAGAGCGGAGTTGGTGATTCCAGAGGTGAGCGGCCAGGCGCGGATTTCGGTTGCGTTGCCAAAAGCAGAAGGCAGGGCAGCCGGCGGAAAGACTCCACTGGCATTAGTCGGAGTCGCGCGGAAATAAAAGACCGTGGCTTGGTGGTTGGTTCCTCCCAGATTGGTCAGCCAGACCGTGGCGGAATCGGGGTAGCGCGAGACAAGATTCTGCAGCAGCCCTTCAGCGTAATTCGCCCCCGCCTCGGCAGCGAGGCGGGCTTGCTCCATGTTGGCATAGCTGCGGGCAGTCATCCGCTCGATGCTCATGCTCTGCATGAAAGCCACCACGATGATCGTGAGCACCGTGATGACGAGCAGGGTGGTAATGAGCGCTGAGGCTCGTTGCGACCGCGAGCGCAGATGGAGGTGAGAGGGTGGAAAGGTCAAGTCTCTCATGGTTTGGCGGGCTGCCGTAGCGGTAAGCGGGTGATGAAAGTGCGGGTGTGCTCCCGGTAGTCTGCGGAGTTGGTCGCCGTGCGGAAATTTTCCCAATCCGCACGGGAATTCAGACGCTGCGTGCGCTCATTATTTACGGCCACGACTTTGATTTCCAGGGCGGTCGGCAGGGGATCGCTGGTGGTGTAGGTCCAGCGGGAAAAGTTCGTGTCCAACGGGGTGACTTGGAAGTCGAGAATGTTACGGGCGAGAAGTTCGACGGAAGGGTTGCTAGGATCGGCGGCCGTTACAAGCGGGGAGTTGGCAGTGAGTTTGGTCCAGGTTTCGTTGCTCTCTTTGAAGAAACGGTAGAGGTTGAAAGAGGAAACCGGGCTGAAGCGGGTGGGCTTCCCGTAAGCGAGAAAGTAAGCGGCCGTGCAAAGGTCTGAGCGACTGTTGGTGTCTTGGGCACTCTGCGGTTGAGCGGTGAGGAAACCAATCTGGGCGGTGTTAGGCGTGCTGGCATCGGCACCCGGCAGATTAGTGAGAAAGAAAGCCCGGTTGGTAGAAGGATGAAAGGCGCGCAGATCGGAGGAGATTAAGTTCAGCGCGGCACGGGCCTCCCGGTAGCTCTCCACACGGTTTTCGTTCAGACGCCACATGCGCGTGGCCCCATCTACCAAGCCCATGAGCATCACCACGAGCAGCGCCAGCACCGCCACCGCGACAAGGACCTCAAGAAGGGTAAAACCGCCGTTCTTGACAGAATCAAGAGAATTAAAAGAAGGGGAAAAATCCGGAAATTTTTTTCTGAACTCCAACTTGGAAGCACCAAAATTCAGCAAGAGACCGATTTGCTGATTGGTTGCGGTGAGATACTTAACGAGTTGAACTTCGTGGGCTGGGTTTAGGCTCAAGCCTGCTTTGAGTTCGACGATAAGCTGTCCATTGATGAGAAAATCACAAATAAACTCGCCGACCTTGGCAGTATCATACCCAACGGTGAGCGGCTTTTGCCGTTCGAAGTTGACCCCTGCTTGGCTGAGCTCATGAGCCAAGGCATTTTCATAAACCGACTCCGAAAATCCTGGCCCGAGTGTGCGGTGAACTTTCATCGCCAAGCCAATAACTTTCCCCGCGAGATCATACTGAGCGGAGGCACCCTCAAGGAAACCTGCCTCATCACCTTTTTCCTCTCGCATTTTGTCCTTTCTGTTCATTCCGTCGAGAAACTCACCGGTTGCGTAGGAGGGTCACGAAGGGGTAACGGGAGCGGTTGGTGAGCGGAGCGGCCGCGGGAGCGGATACGAGCACTTCCACGCGGCTCAATCCAGGAGGAAGATCGTTGGTGCGAATGGTTACTTGGGTAAAGAAAGCCGCGTCTGGATTGGCGATCGCGAACGAGGCTGGTGCATTGGTGCGGAGCAGGCGCCCTTCCTCATCATAAGAGAGAGCCAGAGTCCCATTGGTAGCCAAGTTTAGGCGCAGGATATTGGAAGTGACGGCCAGTTCGGGAACGAGGCTAAGAATGGCATTGGTTGGTTCAGCAGCCGTGAGGTCCCCGAAGATTTGCTGTGCGATGAACGTGGCCCGGGTTTCACGCTGGCTTTCTTGGGCGGCTTTGGTCGCGGCGGGAAAAAGACCCATCACTCCAACCAGGGCGAACGCAATGATGCCCAGAGCCAACGTGACTTCTACCAAAGAAAAACCTGCCTTGCCTGCAGGCCAATCACGACGATTGTAAAAATTCTGCGAAATTGAGGGAGAGATGGTGTGGTTTCTCTTCCGCTGCAATATGGCCTTCAGAGCGAGATGCAGAGATTTCATGCGATTCGGGCCATTCGGGGCACGCGCAGCCAAATCTGTAGGCAAACGGCGTGAGAAATCAACCTTGGGGGTTGTTGAGGGACTGCAAATCGCTCACAACCAAGGTGGGACGCCCAGTGTAACGGGCGACGCTGATAATTTCGAATCCGCCACTCTGTTCTTTGCGCTGACTGATGGTGTTCTCGGATTCCCGGGTGCCTTCGGTGAGAATGACGAGGTTGTCTGGGGACTTCGGCACCCGCAGAGTGCCACTGGGGGTGAATTCGATGACTCCCAGTTGATTAGTGGGAGGATTTCCCGTGAGCCCAGCCAAGTCCACCTGGCTGGTGGTTTTGAAGACATTTGGGGCAGGAGGGTTATGCAGCAAGACTCCGCGGGGGAGTTTGACCCATTTCGTGATTTCATCCCAGCTGCCGGTCTCGTTTTTACGGCGCACCTTGATGGCATCCGGCTCCGGTGAATCACGACGCCAGAAAATCACCTGCACATCCCGGCCCTGCTCGATCGCCGCCACCCGGGCTTGGTCAATCGTATTCATGACCAAATTCACCGCCCCTCGACGCCCGGCCGTACTGGAAAAACCGGAAATTGCCGGAGCCATCAGAGCCACCAAAACGGCGATGAGGCCCATCACCACCAAGACTTCAATGAGGGAAAAAGCGGAGCAGCCACGGTTTGGTCCTACGGTGGAGGATCGGTTGATTGAGGAGCTCATAAACGGCACTTTGGTAATGACAAAGCAATAACGATGCCGGGATGGAAAAGAAATGGTTGCAACTGTGACATTCTCGTCACAATTCCTTGCCCGCAAGGGAATTCGTAGCTCTTCCAAGGCTCAATGCCGTTGATTGGTGGCGATAAACTTGCGCAAACCGGGTTCGATACGGCGTTTCTCGTTAGGCGAGAGGCGATCAATGAAGAGGATGCCTTGCAAGTGATCTACCTCGTGTTGAATCGCTCGGGAAAGTAACCCTTCCGCTTCAAAGGTCACGGGTTGGTTTTTTTCGTTGCAAGCACGCACCCGCACCCGAGCGGGCCGGGTGACATCGGCGGTGAGTCCAGGGAAGCTGAGACAACCCTCCACCCCGGTATCCGGAGAACCCAGCAGCTCGATCTCCGGATTGAGTAAAACCATCGGCATGTGATCGGCGGGATCGGTTTCTTGGCCCTCGATCCACATGCGGCTCGGGCGGTCAGCCACATCCCGAACATCCAGCACGCAAAGTTGCAGAGGCCGCCCAATCTGCTGGGCCGCCAAGCCCACGCCATCCGCAGCGTGCATGGTCTCAATCATGTCCTGGATCAGAGTGAGAATCTTTTCATTGACGGCCTCCACCTTGCGCCCCTTGGTGCGCAGGCTGGGATGACCGTATTGGACGATTTCGAGAACCATCGCAAAAGAACGCGGATTAAAGTCCTTAAGGAAACAGAGTGAACGGAAAGGTCAGAACTGACCGAGTGATGAGGGGCTGAGTTTAGTTGATCTTACTTGTCAGCAAGTTGCTTTGAATTACCCCACAGTTTTTTGAATTCGGTCCACGCTGTCTCAGGCTCTTGTTCACTGGCAGGCTTCACATTCTTCCCCGTTGCGCCGGGCCTCCAGCGAGCAGGCGAGCTTTTCCTCCTCGGTATATTCGCGGTTGGTAGAAGGCACCGCCGCTCCGACCAGACCGCGCTTGTCCTTGGCAACTGCCACCGTGGCTTTTTCGATGTTTGAGGCTCCCAAGGTGCGGAGATAGTAGGTGGTTTTCAGGCCTTGACGCCAGGCTGCCCGATACATGTGGCTGAGGGTCTTGAAGTCCGGTGCCGCCAAGAAAAGATTCACCGACTGGGATTGATCAATCCATTTTTGACGTCGGGCAGCTGCTTGGACGATGAAGTTGTAATCAATCGAGAAGACGGTGCGGTGTCGGTGCTTGAGCTCCGCAGGAATGGACTCGATGTCCTTGAGTTCGCCATCGAAGTATTTGAGCTGATCCACCATTTCCTGACTCCAAAGCCCTATGGCTTTGAGGTCGCGGACCAAGGCGTTGTTGAGCACAATAAATTCCCCGCTGAGATTACTCTTCACGTAGAGATTTTTGTAATTCGGTTCGATGCAGGGCGTGGTGCCCATGATATTGGAAATCGTGGCCGTGGGGGCAATGGCCAGCACGTTGGAGTTCCGCATGCCTTGACGGCGAATTTTTTCCCGCACCGGAGTCCAATCTAATTTGCCTCCGCGCGGCACTTCGACGGTAACTCCGCGCTCGCGTTCCAAAAGGTCTATGGTGTCTTGCGGGAGCAAACCGCGATCCCATTTGGAACCATGGTAGGTGCTATAGATTCCACGCTCGGCTGCGAGATCGCTGGAAGCCGAATAGGCAAAATAGGCGATCGCTTCCATGAACTCGTCGTTGAACTCCACGGCTTCTGGCGACGCGAAGCTGAGGCCTTTCTTGAAAAGCGCATTTTGCAGTCCCATCACGCCGAGACCGATGGGACGATGGCGGAGGTTACTCCGCTTGGCCGCCTCCGTCGGGTAGAAATTGATATCAATAACATTGTCGAGAGCGCGCACGGCTACTTCGATCGTTTCGCGCAACATCTCAAGGTCTAGCGTGCCGTCCTCTTTGACGTGGGTGTCAAGAACCACCGAACCCAGATTGCAGACCGCTGTTTCGTCTTCAGACGTATTCAGAGTAATCTCGGTGCAAAGATTGCTCGAATGAATAACCCCGGTGTGGTCCTGCGGAGAACGCAGATTGCAGGGATCTTTGAATGTGATCCACGGATGCCCGGTCTCGAAAATCATTTTCAGCATCGCCTTCCAGAGATCAATCGCCGGCAGCGTGCGGCCATAGATTTTGCCCTCGGCAGCCAGAGCTTCGTAGTGGGTGTAGCGCTCCTCGAATTTCTTGCCGTAGGTTTCGTGCAGATCGGGAACTTCGTTCGAGCGGAAGAGAGTCCAGTTTTGCCGGGCCTCCATACGCTTCATGAACAAATCCGGAATCCAGTTGGCGGTGTTCATGTCGTGGGTGCGACGGCGTTCGTCCCCGACATTTTTCCGCAGTTCCAGAAAGTCTTCGATGTCGTTATGCCAGGTTTCCAAGTAGGCACAGCCGGAGCCACGGCGCTTCCCGCCTTGGTTCACGGCCACGAGCTGGTCATTGTGCAGCTTGAGAAAAGGAATCACCCCTTGCGACTCGCCATTGGTGCCTTTGATGTAGCTCCCGGTGCCCCGCACGGAAGTCCAGGAACCTCCGAGACCGCCGGCCCATTTGGAAAGATAGGCGTTCTCAGCAATCCCGCGGGTCATGATGGACTCGATGGAGTCGTCCACCTTGTAAAGATAGCAGGAGGAGAGCTGGCTGTGGGGCGTGCCGGAGTTGAAAAGCGTGGGCGTGGAAGAACAGAAACGCCGGCTCTTGTAAAGGTTGTAGAGGCGAATGGCCCATTCTTCTCGATTGGCCGGTTCCTCAACGAACAGCCCCAGCGCCACCCGCATCCAGAAAAACTGTGGAGTTTCAATTCGTCGCGCCTGCCGAGGATTTGTTTTATCCACGATGAGGTAGCGGTCATAGAGGGTCTGGATCCCGAGGTAGTCAAAATCCAGATCTGCGGAAGGGTCGAGAGCCTCGGAAATTTTGTCCAAATCGAAAGCCAAGAGTTTCGGAGACAGGCGCTCAATGGCCACGCCGTGGCGCAAGTAGCCCTTGAAAGCCGTGCGGTGCGCGGTTTTCAACCCTTCGATCCCGTCCCGGGAAATTTGCCAGTCCAACACTTCCTCGTAGATATAGGAGAGAAGAATCCGCCCGGCGAATTTGGCGAAGTCTGCATCCCGCTCGATCAGAGCCTTGGCGTTTAGAATGATGGTGTTTTTCAGGCCATCCTCGGTCATTTCCGCACCGATAGAACGACGCAGTTCGCGCTCGATCTCGTGCTGGTTTAGACATAAATCCAAGCCGATCGAGGCGAACTGGATGCGTTTTTTCAGCTCCGAACCGTCCCAGAAGGTGTTCTCACCAGAACGGCGTTGCACCACGACGAGCGAATCCTGCTCTGCGGTCCCTGCTGGGGTGGCGGCTTCCTCTTCACGCAACCGCGAGCGGTGGGCCCGGTAAAGAATGTAGCTCTCGGCCGCCTTGAAGTGCCCCTGCCGCATGAGCTCTTCCTGCACGAAATCCTGCACGTCTTCGATGTGCACGAAAGCATGCCCTTCGCGGCGCATGCGATCGGTCACGGCCTGGGCAATGTCGGTCGCAGCTTCCGGATCGGCTTTCACCGAAAGGAATGCCTTGCGGCAGGCGATTTCGATTTTCGCCGGGTTCCAAGGCACCACTGATCCGTTGCGACGAATGAGACGCACAGTGATCGGTTCGAGATTGGTCTCCGCGACCTCGAGAGTGCCGTTCTTCACCGAACGGGCAAAAACGAGGCTCTTAGCCACATCGTGGGCGTCGTTTTCAATGAGGGCTTTTTCAATGAGGAGGGAAAGGTCGTTTTCGGAGAGCTTGAGGGTGCGGCCATCTCGAACCTGCTCCAGCAGCATGGTGGCCACGGAATGGGCCACGTTGGCCACGAAGCCGCGGTTGCGCTCGTTGAAAATATCCTTCTCCTCGCGGGAAAGAAGCAGATCGGTGAGCGCTTGTCCCACCTCATCCGCCACATCCGCAAGATTGAAATGCCGCTCCTCGCGGCCCGAGGTAACCAAGACCTCCTCCCCGAGCACCGGCAAAGGAGCTCCGGTGATCTCTGGCAGGGCCTCATGCCAGGTGTAGCGGGGCTTTTGCTCCGGCGGTGTGGTGACGAGACGCTTGAGGGCTAGGTCTTCTTCGTAGCGGATAGGTTGCAGCATTGGATTAGGCGGGTTGCGGTGCAGGGCACCTGGGTTCTGGTGGGAGTGGTTCAGGGATTGCTGGACATCGCGGCTCAGACTCAGAGCTCGTCGTCATCTACTTGGCCAAGCGCTGAGGCTTTTTGGTATTCGGTGACGCGGCCTTCGAAGAAGTTCTGCTCTTTCTTGATGTCCATCATCTCCGCCAACCACGGGAGCGGGTTGACAATCGGACCATTGAGGGGTTCCAAGCCCACGCCGTCGAGGCGCCGATCGCCGATGTAATCAATGTAGGTGAGGAATTCCTCTACCGTGAGCCCCACCGCCGCAACGGGGAGACAATCGCGGATGAATTCTTTTTCCAAACGTACGGCTTCCGCCATCGTTTGCCGTAGGTCTGCCCGAAACTCCTCGGTCCAAATGTCCGGGTTCTCTTCAATGAGATCCATGAACAAATTGCGGAAGAGTTCGATGTGATTGGACTCATCGCGCAAGGTGTAGCGGAACATTTCCCCAATCCCGCGGAATTTGTTTTGCCGATAGAGGGCCAAGACCATGCCAAAGAGACCGTAGAATTGGGTGCCTTCCATGCACTGTCCGAAGACGAAGATGTTCTTGGCCAAGGCCTGCTTGTCGCTGGTTTTCGTGAGGTCCAAATCGTGCCGACGCAGAGCCCGGCTGTTCGAGACAACAAAGTCCGTTTTCTTCTTGATGGTCTCTACATCCTCAAACATGGCTTCGCACTCGTGCGGATTGATCCCCAGAGAACTGATCATGTAAACCAAAGAGTCCGCGTGGATGTTTTCCTCGTGGGCGTGCCGACCAAGCACCAGCTTGATCTCCGGCGCCGTGACCAACTCGCGTACCACGTGAATGATGTTGTCCCCGACGATTCCCTCAGCTGCCGAGAAATAGCCGATACCCATTTTGATGATCCAGCGCTCAATGTCGGGAATAGAAGCATCCCGCCACTGCTCGCAATCCCGCTGCATCGGGATATCTTCCGGCTCCCAGTGGTTGGTCTTCATGGTCTTGTAGAGGTCGTAAGCCCACTGGTATTTCAGCGGCAGGATGTTGAAAAACATCGTGTCCCGGCCGTTGATAACTCGTTTGGCCGCAAATGCCTCCTCGGCTTTACCCCGATCGAGGATGAAGGTTTTGTCGCCTAGTTGGATGGTCGTAGTTGCCATAGTAGGATTTTAGGTTGCGTGGTGGTTTTTTTAAAACGGAAGTCTCTCGGGGGAACTTTTTACCGGGTTCTCGGCTTGGATGCAGCTCCCAAACTGGGGGCTTTTTCCTCCCGAAGGCAATTCCGGCAAAGTAACGTCAGAACTATTGGGTTGGGTGCAGCCGGGTCAATAAATTTTCGCGCATCTTGTGGAGATTTTTCCATGCCCCCACAAGATGTTGTGGTTTTTACACCACTCCCTCCGAAAAGCAAAAAAGCTTCCCGCCGTGCGATTTAGCCGTTTTGATCAGACAAATCAGGGTCCATACAGACTCCCCTCGGACCCCAAATATGGGGTTCCGCGAACCGGAAAAAGCCCACGAAAAACAACCCTGCCCCAATCTCCCGATGGCAGAATTTTCCCGCACAAGCTCCTTACCGTTGCGGTCCTTCGGCTTCCCGCAGCTGCCGGGGCATTTTAGCGGCCTGGGCTGAGCAGCCCGCCAAAACGGCTCGCCGACCCTTCATCGTGACATCTCAAATGCGGGATTTAGGATCAATCACCGAATAGAAACAAAACTTTTTGCACCACAGGAGGCCCGCCCGCGCCCGGCGAAAAATCCCCGCCTCCTCACCCGACAAAACTGGTGCCAACTCGGTGTAGTATTGCTCTGCCTCCGCCTCCCGGTTGTGGAAAACCTCCGCATGTCCCGCTCCGCACGGATCCTCCACCGGTTCCCGGCACAGGCGCAAACGCACTTCCCATTCTTCCCCCGGCTGCAACTCCCGATAATACACCGCCGCCGCTTTTGTGCCATACGGCAACGAGTTCACCGCCTCGTGCACGACGCGAGTGGTGTAATGATGGAAAGCATCTTTCACGTGGGCGTGCTGCTTTGGCTTGCCAAACAACCGCGCTTGGTTGGTTTCATTCTCCGTGAAAAGCTACTGCTTGGCATCAAGAGCATAGAAGTGCCTCTCCGGCAGCTCCCAGGGATACGCCACCACCACCTGCCCCGGCGCCCCCAAATGCGTCTCCGGTCGGGTTGCCCCTTCTTCTCCCCAGGACCACATGTTGCGAAACCACAGCGTCGGCAAGATCCACAACGGAGCCTTTTCCGGACCACGGTGCACCGCACGCAGCCCGATGCGGAAATCGCCCAGCCCGGCCGTGGCATACTCCCCCCAGATGGCAAAAAAATCAGTCCTCAGCGAAAACCCCCGTTTCAATCAGCTCCTATTCGGCCCCAGCGATACAACCGCGAGCGGGCATGCTCATGCGGAAAAAAGTTCTACGCATCCCCATCCGGGGAATAATCCTCCCGCACCGCGCCCCATTGCCGATCACTCAAAAATGTCCCCCATTGGCCACAGTCCTCGACCCAGGCATCCCGGGCCGCCATGTGCTCCTTTTCCGGATTATTCTCCGCACCATCCTACGACGGATTCTCCAATCCCAAATAGCTAAAAATGAGACTAAAAAGAATGGTCTGCCCCCCGAGGGAAGCCAGAGTCCGCCCCACGATCACTGTGCGTGTCGCTTCAAAAGGATCCAGATCGCCAAAGCCCGTGGCCGCCCACCCCATCGCCTTCGTCACCAATAGCGCTAAGCCCATCAACAAGACGATTCCCCCGCTGATGAGCCCGCGCTCCAAGGTAAAGACCGAAAACGCCCTTTCCAGCTTCTGGCTCGGCGGCAATAAGCCCCGCGTGTGTGAGAAAATGCGCGCAAAGCAGGCCAACAGGACCATTTGGTAGCCAAAGAGAAAAACCAACCCCGAGATTTCCAGCGTGTTGAGATCAAAAGTCACCCGACCGATTTCCACAGGCCCTGCCCAGAGCGCGAGAAACGCAGCGCCCCCGATCACCATGGCCAACAATCCCGGGTAAAACAGCAACCACCGGGGAGAAAAAAGCAGCATGAAGCGCAGATGCCGCCACCCATCCCGCCAACTGCGCAGATGCGGCGGTCGCGAACGCCCATCTGGATGCAAAGTGATCGGCACTTCGCGGATCTGTTTTCCCTGCAAGGAGGCCTTGATGACCATTTCCGAAGCGAACTCCATTCCCGGAGTCCGCAAGTCCAATTCCGGCACCACCTCCCGTCGCACCCCTCGCATCCCACAGTGGAAATCATGACTCGGACAGCGAAACAAGATCCGACCAATGGTGGTCAGCACCGGATTCCCCAACCAGCGATGCTTCCATGGCATCGCTCCTGGAAGAATCGTCCCCCCTCCGGCCGGCATGCGACACCCCATCACCAAATCGGCCCCGGCGCGCAACTCCCGCAAAAACGGCTCCAGCTTGGAAAAATCGTAGCTCAGATCCGCATCGGCAAAAATGATGTATTTTCCCCGCGCCGCTTCCATGCCCGCCCGCAGCGCACTCCCATAGCCCCGCCGCGGCACCTCCACCACTCGCGCCCCAGCTTCCTGAGCCAGCCTTTGCGAACCATCCGTGCTCCCATTATCCGCGATCACAATCTCCGCCTGATCTTCCAACCCAATAGCCCGCAAACCCGCCCTGGCTGCCTCAATACAGCCAACCAAAGTCTCCGCCTCATTCAAACACGGCATCAAAATGGTGATCTCCAATTCGTCAGATTCCATTCCCCCCACCCTCTGAGAACAAAACGCGAACTGCAATGCAAAACCCTCGCCTGCCCCCCGCCCGAAAGATGCCACAACCACCCCACTGGCAAAAATTCCCCCCTCCGTAAAATTCTTCTTGCAGCAAGCGGGGGGATTGTGGCTTAAGAAAAATCCCATTTACCGCGGGGTAGAGCAGCCCGGTAGCTCGTCAGGCTCATAACCTGAAGGTCGCTGGTTCAAATCCAGCCCCCGCTACCACTTCTAAGTCACAAAAACAAACCACCTACGAAGACGACAGCCGCTCAGACTCCGAGTGGCTTTTTTCTTGGTGTGACAAAATGGTGATAAACGCCGGTTTCTCTCTGTGATTCAGAGACTTACGGACTTTAACTGGCCAGAGGTGGCGCGTGAAACTAGGGGTCAGGCTGTAAAATGTTACTTTTGACCAACTCGTTCATGAAAAATCATGAGTAGCAATATGGCCAGAAGCATCCGGATCGAGTTCCCGGGAGCCTTTTATCACGTGATGGCGCGAGGGAACCGTCGGGAAGCGATTTATTGCGATGAGAGTGATTGGAAGTTTTTTCTTCAGGTGCTGGCTGAGACTTGTGCGAAGACTGGATGGCGCGTTCACGCCTGGGTCTTGCTGACCAAACACTACCACCTGCTGCTGGAAACCCCGGAACCCAACTTGGTCCAGGGGAGGAAGTGGCTGCAAAACACCTACACGCGTCGTTTCAACGTGCGCCATGGATTGTGGGGGCGTTTGTCTGGAGATCGCTGAATCGGTTTTGGTGGAGGGATCGGGTTATGACTACGAGACCTTGATGGATTCCATTCATCTCAACCCGGCCCGGGCGGGGCTTCTGCGAAGCGGAAAACGAAAACCGATGGGGATTTTGGACTACCTGTGGAGCAGCGTGGCCGGTGGCTACGCACTACCTCCCGGTCGCCGAGCGAAGTGGCTGGCCGCCAAGGATGGATTAGCCGCTTTTGGATTCCCGGATTCCGTCGCTGGTCGCAGAAAGTTTGTTGAACGATTGGACCAACGAATGTTGGGGGAAGGCATGGAACGTGCGGGAATCCCCCTTGCTGCCTGAAGAAATGGATGCAAGGTGTAGTCACTTGCGCAGAGGTTGGTATTGGGGCAGCCAGGCCTTTTCCGAGAAAGAGCTCCAGATCGGAAAAAGTCTCAGCAAAAAGGACCGGCATTGGGGCTAGCGACAAAGCCAAGAGCACAAAGCCCACGTTCAAGTGGAAGCCGAGCGGTTATTGGCCGAAGGACTCCGAATCGCGGGCTTGAAAGAAAGCGACCTGCCGGAGTTGCCCGGAGGTGACTTGCGCAAGATCACCATTGCCAGCCGGATTGCCCGAGCCAGCATAGTGAATATGGAGTGGATAAATCAAAGACTGCAGATGAAGAGTGCGGCCAACGTCAGGCAACATCTCTGGCGGTTAAAAGGAAAAGAAGAAGACCTGAGGAAATTGCCCAAGACGTTGCAAAAGTGGATGCGATAACATTTTACAGCCTGTCCCCTAGTTTCTCCAGGCTTACAGTGCAGCGGCCTACCAGGTAATGGATGCCCAGCGGGATGTGATGCCTTATTGGATGTATCGTAGTATGGGGGATGAGAAGGTGCGGGACACACACGCGGCTCTCAATGGCAAGGTGCTCCCGGCGGGCTCGAAATTCTGGGAGAAGCATTACCCGCCATGGGAATGGGGTTGCCGATGCCAGGTGATTCCGATGATGGAAGAGGATGTCGAGGAAATCCGGGCCGAGGAGACCGATAAACCTCTCGAAGAACGCCGGGTGATGGAAGGGGCAGCTCTGCGCCAGATCGAGGAGGAAGGGCGGTTGGTCTCTGGTCCAAACCAAATCTATGATCTCCGCACGCCAAGCGAGCGGGGACAACCCGGTGGGTTTGAGTGGAGCCCGGCGGATTTGCGGATCCCGTTGGCCGGGTTGCGGGAGCGATATGATGTGGAGACTTTTGCGAAGTTTGAAGAATGGGCGCGCAGGACGAAGGTGTCGCCGAATCGCACGGTCTGGCAGTGGTTGGAAAAGACCCTGCCAGCGCCGGAGGGTCTGCCCAAGAGCTTGGATGGATTGAAATTGGTCCGGAAACTCGGGGGCTCGACCGGGGCGGAGTTGTATGAGGGCAATGATGGCCGCCAATGGGTGGTAAAGCGGGGAAATAGCGCGGAGCACATCCAGGAGGAGTTTGCGGCGGATGCGCTTTACCGGCTCCTCGGGGTGGCCGTGCCCGAGGCGACTCTAATTAACACTCCGACCGGCCCGGTGAAGGTGGCGCAATTTATCCAGGGAAAAACCTTGGGCGAGTTTCTGCGGGCGAATCCGGCCCGGCAGGAGGAAATCTTTACGCGTCTCCGGGCGGACTTTGTGGCTGATGCGCTTTTGGGTAACTGGGATGTGGCGGGTCTGAATCTGGATAACATTCTGATCGATGGCGAGGGTTTGCCTTGGCGAATCGATAATGGCGGGAGCCTGCGCTTTCGCGCCCAGGGCGGGACGAAGACGGATCTGGAATGGAATGGAACCGTGGCAGAGCTCGACACGCTGCGGGATCCGAATCGCAACGCGGTGACGGCTCGCATCTTCGCCGGGATCACGCCTGGGGAAATCCTCGGCCAGATCCGGCAGGTAGTGGCGGAACGGGAGAATCTCCTTGCGGCGACTCCGCAGGGAGCTCGCGCGGTGATGGCGGCCCGGCTGAATGCTCTGGAAATGCGGCTAGCTCCTCCCGGGGAGATCACGCCCCAGTTTGCCAAGGATGTGGTCGGGAGTCGTGTCTTGGGCCGGACGTTCTTGGGGGATAAAGAGATGATCGAAGATCACAGCATTCTCTTCTGGCAGGAGCGGGATCCGGCTGGGCAGTTGCTGACTCGGGCCAAACTGCGGCTCACCCAAGCAGGCTATGGAGCTCTCCAGGCGAAAATCGGCGCGATCCTTGCGGCGGCCAAGCCCGCGCCTTCTACCGGCCCGGCTCCACTGCCGACCGATAAATACTGGCCAACCCTCAAGGCGACGCTCGGCAACGTGAATTACCACGCCACGGATGGGAAGTATAACGCGGCAAAGGTGGCAGAGTTTGAGACCATGGTGAAGGATCTCGAGCAGTGGAAGCCGAAGACGGCGGATGAGAAGGCGATGAAAAAAGCCTACGAGGCCGCCATCGCTGATATTCGCCAAGCCATGGCCGCCAAAGGCAAGACGGCCCAGCACGCTCAATATCTCGCTCAACCCAAGGAGACTCCTCTGGCGACGACGGTGGAGGAGATCGACGCCCAGCTCACCGAAATGGTCTATGAGGGCAAGAAGCTGGATCGGGGTCACGCCCAAATCGCGGGAGAGACGGTCAAGCGAGTGCAAGGGGCTTATCAAATCCGGATCGGGGATGTGGAGATCACTCTCGCTCCCTGGGAGCGGTCGGTAGATTACGCTCACCGGGGAGTAACCCAAATCCGCATCAAGGGCGAGGCCACGCCGGAGCGCATCCAGAGTGCGCTGGATGCTCTCAAGAAGGTTGGGATCGACGCCGGGCCGACCCCTCCGGCGACCAAAGAGCTGCTCTACCTCCGGAAAAACCTAAACTTTGCCAAACCCGGCGGTGCCTGGGAAAAGATCATGGAATCGGAGGAACCAGATACGGAGAAGGTGGCCAAGGTGAAGGCGTGGGTGAAAAAGAACCTCAAGATCGATGTGGACGCGGATCCAAATTACCGCCCCGAGGGGCGGGCGAACTCCTGGGGAGATGGCTGGAAGGTCTGGGAACGCTTTGACCTCCCGGCGGAACGGATTCGCACCGAGCTTTCTGGGTGGGGGCTCATTCACCAGGTGAGCGGCAACCTCCCGGATTTTGTGAACTCGGTTTTGAATGGGGGAGGGCAAGTGACGCCGACTCTCGAACGGCTGCGGATCGGAGTGCCCATCACTTCCGGCTGGTCTACGGTGGCCGACCAGGTGAGTGGCGGGGCGAATTACTTTTTTACCCGGATCGCCTCCCCTCAACGGATCGCATCTCACCATGGCTTGGTCTTTAAGATCGACCTGCTGGCCCGGACCGATGCCTTTAGCTTCGGCGGGGATGTTTATGGAGATGTGCGCCCGGCGGCAGAAAATACCCATCAATCCGACCCAGCTGACCTGACCCCGAAAGTGGGACATTTCAAAACTAGAGTTCTGCGGTTTGTTTC
>CAZQRL010000007.1:0-161395 GCA_964595865.1 uncultured Chthoniobacteraceae bacterium
AGAATATCCATACCAAAAAGAGCGTCAAGAGGGGGTTTTATTATTTTCCGAACGTCCGCGATCACCGATGGCTGCCCGTGGCGCGATTCCTGGATAGGAGCGAAGCGACTCACAGGAAGCGTGACGCGGGTAGCCATTCGGTGGATCGCATTGTTCGGATTTTCTTATTCTGAGTAGAGAGTAATGCGATTTCCGAAAGGATCAGGTAGATCACTTTCTCGAAGACCCCAAGGCTGTCTTTCCGGCTTACCGGGCTTGCAGTAGCGATAAGAAGAGGAACG
The DNA here is from genome assembly GCA_964595865.1 of uncultured Chthoniobacteraceae bacterium. Taxonomy (GTDB): domain Bacteria; phylum Verrucomicrobiota; class Verrucomicrobiia; order Chthoniobacterales; family DYNR01; genus CAZQRL01. The sequence continues at coordinate 282 of CAZQRL010000007.1, forward strand.
CAGTGCATCTAAGTAGTTATCAAGGTCGGGCATCTCGATGCGGATTCTGGTTCCGGGCGAGCAATCTCCATGATGCTCTGATATATGCAATATGCAGTCGCCTCGGGACACCTGCATGTAAAGAGGCATGCCTTCTCCGAATCGATGCTCCCAATCGATCTTGAATCCGAGAAAGTCAATATAGAACTCCTTCGCCTTTGCTTCATCGAAAGAGCGTAGAACGGGAATAGGGGATTTCATGACTGTGAAACGAGATGAACAATACTTGAAGGACTCTTGATCCAAAAGCTATTAAGCTCCAAAGGCAGTGGTTCAATCTCGTCGCATCTCACTATGCCATATGCTGAAAGATACTTTGCAGCTTCTTCCTTCGATGGGCTGGATATCTCAAGCCAGACCTCGGCTTGGCTCAAAGTAGCAACTCGATCAATCCACAAGCGCTTCCCGTCAAAATCAAGGACTACACTCGACTCGCTCCCACCTGGAAGCTGGGATAGGCCGAGAATCTCTCTGTAAAAATGGACAGTCGCGTCAAATTGATCCGCAGGCACTTTGACCGCGATATTCTTACCGGGGGAAAACTTTGGCTTAGAGCTCATATTTTTTCCGAACGTTGTATAGCAAAAGTTTTTACTTACGATATTTTAATCTGGAGAAAAAACTCTTGCTAAAAAGTGTTTTTCTTGGTTTTCTGGAGTTTAATCGAAGTGAGAATGACAAGGTCGGAAATCATGGCAGAAAAGGATGGGAATGAAGGGACGGCAGGAAACGGGGATAAAAAGGTTCCGAATTGGATTCGGAGATTGTATGCCGGAGCGGGGTTGCGTGTAAACGAAAAACGTCTTTCATGGAACACGGTGCATCTCGATCATTTTCTGGGGTGGTGCCGGCGTCAGGGGGACGGCGCAGATCGCTTGGAATTGGGCGAGCTGGCCAGGCTCTATCTGGAGGATTTGCGCAGCTCGCAAGCGAATCCATATCGGGTGGAGCAAGCTAGGGAAGCGCTGGCGGTGTTTTTTCGGGGAGTGAGTGGATGGAAACTGGAGCGGAGGGAGACAACGGATGGCGGAAGGGTTTGGCAGCCGGACTTCCGGTTGAAGACCGGACCGCATTTGGAATCCGGCGTTTCCCACGAGGAAACGGCAGTCATGGAGCGGCGGCGGGCGGTTGAAGCAGGTGGATGGCGCAAGAAGATGATCGAAGAATTACGTGTCCGGCATTACGCGATCCGCACCGAACGCTCTTACATGGACTGGGCGGAGCGGTTTGTCCGCTTTGCTGGAGAGGATTCCGCTGCGTGGTCTGTGGAGCAAGTGGCAGTGTTCTTGACCAAGCTGGCCGTGGAGAGCGGGGTTTCGGCGTCCACTCAGAATCAGGCACTGTCGGCGATTCAATTTTTGTTTGGCGCAATCGGGAAGGAGTTAGACAACCGGCTGGATGCGGTGCGGGCCAAGCCTTCACGGAGGTTGCCGGTGGTGCTTTCCACGGGAGAAGCAACCCGTCTTTTGCAAGCGATGGAAGGAACGCACCGATACATAGCCATGCTGCTGTATGGAAGTGGGTTGCGCGTGCTGGAATGTTGTCGGCTGCGGATCAAGGATGTGGACTTTGAGCGCGGGCAGATTCATGTGGTGGCGGGTAAGGGGGATAAGGACCGCACGGTGATGCTTCCCGAGCGGGCGGTTGAGGAATTGCGGCTTCACCAGGGACGGGTGCGGGCACTGTGGGAAAAAGACCGGAGGGAGGGAGTAGAAGGGGTCTGGTTGCCCGAGGCGCTCGCGCGGAAATTCCCCTCGGCAGCCACGAGCTGGGAGTGGTTCTGGTTTTTCCCGGCGAAGTCCCTTGCTCCCGACCCGAGGGCACCAGGGTTGGTGCGAAGGCATCATGTCCATGAGAGTTCGGTGGCATTGGCGGTCAGAGCTGCGGCGAAGCTTGCCGCCATTGATAAATTGGTGAAACCGCACACGCTGCGACATTCTTTTGCGACGCATTTGCTCGAAGGCGGGACCGACATCCGCACCATTCAGGAACTGCTCGGGCACTCCAGCGTGGAGACCACGATGATCTACACCCACGTGGCCAATCGCAAAGGGGTTGCCGGTGCGCGCAGCCCGCTGGATCGGTGAGAAGACGGGCCTTTCCTACGCGGAATCGGGGAACGTAACAGGGCGGTGCTTTTACGTTGAAAGGCTTGACCTGGGAGGGGCTTCCTTCGAAGGGTTTGCGCGTGCAGGAGCAGAGCAAAAAGAGCTGGCGCGGATTGGTGGCGGGGACGCCGCCGGGCGTATTCCAGGAAGTGCTGAACGCGGAGGGGGAGCCGCGGGAGGTGTATGGTCCGCTGTTGGCGCAGATCGGGGGGTTGAGTCAGAGTGCCCTGCGGCAATTTGACGATCGGCTGAAGGCGACGCTGCGGGAGATGGGGGTGACCTTTGCGGTGGAACGGGAAGGCCGGAAACAGGTGGCTTCGTGGGATTGTGATTTGCTGCCGCAGGTGTTTGCGCAGGTGGAGTGGAATGGCCTGGCGGAGGGGCTGCGGCAGCGTTTGCGGGCGTTCGAGCTCTTGTTGCGGGATCTGTATGGTCCGCGGCAGATTTTGCGCGATGGGATTCTGCCAGTGCAGGTGGCGCTGGGAAGTCCGTATTATGAAGCTCCGGCGGCGGGGTTGCCGCGTCCGGGGGAGGCATTTTTGCATTTGAGCGGGGCGGCGGTGGTGCGGCGTGGCGATGGGAGGTTGGCGATCCGGCATCACTACTTCAGCCATGCGTCGGGCATTGGATACATGATGCAAAATCGGCGGGCGCTGACGCGGGTGATGGCGGAGTTATTCGGCAACTATGCGGTGCATCCGCTGGTGAGTGTGCCGACGGACATTTTGGAAACGCTGCGGGGGCATGCGCCGGCGGATGATCCCACGGTCGTGTTGCTCTCGCCGGGGCAGGGGAGTGCGGCTTTTTCCGAACACAGCTTTCTCGGGCGGCGGATGGGGATCCCGGTGGTGCAGGGGAGTGATTTGCTGGTGCATCGGGATCGGGTGTTTTTGAAAACCATCTCGGGATTGCAGCGGGTGGAGGTGATCTACACGCGGCTGGCGGATGCGTGGATAGATCCGTTGGTCTTTCGGCGGGATTCGATGCTCGGAGTGGCGGGTTTGGTGCAGTGTGTGCGCCAGGGAACGGTAAAAATCTTGAATTGTCTGGGTTCGCAGGTGGCGGATGACCGGGCGTTGTTGCCGTATAGTGCGGAAATCATCAAATACTACCTCAACGAGCGGATGCTGCTGCCGGTGGTGAAGACTTATTGGTTGGGGGAAATTGACCAGCGGGAGTATGTGTTGGCGAATTTGGAGCGGTTCACGATTCATCCGTTGTATGGTGAGCGGGTGTTGACGCCACCGCCGGGGGAGGAGTTGACGGCGGCAAGGCGGAAGCGGATTTTGCAGGAGGTCTCGCAGAGGTTCTCGGCCTACGTGGCGCAGGAGAGTCCGATCGAGGCCGAGACGGTGTGTTTTCCGGAGGGTCGGCCGGTGCGGCAGCGGCAAGATCATATCGTGTTTGCGCTGCGGCGTCATTCGGGAGCCTGGGAGGTCTTTCCCGGAGCCCTCACGCGGGTGACCACAGAGGAATCGCCGTATGTGGCGTCGGAGTTGCGAGGGGGCTCGAAAGACACGTGGGTGGAGTGTGTGGAGGCGCAGCAGATCGCCGAGCAGGTGGAGGTGGCGCGGAGCGAGGGGGCGGCGCCGGTGCATTTCACGACGAGTCGCGTGGCCGAGAGTTCGTATTGGGCGGGGCGGTATCTGGAGCGGGCGGCGGGCCTGGCGGGGATGATTTCGACGATCGAGAGTCTGGAGCTCGAGGAGCTGAACCCGACGGAGCGGCAGCTCTACCGGCCGGTGTGGAATCAAATGTTACCGCCGCTGGAAAATCGCACGGAAGTGACGCGGCGGACGCTCTCGAGCCCGCGCGGCCGGTATTTCCTGGCGTTGGATCCGGCGGAGAACGGATCGGTGGCAGCCTCGGTGCAGCGGGCTTGCATCAACGCGCGCTCGATATCCGATGTGCTGAGCGTGGAGGCCTCGGTGGTCTTGTCGGAATTGCAGGCCCCGTTTTTGCGGACGCGCTTCCGGCCGCGTTTGCGCGAGGAGAAAATGGTGCAGGTGTCGCGGCGGCTTTCCGATTGGGTGAAGTGGAAGGTGCCGCAGTTTTTTGGGGTGGCGGCGGTGACGATGGTATTGGATGGGGGCTGGAAGTTTTGTTTGCTTGGGCAAATGATCGAGCGGGCGGTGATCACGGCGAATGCGCTGTGCACAATCACGCAGCACCTTACCGCGCCGGGAAATCGTCCGGGCGACCAAGCACTGGAGATTCGGCTCTCGGCATTTTTGCGTTTGCTGACCAGCCGGGATGCTTACGGGAGGATTTACCAAAGTCGCATTGAAGCCCCGAATGTCTTGGCGATGCTCTGGGTGCATCCGGCGGTGCCAAGGTCGGTGCGGTATTGCCTAGACCAATGTGTGACACTCCTGGGTGACACGGATCTGGCGAACAATCGGGCGGTGCGCAAAACCCTGCATGAGATCGAGTCCTTGCGAGCCGCGCTGCAACATACGGACTGGGCTTATTTGGTCGCGGAGGCAGCGGCGCCTCGGCGGGCGGGGGAGACCAGTGAGCAGAAGCCGCTCCTGGTCGAGCACAGCGCGAAGTTATTTGAGCGGATCTCGGAAATTCACGAGCTGGTGGCGGATGGGTTTTTGAATCACCAAAACTACATGCGGGAAGAGCCGCATCCGCTTTTGCGGGGGTTGGAAAGATGATTTTCGAAATACTCCATCGCACGGATTATCGGTATTCGCTGCCGGCCTCGGAGGCTTATCTCGAGATGCGGCTCACGCCTCCCAGCACAGCCGCACAAATAATCCTCGACCATCATTTGGAAATCGTGCCCGCGAGTGAACTCTCGGACTACCTGGACCACTTTGGCAATCGGACGAGCTTCTACTCCATGACGTTGCGGCATGAGAAGCTGGTCATTAGCAACAAGCTCAAAGTGCGGACGCAACCGCTGGCCAAGCCGGAGAATCTCTTGGCGGTGCCGGTGGCGGATTACCGGCAGTTGCTGCGGTCTTTACTGCCGGATGTGTATGAATACCTGCAACCGACGGCGGCGGTGCCGGTGGGTGGGGTGGCACGGGAGTGGGCTTTGCAATGGCTCCGCGGAGAACGGCCTTTAGGCGAGGCTTTGAGCGGATTGAACGAGGCGATCTTCCGCGGCTTTCGCTACGAGCCCGGCACGACGACGAATGAAACGCCTCTCGAACAGGTCTGGAAAGAACGGCGCGGCGTGTGCCAGGATTTTGCGCATGTGATGTTGAGTGTCCTGCGGACGGGGGGGATTCCCTGTCGCTACGTGTGTGGCTATATTGAGACGCATCCACCGGTCGAAGGGGGCAAGGCGTTGGTTGGTTCGGTGGCGACGCATGCCTGGGTGGAGGCCTTGTTGCCTGGAGGTTCATGGATCGCTCTGGACCCGACGAATCATTGTTACTGCGGGGAGCAGCATGTGACGGTGGCCTACGGGCGGGACTTTTCCGAAGCTGCGCCGGTGAAAGGGACCTTCAAAACCTCCGGCGCGCAAACGATGAAAGTAAAGGTTCTCATGAAGCGCCTGCCAGAAGGGAAGAAACGATGAAATTGCGCATAAGCTATTCGGCTGACTACCTCTACGAAGAGGCGGTTTCCCTCTCTCCGCATGTGGTGCGAATTTTCCCACGCACGGACCACTTGTTGCGCTCGGGGACGTTTTCTTTCACGAGTTTGCCGAGCGCGACGATTTCCTATCGGAGGGATCTTTTCGACAACGAGATCGCCTCACTGTTCTTTCCTGTGGTGAGCGACGTGCTGCCGCTGCGGTTTGAAGTCGTGGTGGAGACGCCGGAACGCAACCCTTTTGCTTTTTTGCTGGAGGCGAGGGGACTGCGGATGCCGATCGCCTACACGGCGGACGAGGTGGCGATCCTCGGAGCCTACTTGCGTCCGAGTGGTGGCAATGCAGACTGGTGTCACGGAGAACCCTGGAGGACGCGGGAGTCGCGACCAACGGTGGAAACGTTGGTGACGTTGCTGCGCCACCTGCACGAGACGGTCGCCTATGAGCGTCGGGATGAAGGCGAGGCGTTCCCGGCCGAAGAGACCTTCCGTCGCGGGCGGGGTTCGTGTCGGGATTTTGCGGCGTTGTTGGTGGAGCTGTTGCGATTGAATGGAGTGGCGGCCCGTTGGGTCAGCGGATTCCTCTGGGAGGGGGACATCATGGATCATCCGCATGTGGCCGAGGGCGCGATGCATGCCTGGGTGGAGGCCTATTTGCCAGGGGCTGGCTGGGTAGGGCTGGATCCGACGAATGGGGTCTTTGCCGATCACCACGCCATCCCCACGGCGGTGGGGTTCAAAGCGGCGGATGTCTCGCCGGTGGTGGGAACTTACTTCGGCAATAAAACCATCCCATCCCGGCTCAAAACCTGCTTGCGGGTGGAAAGAATCGAATGACTCCGAGCCCCTGGATGGATGAAGTCGCGGCCAAGGCGCAGAAGCTCTTGCTACGGCATGGCGTGCACTTGACCCTCGGCGGTGAGCCGACGTTCGTGCCCCACCAACCCTATGGGGCGGAATGGAATCACAGCGCCGTGGGACCGGAAAAGCTCGATTATGCCTGGAAAATGGCGCGGGCGCTGGTGGAGGATTTTCTGCCCGATGGAGTGCCTTTTTTTTGTCCGGGAAAACAATACCCCGGCGAAGCGAACCCGCGCTGGGCGCTGCGGATTTTGTATTCCAAAGATCGGCGGCGGCCGAGTGCCGCTGGGCGGCATCCCGCAGCGGACTTGGCGGCGTTGCGCCGGGCTCTTTCCCGCGGGCTGAATCTGCGGTTGCCCTGGGAGCGCTTTGCCGACCCGCACGATGCGCACAACCGTGTCTGGGCGGTCCTGCTCGATCATGATGGAACTTCGTGGGTAACGCGGGAGTGGGGATTGAAGCCTTCACAATATCGGCTGCTGGGTGCCGAGGGTCCGGGTGGACTGCGCTTGCCGCTGCATCTGCTGCCACCGGAGGTGACGCGACGTTCCCTGGCCCTCGAACAACAGGGCGCGGAGTGGCGGATTTTTTTCCCACCGCTTTTGGAAGAGCCATTCGTGGAATTGCTGGAGCTTTGCCAATCGGTTTTGCCCGTGGCGGCGGCGGGGGTGCGGTATCAGGGGTATCTACCGCCGCATTTGAGTGAGCGATGGGAAGTGCTGGGGATCGCCTCGGATCCGGGGGTTTTGGAGGTGAACCTTCCCCCCTGTGCGACTTGGAAAGAATATGCCGATTGGCTGGATCGGCTGGATCATGCGGCCACGCGGGCGGGTTTGGTTACTTGGCGGATAGACCGGGGCGAGTTTCCCGGAGGCACTGGCGGGGGTAACCACCTTGTCTTTGGCGCGCCACCCGGAAAGCCGAATGGATTTTATGAGCACCCAGAGTGGCTGGCGGGGATTTTGGCTTATTGGCAGCGGCATCCCAGCTTGAGCTATCTTTTCACTGGAGACTATGTCGGGGCTTCCTCGCAAGCACCCCGCCCAGATGAGTCGGGAATCCCGGTGGAGGAGCTGGACTTCGCGCTGCGGGATTTACGGCGCCGGGACGTGCCGACACCGCCTTATTTGATCGCGGAAACCTTGCGGCATTTGTTGGTGGATGTGGCCGGTAACACGCATCGGGCGGAGATCAGTCTCGATAAGTTCTACGCTCCGGATCACCCAGCAGGCTTGCAAGGGCTGATTGAGTTTCGGGCCATTGAGACACTGCCTTCTCCTCGGTGGAGTTCGGCCGTGGCTTTGCTTTGGCTGGGAATCTTGGCGCGCTTGCGGCATCGCCCTTGGCGCGAAGAGTTGGTGGCTTTTGGGTCGGCCTTGCATGATCGCTATTTTCTGCCGCATGGGCTCTGGCTGGACCTACTGGAAGTGCTGTGGGATTTGCGGCAAGAGGGGCTGGATTTTTCGGCGGAAGTGTATCGGGAGATTTGGGACTGGAAATATCCGCTGCTCTGGCAATGGGAAGCCGGGGAGGCGCGTTGCGAAATCCGTCGGGCGCGTGAGGCTTGGCCGCTCTTGGCCGAGGTGCCCAACGAGGGCGGCACGACCAGCCGCTTTGTGGATTCCTCACTGCGGCGTCTGGAATTTTCCGCCAACCGGGCTTTTGCGCGGCGGTATCGGGTGCTGCTGAATGGGAAACGGGTGGTTTTGCGGCGTCTCGAAGATGGCACCTATCTGGCCGGGGTGCGGTATCGGCACAGCAACTTGTATCCGGCGCTCCATCCGCGGCAACCCGTGCAATTGCCTCTCGCACTGCGGCTCTGGGAGAGCTCTGGGACCAAGCCGGTGGGCGGTTGGGAATTGGCGGCGGGCTCGGCACATTTTGTGGCTTCGACAAAAGTCGCCTCGGAAGCGCCGGAGAATGCGCGCGGCCAGCCGCTGCATCCGCTGTTCCCGGGGGCGCTCACAGGCGATTTGCGCTGGTAGTGGGGCATGGAATCTCTGGACTGGGTCGAGGAAGGGGATTTTGCCCCGGGAGATCGAAAGGCGCGGGGGTTGGATTGGAGCGGCTTTGTTTGCCATCGGATTAACTCCGCCGACGATCCGCTTTTTCCGGCGGCTTTTGCTTTACTCTGGGAGCAATTCCACCCCGCTGGCGAAATGGAAACCCAGGAAACCATCGCCACGCGCTTGCGGCGGCGCGGAACGGTCAATGCAAATGGGTTTCGCGCCCACTATGAAATGGCCCTCGTGTGCCACGGCGACGAACCGGCGGCGGTGCGGGACTTTACCGTCATTACTTCGCCGCGTTTCCAGCATTTGCGGGTGCTGGTGCATCTTTCGCACAATCTGGTTTTGCCGCGCTGGCGCCGCAGCGGCTTGGCGGCTTGGATGCGGGCGTTGCCGATGGCGGTGGCCCGTCTGGCCGGGAAGACCTTATCGCCCGAGCACCCGGGAGAACGCATCGCGCTCGTCAGCGAAATGGAAGCTCCGAACCGACAGGTCGAGGCTACTTTGGTGCGCCTGCGGGCTTACGGGAAAGCAGGTTTTCGCAAGATTGATCCGCGACGGGTGCGGTTTTTGCAGCCGGATTTTCGTCCGGCGGAAATCATCGCTCGCAGTGGGGAGCAGCCGATCCCGCTGGAATTGATCGTGCGGTTTAGTCCGGAGCCGGAGAACCAACTCGATGGGGCAACAGTTCGCGAAATGGTTGAGGGGCTCTACGAGATGTATGGGCTGGAGTTTATACCCGAACACATGCGCCAAGTATGGGCTTCACTAGTTGATTATCCGAGCCAGAATGAGGGTGTGGCCTTGTTGGATCCGCTCTTCCCGCTGCAGGCAGAAAACCTCACTTGGTAGGTTCTGGAACGCCAGACGGGCGAGATTGACCGGCGGGGTAAATGCGGTCAAAGAGCGGGGAGGCCATGAGGGTGGTGATGATGGCCATGATAACCAGAGTGGCAAAAAGCTCGGGGGAGATGATGCCGCGCTGAAGACCGATGTTGATGATGATGAGTTCCATGAGGCCACGGGCATTCATGAGGGTGCCGATGCCCAGGGCTTCGCACTGCGGGAGACCCATGGCGCGGGCGGCAGCCCAGCACGCAACGCCTTTGCCAAGAATCGCCACCACGAGCACCGCGAGAGCGATCATCCACAGAGTCCAAGTATTCAGGAGGGTGATCTTGGTATTCAACCCGGAATAGGTGAAGAAAAGCGGGAGCAGCAGCGCCACCGTGAGGGGTTGAATGCGCTCGATCAGTCCAGCGGCGATGGGACCCCGGGGCAGAGCAACCCCCATGACGAAGGCGCCAAAAACCGCGTGCAAGCCGATGAGGTCGGTGAACCACGCTCCCAAGGCCATGAGAGCCAGCGCCATGGCCAAACCCGATTCGGTGAGCCTCCCCTCGTGCAACCATCCCCCGAAGCGCGTCGGCTGGTGCGCCCACCAGCGCAGAACGGGTCGCAAAATCCCCAACGTGACGAGCACGTATCCCAGCCCGCCGCCGATATTCCAAAACGCGCGAGTGATATTTTCATCAAAACTGGCCAAAACCAGGGCCAGGAGCGCCCAAGCTGCCGCGTCGTCAATGGCGCCTGCTCCGAGGGCCACGGTGCCCATGCGACTTCCGGCTAGACCTTTGAAATGGATGATGCGCGCCAGCATGGGGAAAGCGGTGATGCACATCGAGGCCCCGAGAAAGAGCATGGCCTCAAACTGGGAAATCCCGGCCGGGAAAAGCGCGGTGTGCTCCAAGAGCCACCAAGCCAGGCCAGCTCCAAGAAGGAAGGGTGCCAGCATCCCGGCCCCACTCACCGCCATCGAACAGGCAAAGCTGTCCCGCATGCGGTCCACGCGAAACTCCAAGCCGACAACAAACATGTAGAGAGCCAGCCCAAGTTGCGAGGCCGGAAAGAGATAGCTCTGTGTATCTCGTTCTCCCTGAGATAGATCCCAAGGAAATAACCACCCTTGGGCCGCCGGAAACAGAAGACCGAAGAGGGACGGCCCGAGGGCCACGCCAGCGATCATTTCTCCGACGACCTGAGGTTGGCCAAACTTTCCGGCGATCCAACCGACGACCCGGCAGACGACAAGGATGACGGCCAGTTGGAGGAAAAATTGGATGGCCAGCTCAAGGTTATTCATCAAGCGGGGCGGGTCGCCTTCAGGCCACCGATTGCTCAGCGCGGGAGATTTCTTGCAGCACGTGGTCGAGCTCGGCGAAAGTATTGTAAAAATGCGGGCTGAAGCGCAGCCAACGGCGTCCATCCCGGCTGGACCGGAGCGAAGCCACGACTCCGGCGCGCTCGAGGGCAGCAAAGATTTTCTCGGGTGGTTTTTGCCGGGGGCACCCGGTGACCATGCCGCCGCGCAAGGGTTCGTCCACCGGGGGAGAGACGAATTCCCAGCCGCGTTCGGCCAGGGCGGATTGCAGGTAATCGCGCAGGGCGAGGATGCGCTGGGTGACCAGCTTGGGATCATGGTGGCGGAGCAATTCCAAAGCGGCCTTCATGCCCAGGATGCCAGGAACATTCAGGACACCAGGTTCGTAGCGTTGGGCCGTGGGAACGAAGCGGATTTCTGGCTGGGCAATGAAGTCTGGGGACTCGACATTCCAGGCGCCGAGGAGGGTGGGGCGGCAAAGCTCGAAATTGCGTTGGGCCACAAAGACGATGCCAATGGCCAGGGGACCGAGCATCCATTTGTGGGCATCGGCACTGAGAAAATCCACGCCCGCAGCCGGTGTGGGAAAGGCCCCGAGGGTCTGGATGGCATCGAGAGAGAACAGAACCCCCCGGGATTGCAGCAGCTCGGCAATGGCCGGGATATCAATCCGCCAGCCGGTGAGGAAATGGGCCGAAGCCAGGGCCACGAGGCGGGTTTTGGGACTCAGGGCCCGGGCAATAAGCTCCACGGGAAGGTGGCCCAGAGTGGGGGAAGTCAGTTGCCGCACCACCACGCCTTGGCGTTGTAAATTTAGCCAAGGATAAACATTTGCCGGGTAGTCCTCCGCATAGATGAGGACTTCATTACCGGGCTGCCAAGTGATTCCATTGGCAAAGAGGCTCAGCCCGAGGGAAGTTGGCCCGAGCAGAGCGATCTCACCCGGTTCGGCTCCGATCCACTCGGCGGCCACCTTGCGGGTGCGCCCCACCTCGCGCAAAACCTCGCCGAACTCCTGATGGTGCGAGCAACCAGCCTCGATCTGATTTTGCATGGCCGCCGCGACCACCCGGGGAAGGGCAGTGACTCCGGCGTGAGCAAGAAAAATGCGCTCCCGGGATACGGGAAAAGCGCCCTGCCGAGCGGCTTCGTCAGGGAAAAAATCTTGGCTCATCGGGAAGTTTTCTCCTGGGCCTCCTCGATAAGCTTCCAGAAACCCCCGGCTTGACCGAGAGCCTCGTCTTCTTCGGTCATGGGCAGGTTGGAGCGAAAGAGGAAATCGCGCAGGGTGTTTTTGTGTAGGACCCGGTGGACCAAGATCCCCTCCCCTCGGCGCTCGAAATAAATCCGGTACTCTCGGGCCCGGTAGCGCAGAAGAGCACGACCTTCACGCTCGATCCGGCCAAATTGCTCGGCTGGCAATTCCCCTTCCCCTTCTGGAAGAAACTGGAACTCCGCCAGCAACTCCAGTTGTAATTCCTTCGGTAGCCGCGCCATCTCGGCCGCACTGATTTCGTTGAAAATGATCTGGATCACCCGATCTGCATAGCAAAGGCTGAGGCTTGCGCCAAGTGGCTTGCGGGGGGAAGGTCAGGTTTCACCGCTTGTGGTGGAGGCTTTCTCCCGTTGAAGCTTGGTCAGCCAGATGGAGAGCAGGGAAATATCAGCCGGAGTGACCCCACTGATACGTCCAGCTTGCCCGAGGGTATCGGGACGAATCTGGCTTAGCTTTTGTCGGGCTTCGGCGCGGAGGCTGGGGATGGAAGTGTAGTCGAGGTCCGGAGGCAGGGGCCGGTCTTCCAGCTTGCGGGTGCGTTGGATTTGTTCCTCCTGTCGCTGGATGTAGCCTTCGTATTGCAGATCGGTCTGCAAAAGCTCCCACCACGCCAACGGCAAATCCCCCAAAAGCTCTGCCGGTAGGGTCTGAACGGAAAAATCCGGACGCCGTAGCCAAGAGACGAGGGGCTGTCCTTGATAACGGAGCTGGCGCAGGCGGGCGCGCAGGTCATCCAGCGCGGCTTGCTTGGCGGCAAAGCGGGAGGCCTTCTCGGGCGGGAGGAGTCCGGCGGCGAGGGCGCGGGGGCAGAGGCGGAGGTCGGCGGTATCCTGGCGGAGGAGGAGGCGGTATTCCGCTCGGCTGGTGAACATGCGGTAGGGCTCCGGCGTGCCGCGGACGACAAGATCATCAATCAGCACCCCGATGTAGGCCTCGGCGCGCGAAAGCACAAAGTCCGGTTCGCCACGGAGCTTACGCGCGGCATTGATGCCTGCCAGAAGCCCTTGGGCGGCGGCTTCTTCGTAACCGGAGGTGCCATTGATCTGTCCGGCCAGGTAGAGTCCGGCGATGCGCTTGGTCTCCAAGGTGCGGTGCAGCTGGGTCGGCGGACAGTAATCATACTCCACCGCATAGCCCGGGCGGAGGATTTCGCAGGCCTCTAAACCGCGGATCGAGCGCAGGAAGGCCAACTGCACGCTGTAGGGCAGGCTGGTGGAGACGCCATTGACGTAGAATTCCCCGGTGTGCAGGCCCTCCGGCTCGAGAAAGATGGGATGGGAGGTTTTCTCCGCGAAGCGCACCACTTTGTCTTCGATTGAGGGGCAGTAACGCGGCCCCACGCCTTGAATGACCCCACAATACATCGGGGATTGATCGAGGTTCTGCCGGATAATTTCGTGGGTTTTTTCGTTGGTCGCAGTGAGCCAACAGGGAATTTGTTCCACGTGGAACATTCCCTGCGTCCAATGATTGAGGGTGAAAAGTTCGTGGGGGCCTTTTTGAATGAGCTCGGGCCAATGGGAAAAGACCGGCGGGGGCGAATCGCCGTCCTGCCGGGCCAGGCAGGAGAAATCAATACTGCGCGCCAGGAGGCGGCAAGGGGTGCCAGTTTTGAAACGCTCCACGGTGAAGCCAAGTTCGCGCAAGCAGTCGCTGAAGGTGGAAACCCCATCTCCCATGCGACCGCCCGTTTGCTGGCGCAAACCGACATGCAGGAGACCACGCAGGAAGGTACCGGTGGTGACAATGACCGCCCGGGCTTGGTAGCGCAGCGCGAGAGTGGTTTCCAAACCGGTGACTTGGTCGTTGGTGACCAGCAGCCGCGCCACTTGGCCTTGGCGCAAGTCGAGGTTGGGGGTGTTTTCCAGGATGGCTTTGAGGCGGAATTGGTAGGCTTTTTTGTCGCACTGGGCGCGGGGAGCGCGCACACTGGGGCCTTTGGACGCATTGAGCAAGCGGAACTGGATGGCTGTGGCGTCGGTGTTTTCGGCCATGATGCCGCCCAGGGCATCAATTTCCCGCACCATGTGCCCTTTGGCGAGGCCCCCGATGGCGGGGTTGCAGGACATTTGGCCGATCGTGTCGGCGTTTTGCGTCAGCAGCAGGGTGGAGCAGCCCAGGCGGGCGGCAGCCAGGGCCGCCTCGACTCCTGCATGGCCGGCACCGATGACGGCCACATCGTAGGGTTTGGGATAGGTGAAATCACTCAAAGCAGGGGCAGGACGATTTGCAAGGCTTGGTGGAGCCCCGGGTGGGTGCCGCCGCGGCCGAGTTCGGCCAGGACGAGGTTGGCCAGATCTTCGGGCTCAGCTTGGACCATTTGGTGGACGGGAGGGTGATCCGGCGTGGCGATTCCGAGTTCGTAAAATCGGGTGGTCGGGCAACGGGTGAGGGACATTTTCGCTTCGGGAGCTACGAGGAGACAGCGGGCCAGAGGAAAATCTGGAGAGAGCTGGGGATCCTCCTCAAGCTGGAAGGTGATTTCGCGGCCGGGCGGGGTGCTGCGGGAATCTACGAGCACGTGGCGATCGAGCAAGGGAGCAAGAGTCCACCCCAGGCGGCTAGCGATCCAACCAAAAAAGAGCAGCGCTGCGGTGCGGGCGCCCGGGGGATGGTGGAGAACCACATGGTGCAGGTGGGGCAGAGCTTGCAGAGCCGCATGGTGATCAAAAAGAGCTGCCAAGGCAAACCGGCTGCCGAGAAGGCGGGCCCAATTGAGGTCGCAGAGGACGGTTTGCCGGGCAGTAGTCTGGCGGGTCAATTCCGCTTGGGCTTGGAGCAGTCGGCGGAAAGAGCGGGCTGGGGAGGGCCACTCGGCACTATCAAAGAGCAGGCGGTCCACCCAGGGCCAAATTTTTTGCTCCAAGAAGGGGGCCAAATCGGCTTGCCACCAAAAGACGAGGGGCAGATCGGAGTCGAGATGGGAAAAGACCAGGTTGGAGAGGGCGGCGGCGGACTCACCAGGGAGGTAGAAGGTGATTTGTTCAGAACAAATCTGGCGGGTGCCTTGGCCGACCAGATGGCAATGAGCCCCAATCCAGGCCTGGGCACTGGAAGAGGTGTCCTCCGGAGCTCCGAGAATGAGCAAGGCGCGGCAGGCATGTTCGCTGGCCAAGGTGGCGACGAGTTCGTGATTGGCTTGGAGGCGGGCAGGATCTTCCGTGTAGATGGCGAGGTTCATCAGGGAGGCCCGGGTTTTGGTCTCCGCATTATCCTCCCAGAGGCGGCCGAGCTCGCGTTCGATGCGCCCGATTTCCACCGGCAGACCGGCATTGGCAAAAACGGCGAGGTTCATTAGAGACGTCTCCAGGCAGCACCGTGCCGAGCCAGCAGGGCATCGGCTTCACTGGGACCCCAGGTGCCAGCAGGGTAGAAAGCCAGGCCGTCTTCATTGCCGTCCCAGTCGGCGCGGATGGCATCAATGAATTTCCAGGCTTCTTCCACCTCGTCGCAGCGGGCGAAGAGGGTGGCATCGCCGGACATGGCGTCGAGCAGGAGGCGTTCGTAGGCTTCGGGACTGGCCTTGCCGAAGGAGGTGCCGTAATGGAAGTCCATCTTCACAGACTCGATCCGCACGCTGGAGCCAGGTTTTTTGGCGCACATGCGCAGCGAAATGCCCTCGTCGGGCTGGATGCGAATCACCAGCACGTTGTCATCAATCTGCATCGGTCCCTGGGTGGAGCCGCTGCCCGTGCGAAAAAGCACCGGCGGAACGCTCTTGAAATGCACGGCAATCTCCGTGGCCGGCTTGGGCAGGCGTTTACCCACCCGGACAAAAAACGGCACGCCGGCCCAGCGCCAGTTATCTATATTGATTTCCAGGGCGACGTAAGTTTCGGTGGTAGAATCCGGGGGGATATTGGGTTCATCCCGATAGGCGGGAACGCGTTTACCATTGATCGAACCGGCACCGTATTGGGCACGCACCACGCAGCGGCGGGCGGATTCTCCCACCAGTGGACGGAGAGAGCGCAGAACCTTCACCTTCTCATCGCGAATCGCGTCGGCGGAGAGGTCCGTGGGGGGTTCCATGGCGGTGAGGCACAGGAGCTGCAGGAGGTGATTCTGCACCATATCGCGCAAGGCCCCGGAGGTATCGTAGTAGCCGCCCCGACCTTCCACACCCAGCGGTTCGCTGGCGGTAATTTGCACGTGGTCAATGTAGCGGGAATTCCACATACCCTCGAAAATCGCATTGGCAAACCGCAGAACCATAATGTTTTGCGCTGTTTCTTTACCCAGGTAGTGGTCAATCCGATAGGTATCCTGCTCGGCAAAAGATTCCTCCACCAAGCGATTGAGGGTGCGGGCCCCCGTGAGGTCTTTGCCGAAGGGTTTTTCAACAATAACGCGTGCCCATCCCCCGGCAGGAGCCCGATTGAGGCCGCTGCGGCGGAGATTTTCCAGGATGATGGGGAACTGTTCTGGAGCGGCAGCGAGGTAAAACAGGCGGCGACCACCGGTGCCACGGGTGAGATCAAGATCGTCAAGTCGTTTAGCTAGAGCATGATAGCCTGATTCTTCGTGAAACTCGCTGCGGTGGTAGAAGAGGTTGTGGGAGAAGTTTTCCCAGAGCGTGGGGTGAAGAGGCTGGCGGGAAAATTTCGCCGTGGCGGCTTCGAGCTCCTGCCGGAAGGTTTCATCCGATTTTTCCCGACGGGCGAAGCCGATGACGTTCATGGAGGGAGGGAGGTTGGAATCCGCCGCAAGATTGTAGAGAGCCGGAATGAGTTTGCGTTGGGTGAGATCGCCGGTAGCACCGAAGATGACCAGCGAGCAGGGCTCGGCCATGGCGCGGCTGGAAAGCCCTTCGCGGAGAGGGTTGGTCATGGTGAAATCAGGAGCAGCAGACATGGGATAAATCGGGAAGCCGTCGGGTTGTTAAGGTTGAGTGGCGAAGCGGTAATCACAAAGAGGCGCTTCTTGGCAGTTTGGCCGATTCGCATTGCCAAGGCGAGCAGCAAACCACGGCCCGTCTTCCCAAGCGGCGAGAGGCGATTCGAGGCAAAAAATCCCGCCGATGGGAAGGGTAGCAGGGTGGTGATAGACGCATTGAGAGCAAGACTAGCGGTTCAGCTTGGGAGCGCAACCGGAGAGTCAACCTCCAGTCGGGGTCAATCCGGCAAAGGTCGGCCCGTTTTGAGCGAGAGGAGTAAGTAAACGTCTTCGCCGACGGTGCAACTTTTTTCCGGGAAAGATTCTCCGGGGAGGGCCGTTATTCCACGCCAGTGCTCCGCATTGATCTCGACGCGCAACTCGAGTTACCATTTCATGAGCACGGCGGAAAAAATCCCCTCAACAAACTTTGCCCGAGGCAAGCTCTGCGAAAATCTGGCCACGGCCGACATCCCCGCGACAAGCCATGGAGGGCATGGTATTGGTTTTGATCGCCTGCTGGATGGCATGGCCAACAAGCGGGCAGAATCCAGGAAATGACTCCTTTTGGCTGGCGACGTGCTGGCAGGGGTGTTCGTTCTTTGGCTGCATCGGCCGGTAACAACATGGAAACGAGAGTCCGGCCGGGAGGGAGAAGGATTTCGCTAGCAAGCCCTCACGATCCGAATTTTTCTCTGGGGTGGACTGGCGGGGCTGCTCTCACTGCAGGCCTTGGGCTGGGCGCTCGGGACTACAAAGACGTGGTTTTTGCAGTGGAAATTGGCGCGGCCAACGTCACGGCGCCGGCCAACCCCGAGCCTCACACGGTTTTGACTTTGCTGCTGCTTGGCGCGGCGGTGCGGTATTTCCGCAAAAAATTAAGTGGGACGGTGGAAGCCAGCCCTTCGATGAGCGGATGCGAAGGATCGTCCCCAGCAGCAATCCTAGCCGCTCTGCATTGCGAAGCGGCTTGGTTTTTTTGGAATCGGGAAGCGACGCGGCTACGGGCCAAGGCCAGTATGGAAGCGGCCTCGGCGCTGCTGGAGCAGGGCAAAGCCGCAGAGGCGAGTGTGTTGCTGGAAGCCACAAAAACTCCGGCTGAAAACGACCCGCTGCATGAGGAATGGGCGAAATTTACCCTAGCTCGATCGGCGCAACTGTCCGGAAACCCAGTCCGCTTTGCGGAGCTGCTTGGACGACCAAGCGAAGGAGAAAAAGAGTCCTCTGCGCTTCGTTTGTTGAGGGCCGAGGCAACATGGGAAGCAAACCAGGGGCCGGAAGGAGTCGCGATTTTGCAGGAATTGCTTGGCGACCCAGAAGCGGGATATCGGGCAGCATTTTTGCTGTGCTTGTATCATTTGGACCACGGCGAGGCTGAGGCAGCCCGCGCAGTCCTTTCCAAAACCAGGAGTTTGCGAATTCAGTTCCGGGCAAAGAATTGGAAGCGCGCCTTTGTTTGCTGGAGAACCGACCAGAGCAATTAACGGCGATTTACCGCGAACTCGGAGAACGCTCGGACGAAGCGCGGATATATCTTTCCAAAAAGGCGTTTGCGGAAAAAGATTGGCACACGGCTCGCCAGCTCACGGAATCGTTGATAAAGGATCTCCCGAACGAGGCGACATTTTTGACGAATCTGCAAACAATCCAGGACGCGGAAAATGCCACCAAAAAAACTGTCGCTCCCTGACGCGGCGAGTCCTCTCGCTCGGCAGGCGGCATTGGCTAGAATCGCCCGCAGCAAACACACGCTGCTCACCACTGGCGAATCGGGAGTCGGCAAAAGCCGGCTTGCCCGTCAAATGCACGAGGCGGGCCCGCGCGCCGGAGGTTCCTTCGTTTCGCTGAGCTGCGCGGCATTTCCGCGGGACCTTCTCGGGAGCGAGTTGTTCGGGCACGAGCGGGGGGCGTTTTTCGGGGCGGTGGCGCAAAAGCCCGGGCGTGTGGAACTTGCGCACGGCGGGAGGTTGTTTCTCGATGAAATCGGCGACATGCCCGTTGATTTGCAACCCAAGCTGCTGACCTTTCTGCCGGAGAGAAGTTTTTACCGTGTCGGGGGCAGGGAGCTGCTGACGGTGGACGTGCGCCTGATCGCGGCGACGAATCGCGATCTGGCCGCAATGGTCGCAGCAAAAACCTTTCGCGAAGATTTGTTTTTCCGGATCGGGGTGTTGCTAGCGCATCTTCCACCCTTGCGAGAACGCCGACACGATATTCCCGAACTGGCCCGCGGTTTCCTGCGAGCGGCACTCTCCGAAATGGACGAATCCCGGGACCTCGCGCTGACCCCCGAAGCACTTGACTTGCTCCTGGAATACGACTGGCCGGACAACATCCGGGAACTCAAGCACGCGATGTTTCGCGCGGCTACCCTCGGCGGCGACAACGATCTCATCACCCCGGAGCTGTTGCTTCCCGCGATCCGCCAGCTCTCGAATCCGGCAGCGGCAGCCGCTCCAACGACAGCCTCGTTTTCCACTTCCGGCACCCACGAAGTTCTTCCGCCGGCGGAGGTTGAGAAGCGGGAAATTCAAAATGCGCTCGCGGCGTTAGGAACCAACAAAAGCCGCCTCGCCTCTGCCTTGGGAGTGAGTGAAAAAACGGTTTGCCATCTGCTCCGGAGGTATGGTTTGGCGGAGGCAACCGTGCGCCGGGCAAAACGGCGCAGGGTAGCAGTGAAGCCCTTACCGGGCGATCCGGCACTGGTTTTCCCGGGCGGCAGGACGATTCATCGGCACGACGTTTTGAGAAAAACTTCAGTCGCTGGGTTTAAGTGGGACGAGTTTGAGCGTGAAACTCATGGATTCCCTCGAGTCACCCAGGCCACGTCCCGGGCGCTACACTTCGTTTTGCGGGTGCCGGTTTAGTCTTATGAAAAAATACAAGTATCACAGCGTTGGGGAGATCAAAGTTGGGGTAGTTGGGTATGGTGGGGCCTTCAATATGGGCCGTGCACATCTGCAGTGGATGTTGGAGGCGGGCATGACCCCGGTGGCGGTGGCGGAGGTGGATCCGCAGCGCCTGCAAGTCGCCGAGCAGGACTTCCCGGGAATCGCCCGGTTCTCCTCCTTGGAAACGATGTTGACCAGATCGGACGTGGATTTGGTGGTGCTCATCACTCCGCACAACACCCATGCACCCTTGGCCTTGCAATGCCTGCGAGCCGGACGCCATGTGGTGGTGGAAAAACCGCTGGCGATAACCACGGCGGAGGTGGATCGCATGATCGCGGCAGCCAAGCGGGCTCGGGTAATGCTTTCGACCTTTCACAACCGGCACTGGGACGGCCGGATTTTGCAGGCCGTGGAGTTGGTGAAGCACAAGCGCGTTGTGGGCGAGGTGGTGCGCATCGAGTGTCACATGGCGAGTTACGGCCAGCCGGGGGATTGGTGGCGAAGCAGCCGGAGCATTTCCGGAGGCATTCTCTACGATTGGGGTGTGCATTTGTTGGAGTATTCGCTGCAGCTGATCGAGGCTCCGGTCACCGAGGTGTCGGGGTTTAGCTACAGTGGCTTTTGGGGACCTCGGACGAAGTGGAAAGAGGATGCGAACGAAGATGAGGCCTTTGCGGTGGTGCGCTTTGGGAGCGGGCAGTGGCTGACGTTGGCGATGAGTCAGCTGGATTCCAAACCCAAGGAGGGCTGGCTGGAAATTACCGGGACTGAGGGCACACTGGTGCTCGAAGGAGGCGACTCCCACCTCCACACGGTCAATGGCCAGACGAAGTCCGTCACGCGCCTGCCAAATCCCCCGGATGAGACTCATCGGTATTATGAGAATGTGCGGGATCATTTGCTGCATGGCGAACCGTTGGTGATCACGGCGGAGTGGTCGCGACGCCCGATTCACATTCTCGATTTGGCGGTTCGGAGTGCGCAGCAGGGGCGGGCTTTGCCTGCGAAGTATCCTTGAAGATCGAAGCGGCCGGTTTTCCAGAAAAACTGGACATTCCGTGTTGAAAGACTCAATTTGCGCACGTGAAAGGGATCGTCTTCACGAAATTCATTGAAATGGTGGAGCAGACCTTTTCGGTGGACTTGCTGGAGGAAATTCTTGAGGAGGCCGACCTCCCCTCCGGCGGGATCTACACGGCGGTGGGAACCTACGATCACCAAGAGATGGTCTCGCTCCTGGTGCTGCTCTCCCAGAAAACAGGCACTCCGATTCCGGATTTGCTGCGTGCTTTTGGCCAGTATCTTTTCGGCCAATTTGCTCGGCTGTACCCAACCTTTTTTGTGGGGGTAAGCTCGGCGATAGATTTCGTGGCGCACATTGAAAGCGTCATCCATGTCGAGGTGCGCAAACTTTATCCCGACGCCCAGCTCCCGCGCTTCCAAGTGCTCCACCACACGCCGGACTATCTGGAGATCATTTATCGTTCCGACCGCCATCTGGCCGATCTGGCGCACGGGCTCATCGAGTCCTGCGCGGCCTATTTTGGCGAAGGTGAGACGGTGCAGATCGAGCGGGAGGATTTGGCAGAGGAGGGACGGCCGACATGCTTCCGGCTGACGAGAAGGACCTTGGCCTAAAGCTGCAGCGGGCTCTGCGCCGGGCCGAGCGGGAGCGGGCGGCAAGGGAAGCTACAGAGCAATTTCTCGAGCAAAAAAGTCTGGAATTGTATCGGGCCAACGAACGCTTGCGTGAGCAAGCTGAGCGCTTGGAGGAGACCGTGCAAGAGCGCACAGCGCAGCTGCAGGAAGCTTTGCGAGCCGCCGAAGCCGCCACGCGGGCCAAGAGTGAATTTCTGGCCACCATGAGCCATGAAATTCGCACCCCGCTCAATGGCATCATCGGCTTGGCGGAGTTGTTGGCCGGGGCGGAGCTGCCCACGGAAGCCCGCGACCAGGTCGCGCTCCTGCGACAGAGTGCTCAAACGCTTTTCAGCTTGGTAAGTGACATCCTGGATTTCTCCAAGATCGAGGCCGGTCACCTGCAGTTAGAGCCAGTGGACTTCGCGCCCGAGGCGGAGCTCACGGCGGTGGTAGCCACATTTGCCCCGGTGGCCGAAGCCAAAGGCGTGGCGCTGAAATTGGAGATGGAAAACCTCCCGGCCCAGTTGCACGGGGATAATCTCCGTTGGCGGCAGGTTTTGAATAATCTGGTCAATAACGCCGTGAAATTCACACCAGAGGGACGCGTGGTCATTCAAGCGAGCGGGCGCCCAGTGGAGAAAACGGGTTCGCAGCGGTATTGGCGGGTGGAGGTCGCGGTGCAGGACACGGGCATCGGCCTCTCGGCGGCGCAGCAGAAGATCCTCTTCCAACCCTTCACCCAGGCCGACAGTTCGACAACGCGGCGATATGGTGGCACCGGCCTGGGCCTGGCGATTTGTCGTCGGCTCGTAGAGGCCATGGGCGGGGAGATTGGGGTGCACTCCAGCGGCACGGGCAGCACGTTTCGATTCCATGTCATTTTTCCGGAGTCCCAAACCGCGCCCAGCGCGGAAACTCCGCAACCCTCGGGCCTTCCGGCAAATCTTTCCATTCTGCTCGTGGAGGACCATCCGATCAATCAGACAGTCGCCCTAGCCATGTTGCGGCGGTTGCATGTGCAGGCCGATTGTGCGGCCACGGGTCTCCACGCGGTCGAAATGGTCCGGCAGGGTCACTACGATTTGGTGCTAATGGACATGCAGCTTCCGGGCATTGATGGCAGGGAAGCCACGCGGCAAATTCGCGCCTCCGCTTTGCCGCGGCAACCCTACATTGTGGCTCTCACGGCGAATGCGTTTGTCAGCGACCGCGAAGCCTGTCTGGCTGCTGGAATGGATGACTTTATTTCCAAACCCTTTCGCTTGGAGCAGTTGCAAGCCATCTTGGAGCGGGCCTCACGCCGGGGATAGGGAGTGGCGAGCTTGCAAGGGGCCGCGGGTGACGCCGAGTTGTTGCCGCACACGCAAAATGCGCCAGATTTCCTCGCCGGAGATGGCTCCCGTGAGGAGTGCTTGGTAGGTGCGAAGGATCTCCCGCGAAGCGCCGAAGTCCTCCTCGAGCAATTCCACGCGAAAGTGTCGCACTCCCGCGGAGAGAAATTGCTCGTAAAAAACGGCACCTGATTGGGGCACGGCGTTGAAGAGCGTATTGCGGCAGCCGACATCTGCCCGGAGGGGATGTTCCTTGCCTACGCGGTCGCGCAAATGCACGCGGTGCTTCTCGCAGGGCCTCCCACAATCCGTGTAGTCTTTGCCCGAGGAGAGAAACGCCGCAAAAACGCAATGCTCCATGTGAAACATGGGCATGTGCTGATGCAAGGTGACCTCAAGACGTCCCGGAGGCAAAGAACGCGCCAACTGCACAACCTGCCCGGCCTCGAGATCGTAGGAAGCTGTCACCCGCTGGACCCCGTCGCGCAGAAAGATGGCCGCCGAGAGCGGGTTGGCGACATTCAGAGAAAAATCTCCCAGCATGGGCAGCAAGGTGCGGGCGAAATACATCACGGCCCCGAGATTGCGCGCCAGCACGCCATCGGGTTGTGCGCGTTCGATGAGTTTAAAAAAGCCCTCCTCCCCCGCTTTTTGGATGCGTGGGGTTCCGAGGAAAAACCGGGCCGAAGTGTGCTTCCGCCAGTATTGCAAAGCTGGCCCGTAGCGTCGCAAATCTTCGAAGTCGAGAAGGATCGTCTGCCGCCCCTCAGCCACCGCTGCGGCGATCTGTTCCTCGCTCCGGCAAAGCACAATCAGCTCCGGCTTGCTCGGGGCAGGTGGGCTGGGAAGGGTTCTGGCCGAGGCCAGCAGATTTTCCAAAGTGGTTTGCCCAGGCGGGAAGTGCCTGGGGCGCGCCAGCTCGAGTAATAGGGCTCTGCGGGTTTCATTGAGGATGCCCAACGGGAGGAAAACCGGGGACGGCAAATCGAGGGTGAGGGATTGCAGTCGGAAGGGAGTTTCCTCGAGTTTGCCAAAGACTTCGCGCAGTCGGGCTTCCTCGAGAGGTTGTCGAGCAGCGGGTGCGAGAGGCTGGCGGGAGAAAACCTCGATGGGAGGCACCGCAGGATCGGCTAAGCTGGCCCGCACGCGCAGGGGAGCTCCCGGAGATCCCGAGAGGTGGAGGGAGAGAGGAATTTTGCGTTCGGCATGTGTGGGAAGATGCCCGGCGCGGCGTTTGCGCAAGGTGCGATTGAGGTGCGGGTCATCCGTTTTCCACACCCGGGAACCCGGGGGAATTCGCCGGGGATCGAGGGTGCCGCGACCAAAGCCTAATCGAACCCCGGTCACTTGGAAAATTCGCCCCCCTTGCTCGTTTTCCGTATCGCCGCCGGTATCAAACACCACGCCATCTCCCGGTGCCAAAGGGCCAAGTGCCGCTTGACCGGCCAGCGGTCTCAGTTCCGCCCAGTCATGGCCAACCCGCACGACTTCTCCGACCAGCGTGCCCCGCTTTTTGCCGAAACGAGCCGCCACGAGCTTCTGGTGGTTGACTCCGTGCATCCAGCCCGAGAAGAGCCCCCGGGAGAAGGTCATTTGCATGGCATACCATTCCTCGGCGGAAGGTTCGTGCCGTTGTCCAGCCAAAGCGGCATCCAGAGCGCGCCGATAGACGGCAGTGATAGCTCCGACATATTCCGGGCTTTTGAGGCGTCCTTCGATTTTGAAACTGCGGACCCCTGCAGCCACCAGGGCTGGAATTTCTTCGACAGCCGCCAAATCTTGTGGCGAGAGCAAGTAGCGCCGATCGCCGAGGTCCACCGGACGCCCATCCACGATCAACTCGTAGGGCATCCGGCAGGCTTGAGCACACTCGCCGCGGTTGGCACTGCGCTGCCCGAGAGCTTCGCTGGTCAGGCATTGGCCGCTGTAGGCCACACAGAGAGCCCCATGCACGAAGACTTCCAAAGGCAGAGCCGTGGGAAATTTTTTCAGCTCGCGCAGGGAACATTCTCTGGCCAGCACGGCTTGAGAAATACCGAGTCGCTGCGCCCAGGCCAGGCCCTCGGGTGAAGTAATGGTCATCTGCGTGGAGGCGTGCAGCCGCAGACCGGGCAGGATTTGGGCTGCGGCCGCGACTAGCCCGACATCCTGCAAAATCACTGCATCCACGCCGCACTCGCGCATCCAACTCAGCTCCTCCAGAGCGCGGGATAACTCCTCGGGAAAGATGAGCACATTCAAGGTCACATAGCCCTTGGTGCCATGCGCATGCAGGAAGCGCATGAGCTCAGGCAACTCCTCACGTCGGAAGTTGTCCGCCCGGAGCCGGGCGTTAAATTCGGGCAGCCCGAAATAGACCGCATCCGCTCCTTCAGCCACTGCCGCCCGCACACACTCCCAGTTGCCAGCCGGAGCCAACAACTCCGCCGCAGGGGCGGCAGCCGGTGCGGGATGGGTGGCGGGTTTCATTCCGAGGAACTTTGCGCGGGTGCGGACTGACGGGAAGGCAAAACCCGTGTTGCCTCAAGTCAAAAAGACACCGGGGAGTAAGAAAGTAGGCAATACGTTAACTCATAACTCATAACACCGAGGGGCGGTGGCTTTCGCTCAAGAGCACTCTGCTCGTCTGCTTTTTTCCCTCATGGGGAATGACCTCCCCCGGTGTCATCCGTTATGCGGCAACGTGTCCATTCTGCCCCACCTCCTCTGACCTCCCCGGTGTCATTGCATTGGAATCAATCCGCCCCGCAGATATGATTTTTCTTTTCCGTTGACCTGCGAGGCAATTTTTCCAAGATGCCCCGGTCTTATGCTGACCTTAACCTCATTTTTGCTCATCTCCGGACTGCTCCTGGGGGGAGTCTGGTGGACCTGTTCCCGGGATAAAAATCCCTCCGACGACTCGCAGCGCATGGACTAGTCGGCACGCCTCTTGCTCCCTCTCCACCGCGGCGCTGCGGTTCTGCGGTGAAATGCAGTTCTCCGCCGCCATCCCACCACTTTCCCGCGTTATGATCGCCAAATCTTGGCTTCGCTTCGAATGGAATCTCGCCGGTGTCCCCACCGTAGAGGGAAATTCGCATGCTCCCTTGGCCATGTGCCCACCTCAAGTCGGTGAGGAGGCCGAAGTCCTCAACGTCATGGGCAAAGCCGCGGCTCTGGATTCCTCCCTCGGAGATGCGGGACGCAGCCTGCAGATTTACTTTACAGAACTGGCTCCTCGGCTTTGGAAAAACAAAAACCGGCAGATCCTCTCCATCTACCATGGCGAGCGCATGATCGGAGCCTCGGTTTTCCTTCCGGATGCCGAAGCTCCCTACCAACTGCTCTCCGGACCCTGTGTTCTCACGGAATACGGCGGTCGCGGTTTGGGGACCTGGCTTTTGCAAGAGACGCTTTTGCAACTGCGGGAGGCCGGCCTCTCGACCGCAGCTGGGGTTTGTAAAGAGTTCAGCACCCTGGCGAAATACATCTACCCCAAATTCGGTGGGGTCGGGCGGCCAGTGGAATTTTCGGTTCCTACCGACTAAGAACAGCTACTTCTGCCCATGAGCCGCACGCGCCACGAGAACTGGGGATCCAAATGGGGGGTCATTCTCGCGGTGGCTGGCAGCGCAGTCGGACTCGGCAACTTCCTGCGCTTTCCCGGGCAAGCCGCTCAGTATGGGGGTGGGGCCTTCATGATCGCCTACTTCCTAGCTCTGCTCATCATTGGGCTGCCCATCTGCTGGGCCGAGTGGGCCATGGGGCGCCGGGCGGGCCAGGAAGGTTTTCATTCCTGCCCGGGCATCTTCCATTTTTTCATTCGCCGACCGTGGGGAAAATACCTCGGCGCGATTGGGGTGGTCATCCCGGTGGTCATTTACATGTATTACGTGGTCATTGAGGCTTGGTGCTTGGGTTATGCCATCAATTTCCTCCGCCCCTCCGTTGATCTGGAGACTGCCAAAGAGGCCGGCGATTTTTTTACCCACTTTGTAGGCCTCGGAGCCAATGGTGCGGCATTTGTTTGGGGCTGGGAACAAGTGGCTCCCTACCTGCTCTTTGCTTTCGTTCTCAACTTCGTGCTCATCTACCAAGGTATCTTGCGCGGAATCGAATGGTTTTGCCGTTACGCTATGCCCACCTTGGTCGTCCTCGCCCTCATCATCCTGCTCCGCGTCCTGACTTTAGGCACCCCGGATCCCCAGCTGCCTGATCGCTCGGTCAACAATGGCCTCGGCTTCATGTGGAACCCAACCAAGTTTGTCGTGGAGCAACGAGAGCCTTCCGGAGGGTGGAGCAAGGTTGAGGAAGTCGTCGGCTCCGGGCCGATCGCTGCCGCGAAGGAAAAAGCCGCCGCTTCCGGAGGAAACTTGCGCGTGGTGGAGATCGGTCTTTGGGAACAATTGCGCCGACCGCAACTCTGGCTGGCAGCCGCCGGACAGATTTTTTTCTCCCTGTCTGTTGGCTTCGGCATTATCCTCACCTACGCCAGCTATCTGCGCAAGTCGGATGATGTCGTCCTCAGCGGCATGGCCGCCACCAGCGCCAACGAGTTTTGCGAAGTCGGCCTGGGCGGTCTCATCACCCTTCCCGCTGGCGTGGCTTTTCTCGGGGTGGGCACTGTGGCCGGCATGTCCAGCACCTTTGGCCTCGGCTTCCACGTGCTGCCAATGGTTTTTTCCACCATGCCCTGGGGGCATCTCTTCGCGTTTCTTTTCTTTTTCCTCCTTTTCCTCGCCGCTGTTACCAGCTCCCTTTCCATGCTGCAGCCGGGAATCGCTTTTATCGAAGAAGCTCTCGGTGTCGGACGCCGCACCTCAGCCACCCTGCTCGGGCTGATTACCGCTCTTGGCACGGGCTTTGTTCTCTACTTCAGCCAAGACCTCAAAGCCCTCGATACCATGGATTTCTGGGTCGGCACCTTTCTCATTTACATCCTCGCCACCTTGCAAATCCTCATTTTCGGCTGAGTCTGGGGAATCGAAAAAGGCCTTGAGGCTGCCAATAGCGGCTCCAGCATCCAAATCCCGCCCATTATGGGACTCGTCATGAAATATCTCTCCCCGGCTTTTCTGCTGACTATCTTTGGCCTCTGGATGGCCATGGATGTTTTTGGTTGGCGTCCAGGCGGGGGTGAGCCCCGCCTCAGCAGCTACATCATAGACTTATTCGTCACTCCGAATCTCGTCGCCTGGCTTTCCGTGGGCTTCATCCTCACCATTTTGGCATTTGTCATCCTGCTGCTCATGGCATCCCAACATTATCGCAAACCGCTGGAGGAAAAACTATGACCTTAGCCGGTTGGTGGATCATGGCCATTTCTGTCGGAACGGTGGTGGCGGCCTTCCTCTGGTGTATCTGGATGGTTTTCCATACCTCTCGACGCCAGGAATCCTTGCACGGATTCGAAAAAGTGCCGCCCGATGTGGCCCAAGATCAGCAGAATCGTTGAAACCGCCGCCTCTCGGCAAGCATGGCACTCCTCCCTCTTCTCGTCAGCCTGCTTTTGCTGACGACTCTCCTCTGGAGCACCTGGACCTACAACCGCCTGATCCGGGCTCGCAACCAACAGACCGAAGCCTGGTCCGGTATCGAAGTGCAACTCCGCAAACGCCATGACCTCGTTCCCGGCTTGGTCGCCACTGTGCGGGGCTACGCTGCCCACGAATCGAGCACCCTCTCCGCAGTCCTGCAAGCCCGCGCCCAAACCGAAACCAATCCCAATCGCACCGATGCAGCCGAACAAGCCCTCACCCATGGACTCCGCCAGCTCCTTGCCGTGGCCGAGGCCTATCCGGACCTGAAAGCAGGCGAAAACTTTCGCCAGCTTTTCTCACAGCTCGTAGCCGTGGAGGACGATTTGCAATATGCCCGCCGCTACTTCAATGGCTCCGTGCGCGACTTTCGCAACCTCGCCCAGACCTTCCCCAATAACCTCATCGCCAAAATTTTCCATTTCCACCCCGCCGACTTTTTCGAAGTGGAGTCTGCGGTGGAACGCACGGCTCCACGGATTGGTTCCTCAGGTGCTGCAAGCAATATTACCGTTCCAATTCCTCAAGCACCCCCTGGCAAGCGAAAGGACGCAGAACGGTAACCGCGCAAAAAGTTTGAAAAGGGTGAGGACAGGGAAAGCTTGGTAAAGTGGGAAAAGGTCGCGGGGGGGAGCGCGGATGTTCCGCGCAGGGGCGGCGGATCAGTCGCCAGCGGGGAGGACCCACACACACCGCAGCATCCACCCGCAAGATGATGTCCAATGCCGAAATCGCTTGGTTTCGCATGCTCGGCCCACCGCTCCATGCCCAGCAACTCCCCGAGCGCCTTGTCCTCGCCCCGGCGTCCCACAGCGCTCAAGCTCACCCCTCCGCTGCAAAAGCTGAAGACCAGCTGCGCCACCATGGCTTCCGGGGAAAACCCCCGGCTCTTGTCTTTGCGCGGGTCCAGCCACAAACACCCGCGCAACTTCTCCCAGAGCCCACACTCCCGCCAGAGCCCCCACGATGAGCTGCCCGCCGTGGGCCGTAGCGTTGCGCGCGTCTGCGAGCGTTTTTTCAATAGGTCGCGACTTTGTGGTGTCACCCGAGGTCAGGCATTAAAACACCACAAGGGTGCCTTAAGAGTGAGGCTTATTTCCCCTGTTTCGCATTTTCTTGGCAGAGAGCGTCAGGAATGGGGAGCCACACAGCACGGGCTGTTTTAGTTTGATCCAAGTCGGGCGGTGCGCCACCGACTCATTGATGGAGTTTTGGACGAACAACCGGGCCACCCGTGCGCCAAAAGAGTCTTGCGCTCGCCGAGTGAGGGGCAATGGCTTTCCATGAGCTGTTGACCTCACCCCCTCCCCAGCCGGTTTCCGGTGAAAAGGATGCGCGGCGGATCGGGAAAAGGCCACGGGATTTCATGCGGCTGGCCGGGAAAGAGGTCGAAAAAGTTGTCCGCAAGCTGCTTTTCGCCCGCCAGATCAAGGCAGGCACCCCAGACAAAGCGTGGGCTGTGGAAAACCGCCTTGCCGTTCCGGAGCGTGATATCAATCTCCGGCGGGGGCAGTTTCCAGCGGGCGGGCAGCTCGCGCAAGAGGCGTGAGCGGGCGACGATCCCTCTGAGCTTGGCCGTCGAGTGGAGCACGGCGAAGGCGAGGTTCTCCGTGTCGTTGGTCAGGGTGGTAAGCGGGAGGGTCGCCAAGATTTGCGAGGCATTGGGAGTTAGGCTGACCTCGGCGGATTGCCGCTCGGGATAGTCGCCAGCAAAATGGAAAACCCCATAGTCCAGTCGCATCGCCACTGGCTCTGGAGTGTCATTGATCCCGTAAATCGCGATGCTGTCACCTTCTTCGACGAGGACGACATGGACGGGCTGCAAGGCGCGCCGAACCGGGTGGAAACAGGGCGCGCGCCGGAGAAAATAATCCACAGGCGCCCAGCTGCGCACGGTTGGCCAGGTATCATTAAACATCCAGAAAACCGCCGCCGCGCTGTCAAACATCCGGCGCCGGAAATTCTCGCAATACTCGCGCAGCCCTTCCCCTTGGACGAGCCCCGCCCAATACACATACTCCTCGAGCGTGAGATCGCTGGAAGAAATCCCCGTCCACTGCGTGATTTGCGCACCGACCACGCTGGGCTCGCTCCAGTAAGCCACCGAGTTTTCGTGGTGCAGCCAAGCGAAAGAGCCCAGGTGCTCATGGCCCGGTGGCAGGCACTCCCGCAAGGTGGGTAGGGACGGGGGGCCAAGCACGCCCCCCTCGTTGGGGAAACGACAGACCATGGCGCGGTATTTTCGAAAGTCCGTATCCCAAAATCCCAGCGACCACGGGTGCTGGTCGCCGGTGTCGTCGTCAATCGGATTCGGGAGGATCCCAGTGGTCCGGTCGTAGGGGGAATACGGTGAGGATGGCCAATAGAAAAGCCCGGGGCATTCGCTTTGCACCAGCCTTGCGAGGGTGATGTGGAAAAACGCGTGGTCTGGCGCGTGCCGCCCCTGCTTCTCCCACCCCCAATTCCACTGCGCGGTCTCGATCTCGTTGTTGCCGCAGAGGACGACCAGGCTCGGGTGCCGGGCCAGGCGGCGCACCTGCCAGCGGGCTTCCTCTGTTGCTTCCCGAAAAAATGTTGGCTCCTCGAGCGGATACCTCGAGCAGGCGTAGATCATATCCTGCCAAACCAAAAAGCCCCGGCGGTCTGCCTCGCGGTAAAACTCCTCGCTCTCGTAGAAGCCGCCGCCCCACACCCGGAGAAAATTGAAATTCAATTCCTCGGCGCGGTCCATGAGGGTGGCGATGCGGGCGGCATCCGTCCGGCAGGCAAGCAGATCGGGAGGCACAAAATTCCCCCCACGGCAGAAAATGGGCCGGTTATTAATTTTCAGAATGAAAAACGAACCGCTCTGCGGGTGCGGAGATTGGTCTATGTGCACCTTGCGGAAGCCGACCTCGAGCTCGACCGCATGGCGGCCACCACGGGAGGATTCGACTTCCACCAAAAGCGGCTCGGTGTGAGGCTCTCCGTGGCCACGTGGCCACCACAGCGGCGGAGCACTGACCCGCAACTCCAACCCGACCGGCTGCAACCCCAGCGCCAAATCACATGCGGCTTGCGAGACTACTCCCAAACCTGGAAGCGAAGCGGTCACGCGCACGCTTTGCGGTGAGGCAGCGGCGTTCTCGAGGTAGCAGCACACGCTCACCGTTGCATCCTGCAAATCGTCGGAGAGCGCTATCACCGGCACCACCTGGTCCACGCGCAACGCGTCCTCCGACCAAACCAAACGGACAGAACCCGCAATGCCAACATTGAGCAGCCGCGGAGCCCAGTCCCAGCCAAACTGGCACTGCGGTTTGCGGCTCCACATGCGCTTGGTGGAGGCCGCCAGTAAATTCGGCGCATAAGGCAGCCCCGGCGCATCCGCGTTGGCAATCTGGCCCGCTTCCATTTGCACCACCAGCAGGTTCGGGCCCGGCTTGAGCAGCCCGGAAACCTCGAACCGCGCAGGCAAAAAATCGTTGGCATGGCACCCGACACGCATGCCATTCAAGAACACCTCCGCCACCCCACTGAGGCGTTCAAATTCCAGCCAAACCGGAGTGCCCGCCTCCCTAGACTCCCAGTCAAAACATTTCTGATACGTCCAGATTGCGTCTTCCACCCAGCGTGCCGCCAAGGAATGCAGGCCCGAGGCAGGATCCTCGATCAGGCCCGCGCGCATCAGGTCCAGATGCACATCGCCCGGGACGACCGCCGCCAGCGCGTTGCGGGCCACGGTTTGTTCCTGCAAAACAGCGGGCTTCAGCCCGCGCTCGCCATCGTGAAAATGCAGTGCCCAGGCCCCATCCAGGGCTAAGAACGCGCCCGTCGCTGCAGCATCGCTCCCAGGCTCGGCAACACCCGCCTTCGCCCCGGCCCCAATCGGTGTCATACTGGGTGAACTGCTGGAATCGTTCATAGGGAAATTATACTCCAAGGGAGCAGGTCTCTGGGATCGCGCCAGAAAGTTTTGCAAGGGAGAAGAGGAGAAGTGTCGGGATGGTTGTCGGCATGATGGTAACGGTGGGTAGTCCCTCGAAAAAGTGGCGAGGTCGAGCGCAGCTTAGTTTAGGTTTTTGTGGTGGGTTGTGAAGTTGCTTTCGAGGTCTTCGCCGGGCGAGATGCAACCGAGAGAAGTGTGGCGGCGACGGCGGTTGTCGAAGGTCTCGATGTCGTCGAAGCTCGCGTGGCGCGCCGGCTGTGTGGCAGGCAAAGGCCGGAGGGCGTCAGGGAGTTCGGCCTTCAGCGAGGCGAAGGCACTTTCTGCGCGGGCATGGTCGTAGCAGTAGCCGGCGGCACTCCTGCTCTGCAGCCGCCCGTGTTGGGGGAGGAAGTCACGGGTTGAGGAGGCAGTATCTTGGCATCCACGGTGGCAATGGAAGATGGCTCCGGCGGCAATATGGCCCGTTCGGAGTGCATTTTGCCGCGCGGCCTCGACGACCTCCGCGTGGAGAGAGTCGGCGATCTCCCAACCCACCATGGCCCTGGAAAAAGATCCCTGCTTTTTCCGCACCTCTCCTGACCCAAGCTGGCCGAACGCTGCCCGCACAAACCCTCCATCGTTCTCGGCGTTCTCACCAAAAGAAACGCTCGATGAATTTACCCTGGGGCGCCGGGCAGGGTTCAGGCGAGCGGGGGCAAGCCGGCGAGAAAGGCGTCGGTCTCGCGAGCGTTATCGTGAAGTTCGCGGACGAAGCGTTCGGCGTTGCGCCCTGCTTGCCGCCACCGTGCTTCATTGTCTAAGAGGCTTTGCGCCGCCTGGAGAAAATCGGGCCAATTCCCGGCGGCGTAATGACCGGGCTGAAATTTCGCGAAGAGGTCATCGGGATTGACGTCGAGGGAAAGGAGGGCGGTCTGGCCAAGGCCGGCTTGAATGAAACTATTGGGCCAGCCCTCCCACTCCGAGGTGTTGACGAAAACTTTGGCAGAGTCGTAAACGGCTTGGATTTCGTCGTAGGGCACGCGCTCGCTGAGCTCGAGATTCGGGAGCTGCGCCGCGCGCGCCCGCACTTGGGCGAAGAGGGCGGCATCTTCGGGAGGACAGACCATACGACAGCGCGCCGTGGGCAGGGCTTCCACCAGGTCGAGGAAGAGCAACGGGCGTTTGATGGGCTGGCAGCGGGACACCCAGAGCAGGTCTATGGGCTTCTCGGGGGGCGGATCTCCGGAGCGCGGCAAGATGAGGTTGCGATAAAAACCACAGCTCATTCCCGCAGCGTGGAAAAGTTGCCGTTGGTGCTCGGTCATAGCATAGCGCACGTCGCAGCGCCGGAGGGCGAATTCAAAGAGGGCCCCGCGGAGAGGGTTGGCACGGCGGAACTCCCCATTGACCTCGGTATCCAGACCGCAAATAAATCCCAAACGCCCGCCGAACCAAGGCTTGAGACCGCAGAGCAAAAAGAGCCAGGCTGTCCAGCCGAGGACCATAACCCAGTCGGGCCGCTCTTGGCGGAGGATTTCCGCCACTCGCGGGATAGCACCCAGCATCTCGAGAGGCTGGCCCGTGTGAAACTTTCCCGCATTGCGCACGCGCACACCATCGTAGATCGCGCCATCGGGCTGCCCAGTATCTCCGCCAGCCACGACGACTTCGATCGGCCGCCCAGCATGGGAACGAGTCACCAATTCGCGGCTGAGCAGCGCCAGCTGCAACTCCGCCCCGCCGGAGACGCGGGTTTTGCTGCGCTGCAAAACTAGGTGTGCATAGCTGCTGAGGAATAAAATTTTCACCTTGTTGGGCAATTTGCCGTTTGGGGGAGAGGTCAACAAGCGTGTTATTCGGCGGAGTGCGGAGAGCCGTTGCTTCTCTGCTTGCGAGTCGGAGCTGCTTCCGGCTAGGAAGGCTTCCGTGCGTCGCCTGCCCTTGCCTGCCCAAATCCTGCTCGCGCTCGGCTTGGCCATTATTTTCGGACAGCTTACCCGCCTGGGGGTAGGCTGGGAGAACTTTGGCTTCGTCACCTTCCTCGGGCTCCCGGTGGTGGAGATCTATGGCTTTATTGGGCAACTCTTTTTGCGTGCCTTGCAAATGCTGGTGGTGCCGCTGATTGCTGCGGCAGTCATTACCGGGTTGGCCAACCTCGCGGGTGAGAAGGCTTTCTGGCGACTGGGGGGAAAAACCGCCGCCTACTATCTTTCGACTTCCTTCCTGGCGATTCTCACCGGGCTGGTGCTGGTGAACTGGTGGCAACCGGGGCGTCTGCCCGAGGAGGCAACTGGAGCGGTCTTTGGATTGCAGGCGAGCCCGGAGGAAATGGCTGCGCGCATCGGGGAACGCGGGGCCGGGGATGTGGTGGGGATTTTCCAGCGCATGATCCCGACGAACATTTTTGAGACGGCAAGCCAGAACAGTCAGATGCTCGGCCTGCTTTTCTTCAGCCTGCTTTTCGGCTACTTCCTTTCGCGTTTGGCATCGCCCGGAGGGCGGGCTGTGCGCGATTTTTTTGCGGGAGTCTATGAGGTGATGTTGGCCATGACGCAATGGGTGATGCGTTTCGCCCCGCTGGGAATCTTCGGTCTGGTGGCGGGGGTATCCAGCTCCACCGCACCAGCGCAGTTCGTGCATCTATTTGGCTTCTTCTTCTGTGTCCTGGTCGCCTTGGCGTTGCATGGGGGGGTGGTATTGCCGCTCTTGGTCCGAGGGTTGGCAGGCCTGAGTCCCTGGCAACACGCCCGGGCCATGGGGCCCGCTTTGCTGACCGCGTTTTCCACCAGTTCCTCCAGCGCGACACTGCCGCTAACTTTGCGCTGCCTGGAAGAACGCGCCGCCGTGAGCCATCGCACGGCCAGCTTTGTCACGCCGCTGGGGGCGACGATCAACATGGACGGCACGGCGCTTTATGAATGTGTGGCGGTGCTATTTTTAGCGCAGCTTTATGGTTTGGAATTGAGCCTTGGGCAGCAGATTCTGGTCGTGGTTTTGGCCTTGGCGACTTCCATTGGCGTGGCGGGGGTGCCCAGCGCGAGCCTGGTGGCGATCGTCGTGATTCTCGGAGCGGTGGGTCTGCCGCTGGAGGGAATCGGGATCTTGCTGGTCTTCGATCGGTTGCTGGATATGGCCCGGACGGCGGTCAATGTCTGGAGCGATGCCTGCGGAGCGGTGATTATTGCTCATTCCGAAGGCGAGGAGCTGCCGAGGCTGCGGCGCGCTCAGTGATCAGGAAGTGGGGCGGCCTTTTCGCGGCTTGCTTTTTTCCCGGAGCAAGGCGAACTAACCCGGCATCTTTCGACGACCTGCGGCCAGCAAACCATGGAAGAATTTCTCGAACATCTTTTCTCCGGCTACCCCTTTTGGGGCCTTCTCCTTATCTTGGCCGCAGCTCTGACGGTGCTGGCGAGGGGCGCCGATTTGCTGGTAGAGGAAGCGGTGGCGCTGTCCATCCGCATGAAAATCCCGGCGGTGATCATTGGGGCCACGGTGGTGAGTCTGGGCACCACCTTGCCAGAAACTACCGTGTCGGTAATGGCGGCCCTGGCAGGGGCTCCGGATATTGCCTTGGGTAATGCGGTGGGTTCGATCATCTGCGACACGGGGCTCATCTTGGGCATTGGCGCCCTCCTCAAGCCGTTGCCGCTCGATCCGCGGGTCGTGAACAAGCAGGGCTGGATCCAACTAGGCTCCGGGATTCTCCTGCTCGTGCTCTGTCTGCCCTTTGGCAACTTGGGGGCAACCTTTAGCTCCGGGGGCAATCTTCCGCAGTGGGGCGGCTGGCTGCTGGTGGCTCTGCTGGTGGCCTACATCGCCTGGTCCATTCATTCCTCAGCAGGGTTGGAAGAGCACTTCGATACCCCACACGATGCGCAAACGCAGAATCCTTGGATGATTTTGCTCAAGCTGGCTCTGGGCATCGGCATGGTCATTGTCGCTTCCAAGCTCGTCATCCCCTCTGGCAAAGTGCTTGCGCTCCGAGCTGGGGTGCCACCAGAGGTGATCTCGGCTTCGCTCATTGCCTTTGGAACCTCGCTGCCGGAGCTGGTCACCGTGGTGACCTCGGTATTGAAAGGCCGCGGAGATTTGGCGGTAGGAAATGTCATCGGGGCGGATATCCTGAACGTTCTCTTTGTCTCGGGAGTTTCGGCTTCGGTTACGGTCGGCGGTTTGGACGCTTCACCAGTTTTTTTCACGAAGTTTTTCCCTTTCATGTTGCTCTTGCTGGGGGTCTTCCGGTTGGGCATCTGGCTCTCCGGCACCCACCTTTCCCGCACTTTTGGAGCGATTCTATTGCTGCTCTACGGGCTCTTCCTCTGGGTGAATTATCTCTGAGGACAGCCCCTCCCTTACCGCATGCTGAGCCCCTCGCTGACGCGGAATATTCCGCTCTTCATCGCCTTCCGGGTGCTCTTCAACGCGCGGTTTTACTACCCGGTTTTTGGGATTCTCTTTCTCGATCTGGGGCTCTCTTTGGAACAGTTCGCGCTTTTGAATGTGGTCTGGGCGGTTGTGATCGTCACCCTGGAAATCCCTTCTGGAGCCTTGGCGGATTGGTTGGGACGCCGCACCTTGGTGGTTGCGGCGGCGGGACTCATGGTCGGGGAGATGCTTTTGTTGGCCTTGGCTCCGGTGGATCAGCCGGGTTTGCTTTTCTGGCTTTTGTTGCTGAACCGCATCTTGAGCGGAGCGGCCGAGGCGGCGGCGAGTGGGGCAGATGAGGCGCTGGCGTTTGATTCGCTGCCGAGAGAAAACCGCGAGGTGATCTGGCCGTCGGTCTTGGCGTGGCTGATGCGCTGGAAATCCGGGGCCTTTTTGGTGGCCATGCTCACGGGAGCCTTGCTCTATGATGCCAAGGTCCTCGGCAGTTTCACAGGGTGGCTGGGGTGGCAGCCTGCGGTGGGTTCCACGGTGCGCTGGCCAGTTTACGCCTGTGTGGGAACAGCGTTGCTGTGTCTTGCAGTGGCGTGGCTGATGCGTGAGCCGCCGCGTAGTCCGGGAGCGTCCGGAACCAGGCTCCGGGCGGCGTGGATGACAATCGTAGCCGGAGCGCGTCAGGTTTTCACCACCCGGAAAATGCTCTATCTCATGCTGGCGGCCTTGCTTTGTGACAGCTTTGTCCGGCTTTTCCTGACCTTGGCCAGCAATTACTATCGGCTCATCGAGCTTCCTCCGGCAGTCAATGGCGTATTGGGCTCAGGGCTGGCGGTGCTGGGGCTTTTAGCGGCGCGTGGGTTGCGAATCTGTGTGGGCCGATTCTCCGTGCAGGCCAATTTTTTGGGTATCGCGGCGCTGGTATTGTTCGGACTCACCGGGGTGGCCTTGGCGATACCGCTTTGGGGGGCGGTGGTGATTGTGCCCCTGGGTCTGGCCATGGCCGGGTTGCAATTTTTCGCCGCGCATTACCTCAATCTTTGGACCACCTCGGAAATCCGCGCCACGGTTCTGAGCTTCCGCGGCGTGGCCTTTAATCTGGGCTACGGGGCGTTGGGATTGGCTTTTGCCGCACTGAGTGAAACCCTGCGCCGAGCCGCCCCAGGAGCTTCCGAGGAGCAAATTCTTGCCCAAGGGTTGCCTTGGATTCCAGGGGCCTTCCTCGCGCTGGGCCTCGGGCTCATGGTCCTCATGCTTCGTCGCCCGTCGAGGCGCTGAGATGATCGGACATTTTTCTCTCCACGAAAAATTATTTTGATTGGGAAATTGTCACGGAAACGCTAAGGGGGAAGAAGTTTGGAGATAAGCATGTCCGTAGAATCCCCCTTTCCCGTGCACGAGGAAATAGAATTCACCCGTCTGCCGGAATTGAGCCCCAAAGAGGCGCTCTTGGTAGATCTGCACTCTTTGGTGAATTTGCTCAATGTGCTGCAGGGCACGCTGGAGTTGTTGCGGGAGGGGTTGCCGGAGCTGCTGCCGATTCACGACGAGATTGCGGGTCTCGGGCAAAGTTTGCCGACCCTCGCAGCGCAAGGGCAATCTCCGCAGTTTGACCTCGGACTGCCTGGCCGACTGCTCAAGCGGGTGGAGGAGATTTTCCATCGGACTCCTGAGACTCCGGGACTGGCGGCCGAAGATGACCGCGATTTGCGGGAGAGCCTGCTTCGGAGCCTGGAAATCTTCGAGGTGCGGCTGCAGGAGTGGGCTTCACGGCAGAGTCCGGAAAATCACTGGCAGCGTTTTTCCGCGGAAGATCTGGAACAATCGCTCTATCAAGTGCTGACGGCGATCGAAAAGAACGCGCAGGGGCGTTACCGCATTGTGCACAACATCGCCGAGCAGTCCCCGAAAGATTACCAGGTGGATTTTGCCGTGACGGTCAATGGGGGCGAATCGTTTCTCATGCCGGCGGTCTTGCAGGATGTGTTGCGGGATTTGGTGGCCAACGCCCGTAAATATACGCCGCCTGGCGGCAAAATCACCGCAGGGATTCACGCCTCACCCGAGGGGGTGCGTTTGGTGGTGGAGGACAACGGGGTGGGCATTCCTACGGACGAACTCCCGCGAGTGGTGGAATTCGGTTATCGGGCGAGCAACACCGCGCATCGGCCCACCTTGGGAGGAGGATTCGGGCTGACGAAGGCCCTGTGGGTCACGCGCAACTTCTCCGGGAGATTCTGGATCCGTTCCCGTCCTAGCCTGGGCACGCGCGTGACCATTTTTATCCCCACACCTTCGCCTAGCCCTGGGGAGGCAGAAAAGCATACCAAAGCATCCTGAATGAACGCAGAACTCTTTGCAGCAGATCTGGCAGAAAAACTCTTTGCCGATGGCGTGGTGGCGGTGTTGGTAGTGGATGATGCCGAGGACGCGGTGCCTTTGGCGCGGGCACTACTAGCGGGCGGCATTCGCGCAATGGAATTGACCCTCCGGACGCCTGCGGGCTTAGAAGCGCTGCGGCGCATTGCTGATGGCGTGCCAGATATGCTCGCCGGAGCGGGAACTGTTCTGACCTTAGACCAGTTGCATGCCGTGCAAGCTGCGGGAGCGACCTTTGCCGTCTCGCCCGGCACCAATCCCCACGTGCTCGCCGAAGCCGCCACCATCGGGCTTTCCTTTGCCCCGGGTATTTGCACGCCGAGTGATATCGAAAGGGCTCTCGAGTATGGCTGCCGCTACCTCAAGTTTTTCCCCTGTGAAGCCAGTGGTGGACTTCCCTACCTGCGCAACATCGCCGCGCCGTATGCCCATTTGGGTCTGCGTTACATCCCGCTGGGGGGCATCAACGCGCAA
This sequence comes from uncultured Chthoniobacteraceae bacterium, assembly GCA_964595865.1. GTDB lineage: Bacteria > Verrucomicrobiota > Verrucomicrobiia > Chthoniobacterales > DYNR01 > CAZQRL01. Next base: position 39,688 of record CAZQRL010000007.1, read on the forward strand.
AACATGGCGGAGTATCTGCGGGAGCCGATGGTAGTCGCGCTGGGGGGCAGCTGGCTCGCTCCCCGCGAACTCATTCAGGCCAAAAATTGGTCCGCGATTACCGAGCTAGCAGCCGAGGCCTCGGGGATTGTGCGCCAAGCCCGCGGCTAATTCGGGGGATCAGCTGGGTCAGCGGATCCCCCAAACGGCCTTGAATTGCCGACGGAAGGCCGAGGCTCTGCGACGGGAGACGAGGAATTTCGCTCCGTTGCGCAGCTCGGTTTCCAGGCAGCCATTCGCCAAGGGCCGGAAGGCCGCCACTTTTTTCAGATTCAGCAAATGGGATTTGCCCACTCGGATGAACTGCTCCGGAGCCAGCGCGTTTTCAAAAAACTTCAAGGAACGCGACACCGTCCCTTTGCCTTTCTCGCTATCCACCAGGCAGGAGTTGCCCAAGCTGGTGATGGAAAGAATTTCCTGAATCCCGACGGGCAAGACTTTCTTGCCCATGGTGAGTGGGATGGCGTCGGTCTGGCGGCGGAGCGGGTGGAGAGCATCGGGCCAATGGCGGCGCAGCAGCGGGAGTTTGCGCAGCAGGAGCTGCAGATTTGCGAAGTCGGTTGGGAGAGAGGAAGGCGTGGTGCCGTTGGTGAAAGCGACGGGTTCTTCTGCCTCGGAGGTCTTGTCGAGATCCAGCTCGATGATTTCCACGGAGAAACCCTCCAAGGCCTGTCGCACTGCGGGATCAGCAGAAAAGTCCCGGCAGAGTAAAACCAAGTGCATCGGATGGCGCAAGTCAGCCATCTCCTGCAGTTCCCCCACCGCCCCACACTCATAGACCCGCACTCGGCAGAGTAAGTTATGTAATGAATCCCGCAAAGCCTGACGCCGAAGCGCTCCCCGAACGAGCAAAACAATATGATAACTCGGCGTCCCCTGGACCATCGAGCGGTCCTGATAAATTAGAAAGCGCGGATTGCCAAATTACAAATGTTCAACGGCGCTTTTTTTGTGCAAAACGGTGCTTAAATGGGGGGTAGCGCCTTTCTGCAAAAGATTTTTTGCCGCGTGCCCGGAGAGATTCCTCCCGGTGGGGGGGCGAGCCTTTGAGGACGGTGATACGCAAGGTTCCCCAAGGGCCGGCTGCTTGGAGTCCTTGCGCCGGTAGGGGATTCGGCAGGGCGTCTTTTAACTCAATGAGAGACTCGGAACTTTGCAGAAGAATGGTGCCCACCGCTCGGGGAGACAGCTCCAGGAGATCCTGCAAAAAAGCCAGGATCTGCGGCGGGCGCAATCCGTGGGCTTTCCCGGCGCTGAGCTTCAGCCACAGTGGTGGAGCTACTTTGGCGGGTGCTTGCTGGTAAACCGGGGATGTTTGGGGCTTTGGGGCAACGGCCGCGGAGGATTTTTCCGCAATAGCGGGGGCTTGGGAGGAGGGGAGGCGTGCCTCGGGCGGTGCCAGCAAGGCGAGAGCGGCGGCGGCGATGTCGGTGGAGTTGAAGTCTTCCTCCAGCAAACGATCGAGCAGGAGCTGCCCGGAGGCACTGTTGCCGCTGGTAATTTGCTCCCGGACCCGTTGCAGCAATAGATCGGCTTTTCTTTCCTCAATTTCCCCCACCGTCGGTAGAGCCCCGCGGCGAATTTTTAATTTCGTGAAGCGCTCGATGGTCTGGAGTTTGTAGATTTCCCTCCCATGCACGAAGCTGATGGCGACTCCGCGCCGCCCGGCGCGGCCGGTGCGACCAATCCGATGCACGTAGTCCTCGGCATCGTAAGGCAGATCAAAATTCACCACCACCTCCAGGTCGTCCACATCTAGGCCACGCCCGGCGACATCCGTGGCCACTAGAAATTCAAACTCCGCCTTCTTGAACTTATTCATCACCCGGGTCCGCTGTGCCTGTGCGATCCCGCCATGCAGGCGGTCGGCGGAGACTCCTTGGGCCTGCAAGTGATCCGCCAACTCATCCACCATGCGCTGGGTGTTGCAAAAAATGATCCCCAGCCGATAGTTGTGATAGTCTATGAGCCGCAGGAGCGCGGCAAATTTTCCCCGGGGAGGCACTTCATAGACCCATTGCTCGACCGTGGGCACGGTGAGCTCCTTTTGTTCGATTTTCAGGGTCTCGGCATTGCGGGAGTGGTGTTGAACCAGGGAACGGATGGCCGGGGAAAGGGTGGCGGAAAAAAAGACCGTCTGGCGCTCCGGCGGGGCCGCTTCGAGGACTTTGGCGATGTCTTCCCGGAATCCCATATCCAACATGCGGTCGGCTTCATCCAAAACCACGAGTCGCAAATCGAGCAGCTTCAGCGTGCCGCGCTCCAAGTGGTCCAGAATGCGCCCCGGCGTGCCAATGACGATCTGAACCCCTCGCCGCAACTCGTGAAATTGCCGCTCATAAGAAGCTCCCCCATAGAGGGGCACGGCCCCGACCCCGGACTTGTAGGCCGCCAGCTTGTGTACCTCGTCGGCCACTTGGCAGGCCAGTTCCCGCGTGGGGCACAAAATTAATACCTGCACGGCGCGCAATCCCGGATCCACGCGCTCGATCGCCGGAATGGCAAACGCGGCCGTCTTGCCAGAACCCGTTTGGGACTGGCCAAAGATATCTTTGCCCGCGAGCAGCGCGGGAATGGCCAGAGCTTGGATCGGGGAAGCCTGCTCGAATCCCAGATCCGCCACGGCCCTTAAAATCTCGGGGCTTAGCCCCAGATCGCTGAAATTTGGTTTTTCCATCGCCGCACCCTACGGGCAGAACCCCAAAAGCCAACAACTATTCCGCCGGAAAAAAATCCTCCTTGCATAAAAAGGGACTTCTTGATCTTTTTCTCTGCCTTGCATCTGGTGAAAAAACATCTTTTTTCCGTCTGGTTGGTCTGTGCCATGGGGGTGGGGTGGAGTCTCGCGCGGGGAGAGGAGGCTCCGCCGACTGAGGCCGGGGAGCAGGGGCTCCTGGCAAGCTGGTGGGAAGCTCCGCGGGCTTTGCCTCGCTGGGAGCTGGCGGAGCAACATGGGGTGGAGGTGCGCGGATTTTATCGCGGCACGCTGTATGGGATTCTCAGCGGGGGCGTCCGGCGCGGAACCATTCTCGATGAGGAAGTGCGCTTGGGGCTGAATTTGGATTTGGCCAAACTCGTCGGCTGGGATGGGTGGCGGCTCACGGGCTCCGTGCGGTGGCGGGATGGGGCTAACCCCTCGGATTACGTCGGCACCTTTAGCCCGTTTTCTCCCTCGCCGTGGCAAAGTGGCAAAGGCTGGCGTCTGATGCCTTTTTACGCCTCCTGGCAGAGCGAGACTGGGAGTATCCTCCTGCGCGGCGGCTATATCAATCCGTATGAGTTTTTCCTGCAAATGCCCCTGACAACCGCTTTTGTAAACAGTGCCTTTAGCGCCTCGAAAGGTATCAGTGGAGCTGGGGTTCCGTGGTCGAGCAGCTACGCGTCGTGGGGGGGATTTGTGCAGGTGCGCCCTACGAAGCACTGGTGGGTGCGGGCTTCGCTGTCGGCGGCGATTCCCGGGCAAGCAGCCACCGCCAATCATGGGCTAAACTTTGCCCTTACCCCGTCGTCGGGGCTTTATGCGGTAGCGGAAACAGAATGGACCCTACCCATTTGGCGGGACAGCGCCGGGGTTATCCTTCCGGGACGTGTGGGCGCCGGAGGCTATCTCTTCGGTGTGGAGCGGTATTCTTTTGATGCCTCCGGGGCATCCTCTCCCTGGGGAGGTTACTTTTTTGCCGAGCAGATGCTCTGGCGACCCCGGGAGGACGTGCGGGAGGTTCCGCCCGATAAGCTGCCTTCCACGCGGGGTCTGCATGGCTTTTTCATGTTTAATGCCTCGCCGCCGGACTTCGCCAATCTGCCGATTTTCTTCAACACTGGGCTGGTCTATGAGGGGCTCCTGCCGGGTCGGGGGCGGGATTTGCTCGCGGTGGGGTTTGCCTGGGGCGAATACAGTTGGGAGTCGGCGAAGGTGCAGCGTCTGCTGGGACGGCGTCCGGAGTCCTACGAAGCAGTGCTGGAGGCGGACTATCGGGTGGCTCTCGCGAAATGGGGCTACGTGCAGCCATTTTGCCAGTTTATCCTCAACCCCTCCGGCCTGGGCACGATCCCAAATTGCTTCCTCATCGGACTGAACTTCCGCGCCGAGCTCTGATGCCGGGAGAAATCCCTTGACGCCCGCCTTGGCCGAAAGGATGGATGACACCCCATGCACCCGCTGCTGCGCAAATTTCTCGGGCTAAACTGGCCGCTCTTCTTGCTCATGGTCGGCTTGGCGGCAGGCGGGGTTTATATGATCTACAGCGCGACGTGGTTTCGCGATGATGGTTTCTGGCGCAATCAAATCGTTTGGTTCGCCATCGGCCTGCCGTTGTTCTTTGTCGTCAGTCTGCTGGATTACCGCTGGTTGAAGCTGGCGGCGGTGCCGATTTACATCGTGTCGGTGCTTCTCTTGGTCGCAGTGCGGCTGGTCGGCACGGAGCGCTATGGCAGTGAACGCTGGCTGGTCCTGGGCCCCTTGACCCTACAACCCTCGCAAGTCGCCCTCCTGGCCGGCATCCTCACCCTTTCTCTCTTTCTCAGCCAATACCGCCAATGGCCGGCGATCCTGCGCGTCCTAGGAGCTGGGGTGATCGCGGGTGCCCCTTGCATGCTGATCCTCACTCAGCCGGACCTGGGAACCACTTTGGTCTGGGGGCCGGTGATCCTAACCCTGTTCTTCATCGCCGGGATTCCCAAGCGCTATCTGGCAGTAATGCTCCTCCTGGTGGTCATCGCTGTGCCTTTGATGGTCAACTTTGGTCTCAAACCCTACCAGCGCGACCGCATTATCGCCTTTCTCGACCATGATATTGATCCGCTCGGGGTGAGCTGGACCATCAATCAATCGCTCATCGCCATCGGCAGCGGAGGCATGACGGGCAAGGGCTTCAAAGCCCCGAACACGCAGAATGAGCTCGGCTTCCTACCGAGCACGATCGTGCACAATGACTTTATCTTCTCGGTGCTTGGGGAGCAGCACGGCTTCCTGGGCGGGCTGCTGTTGTTGATTCTCTTTGCCTTGGTTCTCTTGCTCGGTCTGCAAATCGCCTTCACCGCCGAGGATGAGTTTGGCCGCCTTCTGGCGGCGGGGATCGTGGCCATGGTCTTCACCCATGTCTTTATGAACGTCGGGATGACTATTTCCGTGACGCCGATTACTGGATTGCCCCTGCCTTTTATTAGCTACGGGGGAACCTTTCTCATCGTGGTAATGGTGGCCTTTGGCATCCTACAGAGCATCTGGGTGCATCGGCACACGGCGGCCTGAGATGGAGAAGCTGCAGCTCGCGGATTTGCGTTCTCGCCACGACTTGGTGGCTTTAACGGCGTATTCTTATCCCTTCGCCCGTTTGCTGGACGAGGCCGGGGTGGATCTGCTCTTGGTCGGGGACAGCCTCGGCATGGTGGAACATGGGCGCGAGGATACGGTCTCGGTGACTCTAGAGGAGATGGTTTTCCATGTCCGCAGCGTAGCTCGGGGGGTGCGTCGGGCGGTTCTGGTGGCGGATTTGCCCTTTGGCACTTACCGCGGGCCGGAGGAGGCGCTCCAATCGGCGGAAGCCCTGCGAGCCGTCGGGGCTGAGGTCATAAAACTGGAGGGTGGGGAAGAGATTCTGCCTCAAGTGCTGGCTTTGCGCGGGGCTGGGTTCGAGGTCATCGGGCATCTGGGCATGCTGCCGCAGCGGATTCGCGAGGAAGGTCGCTACCGCATCAAAGGCCGGGTGGCTGAAGAGGCCGATCGGCTTCTGGCCGATGCCGTCCTGCTCCAGGAGGCAGGAGTGGGGGCGATCGTTCTGGAGCTTGTCCACCCACCCGTGGCGGCACGTCTGACGGATGCTCTCCAAGTGCCGACCATCGGGATTGGCAGTGGGAAGGTCTGCCGGGGACAAATACTCGTGACTTACGACCTCATCGGGCTCACGCCTTGGTTCCGCCCCGGCTTCGTCCAGCCCCGGGCGGAAATCGGTGCCACCATTCAGGAAGCTGTGCGCGCTTTTCAACGGGATGTCCAGCAGCGAGCGGCGGCCCGGCGGTCGGCCTGAAATCACCGACATCCCGCCTTAAACTCCCGACGTATCTGTGGTATGACCCAAAGTCCGGAAAGTTTGCTGCAAGTGCCTGAGGAAATCGCCGTGATGGTGCTGCCGGGCGTGCAACTTTTCCCCGGGAGCCTGGTACCACTCTACATCTTCGAAGAGCGTTACCGGGCGATGCTGGAGGATGCCCTGCTCAGCTATCGGCTCTTTGCCGTCGGGGCCCGCCGGGAGGATGAGAAGGAAATCGGCGGGCTGGGGATCGTCCGGGCCTGCGTGCGCAATGACGACGGCACTTCCCACCTCATCCTGCAAGGTCTGCAGCGGGTGCGTTTCCGGCGCTGGCACGACCGGCAACTCTACCCCTCTGCGTTCATAGAAGTTGTCAGCTCGATCACTCAACCAGAAGATGCCGTGCGCCGCGAGCGGGTGGTTAGTCTCTGCTGGAAGTTGCGCGAGCACGGGGTCGTTTTCCCGGAGGCCTTCGCCCGCCAATTGCAGGCCCTGCAGGACCCGGCTTTGCTGAGTGATGTGCTGGCGGCGGCGTTGGTTCAGGACGAATCCCTGCGGCGCCAACTCCTGGAGGAACTCAAAGTTTCCCGCCGGCTTACCTTGCTCGAGAAATACCTTCGGGCCTGGACCAATGAAGCTCCGCCTCCGGCCTAGCGATCCCGAAGCCCAAGTTTTTCACATTGTTACAGATTATTCATTTTTCGCGACTTCATCCCTCCTTCATATTCAAATCGTGAAAAACTTGGCGTTTTTCCGTTCCACAAGCCAAAAATCAGCGTTCCACGGCCAGTTGGCCCTGTGAATTATTTCCCCTGCTCCGGGGTCCGACGGGAAAAAACCACCCCTTCCGCTCACTTGTTCAGACCAGCGGAAGTTTTCCCACAAGTTGTTCACAGAATATTGACTCCCTGCCTGGCTTGCCAACTTCCTACACCAAGCGGTAAGGTGAGGGCATGAAAAGCAGTTGGATTTTGCCGGGGGCAGACACCGGTGGAATCCCTCACCTCCTGCCCGGCGGAAAAAGCCTGACTCCGCTGGCTCGCTGCCTTTTGCTTCGCGCCGGCTTTACCCGGGAACAGGAGATTGAGGGTTTTTTGTGGCCGAAACTGGCAAACTTGAGTGATCCGTTTCTTCTTCCGGAAATGGACCGTGCGGTGGAGCGCTTGGATCGTGCTTTGCGGCAGCGGGAGAAAATCCTTCTCTACGGGGATTACGACGTGGATGGGGTGACTTCCCTGACGATACTGGCCCGGCTTCTGCTCGCCTATGGCGGAGACGTGCAGTGTTTCCTCCCCAAACGCACCGAGGAGGGCTATGGGCTGAGTGAGTCTGCGGTGGCGCGCTGTTTTGAGGGTGGTCACCCAGATCTGCTGGTGGCGGTGGATTGCGCGACGAATTCCGTAGCCGACATTGCCCGCATCCGCCGCGCCGGGGTGGATGTCATCGTCATAGACCACCACGAATTTGCCGGCCAGCGACCGGATTGCACCGCGTTAGTGAATCCCAAATGCGGGGAGACCTTTCACTATCTGTGCAGCGCGGGATTGGCGTTCAAAGTGGCGCACGCGATGCTCAAGCGCAGTCCGCTGGAGGGGTTTGACCTGAAAGACTTCCTCGACTTGGTTGCCCTGGCCACGCTGACCGATTTGGTGCCGCTGGTGGAGGAGAATCGCATTCTCGTCAAACGCGGCCTGGCGCAAATGGAGCGCACCCGGTGGCCCGGCCTGGGGGCTCTCATCGGGCTGGCCTGCATCCGCCCGCCCATCCGCAGCAACGATGTCGGCTTTCGGCTCGGTCCGCGCATCAATGCTGCCGGACGCTTGGGCTCGGCCGAAACCGCTCTCGAGCTGCTTCTGACCAATGATGTTCGGGAAGCCACGCGTCTGGCCCAGCAACTCGATGCCCAAAATCGCGCACGGCAAAATGTCGAGCGCCAAGTCGCGGAGGAGGCCGAGGCCTGGGTCGAAGCCAACTTTGACCCGGCCGAGCATTGTTCGATCGTGTGTGGACAGGATGACTGGCACGATGGCGTCCTTGGCATCGTGGCTTCGCGGGTGATGCGGCGGTATCATCGGCCGACATTGGTAGTAGGCTTCAATGCCGATGGCTTGGGCAAAGGCAGTGGTCGGAGCATTCCGGGGCTTTCCTTGGTCGAGGCCTTGGGGCGCTGCGCGGGGCATTTGGATCAATTTGGTGGGCACGAAATGGCCGCCGGCCTGACCTTGCGCCGGGAGAACTTCGCTGGGTTGCAGCGCGACTTTGAGCTTGTCGCGCGGGAAATCCTTCGCGGCACCGAGCTTCACCGTAGCTTGCGCATAGATGCGGAGGTGGATTTGCGCGATGTGGATTTCCCTTTGCTTGAGGAGCAGGAATGGCTTGAACCCTATGGTATGGGCAACGAACAACCGCTGCTGGTCGTGCGCGGAGTCACCCCCGGTTGGGAGCCGAGGGTGCTCAAAGGCAAACACCTCAAAATAGACTTCCTGGCCAATCGGCGGAAAATCAGCGCCATCTTTTTCGGGGGAGCCGAATACCCCATGCCTCGACCCCCGTGGGATGTCGCGTTCAAGCTCGATCGCAACGAGTTTCAAGGGCGTGTCGAACCCCAAATGCAGGTGGTGGCCCTGCGTTCTGCGGCTTGAATGCCACCCCGAACCAACCTCGACGCTCTCCGGCCACGCCGCTGGCGGAGGTGCCTTGGATCCCGCCGAAGCGAGTTTCTGCTCTGGCCCGTCTCGGCCTCCTGACCTTGGGTGATGTCGTCTTGCACTATCCCAGACGGCACGAAAATCGCACCGGGACGCCGGATTTTCCCCGTGGCGAAACCCCCGGGCCGGTCTGCCTCTGGGGCAAGGTGGCCAAGACGCACCATCTCAGCTTCGGTCGGGGTGCCTGGGGACGCCGGGTTTTTGAGGTGCGTCTTGAGAGCCATGCGGAGGATATCTTCAGTTCGGGGGTGGTCTGTCGGTGGTTCAACGCCGGGTATTTGAGCAAATTGATTGCCACGGGCGATGAGTTGGTCGTCTTTGGCCGGGTGCGGGAGAAGCGCGGGCAGTTGGTCATCGAGCACCCGGATTTTGAGGTTCTGGAGGAAGGCGAGGAGAAGGACTCCCTGCATTTCGGCCGCCTGACTCCGGTTTATCCCTCGGGCGAAGGGCTTTCGGTGCGAATCCTGCGCGAGTTGGTTCACCGGGCCCTGCAAGAGACCGACCTTGAAGCATTGCCGGCCTTGGTCCCCGGAGCCGCCAGTTCAGGCCCCGGCGCAGCACTTTCCGGCAGCCGTGCCGAAGCCTTGCGCGCCATTCATTTCCCCGATTCCCTCGAGGCACTGGAAGCCGCCCGTCCCCGGCTCGCCTTGGAGGAGTTTTTTGCCGTTCAATCCATCCTGGTGTCGCGGCGAGAGCAAATGCGCCAGCTCCCCTCGGCCAGCAAATCTTCTCCCGGCACCCTGCGCGCCGCGTTATTTGCCCGCTTACCCTTCTCCCTCACCGGGGAGCAAAACCAGGCGCTGGAAGACATTTTGGCCGACCTCGCCAAGCAGGAGCCCATGCAGCGCTTGCTGCAAGGGGATGTGGGCTCGGGGAAAACGGTAGTCGCGCTGGCTGCGGCACTGGAGGCCATCGAAGCCGGTTGGGAGGTGGCCTTCATGGCCCCGACGCAAATCCTCGCCCGCCAGCACTTCGAGACCTTTTCCCGCTGGCTGGAACCGCTGCAAGTCCCTGTGGAATTACACACCGGGGAAGCGCGCGAGTCCACCGAGCTCCCGCTCTTCTCCTCCGGCAAAAATTGGCCCCGGCTGGTCGTGGGCACGCACGCCCTGCTTCACGAAGGGGTGAATCTGCCCCGGCTCGGACTGGCCATCGTGGATGAGCAACACAAATTCGGCGTCCTCCAGCGAGCCCGCCTCTTGGAACGCGGCCAAGCCCCAGACTTGCTCGTTATGACCGCCACGCCCATCCCGCGCACCCTCACCCAAACCCTCCACGGGGATCTCGATGTCTCCATTATCCGTGAGAAACCTCCCGGACGCGGCAGGGTCATCACCGCCATCCGCCCCCGGGAAAAGCTCCCCGATGTCACCCGCTTTTTTCTCGAACAATTCGCCGCCGGCCGCCAAGCCTATCTGGTCTATCCCCTGGTCGAAGATTCGGAAAAACTGGACGTCAAATCCGTGCTTGCAGAGGGCGAGAAATGGGCCGGATTGCTCGCTCCCCACCGCGTCGAAGTGCTCCATGGCCGGGTCTCAGCGGAGGAAAAAGATCGCATCATGAGCGAGTTTCGCGCCGGGCAAATCCGTGCGCTCGTCGCTACGACGGTCATCGAAGTCGGCGTGGATGTGCCCAATGCCAACCTCATGCTCATCGAGAATGCCGAGCGCTTCGGCTTGGCGCAGTTGCATCAACTGCGTGGCCGCATTGGGCGGGGAGAGCACAAGTCCTACTGCGTGCTGGTGCCGGGCAAATCTGCCCCGGAGGTCTTGGAACGCCTGCGCGTCCTGGAGCAAAGCGACGATGGATTTGTTATTGCCGAGGCGGACCTGCAATTCCGTGGGCCCGGCGATCTCGTCGGCACGGCTCAGACCGGGCTGCCTCCGCTGCGCCTGGGTAACCTGCTGCGCGATGGCGACCTCATGACCCGGGCCCGTCACCTCGCCCAGGAGATCTTCGCCCGCGATCCCCAGCTTCGTTTGCCCGAACACCGCCCCTTGCGCGAATTTCTTGCCCACCAACACCGCCGACTGCAAGCTGCCGCCGGTTGATTCCGCTCGCCCGCATGAATACCACCAGCCCGATCGAAGACAAAGACTACTACACCGTGATGAGCCACTTCTATCGCGGAGAGCTCGGTCGCATCATGGTCTGGCGACAACGCCTTGATGTCACGACCAACTGGGCAGTGGTGTCCACCACGGGCTTGATCACCTTCGGCCTCAGCTCCCCCGCCAACAGCCACCTGGTCTTTTTTCTTGCCAACATCCTTTGCGTGCTCCTCCTCGTGATTGAGGGCCGCCGTTACCGCTACTACGATGCCTTCCGCGCTCGGGTGCGCATGCTCGAGGCGCACATGCTCATGCCCGTGGTCCTGCGCGATGCCAAGCTTCTGCAAGGGGATTGGCGGAAAATCATGGCTGAAGACCTGCTTCTGCCTTCCTTCAAAATCAGTCGCCTGGATGCCATGGCCCGGCGCTTCCGGCGCAACTACGCCTATCTTTTTCTCATTATTGCCGGGGCCTGGTTTCTCAAGCTCTGGATTCACCAGCCGCTCTCGCACGAGCCCGGCGGCTTCCTGCGCGCTCTCGAAGCTGACAACCCGCTGCCTGGGTGGGCCTTCCTCCTTCTCACCCTGGCCTTCTACGGTTGGTTGATCTGGCTCCTGGTGCGCTCGTTTCAGCTGGCCTCCGAGTCGGATGAATTCCAGCGCGGGGCCATGCGCCGGGAGAAGTGGCTCAAGTAGCTGCGTTTGGGGCGGGGAACCGGTGATGGGTGATGGTGAAGCCCTCGCCTTGGTGAATCAGCGCACCGGGTTGCTGCTCCAAAGCACAAACCGGGAAAAGCGTATCCCCATCCACTTCGCGTTCCACCAGGGTGAGATAAAGCTCGCGGCAGCGCGGTAACAACGCCGCATAAATCGTCGCTCCCCCAATCACGAAAATCTGCCGTCCATCGGGCAGTTGGTCGGGAACTTCTTGCGGCGAAGAAAGGAGTCGCAGAGCGGGGCGATGCGGATCCTTGGCCAGATCGCTCGTGGTAATTACCCAATTTTCCCTTCCCGGCAAAGGACGGCCGATCGAAGCATAGGTTTTCCGTCCCATCACCACCACCTGGCCCAGGGTCAGGCGCTGGAAAAACTTGAGATCCTCCGGCAAGTGCCAAGGGATTGTCCCCTCCGCGCCGATTACCCGGTTCCGGGCCATGGCGACCACGGCGATCAACCCGCTCATACGGCGATCGGGGCTTTGATGGCCGGGTGCGGATCGTAGCCCTCGAGGGTGAAATCCTCCAAGACAAAGTCTTCGAGTTCCTTGCGCTCCGGATTCAGCCGCATTCTCGGCAAGGGCCGACATTCCCGCTCGAGTTGCAGCCGCGCCTGCTCGAGGTGGTTCTGATACAAATGCAAATCCCCGAAGGTGTGGATGAACTCTCCCGGCCGCAGTCCGCAGACCTGCGCCACCATCAGCGTCAGCAAGGCATACGAGGCGATATTGAAAGGCACGCCGAGAAATAGATCCGCACTGCGCTGATACAGCTGGCAGCTCAGCTCCCCCTCGCTGACATAGAATTGAAACAGCGCGTGACACGGCGCCAGTGCCATCCGGTCCAGCTCTCCCGGGTTCCAGGCCGAAACCACCAGGCGGCGGCTGTCCGGATCGCGACGTATCTGCTCCACCACTTGGCGAATCTGATCCACCGTCGTGCCCTCCGGCGTGCGCCAGGAACGCCATTGGGCTCCATAGACCGGGCCCAGATTCCCCTGCGCATCCGCCCATTCATCCCAAATCGTCACTCCCCGCTCCTGCAGCCACCGCACATTTGTCTCTCCGCGCAAAAACCACAGCAGCTCATAAATAATCGAACGCAGATGCAGCTTCTTCGTCGTCACCAAGGGAAATGAATCCCGGAGGTCGAAGCGCTCCTGCGCTCCGAAAACGGAGAGCGTCCCTGTGCCCGTGCGATCGGTTTTAGCTTTTCCAGTTTCCAGGACCAGGCGGAGCAGTCGGTGATAGGCTTCCATCGTTTGGCAGTAGCGAAAACAAGCACCTTTGGCTGACCCTCGGCTAGCGTCAAGAATGTGTGGACTTTTTCTCGCGGCTTTCTATTGAGGAACGCCCGGTCATGAAAAAGCCCCAATCTGCCTCCACCCCCGCCGCCCGCCGCCGCTCCCCGGTCATTCCTGTCGGCATCATTGGCACCGGCGGCATGGCCCACATGCACGCTCAATCCTTGCAAGCCATTCCCGGGTGCGCCATCGTGGCGGCGTGTGATGTAGATGCCGCCCGCGCCCGGGTTTTTGCGGATAAATATCACATCCCGCAGGTCTTTACCGACGTGGAGGAACTCCTCCAGCACGGGGACGTGCAGGCCGTCTGCAATGTTACCCCCGACCGCTTTCATGCCCCCGTAAGCCTGCAATGCCTGCGCGCCGGCAAACATGTCCTCTGCGAAAAACCCCTCGCGACCAGCTTTCCCGAAGCTCGCCGCATGGCCCAAGCCGCCGACCAAGCTGGGGTGAAAAACCTGGTCAACTTCTCCTACCGGAACTCCTCAGCCCTGCAAAAGGCTGCGGCTTTGGTTGCAGCTGGGGAACTGGGCCGCATCCTGCATGTGGAGGGACATTACTATCAGGACTGGCTCTGTGGCGATCACTGGGGTCATTGGGCGACCACCCCCGCCTGGCTCTGGCGGCTTTCCACCGCTCACGGTAGCAAGGGTGTGCTTGGCGATGTCGGGGTTCACCTGCTGGATTTCGCTTCTTTCCCGGTCGGGCCCATCACTTCAGTCAACTGCCTCCTGCGCACTTTCCCCAAGGCGCCCAATGACCGGATTGGGGAATACCAGCTGGATGCCAACGACTCCGCCATCATCAACGTCACCTTTGCCGACGGAGCAATTGGCAGCCTGCAAACCAGCCGCTGGACCACCGGGCATCGCAACTCCATTTACCTCGCGATCTACGGAGAAGAAGGCGCGCTGCGCATTGACCTCGACCGCTCCTGGACGGAATTGGAAATTTGCCGCGTCCGGCGTCGCAAGGTGGGGCCTTGGAAAACCCTGCGCTGTCCTGCCACCCCGACGATTTACCAACGGTTCATCCGCAGCATCCGCACTGGCCACCCCGACCAGCCTGACTTCCAACGCGGCGCCGCCATCCAACAAGCCCTCGACGCCTGCGAAAAAAGCCACCGCCGCGGCAAAACAATCAGCCTCTCGTAGCAGACCGTGGAAAAACTGGGCACGGCCGCGCGTAGAAGGTCGAGGAACCCACGGGTTGTAACCCAGTTCATATAAATAGTGCTGGGTCGTGGAAAACCGATGTCGGTGCCCAGTTTTTCTTTCAACCACCCGTGCAGCTTGACCGCCGTCCAATGGAATTCGCCAAGGGTTTTTGCGGATTTTCCCGCACGGGCTCAAGCAGTTCGCGTGCGCGCTGCCGGCGCACTTGGCGGGGCCGCCCCGAATGCGGCTTGCTGGCCAGCGCAGCACGGCCTCTTTGGTTGCAGAGGGCGTTGTAGAAGGCGATCCAGAGGCGCACGATGCGATCGCTACGACAAAACGGAATGCAAACTAAAGTCCGCTCCACCCCAAAGAGCAGAGAACGAATGGCCACCAGCCAAACAAATCCTCGCCTCTTGGGCGAGGCTTCTAGGGCCACTCTTAACTCCTCCGAGGTGACATTCTGAGGGTGCGAGCGGCACTCCAATTGTCTCAAAAGGTGCGAGGCTTTCTCCGGAAATTTTTTCGAGAGATGTTTCCGCAGAACACCGAACCCGAGAAGGTTGCCGGGTTGCAGCAGAGCTGGCGGAAAAATGCCACCGCAGGAGGGTATCCTCATTGCTCTCCGGCCAGCAGGGTTGGCAGACTGACAGCGCGGCAGGTGAAATTTTGCCGCGCTGGTAAAGCTAGAGACTTGTCACTTTGGGAACTTTCCTCCAGTTTTTCATACTCAACTTCTGGTTCGCGCCCGTTTTCCGGGCTGTTAATCTAATGGTGGGCCAACGCATCACCCCCAGTTAAGAAAACGCAGCCGAACCAACTTGGTTGATCTGCTTGTTGCCTCGTGGTGTAACGGTAGCACAAGTGACTCTGGATCACTTTGTCATGGTTCGAATCCATGCGAGGCAGCCATTGGGGTATGGCGGTGTGCACCCCCCGGGACTCGAACCCGGAACCAAAAGATTAAGAGTCTTCTGCTCTACCATTGAGCTAGAGGTGCAGATGGGCCTCACGCCAAGGGCGACGGGAGGGGAATCGGGCTGGCGGGATTCGAACCCACGACCTCTGCGTCCCGAACGCAGCGCTCTACCAAGCTAAGCTACAGCCCGATCAAGAAGGGCATCATAGAACTAGCAGGACGGTGGGTGCAAGCCCGGAGATTCCAAGATTGGCAAGGTCCAGGGTTTGGATTACCGAGAGAGATCATGGCGAGGCTCGTTTTGCTGGTGGTGTGGATTCCTTGGCTCCTGCTGCTTGGGTGCGGAGGTGGAGGTTACTCCGGCTACAAATACCGGCCCTACAGCATCCGGGGTCAGACCTACTACCCGATGGCCCCACGGGAGGCTTTGGGATTTGTTGAGGAAGGAATCGCCTCCCATTACGACGAGAGTCGGTTTTTCCTTTTTCCCGGTAAGACGGCCATCGGAGAAAAACAATACTCTTGGAGCAAAGGAGCCGCCCACAAAACCCTCCCCCTGCCATGCGTGGTGCGGGTGACCAACCTGCGCAACGGTCGTCAGGCCGTGGTGCGAGTCAATGACCGGGGGCCTTTTGTCGAGGGGAGGATTCTCGATGTGACCGCTCCCGTGGCGAAGAAACTTGGCTTTTATGAACAGGGTCTCACGCCGGTGCGCATCCAGGTATTGAGCGTGGGTGATGGACGATACCGGATTCGCCACTGAGGAGCAGCCAGCGTAAACAGGCGGCCCTGCCGGTTACCAAGCGATGGAAGGATTGAAAAAGCGGACCCCTTTGCGGCCCTGGAGGAAAATTCCCGTCCGGGGTGCTTTCCCGTTGCAGAAGGTTCTGGCTGCGCCATGATAGCAAAGGCAATGTCTGAACCCTTCGAAAAGGCTGAGGTAGTAATTGTCGGGGGCGCATTTTCCGGCGCCGCCACGGCGCTGCTTTTACGTCGGGAAAATCCGTCCTTACGGGTGGTGGTGTTGGAAAAGTCCACGCAGTTGGAACGTCGCGTGGGCGAGGCCACCACGGAAGTGAGCGGCTCTTTTCTCACCAAGCGGCTGGGGCTCACCACCCACCTCAACGAACATCATATTGTCAAAAATGGACTGCGCTTTTGGTTCACGCGCGAAGCCGGGGATAGCTTTGCGCGGGCGGGAGAATTAGGAGCCGGGTTCAACGTGCGCCTGCCGACTTACCAGGTAGATCGGGCGGTTTTGGATGAAGAAGTGCTGCGGCGGGCGGGCCAAGCGGGCGCGGAAATAATTCGCGGCGCCAAGGTCCTGGAGTGGGAGTTAGCGGAGGGCCAGGTGCGCGTGCAAACTGCCCACGGAGAACGCCAGTGGCAAGGGCGCTGGCTGGTGGATAGCACCGGGCGGGCGGCGGCTATTGCGCGGTTGCGCGGCACGTTGCAGGCTTTGCCGGAGCACCCGACGAAAGCCCTCTGGGCGCGATTTCGCGGGGTGGCCGACCTGGATTCCACGGAAATGCACACCCGCTTCCCGAACCTCGTTGGGCGGGTCCAAACCAGTCGCACCTCCGCCACGAATCATCTCACCGGCCGGGGCTGGTGGTGTTGGTTCATTCCCCTCAAAGGCGGCTTCACCAGCGTGGGCTTGGTGTATGATCCCCGGCTGTTTCAACCACCAGAGGGCCCTTCGATCCCGGAGCGGCTCCTGCAGCACCTGCGGGCCCATCCTTTGGGATCTGAACTCATGCGCCATGCCGAGCCAGTCCCCGGCGATGCCCGGGCTTTGGCACCGTTGCCTTATTACTCCACGCAGATTGCCGGACCTGGCTGGCAAATCGTCGGGGACGCCGCGGGCTTCATGGATCCGCTCTACAGTGCGGGATTGGACTACAATTCTTGGACGGTGAGCGCCGCAGTGGAGCGAATTTTGCGTGAAGCCCGAGGCGAGGTGGTAGATCTGGAAACTCTTAACGCCAATTTCCAAAAGTCCTTTCTCAGCTGGTTCCGCGGCCTTTACCTCGATAAATATGAATACTTGGGAGATCGGCCTCTGATGACCGCTGCTTACTTGATGGACCTGGGCTTGTTTTTCTTCGGACCGGTGCGGGAAATCGTGCGCGATGTGCGGCGTGGCTTCGCGCAAATGCCCTTCACGGGAGAGGTGGATGGGCAGGTGGCCCGGCTGATGGCTTTTTACAATGCTCGGCTGGCCGAGCTGGCGCGACAAAAAGTGGCGCGAGGAATTTACGGGGCAGAAAATTGTGGTGGCTGCTTCGTTGTGCGAGGTTTCGAGCCGAACCTCGGCGTGTGGCGAAACGTGCTCGATGGGGCCTTCCTCTGGCTGGTGGAGGAGCTGCGGATGGCCTGGCGGCGCTGGCGACAACCCTTACCCACGAAAAGCCCCGGCGGACAGCCGATTTCCACCTCCCTCCCCGCTCCGGCTAGCGTAACTTCCGGTGGATGAATCCGGCCCTCTCTTCCACACCAACCGAGACTTTACCCAGCAAAAGCCAGTCGTGGCAGATGTTCGATCGCATCGCACCGACTTATGATTTGCTCAATCGGGTTTTGTCCTTGGGGATCGATGGGGCCTGGCGGAAGCGTCTGGCGCGTTATTTGCCCTCCGACCCTCCGAAGTTGGATTTGCTCGACTTGGCAACCGGCACCGGAGACCAGATTTTCGCTCTGTGGGACGCCGCACCGGCGCGTTGGCGCAGCCTCACTGGCACCGACTTAGCGGAGAAAATGCTCGACCAAGCTCGCCGCAAAGCGCCGGCGCGGATTCCGAGTGCGATGATTTCCTGGCGCACCGCCTCAGCGCAAGAGTTGCCTTTTGAGGATGCGAGCTTCGACGTGGCAACGATATCTTTTGGTATTCGCAATGTTCCCGAGCCGCTGGTGGCGCTGCGCGAAATTCGTCGCGTTCTTCGTCCAAGGGGCCGGGCCTTGATTCTCGAGTTCTCCCTACCAAGGTCATTTCTGCTGCGCTGGCCCTATCTTTTTTATTTCCGCCATGTCCTGCCTTGGATCGGCGGCAAAGTCAGTGGGGATCCCGCCGCTTATCGTTACTTGAATCGCACCGTGGAAACGTTTCCCTATGAGGAGGGCTTCTTGGCCTGGATGCGCGAGGCTGGATTTGCCGAGACGAAGTTTGTGCGGTTGAGCGGGGGGATCGCCTGTCTGTATCTCGGGGAGGGGCAACGATGAGCCCTCTCTTGGAAAGCCCTACCTTGCTGGCCGAGGTCTGGCGACAGGCTGAGGAAGCAGTTCAGCAGGCCGCACGATGCGGGCCGGGACGCGTGGAAGTCTGCTTTCCTCCAGCCTTCCGTTTCCCATTTGCTGCGGCTGACGGGCTGGCGATATTTCCCAAGTTCTACTGGCAAGCGCGCCATTGCGTGGTAAGGCGGTTGGCTCTCGGGGCGGTTTGGCGCGGCGAAACGCCGATTTTCCCCCAAAGTCTCAGCAAGCTTCCCGGAGATGAACTTTGCGGAGGGCAGGCCTTCGCTGCTTCCGCAATCGGCTCTCCGGAGTGGGCGGGCTTCGGCGCGGCGATTTGGTTTTTACCGGCCTTGGAAATCGTGGCCTCCACCCAAGGGACCCGGCTGCGCATCCGCTGGGAGGATACCCCTCCTTGGGATGCCCTGGAGCTTTTGCAAAACTTCCTCGAGACGGCTCCAAGCCGGGTCAATCCCACCATCCCAGAGGCCTGGGCCAGACTGGACGTGCCGAATTTCCACGCCTGGCGCACCGCAGTCGGCCAAGCCCTGGAGCGGATCGAGCAGGGCGAGTTGCAAAAGCTGGTTCTGGCGCGGTGTTCGACCTTTGAGCTCAGCGAGGCCGCGGCACCGTTTGGGCTGCTCGAGGCACTCACAAAGCTGGCACCCGACTGTTTTCATTTTCTCTTGGCCGCCGAACGGGGATTGGGAGCTTTTTTCGGAGCCAGTCCGGAATTGCTCTATGCGCGAGAAGGACGCCGACTCCAGACCGAGGCCATCGCCGGGACTCGGCCGCGCAATTTGGATCCTGCGGAGGAGGAGCGCATGGAGGCGGAGTTGTTGGGTCAGGCCAAAGAATTGCGGGAACACGCGATTGTCGTGCAAGCCTTGCAGGATGCCCTCGCAGACCTCTGCGAAGAACAGTCCACCGCTCCCGAGCCACAGATTCTCAAGCTGCAGCGCGTGCAGCACCTCCACACCCCACTGCGGGGTGTCCTGCGGAACGGCGTCGGGGATGCCGAAATCCTCTCCCGGTTGCATCCCACTCCCGCCACCTGTGGAATGCCAAAATCGGCTTCGCTGGCGGCGTTGCAAAACCTGGAGAACTTTTCCCGTGGTTGGTATGCCGGACCGGTGGGTTGGATCGGGGAGGAATCCGCCACGGTTTGTGTGGCCATTCGCTCGCTCAGACTTCGCGGAGCCGTTCTGATGGCCTATGCGGGAGCGGGCATTGTGCCAGGATCGGACGCGGAAAAGGAATGGGCGGAATTGGAGAGCAAAATCGGCGGGATTCTGCGCATGCTCTCTTTGTGAATCTCCCGAATCGTTCCCACGCTCCCGAGAATCTCCGCCACGCGCGCTGGATTCTGCAGCAACTCGTCCAGCTCGGGCTCCGCGAAGTCTTTCTTGCTCCGGGCGCCCGCTCTGTGCCCTTGGTGGTGGCGGCCACGGAGAATGTTTCTCTGCGTCTGCACGGGCATTTCGACGAGCGCGGATTGGCATTTGCCGCTCTCGGTTACGCGCGCACGATTGAGCGACCAGTAGCTGTGGTTACGACGTCCGGCTCCGCCGTAGCGAACCTTTGGCCAGCCGTGGTCGAGGCCTCGTATGGCGGCGTTCCGTTGATTCTTCTCACGGCGGACCGACCGGCGGAGCTGCGAGGCTCAGGGGCCAACCAGACCATTTGGCAGCCGGGAATCTTCGGGCGGGAAGTTCGCTGGAGTGTGGATTTGCCCCCAGCGGGTTGTGCGGAGGACTTGCTTGGCACCTGGCTACGGCTGGCCTGGGAATATGCGCTTGGGCCATTGCCGGGACCGGTGCATGTGAACTGCCCCTTTGCCGAGCCCCTCCTCAAGGAGGCGCCGGCCCCGCGACCCGTTGTTTCTCCGAGCGGGGCAGCAGAAAGTGCCCCTGCGATCCCCCAAGGCTCGCTACCTCCCAGGGAACTTTTCGCTCGCCCGGATGGGGTGATCGTCGTGGGCGGCTTGCCGCACCCTTGGCAATCAGCCGCTGCGGAGCCTCTGCTTCGGCTCTCCCGAGTTCTCGGTTGGCCAATTCTGGCAGATGCCCTCTCCGGTCTCAAAGGTCATCCCGGGGCTGTGCAACATGCTGATTTATTTCTGTCGGATGGTCGGATTCGCCCGCCCGGTGCAGTCCTTCACTTCGGGGCCGGGGTTGTTACGCGGTCCATTTTGCAATGGCTTGGGAAGGCACCTGCCGCGGCTTACTATCACTTCCCGGTAAGGCCACAGATCTTTGATCCCTGGCGGATCCGCCCGCAATTCCGGCCGGGGTGGTGGCCGAAATGTCTGGCCGCACTCTTGGACCTGGCTCCAGCAAGACCACACCCTGCGCGGGAGCTCTGGCAGCGTGCCGATGGGCTTGCAGAAAAACTCCTGGCGCGGGAGCTCGATCAGGCATCCGGGTCTGTGAGCGAACCGGCCGCAGTGCGGGCCATTGCGGATGCGGCCGCCACCCAGCGAGTCGGCCTCTTGTTGGGGAACTCCATGCCGGTGCGTCATTTTCAGGCCTTTGTTGGCCCATTGAAGCATGCCTTGCCGGTGCAAGGGAATCGCGGCACGAGCGGTATTGATGGAAATGTGGCCACCCTGGCCGGGATCAACCTCTCGCTCCCGGAGGGCGGTTTTTGGGGCATCCTCGGCGATTTGGCGGTCTTGCATGATCTCAACTCCCTCGCCCTCTGGGCCTGTCTCCCCCAGGACGCAGCGCCAACGCTTTTCATCCTCAACAATCAGGGCGGGGGAATTTTTCCCTTTTTGCCGCTGCCGATAACGCCCGCTGTGCGTGAGCGCTGGCTCGAAACTCCACACCCATGGAGTTTTTCCGCGGCAGCGAGGCAATTTGGCCTAAGCTACCAGGGGATCGGCACCTCCGAGGAACTGCGGGAAACCTTGGTTGGAGCGCTCCCCCGGGTGGTGGAAATTCGCACCGACCGGGCGCAGACGGTGCAGCTTTTCCGCCGACTTCAGCAAATGGTGGCCGAGGAAATAACTCTATGAATGAACCCCAACTAGACGCAGGACAACGCGCCGCGCAGGCGCAATTCGACCGTCGCAGCAACCAATATGGCAAGTCCCACATCTTGGCCGATGTGAGCGATCTCGAGGATGCTTTCGCGGGCTTGCCGAGCTCCCCGGGTGCCCGGGCTCTGGATGTGGCGACGGGGGGAGGCCACACCGCCCTGTTTTTGCTGCGTCGGGGATATGCGGTCACGGCGTGCGACATCTCGGTGGAGATGCTCCACCGGGCTGAGGAGTTGGCCGCCGAGGCGGGATGGAAAATCCACACCCGACAACATCCAGCGGAGTCTCTCCCGGATGCAGATGAAACCTACGCCGTGGTCACTTGTCGTGTGGCGGCACATCACTTCAGTGCTCCGGAGCGATTTGGGCGCGAAGTGGCTCGGGTGCTGCGACCGGGCGGGTATTTGGTTTTGATAGATGGCAGCGTTCCCGATGAAGAGCCGGAGGCCGAAGCCTGGATCCATGCGGTGGAATGTCTGCGCGATCCGAGCCATGGCCGGTTTCTTAGCCCGGGACGTTGGAAAGCTCTTCTCTCGGATGCCGGATTGGCCGTGCGGGACTGTCGCCTGGTGCCGTTCAAACAACCGGATCTGGAGTGGTATTTTGCGACCGCTGCCACCCCGGCAGAAAATCGGCAGGAAGTCCTGCGCCTCTTGGCCACGGCTTCCGCCCGGGTGCGGGAGGTTTTTCGCTTGGGTGAAGAAGGCGGCAAAATCATTTGGTGGTGGCCCCGGATGACTTTGGTGGCGCAAAAACCGCTCCCTTAATCCATGGGGCAAATCGGGCTCGGCTTTGCGCTGTTGGCGGCCTTCGGCTACACGCTGGCCACCTTCTTTCTCAAGCTCGGATTGGGCCGTGGGGCGACTGCGGGGCAGTTGACGCTCTGGTCCAACATCGCCATGGGCCTGCTGGTGCAGCCGCTCTGGTTCTTTGAAGATCCCGCTCTGCCGAATGCGCACTGGGTTATGCCGCTGCTGGCCTGCCTGGCTTTCCTCGGGGGACAGGTGTTGACCTTTGCCGCTCTGGCGCACGGAGACGTCTCGGTGGTCACGCCGTTACTGGGCACGAAAGTGATCGGAGTGACCTTGCTCAATGCGTGGGTTTTTGCCCTGCCCATGCCGACGCGCTGGTGGATCGCCTCCATGGCTTCTTCCCTTGGCATCGCCATCATTGCCGGGCTGGTGCCGCGGGGACAGTGGCGGAGGATCTTCATGACAGCCAGCCTGGCGCTGGGAGCGGCGCTCTGTTTTTCCTTCACGGACGTTTTGGTGCAACACTGGGCCGGTGCTTCCGATCCATTGGCCTTCCTACCGATGATGTTTGGCGGCGTGGGTCTTCTCTCCACCGTGTGGTGTGGCTGTTTTCAGCGGGAGGCTTTCTTGCCGGTCCCAAAGGCGCGACCCATTTTGGGTCTCGGAGCACTCCTCCTGGCTGGGCAAGCGGGCTTGATGTTTCTTTCCCTGAGCTGGACCCGCGATGCTACCGCGACCAATATCCTTTACGGCACACGGGCGTTGTTGACAGTCCTGGCAGCGTGGATTTTTGGGGGAGCCTTTGGCCTGAGCGAAGGAAAACTTCCGTGGCGCCTGTTGTTGCTGCGACTGGTCGGTGCGGCTCTGCTATTTGCGGCTATCTTCCTCATTCTCGCGCCCTGAGCCGGAGCCCTCTCTGCCGACCAGGCGGTTGGGATTTTTCCCATTGACCAAGACAACCGCATGGTTATTAGGGGCCTATGGACTCGCTTATTCCCCCGCGTCCAATCCATCGCCTCTGCGTATTGCTTTTGGTCCTTTGGGGGCTGGGTTGCTTGCTTCCCGGCTCCGTGCAAGCCATCAGCATCACGGGGTATTCCAGCGAGGTGAACGACCGGTTTGCCTCCGGCTTTCCCACTGCGCCGGTGGATAACACCGCGCCCTCGTTTATCGGGCTGGGGTTGGATTGGGATGGCGTGGGGTGGGCGACCGGGGATGCGACGAAGGGGTTCGGATTTCTCAGCCCGCAGCACTATATGGTGGCGAAGCACTACGGAGGTTCGGCGAATCTCCAGGTCTCGCTGGATGGGACTTTGGAAACTGGCACGCAAAACGGGGTAGAGGACACGGGGTATGGCGTGGTCTTTGGCAACGCGACCGTGGGTGATCTTTCTTTGGGAACCCTGATCGCGTCCCTGCCCATGACCATGCCGCGTTACGCGGTGCTGGATCTCAATTCCTCCTCCACGACCAACAGCCCGGGGGCCTACGTCGGCTTGGAGGTTCTGCTCTATGGGCGTGGGCCGAGCGCGGCCTTCAGCCCCCGCATCGGACAAGCGAACCTTCTTGGGGTCACCGTCTCAGGGAATAACACTTATTTCACGACCAATCGCACCGCCGTCCAATTGGAGGTCGGAGATTCCGGTAGCCCGGCGTTTCACCGTTGGACGAACCCAAACGGCACCCAAGAGCTAACTTTGCTGGGAAATCATGCGGCGATTGATACGAGCAACAACTACATCAACTTCCTTGGCACTTCCCAAGTCATGGGGCAGCTCAATAGCTTTATGAATGATGACGGATTTGCTCTCCGCGTGGTGGGGAATCCGACGAACACCTGGGTGGGAAATAGCTCCACCAACATCAACAATCGCGCGTCGTGGGGGCTGTCGTTTCCCACCCCGGCACCCTCGGATCTTTTCGTCAATTTCAACGCCGCGACTGCCGGCAGCGGGCGGTTGGTCACGGTGAATACCAACCACAACCTGCGTGGTTTGTATTTTCTATTCACCAGTGCCGCCAGCGATGGATTTTCCTTCAACGGCACTAGCACCCTGACCATTGGCCGGGGTGGAGTGACAAATTACGATAACAGTCGCCAGGTCTTCAATGCGCCGCTAAAACTGGGAGATTCGCAATACTGGGATGGTGGCTCCGGTGGCATCACCGTCGGGGCGTTGGACACCAATGGCCGCTTGCTGGAAATCACCGGCCAGGGCACGAATCGAATCACCGGGGTGATTTCCGGCTCGGGCGGGCTGGCGGTCTCTGGAGGCGTCCTGGAACTCACCAGCAACAACACCTACAGCGGACGCACCTGGGTCCATGCCGGAACGCTGCTCCTCAGTAATCCCTCGGGCAGCGCCACCGGCTCGGGAAATGTCACCGTCGCTTCGTCGGCCATTCTTTCCGGAAATGGCACCATCGCGGGCCCGGTGCGCATCCGCGGAAGCCTGCAACCGGGCAGCAGTGCCTTGGAGACCTTCACCGTGCAAAATAATCTCACTTGGGATGCCGGGACCCCTTGGGTTTTTCAACTCGGGAGCGCCGCGCCAAGCCTCTCCGGGGCCGCTTCGGGAGGAAGCACCCAGGATGCTTTGGCGATCACCAGCGGAGATTTCCTCCGTGGAAGTGGTGCCACCGGAGACTGGACCTTCGACTTTCTTGGAACCGGGCTGGTGGGCTGGTATCGGCTCATTACCTGGAGTGGGAGCAGCACCTTCGCGGTCGGAGATTTTTCCCTGGTCAATCTCAATCCCGGCTACACTGGAAGCTTTTCTTTGCAGAGCCAGGGGCTCTATCTGCAGGTGGCAGCCCCGATTCCAGAACCCAGCACCAGCCTGCTGCTGTTGTTGGCAGCAGGGTGTTTTGCTGGCTACGCTCGTCAGCGAGCGCGAGGAGTCCAGCGTCGCAACTCGGCCGCGTAGGCACAGAATCCCGCGCCGAAGGAAGTCAGCCAAAGCAGGCGGTCCGCTGGAGTTTCTGCGGTGAGGCGCTGCTCTAGAGCCACCAGGACTGCCGGGCTACTGAGGTTGCCATAATCACGCAGGACGGCGCGGGTTTCCGCAAAACGATACGGTGGGAGAATCTTCTCCACAGCCTCTATCACATCCCGACCTCCACTATGGGAGATCACGGCCTGCGGAACTGCGGGGTAACCCTCGCGGAGCTGCCGCACGGCCTCGGCGGCCAGGCCCGGCAAGTCCCGATCGAGCTGATTGCGCAATTTCCCTCCGGCGTTGACGAAGCGGATTTTTTCCCGTTTCTGCGGCCAGTGGAGAGAACGAAAGTTGCTTATTTGCCAAGGCGTGGCCGTTGGATGATTGCGCCAGATGGAAGCCGAGGCTCCATCGCCAAAAAGACAGGCACTCACCACCACGCCCGGATCATCATCCAAGAAAAAGGCCGCGGAACAGACCTCCACCGCCACGACAGCAACAGTCGCCTCCGGATGCTCCGCAAGAAAACATTTGGCCGAGTGCAAGGTGGGTAAGGCAGCTCCACAACCGAGGCCCACCACATCGTGAAGAAAAACCTCCGGGCGCAGGCCAAGAAACTCCGCCACGTGGCTTGAAACCCCGGGGCACAAGTAGCCAGTGCAGGTGCAAATAAAGAGCGCGTCCAGATCCGGCGCGGAAATCTGCGCTTGCTGCAGCGCCTGGGCGAGCGCCACGGAGGCCAAGCGCGGAGCCTCGCGTTCAAAAGCCCGGTTGAGCCCCTCGGCATCCAGCCGAAATAATTCAGTCGGCGGTAGGGCAAAGTGACGCTTGGCGATCCCAGAGTCCCCCAGCAAGATCGTCCGCAAGGTGCGCCTCCCGCGTTTGCCCAAACCCTGGAGCGCGCCTCCGTCATTCAAAGCCTGCCAGACCTCGGGCTGAGTGTAGCTCGCGACGGGAAAAGCGCTGGTGAGGGCTTGCAGAAACATGTTCGGAGAGATGGCAGTGGATGGGGCGTGTTGGAATCCCCAACCAGCCCGGACACGAGGGTCTGGGCGAGCAAAAAAACAGCCAAGGTTGAATCCGGTGAAAAATCCCGACTTGAGAGTGGGAGTCTTTGCGGCCAAATTCACGCCACACTATGAAAAAATCGGGATGTTTCGGAGTCGCGCTCTTTTTGGCGCTCTGTCTGAGTATGTTGGCCAATCTCGTGCTTTTCGGACTTTGGTCCGGGCACCAAGCCAAAACCAAACTGCGTCCCGGGATGGCCACCGGGCCGGTTTCCTTCGAAGAAGAACTATTGGTGGATGGGGAAGGCCCGAAGATCGCCGTCATTCCGCTCGAAGGGGTTATTGCCCACAGCATCACGGGCTCATCCGGGGTTTCCATGGTCGAGGAAATGAAATCTGCTCTCGACCAGGCGGCGAATGACCCCGACGTGGCCGCCGTTGTTCTCTCGGTGGACTCCCCCGGCGGTGAAATCACCGCCTCG
The DNA here is from genome assembly GCA_964595865.1 of uncultured Chthoniobacteraceae bacterium. Lineage (GTDB taxonomy): Bacteria > Verrucomicrobiota > Verrucomicrobiia > Chthoniobacterales > DYNR01 > CAZQRL01. The sequence goes on from CAZQRL010000007.1 coordinate 66,057, forward strand.
GATGTGCTCTACAACGCTGTGCAAAAGGTCGCCGAAGACAAGCCGGTGGTCGTTTTTATCAACTCCATCGGCGCCTCCGGAGCCTACTACATTTCCTGCGGAGCGAACTACATCATGTGCAATCCCACGACCTTCACTGGCAGCATCGGGGTGATTATTTCCACGCTCAATTACGAGGATCTCTTCGGCAAGGTCGGGTTGGCATCTATCGTCTTCAAGAGCGGAAAATTCAAGGATATGCTCAGCGGGTCACGACCGATCACCCCAGAGGAGAGTGCCTATGTGCAAGAGCTGGTGATGCAGAGTTACGATCGCTTTTTGGGCATCGTGGCCACGGCGAGAAAGCAAGATCCGCAGCGGCTTTTCGACGGCCCGGCAGATGGGCGCATTCTCAGCGGTGAAGATGCCAAGAAGGAGGGCTTGGTGGATGAGTTGGGATATATCGAGGATTCCTACGATAAGGCGGCGGAACTGGCCGGAGTCGAGGACGCGCGGGTGGTGCGGTATCGTCCCAGCTTCAACCTTGGGAAAATCTTTAGCCTCTTCGCGGAAAGCCGCAGTCGCGATCTGCAAGTGCGCCTCCTGCCTGAATCCGTGCGCCTGGAACCCGGGCGAATCTATTTGCTGCCGCCGTCCTTCGCGCGCTGAGAAACCGGACTCCGCCCGCCCTCCGGCTCGATGTGCACGGTCACATCGCTGAGCTGAAAGCCGCCTTGCCGCAACGCCTCGACGACCGCATGGGCAATCTCGTGCCCGGCGGCGACGGTGATCTCGCCATCCACCCGCACATGCAAATCGGCAATGCGCATCAACCCACTCTTGCGCACCCGGCATTTCTCCGTGCTGAGCACCCCCGGCACAGCTTCCGCCGTTTGCACCACTCGCAAAATCAAATCAGCCGCCCCTTGTTCATCAATCACATCCCCCACCGCACTGCGTAACATGAGCACCGCATTGATCAGGATGACGAGGCAACAAAAGAGAGCTGCCCAGGCGTCAGCGGTAGCCCAAGCCGGACCTCCAAGAAGGCTCAGCGAGATGCCCAGGAAGGCCGCGGCGGAGGTGAGGGCATCCGAACGGTGATGCCAGGCATCGGTCTCCATGGCCCGGCTTTGCAAAGCCGAAGCTTTTTTTTCCACACGCCAGGAAAGAAAGCCTTTGATCCCAATCACCACCAGAAGGACAAACAACGTGTAGGGCTCAGGAACTGGCGGGGCTCCGTCCTCGCGGAAGTAGGCCTGCCAGAGTGAGGTTCCACTTTGCCAGGCGATGAGGCCTCCGGCGACAAAAAGGGCCAAGGAACCGAGCAACGCGGCCAAGGATTCCACTTTGCCGTGCCCATAGGGATGCGTCTGGTCCGGGGGACGAGCGGAAACTTTTAACGCTCCCCAGACCATCAAAGAACTCAGAACATCCAAGCTGGACTCAATGCCATCGGCAATGAGGGCCTGGGAACGTCCCCAGACTCCGGCAAAAATTTTCACCAACGCCAGAGTGAAATTGGCTGCCATGCCGACGAGGATGAGTCTCCGACCGTCTGCGCCCGGATCGTGAGGGCAGGCCTGCATAGGATTCCTAGAAAAGATCGAAGCTCAGAGCCAAAGCTGCCGGGTGATAAATCGGGCGATCCGGCTCCCGCCGCAAAAAGGCCGGGCCGCTGAAGCCTTCCTCCAAAGCTGGGGGCTGACCAGGCTGGGGATGTCCGTCGGCTCCCATCTTCAGCGTGTAGACGATTTGAATCGAGTCCCCCGCCTGCAATCCCGAGGCGCTACGTTCCACCTGCGTCACCACTGCCGTGAGGCGGATAACTTCCTCGTCGAGTTGGGTGCCAGGCTCGGTTTCCACTCGCAGAACTTCGATGTGCAAAGCTTCGGCGGCTGCCTGCTGCATGGCCTCATAGGCCGATGGCGGGAGATTGGCCCGCAGCAGCACTGGAAGCAAGAGCACCGCCCCGAGAAAGAGGCTGATAAAAAACCGCCCACAGCAGAAGCAAAATGAGGACTTAGTAGGCATAATCATCCGGAAGTTGGAAGGCATCGCTGAGGATCCGCACCGTGGGCGGTTCGCTCACCAGGACTTCCACGATATCGAACCGAAAAGGCACATCCGGCAAGTGCAACAACCGCAACCAGGCCATAGCCCCTCGAATGATGAGGCGCTGCTTCGTCGCATCCACCGCCTCCGCCGGACGCCCGAAGTCTTCCGTGGACCGGGTTTTCACCTCGCAGAAAACCAACGTTGCCGATGAGCGATCCCGGGCCACGATATCTACCTCACCGCCCCCTCGAGCCCGGAAGTTACGCCGCAAAATCCGATACCCCGAACGCCGCAACTCCCGCGCCGCCACCTCCTCGCCCCAGCGTCCAATTTCTTGCCCATCAGCCGAAGGCGAAGGTCGTCTGGGCCACGGGCGCAAAAGATCGCCGATGAACCGGAGAGGGGCCGAGTTGGCGCAGGAGTTGCAGATGGCGGGTAGTTCCATAACCTTGGTGCCGGGAAAACTCATACTCCGGGTAAAGCTGGTCCAGGGCGAGCATTTCTTTATCGCGCGAGACCTTGGCCAAAACACTGGCGGCCGCGATGCTCAACGATAGGGCATCGCCTTTGACCAGAGCGGTCTGGGGAATAGGAAAGGGCTGCACGGGCAGGCCGTCAATGAGCGCATGGTCCGGCCTCTCAGGCAGGGCTTCGAGGGCTCGGCGCATGGCCAGATGGGTCGCTCGGAGGATATTCAGGCGGTCAATCTCCTCCACTGAGGCATACGCGATGGCGGATTGCACCGCGGGATCGGATTGGAGACGTTGAAAAAGTTCTCGCCGACGCGGCGGGCTGAGTTTTTTGGAATCCGTGAGCCCGGGAAGACTGAATCCCGACGGGAGAATCACCGCCGCTGCGCAAACTGGACCCGCCAAAGGGCCTCGTCCTGCTTCGTCAATACCGACCACCCGGGTGCATCCTGCAGCCCAAAGCCTCGACTCGTAGGCGAGATCGGCCAAAGTGAAAGAAGAGCATCTCCCGGTTCTCCGGGAAGATTCAGCTGCAGGGGATTAGCAGGCTTTGTCTTTGACCGTCGTGGCGGCTTTACCCTTGCGATTGCGCAGGTAATTCAGCTTGGCCCGACGCACGCTGCCGCGCCGCTCAATCTCGATCTTGGCGATGCGCGGGGAATGGAGGGGAAAAACGCGCTCCACGCCTTCGCCATAAGAAACCCGGCGCACCGTGAAGTTGGCGTTCAAGCCAGTGCCTTTCCGCCCAATCACGATCCCCGAATAAATCTGGATCCGCTCTTTGTCGCCTTCAATGACGCGGGTGTGGACCTTGACGGTATCCCCCACGGCAAAGTCAGTAAGTCCACTTTGAAACTGCTCGCTCTCAATTTTTTCGATCACATTCATGAGCTAGAAATAAGTTGGATCGTCCATTCTGCCCATTTCCCATTTTCCTGCAACACCTTTCTCAAACCGGAGAAAAATTTCCAATTGACTCGCTCCAGAACGCTCTTCTTCCAGTCGTCCTGCGGGCTCCTTCCAGAAGGGCGTTCTTGAGCGAAAGCCACCGCCCCTCGGTGTTGTGAGTTATGAGTCAATGTAGCGCCTACTTTTTTATTCCCCGGTGTCTTTTTGACCTGCGGCAACACAGTCCAAAACAGGAAAAATGTCCGGGGTTGAACGGGCAGCCCCGCGTGGGAGAAAATGCAGGTGAGGAAAACAGCCCTTCAATCCAAGGAGGCTGCCTGCCGGGCTATGCGGTGCTCAGGGAGGGCCGGCCCCATCCGCTCCGGGTGGCGTGCGCTCTGGCGTTCCCGTCCGGAGCCCTCGTGGCCATGGACCGTGGCGAGGTGGAATACGCCTTTTTCGACAGCCTCAATGAACGCGGCGTGGTCTTGGTCCCCCGGCTCCAAGATAAGGCCCTCGGCGAAGTTGCGGCGGTTGTTGCCGAACCCCAGGGGGTCATCCTGCCGACGAGAGGATCAATCTGCCGGGGAACGGGGAAACATCGGCATGACTTCTGAAGCCGTGCGCATGCAGATTTGGAGACCAAGCCGCCGGAAAAGACAAAAAGGGGGGGCTCATCCTCAGAAAATGCACTCTTCGGCGCGTAGACCCGCCGGAAATCAGTGCCCTTTGTCCCAAACGAATTGATTATGGACACCAGGGATGCGGGTGGGGAATCAGCGGATGGGGCAGGCGACAGCTGCTGAGGAGCTGGATTTTTTACGAGCTTGCGGGAGGGGGCAGGGCGAATGGGCATTTACGGCCAACAGCAAAGTCGCTGCGGGTGTGGATGCAGGTGGTGGAGCCGCTGGGGTGGGCGAATCCATGGCCGGATTTTTGCTCCCAAAGCCCACAGTTGGATGAGCAAGAAACCTTCAAGTGCTATTTATGCTGGCAGAACCCGCTCAGCCCACAAAATTGGCTCGACGACTCCTCACCGTGATATCCCAACTGCGGGAATAAGGAGACTTGGGTCTGGTGTTAGGCGGCGCGGTCTGGATGGGAAATCACGGGCAGACCGAGGAGCTGTCGCGCGGCCTCAGCCTGTTGGAGGGCTGCGGCGAGGGTTGGAGCGGGACAGCAGAAGTGGCCCATCTTGCGGCCCGGGCGCGGAGTGGCCTTGCCGTAGAGGTGGAGCTTGAGAGCGGGTTGGCGCAGGAGTTCGGCCCAGGAAGGTTGGCCTCCGGGAGGCCAGAGGTCGCCGAGGAGATTGACCATCACGACGGGTGAGAGCAGCGCCGGGTCGCCCAGGGGCAGGCCGCAGATGGCGCGCACGTGCTGTTCAAACTGGCTGGTGCGGGCGTTATCGAAGCTGAAATGTCCGGAATTATGCGGACGCGGAGCGAGCTCGTTGACAAGGAGACGGCCATCGGCGAGGAGGAAAAATTCCACCGTGAGCAGCCCGACCACGTCGAGTGCGGTGGTGATTTTTTCTGCCAGGGCTTGGGCTTCCCGGGTGACCGCTTCCGGGAAACGCGCGGGCACGATGCTCACATCCAGGATGTGGTGACGGTGTTGATTTTCTGCCGCCGGGAAACAACGCACTTCGCCCAGCGCGGAGCGAGCGCAGACGACGGATAGCTCGGCCACGAAAGGCACCCAGGACTCAAGCACTCCCACGGGCGCGGCAAAATCCGTCCATACGGCCTCGACTTGGCAACTGGTCTCCAAGCGGATTTGTCCCTTGCCATCGTAGCCGAACTGCGCGGTTTTCAAAACCGCCGGGGTGCCCAGATCGGCCAGGGCGGCGGCCAGGGTGGCGGGCGAGTCCACGACAGCGTAGCGTGGCAGTGGGATGCCCAGCGCGGCCAAGAAGGCTTTTTCCCGGGCACGGTTTTGCGTGGTGTGTAAAACTTCCGGGGAGGGATGGACCGGGCATCGGTTGGCCACTGCGGCGCGCAGCGCGGGGGCATCAATATTTTCAAACTCGAAGGTCAAAACGTGGCATTTTTCTGCTAGGGCCTGGATGGCAGCGGCATCGGTGTAATCGGCCACAAGCGAGAAATCTGCCACCTGAGCCGCCGGAGCTTGCTCCTCAGGATCGAGCACGCCCACCGTGTAGCCCAGCTTTTTGGCCTCAATGGTGAACATGCGGCCGAGTTGTCCACCGCCCACCACTCCCAGGGTCGCGCCGGGAAGGATGTTGCATTTGCTTTCCGCCTGCGGGGAAATCGCGGTAGGGTCTGCGCTCATCATGGATCGTTTGGTAGATTCGTTATTAGGCGCGGTGCATCGGATCGTCCACCTTCTTCCGCTGGGGTTGGTCTATGGACTGGGGAGGCTTTTGGGCTTTTTCGGCTGGTGCTTTTTGCCGCGGTATCGCCGGCTGGTCCGGGACAATCTCGCCCAGGCTCTTGACCTCACGGACCACGCTGCCGCCCGGTTGGCACGAGAACATTTTCTGGCCTTGGGCGGCAACCTTGCCGGTGCCGCCTACTGTATGGGAGCCGATGAGGCCACGGTGCGCCGGCATACGATCATGGAAAATCTGGAGCTCTTGCTGGAACCTTGGCGGCGCGGAAGGGGAGTGGTGCTCATGATCAGCCACATTGGCAACTGGGAGCTCTTCGCCCAGGCGGCTTTCTATGCCCGGGGGGTGCCTTTCGGGACGGTTTTTCAGAAAGTGCACAACCCATTGGTCAATGAACGGATTGACCGCATGCGCCAGCGCCTCGGGGTGCGCACCTTTGACCGCAGCCGAGGCTTGGGGGCGGCGGCGCAATTTCTCAAGGAAGGCGGGGTGTTGGGGGTGCTGGTGGATCAACATGCGGGCGACTCCGGGATTTGGACGCCTTTTTTTGGCCGCCTGGCTTCGACATCGCCGCTGGCAGCCACCTTGGCCTTGCGCACTGGCGCAGCGATCGTCCCCTGCGCCATTCAGACCAGTGGATGGGCATGCTGGAGCATTCGCGTAAAGCCGGAACTCCCCACTGCCGGTCACTCCGTGGAATCCCTCACCGCCGCCATCAATCACCAGCTCGAGGAGCAAATCCGGGAATCGCCGGCCGATTGGTTCTGGGTGCATAATCGCTGGAAGCTGCCTAAACCGGATTTTCTCCTTCAGCGCAGCAAGCGCGGGGTATTTTTGCCGGAGGGCACGGCGGCGGCGGATTTGAAACCCCTGCGGGTGGTGGTGCGCAGTGGGAACTGGCTGGGAGATGCGGTGATGAGCATCCCTGCGGTGCGGCTGCTCAAGGCCGGGCGTCCGGACGTGCATCTCACGGTATTGAGTCCGGCCAAGTTGGCTGACCTATGGCGGCGGGTGCCTGGGGTGGATGCGGTCATCGAATTGCCCCGCAACCGCTCGCTCTGGGAAAGCGCCTGGCGGATTCGCCAAGGCTGTTTTGCTGCCGGGCTCCTCTGGCCAAATTCCCTGCGCAGTGCTCTGGAACTCTGGTTGGCCGGAGTGCCCCGTCGCATCGGCTATGTCGGGCATCACCGGAAAAAATTGCTCAACTGCATTCTGCCCCGCCGACCAGAGCGGGAAGGGCGCGGGCACCACCAGAGTCTCGACTACCTGCGGGCGATTCATCGTCTGGGAGGGCCGGATCCAGCGGAGGTGGATCTCGCGCAGTGGTTTGCCCTGGAACGACCAACGCCCACCGGGGAAGTGGTGCGCCTCGGGGTTTGCCCCGGAGCCGAATATGGACCGGCCAAACGCTGGCCTATCGAGCGCTACAAAGCTGCGATGGAGCAGATCAGTCGCGAAGCTGAAGTGACTTGGGAAATTTTCGGCGTGGCCAAGGACCGTCCGCTGGCCGAGGAGTTGATGAAAAATTTTTCTGGGAAAATCGAGGACTGGACCGGGCGCACGACGCTCGGGGAGTTGATGGATCGGCTGCTCGGAGTGAGGGTCTTGCTGACCAATGACACGGGGACCATGCACTTGGCGGCTTTCCTTGGGGTGCCAGTAGTGGCGATTTTTGGCTCCACGGAGCCGCGTCTCACCGGGCCCATGGGGCAGGGGCACACTGTGTTGCGGGAGCAGGTCGAATGTGCTCCGTGTTATCAGCGGAGCTGCCCCCTCGATTTTCGCTGCATGGCGGCCATTTCTCCGGAGCAGGTTGCGGCGGAGGTCCTGCGGAGAATCATTCCCTGAGGCTCGGAATGGGGCAAACTTGGAAACGCCGGTTTTGCACCACCAGCCTAATGCGCTCCCCGCGTTGCGGCGCGGTCCATCCGATGCGGCTCTCCCGGTCGGCCAGCTTCCACGCCGCCGGACCTCAACCCAGCAGCGCCCCTCAGCGATCTCCCGCTTCGACCACTTGGAGCAGACAGCGACCACGCCGCAAATCCCCAAGGTAGGGCTCGTCAGCGAAATACGGCCCGGCTCTCTCGTATTCATCCTCTCGCAGAGCGCGAACACTCCGGCGCCAGAGTTCAACAAAAGCAGGTTCTTTTTCCGAGAGTGGGGTTTGGCGCAGGTTATTCACCCCCTTATCGCAAAAAAAATCATTCCTTTTGGTGAGACTTTTTCTTCCCCAGGCAACCCTTCAGGCTCGGCCTGTCTGAAAGATTTTCCCCTGGGATTTCTGCCCGGGCCGGGAGTTTTCGCTTGAAAGCCAGGGAAAGCGCAGATTTGCATGCTTCATGGCCGAGACGAGCTCGCTTTCCCTTACCGCCGGTCTTCCGGCAGCGGAGTTTTTTGCCGCCCAAGGCAGCACCGCGTTGACGTTTGATGATGTCACCTTGGCCACTTGCTATTCGGAAATCCTTCCCCGCCAGGCCCGGCTCGAGACCCGGCTTTCGGCTGCGGTGCATCTACCCCTGCCCATTATCTCGGCCGACATGGACACGGTCACGGAAGCGGAAATGGCCATCGCCATGGCGCTGCGTGGCGGGCTGGGATTAATTCATTACAACATGCCGGAGCGGGTGCAGGTGAAGCAGGTAGCGCGAGTGAAAAACCACGTGCATGGCTTGATTCGGGATCCGATCACCGTGCATCCCGAGCAGACGATCGCCGATGTGTTGGCGCTGGTGGAGGCCAAGAACTACTCGTTTCGGACCTTCCCAGTGGTGGACGGGCAGGGTGTTTTGGTTGGGTTGCTCCCGGGCGCAGTGGTTCGGCGGCGCTATCATGCCCGCAAAGTGGCGGAAGCCATGACGCCGCGTTCCGGGGTGCTCACGTTGCCGGCGTCGGAGTTGGGTGACAACCCGGTGGCTGTGGCGGATCGGTTTTTCACCGAGCATGTCGGCATCCACAAAATCCTCGTGGTGGACGAGCGCGATGTGCTGCGTGGACTCTTCACCCTGAGCGATATCGAGGCGATCCTGCAGGATTCCAACGAGCAGGAACGACCGGCCCGGGACAGCCACTTCCGCCTCTTGTGTGGGGCCGCCGTTTCGGCGCCGCGCGACGCCGCTGGCCAACTCGACCGTGACCGCGTGGTGAATCACGTCGGAGCGATGGTGCAGGAGGGGCTGGATGTGGTGGCAGTGTCCACCGCGCACGGTCATACTCGCGGGGTGGGAGAAATGGTGCGTTTGCTGCGGGATGAGTTTCCCGCGCTCACGCTGGTCGCCGGCAACGTGACCAGCGCGGAGGGGGTGGATTTTTTAGCTGAAGCCGGGGCAGATGCGGTGAAAGTCGGGCAAGGCCCGGGCTCGATCTGCACCACGCGCGTGGTTGCCGGAGTGGGCATCCCCCAACTCACCGCCCTCTACCTGGCCAATCAAGCCCGCCACCGGGAACGGGTGGCCATTTTGGCCGATGGGGGGCTCACCAAGTCTGGCGACGTAGTCAAGGCGCTCACGCTGGCCGATGCGGTTATTTGTGGCGGGTTGTTGGCCGGATGTCGGGAGGCTCCGGGGAAGATTATTGAGATCAATGGGAAGTTCTACAAATCCTACCGCGGGATGGGCAGTGCCGAAGCGATGCGGGCAGGCTCCGCCGCACGCTATGGGCACGACAAAGCAGATCCGCACCGCAAGGCCACTCCGGAGGGAGTGGAGGCACTCAAGGAAGTTTGCGGCCCGGCGGATGAAATCTTGGCCCAGCTTGCTGGCGGGGTGCGCAGTGGGATGGGTTATCTCGGTGCGCCAGATCTGCCGACCCTACGGCGCAAAGCCCGCTACTACCGGGTCTCCCCAGCCGGCCAGAAAGAATCGGCGCCGCACGATATCATCGAAATCAAAACCAGCGGCCCTGGCCACTGAGACGCCATGGGTTTGATGAGTTATCTGGCGGTGATGGGAGGTGGGGCGTTAGGGGTCGGAGCGCGCATGGCTCTCTCGAGTTTTATTGCCGGGCGCTTTGGCGAGCTGTTTCCTTGGGGAACCATCGTGGTCAATATCTCCGGTTGCTTTGTCATCGGTCTCTTTGCTGGTCTGAGCGGACCGGATGGACCTTTGTTCCTCCCGCCGTGGGTGCGGCAGTTCGTCATGCTTGGTCTGCTGGGAGGTTACACCACGTATTCCTCCTTCAGTTTACAGACCATTTTGCTGCTGCAGGATGGGCAATTTTCCGCTGCTCTCGGCAACATTTTTGGCACCCTCCTGCTGTGCCTCGCCGCGACCTGGAGCGGACTTTTCCTCGCCCAAGTAATCTCCCGTCTGCCATGAGTGAATCTACCCCGCCGCAAGTCCCTGAACTGGCCACCCTGTTGCGAATTTATCTCGGGGAAAGCGATCGTTGGCAGCATCGCCCGCTTTATGAAGCCCTGGTGCTCAAAGCCCGGGAGTGTGGGTTGGCTGGAGCGACGGTCTTTCGCAGTCCGCTCGGTTTCGGGGCCAGCAGCCACCTGCATAATGCCAAAATCCTCCAGCTCTCCACGGATCTGCCGTTGGTCATTGAAATCATTGATCATCCGGAGGCCATCGAAGCCTTTCTGCCACAGATTGAGCCGATGCTCGGCGGCGGGATGGTGACCTTGCAGGAAGTGCGCGTGCGCCATTATCGCGCCGGGGCACCCCCCACTGGAGAGTAAAATCGGACGCGGATGTGACCCCGACAACCCGCCGCCCTTGGTCTGAGGCCTGGGAGTTTTTCCGTCACTTCCTCCGCCATCGGGAGCAGACCGGAGCTATTGCGCCGTCTTCCATCCATTTGGCGCGGCGTATGAGCGAGGCGGTGCGGGTGGAGCAGGCGCGCTCGATTTTGGAAATCGGTCCTGGCACCGGAGCCTTCACGGTAGAGCTTCACCGTCGGCGCCCGGCGGAGTGCGAATTGATTTTGTTGGAAAAAAACCCCGCCTTTGCGGCGTGGCTGCGGCAGCGCTTCCCTGATCTCACGATTATTGAGGGCTGTGCCTCGCGCCTGCGGGAACACCTGGATGAATTGCAGATGCCGCACACCGAAGCGGTGGTCTCGGGTTTGCCATGGGCGGCCATGCCACCGGCGGTGCAGGATGAGCTGCTCGGGGCGATCCGCTCTGTTCTCCCTCCCGGCGGCACGTTTGCCACCTTTGCTTATTATGGCCCGCATTGGCTGCCAGCGGGGCGCCGATTCCGTCAGCGTTTGCAGGGGTACTTTCAGGAAATCCAAACCTCCCCCATCGTTCTGCGAAATCTCCCGCCCGCGTTCGTTTACCGCGCCACCTGCCCATGAAGTCTCTGTCTCAGCTCTTGGGTATCCTGCTCGTCCTGGCCTTCGCGGGTTGTGCCGCCGTGCAAACCCGCTTGCGCCCGGAACCTCCGGGCGAGTCGGCCCGACTGTCCGCTCTGCTTCGGGCTACAGCGCCTCCATTCCGGTCCAGTTATCTGCAATGGCTGGACTACGCCGAGCGGGCGGATCTGTCCCGCGAGGCCCGGTTGCAAGCTTGGTTGGAAACGGCCCGGGCGGCGTTCCAGCCTGCCTGGCAGGGAGAAACCGAGGCGGCGGAGATCTATCGGCGGGCGGTGCGGAAAGTGGTGGAATCTTGGCAGGAGCGGGCATGGCAACCGCTGCCGCTTCCGGCCTTGGCCGGCACCAACCGGATCAATCGGCTGGAATTCTCCTGGCGGGGGCTGGCCGGGATTGACCCGCGGCGGGCGGCGGAATTGCTCGCCGCTTCGCGGATCGAAGTTCGGGGCCTGCATCAGCGGGCGACCACTCCAGGCTTCGGCGTGCCTTTTGTCGCCCGATTTGCCGCCGATGACCCTTCCTTGCGAGGGCAGCCCGGGGTGCCGAATATGGGGATGGTCTTTCCTTGCAATGCCGTGCTGCTCTTCTCTGGTTCGACCGCCACCTTACGCTTCACGGACACCCTGCGGATTTCGCAGATTTCTTGGCGCGGGGTCGAGCAGCCTCTGGCGACCGATGACTCCGCTGCCCTGGCTTGGCTCATCTCTCAGGGACGAAACAAGCTCATGGATCTGTCGGCTTTGTTTTTCAGCGATCGCAAGCTCTCCGAAGCCCGGCTCCTGCAATTTCAACCTTACGACCCGAAAAAAATTCCCGTCGTTTTTGTGCATGGCCTCATGTCCCGCCCGGAAATTTGGACCCAAGCCGTGAATGGTCTCCTCGCCGATGCAGTCATCCGCCAGCGTTATCAATTCTGGTTTTATAGCTATCCGACCGGTCTCCCGGTGTGGAAATCCGCCGCGATTCTGCGGAAGGAATTGCGCCGCTTCGATCGCGAGCTCGGTCGGGACCGACAACGGGGCTCGCGAGACAAAATTCTCATCGGCCACAGCATGGGGGGCCTGATTTCCAGCCTCATGGTGCGGGAAGGGGGCGAACGTCTCTGGAGTCAATTTTCCGCGCGGCCGTTTGGGGAGGTGCCCCTGACCCCGTCCGTGCGCGCCCAGATCGAGGAATTGCTTTTCTTTGGGCCGCGGGAGGATGTGGCTCGGGTGATTTTTGTGGCCACTCCGCACCGGGGAAGTCCCATGGCTTTGCGTCCGGTCGCGGGTTTCTTTGCCAGCCTGATTCGCCTTCCGACGGTGCTGCCACGGCAAGAACGACTACTGCTTTTGCAGTCCCTGCGGGATGAGATGCGTACTGCCTTGGTGGCTCCGGCCAATAGCATCCGCTTCCTGCGCGCGGATTCCCCGCTCCTGCTTTCGATTCTTGAGCTGCCGGTCCACAATGGCCTCCCGCTGCATTCGATTATCGGCAATCGGGGTCGGCGTGGCCCGCTGGAGCGCAGTTCGGATGGGGTCGTTCCGTATTGGAGCTCGCACCTCCCATCGGTGGCTTCCGAGAAGGTCGTTCCTTCTGGACATGGGGCCAATGAGCATCCGGACGGGGTGGAGGAAATCCGGCGCATCCTGCGGGAGGCCTCACCGGATGCGCGGTGAGGTGCTGCCTTGCTCCGCGCGGGGGCTTGCGCTAGACCTCGTCCTATGAAGCAAATCTCTTCCTCACCCCGGGTGCTGGTAGTTGGGGCCGGGCCCAGCGGTCTGATGTTGGCCTTGGTCCTACGCCGTTTTGGTGTGCCTTGTCGGCTGATTGACAAAGCCCCACGGCGGCCGGAAACCTCGCGTGCGCTTGTGCTGCACGCTCGCACCTTGGAGCTGCTCGAGTGCCATGGCTGGAGCGCGCCCTTTTTGCAGGCTTCCCATCCTTTGCAAGGGGTGGCTTTACACTATGGGGGAAAACCTCTCGCCAGCTTGGACTTTCGCACTTTGCCGAGTCCCTTCCCGAGTCTCTACGTCCTACCGCAATTCGCCACGGAGCAGTTCCTGGAGGCGGAATTACAGAAGCTTGGTGGCGAGGTGGAACGCCCGGCGGAATTGCTAGAGCTTCGTCCCGAGCCGGGTCAGGTTTGCGCCCGGGTGCAAGATCCCGAAGGCATCATCCGGGAGATTCGCTACGATTATGTGATCGGTTGCGATGGAGCTCACAGTACGGTGCGCCATTCGCTGAATCTGGATTTTCAGGGTGCGGCCTACCCGGACTTTTTCGGCTTGGCGGATGTGACCGTGCGCGGTCCGGTCTCGGAAAAGGAACTCTCGCTCTTTTATCATCGGGAGGGGGTCTTGGCGTTCTTTCCTTTTGGCCAGGGCAAATTCCGGATCGTCGCCAAGTTGGGCGGCAGCAGTGTCGAAGAAGGGGTGAGCTTGGAAGAGTTGCAGGAAGTGGTGCGGGAACGCTCGGGACTGGATTTGCGCTTGGAAGATCCGACATGGATCACCGGTTTCCGCAGTCATCACCGGCTGGTGGGGCGGGTGCAAAAGGGACGTTGTTTTCTCGTCGGGGATGCCGCCCATATTCACAGCCCGGCCGGTGGCCAGGGCATGAATACCGGCCTGCAGGATGCCATTAACCTCGGTTGGAAACTGGCCTGTGTCCTGCTTGGTCATTCCCCGGCGAACCTGCTTGAGAGTTACCAAGCTGAGCGTCGGCCGGTGGCCCGCGAGGTTCTTACCAACACGGACCGCATGTTGATGCTTGCCACGACGGCCAATCCAATCCTGCAAAACCTGTGCGACCGCTTCCTCCCCGAGCTGAGCCGACTTCCCGGGCTGGAGGCGCAGATTCTCGCCGAGCTCTCGCAGATCGCCGTGCAGTATCGCTCCAGCCCATTGACTTTGGACACGCGCATTTTTTGGCCGGGTCGGCCGGGTTTGCGGGCCGGGGATCGGCTTCCCGACGCGGAACTGGTCGCCCCCGGTGGCGAGCGGGCCCGGCTTTTCGAGGTGGTGCGCCCGCCCGGGTTTCATCTCTTCCTGCTTCCGGGTCCGGGCCAGACCCATGGACCTCGTGCTGTGCAGGCGGCAATGAGACTGGCCGAGGATCTTTGTGCGGATTTCGGTGCGTGGTTGCACGTGCACTGGATTGTGGCCCCGCCGGAATCGCTGCGCTACCGGGATACCCTGCCGCGGCACTGGGTTGATGCCGGGGGGGCTCTGGCCAATCTCTTTGGTTTGCAGTTCGGGGGGATGCTGCTGGTGCGGCCGGACTATTACGTGGCCCTGGCGGCGGGGGATTTTGATTCCGGGCAGGCGCGCCTCTCCACGCTACAATACTGGACGTGATGGAAACGTGGCGGGAAACCTTGCTGGCACGGCTTTCCCGCCTGGGCTATCGCGCCGAGGATTTGCGGGAAACTTTCCGCCGCAGCCGTGGACCTGGAGGGCAGCATGTGAACAAGGTGGAAACCGGCGTGGTGTTGGAGCATCTGCCCAGCGGGGTGCGAGCCGTGGCCGAAGAGAGCCGTTCTCGTTCGCAGAACCGCCTCTTGGCCCTGCAGCGCCTCATCGAGCGTTTGGAAAATCGGCAAATCGTAGCCACGCAGGAGCGTCGCGCCGCAGCTGCCAAACGGCGTCGGCAGTTGGCTCGCCGCTCCCGCAAAAGCAAGGTTGAGTCGGTGGCCAGTAAACGCCATCGGCAGCAAATCAAAGGCCTGCGCCGCCGTCCCACTGTGGAGTAGCGGATTTCCCCCCAACTCCCGCGCTTTTCCATGTCCGTTCCTGCGCAAGCTTCGCCGCCTCTCCGCGATGGCGTCGCGGAACCTCCGCCTCGCTGGGAGCTACCGTTGCTGCTTCTCCTGGCCTTCGCCCTTTATGCCTTCATCAACCCGCACCCGGCGGAGCATTTCGACTACACGCAACGCATTGCCGAGGCGCTGCTGCGCGGGGAGTTGGGGCTCACCGAGAAGCCACCGCCCTGGCTGAATGAGTTTGTGCCATTCCAGGGTCGTTATTATTCGGTCTTCCCGCTTGGGAGCGTGCTGACGATGGTGCCTTTTGTGCTCGTGGAGCAATGGACCGCGGCGTTCTCCGTTCGCTGGATCGTTGGGCTGTGTGCCCTGGCAGCGGCGTGGTTCCTACACGCCATCTGTCGGCAGTATGATCTTACTGCCAGTAAACGCGTTCTGCTTTGTGCGGCCTTTCTTTTCGGCACTTGGATGTGGCCGAATCTCGCCTACGGCGGGGCCTGGCAGTTGGCTCTCGGGTGGGCCACGGTCGGTCTGCTGGGAGCGATTTTCTTCAGTGCTTTTCATCCTCGGCCCTTTTGGGCGGGAGCTTTTTTTGCCCTGGCTTTCGGGAATCGCACCGAGCTCCTCCTCTTGGCGCCTTGGTTTCTCTTGTTGCTCTGCCGCCAACCCGCCGGCCCAAGGACCTGGCGCGATCTCCTCCGGACTCCTCTCTGGAAAACGGTGGCGCTTTTTTCCGCGGTGCCATTCGTTCTCGGCGTGGCAACCCTGCTCTACAATGCTTGGCGCTTCGGCTCGCCGACGGATTTTGGCTACGCCCGCATTCCGGGAGTTCTCGAGGAGCCCTGGTATCACGATGGCATTTTCTCGCGGTATTACTGGCGGGAAAATTTCCGCGAGATGCTCCTGCGTTTGTGGAAGCCGATCGGGCAGTTTCCGTGGTTCGTGCCAACGGGATTCGGGGGGGCGATCTGGCTGCACAGTCCCTTTCTTTTTCTGGCTCTGAGAGGGGGTCAGCATCACGCGCACTACAAAGTTCTGGCCTGGACGGCGATCGGGCTCATCACCTTGGTTCTCTGGCTGCATGGAAACCCCGGTGGCTGGCAGGTTTCCTACCGCTACGCCATACCGCTTTTGCCGTGGTTCCTGCTGCTGGTGCTGGAAAGCTCCGCGCCGCCACTGAACCGCTGGGAGCAGATCTTGTTTTCTCTTTCTATCGGGATCAGTGCTCTCTCCACTTGGATTTTCCTGCGCACAGGGTTGATGTCCCCTTAACTTGCTGCCGCGGATGTCTGCCTGCAAATTTCCTCGCCTGCTTTGGCTGCGGCGAATCCTTTTTTTTCTGGCCTTGCTGGGGGCTTTGGGGTTCTTAGCGATTTTTGCCACGTCGCGGGTCGAGCCCTTGGTGCGTTCTCCGCGGGTGGCGGCGTGGGCGATTGATCAAATCTTTCCTGGGCTCCGACTTGAGCTGCGGGATCTCGGTTGGGAAGGGCTCAATGGAGTGCGGTTGGAGGGCATCCGGCTCACGGAGAAAAAAACCGGCGAGGTGCTGGCCGAAGTGGAGAAGCTACGCGTCACTTGGACGCCAGCGGGGCTTTGGCAGAATCGTCTCGACTCCATCGAAATAACCGAGCCGTTCCTCCGCCTCACCCCGGCCACGCTGGCCGCGCTGCAGCCGGAGAAAAAGCCCCCGGAGCCAGCTCAATCCCCCGCCGCAGGTGCTGATTGGCTGCGTTGGCAGGTGGGAGAAATTCGCTGCGATTACGGACAATTCCTCCTGCAAGGTCTCGGCCGAGGTCCGCAGAGCGAACTGGTGCTTTCGTCCCGTTTCTCCTTGGCGTGGACCGATGTCAACTTCTCTGCCGAGGAGGAGAGTCGGCGACAGGAAGTGCTGCTTTGGGGCCTGGCGGCGAATCATCCCGAGGAGGCCCCACTTTTGTCGGTGGATTGGTTGCAAGTGCACTTTTCCCCGGGGATCCTGCGGCAAAAAGGCTGGCTTGATGCCATTGAGGTGAAGGGCGGGGAGTTGCAACTCGGCCCGGAGATTCAGGCCCTGCTGCCGCCCCCGCCGGGAGAGGCGCAGCCGACCACGGGGGAAGGAATGCGCATCTGGGTCGGGCGTTTGGGGCTGCAGAACATCGCCGTGCGCCTCATCGGGGCGGCTCCGCTGGGAGCGGAAATCGCCTTTTCCCTGAACACCACCCTGCAAAATATTCCCCTCGGGCAATTGCCGCAAATCCTTGGAGAAGAAACCCAGCTCGTCGAGTTGGCCCGCATCGAATTGCGTTCGCCGCTCGATCCTCTGGTGCGGGTTATTACCATTCATAGTGTCTTCGTTTACTTCACGCTCGATGGGCTTTTGCAGCATCGCTTGCGCCGCGTGGTGGTGCTCAATCCGGTGATGTATCTTTCGCAAGATCTCTTCATCTACATGGAGCAAATGCGCGCTACCTCCCCGCCGGATGCTCCCTCTCCGCAACTCGACTGGGTCATCGAAGAGTTCCGGGCCGAGTATGGCAGCCTCATCCTGGGTGGGGAGAAACTCGGCCAAGTTGGCCTCCCGCTCTCCTTTTCCACTTCCGCCACCAACGTTCGTCTCGACAGCTTGGCTTCGCTGCGCCTGCGCGCCGACCTGGAAATTCGCACCCAGGATTTTGCCTTTCCCGCGCTGCAGCTTGACCTGCGCCAACTCGGAGGGGAGCTGAAGTTTTCCTACCCCAGCGAGGAAGATCTGAACAACCTGGTCAACGTTCTGCGGCTGGAGCGTCTGCAATGGAGGCAATTCACCGCCCAATCCCTTTGGCTCTCCGCCACCTTTGATGCCCGTGGCATTTTTGCGCAGGCGGGCGGAGAGGCCTACGGGGGCTATGTCAATGCCGGAGTGAGTTTCTTCTTTGTGCCTGAAGGCCGGTGGGTCGGCTGGGTGGCGGGTCAGGGAATCGATCTGCAAAAACTCACCCAAGTTTTGGCGCCGGAAAATTTTTCCATGACCGGGCCGGCGGAGTTCACGATTGAGGTGGATGGAGTGAAAAAACTCATTCAACGCCTGCGGGGGCAGCTTGGCACCACGCAGCCCGGCCTCCTGCGCATCAACAAAATAGACGATCTCTTGGCCAATTTGCCCACGAAGTGGAGTTCCCTCAAACGCAGCTCCGCCATCCTGGCGCTGGAAACCCTGCGCGACTTCCGCTATACCTCCGCCATGGCAGATTTTTGGTATGTCGAGGAGCAGGGCCAACTGCGGCTGCGGATGCCCGGGCCCGCTGGATCACGCAACTTTACCCTGCGACTGCATGCCGATGAGACGGCCGATGGTCTCTGGAAACTCGACCCACCATGAATCGTCGTGCCCTCTTCCTGCCTCTTTTGCTGCTCACCGGCTGCGCCGGCCCAACCGTTAAAGTCGCTACTCCGGAGCCCATCCAGGTGGATATCAACATGCGGGTGGATGTCTATCAGCACGGAGCGGGAAACAGCACCACCCGAAAACCCAAGGCAGCTCCCGGGGAGCCGACCGCGAGCACTCCCGAATCCCGCCGGCGCAACCGCCAAGCGGACATTCAGCAATTCAAAGACTCCCGCCTCGTGGGCGAAGGGCGCGATGGGTTCTTGGTGCTACTGGCGCCGCCACCTGGTGATTACGGGCTGGAGGTGGCGCGCATCGTCAACGAAGAAAACGCCGATCGCATGGCTGTGATGCGGGATCTGGCCGACCGCAGCAAACGCTCTTTGAAAGATATCCAGACCGAGCAAGCCACCGAATGGCGCATCCGATCTTTCCGGGGTGAGTGGATCGAGCAACCCACCGAGGAGGGTTATCGCTGGGAACAAAAAGCCCAGTAATTAGTCTGCTTTCCCGCGGCCCAAGGAGGCGAGGCGCTGTTTCCTCCAAGAGGAGCGATGGTGCAAGATCCAGTCCAGCAAGGCCCTCTCAAAGCCAATATCCTCCCCGTGCTTCTCGCTCTCGATCCATTTGTGCCGCAGGATCTCCTCCCGCTCAGCGAGAAACTCTCGGTAGAGTGCGGACCCACGCAATGCGGATCCAGGATCAGATTCCTCAAAATGGGACATTCTAGTAGTAAATACAGCAAGCTTCTGGTCCGCTGTCAAGTCACCGCTAGAGTTTCTTTCTTCGCGGGGACGAGGTTTGGCGCGCGTGCTCATGGGTCAAATATTCGAGCCGAGAAAGGTGTGGATACCGCACTCGGATTTGTCAAATCCCGTCCAGCGTCCGGCGCGTTCATCCTCGCCCGCCGCCACGGGGCGAGTGCAAGGGATGCAACCAATACTGCGGTAGCCCCGATCCTGAAGCGGATTCGAGGGAATATCGTGTTGCCGCAGGAAAGCCTGCACAGCATCTCGCGTCCATCCGGCCATGGGATTCAACTTAATGATGTGTCGGTCTCGCAAAACGTCAAATTTGTAAATCTCGAGAACTTTCACTCCCGAGCGGGTATCACTCTGTTGACGTCGCACGCCGGTGATCCAAACGTCCAGCTCCGCGAGCTTTTTTTGCAGCGGTAAAACTTTGCGCAAGGTGCAACAGAGATCCGGATGCCGCGCCCACAGCGCCTCGCCGTGTTCTGCCGCCTGCTCCGCCAACGTCTGTTCCGGCCGCAGGGACTCAATTTCTATCCCATATCGCGCTTCCAGCTGGGCTTTCAAAGCCAGGGTCTCCGGAAAGAGCAACCCAGTATCCAAGGTGAAAACCGGGAATTCACACCCCAAGGCGCGCGCGGTGTGCAATACCACCAGGCCCGCCCCTTGGAAACTCGTGCCAATCGCCGCCCGCTGGCCAAAACGCTCCCATGCCCATCGCAATACCTCCTCCAATGGAGCCTCTTCCAGACGTTCCCCCTCCGCTTTCAGCTTCTCCCGTTCCGCTTGATCAAAATTCATACCTCTCCCACCACGCATGCCCGGAGCCTAACC
This sequence comes from uncultured Chthoniobacteraceae bacterium, assembly GCA_964595865.1. GTDB lineage: Bacteria > Verrucomicrobiota > Verrucomicrobiia > Chthoniobacterales > DYNR01 > CAZQRL01. Next base: position 85,786 of record CAZQRL010000007.1, read on the forward strand.
AAATGCAAGCCAAAAAATAATTTCCTATCGAAATATCTGATTTATTTTTTTGCACCGCCTCCAGTTTCCCTTTGCAATTTTTCTCAAAGCTGACTTTTCTGTCCGGCTGCACCCACACTTTTCCCATGTCGAAAAAAGATAAACAAGAGCGTTTGAAGAAGGCGGAAACGAAGCCTGAGAGCAAAGCGAAGAAGAAGGCTACTGCAGAAGCCTCGAAGGAGAAAGCCGAAAAAGCGGTGAAGCCGGCCAAGGAATCCCAAGTGGCGAAAGCCACCAAGCCCGCGAAGTCGCCCAAAGCTGCCAAGCCGATTGTTGAGGAGAAAGAAATCCAGCCTGCGAAGCTGGAGTTGCCGGAGAAGCCGGTCAAGGTTGAGGCGGTTGAGAAGCCCTCGAAGAAAGCTTCCGGCAAAAAGTCCGTGACCAGCAAGGCGACCAAGGCGGAGCCGGAAATCGTCATTACCAACGAAGAGATTTCTCTGCGGGCGTATTTCATTGCCGAGCGGCGGCATAAGATGGGTTGGCCGGGCAATTCGGAGAGCGATTGGATTGAAGCTGAGCGCCAACTCCGTCAAGAGGCCCAACGCGCCCTGCGTTCCGCCAAAGCCTGATTTTTTCCGAGCCCCGGCGGTCTTCCGCGCACCCCCTCGATTCTCAACCATGAAAGCCAAAACCACCCGTCGCCCTACCCGTAAATCGGCTCCGCTGGAGCGGGGCCCCGCCATGAACGGAGCGGAAATCCTCGTCGCCTGCCTGGAGCGGGAAGGGGTAGAGGTAATTTTTGCTTATCCTGGCGGTGCTTCCATGCCGATTCACCAAGCCCTCACGGCCAGCAAGAAGATCCGCGTGGTTTTGCCTCGTCATGAACAGGGAGGGGTTTTTGCCGCCGAGGCTTACGGCCGTGCTACCGGCAAAGCAGGTGTCTGCATGGCCACCAGCGGCCCCGGCGCGACGAATCTTGTTACCGGCATCGCCGATGCCTTCATGGACTCGGTGCCCATGGTGGCCATCACTGGCCAAGTCCCGCAGGAAATGATCGGTCGCGGAGCCTTCCAGGAGACGGACTTTTTCGGGATGACTCTGCCAGTGGTCAAACACAGCTACCTGGTTTGGGACATCAAGGATTTGCCGCGGATTGTCAAAGAGGCTTTCTACATTGCCGAGAGCGGCCGCCCCGGGCCGGTGTTGATTGATATTCCGAAAAACATTCAAAACCAACGCTGGCAGCCGGTCTTTCCGGAAACCGTAACCTTGCGCGGCTACAATCCGGATAAAAAAGCCGACGATTTGGCGCTGCAGGAACTGCTTGGGCTCATCAGCCAGGCCAAGAGGCCGATGATTTACTGCGGGGGCGGCGTTATCACCGGTGAAGCTTCCGAAGAATTGCGCGAATTTGCCGAACGCACGCAGATTCCCGTGGCCACGACGCTCATGGGTATCGGCTGCTTCCCGGAGACCCATCCGCTATCCCTGAAGTGGCTCGGCATGCACGGCACCGTTTATGCCAACAATGCGGTCAACGAGGCCGACCTGCTGCTGGCCATCGGGGTGCGCTTTGATGATCGCGTCACCGGCAAGGTGGAGAAATTCTGTGAGCACGGAACGATCGTGCACATTGATATTGATAACTCCGAGCTCAACAAAAACAAAGCCGTCCGGCTGCCGATCCTTTCTGATCTGAAATACGCCCTCAACCGGCTCAACCAGATGCTGGCCCGGGCTGGGCAGAAGCCTGTGAGCAAAGGTTTCACCCGTTTTCCAGAATGGTATGGGCAGATCGAGCAGTGGAAGCGCGATTTCCCGCTCACCTACAAAGACACACCGGATGTCATCCAGCCGCAATATGTCATTGAGTTGCTTTGCGAGATGACCCGCGGGGACGCCATCATTACCACGGGGGTGGGGCAACATCAGATGTGGGCCGGGCAGTATTACAAATTCACCAAACCGCGCACCTTCCTCACCTCCTCCGGGCTCGGAGCCATGGGCTTCGGCTACCCCGGTGCCTTGGGAGCCAAAATTGCCCATCCGGACAAACAGGTGATTGATATTGATGGCGACGGGTCGTTCCTAATGAATATCCAAGAACTGGCCACGGCGCACATTGAGGGCATCGCTGCCAAGGTGATCGTCCTCAACAATCAGCACCTTGGGATGGTCGTGCAGTGGGAAGACCGCTTTTACAGCAGCAACCGCGGACATACCTTCCTGGGGGACCCGAAAGATCTGCAGCGGGTCTATCCTGACTACATCGAGCTCTGCAAAGGCTTCGGAGTTCCCGCCGAGCGTGTCCGGCACAAAAAAGATCTCCGGGCCGCGATTCAGCGCATGCTCGACAGCAAGGAAACTTACCTGCTCGACGTCATTGTGCCTTACACCGAGCACGTCTTGCCCATGATCCCCTCGGGCATGACCTACAAGGATATCATCACCGAGTAAGCGGGGCCCGGCCGCTCTTGAGGGTGGTCGCGGTTTTTTGCCAGAAAAATTCTCTCGTCCAGTCTCCCTTCCGCAGCGTTGCCTGAGTGATGAATTCCTCTCTGCGCTCGACGCTCCTGCTTTTGGCAACGGTGTGGGTGGTGGCGGCGGCTGGCATCTGGCTGGCCCGCGCCAATCGCCCAACCCCCGAGAAGCTCATCGCCTATCTGCAACGCCACCCGTTGCCATCCGAGCCTGCGCGGCGCGAGGAAATCATCACCCAAGTCGTGCAACGGCTAAACCGCCTGGATTTCGAGCAGCGCCGCGTCCTGCGGGAGGATGATTCGCTGGAGAAGTTTTTTGCCGCGCTGAATCCGGAAGAACGGCGGGGGTTTTTGCAAGCCACCGTTCCGGAGGGGTTCCGGCAAATGATGAACGCGCTCAATCAAATGGAGCCGGAACGTCGGCGCAAGCTGGTGGACCGGGCTTTGGAAGATTTGCGCCAGAACAGTCCGCGCCAGCTTGAGCGGCTGGATGAGGAAGAAGTGCGCCGCATTTTTGCCCAAGGGGTGTCCTCCTTTTACGAACAGGCCAGTGCGGAGGTAAAAATGGATTTCGCGCCGGTGCTCGAGGAGCTGCAGCAAAATCTGCAGCGTTTGCCATGAAGGGTTGGAGCTTGCCCGAGCTCTTGGTTGGCCTGGGCATTTTGCTTATTCTCCTGGCGCTCCTGGTGCCTGTCCTGCGCAACGGCACCGGCAAAGCCCACGCTGCACAATGCCTCGGCCACCTGCGGGCCCTCGGCTCGGCAATGAATCTTTACCTCGCCGAGCATGACCTCATCATGCCGCGCCTCGCGGCGGCTCGGGCTTCGCAGGATGAGGACTTGCCGACGATTGATACGGTGCTGGCGGCTTACGTGGAGGACGCCCGGGTTTTCGCCTGCCCGGCTGACCGCCGTCTGGCACGCGAAACCGGCACGAGCTATTTTTACAACAGCGTCCTTGGTGGGCAATCTGCGGCCAATCTCAATTTCCTCACCCTCACTTCGGAGTCCTCGCGCATCCCGGTGCTCTTGGACAAAGAAGGTTGGCACCCGGGTGGCAAGGTGCAGCATCTCTTTGCCGATGGCCATGTCGGCAACGTCCTGCAGTGGAGTGCTACCCCATGAAGGTGCTCCTGGCTTGGGAACAAGTCGTCAAGAGTTTCCGAGGTCGTCCAGCGGTGCGCGGAGTCTCACTTGCGGTCGGAGCGGGGGAGATCTTTGGCTTGCTGGGCCACAATGGCGCGGGCAAGAGCACCTGCTTCGGCTTGGCTCTGGGGCAGGTGCATGCTGATGCGGGGCGGGTGCTCATCGGCGGTTTTGATCCCGCGACGGATCGTGCCCGGGCACTGGCCCGGGTCGGGGCGATCTTTGAGACGCCCTGTTTTTACGACTACCTCAGTGGCTGGCAAAATCTGGAGCTTTTGGTGGCACTGACGTCCCAGCCCGATCCGGCGGCGATGCGCGCAGTCATCGAGTTGGTCGGACTCACGCCGCGGATCCAAGATCCCGTGCGGACTTACAGTCATGGGATGCGTCAGCGTCTGGCATTGGCACAGGCGTTGTTGCCCAATCCCAGCTTGCTCTTGCTCGATGAACCCACAGAAGGGCTCGACCCGACTGGTATTCAGGAAATGCGGGAGCTTCTGCTGCGCTTGCGCGAGGAACGCGGACTCACGATCGTGTTTTCATCGCACCTCTTGGCCGAAGTGGAAAAACTCTGCGACCAGGTGGCGATTTTGCACCAGGGCACGCTGCTCTTTTGTGGGGCCTGGCGCGAGGCCGCCGGAGTGCGCTGGCACGTGGAAACTCCCGATCGCGCACTTCTCTCCCAGTGCCTGCAGGCGGCGGGCTGGCAGGAATACCCCGATGGTTCCTTGGCTCCTCTCGATCGGGGAACGGCGGCGGAACCCGAAGTCCTCTTGGCGGCCCTGGTCGCGGCTGGAGTGAGGGTGCGGGAGTTCCGCCGCGAGATTCCCACCTTGGAAGATTTCTACCTGCAAAAAATTCGCTGATGTCGCTTTTCCTGCTCCAACTGCGTGGCGAGTTGCAAAAACTCTTGGGCCGCAAACGGACCTACCTCGGTTTCGGCGTCTTCATCGTTGTGGAAATCCTTCTGCTTTTCCTCCTCAACCTGCCCCGGGTGCAACGCCCACTCTTGCGCGTGATGGAGGAAATGGGCTACCCGGCTGGACTCTCCGGTCTCACTCTGGCCTTCCTTGTCCTGCTCTGGTCGGTGTTTCTTCTCGGCTCGCTTTACCTCGCCTTGGTGTCGGGAGATATCGTGAGCAAAGAAGTGGAGGAGGGGACTTTGCGGATGCTGCTATGCCGCCCGGTGGCCCGGGAGCGCCTTCTCACACTCAAAGCCATCACGTTGATTCTTTATACCCTTGGGCTTTGCTGGTTCATCTCTCTTACCGCCCTGGGGGCCGGAGTGCTGCAAGGCGGCACCGGACCGCTTTTTGTCTTCGCGCCGACAGAAAAGGTCACGGCCTTCTTTGATTTTGCTCCCGGCTTGGGCCGTTATTTCCTCGCCACGGCGCTGCTCTCGCTCTGCTTGCTGACCATTCCCGCCCTCGGTTTCTTTCTTTCCTGTCTGGAAATGAAACCCGCCGCCGCCACCATCGCTACGCTCTCCTACTTCTTCCTCGATTCCATCCTGAAAAACATCCCCTTCTTCGAGTCCATTCGCGGCTGGTTTATCACCAGCCACATGAGTGTCTGGGTGCATGGGTTGCAGCCAGTAATTCCCTGGGCGAGATTGGCGGAGAGTCTCACCTTGCTGCTGGCGGTGAATCTCAGCCTCTTTTTGCTCGCCCGGGTGCTTTTTGCGCAGCGCGATTTCAAAAGCTGACTTCCCCCTCGCGGTTGCTGGGTGTGGTTTCTTACTTGTGCGGATGCCCCCGCCAGGAGCATCCTACAACGCAATGATGACACCACCCCCGGGCTGCCCGTTTCCCTTCGTTGGCCGCGGCCACTGCTCAAATCCGGCCCTGCGGAAATGGGTCTTGAAAATGGCCGAGATGTGCCAGCCCGATCGCATCTATTGGTGTGATGGTTCGCAGGCCGAGGCCGATGAACTCTTCGCTGCCATGGTGGCCTCTGGCATGGCGACCAAGTTGAACGAGGAGCTTTTTCCGAATAGTTATCATTTCCGCAGCGATCCCTCCGATGTGGCCCGGGTCGAAGATCGCACCTTCATTTGCAGCCACAGCCGCGATGAAGCTGGCCCGACCAATAACTGGATGGATCCGCAAGAGATGCGCCACAAACTCAAGAGCCTCTTCAAAGGCTGCATGTGCGGACGAACCATGTATGTCATCCCCTTCAGTATGGGACCCCTGGGTTCGCACATCGCTCACCTCGGCGTGGAATTGACCGATTCCCCCTACGTCGTGGTCAACATGCGCATCATGACCCGCATGGGGCAGCCGGTCTTTGATTTGATAGATTCCGATGACCATGACTTCGTAGTGCCTTGTCTGCATAGCGTGGGGCGGCCGTTGGCGCCGGGAGAAAAAGATGTCCCGTGGCCCTGCAATCCCACGGAAAGATACATCGTGCATTTTCCGGAAAAGCGCGAGGTATGGTCCTATGGCAGCGGCTATGGCGGCAACGCGCTCTTGGGGAAAAAGTGTTTCGCGCTCCGCATCGCCTCCTGCATGGCGCGGGATGAGGGCTGGCTCGCCGAGCACATGCTCATTCTTGGATTGGAGACGCCCAAGGGAAAGAAAACCTACGTCGCGGCGGCCTTTCCCAGCGCTTGTGGAAAGACAAATTTTGCCATGCTCATCCCGCCCAAGGCCTATCAGGAGAAAGGCTGGAAAGTTTGGACCGTCGGCGACGATATCGCCTGGATCAAACCCGGGGAAGATGGCCGCCTCTACGCGATCAATCCCGAGTATGGTTACTTCGGCGTCGCTCCCGGCACCTCTGCCAAATCCAATCCCAACGCCTTGGCCGCCTGCTCGAAAAACGCCATCTTCACCAACTGCGCCCTCACTCCCGAGGGTGGCGTCTGGTGGGAAGACCTCACGGACGAACCTCCGCCGAGGCTGATAGATTGGCGCGGACAAGAATGGACTCCGGGCTGCGGACGTCCGGCGGCGCATCCCAATGCGCGCTTCACCGCTCCCGCCTCCCAGTGCCCGGTCATTGATCCCGACTGGGAAAATCCCAACGGGGTCCCCATTTCGGCAATTATCTTCGGAGGTCGGCGTATGAGCGACGTGCCCCTGGTTTTCCAGGCCTTCAATTGGACGCACGGGGTCTATCTCGGCGCCACCATGGGCTCGGAAATGACCGCTGCCGCGGCAGGCACGGTGGGACAGCTGCGCAACGATCCCTTCGCCATGCTTCCCTTCTGCGGCTACAACATGGGCGACTACTTCCGCCATTGGAATAAAATCGGGCGCAAACTCACTTTCGTGCCGAAAATTTTTCACGTGAATTGGTTCCGCAAAGATGCGGAGGGCAATTTCATGTGGCCTGGCTTTGGAGAAAATATGCGCATCCTGCGCTGGATCACCGGGCGCTCCACCGGTCACGCCATGGGCCACGAAACCCCGCTGGGGCTCGTCCCGCACTACGAAGACATTGATTGGGACGGGCTGGACTATCCAAGGGAGAAGTTTGAGGCCGTCATGGCCATCAATCGGGAGAATTGGATCAAGATTACCCTGCAGCATGAGGAGCTTTTCCTCAAACTCTTCGACCACCTGCCCAAAGAAATGGTCTATGAGCGGCAACTGCTGCTTTGCCGACTCTAGTCCGCCTCTTCTGCGCCATCAGCCTTGGCCGTGTTGATGAAGGCTTTTCTGCGAGCTGACGGACGGGCGATTCGGCAAAACCCGGAACTGCTTTTGCGCAAAGGCCTCCCTGCCCGGGGCAACTCATGAGCCAAGCCGAGACCCAACTCTCCCAGGCCATTCTTCACGAGAAAACTTGGCTCAAGGTTTCGCTTTTGGGGAGCGCCCTTGTTTGCCCTCACAGCCCTCTTCATGGCATTGTTGACCCGCTCGCAAGCCATCCTGCTCGATGGGCTCTACAGCTTCATCACCCTCATCATGCCCAGTCGGTCTCTCAAGGTCGTGGAGATGGTGCAGCGTCCGCAGACACCGCGCTACCCATTTGGCTTCACCGCCTTCGAGCCCTTCCTCAAATGGGCCAAGAGTCTGAACCTCCTGGCGATGTGGCTGATTTTCCTGGCCACCAACATGCTCGACCTTCTTCGCGGTGGACGTGAGATCGCTCTGGAACTGACTATAATTTACCTGGGGATTTGCCTGCTAATTTATGGTGCTGTGATCCTGATTCTGCGCCGCTGCATTCGCCAGGCACGCTCCAGCATCCTCGCCTTCGAAACGAAAAATCGGACCATTGATGCCCTCTTGACCCTCGGGATCGCCATTTCCATCCTTGCTGCCAGGGACGCCCTGCGGCTCGATCAGACCGAGATTTTGCCCTACATTGCCCCAGTCATTGTCATCGCGCTGTGCCTGCTGTCTCTCCCGGTGCCTCTGCAGACCTTTGCCCGGGAGCGGCAGCAAATGTTGCTCGCTTCAGGGGAAAATGTCGCCGAGATGGAGGTGCGGTGCTGCCTGGCGGGAGTGATTGAAAAATACGGACTTCTCCATCTGCCAGTCTGGAGTTTGCAAAGCGGGCGGGTGCGCTACTTGTTCCTCTAGTGTGACCTGGCTGAAGATGAAACTCGCATTTCCCATTTGGATGAAAGCCGTCTGGCTATCTTCACCGAGCTGGACCGGATCTAGGATCACTTCTGGGTGGATACCATTTTCACCCGCATAGATCCGAACCAGGCGCTCCAAAGTCGGTAGGAGATTGCGGAAAACTAGGCCACCCCATTTGCAGAGCCCGATGGGCCAGTAGCAGGGTGTGCACCACGCAGCGACCCCGATTTTGGTCGCCGCTGCAAAGTTTGCTGGCGGCTTTTTCGCCCGGAAAAAATCCCACCACGGGGCGAATCCAGGCTTTTCAAGCCGGTGGGCGTGGGGCAGATTGAAATCTCATCTCTATGTGTAAAAAATATGGCCGCCAAACCTGAAGAATCCCCCGCCTCCCCGCACGTGATCCCGCCAAAAATTGACCCGCAACGCGCGAAAAATCTGGACTTGGCCATCCAGCAAATTGCCAAAGACTATGGGGAGGGGGCGATCATGCGCTTGGGCGACAGTTCCCATGCGGAAGTGGAAGTCATTCCGACTGGCAACCTCCTGATTGATCGGGCGCTGGGCGTGGGAGGGTTTCCCCGGGGGCGTATCATTGAAATCTACGGCCCGGAATCCTCTGGAAAGACCACCCTCACGCTCACCGTGGTGGCCCAAGCGCAGAAGCGGGGTGGGCTGGCCGGTTTCATTGATGTCGAGCATGCTCTCGACCCTGCCTATGCCAAGCGCCTCGGGGTCAATCTCGACGACCTTCTTGTCTCGCAACCCAGCTCGGGCGAAGAAGCCCTGCGCATCTGCGAAACCCTGGTGCGCTCCAACGCCCTGGATGTCATCGTGATTGACTCCGTGGCCGCCCTCGTGACCAAGACCGAATTGGAGGGAGAAATTGGCGAGGCCGTGGTCGGGGCGCAGGCGCGCCTCATGAGTGCCGCCCTGCGCAAGTTGACCTCGTTCATTTCCAAAGCCAATACCGTGGTCATTTTTACGAATCAGATCCGCGAAAAAATCGGCGTCATGTTTGGCAATCCCGAGACCACTCCCGGCGGCAAGGCGCTGAAATTCTACGCCAGCGTGCGCTGTGACATCCGCCGCATCGGGGCGATCAAAGGCCCTGAGGGGGCGATCGCCGGCAATCGCACCAAGCTCAAGGTGGTGAAAAACAAGGTCGCCGCGCCGTTCACGGAAGCGGAGTTTGACATCATGTATAACGAGGGCATCTCTTCCACGGGCTCGCTGCTCGATTTGGCCTTGGAGAAAAACATTCTCGAAAAGCGCGGCTCGTGGATCAGCTACAAGGGCACCCAAGTCGCCCAGGGGCGCGACGCGGCCAAGGATGTCCTCAAAGCGGACCCGGCTCTCTATGCGGAGGTCGAAGCAGCCGTCTTGGCGGCCCTGGAAGGCAGGTAAAACCAAGCCCAGCCGCTAATCTTTGCCGATCTCGCGCAGGCGGCCTTTGTTGGCCCGGATGATTCCGCTGAGTTCTTTTTTCTCATCGGGCCGCATCTGGAAGCCGACGAAGTGAATCTGTGCCGGAGTGGGAAGTGATTTTTGCAACTCGGCAATGTGCCGCCGCAACTCACGGTAATCCACCTTCTCCTGCTCTTTGCCGGGCAGGGATTTCCAGAAGCTCCCGTCGGACACGATAAAAACGACGTCGGGATGGAACTTGCTGAAGGCATCACCCAGCACGCGCTCAATCCCATTCGGGAGCTCGGAAATGACGCCCTTGCCCCCGGCGGACATGGTGCCGCTCTCCGACCATTCGGTATTGATCCACTGCCGGGCCGCTTCTTTGTTGGCTTCAGTCGCGGGGAGCATTTCCTCGCGAAAGCGTTTGTAGTTGCGGACAAATTGCACCAAGGCAAAGCGCGAGTTGATGCCTAGTTTGTCCAGGAAGGCAATGGTCTCCTCCCGGATGCGGCTCATGGGCACGCCCGAGGCAGCCGCTTTATTGACCACACTGCCGGAGACATCGAAGAGAAAAACAATCCGTCGTCCGTTAGCTTGGATGCCCATGAAGCTGAGGCCTTCCCCGGTGCCTCCGAGGCCACCGGAGCCTACTCCGCCGCCCCCCAGTCCAGCAGTCCCGACCAAGCTAGATACCGCATCGGTGACCATTTCACTGGGGTCCAGCGGCAGCATCTGGTCCATCGGCACCTTGGGCAAATCGGGCAAGGCGAAGTCGGTCGGACGGGCACTGGCCATTTTGTCGTTGAAGCTCGGCTTGGGCGTGAGCGCGTCGAACTCCGCCATATTCATCTTGTGCTCTCGTTCTTTGGCCGGGAGACGAATGTCGCGCTTGACGGCAAACTGCGCCGGTGGGCTGGTGAAGTAACGCGCCACCACGAAAATCCCGGCCACGATGCCGCCGGCCACATGCACCGCCAAGACCCCGAGGAGAATGGCAATAATGAGCTTACGGCGTCGCGCTTTCTGCGCCGCATCTTCCAGCATTGCTTCGACGGCCATGGCCTAGAAATCCTCCTCGTTTGCGGCGTCAGCAAAGGTGACGCCGGTAATTCCCGCCATGGCACACGCATTGAGCACATCAATGATCCGCTGGTGTTGCGCCTCATCGGCGGCATCAATCGTCACCAGGGCCTCGCTTTTGTTAGCCTCGGAGCTTTCACGGAAACGAATCAGCGCCGCCACCAACGTGGGCAGGATGCGCTGGTTCGGGGAATCCATCGGCAGATCATTCAAAACCACCTGCCCGTCGGCTTGAATGGTGATTTTCTGCTCGTCGGGGATGTCCACCGATTCCTCCTGGGCCACCGTGCCCGGCAGTCCGATATCAATATCGCTTTCCTGTTTGATGGGCTTGGCCGTGACCATGAAAAAGACCAATAGCAGGAAAACCATGTCAATCATGGGTCCCATCTGCATTTCGACGGTCTGGGTATCGCGGCGGCGGAGTTCCATAGTGGGCTACTGGTGGGTGCCGAAGATGATGTTGATCGCCCCGGCCTCGGAGGCGATTTTCATAAATTCTTTGATTTTGCGTCCGGGCGTATCGGCATCAGCGCGGACGTAGATTTTCAATGGCGGGTAATCAATAAAACGCTGCTTGAGATACTCGGTGAGCTCTTTTTTATCCACCTGCCGCGGGCCGACCCAGTATTCACCTGCACCATCAATGCTAATGATATCGCGATTGCTGACGTCTTTGGGGATGATGGCATTGCTGGCCACCGGGAGGCGGATATCGAGTTTGATCTGCTCCTTGGAGATCTTTGTGGTGACCATGAAAAAGACCAGGAGCAAAAACGTCATGTCAATCATCGGGGCCAATTGGAACCCGACTTCGTCTTCGCTTTTGCGGGGCAGCTTCATGGGCGCGAGGGCAGGCTGGGCTTACTCCGGCGTGGCTTCGGCGGGCGCGCCCTGTCCGGTCGGATGAGCCTGGGTGTATTCGGCCGTGGCCCCCTCGAGCTTCAATTCCCCGGAGAGCAAATCAATCATGAAGGTGACCCGCTTCTGGATGTTGGAAATGATCATGGTCAGTTTGCTGCGGAAGAAGAAATAGAAGAACATTGCCGGGATGCCGACGATGAGGCCGGTGGCGGTGGTGGTCATGGCCTCCCCGATCCCGCCCGCGAGATCTTGCGGTTCGGAGCGTCCGGCGGCCAGTTGGTCGAAGGAAGTGATCATCCCGGTGACGGTGCCGAGGAGGCCCAGCATGGGGCCAATGGTGGCGAAGACATTAAGGTAGTTGACCCATTGCATGAGCTTGGTTTCTTCGTTGGCAAGGGTCTCGGCGGCGGCCTGCTCCATGGAGAGCTTATTGGCCAGATCGCGTTCGAAGTTCACTTTGAGGAGCGCCGCCGCCATGGTGGTGGCAAAGACGTTGGGGTTGGCATGGCAGAGTGCGTAGGCTCCGCCGGCGTCCCGCTGTTGCATGAATTGCCCCACTGCTTCAACCTGAGTCTTGGGAACCATTTTGTTGGGATTGATCTGGAGAAAGCAGTAGATCGCTACGGCCACAGTGCCGATGGAACATAGCAGCAGCGGATACATGAGCGGCCCGCCGGAGTGGAAAAGATCCATGAGCGTTTTCTCCCGCACCTCTCCGGCAGCGGGTGGAGGCGGAGGTTCCTGGGCGACCAGGGGTAGGGCGTAGAGGAAACTTCCGGCGAGCGCGAGAAGCAGGGCTTTGTGGGTGTGCTGGATCATGATGGCGTGTGGTTGAGGCGTGGGTGGTTAGAGGGATTCCGGGGACGAGGTTTCAGGGGACTGGGCGGCGAGGAATTTTTCGGCTTGGCGGGCTTCGAGGGTGTCGGGGTAAAGCGTTACTAGATCCAGTGCAGTCGCGCGGGCGTTTTCCACTTCACCGCCGAGTTGGTAAAGCTCGCAAGCAGCCCAAAGACCCCGGGCAGCCGCCATCATTTCAGAGCCGTAGAAAAGGGCCGGGTAAAGGAAAAGATCCAGCGCGGTATGGTAAAGGCGATGCCGCTCCGGACGAATGAAAATATCCTCCTCCCAGCGCGGATTGTCCTGCAGCAGCTGACGCAGCTTGGCTTCTTCAGCTGTGGCGAGGATAAACTTGGCCTCAATGAGCACCGCCGGATCTTCGGAAGACTCGGCCAAGCTTTGGGCTTCCTCCACGGCCTCTGCGGCCCTTCCGGTGGCAATCATGGCCCGCAGCCGCCCTTGCCGGGCGAAGCCGCGTTCGGCCGGACTCCAGGCTTCTTTCTCCAGTCGGGTGTAGATTTCCAAGGCCCGTTGGCGGAAGAGGGCGTTCTCGTGCGCCAAGAGAAGATCGGCGTAGCGGCGACCGATGGCTGGAGCCGGGGAATTCGGCACATCGGTGAAGCGCTCATTGGCTCCCCACCAGCGCGCAGCGGCGATGATATCCTGGTCTGCCTCGCCGCGGAGAAAGGCCTCCCGGGCCGGGTCGTCGGCAAATTCAATTCGCTCGACCTCGGCTGCGGGGATGGTGACTCGGGCGGGGGCCTGCCCGGGAATGAGGGGCACATTCAGGCGAAATATATTCCCCTCCCGCTCGATATTGCGTCCGGCCCGTGGAGGGCTGTTGCGCAAGAAAACTACATCGTTGGGTTGCAGAGCGTCGTCCTCGGTCGGGGCGGCAAACAAGGTGCCCCCAAGGAGGCCGAGCAGCAGGATGGGGAGCCAAGGGCGCGTTTGCATCAGGAAGGATCCGGTGGCGTGGGGAGTTTTTGCAAGCGCGTGCGGGCCAGATCCGCCTCGGCGAAATCAACCAATTCCTCGCGCCCGAGTAATTCTTCGTAGGTTTTGCGGGCTGCTGTGAGGTCTTGGAGTTTTTCGAAGGCCAAACCGCTGCTGTAATACGACTTGGCCACCCACTCATGCCAGCGGCCATGCATGATGTAGACCCGCTGGAAATAAGGCACCGCCAACTCCGGGCGGCCAGCGGCAAGATGAAGCTGCCCCATGCGGTAGAGCGCTTCGGCTTTCTCGCGTCCGGTGGTGGCCGGCGAGGCGAGGAGTTCTTCCAGGGTGGCCAGGGCAGCGGTGGAGTTGCCTTGCTCTTCCTGCAAACCCGCCAAGGCCAAAAGGACCTGGCCGGTGAAGTGACTGCCGCTGGTCTCGCGACGGAAGCGGGCGAAGGTTTCCCGGGCCGCAGCTTTCTGCCCACGGGCGAGCTGGGCTTCGCCAATGCGGGCCAAGGCCCGGTCCTTTTGCGGAGCGCGTGGATTCCACTTCACCAAGTCGCGAAACATCTGCTCACCTTCCACGCTGTTGCCGGCATCCAAGAGGGCCTGGGCGAAGTCGGCGAGCATTTGCGGGCTGGTCGTCTGCACATTGGCGCGACGGGCAGCATCAAGAAGCAAGGACTGAGCCGTCTGCGGATCATCTTTTGCCAAAGCACGTGCCCGCGCCCAGTCGGCACGCAGCGCCAGGGTGGGGGCGGCCTCGGAGCCCCCAGCCCGCTCCACCAACTCGCGGAGCCCCATGACGTAGGCCGCTTCGTCGCCGCGGTAGAGACGTTGCAGGGCGGCGAAAAGGTCCTCGATCGAGCGCATGGAGGGATTGTTGCCGTGCTGGGCCAGCGTCTGCCAGTAGAGTTGGCGGGCTGCTTCTTCCTCGCCTTGTTGGCGTAGGGTCTTACCCATCTCAAAGAGCGCCTCGGCCACGCGAGGGCTTTGCGGGTAGGTTTCAACGAATTGGGCCAGATGCTTTTGCAAGCGCTCGGTCTCTTCCATGAGCCGCAGGGCTTTGGCAGTCTTGAAGTAACCTTCCTCGAAGAAGCGCGTCTGTTCTGGCGGGATGCGGGAGAAGGCCGCGATGCCCTCCTCCATTTGCCCTTCATTCATCAAAGCATCGCCGAGGAGAACCAGGGCTTCGGCTTCCAAAGCGTGCCCGGGATATTCGGCCAGAAAAGCTTGCAGCTCGGAAATCGCGGTGGGGAAATCCATCGCCTGTTGGGCCACGTAAGCCCGGCGGAATTTCGCCTCAGCCACGTAGGTCCCTCGCGGGTATGCCCGCAGATACTCCGCCAGGACCTCCCGGGCGGCCTCGTTTTCTTCGGCCAGCGAATGGGCCATGCCGAGCCAGTAAAGCGCATTTTCCCGGAACTCATGCTTCGGATAGGCTTTCGGGAAGCTGGCGAAGGTGGTGATCGCGGCGGCGTTATCCTCCGCCAGCAGCTGGGTGAATCCTTGTTGGAAACGGGCCCGGGGTGCGAAATCGGAATCCGGGAAGCGTTTTTCCAGATCGGCAAAGGTGGCCACGGCGGCGGCGTATTGTTGGTCTTTTTGCTCCGCCACCCCGCGCAGGTAGAGCACTTGGGGCAGGGCTGCCGATTGGGGGAACTTCGCGGCAAATTTTTCCGCGGCTTCGATGACCTTGGGCCAACGCTCAATGGCACCCCAGGATTGCACCAGACTGCTGGAGGCCGATTCGACGACGAAGCTCGGCTCCATGCGATCGAGCATTTCCTCCAGGATGAGCGCGGATTCTCGGAATCGCTCCATGCCACCATAGGCGCTGGCCAAGCGCAGGCGCAGCGCGGCATCGAAATCCTCCAAACCCTGAAAATTCGCCACTTCGCGCTCCACCTTGGCAATCATTTGTTGGACGAGGAATTTCTGGTAAGCCTCGGCGCGCGGATCGGCCTCCAGAGCTTGCAGCCGCCCGCGCAAATCCTGCAGACGCTCTTCCTGCCGCCGCAGCACGCGCTCGCGGGGCCAGACACGTTGCAGGCAGCGGATGGCTTCGCGGTAGTTTTCCTGCTCGAGGAAGGTTGCGCCGAGCTGCAGGGTCATGGCTTGGAAGGCCGCAAGTTGGGTGAGTTCGTTGAGCTTGGGAAATTGCTCCAAGACGAGATCGCGGGCCGGTTCGAGGAGGGTGGGATCGGTTTCCGCCGCCGCGAGCAAGCCGTAGAGCCGCAGAATCGTCGCGCGGCCTTGGTTCTCGGGAAGCAAACCGGGAGAAATTTCCGCCAGGTAATTTGCTCCCTGCAAATACTCTTCCTGCAAAAGCCAAGTAGCTCCGATGAGCAGCCGCGCTTCAGGGACTTTGGCCGCTTCCGGATTCGCCCGCCGCCAGGCCGGATTGTCCAACATAATTCCCGGAAACATGGCGATGAACTTCTCCAATGCCGCCCGGGCCTCGGGATACTTCTCCTCTTGCATGAGCACCACCCCGAGCCAAAAGGTCAGTTCGCGTTTGCGTTCGGTGGAGAGCGGCGGTTCGCTGTCCAGAGCTTCTTGGATGACGGGAGCGGCTTCTTGGAATTTGCGAGCCTGCAGGAGGGCGATCGCCAGGTCGTAGCGGATGAAAGGCAGGCGGTCCTTCAGGGCCTCGGCCTGACCGTAGGAACTCAACAACTCCTGCAACTGCGCGGCTGCCTCGGCCCAGCTTCCCTCACCGAGAAGCTGGTTGGCCCTGTTGCGCATCTCATCGGCCGTCAACTCCTGTGCCAGCGCAGTTCCTAATAGGCCGGGGAGCAGCCCGCCGCACAGTATTGCCACGGTGAGCCACTGCCGGAGTTTCATAGGACAGCCTGAGACCGTGAGCCGGTCAGAGCGCAGGGAGAAGGAGGGAAATGTGTCAATTTTTTCACATTCCTCCGGGTGGGCTCCGCTTACCGGCGGATGAACTTTTGCGAAATCTGCGTCGCCAGCTGCAAGTCGAGGGGACTGAGCCGATGGATGCGGTGCGTGGTCAGGGAAAGCCGAACTCTGTTCCAGCGGATTTCGATATCCGGGTGGTGGTGAAGGGCTTCGGCCAAGGCTCCAACCTCATTCACAAAGGCCAGCGCGGCGGCGAAATTGTCGAGGACAAACTCCGCCTGCAGTGTTTCGTCCTCCCGTTTCCAGAGTGGCTCACGCAATAGGAACTCGTTGATCTCCTCGGGCTGAGCAGCGGGCACGTTCATGCTCGCTAAAGAAGCATGGATCGTGCCGGATGACAAGGTAAGCGAATCGGCGGTCTTTCTAGGCGAGCGGTTTCAGACCCAGAGGGTGCGGTCGAGGCTGCGGTAGCTCAGAGCTTCAAAGAGGTGTTCTTGGGCGATCTGCGGGGCTTCTGCCAGGTCCGCAATGGTGCGGGCGACTTTGAGAATCCGATCATACGCCCGGGCGCTGAAATGCAAATCCTGCATGGCTTTTTCCAAGAGCTGCGCACTGGCGGCATCAAGGGCACAGAATTGTTTGATCTGGCGGTGATTCATCCGGGCATTGGTCCGCGCGCGCGCGGCTTTGCCATTAGCTGCGGCGGCGGCAAATCGGCGGGCTTGAATTTCCCGGGCGGCGATAACGCGCTGGCGAATCTCCGCCGAAGACTCGGCCGGGGCATTGCTCTGGAGTTCTTTGAACTCCACTGGCGGCGCTTCGACATGGAGATCAATCCGATCCAAAAGCGGCCCGGAAATGCGGGCGCGATATTTTTCAATTTGTGCCGGAGAGCAGCGACACTCGCGCTTTGGGTGACCGAAAAAGCCACAAGGACACGGATTCATCGCCGCCACAAGGAGGAAGTCGGCGGGGAAGGTCATGGTGCCCGCAGCCCGGGAAATGACCGCGCGCTGTTCCTCCAGCGGCACGCGGAGGATTTCCAAGGTGGCGCGCTTGAATTCCGGGAGTTCATCGAGAAACAGCACCCCATGGTGCGCGAGGCTGATTTCGCCGGGAGTCGGATTCGTTGAGCCGCCCATGAGGCCGACATCGGAGATGGTGTGATGGGGGGCGCGAAATGGACGGGTGGCAACAAAGGAGTGCGCGTCGGAGAGCAGGCCACAGACGCTGTGAATTTTCGTCGTCTCGATGGCCTCCTCCAGCGTCAACGGCGGCAGAATGGTCGGGATGCGCTTGGCGAGCATGCTTTTGCCCGAACCCGGGGTGCCGACAAAAAGAATGTTGTGTCCACCGGCCACGGCCACTTCCAAGGCGCGCTTGACCTGCGCCTGCCCTTTGACTTCGGAGAAATCCACTTCCTCGACCCCAAAGCGGGCGAAAACCTCCTCGGCATTCGAGGACGTCGGCGTGATCTCAATCTCTTGGGTGAGAAAGCGCCAGGCTTCGCGAAGATTGGCCACTCCATAGACCCGCAACCCCTCGACAATCGAAGCCTCAGCCGCACTGGCCTGGGGCAGGAGAATGGCTTTCTTGCCTTGGCGACGAGCCTCCAAAGCCAGAGCAAGGGCACCTTTGATGGGCCGCACCTCCCCATTGAGAGCCAGCTCCCCACAGACGTAACACCGCGAAAAACGCGGGGGATCCACATTTTCCGCCGCTGCTATCATCCCCAGCGCCATCGGCAAATCAAATCCCGGCCCCTCTTTTTTCACATCGGCCGGAGCGAGATTGATGGTCGTGCGGGTGCGTGGCCAACGGTAGCCGCTGTTGCTGATGGCGGTCGTGACACGATCCTTGCTCTCCCGCACCGCTGCGTCTGGTAGCCCGACCACAAGGATTTTCGGGTCGCCGTGTGAGGCCGCATTGACCTCGATCTCCACCTCGATGGCATCCACCCCCATCGTGGCTGCGGAATAGACTTTGGTCAGCATGGGTGGAACCTAAAACACCCACCCGCCTACTGTCTATGCCATAGCCACAGGGCAGAGAGAGTCTTTTTGTGCAACGTCCCAAGGCGATTAGGACGCTTATTTTGGCAAAATCCCACCTGCATTATTCTAGTCTGCCTTCGGCATTTTGAACCAAGCTGCCCTCATCAGGCCGGTGAGATTGACCGGTTCATTTCCTGCAGGCCTCCCCTAGTAATCCCAAAACAATAAAATAGGCTCCATGGGAAAACGCCTTTCCCATGGAGCCATCGAAGAGCAGAGTTTGAATTAGAGTTTGTAGATCGTGGAGCGTTTTTCGCCTTCGGACTTTGCTTTCAGGCTTTTGAGCGCCTTGCGCAAGATATTTGCGCTCACTTGCACCGCCGCCACCAATTCGCCCATTTTCACGCCGTGTGGATTAGCCTTAAGAATTTCCTGAACCTTTTTTTGCACGGTCTGGAAGCCTTCTGCCGTCAGGCGAGTGCGGGTGGCTCTGGCTTTGGCAGGTGCGACATCTCCTTTGAGGGCAGCAAGTTGGGCTTCCAGATCCGCCACCACCGCGCGGGCTTCTTTGATTTTTGCCAGAAGCTCTTTTTCTGCTTCGCCCAGCAAAGCGGCTCTTTGCGCGGCAAACTGCGCTTCGAGTTGTTGGAGTTTTTCGAGAGTAGATTGAGGAATATTGGTCATAAAGGCGAAGTGTCATAAGGGAATTTCGCCTGAAAACAAGAAGATTTTTTTACGAAAGGGTAATTTTTTACGCAAAAAGGGCTTTAGCGATCATCTAATTCCCCAACGGCACGTAAGCCGGAGCTATCCAAATGAAAAAGCTCCGGGCTAACCGGATAAATGGCAGCCCGATAGTCTGAAAGCACTAACGGAACAATAAAGCGCCATTCGGTAGCCAGCTTGGGAAATAGATAAATCCGAAAACGGCTGGGAATGGCGAGATAGATTTCCGGGCCGAAAACGTCCGCGAAGCGATCGAGCAACGAAGGAGCAAAGATAGCCGCGCAGATGTAAGGGGCCTCTCCGTCGAGGACCGCCCCCTCTTTGATGCCCTGGCGATCGCGCAACCAGGTGACTTTGCACTCCGCCAGGGCTTGTTCAGCCGCTTGCACATCCTGCGGACTGGGCTGCCAAGGCTTTCCCTCCGATTCCGGAGAGATAGGACTCGCAACCCAGAAGTCCCCATCCCGCCGCAACCGCGCCAGCACGGTGCGGGGGCTGGAGGGAATAGGCAAAACTGCAGACCCGTGAGGAACCATGAACTTTGGCTCGGGAATCACCCAGGTGGAAGGCTCTGTGGCCTGCCCAAGATTGCTGGCCGCCAGAATGATCAGCAACCAGAGACAAAAAAAATGCCGGCCGCCCTGAGGCGACCGGCAAGAGAACGAGAGAATCAACCCAGATTCGGTGAATTAGAACGCGATGCGGAGACCGCTGCGGAGGTTGGCAAGATTGCCAGTGCCACCGTAGAAGTAGCGGCTATCGACAAAAATCCCGATGTTGTTGGTGAAGCGATACTCCAAGCCGCCACCGACATTACCGTAACCATAGCCACGGGATTCGGGCCAAGCCGCGCCGCCGCCGACCATGATGTAGGGGGCAAGGTTCAGCGAGCAGATCGGGTAGCGGAGGTAGGCATTGCCACCGAGCGGGAATTTGGTGCCATCGTTGCTGCCAGTCCAGAAAGCTTCGTAGCCAATACCGAAGTATTTGGCGAAGAAGAAGTTCAGGCCGAAGCCACCACCGCTGCCGGTGTTGATGCGGGATCCAGAGGATCCAAAAATGCCGGAGTAGAATCCGTCAATCTGGAACTCCATATCACGGAATTTGCATTCCGGAGCCAGCACGACTTCTTCTTTGAAGGTCTTTGCTGGACCAGCGTGGGCCGTGATGGCCACCGCCGCTGCGGAAATCAAGGAGAGGATGATTTTTTTCATAGGTTTGGTTGGATTAAGGTTTTGCCGACCAGCTCCGGCACCGAGAGGCGCAGCAAAGTGCCGCTTCCCCTGGGGTTAGAAATGACCAGCGTTCGCCACCCAATCCGGCGCTAGGGGTCTTGTCAATGGATTTTTCCGCACGTTTTTTTTGCGCTTCTATAATCGCCGACGGCTCGCAAAACGGGTTGCATTTTTCTTTCCGCTTGGAATAGTGACGCCCACTATGACTCATCTCCTGCGTTTTCTTGGTGTTCTCTGCTTGGTTCTTTTGCTTCCCGCCTGTGCCAACCGCAATAAGGCCGACCAATATGCCGGCATTGACGGAGATTACGTTTTGGGCACTCCGCTACCCGACCGCGTGGATGGAGCGAATTTCTTCGGCAGCAACGTCAACCGTTCCCAGTTCGAGCCCATCTACTTCGCTTTTGACAGCTATGATGTTTCCGGAGGAGAAATGGGCAAAGTCCAGGCTCTGGCCTCGGCGATGCGGGGATTTACCAATGACATCATCATTGCCGGGTTCACTGATGAGCGGGGCACGGACGAATACAACCGCGGTCTCGGTGAGCGCCGCGCCCAGGCCGTGCGCAGCGAGCTTATCAATCTCGGCATTGCTGGCGGGCGCATTCAAACTGTAAGTTTCGGCAAAGAAATGCCGGCTGATCCCGGGAGCAACGAAGCAGCCTGGGCCAAGAATCGTCGCGCGGAGATCGGGGTCATTCGCTGAGCCCGACGGGTTTTTTCCGCGGGTGATTCAACTGCGTTTCGCTTCTGGGAATCGGCATAAACTGGAAGAAGTGCGGGCTATTTTGGGTCCGGACTTTGCGGTGCTGGGGCTGGACACCGATCGGGATTGGCCGGCCGTCGAGGAAACGGGAAAGACCTTTGCGGAAAATGCGGCTCTCAAAGCCCGGGCCATCTCCTCTTTGGTCCCGGAGCTGACCGTGGCTGATGATTCCGGGCTGGAAGTGGACACGCTCGGGGGAGAGCCCGGCGTGCGCAGTGCGCGTTACGCCGGAGAACATGGAAACACCGCCGCGAACAACGCCCTTCTGCTGCAGCGTCTTCGGGCGTTGGCCGAGCGTGTGCACCCGGCCCGTTTCCGGTGTGCCATAGCTGTGGCCCGTGCCGGGGAGGTGCTGGAGATTTTCTCTGGCACTGTGGAAGGCAGCATCACCCTGCATCCTCGCGGAACAGGCGGCTTCGGCTATGATCCGCTCTTTATTCCCGAGGGCTACGAGCAAACGCTGGCGGAACTCGGCGCGGAGTGTAAAAATCGTCTCAGTCACCGGGCTCGCGCACTGGAAAAATTTCGCCGCTGGCTTGCTGCCCCCAAGCCCCTTTGATTTCTCATTCCTATGCATCACTTTCACTATCGCCAAGAGCAACTGCACGCCGAGGAAGTCCCGCTGGCCGAGATCGCCGAAGCCGTCGGCACGCCCGCCTATGTGTATTCTGCTGCGACTATCCGGCAGAATTTCCATCGTTTGACCCGAGCTTTGTCCGGGCTCGACTACCGGATTTGCTTCGCCCTCAAGGCCAATTCGAATCTGGCGATTTTGCGCCTGCTCGCCGAGGAGGGAGCCGGATTTGATCTCGTTTCGGGGGGGGAGCTCTTTCGCGTGCTTCGGGCCGGAGGCGATGCGGGAGCTTGCACGTTTGCCGGGGTCGGCAAGACGGCCGCGGAGATTCGCTACGCTTTGCAAAGTGGCGTCTATTGCTTCAACGTAGAGTCCGAACCAGAATTGGAGCGCATCAACCAGGTGGCCGGCGAGGTGGGATGCGTGGCTCCCATCGCCGTGCGGGTGAATCCCAATGTGGATGCACGCACCCACAAGTTCATTTCCACCGGTAAAAGCCAGAACAAATTCGGGATCGGGCTCGACCGCGCCGCCGAGGTCTATGCCTTGGCGGCCCAGTTGCCGCACTTGCAAATCCGCGGCATCCAGACGCACATCGGTTCGCAAATTTTACAGACGGCTCCCTTCGCGGAAGCGGCGACCAAGCTCCTCCCTTTGGTCGAAGAAATCCACCGCCGGCACGGGCTGGAGTTTTTCAGCTTCGGAGGTGGCATCGGAATTGTTTATCAGGATTGCCTGGCCAGTGGGCCGGCCGTTTGGTGGGAGGAGGGCCAGCCAGGACGCAAAACCATCACCCCCGAAGCCTACGCCGAAGCTATTGTGCCACTGCTCGCCCCCCTCGGTCTGAAGATTCTCTTCGAACCCGGGCGCTTTTTGGTTGGCAATGCCGGAGCACTTCTCACCGAAGTGCAATACGTGAAACG
Source organism: uncultured Chthoniobacteraceae bacterium (assembly GCA_964595865.1). Taxonomy (GTDB): domain Bacteria; phylum Verrucomicrobiota; class Verrucomicrobiia; order Chthoniobacterales; family DYNR01; genus CAZQRL01. The sequence goes on from CAZQRL010000007.1 coordinate 108,143, forward strand.
CACCCCGGCGAAAACTTTCACGATCGTGGATGCGGGGATGAATGATCTCATCCGTCCGGCTCTCTACGAAGGTCACCATGAAATCGTCCCGCTTCGGCAATCCACCGCCGAACCTAGCGTGCAAGACGTCGTGGGCCCGGTTTGTGAAAGTGGGGACTTCTTTGCCCAAGATCGCGCCCTGCCACCCGTGGCCTCCGGAGACCGTTTGGCCCTCCTGAGTGCCGGGGCCTACGGCTTCGTGATGGCCTCGAACTACAACTCGCGTCCCTTGCTCCCCGAAGTGCTGGTCGAAGGCGACCGTTGGCGCGTCATTCGCACCCGGCAGACCTACGAAGATCTCATCGCCGGCGAGAGCCTTTGAAGGCCCAGAGCGGCTCAGTCGGCCTTCTACCCCCGCAAAGCCCGGTTTTTCCGGATGAGCTCCAGCCGCTGTTGCACACAAGCGGCGGAACGCAGCGGGTCGGACGGAGTATTTTGCACGTAGTCCAGCAAGCGGGTGAGAGAGCTGGTGGCGACATGCAGGCGTGTGTCAGAAGAGGCATAATAAATAAACACCGTGCCGTCCGGCCTAGCGACCCAGCCATTGCTGAAGACCACATTCGAGACATCACCCACACGCTCGCCGTCCTCCGGCGCGATGAAATACCCACCCGGTTTGGCGATAACTTTCGTGGGATCTTGCAGGTCGGTGAGGAAAAGATACAGCACGTAGCGCAATCCGGCCGCAGTATTGCGCACCCCATGGGCCAGGTGCAGCCAACCCTCGGAAGTTTTGATCGGTGAAGGCCCCTGGCCATTCTTTAGCTCACTGATGGTGTGATATACCCGGCGATCCACAATCGTCTCGGGCCCGGTGATGCCGACTTCCAGGGATTCACAGAGCGCCCACCCGATGCCTGCGCCGGATCCGGTATCAATAAAACCATCCTGCGGCCGGGTGTAGAGAGCGTATTGGCCGTGGACAAATTCCGGGTGCAGAACGACATTGCGCTGTTGCGCCGAGGGCGTGCGCACATCTGGGAGTCGTTCCCAGGAGCGCAAGTCCCGGGTACGAACCACGCCGCATTGGGCGACCGCACTGGATTGGTCCGACTCACTGGCCGCCGGGTCCCGCCGTTCGGTGCAGAAAAGGCCATAAATCCAGCCGTCTTCGTGCCGCGTCAGGCGCATGTCATAGACATTGGTATCCGGATCTTCGGTCTCCGGAATCACGCAGGGTTCGTCATGGAAACGGAAATTATCCACGCCGTTAGGAGATTCAGCGATCGCAAAAAAGCTTTTGCGGTCCCAGCCTTCGACCCGCGCACACACAGCGATTCCACCATTCCATTCAATCGCCCCAGCATTGAAGACCGCATTGACTCCCAGCCGCTGCAGGAAATGCGGATTTGTCGCCGGGTCAAAATCATAACACCACTCCAGGGGAATGTGGGCCGGGGTCAGCACGGGGTTGACATAGCGTTCGTAGAGCCCATGCAAGCAGTTGGGATCCACGCGATTCGGCTCGGAGAGCAGGGTTGCTTGGCGTTCTTGCAGGAGGCAGACGCGTTCGGCGAAGGTGTGAGGAAGCATTGCAGGACGGAGGTTGAGCCCCTCAACAAAGCAGCTGGAGTCCCTCTCGTCGAGCTTGCAAAAGGCATCTTCAACGGTTTTGCCACCGGCTTACGCCGCCCTCCGAGCTCCCCTCTAAAAGAAGATTGTCAATGAGGGGCGTCCCGATATGGTGGCGACGTTTTTCCAAAAATTCTCCAGCATGCGATATCCCTATGTTTTGCGGAACCGGGTGGGGCGACTAAACCCCGGCATCTGCGGACTGGCCTTGGCCCTGTGGCTCTGCCTTCCCGGGTTCGGTCTTGCTTACACCAATTACGTTCTTTTTGATAACGGAACCGGCTACATTTTGGCTTCGAAAGGAAAAGATGAACGGCGTCAAGTGGCCAGCCTCACGAAAATCGCCACCGCCACGGTTGTGCTCGATGCTGCGGAACTGAAAATCGTGAGTCTGGGAGAGCTGGTGCAGGTGCCCCCGGTGGCCACCATGGTTGGGGGAGTGAACGCGGCGGGTCTGCAGGCTGGCGACGTGCTCAGCCTGCGCGATCTCCTCTACGCCGCCCTGTTGGCCTCCGACAACGTCTGTGCGGCCACCATCGCCCACCACGTCGGCCGCAAACTCCCCAACCCCACTCGACTCGACCCCATCGGAAACTTCGTCTCCCACATGAATGCCCTCGCGCGGAACCTCCGCATGAAGCGCACCCTCTTCCTCAACCCCCACGGCCTCGATCACTTCTCCGGCACCCTGCCTTTTTCCACCGCCGCCGATATCGGCCGCCTCACCCGCTACGCCTACTCCGATCCCGATTTCCGGTTCTTCGTTTCGCAAAAAACTCGCGATATCGAAGTGCGGCGCGGCGAAACCACCGAAACTATCCGCATCAACAACACGAACATCCTGCTCGGGGAAGATGGGATTGATGGGGTTAAAACCGGTATGACCTCCAAATCCGGCTTCTGCATCGTCCTCTCCTCCATGAAGCCCCCGGAAGTCGTGCGGCACGGGACCCAGGTGGTGCAAACGCAAAACCGCATCACCCTCGTGCTCCTCGGCAGCAACTCCGCCGAACGCCGTTTTGCCGATGGGAAAGCCCTGCTGCTCCAAGGATGGCAGTTGCACCAGCGTTGGGCCGGCGCTGGCCGCCAGGTCAAACAACGCCAAACCCTTTAGATTTTGCCATGTTCCACCCCCCCCGGAACAACAACCAAACCAACAATCAGACTACTATGGATAAAAAACGCATTGGGGTATTGACCAGCGGGGGGGATTGCCCCGGATTGAATGCCGTCTTGCGCGGGGTGGCTCGCGCAGCTCACAAAAATCAATGGGAAGTTATCGGCTTCCGCGATGGGTTCGAAGGAATGTTGCCGCCGGGAGACTTCATCCCGGTGGATCGGGTCACCACGGCCGGCATCATGCACCTCGGGGGAACCATCCTCGGCACCACCAACCGAGGGCATTTTGTCGCCAAAGTCGGTGAGGGCAACGTGGCCCGCATTGACCCAGAGATCATCGCCAAAGCCAAGCAGACGGTCGAAGCTCTCGGGCTCCGCGCCGTGATCGCCATCGGCGGCGATGGCTCTATGACCACCGCGCTGCAACTGCAGGAAGCCGGCGTGCCCATGATCGGCGTGCCCAAAACAATTGATAATGACCTCGAAGCCACGGCCATGACCTTCGGCTTCGATTCCGCCGTGGCCTGCGTAACGGATGCGCTCGACCGCCTCCACACCACCGCCACCAGCCACAAACGCGTCATGGTTCTCGAAGTCATGGGACGTCATGCCGGGTGGATCGCCCTGCACGGTGGCTTGGCCGGCGGAGCGGACGTCATTCTTATTCCCGAAATTCCTTACAGCGTGGACAAGGTTGTGGAGGTCATCCGGGCCCGCGATGCCGAAGGAGCTAAAAGCACCATGATCGTCATCGCCGAGGGGGCCTCTCCCAAAGATGGCAAACAGCTGCGTCACGCGGTCTCCAGCGGGGAGTATCGGCTCGGCGGAGTGGGAGAAATCCTCGCCAACGAACTGGCCGAACGCACCGGCAAGGAAACCCGGGCCTGCATCCTCGGGCACCTGCAACGCGGTGGAGCTCCCACCACTTTGGACCGCATCCTCGGCACACGCTTCGGCATCAAAGCGGTGCAGCTCATCGAAGAGGAAAAATTCGGCTACATGGTGAGCTACCAAAACTACCTCACCCAGGAAGTGCCGATCGCCCAGGCGGTGCACCGGCTGCGGCGGGTCGAACCCGATTCGCAAATGGTCCAAGCCGCTCGCGCGGTGGAAATTTCCTTCGGAGACTAAGCCGAGTCCTGTCCTATGGAAATCGCCGCCTTGCGCCAACGCCTTACCGAAGTGGTCCGGGATATTCCGGATTTCCCCCAACCGGGGATCATCTTCAAAGACATCACTCCGGTCTTGCTCGACCCGGTGCTGCTGCAGCAGGTCGTGCAAGTGATGGTCGAGCGCGGGCGGCAACTCGGAGCCCAGAAAGTGGCCGGGATTGATGCGCGCGGCTTTCTCTTCGGCCCGCCAGTCGCCTTGGCCTTGGGCGTCGGCTTTGTGCCCATCCGCAAAAAAGGTAAGCTTCCCTGGAAAACCCTCAGCCGCAAATACGACCTTGAATACGGCAGCGCGGAGATCGAGATCCACACCGATGCCTTCGCGCCCGGTGAGAAGGTGCTCCTCGTAGATGACCTGCTGGCCACCGGAGGCACCGCTGGTGCTGCCGCTGCGCTCATTGCTGAGGCTGGAGCCCAGGTGGTTGAGGCCCAGTTCCTCCTGGAGCTCACCTTCCTGCCCGGACGCCAGTCCTTGGCTCCCGTGCCGGTGTTTTCTTTCCTGCAGGTGGCCTGAAATCTCTCCGCCAGCACCCTTCCCGATTGCCAGAAGCATCCTTTTTGAAGCACATTCGTAATCTATGAGCGAGATGAGCCCTACGCCCGCCAACGACGCCGATCCCGTGGTACTCTCCCCAGCCTTCCTGGCCCAAGCCGATGAGTTGGTCTCGCATTACCCCATTTCCAAACGCAGCGCCTCCCTGCCACTCCTCCACCTTTGGCAAAACACCTTCGGCTACATCAGCCAACAGGGCATCGAGTGGATCGCCGCCCGGCTCGATTTGCAACCGATCAATATCCTCGAATTGGTGACCTTCTACCCGTGGTTCCGGCAGGTCGCTCCGGGAAAAAATATCATTCGGGTTTGCCGCACCCTCTCCTGCGCCCTCGCGGGAAGCGCTAAGCTGCATGCCGAGTTTTGTCGGGCCATCGGGGTGGATCCCCAGGAGGCCCAGGGCCACGAGGGCGGTCTCCCGACTTCTCCCGATGGCAAGTTCAGCATCGAATTCGTCGAATGTCTCGCCTCTTGCGGCACGGCCCCGGTTTGCCTGGTCAATGACGATTTGCACGAAAAAGTAACCGTCGAGGATGTGCCGCGAATTCTTGCCGACTTCGGGCAGACCCCTTCTGCTGCTCCTGCCTCCACCACCGCCTGAACTCCCTCAGCCATGGTCTCCATCCTTCCCACCCCGCACCCCAAAGAGCGCCGCATCATTTTCGGCAATCTCACCCAGCCCGGCTACGCGCCGGATCTGGCGACTTACCTCGCTCACGGTGGATACGAGCAGCTCAAACAGGCTCTGCAGCTCAAACCGGCAGAAATTGTGGACCAAATCAAAGCCTCGAACCTCCGTGGCCGTGGAGGTGCTGGTTTCCCCACCGGCGTCAAATGGAGCTTCATCAAGCCCGATGACGGCAAACCGCACTACCTCGTCGTTAATGGGGACGAATCCGAGCCGGGCACCTTCAAAGACCGCTACATTCTTCACCAAGATCCGCACCAACTCCTTGAAGGCGTAGCCATTTCCTCCTACGCCCTCGGGGTCAAGCTCGCCTATATCTACATCCGCTGTGAATTTCCCCACGCCGCACGCATTGTCACCGAAGCCATCGCCGAAGCCCGCGCTGCTGGCTACCTCGGCCCCAACATCCTCGGAAGCGGCTTCAGTCTCGATGTCTATGTGCATCAGGGTGCCGGAGCCTACATCTGCGGAGAAGAAACCAGCCTCCTCGAATCCCTCGAAGGCAAACGCCCCTACCCCCGCATCAAGCCTCCCTACTTCCCCGCCGTCTTTGGCCTCTACATGGCCCCCACCGTGGTCAACAACGTCGAGACCATCTGCCACGTCAAACACATCCTCCGACTTGGCCCCGAAGAGTATGCCAAAATGGGCACCCCCGGCGATGGTGGCACGCGCATGATGTGTGTCAGCGGCGACGTGCAACGCCCCGGAACCTACGAATTCCCTGCCGGCGCCGTCACTCTGCGGGAACTCCTTTTCGACGTCTGCGGCGGACCCAAGCCCGGCCGCGCTTTCAAAGCCGTTATCCCCGGTGGAAGCTCCGCCAAAGTCCTCCGCATCGGGGAAAAGATTAAAACCAAGACCAAGGCCCCAGATGGCAGCCTGGTCGAGACCGAACTCGATGTCCTCGATGTGGTTATGGATGCCAGCGGTCTGGCTGCCGCCGGCACCATGGTCGGCAGCGGCGGCGTGATCGTCATGGACGACTCGCGCAACATGGTCGAAGTCCTCAACAATCTCAACCTGTTCTACGCCCACGAAAGCTGTGGCCAGTGCACACCCTGCCGTGAAGGCAGCCTCTGGATGGCCAAAATGACCAACCGTCTCGTCGCCGGCGGCGGCGTGGAACGCGACCCCGCCACTTTGAAAAATGTCGCGGACAATATCGCCGGACGCACCATCTGCGCTTTCGGCGAAGCCTGCGCTTGGCCCACCCAGAGCTTCCTCGCCAAATTCCCCGAGGAATTCGCCCAAGCCGCGCAAGCCGTCGCCCCGCGCCGCACCCTGACCCTCACGGAGGGCTGACCCATGAGCCAAGTCCCTGTCTCTCCCTACGAGAAAACCGGAGGGCTGTATTACTTTGCCCGGATGATTGATAAAATCCGCCTGCACCAGGCCGGAGTGCTGCGCGAGGATCTGCACGCCAACCTCGGGAAAGCCATGGATGACTGGTGCTGCCAGTTTCTCCGCGTCTCCTACCCCACGCTGGTGGAAAAAGTACGCGCAGGTCTCAGCACAGAAGAGATTTGGCATTGGTGCCTGGAAAATGGTTACCACCCCTCCGAGCAGGAAATCAAAGTCTGGAACGCCTACATCTCCCGGGTGGGCTGGCGCGATGATCTCAGCGAGAAACTCGCCCTGCGCAAAGCGGAGAGCGGGCTGGCCGACCGCTCCGACATTCAGACCATGTTTGACTACCTAGATGCCGACGAAGGGCGCGCCTGAGCGACCTGCCATCGCCATCACCGGTATCGGTCTGCTGGCCAGTCAAGCCCAGACCCCGACAGAACTTTGGGCACTCGCCCGCTGCGGACGCAGCCCTGCCCAGATCCGTCCGCCCGACGATCAACTCCCTGCTCTGGCCATTTGTCCCGTGGCCGATCCCCTTCCGGAGTTGCCCGTCAAGCTCCGCCGGGCCCACCGCTCCGATCGCACGGTGCGCATGGCCCTCACCGCCGGCTGGAGTGCTTGGCAAGAGAGTGGTTTAGCATCGCAGACTCTTTCGCCCGAGCAGGTTGCCGTGGTCGTGGGCACTTCCCGCGGTCCCTATCAGAAATGGCTCGAAGTTGCCGCCCTGGCCTCCGGCAAGTCCTCCCGGCCCCCCCGCTTGTTGCCCTCGCTGGCTGCGGAATCGGCCAGCGCTTCGCTCCACGGTAGCCTCGCAGCCCTCATCGGTGCCCAGGGGCCAGCCTACACCGTTTCCACCGCTTGTGCTTCCGGAGCCCATGCCATCGCCCTTGCAGCCGATCACTTGCTTTCGGGTAGTGCCACGTGTGCCCTCGTCGGCGGAGTGGATGCCCCCCTGCATCCCTTGCTCATCCGGCAATTTCTCACCACCGGAATCCTCGACCTCCGCCTGCCCCCCGCACCTGCCTGCCGCCCTTTCGATCGCAGCGCCCAAGGCACGCTCCTCGGCGAGGCCGCCGCCTTTCTCGTCCTCGAGACCTTGGCTTCCTCTACCGCCCGCCGAGCTCCCATTCAAGGACTCCTCATCGGCTGGGGTATTGCTGCCGATGGGAAATCTGCTTCTGCCGAAGCCGCCGGAGCCGTTGGCTTGCCCGCCGCCGTTACGCGGGCTTTGCAACGGGCCGACTGCCGCCCGGCTGACCTCGGCTACATCAACGTCCATGGCACCGGCACCCGGCACAACGACGACCTCGAAATGGCCTGGCTGCACGAACTCACCGCCGCCACGGGCCCGATCCCCTACGGCTCCACCAAGCCCGTGACGGGCCACTGCCTGGGAGCCACGCCGGTGCTCGAAGCCATCATCAGCCTGCAAACTCTTTCCGCCGGGATTCTGCCTCCCAACTCCCACTGCCCAGATCCCCACCCCAATGCGCCACCTGGCTTGGTGCGAGAACTCAACCAGCCCTTGCTCCAGCCCCTCGTTCTCAGCACCTCCCTCGGCTTCTGGGGTGCCAGCGCCGCCCTGCTCTTCGCCAGCCACCGCTGATTTTCCGGCCCGAATGACTTTCCACCGCAATGTCGCCGCTCGATTGACCAGAAAGAGAAGAAAACCATGAAAGGCACCGCTGCAGGCTGCGACCAGAACTTGGTTCTCGAGCACCCAAAAGAAAAACCGGAAAATTTACCCCGCAGAACTTGCGGGACCCCAAGCGCGGCAGAAAACGTGACTGCGCAGTGCGGCATCCGATTGTCCGATGGTTGAAGACAATAAGACGGCCTAACCTGCTGCAAATTGTTTATCTCCAAACTTTTGTTGCTCTTCCCGGGGACATGTCAACCTCGGTCAACGCCCCGCTGGGAAATAGGACCACTCCATCGGCCAAAAAACCACCCCGGCGATCGTTGCCCGGCCCCGTGCAGCAAAAACGGAGAATTTCTTTCTTCAATCCTGACGATCTGCCCTGCGCGGGTCTAGGATGGGAGACCGAGGCCACGGGATAGAGCGGCAGCCCTCTTTGCCGAGGCATCGGGGGAGGCCGGATGAGGCACCACCAGGATCACAAGGCAGTTTTTCCGATTCTTGGGCAGGCCTTGGAAGGCCGCTTCGGCCCTCACGAGCGTAGCTCCGCCCGCTCTCGACACCGCTTCGGGGGATCGAGGTGATTCCCCTTCGCCTTCGGCCTCAGGAGTCGTGTGCGGTGAGCGTTGGCAGTTCCTTGGGCGGGCACCTCTCCCCCGCCGACCACTTAAGCGTAGCGCCAGAAAAGATCCCTGCCATCCCGCGCCTTGGTGCGCACCACCGCGAAGCACGGACATCCCGGTTGCCCGCACCCCACTCCGTATCGGCCAAAAACGGTCCCACCCACAGCGTCTGCCACGAATCGGTCCGCGCCCCCCACAGTGGACTCCTACCCCTTGGCAATACTTCCCCTCGAGCTCGATCTGCGTGTCGTCGAAAAACACCTCCAACTCCCCGTCCCGACGCACCCGTTCGGGCTTGGCCCGCTGCAACACCCAGCCCACAAACTCCCGGACGATGCGCCAGAGTTCGCGCAAACCCGCCTCCTTCCGCCCGCGCAACTTGTCCCAGAACCTATACTCCCGCCAGAGTGCCCACCATGAGCTGCCCGCCGTGGGCCGAAGCGTCGCGCACGTCTGCGGGCGTTTTGTCAATGGCTCGCGACTTTTGGTGTCCAAAAGAGGTCAGGCAATAAAACACTATAAAGGTGCCTTAAAAGCAGGGTGTATTTCACCTTATTGGCACTTTCTTGGCAGAGATCGTCAGGATTGGGGTTATCAGTAGAAAAGCCTTCTCCTTGGGGGAGGATATCCGCTAGAAGTACGGCCACACGCGCGACCTAAAAATTTTCGCCGTTCCATGAAGCTTTCAAAACGTGGTGAATACGCCCTGCGGGGTCTTATCGATCTGGGAATCGCTCACGAAGCCGGGCGCGAAATGCTGCGCGTCTACGAAATTGTGGCCAAGGAAAAGATTCCCACTGCGTTTCTCGAACAGATTTTTGCCCAACTGCGGCAGGAGAGGCTGATTGATGCAAAGCGCGGAAAAAACGGGGGCTACTTTTTGGCCCGACCAGCCGATACCATCTCGATTGGCCAGGTGGTGCGCTTGATCGACGGGCCGCTCGCCCCCATCGGCTGCGTTTCGCAGACCCGCTACGAAAAATGTTCCTGCCCGGATGAAAATCACTGTGGCCTGCGCATGCTCATGTTGGATGTCCGCAATGCTATTGCTGCTATTCTTGACCGATATACTTTGGCTCAAGTGGTTGATGTGACGATTCGAGCGCTGCGGCGAGATGGCTTGCCCATTCCGTTTGCGACGGATGGCCCAGGAGACAGTGGGGACTCCCCCTCCCAAGCCAGCGGCTTGTTCGACCCTTAACAGACCGTTGAAAAACTGGGCATAGTCGCGTTGCTGTGCGCCTTGGCTGGCAGGCAAGGCGCGAGGCGAGACCATCCACCCTGCGGGCCTGGCTCGCCGCAGCAACGACGCATACCCGCCAAGGCGACGCAACCCACGGTGGGGAAAGAGGGGCCCCCACACCTCTTGGGGCGGGAGGAAGAAAGGGACATCGGCGGTGTCGTTCGCTCCTTCCAGCTCGCACAGGGGATGCGCGTCGCTCTCTCCTTGCCATCGCCCCGATCTGACTCTACGCGCGACCGTGCCCAGTTTTTCAACGGTCTGTTAAGAGCCTCTGCGATGCCCTGGTAAAAGGGATCAGTTGGTCTCATTGGCTTGCTCGGTCAATGGAAGCCCTCTCCTGCGCAAGGGCCACCGGTTCACTCTTGCACGCAGATAGATAAGCCTGGCTGGAAAAATTTTCTATTTACTACTTGCGCGGTGAACAATTAAAAGGTTACTGTTCTGATCAACAATATGAAACTTGCTGAACAGATCAGTCATCGTTTGCGTCATCGCTTCCAGAGCGGATTGAGTAATTATCAAGAGCTGCTCGCGCCGTTGGCAGAGCTAAGCGAGAACTCCTCGACCTTGCTGCCAGGTTATGCGGCCTCGCAGCCGGGGTGGAATAAGCGGACGGACATGGTGCCCTATTACCATGTTCTTGGGCGTGCGGCGGAAAAGAACCCCACTCGGGTGCTTCTGGTCGGCGGCTGGTTGGGCACTGAGGAGGTGGCGACTTATGCCTTGTTGCGTTTGGTGGCGATTCTCGAGCAACGGTTCCAATTGGTTGATGGGATCGAAGCGACGATTTACCCGGTGATCAACTTGGAGGCCCGGTGCTTTGGAGAAGAAAAAACGGCAGCACAGCATCAGGGGCGTTTTTCTCTTTGGCGGGAGTCGGAGATCCGACCGATTCGGGTCATCGAGCGGGAGCTGTGGCGGTATGATTATGATTTGGTTATCAGCCTGGCTGAATCAAGTGGGTCTGAGGAGTTTGCCATTCACCTGGCAGGACAGACCGCGGAGCATGGAGTGTTGGTTGAAGGGATTGCCCGGAAGCATCGTGAGCTCTCACCAGGCTATCTTTGGCAGTTGGAGCCGAGGGCGAATCCATTTCCACCCCGATTGACCCCGGTGCCCGAGCGGGAGGTCCAGCCGCTTGAAGCGGCGCTCCTTCTCCCGGGGCAACTTCTGGCCGAGCAACAAGCTGAGGAGGCCGTTGGGTTGATCCTTTTCCTTATGCATGAGGTGCGGGAAGCCGCCACAGAGGAGCAGAAATGAGCAGAAACTTACCAGGCTCGTTGAAAAATCCGAACCAAGGTGGCGAGCTCCCTCCTGCTTTGCGCGCCGTTTTACAAGCCATTCGGGAGATTGAATATGGGACGGTGGAGATCGTCTTGCATCAGGGAGAGGTGCGGGAAATCCGACAGACTCGCAAGCGACGCATCGGACCGGAAGCGGAGTGGGCCAAGGCTTAACCGAGCAGATTTTCTACTTTTGCCGACCCTACGATTGGGAGGCCTATGCCTTAAAAACCCAGGAGATTCCACGAAACCGTTCGCGATCTTCCTGCCTTAAAAACCTATGAATAAATTTCCCGTCAAGTTGGTGCTGCTTGCAGTAACAATATTTCATCAAAACTCACTTTTTGCCGGGGCCAGCGTGCCAGAGTCTGCGGCCGAACCTGAGCGGACTTCTACCCTCTCGGAATGGTGGAATGGTCGCTACGCGTCGAGCAATTGGTTGGGGGCGCGAGATGCCCTCGAGGATCGAGGTGTGCGCTTTCGAGCCAACTGGCGTGGGAACTTTCTCGGGATTGTTGCCGGGGGGGTGGAGCAGCGAGGTGGCTTTACCCAAGAAATCAATTTTGATCTCGAGGTAGATGCGGCAAAACTACTCCAAGTTGAGTCGCTCGATGGTCTGAGTTTTACCGGCAACCTGCGCTGGCGGGAAGCTTCTGAGAGCATCAACAAGTACTCTGGGACTGACAGCACCTTCCGACCCGATGCTTACACCGGAGGTGCGGGCTGGCGTTTGCGGAAGTTCTACGCGACCTACACCACGCCAGAGCTCTTCGGGATAGCAGATTTTCTCGAGGTTTCCGGGGGATGGCAGGTGCCCACTGACCTCTTTTTGGTCCAGCAGGAGTCCAAGCTCTTTACCAACCAGAGCATTCGGACGGCCAAAGGGATTAATCCAAATTTACCGTGGGGTGGCTCCTTTTCTACCTGGGGCGGCTACCTCAAAATCCAACCGACGAGTTGGAGCTACGCGCAGAGCGGGCTCTATTTGGCGTATCCTTTTGGGACTGACCCGCTGAATCACGCGCTATCTTTCCAGGGCTACGCGTCGGATCCTTCGTTGAACGGTGTTTATAGCCTGAATGAAATCGGGTTGCGTCCGGAATTCGGCCCGGAAAAGTTGCCGGGAAAATATGCCGCTGGAGTTATTTACTGGGGCGTAGAACGCAAGGGCTTCGACGGAGTGCCCTACGACGGGAATTGGCAATTCTATTGGCAGCTCGATCAGCAGCTTTTCCGGGAAAAGCCGATCGCACCCCGCGATCAGCCTCTGTCCCGAGGAAAACAAACGAGCTCGGTGAAACCAAAAGCAGACGAGCAAGGGCTCTATTGGTTCAGCACCTTAAACTTTGCTCCTCCCGCCAACAACCAAATGCAGTTCTATGCTCTCGGCGGATTAATTTATAAGGGATTAATCCCCGGGCGGGACAAGGATCAGGCCGGATTGGCCCTGGCTTACGGAAACTACAGCTTCGAAGCGGCCAAGGTTGATCGGGCTAAAGAGACGGATCCGCGAAATTATACCGCCGTGCTGGAGTTCGATTACCGCATCCAGGTCAACCGCTTTGCCTATGTCCAACCACTTATCCAATACATTATGAATCCCGGCGCACGGGGAAATGTTCCAAACGACCTCCTGCTCGGAGTTCATTTCGGAATCAACTTCTAAACCAAACCAACTTCTCAAACCTTATTATTACAGATCTTATGAAAACGATTCTTAGCATATTCCTTGCAGGAAGCCTCCTGACGAGCACTCAAGCCACCACTCTGCTCAACGTTTCCTACGACCCAACCCGGGAGTTCTACACGGAATTCAACGCGGCTTTTGCCGAGCATTGGAAGAAGAAGACCGGCCAGGACATCAGGATTAATCAGTCCCATGGAGGTTCCAGCCGACAAGCCCGTGCCGTGATTGATGGGCTCGATGCGGATGTCGTCACCCTAGCACTGGCAGCGGATGTTGATGCCATTGCGGAAAGGGGATTGCTCCCGCAGGATTGGCAAAAGCGATTGCCGGATAACAGCGCACCATATCGATCAACACTGGCCTTATTGGTTCGTAAAGGTAATCCGAAGGGCATCAAGGACTGGGGTGATTTGGTTCGTCCGGGTATCCAGGTAATCACCCCGAATCCCAAGACCTCGGGAGTTGCTCGCTGGAATTTTCTCGCAGCCTGGGGCTGGGCTTTAAATCATTTCCAAGGTGACGAAGCCAAGACGAAGGAGTTCATCACCAAGCTCTATCGAAACGTGCCGGTTTTGGATACCGGAGCCAGAGGGGCCAGCACCACCTTCCAAGAGCGCAAGATTGGCGATGTTTTGATTAACTGGGAAAATGAGCTGCTTTTGGCCCTGAAACAACATCCCGGAGAATATGAAATCATTACACCTTCGCTCAGCATTTTGGCGGAGCCGACGGTGGCACTGGTCGACCAGAATGTGGATCGAAAAGGGACACGGGAGGTGGCCCAGGCTTACCTTGAATTTCTCTATTCAGACGAGGGGCAACGTTTGGCTGGGAAACATTATTACCGCCCGAGTAACCCGGCCATTCTGGCGGAATTTCAAGCACAGTATCCGAATTTGAAGCTCTTCACGATCGATGAAGTTTTCGGCGGATGGAGCAAGGCCACGCCCAAGTTTTTCGCCGATGGGGGGATATTTGATCAGATTTACCTGCAGTAGGAAGCACCACCCTGCCAAGCCAATCTACTCATGTTCCCGCGCCTCCGCACCCGTAAACCGAATCGCCGAATTCTTCCCGGTTTCGGGCTGACCATGGGATTCACTGTGACTTATCTGACTCTCTTGGTTTTAATTCCGCTCTCGGCGGTTTTTCTCAAGACTTCGGGGATGGGGTGGGAGGCGTTTTGGCGGGCGGTGACCGGTCCCCAGGTGGTGGCTTCTTACAAAGTAACCTTTGGGATTTCGTTTCTGGCCGCCTGCGCGAATGCGTTCTTTGGCTTGATTGCCGCATGGGTGCTTTCGCGATATCAATTTCCGGGGCGCAGATTGGTTGATGCAATGGTTGATCTGCCATTTGCTTTGCCGACGGCAGTGGCGGGGATTGCGCTCACGACGCTTTTTGCGCAGACCGGTTGGCTCGGACGGTTTTTTTATGAATGGGGCATTCAAACAGCCTATTCGCAAGTGGGGATTTTGATTGCGCTGACCTTTATCGGATTGCCTTTTGTGGTCCGGACCTTGCAGCCCGTGATCGAAAATCTCGACGCGGAAGTCGAGGAGGCTTCTGCCTCGCTGGGAGCCTCGCGTTGGCGAACCTTCTGGTGCGTGGTTTTTCCCGCTTTGGTTCCGGCTTTATTGACTGGCTTCTCCCTGGCTTTTGCCCGGGCGGTGGGCGAATTCGGCTCGGTTATTTTCATTTCGGGTAACATGCCCATGCGCACGGAAATTACCCCGCTCGTCATCTTCAAGTTTTTGGAGAACTACCAATATCCGCAAGCCACGGCGGTGGCCTGCGTCATGTTGGTCGCTTCGTTCGCCTTGCTCTTGGTGATCAATCTTTTGCAGCGCTGGTCGGAGTCGGTCGGCCAGGCGAGGAATTAAAGCCATGCCTGCTATCTCTTCTCGCACGCGCAGTTTTCAGCCGCCGAAATCCGGATCGGCGACGACCGAGCCGAGATGGTTCCGGTTGCTTTCAATCGGGGTAACCCTCGGCTTTCTGGGGTTGTTTCTTCTTATGCCTCTGGTCGTGGTGTTTTATGAGGCCTTCAAACAAGGCGTTGGTTTGTTTTTTGCCGCTTTAGAGGATCGGTTTGCCCGCGATGCGATTAGTCTAACCCTGACGGTGGCGGCGCTTGCGGTGCCTTTGAATCTTGTCTTTGGATTGGCTGCGGCGTGGGCCATTACCAAGTACCGCTACTGGGGGAAAAGTCTTTTAGTTACCGTGCTCGATCTACCTTTTGCAGTCTCGCCGGTCATTGCCGGGCTAATTTTTGTGCTGCTTTTCAGCACGACGCACGGCTGGTTCGCCGAGGTTTTACGAGCGAATGATATCCGCATCATTTTCGCCCTGCCTGGAATTGTTCTAGCCACAACGTTTGTTACCCTGCCATTTGTGGCGCGGGAATTGGTCCCGGCGATGGCGGCGCAAGGGACGGAGGAGGAATATGCCGCTTTAATCCTGGGGGCAAGTGGTTGGAGGACATTTTGGCAGGTGACGCTGCCCGGGGTAAAGTGGGCGTTGTTTTATGGGGTGGTGCTTTGTAATGCGCGGGCTATGGGAGAATTCGGTGCGGTCGCGGTAGTGTCGGGAAATATCAAAGGAAAGACCAGCACGATGCCGCTCTACATAGAAACTCTCTACATGGAATATAACACCCAGGCGGCCTTCACGATTGCCTCGCTGCTGACGTTGCTGGCGCTGGTCACCCTGGTTTTAAAGAATCTAATTGAATGGCGGGCTTCCCGGCGTGGGGAACCTTCGCTCCTAACCTCCTAGATATTATGAGTATTCAAGCCCAACATATTAGTAAGACTTTTGGAACGTATCAGGCCCTGGACGACGTGAGCCTGGAAATTCCGGATGGTCAGTTGATTTCTCTGCTGGGTCCTTCGGGATCGGGCAAAACAACGTTGCTGAGGATTTTGGCCGGGCTTGATTTTGCCGATGATCGGGCCGGGACGAAAATTATGTTTCATGGGGAAGATGTGACCACCACCCCGGCAGGAAAGCGCGGTGTGGGCTTTGTTTTCCAGCATTACGCGTTGTTTCGGCACATGACCGTGGCGGATAACATTGCCTTTGGGTTGCGGGCCAAGCCCCGACGGGAGCGGCCCTCGGAGGAGGTCATTCGCACCCGGGTGCGGGAGCTGCTCGAGTTGGTGCAGCTCGATGGTTTGCAGAAGCGCTTTCCGAGTGAGTTATCCGGAGGTCAACGGCAGCGGATTGCCTTGGCCCGGGCCCTGGCGGTTAAACCCAAGGTCCTTTTGCTCGACGAGCCGTTCGGGGCCCTTGATGCCAAAGTGCGGAAGGATTTGCGGCGCTGGCTGAGGACTTTTCAAGAGGAGATCAAAGTAACGACGGTCTTTGTGACGCATGATCAGGAGGAGGCTTTGGAATTGGCTGATGAGGTCGTCGTGATGAATAACGCGCGGATTGCGCAGCAGGGTTCGCCCCAGGAGGTGTATGATCGCCCGGCCTCACCGTTTGTGATCGAGTTTCTCGGCAACGTGAATAAGCTGACCGCCGGGGTGGAGGGCTTGCCGAAGGTGGGAGTGCCGGTGGAGTCGCTTTATGTGCGGCCGCATGATGTGGAGATTCGCCCGGTGGGTCAGGCGGGAAGTGCGTCGGCCATTTCTGCCAAGGTGCAACACATTTTTGCGGCGGGAAATACGGGACGGGTTTCGCTCGAGCGGCTACCGAATCACGAGCCTTTCGAGGCAGAGATTTCGCGGCAGGATTTGTTGGTGCTCGGGTTACAGCCGGGGATGGAGGTATCGGTGGTTTTTCGCCATGTCCGGCTCTTTAGCCGAGATGGGACCTACGCGGAGTCGGACGTGGGGTAGATGCTGGGAAAGCAGCCCGGAGTCGGCAGGCCATGCAGTTTACGCGAAGGGAGAGCGCAAGCCGATAGTGGCGCGGATGGCATCCATGACTTCGAGGTTGGCCAGCGTGTCGTCGAGGAGCATGGAACGGTGGGCCGAAGAGACGACCATTAGGGAGTGGTTGCGCGGGTAGAATGAGGCGGGTTTGCCCGAACTCCAAAGTATCATCCGAGGCTTTGTGGGTTGGGTGTTGCAGCTAGCCCGGCCCTTCGGGATCGGCGCCGGGATATGGAAATCTCGCACGTTTTTTCGCTTCATCCGTGACGCAGAGAACACGGGAAAACGTGGGCGATTTTTAGAGAATTGCTGCGAGTCTTGCTGAGACTTACGTCTTTGGGGAATACGGAAAAATTTCGTAAATACAGCTCTTTGATAGACTTCTGACAGGAAGTGGCTAGGGAGGGAATCGAACCCCCGACACGAGGATTTTCAGTCCTCTGCTCTGCCAACTGAGCTACCTAGCCAAGTGGAGCCTGAAAAGTTATCTCGGCAGAAAGCTTGTGACAAGAGCGGATTGGCAAAAATTTCCGCAGCCGCAGGACACCGTCGGAGGGCTGGCTGGGGCTCTGGAAAATCTGAGCGGTTCAGATTTCATTTTTTATTGAAATGTTTGAGGTTTGGTGGCAGTTTCATTGCATCATGTTGGTTGCCAGTCAAAGCCGAAGGGGGGAGAAAGGAGCGGACTTAACGCCGCTGGAGGTGGAAGGCATCGAGCTTTTTATTAACTTTCTCCGCTTGGTCGGGCTGCCGAAATCTATCGGAGAAATTTATGGGTTACTGTTTGTTTCGCCGCGTGCGTTGCCGATGGATGAGTTAATGACGCGGTTGGGGCTGAGTTTGGGATCGGCGAGCCAGGGCTTGCGGGTTTTGCGTTCTTTAGGAGCGGTCAAGGTAGTTTACGAACCCGGGGATCGGCGGGATTTCTACACGGCGGATCTCGAGTTGAGCAAATTCGCCACCGTGTTTTTGCAGGAGAAGGTGGTGCCGCATTTGGAACGGGCCGCAATACGTCTGGAAAAGATGGAACGTTTGGCGGTGGAGATGCCGGAGGGAGAGCGCAAGGCCACGCGCCAGCGGATCGCACGATTGCGGCACTGGGTCGAAAAAGGCAACTCCCTGCTTCCCTGGGTGATGAAGTTTTTAGTGACCTGAGAAATCGGGTTGGCCGGAGCGGGTGGAATCCGTTCCAAGAACCGTGCGCTATGCCGGGCAACAACCAATGGAATCTTCGAGGAGTGGTCTCGGTCCGAAAAAGGAGCGAATGACCAAAGGCGGCAGCTTGTCTGTGTAGTAAGCATGCAGACGCTCATCGAGAAAACCGTTTCCCGTTTAGAGTGGTGCTGGACACGGTTCCGGGAAAAGGCAGCCATCGGCACCAGTCTGCAAGGAAGCGGTCTGGTAATTCTGGATTTGGCCTACACGAATGGGTTTCGCTTTCCGGTTTTCACCGTGGACACCGGGTTGTTGTTTCCGGAAACGTTAGCCTTGAAGTCCCGGGTGGAGCAGCGCTTGGGGATTGGCATCGAGAGTTTGCACCCGGAGTGGTCAGTGAAGGAGCAGGCGGTGAGGGAGGGTGAGCGGCTCTGGGAGCGTAATCCGGATCGCTGTTGCCACTTGCGGAAAGTGCTGCCTCTGGAGCAAAAACTGGACACCTTAGACGTTTGGATCACGGGGCTGCGGCGGGATCAATCTGCCGGGCGCAAGCAGACCGGATTAGTGGATGTCTTTGAGAGGCAAGCAGCTGGTCGGTTGCAAATGCTGATCAAGATCAGTCCTTTGGCGGATTGGACTAAGGGAGAAGTGGACCGTTACTTAGCGGAGCGGGATTGGCCGGTGAATGAGTTATTGGCGAAGGGCTACAAATCAATCGGCTGTTGGCCATGCACCAAGCCATCGGCAGGGGAAGATGAACGCTCCGGGCGGTGGCAGGGTAAAGAGAAGACCGAGTGTGGGATTCACACCTTCCTGGGCAAGGAATCTTTTTACATGTTCGAGAACCAGGAGAAAGAACGCTGGCAAGGGGAGAAGTCGTAGTGGAAGTGTGGAGTGTCGAGGTGGTGGTGTGGGCCCTGCAGGAGGCCTCAGGTATTTGCAGGTGGGCGGATTAGCAGTCTTTGCCCATGGATATGAGCGGATGACCAGAAACCGAGATTTAGTTCTGGGCCTTAAAGAAGCCAATATGCAAAAAGCCGTGCAGGCTTTGACGGCCTTAAGCTACAGGCCACGGGTCCCGGTGGCCGTTGAAGACCTGGCTGATCCGGTAAAACGATCTTGCTGGAGCTGGGAAAAAACATGATTAATTGGCCCCTTTGGAGCGAGAAACATCCGAGAACTCCGGTGGATATTTTCAGCCAGCGACCGTCTGATTTTCGGCAGGAATTTGCCCGGAGATGCGAGGTCGAGTTGGCGGAGGGTTTCTTGGTTCCGGTGGTGGCTATGATCACCCTTTTGCAGCTAAAATGCAAAGCAGGCCGTCCACAAGACTTAGCAGATCTCGAAGCATTAAAAGGAAATCGCCGTATGGTCGCAGACGAAAACAGTCTGAAGCAAAGCCCCAGCAAGAATAGGCCTTCGGAACCGCCGAGGGCTCGCGGCGAGCGGTGCTTGAGGCAGGCCGCAAAACCTCCTTTCGCGAAAACCTACTCTGGCTGGAATGGGCGCAGAGCCTCTGTTTGAGAATGCGAAAAACCCGTCCCGAGGGAGGTTTTAACGATCCTAAATCTCATGAAACGTAAAGGCATTATCCTCGCCGGTGGTTCCGGAACTCGGCTTTATCCCGTGACCCAAGCGGTTTCCAAACAGCTCCTGCCGGTCTATGACAAGCCGATGATTTATTATCCCTTGGCGACCTTGTTGCTGGCAGGGATACGGGAAATCCTCATCATTAGCACACCGCAGGATTTACCGCGTTTTCGCGATTTGCTGGGGGATGGGAGGCGCTGGGGGCTCGAGTTGTCTTATGCGGAGCAGCCCGCACCCGATGGGTTGGCGCAGGCATTTTTAATTGGAGCGGACTTTCTCTCTGGTTCTCCAGCAGCACTGGTCTTGGGTGATAATTTATTTCATGGGCATGACTTGCACCAAATCCTCGGACGTGCGGGAAAACTAGAAAAAGGGGCGCTGGTATTTGCCTATCACGTGCAGGATCCGGAACGCTATGGAGTCGTGGAGTTTGATGCGAATTGGCGCGTCCTCTCGATTGAGGAAAAACCTAGCCAACCAAAGAGCAACTACGCTGTGACGGGTCTTTATTTTTACGATGAGACTGTGGTGGAAAAGGCTCGTAGTTTGCGGCCCTCCGCCCGTGGGGAACTGGAGATCACCGATTTGAATCGCTTGTATCTGGAAGCCGGGGAATTACAGGTGCAGGTCTTTGGCCGGGGATATGCTTGGCTGGACACTGGAACTCATGATTCCATGCTGGAGGCCGGGTTATTCGTTTCCACGATAGAAAATCGCCAGGGGCTGAAAATTTGTTGTCCGGAAGAAATCGTCTATCGCCTCGGTTACATCGGCGAGGAAGAATTGAAAAAATTGGCCGAGCCGCTGGCTAAGACCGACTATGGAAAGTATCTCTTACGATTGTTGGAAAATAAAGCATGACGAAAATCGAAACAAAACTGCCGGGAGTATGGCGACTGGTGCCGCGGGTGTATCGTGACGACCGGGGGTTTTTTTTGGAGACTTGGAACCAGGCCGTGGGGCACCAACTCGGGTTGACAGAAGATTTTGTCCAGGACAACTGCAGTCGTTCCTGGCGGGGAGTTCTTCGGGGTTTGCATTATCAGTCGGGTGTTGATGCGCAGGGGAAGTTGGTATTTGTTTCTGCGGGCGAGGTTTTTGATGTGGTGGTGGATTTGCGGGAGGAATCGCCAACTTTTGGTCAATGGGAAGGCCATTGGTTGACCGAGGAAAACCGGGAATTACTCTGGGTGCCCCCGGGTTTCGCGCATGGCTTTTTGGTTCTCAGTGAAACCGCAGATTTCCACTACAAATGCACACGACCTTACGCGCCGGGGAGTGAGCGTAGTCTGCGATGGAATGATCCGACGGTAGGAATTGCCTGGCCGATTCCGGGGGGTGAGGCCCCGATCCTCTCCTGCAAAGATGCGGCTGCAGCAGACTGGGAAAGCTGCGAAAAATTTTCCCGAGTCGCATGAGAAAACACCGCGCTGACCTACCCCAAATTCTAAACCTCAACCCCACAAAATAAACTATGAAAAAAGCACTTATCACCGGAATTACCGGACAAGACGGATCCTACCTGGCTGATTTGCTTCTGGCCAAGGGCTACGAAGTTCACGGCATTATTCGGCGGGCCAGCACTTTCAATACTTCGCGGATTGATCATCTCTATCAGGATCCTCACGTCAATGGGGTGCGGATGTTTCTTCATTATGGGGATCTCGCGGATTCGGTGAATCTGGTGAAACTCATTTATGACTTGAAGCCGGATGAGATTTATCATCTCGGGGCCCAGAGCCATGTGCGGGTGAGTTTTGATATCCCTGAATACACCGGAGATGTGACCGGTCTTGGCACGGTGAGAATTTTAGAAGCGATGCGGGAGGCCGGGGTTAAGAGCCGGTTTTACCAAGCCTCGAGCAGTGAAATGTTTGGCAAAGTCCAGGAGGTGCCGCAGACCGAGACGACGCCATTCTGGCCGCGCAGCCCTTATGGTGCTGCGAAGGTCTATGCTTATTGGATCACCGTAAACTATCGGGAGAGCTACGGCATGCACGCGACGAATGGGATACTCTTCAACCACGAAAGTCCACGGCGCGGTCCAACATTTGTCACCCGCAAGATCACCCGGGCTGTGGCGGCAATCAAACTCGGGCGGCAAAAGGAGCTTTACTTAGGCAATTTGGAGGCCAAGCGGGACTGGGGCTATGCCCCGGAATACGTCGAGGCGATGTGGCGGATGCTGCAGACCGATACCGGGGATGACTACGTGGTGGCGACGAATGAAACCCACAGCATCAAGGAATTCCTTGAGGTGGCCTTTGGCCATGTGGATTTGGACTGGAGGGAATTTGTCAAATACGATCCCAAGTATGAACGCCCTGCGGAGGTGGATCTGCTGATTGGGAATCCCGCCAAGGCCAAAAAACAGTTGGATTGGGAACCCAAAGTCCGCATGGCCGAGCTGGCCAAAATCATGGTCGAAGCAGATTTGGCGGACCTCCAAGGGCTCCCCGTTCCCGATCCGCTGACGCCGGCTTTTTTCCCGGAAAAATAAAAATCGGGCAATCGGGCAGGGTTAGCAATCAGCTCTGCCGGGCCTGCAGAATAACGAGCAATTGAGTGGAACTGAGCCCATAAGAGAGAGTCCGGCATTGGAGTGGAGCGACCGGGAGGTGGTGATCACGGCCGCAAAACCGTGGTTTCATTTTCCTTTGACCGAGATTTGGCGCTATCGGGATTTGATATGGCAGTTGTTGCGCAGAGATATTGTCACACAGCACAAGCAAACCGTTTTGGGGCCGGTTTGGTTTTTTTTACAACCGATCGTCACCAGTGTGGTCATGACGGTAATTTTTGGCCAAATCGCTGGTTTGCCGACCGATGAGATCCCGAAGTTCCTCTTTTATCTGAGTGGAATCACCATTTGGCAGATGTTTTCAAATACGCTCACGCGGACTTCCAATACGTTTGCCACAAACGCCAGTCTTTTCACGAAGGTGTATTTTCCGCGACTGGCGGTGCCGGTGGCCCAAACTCTGGTTGGGATGTGGTATTTTCTCATTCAATTCCTCATTTTTCTGGGATTTTGGGCTTACTTCCTGTGGGCGGGTTATCCCATTGAGGCCAGCTATCGGGTGATCATATTACCGGTGTTGATTTTGCAATGTGGCCTGTTGGCTTTTGGCATTGGCTGCCTCACCTCGTCGTTCTCAACGCGGTTTCGCGATTTGCAGTTTGCTCTGGGGCCACTTCTGCAGCTCTGGATGTATGCCAGCTGTATTTTCTTCCCACGTTCGATGGTGCCGGAGCAGTGGCAGTGGCTGATGAGTATCAATCCGATGGTGCCGGTGGTGGAGGCATTTCGTTTTGCCATGATGGGACGCGGCGAGGTGGAGATTTCGCAGTGGTTGATCAGCCTCGGGATTACGTTGATCATTTTTCTCCTGGGGGTCATGGAATTTGGCCGGGCAGAGAAAAACTTTGCCGATACGATTTAGGAGCTGATGGAAGTCATCCGAGCCGAGGGAATTTCCAAGCGCTATCAGCTTGGGGTCATAGATCGGCGCTTGCTCTGGAAAGATTTGCTGGCTTGGAGTCGTGGAAAGGGCAGAGGAAAAGCTCCACCCCGAAGCGGTCAAACGGACGAGGAGGACAGCTCGATTTTTTGGGCCTTGGAAGATATTTCCTTTTCGATCCGCGCCGGGGAGACCGTGGGGATTATCGGGAAAAATGGTGCAGGCAAGAGCACGCTGTTGAAGATTTTAGCCCGGATCGTCACCCCGACGACTGGGAAGCTAAAAATTCGTGGAAGGGTGGGTAGTCTGTTGGAGGTGGGCACGGGGTTCAATCCGGAGCTTACCGGTCGGGAGAATGTTTTTCTGAACGGGGCCATCCTCGGGATGAACCGCGAAGAGGTGGAGCAGCGCATGGGAGCGATTGTGGATTTTGCCGGGGTGGCGCAATTCATGGATACTCCCGTCAAGCGTTACTCCAGCGGAATGTACGCCCGACTGGCTTTTTCCGTAGCCTCGTTTCTTGAGCCGGAGATCCTCATTCTGGACGAGGTCTTGGCGGTGGGGGATCTGGCCTTTCAGCGAAAGTGTTTCGACCGCATGGAGTATTTGATCAAGCGGGGGCACACGCTGCTGTTTGTGGCGCATGACTTGGGAGCGGTAGTGAAATTTTGTAGCCGGGTGCTCTGGTTGGAGAAGGGAAGGCTGCGTTTTGATGGACCTGCGGAGGAGGGGTGCGATCTGTATCGGCGCAAGGAATTGTTTGATGGCGCGGAGGGTCTCAAGACGGCTGAGGCGGAGGGAATTTTTGATCACCGGGATCGGCAGGAGCGAACCGGAAACCAACTTTGGCAAGTGGAGCGGGTGGGGATTTATGACGGTAAGGGGAAACCAACCCCGGTGCTGCGCCTGGCAGATGAAGCTGAACTGCGAGTGCAGTTTGCCGTTTCCGGCACGGGGGTGATAGAAAGGGACTCTGCGGTGGCGGTTTTGGCAGTGATTGATGAACAGGGCAGGCGCCTTTGCGCCTTCCGCACCGATTACTTGGGGCTGGATTTGCGTGAGGTGCCACAGCGTGGGGAATGGAGGGTGCGGCTGCCCAAGGTGCCCTTTCTTCCCGGGTTGTATAGTCTCTTTGCGCGCCTGATTGCCAATGGAGAAACCGCCGACCTAGTGCAAATGGCGGGACGCTTTGAAGTCGCGGATGGAGACTTTTATGGCAGTGGCAAGACACCCGTGAGGGCCTTTACCCCAATGGCCGTAGAAGCCAGCGGGACGCTGCTGACTGACGATGCAGCCTGAAATCCGAAACTTGCAGGTGCATGACGCTCCAGCATTGGCTGCCCTGTGGCAAAACCAGCACGGTGACTATGTGCGTTTTTTTCGGCCTTTTTCCTTTGCGGAGGATTCTTTGAGGGAGAGTTTGGAAAATTTACACCAAGATGCGTGGTGGGGGATTTTTTTGGGAGCAGAGCTTGGGGGATTTTTTATGATGCGAGGCAAGGATGCGGGATTCTCGCGTTATGCTTTTGGGGTATTGATCGGAGAGAAGTATGCCGGGAGGGGATGGGGAAAGTGGGCTTTGCAGGAGGCTTTGAGGTGGGCTTGGGAGCGTGGAGAAGAATCGGTAATTCTCAGCGTGGCGGAGGAAAATGTGGTTGCTCTTCGAATTTATGAGAGCATGGGATTTCTACCGACTGGAGAGAAGACAGAGGCGGGCCAGCCAATTTTTGCCTTAAAACGGCCTGCTTGAAGTGATGGGGAAAAGCTGGCGTGTGATGGTGATTACCGGATCCCGGGCGGATTTCGGATACTTAATCGAAGTGTTGCGAGAGCTTCAACGAGCACCGGAGTTTGTGCCCTTGCTGGTAGTGACCGGGGCACACCTCTTGGACCGGCTCGGGCGCACCGAGCACGAGATCGAGGCGAGTGGATTTCCGATTGCCGCCCGCGTGCCGATTTTCCTGCATGAGGATGAAGCCAAGCAACCGAATATGGCCCAACTCACTGCCAGAGCAGTGGAGGGGTTTGCGCGAGTGTTGCCGGAGTTGCAGCCGGACCTCGTGATCGTGTTGGGCGATCGCTATGAAATGTTCGGGGCTGCGACGGCGGCTTTTCTGGGGGGGTATGTTTTGGCTCATTTAGCGGGAGGAGATGTGACCTTGGGGGCGGTGGATGAGGGGTTGCGTCATGCCATCAGCAAGATGAGTCACCTGCATTTTCCAACCCACGAGGAGGCTGCGGCGCGTTTGCGGGCAATGGGAGAAGATCCGCAGAGGATCTTTGTGGTGGGAAGCACGGGGTTGGATGCCCTTCTGCGTGTGGAGCGCTTGCCGCGCGAGAAACTCAGCGAGGAATTCGGCTACGAATGGAAGGAAAAAAACCTTCTGGTCACCTACCATCCGGAGACCGAAGCGTGGGAAGCTGCCGGAGAACAGGTAAAGGAAGTGCTGCGAGCGTTGCGCGAGTTTTTGCCGGAGGTGGGAATGATTTTGACTGCACCAAATGTGGACGCCGAGGGGGGGAGGATTTTGCAGGTCTTAGAGGAGTTTGCCGAGGAGCCTGGGGTGCTCTTGGTGAAAAACTTGGGCACGCAGCGATACGTCTCGGTTTTAGCCGAGGTGGATGCCGTAGTGGGGAATTCGTCCAGCGGACTCTATGAGGCACCGAGCTTGGGCGTGCCAACGGTGAACATTGGTCGTCGGCAGGAAGGAAGATTGCGGGCGGCATCCGTCGTGGATTGTGACACGGAGGCCAAGGCAATTGCCTCGGCTGTGCGCAGAGTTCTGCACTTAGGGCGCAAGGCTTTTGCAGGAGTGCATAATCCCTATGGGGATGGCCAAGCTGCTAGCCGAGTGGTTGAGGCTTTGAGGTCGGTGCAGAAAATTTGCGCAACCACAGGAGCGCGTGCTTTGCGACGCAAAGCGATTTGGAGAGTTGCGGCATGAAAGAGCGGCGGGTTTTTATCATCGCAGAGGCGGGTGTGAATCATAACGGGTCGGTAGAACTGGCCCGGGAGCTGATTGCCGCGGGTGCGCGTGCCGGAGCCGATGCGGTGAAGTTTCAAATGTTCGATCCCGAAGCCTTGGTTTGTCGGCATGTTGAACAAGCACCCTATCAGCAGGCCAACGCTCCAGATACGTCCCAACAGGCGATGTTGCGCAAGCTTGCCTTGCCAGCGGAAGTTTGGCGCGAACTAGCGGTGTGTTGTCGCGAACACGGGGTGGAGTTTCTGGCCACACCCTTCGACGAGAAAAGTTTGCAGACCCTGCTAGAGCTGCGACCGCGCAGGATCAAGATTTCCTCTGGGGATCTGAATTCGGGCCCATGGTTGATGCGGCTGGCTCGCACCGAGCTGCCCTTGTTACTTTCCTGTGGCATGGCGACCGAGCGGGAAATTGCCGAGGCGTTGGCGGTGGTGGCTTGGGGATTGTCGGAGAAAAGCGAACCCAGTTCCCGTGAGGAAATTCTCGCCGCCTGGGATCGGAGAAACCGCCAGGAGTCGGGCTTGGCGAAACGACTGACGCTGCTGCAATGCACGACTGCTTACCCTTGCCCACCGGAAGCCGCCGGGCTCGGGCAGATGCAGCGATTACAGCAACTGTTCGGTCTGCCGGTAGGGTATTCAGACCACACGGCGGGTTGGCATATTGCTTTGGGAGCGGTCGCTTTGGGAGCGGAGGTTTTAGAGAAACATCTCACTTTAAGTCGGGATCTGCCAGGACCTGATCATGCCGCTTCCTTGGAGCCCGAAGAGCTGCAGAGGATGATTGGGCAGATTCGGGAATTGGAGTTGGCATTGGCCGATGCCGCAGATCGAGGTGGGGGAGTCGAGAAAGAAAATCGTCGTGTTGCTCGCCGCAGTTTGGTGGCAGCTCGGCCTATCGCGCAGGGAGAATATTTTTCTCCGGAGAATTTGACGGTGCGGCGTCCGGGATACGGGCATGAGCCGATGCGTTTTTGGGAGTTTCTCGGGCGGAAGGCTGAACGTGGTTATGCCGCGGATGAATTGATTTAGAGGTATGCTGCGGGTTCTCCAAGAAACGAGGCTCTTTGAAGTGCGGGCAGAAATGGCGATTCGGGAAGCCCTGGAAGCTATCAATCGCAACCGTAAGGGCATTGTCGTGGTGGTGGATGCCCAGCATCGAGTGTGCCAAACTCTCACCGATGGTGATTTACGGCGTGCGGTATTAGCCGGGGCCACCGCCAGCGATGGCTTGGAGCGGGCTCTCTTGGGAAAAACCCGATCTCCCGTGACGGCCAACTACGCAGATGGCGAGGCGGTTTGGTTGCGGCTAATGCGAGAGCACTCGGTGCGGCATCTGCCACTCTTGGATGCGGAGGATCGTTTCTCGGCCTTGGCGATTTTGGATAGCCTGGCAGATGTGAAGGTAGGGCAAGCGGTTATCATGGCAGGCGGGTTTGGGCGAAGGCTGTATCCCCTCACCGCCGAGACACCCAAGCCGATGTTGCCGGTGGGAGATCGCCCGCTGATGGAGCACACCATCGAAAGGCTGCGTGGGGCCGGAATCGGGGAGGTTGTGGTTTCAACTCATTTTGCAGCGGAGAAAATCACCCAGCATTTTGGGGACGGCCAGAGTTTTGGGGTGCGGATGGATTACGTGCGTGAAGATGAGCCTTTGGGAACAGCTGGAGCTCTTCGACTATTGGCAGATCCACCGGAGCGGCTTCTGGTGGTGAATGGGGACATCCTTACCGAGCTGGATTTTCAGGCCATGGCGGAATTCCACGTGGCGCAGGCCGCAGAGTTGACAGTTGGGGTGCGGCAGATTGGTCTGGAAGTTCCCTACGGGGTCGTGCGTAGTGAAGCAGGGTATGTGAGGGGAATCGAAGAAAAGCCGCGGGTGGATTTTTTGGTCAATGCCGGGATTTACCTTTTGGAATCGAAGGTCTTGGAATTCATTCCGGAGAAGCAGTTTTTCAATATGACCGATCTTATCTCGGCCTTGGTGGCGGCGGAACGAAAAGTCGCCAGTTTTCCGATTTTGGAATACTGGCTCGATATCGGTCGTCCCGGGGATTACGACCGGGCGCAAAAGGAAATCAAAGGAGGATTGGAGCAATGATCCAGAGAGATTTTTCATGGTCTGGGCGCAAAGTTTTAGTGACTGGTGCCGGGGGTTTTATTGGCAGCCATCTGGCGGAAGGGTTAGTGCAGGCCGGAGCGCAAGTTCGCGCCATGGTGCATTACAACGCCCTGCAATCGCGGGGCTGGTTGGAAGGGAGTCCTCTGCGGGACGCTATGGAGATTTTTCCGGGTGATATCACCGATGCAGAATCGGTGCGGGCGGCAATGACAGGAGTGGAAACCGTCTTCCACCTCGCGGCGCTGATCGCCATTCCTTATTCCTACCGCGTTCCCGGTGCGTATGTGCGCACGAACGTGGAAGGAACCTTGCATGTGCTCTCCGCAGCCCGGGATCTAGGAGTGCGGCGTGTCTTGTGTACTTCGACGAGTGAGGTTTATGGCACGGCCCGGGTGGTACCGATTCCCGAGTCCCACCCTCTGCAAGCCCAATCACCCTATGCGGCGAGTAAAATCGGTGCCGACAAGATGGCCGAGGCTTTTGCTGCGTCCTATGGATTGCCAGTAACCGTGGTGCGTCCGTTTAATACTTTCGGTCCACGACAGTCGCCCCGGGCGGTAATTCCAACTATTATCGGGCAGCTTCTCGTGGGGAATGAAGTGCGTCTGGGCAATTTAAGCCCGACAAGAGACTTAAATTATGTCACCAACACGGTGGGTGCTTTTCTTGCTTGCGGGAGCTCGGAAGCCGCCATTGGGCGCACGATTAACTTTGGTTCCGGCAGGGAAATTTCTATTGGAGATCTGGTGCAACTGATCGGAAGCCTGATGGGTGTGCAGCCCGATTTAGTTGGCGAGGAAGAGCGAATGCGGCCGCCGGGAAGTGAGGTGGAGCGGCTCTTGGCTGATTCCAGTCTGGCTGCGGAACTTTTGGGATGGCATCCCGCAGTGGCTTTGGAAGAAGGGCTGGAAAAAACCATCGAATGGTTCCGTGCCCGAGGGGTGAATTCGGCGGCCAGTTCTTACACTGTTTGACCCCGCGGAGGGGGAATCCTCTTCTTTTAGATGGACGAAAAGGCACTGACGAGAATCCCGCTCTGTGAGCCTTGCCTGGCCGGACGCGAAGTAGAATATGTGCGGCAATGCGTGGAAAGTGGCTGGGTGTCTTCGGTGGGCAGTTTCGTGGATGAATTTGAGCGGGCAATCGCAAGGGAGGTAGGTTGCGAATTTGCCGTAGCGACGGTCAATGGCACTTCCGCTTTGCACGTGTCTTTGGTGGCTTTGGGAATCGGACCTGGGGACGAGGTGCTCATGCCGAGCATGACCTTCATTGCTCCAGCGAATGCGGTCGCCTATGTTGGCGCAAGCCCGGTTTTCGTGGATGCTGAGGAGGCAGACTGGCAGATGGATTTGCACCGAGTGGCTGATTTTCTGCGGCGGGATTGCCAAAGAACGGAGGCAGGATTGCGCAATCGTTACACCGGACGGCGCGTTGCGGCAATGCTCCCGGTGCATATCCTCGGCTGCGGAGGAGATATGGATTTTTTGGTGGCCCTTGCGGAAGAATTCCAGCTTCCAGTGATAGAAGATGCGACGGAATCTCTTGGGGCACGGTGGCAAGGAAAGCCGTTGGGCAGTTTTGGTAAGGTGGGGTGTTTGAGCTTCAACGGAAACAAGCTTCTCACCACAGGGGGAGGAGGAATGGTTGTCACCCAAGATGCGGCACTGGCGAAGCGCATCCGACACCTGACCACGCAAGCCAAAGCTTCGGCTGAGGAATACGAGCATGACGAGGTGGGTTACAATTATCGCCTCACCAATCTGCAGGCAGCATTGGGATTGGCACAAGTGGAGCAGCTAGCGGGCTTTTTGCAACGCAAGCGAGAAATTGCGCGGTTGTATCGAAGGGAGTTTGCCAATCTTGAGGGAGTGAGTTGGCAGGAGCCTGCGGCTGATCTGACCAGTGCGGAGTGGCTTTTTACGATTCGCTTGCGGGAGAAAAGCGGGAAAACGGCCCGGGGATTGCGCTCACACCTGGCTTCGCAAGGGATTCAATCCCGCTGTCTCTGGGAGCCCATGCATTTAAGCCGACCTCATAGGCACTGCGCTTGCTTGGGAGGAGAGGTGGCAGAGGTGCTGTATTCTGAGGCCCTCAGTTTGCCTTGTTCCTCGGGGCTTACGGAATCGCAGCAGGGCAGAGTCATCGCCGCAGTGCGTGATTTTTTGGCGAATTAAATCCACCCAATCAACTTCCCAAGGCCCCGAAACAGTCTTGAAAAACCTCGCCAAAATGCTCCGTCGTTGGTGGAGCACACCCCTGGAGCCAGATTGGAGACGATCGGTGCGACAAGGTCCGAGTGCGGGTTGGCTTGTGCGTGAGCCCCGGCGATTGTTGCAGGCGGGCGCGGGGACCTTTGTTGATCCCAGTGCCCAATTTATCGGGGCTCACAGAATTCAGGTGGGTGTTGGCTGCGCGATAGGGCAAGATACTTGGATGAATGTCAGCGATTGGGAAACACCGGGTCCGGCGATTGTCGTGGGAGATTACTCGTTTATTGGTCGGCGGAACTTTTTTACGTGCGGGGCAAAGTTGGAAATCGGGGCCTACTGTCTCACGGGTCCGGGAGTGGAAATTCTTGGGGTGGATCATGGATTTGAAGATCCAGGTGTGCCTTATGTGCAGGCTCCCGTGCGGCCGGTGGGAGAAAATCGCCTGGGGGTGAACTGCTGGCTGGGTTCGCGAGTGACAATCTTGAAAAATGTCACCGTTGGGTGGGGATCGGTAATTGGGGCCGGGGTGATGCTTCGTGAAAGCGTGCCACCCTTCAGTCTGGTGGCAGGTCAGCCGGCGCGGGTGTTGCGGCGTTACAGCTTTGTGCGGCAGCAATGGTGCCCAATGGAAAACTGGACCGCAGAGGACGAGGCCTCCTTGCCAGATGAGTCGGAGTATTTGCGCCAGATCCGCGATAAATTTCCCCGACTCGCTTTGCCCTTACCAGCAGCCTCAAGCCTCTTTGGTGATTACCAAGGTGACTAAACCCAACAAACAAAATCCCTTCTTGCAACGCCTGGCGACAGCCCAAAAAATATGGGAGTTTTTGCAGGTTCTGCCCGGTCAGCTTAGTGCCTTGCAACGCCGGCTGGATGAATTGGAGCAGAGGCTAGACCGCATGCAACAAGCCCTAGGACGAATCGAGGAGCGGCAGACATCCGAGGTTGCCGAGATTGGTGCGGCGGCGGAGTTTCAGGTTTTTTCCCAGTGGGGGGAGGATGGGTTGTTGCAAGCGGTTTTGCGGAAACTCCCGGAGATTCCCCGGACCTTTGTGGAGTTTGGAGTCGAGACCTTCATTGAGGCGAATTGCCGGTGGTTGTTGGTGCGGCATGGTTGGAGCGGGTTGGTCATGGATGGTTCCGAGCGCAACATCGCGGCGATTCGGCGCGATCCGATTTATTGGCGGCACAATTTGCGGGCGGTGCAGGCCTTTATCACAGCGGAGAATATCAATGAGTTGCTGGCGGAGCATGCTCCTTCGGGGGAGTTAGGGCTGCTTTCAATTGATGTGGATGGGGTGGACTACTGGATTTGGCAGGCGGTGCAAGTGCGTCCAGCCGTGGTAGTGGTGGAATACAACTCCCTCTTCGGCCCTGAAAGAGCGGTAACGGTGCCCTACAGGGCCGATTTCCAGCGAGAGCGGGCGCACTTTTCTTGCAGTTACTACGGGGCTTCGCTGGCGGCATTAACGAAACTCGGCCAGCAGAAAGGTTACGCGTTAGTTGCCGGAAATCGTGCGGGGAATAATGCGATTTTTGTGCGGCGGGATTATTTGCGGGAAGGGCTCCCAGAGCGGAGCGTGGGTGAGGTTTATGTGCAGAGGGGATTTCGCGAGGCCCGGAATGAGCAAGGAGGGTTGGCGCATCCAGATTTTGCGCAGGAGGCCGCAATAGTGAATGCCCTGCCCTTGGTCGAAGTATGAAAGCGAAAACGGTAGTAATTCTCGGAGCGGGGGGATTTTTAGGCCGCTATTTGCAGGCAGAGTTTGCCACTGCCAGTTACCAGGTGGTGGGTGTGGACCGTAGTTTTGCGTCCTCGGAATCTATCTTGCAGGGTGTGCAGCGGTGCTCTCTCGCTCTTGGGGGGCCGGATGCCTCCGAACCGGAACTTCGTGAACTCTTGCAAAAATATGCCCCCGAGCTGCTCATTCATGCTGCGGGGCTGGCCTCGGTGCCTCTTTCCGTGGCCAATCAAGAGATTGATTTTTTCTCACATGTTGTCCTGACAGATCGCATCCTGCGCGCGGTTGCGGCGGAGGCTCCGAGGTGTCGGGTGGTTTATCTTTCTAGTGCGGCAGTTTATGGTCAGCCTGAGGACTTGCCAATACGGGAGGCGGCAGCGATTCACCCCATTTCGCCGTATGGCTTTCACAAACGCATGGCAGAGCTCTTATTGGAGCGGGCGGTGCGCTGCGATGGGGTAGCGGGAGTGTCGGCACGGATTTTTTCCGCTTATGGGAGGGGGCTGCAGCGACAGGTTGTTTGGGAAGCATGTGCCCAAGCAGTACGGCTTGGACAAGTGGAACTCCAAGGGACGGGGCGAGAAACGCGGGACTTTATCCATGGCCGAGACGTAGCGCGGGCGATTCGGATTTTGGCCGAAAAAAGTGCGGGAGTGGGAGAAGCCGTCAACGTTGCGAGTGGAGTGGAGACTTCAATTCGTGAAGTAGCGGAGGGTGCTGCACGCTTGGGAGGATCCAGGGAGGCGAAGTTCGCCGGGCAACAGCGTGTGGGAGATCCGGAACGCTGGGTGGCGGATATTTCGCAGATCCGCGAAATGGGATTCGCTCCGGCGGTTTCCTTTGCCGAAGGGTTGGCGGAGGTATTTCACTGGGCCCAAGAACTGCATGAGGCTGGGGCTGCTTGATCAAACCACAGCGGGGTGGTCAGCGGGAGCGGGATACACTCGCACAGTCATTAGCTGCTTGGAATTAGCCCGCTCGGAGGCCAGGGCACGGGAGTGGGTATTTCTCTCTCGGAATCCCAAGATTGCGCTTCCCCAAGGAGTGAGGCGTGTAGAGTTACCCGCGCAGCTGGGGCGGGCGGAGGCAGATGAGCTTTGTCGCAAAGAGGGAATCCAAGTGGTGCTACCGGTGCGGGATTTCAGTTTTCCCACGGCGGTTGTGCCAACAGTGGGATGGATCCCGGATTTCCAACATCTCCATTTGCCGGAGCTTTTCCGACCTGAAGCGGTGCAGCGCCTCCGGAGGCTGACGCAGCATCTGGCGGAGCAGACACAGCTGGTCTTGCTCTCCAGCCAGACTGTGGCGGAGGATTTCCGTCGAGAGTATCCTGCTGCGGCGGAGAAAATCCGCGTGGCAGGATTTGCTTCTACGCTCTGGCAAGGAGGATTATCGGCAGACCCGCGGCTGACGGCTGAGAAATATCACCTTCCAGAGCGTTTCGCTTTGGTGGCCAACCAATTTTGGCGGCACAAGAACCATGCTGTTTTGCCGGGGGCTTTGCGGAGGTTGGCTGAGGAAGGATTGCCCCTGACTCTGGTTCTTACGGGGTTGCCCGCAGATTATCGAGATGCGGAAAACACCCATCTCTCGGCCTTCTTTCAAAGCTGTGCGCGCCATGGAGTAGCCGGGCAGGTGGTGATGCTCGGGCATCTACCGTATTGGGAAATGATTGATCTCATGCGTTCGGCGACGCTGGTGGTTCAGCCATCGCTTTTTGAGGGCTGGAGCACCAGCATTGAGGATGCAAAGGCACTTGGGAAGCCGTTGATTTGTTCGGACTTGGCCATCCATCGTGAGCAAGTCCCGGAGGCGGCGGGATTTTTTTCGGCGCGGGATGAGTTTGCCTTGGCTACTGCCATCGCACGTGTCTGGACGGACTTAGCATCAGGGTGGAATGTTTCGCGCGAGGCAGAAACGCTGCAACAGAGCAAAAAATGGTGTGCGGATTTTGGGGAGAAGCTCTGGTCTATGGCCGAAGAAGCGCTTGGGCGACCGATGCCTCCGCCAGTGGGGAGGTTGCGCGAGAGGCTTGAGGGCCTACGCCAACGAGCGGGCCATTGGCACTGGCGTTGGCACAAGCAAGTGGACCGCTGGCTGGAGGACTTTTCTCCCCGACGGAAAGTGCTGCGCCAACATTGGATGAAACTAGGACAGGTCGAGCAGTATCCACCTCGGGCCTTGTGGATCGGCCAGTCGAAAGCGCCGCAGTCGTTGGAAAACTTGCCTGGATTGGCGGTAGTGACGCCGAGCTATCAGCAGGTAAAATTTCTTCGGCAGGCCATCGAAAGTGTGTTGGAGCAGAGATACCCCAACCTTAGTTATGCGATTCTTGATGGTGGGAGCACAGATGGTTCGGCAGAGGTGGTTCAAGAGTTTGCGGACCGGGTGACCAAGGTGCGCAGTGCTCCGGATGGAGGACAAGCGGCTGCACTCAAGGAAGGGTTTGCCAACCTTGATGGGGAAATTATGGGTTGGTTAAATGCGGACGATCTTTGGTTGCCCGGTGCTGTGCGATGGGTCGGGGCATTTTTTCGTGACCATCCGGAGGTGGATCTTATTTATGGGAATCGCGTGGTGATCAATGAAGCCGGGCAGGAGATTGGCCGATGGATTTTGCCGCCACACGAGAAATTGGCCGACGAGGCGTTGCGACGACTGGGCTGGGTGCCGCAAGAGACGATGTTTTGGCGACGCGCGCTCTACGACCGTGTTGGGGGGATTGATCCCGAATTTCGCTTTGCCATGGACTGGGACTTATTTTTACGCCTGCGTAAGGCAGGAGCCAAAATTGCCCATGTGCCGTATTTTCTCGGGGCTTTCCGGGTGCATGGTCAGCAAAAAAATGCCGTAGAGGGAATCTCCACCGGTGCGCAAGAAGCCCGGCGTTTGCAGCGGCGTGAGCTCGGCTCGGATGAGGCCAGGTGGCAGGTCGGCCGTTATTACCAACGTTACCGTTGGGCCAGCTATTTGGCGGCGCGGGAGTGGGAAAATTCAGGGGAAGGAAGGGCCTGGCGATCTGCGGCTTGAAAAGGGATGCTTTTTAATAGCCCAGAATTTTTGATCGGCTTCCTGCCGGTGGTGCTGGCGGGATATTTTTTTCTCGCGGCGCGGGGTTCCAGCAAAGCGGTGCTGGTCTGGCTGACTCTGGCATCGTTAGTTTTTTATGGGTGGTGGAATCCGGCTTATCTCTGGCTCATTGGGGGTTCCATGGTGGGGAACTTTTGGCTGGGTCGGCTGGTCAAGCCGACCGGTGTGGCTGGTCGCTCCAACCGGAGACAGCGATGGGCTTGGTTGGTCTTCGGGGTAGCAACCAACTTGTTGGCTTTGGCCTATTACAAATACGCGAACTTTTTCTTGGAAAATTGGCAGTTAGTCACCGGGCAAAGCTGGGATTGGGACAAAGTCGTCCTACCCTTGGCCATTTCCTTTTTTACGTTCACGCAGGTGGCGTATTTGGTGGATGCTTGGCGGGGACAAACTCGGCGCTACACTTTTCTCGAGTATTGTTTTTTTGTTGCGTTCTTCCCGCAACTCATTGCCGGGCCGATCGTGCTGCACAACGAAATGATGCCGCAGATTCGCCGAGCCGGTGCCTTCGGATGGTTATGGGAAAATGGGGCCATCGGATCGGCGATGTTTATCCTCGGGCTTTTCAAAAAGGTGGTCTTGGCAGATGGGTGTGCTGGTTGGGCGAGTCCCTTTTTTGATGGCGCGGCGAATGGTGTGACCTTCACCGCAACGGCGGTCTGGGCAGGAGTCCTGGCTTACACCTTCCAACTGTATTTCGATTTTTCCGGTTACAGTGACATGGCCATGGGATTAAGCCGCATTTTTGGGCTGCGGTTGCCAATCAATTTTGCCTCCCCCTATCGGGCGACCTCCATCGTGGAGTTTTGGCGACGTTGGCACATCACGTTGTCGCGTTTCTTGAAGCAGTATCTATACATTCCTTTGGGAGGGAACCGCCGGGGGGTGTGGCTGCGATATTCCAACTTGTTGATTACAATGTTGCTGGGTGGGTTATGGCATGGAGCGGGGTGGACCTTTGTAATCTGGGGCGCATTGCACGGGCTGTATTTGGTGGTCAATCACGCTTTCAATTCATGGGTTGGAAAGCTGGGTTTGCTGAAAGAAATGGAAACTTTGTGGATGAAGAGTGTTGGTTGGGGACTGACGATGGGTGCAGTCACTTTGGGATGGGTATTTTTCCGGGCTAGTGATTTGCCAACGGCAGGAAGGATTCTGGGAATGATGTTTGGTTCTCAGGCGGGGTCGGCCTTGGTGCCAAGCCCGTGGTTGTGGCTAGCCACCATGGCAGCGATTGTCTTGTTGTTGCCGAACACCGCGGACTATTTTGCCAGAGTGGGAGCGGTGGTGGAGGAGAGACCCTTTCGGGACCGGTGGTATCAATGGAAGCCGACCTTTGCCCATGGGTTGTTGGCCGGAGCGCTGCTTTTCATTTGTCTCGGGCAATTCTTCCGCGCAGCGCCAACGGAATTTCTTTACTTCAATTTCTAACCCAATCGGATGGGAGCGGGACGATTTTTTCTCGGCTTGTTGGCCGGCTTGTTCATGCTCGGAGCTTGGCAAACAGGAGCGTTTTTTGCTCTGCTCGGTTGGAAGCGGGACGGGGATGCCATCAGTATAGCTTCCTGGTATAACCGGAAAGATGAAATAGCAAATCAGCGGGAAGGGCATAGAGTTTTTTTAGTAGCAGGTTCGAGTGCATTGTATGGGGTCAAAGCAGAAACCATGGAGAAATCCTGGGAAGTGCCGGTAATAAATTACGGTGTGCATGGTGGGGTGGCGCTGCGCTATCTCCTTTATCGTGTTCGCCAGGTTGTGCGTCCGGGAGACTTCGTAATCTTTTTGCTTGAGTATAGTTTTTATCAATCGCGGGATAAGCTCAACCGGGTTGAAGTATCATACTACTTAGGTGGGGATCCTTCTTATTTGCCCCAGCTAGGTTGGCGGCAATTTTTTCAGGTCTTTTTTGCCGCAACTCCTTCTTTGTTGGTCGAGAGGTTGCGTGATGGGAGAGCTGGTTCTGAGCGTCGGCAAATCGCGAAATCGCGGGAGGTAGAAAAACTGATTAATCTGTGGGGAGATCGAGAGGAGGCTCCTGCGTCCAGAATGAGTGAGGAACAAATATCAGCTCGTCAGCAAATGCAACCCGTGCGGATTCTCCTCCGAGAAGATTTGGTGGAGAATCCAGCAGCTTGGCGGGAGCTGGAGGAATTTGTCAGTTGGGCGCGGCAGAATGACGTGCGGGTGATAGCGAGTTTTGCTTGCACCTTGGATCGGCCCGAACTTCACACCGAGGTAGTGGCGAGGAACTTCGCAAAAATCCGGCAAGGTTTTTCCAGCATCGGAGTGGAAATGGTAGGGGATGGGGAGGCGGCCCTGCGTCCTGAGGAAGATTTATACGATACCAACTACCATCTCAACGCAGAGGGTCGTGAGAAGTGGACGGCGCAATTGATCGAGTGGCTGACACCAGCCATTGAAGAATGGCGGGCCCAATGGTGGTAATTGGCGGAAAGCTTGGACAAATGGCGAATCGCATTTGGGTTTTCGCCCATGGATTGGCCAGCTCTTGGGAGCGAGGATACAAAATGCTTTATCCCGGATTCTGCGAGTTTGCCGGGTATTTTCAGGGGACAAAGGACAGGGTTATTTGCGGCTCGTGGAGCCCGGCGGTGTTGCCAGACTTTGGAAAAGCGAGCCGATTTCGTCGGGTTATGAGCCGGGCGATCTTTCTGTTGAGCGAGCGGCTCGCGGGCCGGTGGGGAAGTTATCTTTGGGAGCCAGAAAAAACAGAGCCCAGCGCGAGCGGCGAGTATGATTTGGCCGGGGCAACATTTAGTCTTTTGCGAAGCAAGCATCGGCTTCTATTCGTGCGTGCCTGGGGACTGCGAGATTGGGCGGCTCTGCAAAAACACCAAGAGCATTTGCGCCGGTATTTTGCCTTGGCTCAAGAGCATGGCCAGCGGGTGGAAGCAGTCGCAAACAGGATGCGCCAAAAGGAGGGGGTAGTGGTTGGGGTGCATGTTCGCCGAGGAGATTACGCAACATTTGCCGAAGGACGGTATTTCTTTGACCATCAAGACTACCGGCGCGCGATGAAAGGGATCCAACATTCGTTAAGGAATAATGGGAAGGCGGTCAGGTTTCTTTTGTGCGGAAATGAACCAGGTGTGGCGGATTTGCCGGTTTGGGAGGGATTGGAGGTAAATGGAGGCACAGGACATCCCGTCGAAGATTTGTATGCGCTGGCGCGGTGTGACTATCTCTTAGGGCCGCCGAGCACTTTTTCGATGTGGGCTTCCTTTTATGGTCGGGTGCCGCTTGGCACTATGACCTCGGAGAACCGTGCCGGTGCGGAACTAACGCTGGAGCAAATGAAAATCTATGGTCTGCCGGGCTAATCCGATATTGTTTTTTTGTTTGCCGAAGGCCTTTCAGGGGCACTTCGGGGTGATTCAACGGAATACTCTGCGCAGCTGGAAGGCGTTGAGCTTTCCGGTGTTGGTGTTGGGAGACGACGAAGGGGTGCGGGAGACGGCGGAGGCGTTGGGTTGTCAGTGGCGT
The DNA here is from genome assembly GCA_964595865.1 of uncultured Chthoniobacteraceae bacterium. GTDB lineage: Bacteria > Verrucomicrobiota > Verrucomicrobiia > Chthoniobacterales > DYNR01 > CAZQRL01. Next base: position 146,843 of record CAZQRL010000007.1, read on the forward strand.
GGGGGAGTAAAGACCAATCAGCGTGGGACCCCGCTTTTAGATTCTGCGTTTGGCATCGCTCGGGAGGAAGCGGAGCGGCAAGGCTTGGAAGCTCTTTGTTATTTGAACTCGGACATAATCATAACCGATGATTTCCTGCGGGCTTGGCAGCGGTGTCGGCAAAGGTGGCGGAAATTTCTTCTCGTGGGCCGGAGATGGAATTGGGACATCGCCGAAGACCTGGAGTTCGTTAACGAACCAGCTTGGCAAGAGGCGCTTCGCGCGCGGGTGCGTCGGGAAGGGCAGCTCTACAACGAATGGAATATTGATTTTTTCTGCTTTTCTCGGGAATTGGTCCGGGGGATGCCGCCTTTTGCGGTGGGGCGTCCGGCCTGGGACAACTGGATGATTTATGAAGCCCGGCGACGGGGCTATGCGGTAGTGGATGCCACGGAGGAAATGATGGCGATCCATCAAAATCATGACTACTCGCATACGGCCGAAGGCCGCGGGGGCGGGGTGATGGCGGTCTGGCGGGGTGAGGAGGCGGAGGAAAACCGCCGACTCGCGGGAGCGCACTGGAAGCTCCTGAGTCTGGCGGATGCCACGCACGCGTTGAAAGCCGGGGAAATCTGCCGACTCAGAGCAAAGCCACTCTGGAGAAGGCGACTCGAGGATTGGCAACGGCAGCATCCGAGGCTGGCGCCGGTTGTGGATTGGTTCTTGCCGCCTGCCGCGGAGAAAGAAAAAGTGAGTGCATGAGTAAAATTACGGAAATTATTCCCGGGGAAATCGCCGGAGATGAGTTTTATCAAATGCTCGAACTGGCGGGGCGATTACCGGGGATTCGCACGGTCTTGGAAATCGGATCATCTTGTGGAACAGGCAGTACGCGGGCTTTAGAGAATGGGGTTCGGCGAGGGGGTGGCGTATTGTGTTGTGTTGAAGTATCTGCGCCCAGATTTGCCGAATTGAGCGCTCATTATGCTGGGAAAAAGCATGTGCGTTGCTTTCGGGGTTCGACCGTATCGGCGGCGGAGTTTCCCAGTGCTGCTGCGGTAGAGAAATTTTACCAGGAAGTGAACTGCAAACTGCAGAAGTTTCCCCTGGAGGAGGTCCTGGGCTGGCTGGAGCAGGATGTGCGCTATGTGCAGGAGGAAGCCGTGGAGACCGATGTGATCAGCAAGATCTGCCGAGAGATGGGTATTGAGAAGTTCGATCTGGTTCTGCTGGATGGCTCCGAATTCACTGGCGAAGCGGAGTGGCTCAAAGTGCGAGGTGCAGGGCTAGTGGCCTTGGATGATACGGCTACTTACAAAAACTATCGTGTGCGGGAGGCTCTCCTGCGGGATGCGGAATATCGGCTGGTAGTGGATGCGCCAGAACGGCGACATGGCTATGCGATTTTTGTCCGCAAAGATCATCCAGTATCCCGCTGGGTCTGGTTATTGCCGCTGCGGCGCTGGGCAAGGCAGCGGATTGGTGGACTGCTCAAGCGGCTGGGATTTTACCGGAAGAAGCGGTGATTTTCCGCTGGAAAGAATGGTGGCGGGAGCGTGTTGAGGAGCGTCGCCGGAGGGAATTGAGGGAGCGGGCGCGTGGGTTTGACCCGCGAAACGTCAAGCCGCCGTCGCCGAGTAGGGACGTGCTGGAATGCGAGGAGCTCGCTCTGCCGCTGCATTTTTTCAGCATTGTGCTGAATGGAATGGATTTTTTACCGCGCCAATGGGAGGTCCTCCGCGGTTTGCCCGGGCCTTGGACTTGGCATGTCGTCGAGGGAGCGGCAGAGTTGGTGGGTGATACGGGGTGGAGTTTGCAGCGGGGAGGGCGGTTGGCGGGAGAGTTTCATCGGCAAGGGCGGAGTATAGACGGGACAGTGGATTTTTTGCGTGACTTGTCCGAACAATTTCCCGAGCGGGTGAAGCTTCACACAAAAGAAGGCCTTTGGCAGGGGAAACGGGAGATGGTGAATGCTCCGCTCGCGGCCCTTGCCGAGGAATGTTTGCTTTGGCAACTGGATGTGGATGAGATCTGGACCGCCCCGCAGATCGAGCAGGTGTGGAGGACTTTGCAAAGGGAACCACAGCATACGGGAGCGCAGTTTTTCTGCCGATTTTTTGTCGCGCCGAACCGGCTTTTGCTCAACGGGGGACGCTATGGGAATGACCCAGTTTGGGAATGGCGCAGGGTTTGGCGCTATCGCCAGGGAGATGAGTGGGGACGGCACGAGCCGCCGCGTTTGTGGAGACAGACCTCTGAGGGCCCGCGGGATCTTTTCGACCTGCATCCAATGACTTGGGAGGAGACAGTCGGACGGGGCTGGGTTTTCGATCACTTGGCCTATGTGGTGGAGAGTCAGGTGCGATTCAAAGAGGCTTACTACGGGTATGAAGGCGCGGTGGACGGGTGGCACAAACTGTGTGAAGAGACGGCGGAGATGGTGGAGGTAGCGGAGTATTTGCCATGGATTCCGCGCGGAGTTTGGGCGTGCAAGACGGAGCATTAGCTTCCGGTCGTCTCGGAGTGCTGTGTTACAGCCTCAAGCCCGGATGCGGCGGCATCGGACGCTATCTTGGCGATCTGGCTCCGAGCTTATTGGCGGGAGACCTCGGGCGCGAGGTGGTGTTTTTTTACACTTCAGCCAACCGAGCAGAGATGGAACGTGTGCTGCCATCGGGCTGGGAAGAAAACGCGCTGCTCGTGGAGTCTGCTGCGGCTGGAATGGCGCACTATGGCCGACTAGGAGCGATTTTTTCGCCTTTGGGGGCTTATGCGCCCTTGGTGTTGCCGCGGCCGACTTTGGTAACTCTGCATGATAATCAGGAGTGTTATTTCCCGGAGTTTTTCACTTTGGGAGAACGACGACGGCGCAAACGGTTTATGGAAGGCGCGGCGCGATTTGCCGATGCGGTGCTGACGATTTCCGATTTTTCCCGCGATTGCTTGGTGCGAGGCTATGGCACCGAGGCGGAGAAGATTTTTGTGAGCGCACCGATGGTGGCGGAAGCGCAACGGGCACGGCCGCAACCGGTGGAGGGGTTGCCAAGGAAGTTTCTTTTTTACCCAGCCAATCGGTGGCCGCACAAAAATCATGCGTTTTTGTTGCGGGTATTGGGGCGACTGCGGCGGGAGCGGAGGCGGGAGATGCCTCTGGTTTTGACAGGCTCACAGGTAGCCGAGGGCGTCCAGGTGGAAAGGTTGGCAGAGGAAGAAGGCGTGCGGGATTTGCTTTGGGACTTGGGGATGGTGAGGGAAGGTGAACTCACTTGGTTGTATGCGGCGGCTTGGGCCTTGGTTTTTCCCTCCAAGTTTGAGGGGTTTGGGATTCCAGTGGTGGAAGCGATGGCGGCGGGGCTACCGGTGTTGGCGGCGCAGGCCGGGGCGTTGCCGGAGGTTGTTGGCTGCGGGGGACAATTGGTGGGTGTGGGCGAGGGGGCGGAGTCGGCCTGGATGAACGCTCTGGAAGCGATGTGGCTGGATGAGCAGAGCCGAAGTCTTTGGCAAGAGCGTGGGCGCGAGCGGGCGAAGGACTTCCATCGCTCTGCCATGGCCACGCAGCATCGTGCGGCTTTGCGAGAGGCCGAGCGCCGTTGGCGGCGTCAGGGTCCTCTGAGGTGGTGGTGGAAGGCGCACGTGGCGCAACGTTGGCATCACTGGCAAGCCGACCGCTGGAATCCTGAGTTGATAACATCATGAGCGAACGGCCAAGTATTTCTCTCGTGACGCCTTCCTTCAATCAGGCGGAGTTTCTCTCGGAGAGCTTGCTCTCGGTGCTTGGGCAAAAGCATCCTAAACTCGAGTATGGAGTGATGGATGGTGGGAGCAGCGATGGGAGTATTGCGATTATCGAGCGCTATGCCAGCCAGTTGAGCTTCTGGGAATCGAAGCCGGACGCGGGACAATACGCGGCGATTAATGAGGGATTTGCCCGGACGAGCGGCGAGGTAATGGGGTGGTTGAACTCCGATGATAAGCACTTGCCTTGGTGCTTGGAGGTGGTGGGAGAAATTTTTGCTCAATTCCCCGAGGTGGAATGGCTGACCACTGCGTTTCCTTTGCGCTGGGACGCCCAAGGGAGGGCGGTAAGTTGTCGGGCGGTCGAGGGCTACTCACGAGAGTTGATTTTGCGCGGAGACAACCTGCCGGGAGCAAGTTTGCCCGGAGCTTGGCCGATCCAGCAGGAGTCCACATTTTGGCGGAGAGCATTATGGGAACGAGCCGGTGGCCAGCTTTCCACGGAGTTCGGATCAGCGGGAGACTACGAGTTGTGGTTGCGGTTTGCGAAGTTGGCGGATCCGGTGGCGGTGAAGGTGCCGCTGGCGGGGTTTCGGCAGCACGGGGCCCAACAAACCAGCCGGGCGCGAGAGGTCTATCAGCAGGCAGCTCGGAGGGCTTGGGAGCAGCAGAGTGGCCGAGGTTGGCCCTCGGTGGTTCGGTGTTTGCGCTGGTGGGCACGAGAACAAAAGCTCGTGCTTCCCAAAGCTTGGTTCGGGCGTTTGGGGTTGTTGCATCGCGGCTGGGTGATCGAGCGGGCGCGGGATAATTCGCGGTGGGTGAAACGGGAAGTGTGGGTGTGAGGGTGGGGCGGACGATTTTTGTCTATGAAGGTGGACGGGAGAGACGTTGGTCGGAAGCTCTGCGCGGCGCAGCTCCTGCGGAGTTTTTTTATGGCGCGGTAGAATGGAAGCGGCAGGGCGAAACGGTGGAGATTGTGGATTGGCCGGGTGGCCGAGGGCGGCAAATTTTCCGCTGGTTAGGCCGTGCGGTCGCGGGTTGGCTGCCGCCAAAAACCCGACTGGAGGACCTCTGGTCCGCTTGGTGCCTGCTGCCCCAGTTGCGCGGAGCGGATTGGGTTGTCGGCACCACGAGTGCCACGGCCTTTGCTTTGGCTTTTTGGAAAAAGCATGGAGGGCTAAGGGCGAGGCTGGCAGGGATTCACTGCGGAATCGTTAATTGCGCTCATGCTGCCCGGCCGCGCAGGGCCGCCGCTTGGCTCGGTGGGGCGATGGAGAAGCTGGTATTTGCGGACGCGGAGATCGAAGAAATGCGGCGGCAATTTGCTTGGCAGGATGTGCGGTCGCTGTGGTTTGGGGCGGATGCGGAGTTTTGGCGGGAAGAGGTCGGAATGGAACGAAGGGGAATTCTCGCGGTGGGAAATGATGCGCGCCGGGATTATGCCACGCTAGTCGAAGTCGCGCGTCAGCGTCCCGACTGGAGTTTTCGTTTTCTCACGCGGCGGGAACTCGGGGGCAATCTGCCGGAGAATCTCGAAGTGGTCTCGGGCGATTGGAAAGCCGGGGGAATTTCAGACGCCGAGCTGCGGCGACTCTACAGTGAAGCCGCCTGTGTGGTGGTGCCTTTGCTGGACGCGGTGCAGCCTGCAGGGCAGAGCGTGGCGATGCAGGCGATGCTCTGTGAAACTCCCGTCGTGTTGACGCGGACGCGGGGCTGGTGGGGTGCGGAGGTGTTGTTGCCGGGGCGCGACTTGGAAACTGCGGAGGTGGGGGGCGTGGAGAGCCTGGGCGGGGCGATTGCCAAAGCGATGAGCAGTAACCGGAAAATTGCGCGTGAGGTTTTGTTGCAGGCAGAATGGACTTCCGCCGGCTGGGCAAAAAGGTTGCGGCAGGCCGGGGTGGGTATGCTTTGATGAGGGAATGAATTTGCGAGCTTGGTTGGATCGGCTGAAGCCCTTGGTGCCACGATTTTTGGCGCGGTTGTGGTTTGAGCGCGGAGAGTCCCCAGCGGGCCGAGGTGAGGCGGCAGAGATTTTTCGTGAGGTCTATCGAGTGAATGCTTGGGGCAGCGCGGAGTCCAAGTCGGGGGTGGGCTCCACTTTGGCTTACACAGAGCGTTTGCGGCAGGAGTTGCCGGGGTTTCTGCGTGCCCGGGGTGTTCGAAGTTTGGTGGATTTGCCGTGTGGCGATTTTAATTGGATGCGGCATGTGGACCTGCGGGGGATCGAGTATTTGGGGCTCGATGTGGTGCCGGAGCTCATCGAAGCCAATCAGCGGGCTTATGGGGGCGCGGGAAAAAATTTCCGCGTGTGCGATGGGTTGCGAGAGTCCCCTCCCAGAGTGGACCTGATCTTTTGTCGCGATCTGTTGATTCATTTTTCTTACGCGGATGCGCTCCGGCTTTTGCGGGGTTTTCAGTCCAGTGGGAGCGAATGGCTGCTCACCACGAGCTACCGCGGGAGAACGAATCGGAATGAGCCGACGGGAGGATTTTATCGGATCAATCTGGAGGCCAAGCCTTTTGCCTTCGGTGAGCCGGAGGCGTGGTTGAGCGATGAAGGGGTGCGCGAAGGCACTCGGGGGAAGATCCTCGGATTGTGGAGGGTCTCGGCTTTGCAACTGGACTTACTTGCCCAGGCGGTAGAAGCGGCAGAACGCCAGTGACTAATTGTCTGGTCACTCGATAGGCTTATCGGGTAGGAAGCTTGCGACTTGAGCATGGAAAATGCTGCCGGTCTGTTGCCATGCAAAGCAAAACTGTCTCCGCCAAGCTCAACGCGCAGCTGCCGACGATCTCGTTGGTTACGCCGAGCTTGAACCAGGTGCGTTTCCTTGAGGCGGCTCTGAGGTCGGTGCTTAACAGCGGATACCCGCACCTGCAATACGTGGTTATGGATGGCGGGAGCACCGATGGTTCCTGTGAGCTGCTGCGCAAGTATGGGGCGCGGTTGCATTACTGGACCAGCGGACCCGATCGGGGAAATTATGATGCCATCAACCGTGGATTTTTGCAGACCAACGGTGAGGTGATGGGTTGGTTGAACGCGGATGATTTGCTGACGCCGTGGGCTTTAGAAATTGTTGGGGAGGTCTTTGCGGCGTTTCCCGAAGTAGAATGGTTAACGACGCGCTACCCTTTGCGATGGGATGAAAATGGGCGGGCCATTTCCTGTCGGGATGCGCAGGGTTACAGCCGCAAAGCCCTGCTAGTTGGGGATACCGTGCCAGGGCGTGGCCTGAGGGGCATTTGGCCGGTCCAGCAAGCGGCGACCTTCTGGCGGCGTGGTTTATGGGAGCGGGCGGGAGGCTTGCTGGATATTTCTTTCGGCGACGCGGCGGACTTCGAGCTCTGGCTGCGGTTTGCAAAATTTGCCGATCCGGTGGCAGTCGGGGTGCCATTAGGAGGGATCCGCAAGCATGGCAAACCCAAAGAAAACGTGCAGTTGACTTTTTATCAGGAACAGGCGCGCGAGGCCTTTGAACACAATCTCTGCGAGCGCTCCGGGGTTTTGCATCGTTGGTTGCGGGATTTGGCTCGGCGGCGTGGGAGAGGCTTCTGGAACGGCCTCTCGACGACGCTTGGGCTCTTTTATCCGGCTTGGAGGATTGAGCGCACGCGGGATGGGCAATCCTGGCGCAAGGAGTTGATCTATTTGTGAGCAAGCCAGAAGGAGACAAGGGGCTTGTTTATGTGGCGACCGGGCGACGATTCGTGGATGAGGCGGCGGTGTCTTTTCGGAGCGCACAACGTTGGATGCCGGAGATTTCGGCGGTGATTTTCACGGATGAGGTGGCTTACGCACGGGATAAAGGGTTTGAGCGCATCGAGGGCCTGGCCGGGGTGGAGCACGGATTTGCTGACAAGGTCGGAGTGTTGCAGCGCAGCCCCTTTACCCGCAGCTTATTTCTCGATACGGATACCTTCCTCTGTGCGCCGGTGCCCGAGCTTTGGGAGATTTTGCGGCGCTACGATGTGGCTGCGGTGGCCGCCCCGATGCGGGAGACTTGGCCTCAGCCCGATCTCCCGTCGGCGTTCCCGGAAGTGAATAGCGGCGTGATCGCTTGGCGGCAGTGCGAGGCGACAGATCGGCTTTGGCAGAGCTGGAGCCGGTTGTATGCCGAACATCGGGTGCGGACAGGGCAGACCGATGATCAGCCGTCCTTGCGGCGGGCGCTCTACGAATCGGAAGTGCATCTCTGGAGTTTGCCGCCGGAGTATAACTTCCGCACAGTTTTTGCCGGTTTTGCGGGGCGTGGACCGGTGAAAATTCTTCATGGTCGCCATGCTGACTCGGAAGCCGTAGCGCAAAAACTCAATGCTTTCCAGGGATGCCGCGTGGTTTTTTCGGGAGATCGGGACCTGCGGCCGGGACGGGTGATTGTGCTGGGTGGCAGCCTGCGCTTTTGGCTGGGGCTGATGAGTCGCTGGGTGGGGCTGCGGGAGGGTCTGCGGGATAAGTTGACCGCTTGGTGGCGCGGGCGCGGCTGAGCTTCAGCGGAATTTCTTTTCCAATTCGGTCCAGCTCCATTGAAGGAGGGTGGGTTGCCCGTTGGGAGCGGCGTAAGGCAGATCGCACTTCATCAGCCGTTCGACGAAACGCAGGGGGTCGTCACCGGCGAGTTTGTGGGAATCCACGTTGCGGGAGCGCAGGTTACTTAAGACCACGGCCACCTGATCCAGCAAAAATCGCTGAGCGGCCTGTCGGTTGGTGCTGCGGATCTCATCCAACAAGCGCACTAGCAATTCTGCCGGATTCCATTCATCGAGCCCGGCGGGGACGGCTTCGATTTTAATCACATCTCCCCCAAATGGCTCAGCTTCAAATCCCGCTTCGCGAAGGGTGGCGGCATTTTCGCTGATCCAGGCGTAATCTGCTGCTGAGACCCGGGTTGTTACTGGGGTGAGCAAGTGTTGGGAGGGCATGCCTTGGGAACCTCGCCGGCGAACCAGGTCCTCGTAGAGGATTCGCTCCAAAGCGTGCACTAAGTCCAGCACGACCAGACCATCAGCGTTTTCGAGAAGCCAGTAGCGCTTGCCGAGCGGTCCGCGAAAACGAAAAGGCGTGGCGGGTTGATCAGGGGCTTTCGCTTGGGGTTCTGAGGCGAAGCGGGCGTTAATGGATTCCGGAGTGGGACGCGGAGTAGGACTGGTCTGGGCTGGAGGTGGGGCTGGAGGTGCCGGGAGGGGAACTGGCGGGGAAGTTTCTGGGGCGAAACCAGGCAGGGGGGAAGTGCTGGGAAGGGCGCTTGGGGCGTGAAAAACCGCGACGTTTGGTGGAGTGGGATCCAACGGCCGAGGGGAGGGAGATTCTTGCCGGATGCGGCACCAAGTCCTCCGGGCAAATTCGGCCACGACTTCCCGCACGCGGTCCGGCCGATGAAAGCGCACTTCGCGCTTGGCCGGGTGCACATTGCAATCGAACTCCTCGGGGTCCATCTCCAGAAACAAGACTCCGATGGGGTGCCAGCGCGCATCGCTGCCACCGACCAACGCATCTCGCAGGCCGCGGGTAATTATCGCATCCTGCACAGGGCGACGATTGAGAAAAATGAATTGCTGTTGCCGGTCCGCGCGAGCGGAACCCGGCTTGCCGAGCAATCCCCAGAGTCGCAGGCCAGATTGTTCGTAAGGCCCTGCTGCAAGGAGTTGGTTGAGGAAATCGCTGCCGAAAAGATCCCGCACTCGCACTGCCAAATCTCCGCTGGCATCGCATTGGTGCAGGATTTTTCCATCCCGGCGGAGGAGGAACGCCACATAGGGATGGGCCAGGGCGGCCGTATGAAACTGTTGCAAGAGGTGGGCGGTTTCCGTGGCTTCCGTGCGGAGGAATTTGCGGCGGGCCGGGAGGTTGAAGAAAAGGTTTTTTACTTCGATGGTTGTTCCGGGGGGCTCGCCACTTTCGCGCACCTGTTGAATTTTTCCACCCTCAACGAGAATTTCTGTGCCGCTTTCGGCAGAAAGTTCCCGGGTGGCCAAGCGGAACCGAGAAACGCTGGCAATACTCGGCAGGGCTTCCCCGCGAAAACCAAAAGTGCCTACCCGGCGCAGATCGTCGGCGGTGCGGATCTTACTGGTAGCATGGCGTTCCAGGCTGAGCAGAGCATCATCGCGGGGCATGCCGTGGCCATTGTCAGCCACCCGGATGAGCCAAGTTCCGCCACGGGAAAAATCCACTTCGATGCGATCAGCACCTGCATCCAGGCTGTTTTCCAGGAGTTCTTTAACGACCGAAGCCGGGCGTTCGATGACCTCCCCGGCAGCGACCTGACTGGCTACGGTATCCGGCAACAGCCGCACCCGGCGAGGCGTGGGATCCCCCGCGCGATCAGCGGTTGGATCCGGGGCGGCGGGCAGGGACGGCATTTGACTATCTCTGCGAAGTGATTATTAGAAAAACAAGATGATTCAACTCACCGAAGAAGCGGCCCGGCAGCTCCGGGCGTTAGCGCAAGAGCGCGGTTTGAACGAGCACGGAGGATTGCGCCTTTCTGTCGAGCGGGGGGGCTGCGCAGGACTGCAGTATGCAATGACCATCGCTGAGGGCAAGGGAGACGATTTGGTTTTCTCCGCGCACGGTGCTCACCTTTTTGTGCCACCCGAAAGTTTGCCTTACCTGGATGGGTGCACGGTGGACTACGAGGATGGGCTTACAGGGGCGGGTTTCCGGATTCACAATCCTCGGGCCACCCGCAGTTGTGGCTGTGGCACCTCCTTCGAGCCCTCGGACTTTGCTGCCACGCCTGCAGCCTGACTCCTCTTGCCATGCCCGCGCCTCGTTCATCCCGGCCCCGGCGGATTGATCCCGCCCAGTCCACCAATTCCCTCACTTCGCTTCTGCTATGGACGATTTTCATCGTCCTGTTGATCGGGGTGGCGATTGCATCTTGGATTGGCAGCTTCTACATTTTTGGTCATCCCGAAGAACCTTTTAGTAATCGGGTGCTGCAAGCTCTGAAGAAAATTGATCCGCCGAAACGTTTTGACCTCACGGCGGCTCCCACCGGAGAGTTTCTCACGGCGACGAAGCTTTTCGACCGCTACGCGAATCTTCGTCCCTCGGAGTTGAAATCCACCAATGCCTTGTTGCTGCGAAATTACCTGCGCAACTACCAAAAGACGCCCGGAACGGTGCCCTATGTTGTGGGAGACTTCACGATTCTGGATTCCTACGAGCTGACCAATGAAGACATCGTCGGTTCCGGAGTCGTGGCCTTGGCAAAATCGAATGAGGATCCCCGGGTGCTTTTGGAGCACCTGTTTCCGGCTCCGCCAGCAACGATTCCGCAACTGCATCGCACGTTGCTGACGGGGCTGGACCTGCAATTGCAGCGCCGCCTGGATCTTTCAGCGATCATTCATGTCGAGCAGCTCAAAGACGGGCGGATCAAGGTGACGGCGGTGCCCCTTCTTTACGGATCGTATGCCTCCACCCAGGGACCGGGAACTTTTTCCCTGGAGCCGCCAGAGACCTTGCTTGTGGCCAATGGATTGCCGGTTTTGAAATCCGCGCGCGTGGAAGCTGCCATGGAAAAATACGCCGCCTATCGGCGCCGGGCCGGCTTGCCAGAGGAGGAGTCGCCGGCTGCGGATCATGCCGGGCCGAACCTGCTGGTGCGCGTCTCGCGACCTGAGCCTGTTGCAGGAACCACACCGCCAGACAACTCCTCGCTCCCGCCAGCGGCGGTTGCGTCTCCGACCCCCGCCGCCCCGCCACGAGTAATGCCTGCTTTGCCGGTCCTGCCCGCTCAGCCGGTGAATGTTACTGAAACCGCCCTCGCTGCGGCGACGAGTGAGCTGCCTCCTGGAGCGGAGGAGTTTCTCGAAGATCCAGAGGCTGCCGTCGAGCCGGTGGAACTCCCAGCTGCGGCAGCGCTGCCAACGCCGAAGGCTACGCCAACTCCCATGGCTACTCCCCAGCCGACTCCAACTCCAGCGGCGGTGATTGCCAATACCGCCGGGCGCAACTGGAAAGTCTATGAGCCCGGGAAAATGCCGCGTGGGCGGCTCGTGGCGCCGCGGGATGTTCCGCAACTGGCGGCCCGGGGAACCGGGGGTGAGCGGCTCTATTTACAAGGCAACTTCGTTGTGACCGCCAGCGGCAACGATCGCGCGGTGCTCCGATCTCGCACCGCCATGGCCAACCCCCTTGGAGGCCGGGATGCCAACGTGCGGATCATCGTGGATTTTCCCGGGGGAATTACGCCCCCACCGAAAGATTCCACCGTCAATCGGGATGCGACTCGTCCTTTCGAAATTCTTGATGTGACGACGGCGGATGACGGGCAAATCAACGTGCGGGTGCGAGAGATTACTGCGCCCTAAACGCATTGGGCTGGATGGCGAAGTGGCAGGCCCCACCTCTGCCGGGCAAGTTGCGCGCTCGCTTGCAGGAATGTGGGGAGTTGTTATTTCCAGAGTATTTACAGCACGTGCTTTACGATCCCGAGGAGGGCTACTACGCCTCGGGCCGGGCGCGAATCGGCTGGGACGGCGATTTCATCACCAATGTCTCGGTTGGGGAGGTTTATGGGAAAGTTCTGGCGCAGTGGGTGATGCAGGTCTGGGAGGAGTTGGGCAAACCTGCGGAATTTTTGCTCATGGAGCAGGGGGTCAACGATGGGGCTCTTTCCGGCTTTTTGCGGATGGAATTTCGCCAGCACCCGGAATTTTTTCAAAGCCTACGTCATTGTTTGATTGAGCCAGTGGCTTTGCTGGCGGAGCGCCAAAGAAGTCGGCTCGCCGAGGAGGCGCGAGGAATCGAGTGGCGCGCCGAGCTTCCCCTGCCGCAACCTGCGGATTACGGGGTGCATCTCTCGAACGAGCTTCTGGATGCCTTTCCCTTCTATCTGGTGGAATGGGATGGGACACTTTGGTGGGAGCTAGTCGTGCGGCTGGAGGGAGATCAATTGTCTTTGGCCGCCAAGGGGCCACGAGATGCGGCTTTGTTGTCGGCCTTGGCAAAGCTGCCGACGGATCTTCCTGCGGGATATCGCACCGAGCTGCGGACCAACTACCTGCCGTGGCTGGAGCAAGTTTCTCACAGCCTTAAACAAGGGCGGATCCTCATTTGCGATTATGGCTACCCTCGCGAGATCTATTACTTGCCGGAACGCTCTCGGGGAACCCTCTTTTGCTATCAGCGGCATCAGCGCGACGAAAATCCCTTGGCCTCGCCTGGTGAAAAGGACGTTAGTGCGCACGTGGATTTTACGGCCCTTATGGAGGCAGCGGAGTCCGCAGGCTGGAGGGTGCGAGGGTTTACTGACCAGCATCACTTCCTTATTCGAACTGCCGAGCCGTGGTTGCGCTCCTTGGACCAGACCGCTCTGGGAGGGTCTCCAAGTGCGGCCGAGCAAAGGCTTCTCCGCCAACTGCAACTTCTCCTGCACCCTGAAACTCTGGGGCGGCAATTTCGTTTTTTGGATTTAGAAAAACCCGCTCGCTCGGATTGATCAGCAAATTTGTGCGCTGTAGTCGCGAAGCAGCCGCGCGGCGGCTTCCAAGTGATGCCTGGTGTGGGTGGCCATGAGGCTCAGGCGGAGTCGGGCCCGTCCTTTCGGAACCGTGGGGTAGCGCACCGCCGGAATGTAGAGCCCATGGGCCAACAATTCCGCCGCAAGTGCCACAGCTTTCCCCTCCTCCCCTACCTCGATCGGAATGATGGCCGCCTCCGGGATCTGCGGTAGTTTCTCGGGGAGCAAGCGGGCTAAAGCCGCGCGGTTATTGCGCAGAGCGGCTACTCGGGCTCGTCCCTCTGCGGTGGTTAGCCACTCAATGGCTGCCGCTGCGGCTGCTGCCTGGGCGGGAGGTGGGGCCGTGGAAAAAATGAAAGATCGGCTGCGGTTGATGAGCCAATCAATGAGAGTCCGGCTGCCAGCGATGTAGCCGCCGGCGACGCCAAGTGCCTTGCCCAGCGTCCCCATTTGCAATTCAATTTCTCCGGATAGCTGCAGGTCCGGAATGAGCCCTTCTCCTCCGGAACCAAGCACTCCCACGGCATGGGCCTCGTCCACCAACATCCAGGCACCAAAGCGATATTTCAGCGCGACCATTTCCCGCAGCGGAGCGGTATCGCCATCCATGCTAAAGACCGATTCCGTGACGATCATCAGCCGAGCCTGAGGAAACTTTGTCTTGGCCCAGGTCAATTGTTCCTCCAGCCGCTGGAGATCATTATGGGGAAAAACCCGCAGGGTTGCGCCGCTCAGGCGGGCCCCATCCACGAGGCAGGCGTGGCAGAGCTTGTCGAGGAAGACAACATCACCGACTCCGACGACAGCTGGCAGGGTTCCCACAGCTGTGGCATAGCCGCAGGAGAAGGCCAAAGCCGCTTCGGTTTGCTTAAAAGCAGCCAGGCGCTCTTCCAATTGGTAATGCGGAGCCAGATTCCCCGAAATCAGGCGGGAAGCGCCCGCGCCAACTCCAAAAAGGGAAATGGCTTCCTGCGCCGCTTCCCGGAGGAAAGGTTCACCCGCCAAGCCGAGGTAATCGTTGGAGGAGAAATTAATTACGCGTTGTCCGGCGCGGAGGATTTCCGGGCCTTGGGCGCTTTCCACCACTCTGAGCTCCCGCCAGAGATTCCGGGCCCGAATTTCTCCGCTCGCAGCACGCAAGTGGCTCTCCAAAGAGTTTCCATCCACAGCGACATCAGACGGGCAGTCCATAAGCCGTTAACCTATCCCCCACAGCCTCCCCCTCCAAGGGCAATCCGCATTCATCGGCAGCAAATTGCCATGTCGGGGCCGGAACAGAACCGGACAGAGAGACGGAACAAACCGGAATTTGCCGTTTCTGGGCAACAAGGCGCTTTTCTGCAGCGAATTGGAGGGCCTGTTGGCG
>CAZQRL010000008.1:0-154249 GCA_964595865.1 uncultured Chthoniobacteraceae bacterium
ATCCTCTTCTTCTGCGGCAAGCTCGATCTTTACCCACTATAAAACCGGAAGAAGCCAAAGCCAAGGCCGGTATTTACCAAGTCTCCCCTCGCCTGGGAAAGATGGCCTATAACGGGCTCGACTGGAGCATTCGGGGTGGTGATGGAATTCTCCTGGTCACTCAATGGGGCTGGAGTCCGGAGTTCTTCCGTCGGCCAGTTTCTTCCCCAACTCCCCAGTCCTCTTCGGGTGGCAAAGCCGTGGTCGGAAAATCCCTCAACGATCCAATGGAATTGAAAGGCCTGCCCGGTAATTACTGGGTGGGTGCTTATTGGTCTGCCTACAACTATCGCCAATTCACTTCCACGGAGCCACTCTCTAATTCCTACGGCTTTTATTGGCATGCCGACCAAATGGTTTTCCAGGAGACCCCGGGAAGTGATCAAGGATTGACTCTCTGGTCCGCCCTGGTCCTCTCGCCTCAGGATACCATCAGCAAGCTGCCCTTCCAGGCCAATGGCGGGGTGCTTTACAAAGGGCTAATTCCCACGCGTGACAAAGACTGGACGATTTTTGGCGTGGTCTATGGTAACTTTAGTGGGGACTACGCCCAAAGCGTCACGACTCCTGGACAAAGCTCGCCAGACTATGAGCTGGTCTTTGAATGGGGCTATCGCGTGCAAATAACAGAGTTCGCTTACATCCAGCCGAATTTGCAATACGTCATCCAGCCCGGAGGACGGAGCGATATTCCCAACGCCCTCGTCCTCGGAGCGCAGATCGGCGTGACTTTCTAGGGTGATGTCCCAGAAATTCGGTTCTATCCTTCTTCAAGGAAAGTCCTCCAAGGGCGATTGATTTTATCGAGGATAGCGTGCGGGTCTGAAGCGTTGCACCAGATTTAGCCAAGAGCTGGAAGTCGGCGCGAAGTGTAGGTGGAAGCCTTTTCTGCGGGCCAGCCAAGCCTTCCCCTTAGGATGTTTATGGGTGGCGTAGTCGCCGGAGATGATGTGGATCTCCTTGCCTGCATCCACGGACACATCATCCTTTAGAAAGGTTCGCCATTCGTTGTGACGGTGCGATTTGGAACTGTATGCTAGGACTTTGCCGGAAAGCTAGTCCAAGGCCGCGAAAAGCGTCACCATCCCATGCCGGTTCGTAGTCGTGGGTGCATGTGCAGATGTAGCCCTGCCCGAGAAACAGCCTGGCGGTCAGGCCAAGGTCGAGGAACACGCAGGTTGTAACCTACCTCATGCAGATAGCGCAGGGTTGTCGAGGAACCGATGTCGGTGCCCAGCTTTTCCTTGAACCATCCGTGCAGCTTGACCCCGGGCAATGGAATTGGCAGGCCATTTGCGGATTTTCCAGCACGGGCTCAAACAGGTTGCGTGCGGGCTGCAGGCGCACTTTACCAGGCCATGCCGAACGCGGCTTGCTGGTCCAACGCATCAATGCCTTCCTGGTTCTAGGGGCGTTGTAGCGGGCGATCCTGAGGCGCACGATGCGATCGCTACGACACAACTGTTGGCAAACTGAGGTGGCGCGGAAAGCGGAGCCAGGCGGAGGCGATTTTAGTTAGCTCGTGGAGGTCTCCATGGGGTTGGTTTTGATTAGAGGTTGGTTTTGCTTTGGGGGTAAGGGTTCGCTGGGCCTGGCCGACCGAAGGCGCAGCGAAGCGTAGCGAAACAAGCCGCCGGGCGGCCAGGCCCAGCGAGGCGGAGGGAGTGCCCCTTGATTGCGGTTTCTCTTCATGCCGCCTCCCTCCATTTGGGGACTTCTTCCGGGCGCTAGCATTCCCCTGAGGTCTTGAAGCCAAGAGCCGGATGAGGCTGCAAGGGGTTGTTAGTCATCGAACCACCTTCCAAGGGCGATCTCCATTTCCCTCACGCCCTCATGCGCCCACAGATACACCCCTTCGTGCTTCACCGAGCGCCAAAGCCGTTCGATGAACACCTCGTCCATCCACCGCCCCTTGCCATCCATGCTCACCCGCGCGGCGCGGCCCTCTGCCGTCGCAATCCATGCCTGGCGGCGGAACTGGCCGCCCTGATCGGTGTGGAATATCGCCGCCTCTCTCGCAGGGACCTCCAAGGCCTCTCGCGGCGCCTCCACGCCGAACGACTCATCCAGGCTGTTGGCATTCCCCGGATGACCTCCAGCGCGATCCGCACCGGGAAATCCGGACGGTGGTTTCTTCTCTTTTGTTTTAGGTCTCTGGTGGTTTGATTTGACCACAGAGACCTTCCGAAAACTAACGATCTCCCTGGCTCCGTTTCACCGAGCCACTTCTATACTAGAGTCTGCTCCAAGCCTAGAAGCAGAGATCGAATGGCCGCCAGCCAAACAAATCCTCGTCTGCTGGGCGAGGCTTCCATGGCCACTCTCAACTCCTCCAGGGCGGTATTCTCAAGCTTCGGGTTGGCACTGCAAATGTTTCCACACGCATCTTTTTGCGATATCGTCTAAGAAACACCTGTCTTCCTCAGAGAGATGCCTGAGCCGTGAAGTGAGTTCCCTCCTCACACCAGCTTCACCGAAAGCCGGGCAGGAAGCGTTTCTGCGCTTGAAACATTTCTTGCGCCATAGCCCGGATTTGCGTTGTGCTGCAAACTGCCGAGCTCAAGGGATCGAGCAGGAGGGCATGCACGGCCGCTTCCCTGCTGCGATGGATGCAAGCTTCTGCCGCAGAATCAAACATCGCCAAGTTGCTTTGGCAGAGCGCGGCCATCGGTTTGGGTAGTGCTCCGTAGCGAGTGGGTTGCACGCCGTTGCCATCCACCAGGCAAGCCACTTCGACACAGGCCTCTTCCGGCAGATTGGTGATCAATTTGCCCTCTGGCCCATTGATGACATTTCCATGCATACGGAAGGGAGCATTCTTCTCGATGGCCTCGATAATCCAGGACGCATACTCCCAGCTACGGTTCCATTCCACCGGCTCGAGGCCAGCAAGAATTTTGCGCCGTTGTTCATCCTGGCCTTTCCTCCACTCCGGCCAGTTGGTAGCATAAAAACGTGACCCTCCCTCATACCCCGAGCGCAAAAATCTCCGCCCTTCCTCATTTTTGCGAAAATAAGGCAAGTATTCAGAGAGGTGGCCAGAGCTCTCAGTAATGAAAGCGCCAAACTCCAGACACATCTGCTTGCGCACGAGATCCAGGTGATGCTCGGGGCGTCCTTCCGGAGCCATTCCGGCAAAAGTGGAAAGATAATTTTTCGGAACTTTCCCGGCGGCCAATTCACTTAGAGAGCGTTCGATTTGCTCGGCAAATTTTTTTCGCAACCTGGGGTAAAGGTCCTGTCCGCGATGCTCCAGGCGAGTGAACCAAGAGAGGTGGTTGATCCCGGCACACTCCCAGCGCATCTCCTCATAGGGAACCTCGGCATACTTCGCCAGCAAATGACTCGTGCCTTGCACGCTGTGGCACAATCCAACCACCGGCATGCTGCTGGCCCGCGCAGCAGCCATACAGACCATGGCCATCGGGTTGGTGTAGTTTAGCACGAGTGCCTGCGGGCACAGACGCTCGCAATCCCGCAAAATATCCAGAAAAACCGGGATGGTCCGAAGCCCTTTGAATAGCCCGCCCGGGCCGATCGTATCGCCGATGCATTGGTCAATGCCATACTTCAGCGGGATATCATTATCCGTCTCGACACACTCCGGCCCATTGACCTCGATGGAGTTGATCACGTAATCACTCCCGCCAAGGATTTCTCTCCGGTCGGTCGAAGCAATCAACTTCCAACGCGCTCCTCCGGCGTTGCGCTTGATCAACTCGCGCATCATGCGCACCGAAAGCTTCAAGCGGCTTTCATCCACATCCACCAAAGCCAGGGTGCCACCTTGGTTCTGCGGAGTCAGTAGGACATCGTTGAGCAACCGCGGTGTGAAAAAGCTCCCTGCACCGAGGAAGGTCACTTTGATAGGCCGCTGAAAACGTCCCGGGAGAGCCCGAGTTTCAGCGTCTTGCGTGTGCGCGACGTGTCCGGCTTGAGCGGCAGCTTTACGAGGAGAGGCAGTTTTCATGCTGAGACTGGAATGGGAAGGAATTTGTAACGTGAGACAAAACTCTCGATTCCCGAAGAAAGTCACAAGAGCGATTGTTTGACATTAAGTGTCCATTTTGTGATTCCATAGTGATGCAACCCAAGGCTGAGCAACCCGTAGCCCTGCCGGGAATTCCCCTGATTCAAAAGGAAACCTACGATTCCGGGCCTTACTTCTGGGATAATTTCATTCGGCTCACTACTCGCGATGTGATATTGCAACAAACGTTGGCGGGCTCGGTAAAATTCTTTGAAGGAGGCCGTGAGCATCTGGCCACCGAGGGTATGGCCCTGTTGTTTCGCCATGGCGAGGCGACCAGCTACGGCTTGGACGAAAGCTGTCAATTGCCCTACGAGCTGCGCTGGGCTCTGCTCACCGATGTGCCAGCAGTAACGTCACTTTATGAGGAGATCGTGGGCCGTTTCGGGCCGGTGGTGCGCATGGAAAAGGGGCGGGAGGCCTCGCGTCTCTTGGCGCGTCTGGCGGCTGAGCGGGAAGGTGGTTCGATACCCGATCGCTTTCTCGAAGCGGAAAACGTTTTTCGCTTGTTATTGGCGGTATATCGAGAACAGCTGACTCCCGATCGCGGCGACGTAGTGGCAATCGGTCGCCACCTTTTGCAAAATGAGTTTCGCTCCCCTCGCAACATTAAAGAATGGGCGGCCGAGCTGGGTATTAGCCGGGAACATTTCACCCGGGAATTTCGCCATCGCTACGGCGAATCTCCCGCGGACTTCCTCCGAAGGCTGCGCCTAAACCACGCCAAGATGCTTCTGGAAAATCCAACGGTGCGCCAGCGCGATGTGGCTGCTGCTAGCGGATTTGGCTCAGAAACCACCTTCCGCCACGCTTGGAAGAGAAACTACGGCTGTTCTCCACGAAACACCCAGTAGCCCCAGCGCGGGAAAAACTTCTCGCACTCTGCCATACGCAAAGCCCGAACCTCAGCTTCCGGGCGCGGCTTCTTTCACGGCACGAAAATAAACCTCCCCCGGCCACCAGGACCAGCGGTGCGCCAAGGCCAGATTCCAGCGCATCCAGGTGGCAGAGTTTTCCAACGGGGAACCGCTGCTACGCAGAAGGAAGGCTCCGGTAATTTCCGCCTTGGACCAACCAGACTCCTTCAGCATCTGCGCCACCCGAGTGGAGGAAAATTTGCACCAATGTCCGCCGGGGAGGTATTTCTGCCGCAATCGGGCCTGCCTGGCGGCAAAAAGGGCGTGCGGGGTGGATGGAACTCCGCCGATCAGACAAACGCCGAGATCCAACGCGGGAGTGAGTCGTTTTAGAAAGCCCTCGGGATCTTTGAGGTGCTCGAGGACATGCAGGAGCAGGACGACATCAAAACCGGCAAAAACCCGCGATGGGGTTGCATCAGTCGTGAATTGGTCCGCATCAAAAACCTCCACTTTGCCGTAACCTGCCTGTGCCAACCGAGCTTCCTGCGGGGCAATATCCAGTCCAGTCCAGGCATCGTAGAGGCTTCCGCGCTCTGCCGCTCGGGCAGCATCCACAAAGCGCTTCATTTGCCCGGATCCAGTGCCAATCTCCAGAATTCTTAGCGGACGCGGCATTTTTCCCCGCAGCTCCTCTAGCCAAACGAGAGGAATCGCATAACGCAACAGCCGGGTCGAATAGCGAGTGGAGGTCTGTTTCTTAGAGAGACCGGCTTGAAAGCTCAAAGCCGCCATCCCACCCGCTGGGCCCCCAATGCTGAGGACTCTTTCCGCAAAATCGTGATGAACAGACAAAGGAATAAGAGGGACTAAATTCCGTGAGAAAGACTTGGATTATTCAGGGAATGGGGAAGCGCGAGGTGAGAGCTGTGACTCGCGAGCGCACCTGAGCAAGGCCAGAGGGATTCTGCCGCTCCTGAAGCGCAGCGTGAATGAGTTCCGCCAGCTCCATCATTTCCTCCTCACACATTCCGCGGGAGGTCATGGCCGGGGTTCCGAGCCGGATGCCGCCCGTTTTGCTGATTGGCTCCGTATCGAAAGGAATGGCGTTTTTATTGACGGTGATTGCTGCCTCATCGAGGGCTTGCTGAGCCTCGAGTCCGGTGAGCCCGTTGGGCCGCAAATCCACCAACATCACGTGGTTGTCGGTGCCGCCGCTGACAATTCGATAGCCGAGGTTTTGCAAACGCGCTGCCAGAGCCTTAGCGTTCGAGACCACCTGCTGGGCATATTTCTGAAACTCCGGTTGTAATGCTGCGTGGAAGCAGACGGCCTTGGCTGCCACCACGTGCATCAAAGGTCCTCCTTGCACCCCCGGAAAAACCTGGCTGTCCACTTTTTTGGCAAATTCTTCCCGACAAAGCACCAAACCGGAGCGCGGCCCCCGAAGGCTTTTGTGCGTGGTCGTGGTGACAAAGTGCGCGTGGGGGACTGGGTTGGGGTGCGCTCCACCGGCGACCAGCCCGGCGATGTGCGCCATGTCCACAAAAAGATAAGCTTCGACGGAGTCGGCGATTTCCCGCAACCGGGCAAAATCAATGGTGCGAGAATAGGCCGAGGCTCCGGCAGTAATCATCCGCGGTCGGTGTTCTGCAGCCATGCGCGCCAAATTATCATAATCGAGGCACTCGGTTTGCGGGCTCACTCCGTAATGAATCACCTCGTAGAGTTTGCCGCTGAAGTTTGCTTTGTGGCCGTGGGTGAGATGCCCCCCATGGGCCAGATCCATGGTCAGGATGCGATCCCCCGGCTTCAGCACGCTGAAATAGACCGCCATATTCGCTTGGCTGCCACTATGAGGTTGAACATTCGCATGCTCCGCACCGAAAAGCCGCTTGGCGCGCTCGATAGCCAGACGTTCGACCACATCCACGTGCTCACAACCACCATACCAGCGCTTGCCCGGATACCCCTCGGCGTATTTGTTGGTCAGGCAGGAACCTTGGGCCTCCATAACCGCGCGCAGAGTGTAATTTTCCGATGCGATCAGTTCCGCGTGCTCGCTTTGGCGATGAGCTTCGGCAGCGATCGCGGCGGCGATTTCCGGATCGAATGTGCGCAGAGCCGGGAGGGCCTCCAAGGCAGAGGGATCGAGGGAGGAAGATGAGGATGGGGCAGTAGTGGATTGGAGCATGGGTAAGATAGCCAGGAGAGATTTTTTAATGAGATCGCGACATTCGTTATATACGCGTTGGCCGCGTCCGATGGGATCAGGCAAGTCCCGCGGGCCATCGGCAAATTCCCGCAGGAGGTGCATCTTGCCGACCGCATCAGGAAAGAGCAACTCCAACAACGCCAGATGGTCGCGCGTCATGGCAAAAATCCAGTCAGCCTCCTCAACCAGCTCCGCGCTCACGGGTTGGCTGCGATGGGAGCGCAGATCCACCGACTCCTCGCGCAGAGCCACCACCGCCTCGGGGCTGGGTCCTTGGCCAAAGCCAGCGCCCACTCCGGCCGACGCCACGCGCCCGGGCAGGGAACGCTCCGCAAGCAGTTTGCGCATTAGCGCCTCCGCCATGGGGCTGCGGCAGACATTCCCGGTGCAAACAAAAAGAATGCTGGGGCCGGATTCGGACATGAGCGGGGTTTAGGAAGAAAAGCGATTGTTGATCACCACTTCATCGTAGGAGAGCTGGCCGGGCTTGGGCCACGGATCCCGGGTTCCTTTGCCGATGGCAATCATAAAGCTGATGAGATGGTCCTCCGGGAGCGCGATTAATTTTCCCACAGCTTGGAAGTCAAAACCATCCATGGGGCAGGTCTGATAACCCATGGCCGTCGCCGCTAGCATCAAAGTCGCCCCGGCGATACCGCACGAGCGCATTACTTCGTCCCGCTGCACCTCGGGGCGCCCGTTGTAGTATCCATCAATCGCAGGCACTAAAAAGTCACGCACCGCTTCTGGCGCATCCTTCCAATAGCGTCCCGGGTCTTTTTTCCAGGCATGCAAATCGCCCACCACCACCACCAGCAACGAAGCGTCCGTTACCTGGGCTTGGTCCCAGGCCACCGCCCGAATTTGCCGACGCAACTCCGGCTCGCGAACAACGAGAAAACGCCAGTGCTGCAAATTAAAAGCGGTGGGGGATTGCATCGCCAACTCGAAGAGCTGGCGCTCATCCTCGGCCGGAATGGTGAATTCCGGATCGAAATACTTGACGGCTCGGCGTTGCTGAATCGCGGCAAAGGTGTCCATAGCTTGTTGGGTGGGCCAACTTTCCCCAGGCCACAGCACAGGTCAAGTCCGGCGAGAAAAAAAGGCTCAAGCCGGGGCTTGGGAATCGGGAGGCAAGAGATCCGGACGACGCAGCAGGGTCCGGCGTAGGGCCTCAGTCTGCCGCCACTGCGCAATCGCGGCATGATTTCCCGAAAGCAGCACTGGCGGAACCTGCCAACCTTGGAAGTCCACCGGGCGGGTGTAGTGCGGATGATCGAGGATTCCAGTGGAGAAGGAATCCTGCTGCGCCGACTCCGCATCTCCGAGAGCCCCAGGAAGCAGCCTGACGACGGCATCCACGATAACCAGAGAAGCCAACACACCATTAGTCAGCACGTAGTCACCCAGGGAAATTTCTTCATCCACCAAGTGATCCAACACCCGTTGATCAATCCCCTCGTAGTGCCCACAAAGAAATATCAGGTGCTGTTCACCCGCCAATCTCTCGGCGGTGGATTGCTTGAAACAAGCTCCTGGCGGTCCCGGGCAAATTACCCGCGTCCCCGGCTGCCGCAGGTCCTGCAAGGCTCGCCAGACTGGCTCAATTTTCATGACCATTCCCGGCCCACCTCCATAGGGCGCATCATCCACAGAGCGATGCCGATCCTCCGTCCAATCCCGCAAGTCCCGAGAAAAAATCTGCACCAGTCCCTTCTCCTGAGCGCGTTTGAGGATGCTGGATTCCAGCACACTGCGAGCCATCGCAGGGAAGGGCGTGAGCAGATCGATCCGCATAACTGCGGGCACTCGCAGCGTTTAGCGGCGGCGCGGCTTGCGCACTCCCCCGAAGCGCATCCCTTTGCCGGTGCTGTAGCCCTTGGAATTTTTTAGAGAAAGCTCCACCATCTCTTCGTTGAAGAGGGCGGTGTATTTGTAGGGGAATCCCTCCAGCTTCAAGCGCGGAACACTCTGTCCAATGAAGCGCTCGATTTCTTTCACGTGCGGCAGCTCCTCGGCGGTCATAATCGTGAAGGCATCACCAACCTTCTGCGCGCGCCCGGTGCGGCCAATCCGATGCACATAATCCTCGGGATGTTGCGGCACATCATAATTAATGACGTGGCTGACGCCCGCGATATCAATACCGCGGGCTGCGATATCCGTGGCGACCATAATCTCATAGCGCCCGCGTTTGAAGCCCTCCAAAGCATCCACCCGCTCCGTTTGCGTCCGGTTAGAATGGAGCACCGCCACGCTATGATTCTCTTTTTTCAGCAATCGCGATACCCGGTCAGCCCCATCCTTGGTGCGAGTAAAAACCAGCACACTCGCAAAATCTATCTTTTGCAACAGGGCATGGAGCAGTTCGTTTTTCTGATCAATGGCCACCGGGTAAAAAGCATGGTTGATGGTTTCAGCCGGGGAACGCCGAGCACCAATCTCGATTCTTTCCGGATCTTTGAGACACCAGGCGGCTAAGCGCTGGATTTCTTCGGGTATCGTGGCTGAGAAAAGAAGCGTTTGCCGCTGGGTGGGGCATTTTTCCACGATGCGCCGCACATCGGGCAGGAATCCCATATCAAGCATCCGGTCCACCTCATCCAGAACCAGATATTCGATCTGATCCAGCCGAGCACTGCGGTCCTGCAGTAGATCGAGCAGACGCCCAGGGGTAGCCACCACCACGTCCGCACCTTTTTGTAACTGCTCCCGCTGCCGACCATAGCCCACCCCGCCATGAATGAGGGCAATTTCAATATCAAGAAACCGGGCGTAATCCCGAAAGGCCGTCTCCACCTGCATGGCCAATTCCCGCGTTGGCTCCAGAACCAAACAACGAGTGCGGTTTTCCCGATGGCCGAGTTTACTCAAGATAGGCAGAGCAAAAGCCGCCGTTTTTCCCGTGCCTGTCTGGGCTGAACCGATGAGATCCCTTCCGGCCAGAACCACCGGAATGGCCCGGAGTTGAATTGGGCTCGGGTCCACATAGCCCATGCGCTGGGCTCCGTGCACCACCGCTTCGGACAATTGCAAATCTTGAAAGGACATAAATTAGAAAGTATTGAGCTTTGGGAAATCCTCGGGAAGTGCAAGCTTGAATTCCTCCCAGGCTGCGACGCAGACGAGGAAACCACCTGGCCAAAGCAAGTGCCGCAAAACGGCCGAACGCGGCCCCAGACTACCCCAGCGGATTTCCGCGTGCGCCCTTTCCGGCAACTGAATCCTCGCCTGCGAAAGCCCCCGCAACCCACAACCGTGCAATTTCACCAGGGCTTCTTTGGCGGTCCACAGTCGGAGAAACCGCCAAACCAATTCTCCTGAGGGTGCCTGGCAAACCCACGCCGCCTCTGTAGCAGCAAAATAGCGTCGGGCCAAATCCGCCGCCCGCACCTGACGGTCTAAATGCTCAACATCCAAGCCCACATCCCTGCGGGCAAAGGCGGCCAGGGTGAGATGTTGGGTGTTGGAAACATTAAAATGCCAGGGCGCAGCAGGCCCAAGGGTCGGCTTGCCACCGGGATCACGGTGCAGGCAGAGGTCGTCTGCCCCCCCCTCTGCAGCCGAAACCAGACGCAGGATTTCCGCCCGCCAATCCGAACTAAGTAACTCCCCCAAAAACACCTGATCCTCAGCGGCACTTCTATGGTAGGGCAAAACAAATTCTTGCATTAGATCGTAGAAAGTCGAATGAGGGTATTCTCCAATTATGGATATCAAACTACTCAATCGTCAAAACTTGCGTCCTCTCCTCAAGTTGCTCGATAAACGCGACAAATTGCAGGAGATGCTCGACAAGGTCCACGCCCAAATTGAAGCTGCCTTTCATGGAGCGGTCGCCGCCCCCGCGGCAAAAGCCAGGAGAGGCCGTAAGCCCCAAGCCGCCAGTGTCCCACACGAGGCAAAGGGAGGCGCGAGAAAGCGCGCTCCACGTGGCAGCATCAAGAAAAAAATCCTGGCTGAACTTAAAGCCGCCGGAGCAGCGGGTGCCTCGGCCAAAGAATTGGCCGCCAAACTCAAAGTGCCCAATCAGAATATCCACGTCTGGTTCAACTCCACCGGCAACAAGATGAAAGAGATCAAAAAGGTCGGTCGCGGGCACTGGGTCCTGACCGAGTCTTAATCTTGCTTGCATACTACCCCAAGCGGTGGCACTGAGCCGCCACCGGCAAAGAGACTGCTTATCCACGGGGTGGAACGGTGGCAAACCGTTCCACCTCGTCTGCATTTAGACCTCCGCCGCTTCGCTGAGCGGAAGCTCCAAGGGCTGGCGTTCGAGAAAGATCGTTTGGCGGGTGTAGCCTGCCGCACGCAGCAGAGACTGCGCCAAGGCAAAATCGGCGCCGACTCGCCCGGGTGAATGAGCATCGGCTCCAATGACCACGCGGATATTTCGCTCCCTCATTGCCCGCAGAATCGGTGCCGAGGGATTCATTTCGGGGATTTTTTTCTGAAGCCCCGAGGTATTGAGTTCCATCGCCGTTCCGGTGGCGGCGATTCGGTCCAAGGCCTCCAAGACTGTTGGCCAGATTTCCAGCAGGTTCCATTCCTTGGCGACAAAATTTTTCACGAGGTCGGGATGCGCGAGGCAATCGAAGAGCCCGGTTTCCGCAGCTTCGGCGAGGTGGAGGAAGTAGAGGCGGGCAAATTCCCGCCAATCTGACTTCCAGTAGAGAGCCTGGTATTCGGAGAGCTGTGGGTGCACGGAGCCAAGGATGTAATGAAAGTCTGCCTGCTCATGCAGTCGGCGAATCCAGGGTTCCAATCCGGGCAAAAAGTCGCTCTCCAATCCGAGACGCACGTCCACGGTGCCGGCCCACTGCCTGCGCGCTTCCTCAACCAATCGCAGATATTCTGGAAACTGCTCCTCTCGCATGCGGACGTTGGCTGAGATCCTATTCGGCAGCGGGCCATGACAGGTGATGATGATGCCTTGCAAGCCTCGCTGTCGAGCGGCCGCCGCCAACTCGGTGGGATTTCCAAAGGCGTGCCGACAGAGCGGAGTGTGGGAATGAGTTTCCCAGCTCATGGATTTGCTTTCTCTGGGCGTCCCGGTAATCCCTCGAAGCCCTCATACGCGCCCGCTGCCGCCCCCAGCAGCAAGTGGCTCAAGAGCACCGGGCCACGCACCTCGGTGAGCAAGCCGCCGGGAATGGTCTGTTGTGTCGCCACCACCGGCCGCAGATAGCGGGTGATATTTTCCACGGCGGGAAATTTTTCCAAGTCCACATAACGGCTTACCTCGGGGGACATGGCGGCAGCAAATCCCAGCAAAGGCTGCACCGTGAGATAGGCTCGACGGACAAGGCCTGGGAGGTCGAGAAATCCAAGCTGTTGCAGATCACTGGGAAGTGTCAGGCTGCGAAAATCCGGCGCACTGGCCAAATTTTCTCCAGACTGTATCACGGTGCGTAGGGTGGCCAGATCAGCGGCGTTCAAAGTCAACAACGCCTCGTTTCCCCCGAAGGCCAGCACCGGAGAAAGCAGACCAAAACCCGCATTGGGGAGAGTGTGGACACGCCAGCCTTCCTCCAGACGCACGACGGATTCGCCCGTGAGCGAACTGAGCATGCCAGAGAGAATCTGTTCAGCCTTGCCGGGATCCGCAAGCTCCAGACGCACCACCACCGAGGGCAAAAGCGAAGTCGTCGGCCACCAGAGAAACAGAGCTCCTTCGCGTCCGATGCAGGTCGGCAAATCCTGCCAGGCCACCTCTGGAGAAGCACCCCACACCGGAGCCAGGCTCGGGCCGAAGGTTTGCTGGAGAAAATCCGGCGTGAGGGCCGAGGTATCCAGCCGACTGGCGAGAAAGAGGAGGGAATTAGCCGGAGCCAGCTTCAGGGCTTCGTTTTGCAGGGTTCCGACATCCGGCAAATTATCGGCCAGGAGCAATTTGCGCTCGATGGAGTCGGCCCCGGCAAAGGTGCTGGAGAAAGCAAAAGCGCGCCAAGATTTGAGTTGGGCAAACTGCATGGGGTCGGCTTGCGCCCCGACGGATGGCCCCACTTTTTCCAGGGCCTCCAACCACGGGGTCATGGGCACGTAGAGTAAAAAATCCGCCTCCGCCCCCAACCGAGATCGGGCACTAACAAAATCGGGCGCCGTAGCCAAAGACCCTGCCGCCTGAGGGCTCCGCAGAGCCACAACGAAGTTCCGCAACGCTTGGCTATCGGAGGAAACCAACCCCCACCCCCCGGCAACGGCGGTCCACAGTTCCCCGTCAGGTAAAACCTGTTTGCGCAGGGTAATGCCATCCAAGGTGGTCTCCACGGCATCCGCTCCCGGGTAGGCTCGGGCAATTTCCGCGTGCAGGCGATTGAGGAGTTCGCGTTGGAAAGCCGTTCCGGCTTCGGCGCGAAAACCCAGCAAGAGTGCGGGCCGAGACTGGCTGGTAAGATCCGGCATCTCGGGCAGGGCGAGAAACAGCTGCCGCAACTTGAGCTCCCCGAGCAGAGATGCAGCTGTTTGGAAATGCCCATCCTGGCAGAGGAGCTGGCCTGGCCTTTGCAGAAACGGAGCTACGGCCGGATCGCGCGCCAACTGCGCCAAAGGGGTCTGTCGCCAGCGCGCGAGCGTGCGCCCCA
The DNA here is from genome assembly GCA_964595865.1 of uncultured Chthoniobacteraceae bacterium. Classification (GTDB taxonomy): domain Bacteria; phylum Verrucomicrobiota; class Verrucomicrobiia; order Chthoniobacterales; family DYNR01; genus CAZQRL01. The sequence goes on from CAZQRL010000008.1 coordinate 13,726, forward strand.
AGTCAGTCAACTCGGCGTAAAACGCGGTTCCTGCCGGCAGGGCGTGAGTCGGGTTGGCGGTGCCGGCAGGACGCAAAACCCAGAGCACAACCGCTCCAAGCAAGAGCACCAGCAGAAGAATTGGCAGAAGTTTTTTCATGAGGGAAAAGTTAGCTGCAATCGGCGAAGGCAGGCGGTCGCTCCCTCGCAAAGAATCGGGAGCTCCGGGAAAATAAGTTGAGCGGAGGTTGGCAAGCTGTTAGCGTTTGAGAGTTATGAACACTGACAAAGTCCAAAAATACATCAAGCCTGTCTGCGCGTATTACACCAAGGAAAATCTCCGCACCCTCTCCGATATCTGCCTCTACGCGGGCTTTCTCTCCATCATCGCCTCCATTGTTACTTGGTTCACCGCTTCCAAGGATAACCAAGCCTACGGAGAACGCTTCGGTATTTTTATTGGCCTCTGGGTGCCGAGCTTCTTCATCCTCTCCAACCGCCTCTCCCGCAAAGCCGATGAGCTCTGCGAGGCCGAGTGCGACGACGAATCCTGCTGCAAGTAAAGCCGCAGCCTGCCGCCACTGCGGCGGCGCTTTTCAACGAGCAAATTCCTGACCCGTCTGCTCCACCGGGAAGCAGGCGGAGGGTGGCGCATTTTTCATGATCACAGCTCGCGGACTGGCCATGAGCTTTGGCGGCCAGGCGCTATTCACGGAGGCTTCCTTGCAAATCAATCGGGGAGAGCGGGTGGCTTTAGTGGGACCAAATGGCGCGGGCAAATCCACGCTCTTCAATCTCCTGCTGGGGCGCATGCAGCCCGATGCCGGGACGATTAGCATCGAGCGAGGCGTGAGCATTGGTTGGCTGCCTCAGGAAAGCGCTCCCGCCGGAGAGGAGACGGTTTTGGAGCTGGCCACGGCAATTTCTCCGGAAGTGCAGGAGTTGCAGCGGTGGTTGCGGCGGCGCGAGGAAGATCTCCCGGAAGTCCACGAAGCCATGGCCCGCTACGCCGAGCTGGGCGGTTATCAACTCGAGGCCCGAGCCAAATCTATCCTTCGTGGACTGGCTTTTCGAGAAAGCGATCTCACCCGCCCCGCACGGGAACTGAGCGGCGGCTGGATCATGCGAGCCCATCTCGCCCGGCTGCTCACCCAGCAGCCAGACTTGTTGCTCCTCGATGAACCGACCAACCACCTCGATCTCGAATCGCTCCTCTGGTTTCAAGACTACCTCCTGACCCTCCGCAGCGCGCTCTTGCTGATTTCCCATGATCGGGCGTTTCTCAATTTACTGAGTGAGCAGGTCCTTGAAGTGCGGGGCCAGCGGCTGCATCGCTACCGGGGAAACTACGAAGATTATCTGCGGCAAAAGGCCGAGCGCGAAGCCCAGCAATGGGCTGCCTACAAAAATCAGCAAAAGGAAATCGCCGATCTGCAGCGCTTTGTGGATCGTTTTCGGGCCAAAGCCAGCAAAGCCGCTCAGGCCCAAAGCAAACTCAAGCAGATCGAGCGCATGGAAAAAATTGCTCCGCCCGAAGTTGAGGCCGGGACAATTACCATCGTTTTCCCGCAACCTCCGCGCGGCGGTCAACATCCCGTGACCTTGTGCGATGTGGACTTTTCCTACGGCAACCTGAATGTTTACCGGGGAATGAATTTTACCTGCGAGCGGGGCGATCGAATTGCTCTGGTCGGTCCGAACGGTGCCGGCAAATCCACCCTCCTCAAGCTCCTGGCGGGAGAGCTGGATCCCGCCGCTGGCCAACGGACTTACGGACACCAAATCCAGGTCGGCTATTTCGCGCAAAATCGCGTGGAAAAATTGCAACTGGGGCGCACGGTTTACGAGGAGGCCCGGGACCTCCCTAACCCAGCACCCGAGCTGCTGACTCGCACCGTCTTGGGCGCTTTTTTATTTTCCGGAGATAGCATCCATAAACCCGTGGAGGTTCTCTCTGGTGGCGAGAAATCACGACTAGCCTTGGCCAAAATCCTCCTCGACCCACCAAATTTACTCCTGCTCGACGAACCCACCACGCATCTCGACATGCCCAGCATTGAGGCCCTCATTGGGGCTCTCGAGCAGTATCAAGGCACGGTGGTTTTCGTAAGCCATGATGTCTATTTCATTCGGCGCGTGGGCCGCAAAGTCCTGCGGATCAGCGCCGGGGAGCTGCAATGGTTTGCCGGGGATTACGACTACTACCTGGAAAAATCCGGAGCGGCCGCCGGTCGGGCCGGCGTCGTGGCCGGAGAGAAACTCCCCCCAGCGTCGGAGCCAAAAGATCACCGCCCCGGTGAAAGTGTCGGCGACTCCACCGATCCAGGCTCGCCCAAAGCAAAGATTTACAAAACTCGGGAAGAGAAACGCGCCGAGGCCCAGCAGCGGCAAGAGCAGGCGCGCCTGCGGCGTGAGGCGGAAAGAAAGGTGCGTGAACTCGAAGCGGAAATTCTCACGCTTGAAGAACGCCAGAAAGATCTCAGCGCGCGTCTGGAAGACCCCAGTGCCTACGAGCCCGGTGGCAAGGCCCTGCAATGGAATCGGGAGCTGCTCGCCATCCTGGAGAAACTCGAGGAGCTCACTCTGGCTTGGGAACGGGCCGCAGAAGTGCTCAGCAAGTCCTGAAGAAATCCAGCCCTCTGCCAGCCTCCGGCCACTGCCTCGGCGATGGTTCGATTGGCTAGCCGAGTTTGCCTGCGAGAATTTCTCCGACGACGTTCGGATTGGCTTTGCCCTTGGAGAGTTTCATCACTTGGCCTTTGAGAAAGTTGATGGCCGCAGTTTTTCCAGCACGATAATCCGCCACCGGGCCGGGATTCGCGGCGATCACCTGGTCGCAGAAGGCCTCAAGTTCCCCAGTATCGCTAACCTGGCGCAAGCCTTTCTCCTCCACCACCACTCCGGGGGCCTTGCCAGTTTGGAACATTTCCGCAAAGACTTCTTTGCCCTGACGACCACTAATCGTTCCGCTCTCAATGAGACCGACCAGTTCTCGCAAGGCGGCTGGTGCCACCGGACACTCAGTCACCGATACTCCAGCAGCCCCGAGAGCACTCTGCAGGTCGTTGAGAACCCAATTTGCCACTGCCTTCGGCTTGGACGCTCCACGGGCCGCCTCCTCAAAATACGCCGCCAGAGCCCGGTCGTCGGCCAAGACGCCCGCATCGTAATCACTCACGCCGTAATCGCGCACAAAGCGAGCGCGCTTTTCCCAGGGGAGCTCGGGCAAGGAGGCCCGGGCAGAATCCACGATGGCCGCCGTGTGCACGGGCAATAAATCCGGATCCGGAAAATAGCGATAATCGTGCGCGGACTCCTTGACCCGCATGAGCAAAGTTTGCCCCAAGCCATCATCCCACCGACGGGTTTCCTGTTGCAGCGTGCCCCCAGAGCGTAGGACTTCAATCTGGCGCGGAATCTCGAAGAGCAACGCCCGGCGCACTCCACTTATCGAGTTGAGATTTTTGATTTCAATTTTGGTGCCGTAAGTTGCCGAGCCCTCCGGTCGCACGGAGACATTGACATCGCAGCGCAGCTGCCCCTTTTCCATATCGGCGTCACTTACCCCGCCGTAGATCATCACCTGTTGCAACACCGTCAGATAGGCAAAGGCCTCCTCAGCGCTGGCAATATCCGGCTGGGAAACAATCTCCAACAAGGGCGTCCCGGCACGGTTGAAATCAATCCCGCTGGAGTTCTCGAGGTGGAAACTTTTTGCCACATCTTCCTCAAGATGAATCCGCACCAGGCGGATTTTTTTGCCCGGCGTGGCGATGGATTTCTGCGCATCCTTGGGATAGGCCAGATCGTGCAGAGGCACCGCTCCGCCGAGGCAGAAAGGCAGGTCGTATTGCGAGATCTGGTAGTTTTTTGGCATGTCCGGATAGAAGTAGTGCTTCCGGTCAAATTTGCAGGTGGCCGGAATGTCGCAGCCGAGCATCAGCCCGGCCAGAGCCGTCAGGCGCAAGGCCTCCGCGTTCATCACCGGCAGAGCTCCTGGCAGGCCCAGGCAAACCGGGCAGACATGGGTGTTAGGCTCGGCACCATACTCGACCGCACAGCGGCAGAACATCTTGGAGGCCGTTTTGAGCTGAACGTGGACTTCAAGTCCGATGGTGGCAACGAATTGGGTGGACATGGGAAAAACGAGCGGCGGCAGCATTACGGAGCCGCCGGGGAAGGGGAAGGATTTTTCAGGGCAAAATCAAGTGCGGCGGCAAAGTCCACTTGGAGGATTTTTTGCACCAAGTCCGGGTCGGTGGCCGCTTGCCAGAGCGCTGGGTGGCGCAAAAGGGTGAAATAGTCGGATCGGAGGGCGGCTTCCTGAATCTCCGGATTTTCTGCCAGGGCAACCAAGCGTGGATGATGCAGGAGTTCGGCGACCCCGGGATATTCCACCAATCGTTGCATGGCGATCGGATCCGCCGTGGCGCGGCTGAAGTTGCCCAACATCTGGTAGAGCGAGTCCGGGATGGGATCCATCGAACGCACCACCTGCCCGGCTTCACCGGATTCGAGCTCGGCTTTTAATCCTTGCAGGGCGGAAGGCTGATCAGCCGGGCGGCGTCCCTCCTCAATCGCCCCAAAAGCGCGGATGCCGGAGATCGCCGCCCAGAGAAATACTCCCGCGGTGAGCAACCCGACCACTGCGCCGCCGATGCCGAAGAGCCAGCGCACGAACCCCGAACTCTGGTGATCGGTGCGTTTGAACAGGAGGGCCGAGACCAGCAGCAAACCAAGGTAAACGACAAAGAGCAACGTGATGCCCACTCCCAAGCCGACCGGCCAGGCCAAGGCAGGTGCCATCATCCCAACCAGCTGCCCCGCCCATTTGCCTCCATACCAAGCCACCACTCCAGCACCAACCAACGCCCCGAGTCGCAGCGCGGCCCGCACCACCCCCAACCGCCAACCCCGCCAAATTTGCCACAAGGTAAAAAGCCCCGCGCCAATCCAGAAGATGGTGTTCCAAGTTTCCGTGGCAGCTTGCATGCCAGCCAGACTTCAGGGCAGAGCCGTTGGACGGGGGAGGGCGTCCAAGGCCCTTTGCCGCAAAGCGTGATCCACAACCACCAGATGCACCATCGCTTCCACCATGGGCACGGCCCGGGGTAGAACGCAGGGATCGTGCCGCCCGCGCGCCGCCAAATCGCACGGCTCCCCTTCGACCGAGACCGTTTGCTGCGGTTTGGCAATGGTCGCCGTGGGCTTGAAGGCCACCCGGAAAATCACTGGTTCGCCGTTGCTGATCCCCCCTTGCACGCCACCAGAGCGATTGGAGGCGGTCCCAATACGACCGTCCTTGGCGACAAACGCATCGTTGTGCTCACTGCCCCGCAGACGCGTGCCGGCGAATCCCGAACCGATTTCAAATCCCTTCGTCGCCGGCAAACTCAGCATGGCCTTGGCCAAGTCTGCTTCCAAACGATCGAAAACCGGCTCTCCCAATCCGGCAGGCAGCCCACGAATCACCCCTCCAACCACGCCCCCGAGGGAATCCCCTTGGCTGCGCACTTCCTTGATGCGAGCGATCATTTCCTCCGCCAGAGCGGCATCCGGGCAACGCACGATGTTGCTCTCAATGGCGGCGGCGGTGACCGTTTCAGGATCCACGTGAGCGTCGAGATCATGCACGGAGTCCACCCAAGCCAAGGCTTCATAGGAGGGATAGAGAGTCCGCAAAACCTGCTCGGCAATGGCCCCGGCAGCAACGCGCCCGATGGTCTCCCGGGCGGAAGAACGTCCCCCACCCTCCCAATTGCGAATCCCATACTTGGCCTGGTAGGTGAAGTCCGCATGCGAAGGGCGGAAACGGGTCTGCATCTCGGTATAGGCTTCTGGCCGGGCATCGGTATTGCGCACCAACAGCGCGATCGGGGTGCCAAGGGTGCGCCCCTGGAAAACCCCCGAGAGCAATTCGCAGCGGTCCGCCTCTTTGCGTGGAGTGACAATCTCGCTCTGCCCGGGACGCCGACGATCCAAAGCCGCCTGAATCTGCTCCAGATCAAAAGGCAACCGCGGCGGGCAGCCATCCACCACGACCCCGACTCCACCACCGTGGGATTCGCCCCAAGTGGCCACCCGAAAGACCGTTCCAAAGATACTCGACATGGTGGGAAAACTAGCACGTCGGGGCCGGGGTTCGCCAATCAAATCCCCGGCAGGGAGCCGCAAGGTTCACTCCGAGACAAGAACCCCGGCGGTCTGAAGAATGCGGTGATCCGGAGCAGGCATCGGGGGCAGACTGGCCAACGGCCAAGATTTCCAGCGCTCCGGAAAAACCTTCGGCCATTTCCCGGGCACGAGGCGCAAGGTGATGCGATAGCGCGTTACGGGATAGACGATCGTCGCCAGAGGCGCTTGCGAAGACGCAGACTCCAGCAATGGCAAGCGCCAAAGCCCCTTCCAACGCGGACCCGGAGATTGCTCCAGCAGCAGCACTGGTCCTCGCAAAAACAGTCCCCGAGTCTCCTCAAGATGGATGGTGGAAGGCCGAGCAGCTTTTTGTGGGAGTGCTGCCGGGTTTCGAGTCTGGCATTGGCGACGCACGGGACAAAGCAGGCAATCCGGCTGTCCAGCCTTACAAATGGTGGCTCCCAGCTCCATCACGGCCGAGTTCCACTGCCGTGAAGAAGCCTCCCGCGGCTGCAAGGCAGTAGCCCGGTCCCGCAACCACGCCTTCCCCGTGGCGGAATCAATCGGCGCAGGGTAGTCGAACCACCGGCTCAACACCCGAGCGATGTTTCCATCCACCACCGGCGCAGGCAAATCGAAGGCAAAGGCGAGGATGGCGTGGGCCGTGTATTCCCCAACTCCAGGCAAGCGCCGCAAGGCGGCAAACTCGCGCGGAAATTCCCCCGCGAAGTCATCGCAGATAATTTTCGCCAAGCGATGCAGGTGCCGCGCTCGGGAATAGTATCCCAACCCCTGCCAGAGCTTGAGCACTTCAGCCTCTTCCGCCGCCGCCAAGTCCTGGACTGTGGAAAATCGCTCCATCCAGCGCTGGTAATACGGCCGCACCGTGGCGACCTGAGTTTGCTGCAACATGAATTCAGAAACGGCAATCGCATAGGGATCGGTCGTCCGGCGCCAAGGCAAGTCGCGGGCCTCACGCCCATACCAGGCAAGGAGATTGCGATGCAGCAGGGAATCCGACATAGTGCCCCCAAGATGACCCTGCCTGCCGATTCCGCCAAACCCAAACCGCTCAGCACCTACACGGCAGCCCTCACCCCAGAACAGGCCGGACGTCTGCGGGAAATCCTGCAAGAACGTGGCTTCACCTTTGCCGACAAGCCGCATTGCCTTTTCTCCGCCAGCAAAGACAAGCTCGTCGTGCTGGTGTATGCCAAGGGACCGAAGGTGCTTCTGCAAGGGCGCGGACTGGAGGATTTCATCACTTTTGTTTTGGAGCCCGAGGTCCTCGGCACCGCCACCTTGGGCTACGAGCAAGAGCTGCATCCGGAAATGTTTAGCCCCCATATCGGGGTGGACGAGACCGGCAAAGGCGACCTTTTCGGCCCTTTGGTCGTCGCCGCCTCTTACGTGGACGCAGACCTCGCGCGAGCCTTCCGCCAGATAGGCATCACCGATAGCAAACGCATCACCTCGGATGGCAAAATCCGCGCCTTGGCCACAGAAATCCGCCGTTTGGGGGCTCCTCACGCCATTCTGCGGCTGCGGCCAGCGAAATACAACGAGCTCTATCGGAAGTTTGGCAATCTCAACCGACTTTTGGCCTGGGGGCATGCCCGCGTCGTGGAAAATCTTCTCGAGCAGGTGCCAGACTGCCCCCGGGCTCTCTCGGACAAATTTGCTCACGCCTCGCTTTTGCAGCGGGCGCTGGGCGAACGCGGTCGGCGGATTGAACTCGAGCAACGCCCCAAAGCGGAAAGCGATCCCGCCGTCGCCGCTGCCAGTATCCTCGCCCGCGAACAGCTCATTGACTGGCTGGACCGGGCCGCGAAAGACGCCGGAGAGAGCACTCCCTTCCCGCGCGGAGCATCCGCCCAAGTCAAAACCCGCGCCGTCGCCCTGGGTCAGCAATACGGCGCCGACGCTCTCCCTCAGTGGATTAAAATGCACTTCAAAACCGCCGCAGAAGTCCTGCAGCACCTCCCGCCGCCCTCATCTAGCAAAGCTTGACAGTCCCTTGAAAGAAACCCCGTCGGCCTGGTCGTTTGGCTTTGGCCGCTGAGGAGCGGAAAAGAACTTCCCCCTCCGGCCAACTGCCACTAGACCTCTCATCAACCAATCCCTCAGCAACTATGGCACTCTTCGCGGTGAATTTTTTCTCTGAGGTTCTCGGGCTCTCCACCCGCCTCATGGCCATTCTCCCCCAAGGCGCACCACCCCGTGGCGGCTTTCCGGTGCTTTTCCTTTTGCATGGTTGGTCGGATGATGAGTCCAGCTGGCAGCGGCGCACCGCGATCGAGCGGTATGTGGCCCCGCTGAATCTGGCCGTGATCATGCCCCGGGTGGATTTGAGTTACTATCAAAACATGCCGACGGGCCTGCCGTATTGGACCTTCATCAGCGAAGAGCTGCCCGAGCTCTGCCACCAATGGTTCCCCCTCTCCTCCCGACGGGCGGATCACTTCGCGGCAGGTCTTTCCATGGGCGGCTACGGAGCCCTGCGCTTAGGACTCGCCCAACCCGAGAAGTTTTTTGCCGTCGGCTCGCTTTCCGGAGCAGTGGATTTGCAGCGCCTCTCGCAGGTGAAGTCCTCGCCAATTGAGGCGGCCCGCTGGTGCGCGATTTTTGGAAAAGCGGGACAGCCCAAGCGAGCAGTGAGCCTGGTGCAGCTGGCCCGTAAAGCTTTCTCCTCCGGTAAAGCTCCGCACATCTACCAGTGCTGCGGCACCGAGGATTTCCTTTACCAGGATAATCTGCGCTTCCGCGATGTCGCCCGGAACCTCGGACTTCCCCTCACCTACGAAGAGGAGCCCGGCCAGCACGAGTGGGGCTACTGGGATTTGAAGATCCAGCATTTCCTGCAATGGCTTTGCCAGCTCCGCCCCAGCCTGCGAACCTCCCACCCATGAATTTTTGGCTCGAATGGCCCGGGCGGCTCATCACCGCGTTGCGCAACCCGGAAATTGATTTTTTTGGTCTCCTGGTCCCATGGGGCCTGGTTATGGGCGTTCTGGGTTTTTTCTTTGCCTGGTTGATTACCGGCTTATTGGAACATCTCGGCTGGACGCGCTGGATCTGGCACTTGCCATTGTTTTTTGTTGGTCTGGTCATCCTCTGTGGCACCCTCCTGGGGCTACTCCTCACCCCCTAATTTCATTTCCCACTCGTGCCACCCAATCCACCCTCCCGTTTCCTACGCTTTGGCATCACCGCCTTGACTCTTCTGCTGGCTCTTGGGTTCGCTTGGATGCTTTACCTGCGCTACCAAGGAGCCCCTTGGTCCCGAGATGGCCAAGTGCAGGCCAACATCGTCGGAATTGCTCCGCGCGTCTCAGGCCCGATCATTAACATTCCCCTTCGGGACAATCAGGAAGTAAAAGTCGGAGACCTACTTTTTGAGATTGACCCTGCGACCTTTCAAGCCGCCCTGGATCAAGCCCGAGGAGAGCTCCTGCAAGCCGAAGCCGACTTCACCCAGAAAACACAAAACCTCGCCCGGCAAAAGGAGCTTTTTGCAACGCGGGTCATTGATGCCCAGGATTTCGAAGACGCCCAGGATGCCTTCGCTGCCTCCCAAGCCGCTGTCGCTACCGCGCAGGCCAACGTGCGAATGGCTCAGCTCAACCTCGAATACACCAAAGTCCTGGCTCCCGTGAATGGCTACATCACCAATCTTAATACCAGCCCCGGGACCTACGTGCATTCCGGAGAGAAACTCCTGGCCTTGGTGGATCGGGATTCTTTCTGGATTGCGGGCTACTTCAAGGAGACCCAACTGCAACATATCCGACCCGGCAACCGCGCGGAACTGCGGCTCATGGGGCATTTCTGGCAGCCCTTCTCCGGTCGGGTGGAGAGCATTGGCTGGGGTATTTTTCTCCCCAACGGACAGACCGTGCAACTGCTGCCTAACGTCTATCAGACCGTGGACTGGGTGCGCCTGCCAAATCGCTTTCCGGTTCGCATCCGCCTCCTCGGCGAGCCTCCTGTGCCCCTACGCATTGGGCAAACTGTTTCCTTATCTATCCATCCCGATGACCTTCCGGAGCTGTCCGGGGCGGATGGTGAGGGAGCGACAAGCGTGACCCAATGAAGTGGAGTGCGGCTGGGCTGGTCGGAGCTGCTTCTGCGGCCCTGGCGGGCTTGGTGGGGGCTTGGGCCGCAGGAGGATTGACCCCGGGGATCTCCGCAACAGCTCTGGGGATCGGATTGGGGTTGGCCGTCCTTGCTTGGAGGCAGACGCCTCCTGAAACACGGCGCCCCTCGGCGGGGGATTGGGTGCTTCTGGGGATCTTCGCCGCAGCCTCAGCGCGGGTTTTCCTCTGGCTACTCCTCCCAGTCGGAGACAGTTGGCAAATTCAGTCCCCAAACAACCTGGGCGATCTGGCGCTGCATTGGCAAATGATCCGTTATTTCGCCGCTGGAGTAGCCTGGTGGCCGGAGAGCCCGATTTTTCCGGGGGTCCCGCTGCGCTATCCGCCAGGAGCTAACTTGCTCAACGCCATGCTTCTGCAGCTCGGGGTGCCGCTCGCCCAAGGCCTGGTTTGGGTCGGCTCGATCAGTTCCGCACTCACTGCGGCCTTGCTCTGGCGATGGGGGCGGGCTTTTGCCTTGGCGGCCTTCCTCTTTGCTGGGGGCGCGGCGGGTTTCATCTTTTGGTCGTCAGCATGGCCGCCCGGTCCGACGGATGGCGTGGAATGGAAAAACTTATTCCTCACGCTTTTTGTGACCCAGCGCGGGTTGCTCCTGGCTCTACCGATCGGGTTGTTGCTGCTCTCACAGTGGCGGGCCAGGCTGCGCGAGGTTTCCTTGCCCTTTCCGCGTTGGGTGGAGGTTTTTCTCTACGCCACGCTGCCCTTTTTTCATCTGCACAGCTTCCTGTTTCTCAGCTTGGTGCTAGGGCTGGCCTGGTTGACCACCTTTCGCTCGAAGGCTGGAAATGACTTCCTGGCTACCGGGGTGTGGGCTTTTGTTCCCGCCACCGTGCTGGTGTGGCTGGTCACCGGTGGTGGCCCCTTTGCTGGAGCGAGCGGCATGATCGGCTGGCAGCTGGGCTGGTTACAAGGGGCGCGCGGGTGGGAGTTTTGGTGGCTCAATTTTGGTCTGAGCTTGCCCTTGGCGATCTGCGCAGGCTTGCGGATGTTTTTTTGGCCGTCGAGTCAGCGCCAAACCCCCAACCTCCGGTCCGATCGCGTGATTTTTACCGCGGCAGCGATTACTTGGGGAGCCTGCCTGCTGGTGCGCTTTGCTCCCTGGGCTTGGGATAATACCAAGCTCATGATCTGGGCGTGGTTAGCCGCCGCGCCAATCGTGTATGCTTGGACGCTCGCGATTCTGCAGCCGTGGTGGAGGATTCCGATCCTTCTGGCCTTGTTCTTTTCCGGAGCCCTCTCCTTGGCCGACGGGCTTTCCTCGCGTCATTCCTACGGTCTGGCCAGCCGTTCCGAGCTCACCCAAGCCGCCACCGTTTTGCAAGGGATCCCCCCCTCGACCCGCCTGCTCGCCGCACCGCACTTTGCCCAACCCGCCGCCCTGTTGGGGTATCCTGTTCTCCTGGGCTATGAAGGACATCTCTGGAGCCACGGCTACAACTACACGCCTTGGCTGCAGGAACTGCGGCGATTATCTGGGGGGCAAACAACGAACGCATCGCTCAGCGGCTATCGCTACTTTTTGGTGGGGCCCCTGGAGAAGCAGCAGTTCGGCCAACTAAATCTTCCTGCAACCTGGCGAAAAATCCGCTCCCAAGGCAATTTTTCACTCTGGGAACTCACGCAGTAACCTCTTTTCCGAGAGTCTTTTGCCCTTCAACTCCAGGCGCAGCATTGCGCTGCTGGAAAATCTTGGCACGGCTTTTGCTCCGTGGACGCTGCTGAACGATCCTCCGCCAATACGGCGGAGATCGTTCCAGCAAGGCTAAACCAAACGCTTTGGCGATTTTCGGCCCCCGTTCCTCACGGGAGCCCTGTCGTCCAAGAGCAAAAACCAAACCTAAGCAACGATACCTGAACAAAAAAATATAAATCTATGATCAAACGCATCCCTAAAATAACCAGCTGGGCGCTTTCGGCGTTAATGGCTGGCTCCATGCTCTGGCCGCTGGCCGCACAAGACGATACGACCACTGTGGTTACAACCGAAGTGGCCGCAGTCGTCGCGGAGGCCACTGAGGAAGAAGCCCCCACCCCGATTGAAGAGTTCTGGGCCGATAAACCGGCGGAATTCGCCACTTTCACGGTCAACAACCTGTGGATTTGCATCGCGGCAGCCCTGGTCTTCCTCATGCATCTTGGCTTCGCCGGTGTGGAATCCGGCCTTACACAAGCAAAAAACACGACCAACATTCTCTTTAAGAACGTCTTTATCGTGTGCATGGGGATGCTGGCCTACGCAGTTTATGGCTTCAACTCCATGTATCCAGGGGATAATTGGACCATCCCCGGGTGGTTCGCTCTGGGTTCACCGATCGCAAATGGCTTCAGCGGTGCGGAGGCGGAAATCGCCAACCTCACCAGCGAATACGCCAACTACACCTATTGGGCGGATTTCATTTTCCAAGCTATGTTTGCCGCCACCGCCGCCACGATTATCTCCGGAGCAGTTGCTGAGCGCATCAAGCTGGCATCTTTCATGCTGGCCGCAACGGTCATCGTGCTGATTGCTTACCCCATCACGGGTTCCTGGCAGTGGGGTGGAGGCTGGCTGAGCGAAATGGGCTTTGTGGATTTCGCGGGTTCTTCTCTGGTCCATGCTTTCGGGGGTTACGCTGCTTTGGCTGCTGTTTTTGTTCTCGGACCGCGCCTTGGCAAATACCTCCCGGGTGGCAAAATCAAACCCATCCTCGGCCACAGCATGCCTTTGGCCACCATCGGGGTCTTCCTGCTTTTCCTCGGATGGTTCGGGTTTAACGGCGGGTCGGTCCTGAGCGCCGAACCCGTGGCGGTCTCCCTGGTATTCGTCACCACCGCGCTCGCTGGGGCAGCCGGTGGCGTGGCGGCTGCCTTCACTTCTTGGATCCTGCTCAAGAAGCCAGATCTTTCCATGGCACTCAACGGTATGTTGGCTGGCCTGGTCGGTATCACTGCTGGTGCTGACTCCATCGCTCCCTGGCCTGCGGTGCTCGTCGGGCTTATCGCCGGGATTTTGGTGGTGGCCTCGGTCCTGGTCATTGATAAGCTCAAGATTGACGATCCGGTGGGGGCCATCTCGGTCCACGGGATTTGCGGGAACTGGGGCACCATCGCGGTCGGGATTTTCGGCAGCGGCACCCTGGTGACTCAGATCATCGGCACCGTCTCCATCTCGGCCTTTGCCTTCATTTTCTCCCTCATCACCTTCTTGGTTGTGAAAATGATCTTCGGTCTGCGGGTCTCCCCCGAAGAAGAAGAAGAGGGCCTCGATATCGGTGAACACGGACAGGAAGCCTATCCGGGATTCGTCGCCAACAAGTAATCTCTGTGGTTTGGGCTGCGGGGAGGTTCGCCTCCCCGCAGAAGCCCGAAACGCAACACTCGAAAAACCATTTCTATGAAAAAAATCGAAGCCATCATCAAACCTTTCAAACTCGAAGAAGTAAAAGACGCCTTGGCCGATCTCGGTATCGAAGGCATGACCGTCAGCGAAGTCAAAGGATTCGGCCGGCAAAAAGGCCACACCGAAATCTACCGCGGCAGCGAATACACCGTGGACTTCCTGCCAAAGATCAAGATCGAGGTCGTTCTCGCCGACAGCCTGCTCGAACAGGCCACAGCGGCGATCGTTAAGGCGGCCAAGACCGGCAAAATCGGTGACGGAAAGGTCTTTGTTTCCTCCGTGGACGAAGCCATCCGAATCCGCACCGACGAAACCGGAGAAAAAGCCATCTAAAGGCAGCCTCGCTGCCCAAGCACCAAGCCCCTCATTTTTTTCAGAGAGGAGGGAAGCTCCGGAGCTCCGGTTGCCAGATAGGGAATTGCTCCAGAGCCGGGCGGTAGTGGAAGGAGAGCCACTGCCGCCCGTTTGCTTTTCTGGAGGAAAAACTTTCCCCGCGCTTCCTCCAGCGCCTTTCTTCTCTCCGCAGTTCTTCCAGTTCCAGCGCAAGCCCAAGCGCCAGCGGGCAGGAAAAAACGCTCGCCTCCTGCGAGGGCTTGAACCATGATGCGCCACCCGCTGCAATCCTCCGCATGATTTCCTCCGAGCTCCCCGATGTCGCTGCCCTTCGGCAGGCCCCTGAATCCGCTCTTGAACACGTGGATCTCTACCTGCTCCTAGGTAAAGAATCCGATGCCTCCGACATCCACCTGAGTGTCAACATGCAGCCCACCTGGCGGCGCTATGGCAATCTCGAACCGATCTGGCTCCAAGCTCCGCAGTTGACCGCCGCCGACACCGAACGGCTGGCCATGGGCTTTCTTAATGAGGAGCAGAAAAAACAACTGCGGGAACGGGGCGATGTGGATTTTGCCTACGCCAATGCATTTGGGCGCTTCCGCACCAGTGTTGTGCGGCAGCGCATCGGCTACGAGCTCGTCTTCCGCATCATTAGCTCCCAACTCCGCTCCATGGACGACCTCGGGCTTCCCGAGACCCTGCGCCTGCTGACACAATTCCATAACGGGTTGGTTTTGGTGACGGGTCCAGTGGGCTCGGGAAAAAGCACCACCTTGGCCGCCTTGGTGGACGAAATCAATCGCCACCGCCGGGACCACATCATCACACTGGAGGATCCCATCGAATACATTATCCCCTCGAAAAACTGCCATGTCACCCAGCGCGAGGTGCATACCCACACACGCAGCTTCGGGGCCGCCTTGCGCGGTGCTCTACGTGAAGACCCCGATGTCATTATGGTGGGGGAAATGCGTGACCTCGAAACCATCTCTCTGGCCATCACCGCTTCGGAAACCGGCCACTTGGTTCTCGGAACCCTGCACACCAGCAATGCCGCGCGCACCTTGGACCGCGTGCTCGATGTGTTTCCCACCGACCAGCGCGACCAGATCCGCATCATGGTTAGTGAGTCTCTACGAGGTATTGTTTCCCAGCAACTCATCCCGCGTAAAGACGGCCAGGGCCGCGTCATGGCCATGGAAATCCTCGTCAATACCCCGGCGGTGGCCAACCTCATCCGCGAGGGCCGGACGTTTATGCTGCCCGGGGTTATCCAAACCGGTAAAAAATTGGGTATGAAGATGATGGACGATTCGATCGCCGAGCTCTACCTGGCCGGTCTCATCAGTGCCGAGGAGGCAGTTTATCGGGCCGAGGTCAAACCTGCCATGCGCCAGTTGACCGGCCTGAACTGACGGTTCTTATTTTTCGCAAACCTCATATCACATCCATGGCTTACATTGATCAGTTTTTCCGAGTTTTGGTGGAAGCGGGCGCGTCAGACTTGCATCTGGCCGAAGGGCAGCCGCCCAAAATCCGACGCCACGGCGATATCATCCCCATCCGCGAAGAAATCCTCAGCCGCGAGGAAGCTGCCTACATGCTGAGCGAAATCTGCTCGCCGGAACGCTGGCAGCGCTTTGAGGAATCCGGCGATCTCGATTTCGCCTACGAGATGGACGAAACCAGCCGCTTTCGTTGCAATTACCTCAAACAGACGAATGGCTACGGAGCAGTCTTCCGTCTCATCCCCACCAAGATTGCCACCCTGGAACAGCTCAAGGTCCCCTCAATTATCAAGCGTTTCGGCGAAATGCGCGGGGGGATTGTCCTGGTCACCGGGCCAACGGGTTCCGGCAAAAGCACCACCTTGGCCGCGCTGATTGATTACATCAACGAAAACTACGCCCGGCATGTGGTCACGATTGAAGAACCCATCGAGTTCGTGCACCGCAACAAACGCAGCATCATCACCCAGCGCGAAGTGCCCGAGCACGCCCCTACCTTCCCGATTGGCCTCAAAGCTGCCCTGCGCGAAGACGCCGACATCGTTCTCGTCGGGGAAATGCGCGACCTGGAGACCATCTCCTTGGCCCTTACGGCGGCAGAGACTGGGCTGCTGGTCTTTGGCACCCTGCACACGAATAACGCTCGCAAAACCGTGGACCGCCTCATTGATGTTTTCCCTGCTGACCAACAGTCCCAGGTCCGCACCATGCTGGCCGCCTCACTGCGAGGCGTGGTTGCCCAGCTCCTCATGAAACGCGCCGATGGCACCGGCCGTGTGGCCGTCAATGAAATCCTCATCAGCAACAGCGCCGTCTCCGCGATCATCCGCGAGGGAGCTACGCAAAAACTGCAAGATGTCATCACCGGCGGAAAAGGCGAAGGCATGCAATTTATGGACGATGCGATCTGGGAAAAGTTGGTCGATGGCACGGTTGGACCCCACGAAGCCTTCATGAAGGCCATTGATAAAAACCGTTTCCGTCCTTTCTTGCCTCCAGAAGAGGATGCCCTTGGCAACGCCGCTGGAGCGAACAACTAAGCCCACGGCATGAGCTCATCTTGGACCATTGCCGGGCGCACTTTTCACTCCCGGCTCCTTGTCGGCACGGGAAAGTTCGCCTCTCCCGAGACCATGCGCGCAGCCCTGGAAGCCAGCGGCACCGAAATCGTTACCGTGGCTCTGCGCCGGGCCGATCTTTCCGGGCAGGGGGACCCGTTCGCCAACATCCTAGATTTCATTGATCGGGAGAAATACCTCCTTTTGCCGAACACCAGCGGCGCCATGAACGCCGAGGAGGCGGTGCGACTGGCCCGGCTCGCCGCCGCCGCCGGGCTGCCGAAATGGATCAAACTCGAGATTCATCCAGACCCACATTACCTTCTGCCCGACCCGATCGAGACACTGGCCGCCGCGGAGATCCTCGTGCGCGAGGGCTTCACCGTGTTGCCTTACATCAATGCCGATCCCGTCTTGGCCAAGCGCTTGCAAGAGGTTGGCACCGCCACCGTCATGCCCCTTGGTTCCCCTATTGGCAGCAACCGCGGTGTGGAAACCCGGGAGCAGATTCGCATCATCATCGAACAAGCCACCGTCCCCGTGATCGTGGATGCCGGACTGGGTGCGCCCAGCCATGTCGCCGAAGCCATCGAGCTTGGTGCGGATGGCGTCCTTATCAATACCGCCATTGCTGCGGCGGGGGATCCCGTGCGCATGGCCCGCGCTTTTGCCCTGGCTGTGGAAGCCGCACGGGAAGCCGTCGAAGCCGGTTTGCCTCTGCGGGGAGACGCGGCTTCCCCCACCAGCCCGCTCACCGCCTTCCTAGAGCAACTGGAATCTCCCGGCCTGGTTCCGGCCGCCCATGGCTGATCAGCTCACCCCGATGATGCGGCAGTATCACGCCACCCGGCGTGAACTCCCGCCCGACACGCTGCTTTTTTTTCGACTGGGCGATTTCTACGAACTGTTTTTTGAGGACGCGCAAGTCGCTTCGGGGATTCTCAACGTCGCTCTGACCAAGCGTGGCACCACTCCGATGTGTGGGGTGCCCTACCACAGCGCACGTGGCTACATCGAAAAACTCATCGCCGCCGGCAAAAAGGTCGCCATCTGTGAACAGGTCGGCGAAGTCGAAGCCGGCAAGCTGGTGCGTCGCGAACTCACGCAGATCCTCAGCGCCGGCTCCTTGGATGAGTTTGGGTTGCAGGACCGCAAACCAAACTACCTCGCCGCCGTGAATCCGACCGCGCGCGCTTGGGGCCTGGCCTACGCGGACTTGAGCACCGGGGAACTCCAGGTCGCCGAGTTTCCCGGCCGAGAAGAGGCTCAGGATGAGCTGCTGCGCTTGCAACCCGCCGAGCTGGTATATCCCGAGGAGACCAGCGAGACTTGCCGGGATCTGGTCTCTTCCTGCAGCACGCCGGTCGAGGGCTATGCTTTTGCCGCAGATACCGCGACGTTTTTTTTGCGGGACCACTTCCGCGTACATTCCCTGGAAGCTTTTGGCTGCGCAGAACTTCCCGCCGCCCTGGGAGCGGCCGGCGGTTTGCTACACTACCTCAGCCGCTGCCTGCGGCGCGACATCGCACATTTTCGCAACCTGCGCACCTTACACACCGAGGATTGTTTGCAGGTGGACTCTACGACTGCTGAACACTTGGAATTGGTGGAGTCCCGCGCTGGCCGCGGCGGCACCCTTCTTGGCGCCGTGGATCGCACCAATACGCCCATGGGAGCCCGAACCTTGCGCCACTGGCTCCTGCGTCCGCTATTGGATTTGTCGGCTATTTCTGCCCGACAAGATGCGATTGCCGCCCTGCTGCGAGAAGGACTCGTCTTGGGCGAGCTGCGCGGACAACTCTCAGGCATCCGCGACCTGGAACGCTGCGCCTCCCGCCTGAGTCTCGGTTCGGGTAATGCTCGAGATCTCGCCTCGCTCGCCACCTCGCTCAGCCGCCTCCCTGCAGTGCAACAGCTCCTTTCCCAGCTTGGGAGCCCCTCCGGTTGCCTGGTGAGATTGGCGGAACGCCTGCATCCACTGCCGGAGCTGGTCGCCCGCTTGCAAAAAGCCCTTGTGGAAACTCCCCCGGCGGTAATCCGCGAAGGCGGCATGATTCAAGCAGGCTTCGACCCGGCTCTGGACGAACTCCGATCCGCCTCGGCAGCCGGCAAAGACTGGATCGCCGCCCTGCAAGAAAGGGAAATCCAACGCACCGGGATCAAATCCCTCAAAGTCCGCTACACCTCCGTTTTTGGTTATTTCATTGAGGTCACCAAGGCCAACCTCGCTGCCGTGCCGCCCGATTACCACCGCAAACAAACCACGGTAAATGGCGAGCGCTTCATCACCCCGGAATTGAAGGAGATCGAAGGCAAAATCCTTGGCGCGGACGAACGCGCCAAAGCGCTGGAATTTGAAATCTTCCAACAACTGCGGGCGGAAGTCCTGGCCCACCTCGAGCAAATCCAGACCACCGCTGCGGCGCTCGGAGAAATTGATGCCCTGGCTGGCTTGGCCGAAACGGCCCGCCTCTTCCAATACTGCCGACCCGTGCTTGAAGACTCACCCATTCTGCAAATCGAAGCCGGGCGTCATCCTGTCCTGGAGCAAAACTCTTCCGGCGAGCGCTTTGTTCCCAACGACACCTTGCTCCACGGAGAAACTTCCCGACTGGCGATTATTACTGGCCCCAACATGGCCGGGAAATCCACCTACATCCGCCAAGTTGCCCTCCTCAGTCTGCTCGCACAAACCGGGAGTTTCATTCCCGCTACTGCCGCCCGCATCGGGCGTGTGGACCGCATCTTTACCCGCATCGGCGCCAGCGATGATCTCTCCCGAGGACAGTCCACATTCCTCGTGGAAATGAATGAGACCGCCCATATCCTCCGTCATGCCACCGCAAGAAGCCTGGTGATCCTGGATGAAATCGGCCGTGGCACCTCCACCTTCGACGGGCTCTCCCTCGCTTGGAGCATCGCGGAATACCTCCACGACTCCATCCGAGCCCGCACTCTCTTCGCCACCCATTACCACGAACTCACCGATCTCGAACGCACCCGTCCGGCAGTAGTCAACCTCAACGTCGCCGTGCGAGAATGGAACGATGAGATTATCTTTCTCCGCAAAATCCTACCCGGTCGGGCTGACCAAAGCTACGGCATCCAGGTCGCCCGGCTGGCCGGAGTGCCAGAAAGCGTTCTCTTGCGAGCCAAAGAGATCCTCCACAACCTGGAAAAGGCTGAACTCAACGCCGAAGGCAAACCAGCCCTCGCCGCCGGAGCCCGTCGCCGGGCCGCCGCCATCATCAATCAGCCAGAGCTGAACTTGTTCGGCGACACTCCCGCGCCGAAAGCCAGCTCTCCCCCTTAGGCCCAACGCCTGCGCCGTTACCTCAGGGAAGGAATGCCGACTACCGGATCGCAGTCAGCCGCATAATCTACCCCTTCGAGGCCGAAGCCAAAAAGCCTGAGGAAGGCCGACTGATAGCCGGCAAAGTCCGCCAACTCAGCCAAGTTTTCTGTGGTCACGGTCTGCCAACGCTCGGCGACTAGAGCCTGCACCGCGGGGTCCATTTCCCAATCATCGAGCCGAATGCGTCCCGCCTCATCGAGTTGCGGGTTGGACAACCGATCGCGGAAAAGCCGATCCATTTGCCCGATGCACTCCTCATGAGTGCCCTCCGCTTTCATGATT
The DNA here is from genome assembly GCA_964595865.1 of uncultured Chthoniobacteraceae bacterium. Taxonomy (GTDB): domain Bacteria; phylum Verrucomicrobiota; class Verrucomicrobiia; order Chthoniobacterales; family DYNR01; genus CAZQRL01. The sequence continues at coordinate 33,912 of CAZQRL010000008.1, forward strand.
TTATAGAGCAAAGAAATGTAAAGCGGAACCACTGGAATCGCTGAGCTGGCTTGGGTCACGAGGGCCTTATTGACCGAAATTCGCGCCTCCCCACCCACGGCCGACAGCTTTTCGGTGATGGCCCGAGCCGCCCGTTCCAAATCCTCCTTGGCTTTGCCAATGGTGCCGTTCTTGTAGATCGGCCAGGTCAACTCCGGCCCGATGTAAGAATAGGCCAAGGTTCGAATGCCCGGCGCCAACACCCCACCCTGGGCCAGTGCCTCCATCCACATCTCCCAATCCTCCCCGCCCATGACCGCAATCGTGTGGGCAATCTCCTCCTCATTGGCCGGATCGAGGGTCACCTCGTTCACGGTGGCATTCGAGGTGTTAAGATTTTTATTGGTGTAGGAAGTGCCGATCGGTTTGAGAACCGATTTGAAGACCTGCCCACTCCTCGGATGGGTGCGACGCGGCGAAGCCAGACTGTAAATCACCAGATCCACCGTGCCTAAGTCCTGCTTGATCGCCGCCACCACCTCGGCCTTGAGGTCATCGCTGAAAGCATCGCCATTGAACGAGCGCCCGTAGAGCCCCGCCGCCCGAGCCTCATTTTCAAAAGCCGCCGAATTATACCAACCGGCCGTGCCCGTGCGCCCATCCTCAGCCCCCCGCTCGAAGAAAACCCCCACCGTGGCCGCTCCACCCCCGAATGCCGCAGCGATCCGCGAAGCTAGCCCATACCCCGTCGAAGCCCCGATCACTAAAACCCGTTTCGGGGCGTTCGCGATCGGACCCCGTTCCTGCACCAACTCGATTTGCTCACGCACATGCTTCGCGCATCCCATCGGATGCGCCGTCGTGCAAATAAATCCGCGAATTTTTGGAGAGATGACCATAACGCTCCTCAGAGTGAGGGACTCCGGCACTCTCTGCAACCACAAATCCCCATCGGAGGACAATCGGGTTTAATTGCAAAAGCGAGCAATGATTCGGAAGCGAGTGAGGTGGACCTCATTTTTAGAACAGCAGGAGCTTATAGTGAGCTCTGGGATGCAAGGGCACCGTCAGCCAAAAGCGCACCAGCGAACGCACTGCCCAGGCGCCCCGCAGCGCTCAAGCTCACCCCTCCGCCGCAAAAGCTGAAGACCAGCTGCGCCACCATGGCCTCCGCGCAAAACCCCCGGCTATTGTCCTTGCGCGGATCCCGCTATGAACACCCGCGCAACTTCTCCCAGAGCCCATACTCCCGCGCCAGCGCGTCCACGATGAGCTGCCCGCCGTGGGCCGTGGCGTTGCGCGCCTCTGCGAGCGTTTTGTCAATGGGTCGCGACTTTTTGGTGTCCATAGAGGCCGAGCATTCAGACACCATAAAGGTGCCTCTAAAGCAGGGCTTATTTCACCTGTTTCGCATTTTCTTGGCAGAGAGCGTCTGGATTGTGGGGCCAATTAATTTAGGAGGAGTGCTCGGGGGGGGACTTGAACCCCCATGCCTTGCGGCATACGCCCCTCAAACGTACGTGTCTGCCATTTCACCACCCGAGCAATGGGAGAGAAGAAACCTGCCGAATGAACTCGGCTGAGGCAAGTGTGAAGTTTTTGCGACGGAGATTTTTCTCCTGGGGGCTGAACAGGAATAAGGCGGGTTTCCCATTGCTTGGCCCAGGGGCTTCTGCCAACGTGGGCCGCATGGAGTTGACGAATTTGACCCGCGAAATCGGGATCGGGGCCAATAGCTACCGGCTGCGCGTCGGCGGGAAAACCCTGCTCCTCGATGCTGGGCTGCACCCCAAACTGGAGGGCCCTGCCGCCTTGCCAGATTTCGGGTTGATCGGAGACCAATCTCCTGCTGCCACCGTTATCACCCACGCCCACCAGGACCACGTGGGCAGTTTACCATGCCTGACACGCAGTTTTCCCGAAATGCCGGTGCACATGACGTGGGAGACGGACCGGATCGCCGACATCATGCTGCACAACAGCGTCAACGTCATGCAACGCCAACGAGAAGACAACACCTCGGCGGCAGCGCCGCTGTTCACGCATCGTGGGGTGGAGCTGAGCCGGAGTCAGTGGCGGCGCACTTCGTTACGGACTCCGATTGATCTCACGGGAGAGCGCTCCTCGGGGGGAACAGAGGGGGTAACGCTGGAATTTTACCCCGCCGGTCATATCTTGGGCAGCGTGGGGGTAATGGTGCGGGCGGAAGGGCGAACGTTTTTCTATACCGGGGATGTGCATTTGGAGGGCCAGACCCTGATGGCTCCAGCAGATTTCCCGCTCGAAGGCGTGGACATCCTGATGATGGAAACAACCCGCGGGGATGCGCCGCAAAGCCCGGAATACAGCCGGGAGAAGGAGAAGCTGCGGCTGGCGCGCGTGATTCACGAGGCTTTGGCGGAGGAATCCTCAGCCACCATACCTGTTTTTGCTTTGGGCAAAACGCAAGAGCTTCTGGCGATGCTTTGGGAGTTGAAACTCTCGGGAGAGCTCCCGCATGTGCCGATCTACATCGGGGGGCTGAGCACCAAGATCACGGAAATCTACGATGCATTTGCCCGTGGGGTGGGACGTAAACAACCGGAGTTGCAACTCTTGCAAGAAGTAGCTCCGTATGTGGTATCGGGCCGGGACATCGAGTCACTCCGTCCGCGCAAACGCTGCATCTTTGCCCTCTCCAGCGGCATGATGACGGAGAATACCCTCTCCAATATCTTCGCTCGGCGGATTTTAGAAGATCCGCGGCAGCGACTTATCTTTGTGGGGTATTCCGATCCCGAGTCCCCAGCTGGAATCCTGCGCCGCACCGAGCGTGGCGCACCGGTGCAACTGGCGCGAGATCAGGCCCCGCTGGAGTTGCGCTGCCGGGTCGAAGAGTTCAATTTCAGTGCTCATGCCAGCCGGGAAAGTCTGCTAAGCTACGCCCTGCGTCTGCGGCCTCAGACCATTGTCCTGGTGCACGGGGATCGTCCGGCGATTGATTGGTTTGCCGGTGAGCTGGCGCGGGAGCTGCCGGATACTCGGGTGGTCATCCCGGAGCCGGGGCAACCGGTTATTTTGTAACAAACATTCTATGGTAGAGATTGACATTCAATATCTGGGTGACCTGCGCTGCGAGGCGGTGCATGGACCTTCGGGAGTCAGGATTATCACCGATGCTCCTGTGGACAATGAGGGCCGAGGGGAATCATTTTCCCCCACGGATCTGGCCGCCACTTCCCTCGGCCTTTGCATGCTAACGATCCTCGGGATTGTCGCACGCCGACATGGTATTGATCTTGGGCGAAGTCGGGCGAGGGTGCAAAAAATCATGTCCACCGATTCTCCGCGACGCATCGCAGAAATCCGCGTGCGCCTGGAAATTGATCTCTCGGCGGATCATCCTAAACGAGAGCTATTGGAGAAGGCCTCACGGGCTTGCCCGGTGCACTGGAGCTTGCATCCTGATATCCGCCAGGAAATCGAATTTGTCTGGGGCCTGGGATCTGACTGAGTTTGCCGCGCAAGGTCCATGGTGGAGTTGCCGTTCTCATTATTCTTTTGGCTCGCGGGTGCGGTCCTAGGACTGGGCTTTTTGCAGCGGCAAATTCGTTTTCTACGATTGCAGCCATTTGACAATATTGTCAGCGAAAAATACCGCGTGGCCGATTATTGGATCATCGGCGGCACAGTGTTGTTCCTGTTGACCTCAATCCTGGCGGCCAGCCGGCAGCCCCAGGGACCTCTCACCGCTGCGGCGATCTGGCAGGCGGGAACTTTCTACATCGTCCTAGTCACGGGGCTAGTGACCCAGCTGGTTTTTCGCGGGCTCTCGCCGCTGGAACTTTTTGGGCTCCGCAGGATCTCTCTCGGACGCGGGATGATTCTCGGCATGGGCGGACTCATGCTCTGCTACCCGCTCATTTATCTGGCGCAAATTTCTTCCTACCTGCTTGGTGGAAAACCGGAGGCCCAACCCATCGTGCAGTTTTTGCTGCAAAGCGAGACATGGACCGATCGGCTGCCCGTGATTTTTGTGGCTGTCCTGGTGGCGCCCGTCGCGGAAGAGTTTCTTTTCCGGGGATATTTTTACGGCGTGTTGCGGCAATGCTGTGGTCGTTGGTGGGCACTGGGGATCAGCACGCTGGTCTTCGCCGGCATCCATGGGCACCTACCCTCGTTTGCTGGGTTGGCTCTCCTCGGACTGTTGCTGGCAGTGATCTACGAACGCACGGGCTCCCTTTGGGTTCCCGTGGTGATGCATGCCATCTTCAATGGAGCCTCCGTCTTGGTGGCGGTCTTCTGGCCGGAGTGGGTGCAATGAATGGGCCACACGTCGGGCATTGGAGCGAAGATGCCTTGGTCCGGAGCTTGCTGCGAGGCCTTCCCCAGGGGCCGGATGTTGAAGTGGGACCAGGGGATGATTGCGCGGTGGTGAGGGCCGCGAACGGTGAAAAATGGTTGCTGAAAACGGACTGTCTGCTGGAAGGGGTGCATTTTCTGCGGGAAATGCCCGCCCGCTGGGTAGGACACAAAGCCCTGGCCCGCTGTGTGAGTGATTTTGCCGCGATGGCGGGCACCCCGCGTTGGGCTTTGGTAACGATTGCAGTGCCGGAAGACTTGCCGGTGGCTTATCTGCGTCAGATCTACGTGGGGCTTCGGCAGACGGCGAGGCATTTTGGTATTAGCCTCACCGGGGGAGAGACCAGCCGATCTCCAGGCTCGATTTTTCTCAATCTCTCTTTGGTTGGCCCGGCGACCCCGGGGCCGATTTTGCGCTCCGGCGGCTCTCCCGGAGAGATTGTTTTTGTCACTGGGCGCTTAGGGGGAAGCTTTGCCTCTGGGCGGCACTTGCGCTTTCGGCCCCGGTTGCCAGAGGCCCAGTGGCTGGCCCAACTGCCCCCGACAATTCGCCCCACAGCCTTGATGGACCTCAGCGATGGATTGGCGGAAGATTTACCGCGCTTGGCAGCCGCGAGCGGGTGCGACTACTTCCTGGAGGAAAAAAAGCTCCCCCGGCATCGGGGCGTGTCAGTGGAGCAAGCGTTGGGGGATGGGGAAGACTACGAACTCCTTCTCACCGTGCCAGAAGATGCCGCCAAACGTTTATTGGAGCAGTGGAAAGCGGCTGCACACCCTGCTCCACTCACCGCGATTGGTCGCTTGGTTCCCCCCGGCCGCGGAAAACCGCTCCTGCAGGAGGGCTTTGCGCATTTCCGGATCGAAAAAAACAAAACCGTGGCCAAGAAGGGCTTGGAGGGTTAGTTTCTGCCAATGGTCAGCGCGGATGACTTTCAGTATGCTTTGGAGAACACACGGGTTTTGCGGGAGCCGGAACGCCGAATCGAGACCTTCGGCACCACGACCTTTCGCTTTCTCTTGGTTACGGAACTTATGGATCAGGCCCATGCGGTGCGGGTGCGCGATGGTGCAATTGAGGCGGAGCGTCCACGCATCGTCGCTCCGCAACATTTCCATAAAATGCTGCTGGAGGGCTTTGGGGAGCAGGCCCGGGGGTTTGCTAACTGGCTGGAGAGTCATTCGGATTTAGTGAAAATCCTCCGCTACGGATTCACCTTACGGAAAAAAGAGGTCGAGGAATACCTGGTGCACGAGCCGGTGGAGTCGGTCTTGGGAAAATTGGAAGCGGACTTGCGGGCAACGGATGATACGGAGACGGCCTTAATCGCCGGGGTGGATGATGCCTGGGAGGTCTGCCTGTTGAAGTTTACTTCGGAGGTGATTCGCCGCTCTTCCGGGAGCAATCTGGAGGATTGGCAGAAGCGCGGTTTGCTGTAGCATGCGGCGCGTTTGAGTCCGGCTATGTTGCGTGCGATCCTTATTTTCGTCCTCTTGCTGCTTTTGGCGACCATCGGCGTCGGCACGTATTGGGCGATAGATTATTTCGTTTGGAAGCCACAACGCGAGTTGGCACTGGAAGAAGAAATCGCCAACCAACCCGCCCCCCCGGACCCGAGTATCGCCGCTTGGGAAGAAGTCAGCCGGCAAATCTCCTCTGCGGAGGCCCCAATTTCCCTGGCCGCCCTACGGCAATTTCTCTCTACTTACCCGCAAAGCCCGCACGCCCCCGAAGCCTTGCAAGCCCTAAATAACGCGGCAAGGAGACTGCTCTTTACAAATGATTACCCGGACGGCAAGACGAGCTACACTGTCGTGAGTGGAGATTCCTTGGCACGAATTTCCAGTCGGTTGAAAGTGAATCCGGATTGGATTCTCAAAGTGAACAACCTGCTGGGACACGAACTGCAAGTCGGCCAGACCTTGCTGGTTCCAAATACCGAGGTGCGCTTGGTGCTGCGCCCGGAGGCTGGCCTCCTGGAAGTTCGCGGCGGGACATTACCTGCAGGCAACGCGGGCGTGGACACCCCAGCCGTAGTTGAAGAATTGCTCATGGTTTATCCCTTGACGGTCTCCGGCATTCCCACCCCGGGAAAAGGCGAAACGGCTGTGCGGGAACGCTTTGTCACACAAAATGGAGCCCGGGTGGCTTTTGGTTCTCCGGGTTACGCCAGCGCGGAGCGCACCATTGCCTTGGAGCGTCAAGGGTTGCAAATCGAGGAGCTGCCACCGCCCAGCGATGACCCCGCCCGCCTGCCTGCGATGCCAACGGGGCTGCTGCTCGATAGGGCAGACTTGCGCGAGCTTTTTTTGTTGGTCAAAAAGGGCACCCCGGTTTCGATCGAGTAATACTCCCGCCTTATGAGCACACCCACTCCCTATCCCCTGGACTTCGAAAAACCCATCCTCGAGTTGGAAACTCGGCTGGAGGAAATGAAGAAGCAATTCCGGGAACAAGAGCTGGATCTTGATCCGGAGGTGCGGGCGATGCGGGAGAAGCTTACCGCCCTGCGCAACCAGATCTACCAAAACCTCACCGCCTGGCAGCGGGTACAAATTGCCCGGCACACCGCGCGGCCCTTTTTCCTCGACTACTTGGAAGCGCTGTTTTCGGACTTTGTCGAGCTGCATGGGGACCGGCTGTATGGCGATGATCTCTCCATGCCGGGGGGCTTGGCCACACTGGATGGCATGCGTTGCGTTGTTATCGGCCAACAGAAAGGACGCAATACCAAGGAAAATGTCCTGCGCAACTTCGGCAGTCCTCACCCAGAGGGATATCGCAAAGCTTTGCGACTCATGCGCCTGGCCAACAAATTCCGGCTTCCGATTTTGTGCTTCATTGATACTCCCGGCGCCTTCCCCGGGATAGGTGCTGAGGAGCGACACATCGCCGAAGCGATCGCGGTGAATTTGCGGGAAATGATGCTCCTGGAGGTTCCGATTGTTGCGGTGGTAATTGGTGAAGGCGGCTCCGGAGGGGCACTGGGCATCGGGGTGGCCGACCGCGTGATGATGCTGGAAAATGCTTACTACTCGGTGATCAGCCCCGAGGGCTGTGCGGCCATCCTGTGGAAACACCGCAAACATGCCCCAGAGGCCGCTGAAGCCCTCAAGCTCAACGCCGGAGAGTTGCTCAAACTGGGAGTAATTGACGAAGTGGTCGGCGAGCCAACTGGAGGTGCCCATTATGACTGGGCTGGGGCCGCGACCAATTTGCGCGGGGCCCTTTTGCGAGCCTTGCGCGATTTGCAAAAAGTGCCGATTCCCAAGTTGCTGGAGGAACGCTACAACAAGTTCCGCCGCATCGGGGTTTTTCTCGAGTCCCCAGCGGCAAAATCCCCCGCTTCCCCATTGACCGAAACCGTCTCCAACTCCTAGTTTCCGCCTTTTTCTCCCTGTGGCTCTCAACGAAGAATACATCCTCGAGGTCCTCCAAGACGTGGGGGTCATCACCCGCAGCCAGATCGAAGCCGCCAAAGCCCGTGCCCCCGGGCAGGTCGTGCAGTCGCTTATGGAAGAGGGCGTCCTCACCGAAGAGGATGTCTCCCGGACTCTGGCCGCGCAAAATGGTCTCGAATTCGTGGATCTGCACCAAGTGGTTCCCGAACCACGCCTGACCAAGCTCCTCTCGGCGGAAAACGCCTACCGCTACCACGCCATTCCGGTGCAAGAACGCGACGAATCTCTCGTCATTGCCGTGGCCGATCCGATGGACTTCGATTCCTTCGACGCGCTCAACCACCTCCTGCAGCGCCACGTGGAATACGTCTGCGCCACCAAAGAACAAATTGAAGAAGCGCTGAAGAAATACTACGAGAGCCCCGACAGCGAGTCCGCCGGTCTGCTGAAAGAATTGGGCGAAGGGCTGGAGGTCATGGGAGGTGAGGGAGCAGAGGAGGACGATACCGGCACCGATGATGCGCCGGTCATCAAAATGGTTTCCACCATGCTCCTGGAGGCCTATCGCAGCCGCGCCAGCGATATCCATTTGGAACCCTTGGAGAAGAAATTCCGCGTGCGCTTCCGCATTGACGGCGTGCTCCAGGAAATGCCCAGCCCCCCACGCAAGCTCCATAGCGCCATCATCAGCCGTCTAAAAATCATGACGCAGACAATGAGCATCGCGGAAAAGCGCTTGCCGCAAGACGGCCGCATCCAAATCAAACTCGGCGACAAGGCCATTGACCTGCGGGTTTCCATTATTCCCACGGTGCATGGGGAGAGCGTGGTGATGCGTATTCTCGATAAATCTGCCCTTATGCTCGGCCTGCCCGAGCTGGGCTTCCTCAGCGACGACCAAGCGAAGTTTGAGTCGCTCATTGGTCTGCCCGATGGGATCATCCTCGTCACCGGGCCCACTGGCTCTGGCAAGACCACCACACTTTATGCCTGCTTGAATTACTTGAACAAACCGGACCGCAAGCTCATCACGGTCGAAGATCCGGTGGAGTATCAAATGACCGGGATCAACCAGGTGCAGGTCAAAGCCAGCATCGGAATGACCTTTCCCGCAGCGCTTCGTTCGATACTGCGCCAAGCCCCGAACATTATTATGATCGGGGAAATTCGTGACTTGGAGACGGCCAATATCGCCATCAACGCCTCTCTCACCGGGCACTTGGTGCTTTCCACCTTGCACACCAATGACTCCACCAGCACGGTCTCCCGCTTGGTGGACATTGGCGTGAAGCCATTCCTGGTGGCGAGTGCCCTTCGGGCGGTCATGGCTCAACGCCTGGTGCGCAAGTTGTGTTCGCAATGCAAAAGCCCCGGGGAACTGACAGAATATGAGATGCGGACTCTGCGCATGGATGCGCGAATGTTGGAGGGCTCCACTCCCATGCGCGCCAACGGCTGTGATAGTTGCAAAGGCAAGGGTTATCGCGGACGTCTGGGCATTTTCGAGGTCTTCGTGGTGGACGATGAGGTCCGCCACCTGATCATCAACAATGCCACGGCGATTCAAATCCGCCAGCGCGCGCGGGAACTCGGTATGCGCACCTTGCGGGAAGATGGGGTGCGCAAGGTTCTCGCCGGCCTGACCACCGCCGAGGAAGTCATTTCCACCACCATGGGAGACGCCAACTAATTTTCCCCGATGAACGCAAAGCAAACCACAGACTTCCTTGTTGAATGTGGCGTCCTCACGCCGGAGCTGGCAGAGCAGTATGCTCAGGCTGCGGAACGCGATGGCCAACCGATTGATACCCTCCTAGCCGCCAATGGAGTGATTGGCGAGGACGCCCTTTTCTCCGCCATCGCAGAAGCCTTAGGCGTGGATTATCACAACCTGGTGGATTTTGTGCCTGACGCCTCCGTGCTGCACTTGATCCCGACGGGACTGGCTCGACTGCACCGCGTCCTTCCCATCGCGGCTGAAGGCAACACGATTTTGGTGGCCTTTGAGGATCCCTTCAATGCCCAGGCCAGTGAGGATCTGCGCTTTGCTCTGAATCGAGACATCCAGACCTGTGTCTGCCCGCGTTCAAAAGTCAAGGCCCTCATCGACGAGAACTATGGATCGGAATCCTCCAGCATGGATGAAATCCTGGCCCAACTTGGCGATGGCGTGCAAATAACCCTCGACGAAGGGTTCTCGGAGGAAATCAACACCCAGCAAATCGCCGCCGAAGCCAACGCCACTCCGATCATTCGCTTCGTGGATCTGATTCTCGACAAGGCCATCCAAGCCCGGGCCAGCGACATTCACCTCGAGCCCTTCGAAACGGAATTCAAGATCCGCTACCGGGTGGATGGAGCCCTCTACGAAATGGACCCACCACCGCGGCACTTGGCGCTGCCGGTGATTTCCCGCGTCAAGGTCATGTCGAATTTGAACATCGCCGAGCGTCGCCTTCCCCAGGACGGACGGATCCAGCGGGTGATCAATGGCAAGCCAGTGGACCTGCGCGTTTCCACCTTGCCGACATCTTTTGGTGAAAGCGTCGTGCTGCGCGTCCTGGATCGTTCGGCGGTCAATCTCGATCTCGAAACGCTTGGGATGCCGGACTATATTTACGATTACATCTGCGAAGTCATCGAAAAACCCAGCGGGATTTTCATTGTTACTGGGCCCACCGGTTCCGGCAAAACGACCACGCTTTATTCCTGCCTGCGCAAAATCAACACCATAGATATCAAACTCCTCACGGCCGAGGACCCGGTCGAGTATGAGATTGATGGAATCATTCAGACGGCGGTAAATGAAAACATCGGCCTGACGTTCGCCCGGCTCCTGCGGGCCTTTTTGCGCCAAGATCCCGACCGCATCATGGTGGGAGAAACGCGCGACATTGATACCGCGCAAATTGCCATTCAGGCCTCCCTCACTGGGCACTTGGTTTTCACCACTCTGCACACCAACGACTCCACTGGTGCGGTCACCCGCCTGGTGGATATGGGAGTGGAGCCGTTTCTCATTTCTGCGTCCTTGGAATGTGTCTTGGCGCAGCGCCTGATTCGCCGCATTTGCAAGGCCTGCCTCACGTCCTACGAACCCACCGAAGCGGTGCTTCAGCAGCTCGGCCTCTCCGCTTTCGACATCGGAGATAAAAACTTCTACTACGGCAAGGGCTGCGAAGTATGCAACCAGACCGGCTACCGCGGCCGGAAAGGCATTTACGAGCTGTTGAAAATTACCGACGCCCTACGGGAGTTGATTAACGAGCGGGCGCCGGGAGTGGTCTTGCGCCAGAAGGCTTTAGAGCAGGGCATGATTTCCATCCGGGAAGATGGCCTGCGCAGTATCTACGATGGGGATACAACCATCGAAGAGGTGCTCAAATACACCTGATGACTCCGCTGGTCGCAGGCGCCACCGGCGTGGCGACCCATTTTCTCTGGATTGATTGGCTGGTTCTGGCCCTCTACTTGGGGCTGACCACTTGGATCGGCCACGCCTTGCGCGGGCGCCAAGCTACGATCGGTGATTTTTTCCTTGCAGGGCGCTCCCTGCCTTGGCCAGCCGTTTGCGGCTCGATCATCGCCACGGAAATCAGTGCCATCACCTTCGTCGGGGTGCCAGGGATGGTCTTCGCCGCTGGAGGGGATTTCACCTATTTGCAGTGGGGCATCGGCTCCCTCATCGCCCGCTTGATTGTGGGGATTTACTTCGTGCGCGTGTTCTATGCGCGGGGGATTTTCAGCCCCTACGATTACATGCAAAGCCGTCTCGGGCCCGGCACGCGAGCTTTCACCACGTGCTTGTTTTTTATTGGCTCCGTGCTTGGGCAGAGCGTGCGGCTCCTCGTCACTGCGCTGATTCTCTGGACCGTTACGGGTCTGCCTTTTCCCGCCTGCATCGCGATCATTGGAGCCTTCGCCGTTCTCTGGACATGGATGGGAGGGATGACCACCGTCATCTGGACGGATGTTATTCAGTTTTTCATTTTTATTGGCGGGGCCCTTTTAGCGCTCGGGGTCTTGGTGGGTTACATTCACGGTGGGTTGGAGGGGCTATTTACCGAAGCAGCCGCGGCGGGAAAAACCCGACTGCTCAACCTTTCCACAGATCCCAACGCGCTATTCACGCTCTGGGTCGGTCTTCTGGCCATGCCGGTGCAAAACTTGGCCGCCTTCGGGACCGACCAACTCAATGCCCAGAGGATGTTTTGCTGCCGCAACGCGCGCGAAGCCTCAAAGGCCATTATTTTCAGCAGCCTCTCGCTAGCGGTAACCTATCTGATGCTCTTGGTCGGTGCCGGGCTTTACGTTTACTATCAGCAAAATCCCCCCAGCGCGGACGAAGCGGCGCTTTTCGCCGAGGATACCGACTCCGTTTTTCCCGTATGGATCACCACGGTGCTGCCGCCAGGGATTAGTGGCTTGATTTTAGCCGGGGCCTTCGCGGCCGCGATTTCCAGTTTGGATTCCGCCTTGGCGGCACTCTCACAAACTTCGCTCTCTCTTTGGCACGGCCGTACCGGCCTGGATGCGGTAGAACAAAAAAACTTGCTGCGGCAATCCCGCTGGGCGGTGCTGGCCTGGGGAGTCATTTTAGTGGGAGTGGCGATTGGGTTGCAGGCTATCCGGGGCGAGATCAATCTTGTGAAGCTGGCCTTCGGCATGGTGGCCTATACCTATGGTCCGATGCTCGGGGCTTTCCTACTGGCTCTGGGGCCGTGGCAGCGCGACTTGCGCGGGATTATTATCGGCAGCATCCTGTCCATACTGCTCGTTCTGTGGGTGCGACCGGACCTTTACAATCTGCTGGTGGAATTCGGCTGGATCACTTCCGCTCAAGCCACAGCCTGGCGCCCACCTATTAGCTTCGCCTGGCTTTATCCCGTGACCTGTCTGCTTACGTTGGGCTGTGGGATTTTCCTCGGGCGGCCCACCTCCGGAATAAAAGCTGCGGCAACCGCAGAAGCATCCCAGCAAAAAGCCGAAGATGTGTCCGAGCCAAGAGCCAATTATCGCGCAGATAGTTGAAGTGAGTCACGCCTCCTTGGGAACGCGGAGGATAAAAGACTGGCACCGGCACATTGATCGGCCGAACTCCCGCCCACACCAAGCGGATAGCAATCTCGGTATCGAAATCAAATCGGCGCGCGGTGGAAATGGAATGGAGAATCCTCCGCGTGGCCTGAACAGGATAGACGCGAAAACCAAACAGCGAGTCTCCGATGCCGCCCCAGAGGGTGTTCAACTGAGCAAGTGTGTTGCCCACTTTGCGGCCAAAGACACGCTCGCGGGGAGCCTCCGGGCCAAAGATGGGCACCCCCAGAATCATGGCATCAGGATTTTTCCAAGCGAGTTCGAAGAACTGGGGAATGTTCGCGGCCGGGTGCTGTCCATCGGCATCCATGACCAGAGCCCATCTCAGCCCTCGCCGCTCGGCTTCGTCCAACGCCGTGAGCACGCAAGCCCCTTTGCCCTGATTCTGCGCGTGCCGGAAAAGCTCCCACCCCGGCTCTCCGCGCAGCTCGGCTTGCAAAGAGTCATCGCTTCCGTCCGTCGAGCCATCGCTCACCACCCACACTGGCTGGTGCTGTCGCAAGGCTCCGCAGACGGTGCGCAGAAGTTGCGGCCCGCTATTGTAGCTCGGCAACACCACTACACCCGCAGTGAGGGACTTCATGGAGCAAACCCTCCGGTGGGCAGGGCGTGGTGAAAATAGTCCTCGATACGCTTGGCCAGCTCCTCAGTCGAGGTGGAGCATCGCACTTCCTCGCGGCTAAAGAAACGTCCCCGCCGCAGGCGAATTTGCAAAGGAAGCCACGAAGGGCGCCAAAGCTTGCCTCCCTTGCGTAAAAAATCTCCCCGATGCTCCAGCAAGAGCGTCTGAATCGGTGCCCCGCTTTTCCGGGCGACCAAGGCAAAGCCCCTTTTGAACGGCAACAGGGGACCGCCATACAACGTGCGCGTGCCTTCGGGAAAGATGATGAGATTCTCTCCCTGACGCAGCCGCGCCACGGCCTCGCGCACGAAATCTACCCCGACATCATTCGGCAAAAATCCGCAGGCCCGGGCAGCACCTTGAAACGCCGCATGGCGCATAAATTCGGCACGCATGACACATGAAGAATCCGGCCAGCGGCAGAGAATCAGAAGCGCATCGAATAAGCCGGGGTGGTTGGCCACCAGCAAAGTCCCCGCCGGCAGCGCTGGACCTTGGGAGGTATGATCTTCAATAAGCAAGAGCCTCGCCTTTTGCAGACGGTCAAAAAAGGCCTGTAAAACTCGCACCAGTCGCCGCCGAGCTTGCTGCCAATGTTGCCGTCCGGGTCGCCGGGTGGCTGGCACGAGGAGTGCAACAATTGTGATGCCCACACCTCCGAGGTAAAAACAAGCGATCGCCAAAATCTGGCGGGCGTAATCGAGCAAAGAAGGTCTCCGTTGCGGCCCGCCGAAGCCTTCGGTTATTGTGCCTTCCAGCCCCATGGAACGCTCCGAAGCAATCGCCGGGAGATTCACTGGGCGTCTGGCAGCAGTTGCGAAACCGTGCGGGCAATTCCCTCGCGGGCAAATTCACTCGCCGGGTAACTCTGCTGGGCCGCCAAATACCACGCCAGACTGGAACCGAGTTGCTGCCGTTTTTCCAGATCGCCAGCGGTGCGCAGTTGCCGCACGAAATCCGCGGCTTGAGTCGTAAGATCCGCGCGCAGTTGATTGAGTTTACTATCATCGGGAAACTGCAGATAGGCCCGTTCGGCACTTTCCCAAGCCCCGTAAGGATCGCCACGCTTCTCCACTTCCTGGGCCCGGAGAATGGCCCCTTCGATGAGCATCATCTGCTCCAGGACTTCTCGCAGCTGTTGCTCGCGCTGGGGATCAAGAGCCGTGGCGGCGATGAAACGGGCGCGATCGTCATAAATCTGGCGGAAGTTGCGCTGACTGAGGAGTTGGTCGAAGTCCACCAAAGCACGCTGCTGCACGTCGGCTTGGGAAAAGATGAGGTCGGCGACTTCGGCCAGAGCCGGATTGCGCGGCCAGATTTCCGTGGCGGCCTTGAGCTCTGCCTCGAGCGTTTCCCGATCTCCACTCACGGCAGCATTTTTCGCCTTGGCCAGATGCATGGCCGAGACCGTCTTGGCCGTCTCGATGGCCGCGAGCGGTTTGGAAGCATCGAAGTCCTTGGCCGTCACTGCCAGCTCCGAGACGAGCTTTTCCGCGAGCGTGTAATCCCGCACTTCCAAGGCCGACAGAAGCTGATTGCTTCGCTGGACAAACTCCAAGGCGCGCCGTTTTCGATCCCGTGGCAAGGTGCGAATTTCCGGAAGATATTCGCCCACAATGAAAGTTTCCGCGAGTCGCTTGGTGGCACTCTCCATTTCGTCTTTCTCAAGCAGGAAATTGAAAGCCCGCACCCCTTCGGCCACATCCCGGATCATTTCCCCAGCAAGCGCGTCCACGGTGGAAACAGTCGGCGGCATCCCAGTGGAGCGGGCAAAGAAGCTCTTGGCATCCTCTCCGACCTGGAGCTGACCTTCGCCCTCGGTAAAAATCGCCCGGTAGAAACGGGTTCCGATCAGCACGTGCTGAAAACGGCGCTGCAGGAAAAGCTGCACCAAGAGGCTCTGGAACTCGATTTTCGCCTGCAACTGACTCACCTCCTGCTTGACGTCATTGGCCTTCAGCAAGGCGTTCACCTCCGCCAAACGCGTCACCAGGGGCTGCATTTTGGCGTCGCGGGCCTGCTGCTGCTGCTCACGCCATTCGCGTTGGGCGGCTTCACCTCGTGGGGCAGTGGAGAGCATGTTCGGTTGGGCTGCGACCTGGCTATTCCATTCCAGCCGCTTGCGCTCTTCTTCGAGCGCCCGATTGGCAGACTGCAGGCGTTCCCGTGATTGCATGGCTTGCCAGGCGGAATGAATCTGATTCGCCAGTGCGTCGCAGAGCTGGGCGTCAATTTCGTAACCTGAGGCCTGCGGCAGGAGCTTGAAGGCCTCATCCAAGGAGACAGGACTCACCCGTCGCGGCGCCAAAAGATCCAGGATGCGCTGCAGGATGCGGTTGTATTGGCGATCCGCCTCGCTGTCGTCCTCCGGGGCATTGAGGTATTTTTCAAAGCGGGCTTGGAAGACACGGTTGTTGTTGATGTTCCAGACACGCCCATCCCAAGAAATCGTCTCGCTGCCGGGATCAAAAAAGGGCATGTCGCCACCGAGAAAGTTACCCGGCATCGGAGCCGGGCGATTGTTTTCTGATCCTGAGTCTGCCGCTGGTGCCGCGGGTCGCGGATTATTGACCGCCTCTGGGCTCTGCGAGCGGAGCAAAGGAGCCGAAGCAAGGCAACAGAGCGCCAAAGCAACGAGGTGTCGGCGAGCCGACCTTTTGCACAAAAACCGCCGTCTCACGATTTGGTTAGATCGCGCGCTTGCAACAAACCACGGGGATCCACCTCGACCAAAAAGACGAAGCGCTGGCCTTTTTGCAGATTGAGATGGTTGAGGGAATTGGGCACCAAGAGCGGCAAGACCTGCCCGGAATCAGGTCGAATGGAGATCAAACGCCCTTCCGAGGGAGAGAGCGCAAGGGCGTTCAGGACCTCGGCTTCGAGTTTGTAAACGTTCCCTCGCAGGCTGTTGGAGCTTTCGAGGTAAGCCTGGGGATCGAGTTGCTCCGTGGTGCGATAAGGTTCAGCCCTGCTCCCGAAGAAGGAAATCACAGCCACCAAAAGCAAGATTCCAAAGAGGGAGAGCAGGAGGACCGGGAGAGGAAGAGCGGATTTTTTCGCGCGGCGAGCCACGAGGGTGAGTTTGCCAAAGCCCCTCCAAAGCGCAAACCTTCATTTTACTCGAGCTGGTCACCCACCAAAGCCGCGAGATTCTCACGTCCCGCGGCGTAGCTTAGCAGGTTTCGTCCGCGCTCGGCCACGCGCCGCAGGGCCTGCTCCCGCCAAGGGAGATCCAGCAGCGCCCGACGGACCAACTCGACTAATTCCGCCTCCCCTCGTCCCACCCCGCACGTTTCGCTAAAAAGCAGACTCTCATTGGTGCCGTCCCCCCCGATCAGCAAAACGCCAGCCAGCGCACAATCTCCCGCCACCTGCCCGGGAACACCGCTGCGATCCAGTTGAAAGACCACTTCGTGCTGGGCCAGCAACTGCAAATACTCCGGATAAGCCAATGGAGCGCGGATCCATTCCATCCGCACCGGCTCTTGCCGCAACTCCCTCCGCAACCACCCTGGACATGACCCATCGTCCAGGAGACGCAGGGGGCGACCGGTCTCTGCCGCCAGGCGCACTGCTAGGCGTAGGGCTGGGAGGTGCCTGCGGGAAGGCACCGCAAACTCTCGCGTGCCGAGAAAAATGCCTTCCGGCTCAGCTATGGGGCGGGCGAAATTCCACTCCGGATATTCGAGAGGGTAAGGCGTGGGCACCCATTCCACGCGCCGGGCTCCCAAAGCTGCAAAGAGGGGTCGGAGATGTTCCGTGGGAACCAGAGCGCCTTCGGCCAACGCCACCACATCGGCCCATTTCTGCCAGATTCCGGGACGGTCCAGTTGCTCCTGCACTTGGAAGTAGCCCGCTTCTTTCACCGTAACCCAGCATCGGTGCCCCCGGGCGCGTAACGCCCGCAGGGCTTCGGCGGCCGCCCGGCCGTCCCGCCGCAGGAGGATTAGAACTTGGGTCATGGATGCGGGGATTTCCTGCCAACTCCGGAAGAATCCGCCTCCGGTGCAAAAAGCGTAGGCATGGAAGTTGACCGGGGCGTGACCTTGCCCGGGCTGAGGAATTCCGCCCTCTGGACAGCTCTGGGTCGGGTCGCGCCCTCCGGGATTCAATACCGCCCAAGGTGCCATGGAATCAGGCATTTTCTTGCCGCTTGGCCTCTTCCCACAACGCATCCATCTCGGCCAGGGAAAGCTCTTCAATCTTGCGGCCGGAGGCGGCGGAGGCTGCTTCCATAGTTTGAAAGCGTCGAATGAATTTCGCGGTGGTGGCCGCCAAGCAGGTCTCAGCCTCCAAACCCAGCTTGCGAGCGAGATTCACCACAGAGAAAAGCAGATCGCCCACCTCCTCCTCCCGCCGGGCCGCTGGAGCCGACTCCCCATCCGCCAAGACCACCCGCAATTCCCGCACTTCTTCCTCGATCTTGTCCAAAACTGGCCCGATTTCCCCCCAATCAAATCCCACCCGACCAGCCTTTTTCTGTACCGCCTGCGCCCGCATCAGGGCCGGCAACGAAGCCGCTAAACCGTCGAGGACGGAAGCCCGCCCGCCTTTTTCCCGGCGTTTGATCTGCTCCCACTGCCGGAGGACTTCCCCGCTATCTGCCGCCCGGGCCTCTCCGAAGACGTGCGGATGCCGACGGATCAGTTTCTCGCAGACGCCATGCACCAACTCATCAAACTGAAAAGCCCCACGCTCTTCGCCCATCCGCGCGTGCATGACCACCAACAAAAGCAAATCTCCGAGCTCCTCCGAAAGATTGGCGTCATCGGCGCGATTGATGGCATCAATCGCCTCGTAACATTCTTCCAACAAAGCCCCCCGCAGACTAGCATGCGTCTGCTCCCGATCCCAAGGACATCCTTCCGGGGAACGCAACCTCCCGACAATCTCCTGCAAACGACCGATAGCTTCCGACATGCCCGCAGCTTGCCGGGAAATACGGCGCATCGGAAGAACGAACTCGGGGAGTTTTTTTCTTTGGACGCCATCTTCTGCATTGCCATCCGGCGCGCGCTGTTCCAAAGACTTCCCACTCACGGTCTAGAAAACCGTCCCGTCCTCACGCTGCCTTCACCACCCACCGCGCCCACCCCATGGAAACCTTGACGGAATCGCAGGAAATGGTTGCCGCCTCCGTGGAGAAGTGCCGCGAGCAAATCCTGCGCTACATTGCCGATCGGCGGTTTTCCGAATTACGCATGTTTTGCCAACTTTGGGAGCCGGTGCATATCGCCCGCATCCTTGCCACGCTGCCCGACGAGGACGAAGCCGTGGCCTTCCGGGTGCTGAGCAAACGCGTCGCCGCCCAGGCTTTCGACTACTTGGAAGTCGAAGACCAACTGCGCTTGCTCCATGCCCTCGGCACCCGCGACGTCGCCGGAATCCTCGACGAGATGTCCCCCGACGACCGCACCGCCCTCCTGGAGGAGCTCCCCTCCGGCATTCAACAGCAGCTCCTGCAACTCCTCGACGAGGAAGAACGCCAAGTCGCCCGCACCCTCCTCGGCTACCCCAAGGGAAGCATCGGCCGCCTCATGACGCCCGATTACGTCGCCCTGCGGGCCGACATGACCGTCGCCGAAGCCCTGGCCTACATTCGACAACACGCCCCGGATAGCGATACCATCAACGTCGTTTACATCACTGATGAAAGGAGGCGACTGGTGGATGACCTGCGCATCCGCAAGCTTCTCTTGGCGCACCCGGAACAAAAAGTCATCGAGCTGACCAGCCGGGGATGCACCAGTCTCTACGCGGGCGATCCGCAAGAAGCCGCCGTGGAGGCCTTCCGCGGCAGCGACTACTACGCCCTGCCCGTCGTGAGCTCGACTGGGAAAATGCTTGGCATCGTCACTGTGGATGACGTCTTAGATCTGGCGGAGGAACGGGCCACGCGGGAAATGCAGAAAGTCGGGGGCAGCGCGGAACTGGATGATCCCTACTTGGAAACCACCATCCCCAAAATGCTCCTCAAACGGGGGCCTTGGTTGATCATTCTTTTCCTTGGTGGCACCCTCACTGCCAATGCCATAGCTCATTTTTCGGAGGAAATTGAGAAGGCCTTGGTGCTGACATTGTTTCTGCCGCTGATCATTGCCAGCGGAGGAAATTCCGGCTCCCAAGCCGCGACGCTCATCATCCGGGCCATGGCCACGGGAGAAATCAAATTGCGCGACTGGGCCAGGGTTCTGCGCCGAGAATTGCTCACAGGCTTTTTGCTCGGTCTGAGCTTGGGCCTCATCGGCTGGGTGCGCGTGTCCATCGAAGGGGCACTCCTGGGTCATTTCTCGGTCTATTGGCCCATGGTCGGTCTGGCTGTGGGAGCCTCTCTCATTGGGGTGGTGCTTTGGGGAACCCTCATTGGGGCCATGCTGCCGCTGCTTTTGCGCCGCTGTGGGCTGGACCCTGCTACCTCCAGCGCCCCTTTCGTTTCCACCTTTGTGGACGTCACAGGGATCATAATCTACTTTTACGTGGCCGCGCTTATTCTTCGCGGCACCTTGCTTTAAGCCAACCCACCGCCGCCTCTGGCTACGGTGATCGGGCCGGCCGCACGGCCGCGACAGGTCGGTGGTTTTCCAGCAAATCCGCCGTCTCGACTTGCCCCAGCTCATATTCTAGCACCCGAGCAATCAAGCCGGCCACGACCGGGAATTGTCCCTGCGGTGAAGCCCCCTTCCCCTGCCCTGCTGCCGCCTGTTTGGCCCGGAGCAGCTCGATGGCCTCGCGAGTTTGCTGGAGCACCTTCGGGGTTAGCGCCCCTCCGGATTGCTCCAAGGCATCAATCCAAATTTGCATGGCGAGGTTGTAGAAAAGGTGTTCGGCATCGAGGAAGTGCCGTCCGGCTTCTTCGGCCGCCCGAGCGATGGCGGGGTATTGCAGGCGTCCGATTTCACGGCGCTGATGATTAAAGGCCCCGCGCTCGCCGCGCAAGGCGTCCGCCAGCCGACGGCTTGGCCGGGCTTCCCGCAACTCCCCGACTAGCGCGGTTCGCTGCCCCTCATGCCAATTTTCCCGTCCACTCCAGACAACACAACGGCCCATTTCTTGTAAATTCACCGCCACCAGCAGAGAGAGAAGCTGCGGCTCATCGAGCACCGAGCGCGCCAAGCGGAAAATCAGCCGGGCATCCGCAGCGGCTCGGTCAGGTTCCTGGGAGGCCAACAGCGCTTCGGCGCGCAAACGCAAAGCCCGCCCCGCCAGCATCAGAGCTTCCAAATGCGGCTGGCGAGCATCATAGCCCCGTGCGTAATCCCATCCCGGATTCGCTCCGGACCTCTGCCCCAATTCCTGCAATTTTGCGAGGGTATCGGAATATGGAGCTAGCTGGGCCAAAATGTGGGCGGCAAGCTCCGGTGCGGGCAGTCCCTCCTGCTCCCGAGCGGGCCGAACCTTTTCGTCCAGCTCCCGCAGCCGCTGCTTCGCCCCCGCAGAAAAAAGGTCCACTTGGTCATTCTGCCAGAGTGGATCAGCAAAGAAGTCTTGCGCCGGATCCACCCCCGCCGGGCGGAAATCCTCCAAATACAGTGGCTCCTGCCGCTGCAAAAACCACGCGGTAGCCTGCACGGGCGTGGTTGGCCAGGCCTCGGTGGATATCTGCGCAACCGCGAAGCCGCCCAAGCTGGCCGAGCTGAAGCCACCAACCAGCCACCAGGATCGCAGCGCGCGGCAGTTAAGCATAGCCCCAACCCTAATTCCCTCCTACCAGTCCTGCACGCGGTTTTTTCCGCCCCGCACGGCTCCGCCAATAACTTTGCCGAAAAAATTGCTTCGAGTTTTATTCGTCGCTGAGTAAGGTGAAGCGATGCCGAACGAAACGACGCGCACCCCAATCGAAGAAGAGCCGTATCTGGACTTGCCCACCGGCCACGGCGAGGAAGAATTGGAGTCCGAGGTCCGCAGAGCGCGTGCCGAGCTTGATGAGCTGCGCCGCAAACAGGAACAAATCGAAAAAGAAAAGCAGCGCCTCGAAGACCTCAGCCGCCGTCAAGAAGAATTAGAAAACGGTCGGGCCGCCTTAGTGGAGAAACTCGAGCGTGCGCTCCTTTCCATCCAGCGTGAGACGGAGGAGAACAACCACAGGCTCGAGCAGCTGCAAGTCATCGGACGCAATTTCCGGGACCATCTTCGCGTCTTGCAGGATATCCATCCCCATTCTTGGACGGCTTCCGAAGCTCCCAAAGAACTGAGCAAGGCTTCCGCCGCCTTGGAAGAGGCCAAAGCGGATTTCAGCAAAGCACAGGCGCGCCTGATGATTGAAGCTCCCGACAGCCCCACCGCGGCCGAGATCGGTGAGCTCGAATACGAGGACAACTCCTCCGAACACGGTTTCGGCTATTGGCTCAAAAGCGGCTTTGCTTTCACTCTCCCCCTGCAAATCCTGGGTCTCTTGGCTCTCATCGTCTGGCTGCTTAGCCTCTTTGGTCCCCGCTAATCCGCCTTGTCTCTTTTCCTGATTCCATTGTTGCCCAATGAAGTCTTCGCCTCGCACTCCCAGCAATCTCTCCGCTGCCAAGCGGGAAATCCTGCTGAAAGAGCAGGCTCTGCAACGGGAGCTCGAAGAAGCCAAAAAACGCCTCAAATCCGCCCCGGAGCGGGTCAAGAAAGAAAAAGAAAAACAGCGGACACTGCAGCGGGTTGAAGCCACCACCACCGCCAGTGCAGAGTATCTCGGACGAGTCAAACAATACCGGGGCCGGGATCTGGGTGGGGTTCGGGAAACGCGTCGCACCCTGCGAGTGCATCAACGCGAGGGCAAAATCAAATTTGTCGTTCTCTGCTTGGTGTTTCTTATCATCTTGGCGCTGCTTTGGCAGGCCATGCCAAGCTGAGGGCTTAAACCATGCCGGCCAAATCCTCTGCTTCCAAAACCAGCTCCCTCCGCCTCCTCGGCCGCTCCGCCGGGGCTCCTCCCGCCAAGCCCAGCGCGAAAATTCTCGATACCTTTCCCAATCGCAGTTCCCGGCGCGATTACCTGATCGAATTCACTACTGCCGATTTTACCTCGCTTTGCCCCGTCACGGGGCAGCCGGATTTCGCCCGCATCCACATCAGCTACATACCGGACGCCCTCTGCATCGAAACCAAATCTCTCAAATTCTACCTCGCCAGTTACCGCCACACGCCGAGTTTCAACGAAGAAATCGTCAACCAGATTCTCGATCATTTGGTGGAAGCCTGCGGCCCGCGGCGCATGCGCGTGCGAGGCGATTTCTCTGCCCGCGGGGGCATCGCTGTGAGCACCACCGTTATCTATCCGCAGGCTCCGCTGGATTGGGATAGCTGGCAGGAAGCGGGTTTCTGACCCGCCGCCAAAAGCCATCGCGTGGGGTCGGATTCGCGCTGGTTTTTTTCCGCCAGTTTGCTTGAATCCCACCCGTTATGAGTTCTCCCCACCTGCATGTTTTCATCCTCGCGGGGGGCAGCGGCGAGCGCTTCTGGCCCCTGAGTCGCCGCGAAACTCCCAAGCACCTCCTGCGCCTGCTCAGCGACCGCACCTTGTTGGAAGAGACCGTGGCGCGTTTTCAGGGAGCTGTTCCCCCGGAGCAGATCTACATTCTCACTAATAACCGCCAGCTGGACTCGTGTCGCGCCGCGCTTCCGGACCTGCCAGCCACCCAGTTCATCGGCGAGCCGGAGAAACGCGATACCGCACCGGCTATTGCCCTTGCCAACGGCATCGCCCTCCTCCACGACCCCAACTCCATCTGCGCTTTCTTCCCAGCAGATGCCATGATCCACGACGTGACAGCTTTCCAAAAATCCCTCGCCGATGCCGCTGAAGCCGCCGCGCGCGAGGAAGCCCTCGTTACTGTGGCCATCCCACCCAAGTATCCCGCCACCGGCTTTGGCTACCTTGACTTGGCCGAGGATCTTCCCATCGGCACTAACGGCTCCCGCGTGCAGGAAGTTCGTCGCTTCGTGGAAAAGCCGGCGCGCCACGTCGCCGAGGAATATCTCGCCTCTGGCCACTACGCTTGGAACGCAGGGATGTTTCTCTGGCGCAGCGCCGTCTTCCTCGACGAATGTCGCCGTCTCACCCCCGAGCTGGCCGATTTCCAAGAAAGCCTTCCCAGGGAAAATTTACCTGCCTTCTTGGCGCAACACTTCCCCTCCCTGCCGAAAATCTCCGTGGACTACGCCATTCTGGAAAAAGCCCGCCGCGTCATCGCCGTCCACGCCGGCTTCGACTGGGACGATGTTGGCTCCTGGACCGCCCTTCCCGACCACCTCGGAGCCGATGAGCATGGCAACACCCTGCGCGGAAAGGTCGCCCAACTCGCCTCCCGCCACAATGTCGTCCTCGCTCCCTCCTCTGGACAACGCCTCATCGCCCTTTGCGGCGTGGAAAACCTCGTCGTGGTGGATACTCCGGACGCCCTGCTCATCTGCCACCGCGACGCCGTGCAGGACGTGAAAAATCTTCAGCCGTTGCTCCCCGAGGCCCTCAAATAAAACCTCCCTCACCCCCCCAAAAAACCTCCCCGGAAATTTTTTTGCTTTTCCCGCTTGACCTCCCTCCAAAAAATTATATGACCGACTTCAATCATTAAATTTTCAGCGGTTTCGGCAGCTGAGAATATCCCTTTCTCCACTCCTGCAACATGTCCTCTCTTCCCCCTGTGCAGCGCACCCTGGTCGAATCTTTCGTCCGCGAATCGTTGTTCAAGAATCTCGGGCGCCCTGCGCCGGTTGGAGAACCTCCCCTGCTGGTGGTCAACAGTTCCGCTCGCCACATGCACGTGAGCCAAGCAGATTTGGAGGTGCTTTTTGGTCCGGGCCACCAACTCAAAGTGCACAAGTGGCTCTATCAGGAAGGCTATTTCGCGGCCGAGGAGATGGTGACTCTCATTGGACCGCGCAAGCGCATCATTCCCAACCTGCGCATTTTGGGGCCGTGCCGGAACCTCACGCAAATTGAGCTTGCCTACACCGACGCGGTGCAACTGGGCCTGGAAATTCCCACCCGCATTTCCGGCGATATTGCAGGCACTCCCGGAGCTTACGTCATGGGACCCGCTGGCATGTTGGAGCTCAAAAAGGGCGTCATTCGCGCCGCCCGGCACGTGCACATGGGCCCCATGGATCTCGAGTTCTACGGCGTGAAAAATGGGGACCAGATGAAGCTGCGCGTCGTCTCCCCGGCCAACACCATCACTTTCGAAGAGGTCATTGTGCGCTACGACCCGAAAGTGCGCCTGGAGGTGCACATTGATACCGACGAAGCCAACGCCTGCCACCTCGAGCACGCCACCAAGGTCGAGCTCCTGCGCTGAAAACTTTCCCCTCCCTCACCTCTAACCATCCACACCCTACAAACCTATGAACGAAGCCATCGGACTCATTGAAACCCGCGGCTATGTCGGCCTGGTCGAAGCCAGTGACGCCATGGTCAAAGCGGCCAACGTCGAACTCATCAAATCCATCCCCATCGGGGGCGCCCTCATCACCACCGTGGTGCGCGGCGATGTCGGCAGCGTCAAAGCCGCTGTTGAAGCCGGTCGGGAGGCGGTCAACCGCGTGGGCAACCTCGTTGCCTCGCACGTCATTGCCCGCCCGAGCCCGGAACTCCTGAAGTTCTTCACGGCCTGATTTCCTCTCCCTCAAATCACCTCAACCAACCTACTTCTATGCCTGGACAAGCTTTAGGAATGATCGAAACCAAAGGCCTTGTGGCCCAATTTGAAGCCACCGATGCGATGCTCAAAGCTGCCAATGTCGAGCTCATCGGCTGGGAAAAAGTCGGCTCCGGAAATGTCTCCACCTTTGTGCGTGGCGATGTCGCCGCCGTCAAAGCGGCTGTCGAAGCCGGAGCCACGGCTGCGGCCTCGATCGGCGAAGTGGTCGCCGTGCACGTCATCCCGCGCCCGCACGAAGAGCTCTGCGGTTTGGGGAAATTCCTCCAACCCGCCGCACCCGCCAAAGCCGCGAAATAATTTCCCCGCTCTGCGGCAATCTCCGGCCCTCAGCTTCAGCCCATGACCCACCACCCGCTCATCCTTGTCGCCAATATCGGGAGCACCTCGTTCAAGTTCCGGCTTTACGAGATGCCCACCGAGCGGCTCTTGGCACGCGGTGGGGTGGACCGCATCGGCTCTCCGCAGTCAGCTTGGACGATCCGCATCGGGAGTGAACCAGCCGAAGAAGGCACCGGGCATTTCCCGGACTACGCCTCGGCGGTGGCGCTCGTGGAAGAAAAGCTCACCGGACGGGTTCTGGAGAGCTTTGCGGAACTCACGGCCTTCGGCTTCAAGCCCGTGATGGCCCGAGGCATCAGCGGCACCCAGGTCTTCAACGAGCGGGTTCTGGAAGCCATGGCGGCTTTCAGCCCCGTTTTTCCAGCCCACAATCCGCCGTATATCAACGCGGTGCGGCAATTCCAAGCCGCCTATCCGCAGATTCCCTGCCTCGGGCTCTTCGAAACGGCCTTTTATGATGAAGTGCCCGAGGCCAATCGGCACTTCGCCATTCCCCAGCGCTGGGAGTCGGAATACGGCGTCTTGCGCACCGGTTTTCACGGTGCCAGCCACCGCTTCGTCTGCCAACGCCTCGCGGAAATCAAAGGCACTAACCAGCTCCGGCTCATTACCTGCCACCTTGGCGGCAGTTCCTCGATGGCTTGCGTTCGCAACGGCGTCGCGCAGGATTCCAGCTGGGGCATGACCGCTCAGAGCGGTTTGCCGCACAACAATCGCGTGGGGGATTTCGATAGCTTCGCCTTGCTCTATGTCCTACAGACTTTTGGCCTGAGCCCGGAGCAAGCGGCTGCGGAATTGAGCAAGGAAGGGGGGCTCAAAGGGCTTTCCGGACTCGATTCGGGAGACATCCGCGATGTGCTTGCCGCCGCCGAAAACGGCCAGCCCCGCGCCCAGCTGGCCCTCGACGTCTTTATCGGCTCCATTCGCAAATACCTTGGGCAGTTTTTGGTCGAGCTCAATGGGGCAGAGGCGATCATTTTCACCGCCGGAATCGGGGAAAATAATCCCTTGGTTCGCTCTCGCGTCTGCGCCGATCTCGACTTTTGCGGCCTGCGTTTGGACGAGGAAAAGAACCTCGCCACCAAAGCCACCGAAGCCCTCATTTCCCATCCCGACTCAAAAATCGAAGTTTGGGTGTTGCCGACCAACGAAGAAATCGTCATTGCCCGCAGCATTTTCCAAAAACTCCAGGCCCAATACTCCTGAAAATTTTCCTCACCCACAGAAACTCAACCAACCACACCACCACTATGTCACAACAAGCTATAGGAATGATTGAAACCCGCGGCCTCGTCGCCCTCGTCGAAGCTACCGATGCCATGCTCAAGTCCGCCAACGTCACCCTCGTCGGCCCCATGACCCAAGTCGGCAATGCCATGGTCACCGCCGTCGTGACGGGCGATGTCGCCGCCGTCAAGGCTGCCGTCGAAGCCGGACGCGCCAGCGCCCAATCGCTCGGCGAAATCGTTTCGACCAGCATCATCGCTCGCCCCAACGCCGACCTCGGCGCAGTCCTGCCCAAAGGCAAATAATTTCGCTTGTCGGAGTGCTCCCCAGAGAGCTTCTCGGTGACGCTCCGCCCCATCTTGACCCATGATCCTCGCTCGCGTCGAAGGCAGCGTCGTTGCCACGAAGAAAAGTAGCAAAATGACCGGCAGTAAACTTCTGGTGGTGCGGCCCTTGGTCCTTGACCAACCGGATGCCCGGGAGTTCCGCCCCGGGCAGAGTACCCTCGTGGCCACAGACAGCCTGGGGGCTGGCGAAGGCGAGGTCGTGCTGGTGGTCCAAGGCAGCTCCGCCCGTCTGGCCATGGAGAACAAAGATACCCCAGTAGATGCGGTCGTCATCGGCCTGGTGGATTCTGTGGATCTGAATCGCCGCCTGCTCTACCGCGCCAAATAGCGCCACGCAACTCTCATCCCTCTCCCTCTCTTACGCATGGACGAAAAATTTGTTTCCCGCGTTGTCAGCGAAGTTCTCGCCCGGCTGCAATCCAGTCAAGCGGCGGTCACCTCGGGCGCCTCCTCCGGCGGAGGCTTCGGTGTCTATGACTGCATGGAGGACGCCGTGGCGGCCGCCCACCGGGCTTTCCAGCAATTTCAAGATGGCGGCTTTGCGGCCCGCAAAAAGGCCATCGGGGTGATTCGTCGGATGTGTGTCGAGAAGGCCGAGGAATGGGGCACGATCGAATTCAACGAAACGAAAATTGGCCGCCTGAAACACAAAATCGAGAAGCTGAAGATCTGCGGCGATTTGGTGCCGGGAGTGGAGTTTCTGGAGCGCCAAGCCTTCACCGGCGATTTTGGTCTCACCGTCATTGAGCACGCTCCCTGGGGAGTCATCGGGGCCATCACTCCCTCGACCCACAGCGTGCCCACTCTCACCGGCAATGCCATCAACATGCTCGCCGCGGGCAACAGCGTGGTTTACAATACCCACCCGAGTGCCTGCAAAGTGGCAGCCCTGGCCGTCGAGGCCTACAACCGGGCCATCTACGCCGAGACGGGCATCGCCGATCTGCTATGCACCGTGCGCCAACCGACACTCCAAACCTTCAAGGTGCTTTGCGAATCCCAGGCCGTGAAGCTTCTCTGCGTCACCGGGGGCCCCGCCGTCGTCAAGGCCGCCATGTCCTCCGGAAAACGCGCCGTGTGTGCCGGGCCCGGCAACCCGCCTGTAGTTGTGGACGAGACCGCCGATCTCGAGCGCGCCGCACGCAGCATCATCCAAGGCGCTGCTTACGACAACAATCTCCTCTGCATCGGAGAGAAGGAAGTCTTCGTAGTGGAAAGCGTCGCCGACGCGCTCATGGCCGCCCTCTCCGCCGCCGGAGCTGTGCGCCTCAACGCCCAAGAAATCGAAACGCTCACGAAAGTTGCTTTCACCTTCCCCGAGGGCCAAGGCGGAGGCTGTTCCCATGCTGTGTTGAATAAAAAGCTCGTCGGTGCGGATGCGTCCGTTCTCGCTCAAGCCATCGGCAAAACGGTCCCGGCCTCCACGGATCTCCTCTTTGGTGAAACCTCGGCGGATCATCTTTTCGTCGAAGAAGAGCAAATGATGCCCTTTATTCCCATCGTGCGGGTGAAAAACGTGGACGAAGCCATCGCTGCCGCCATCAAGGCCGAGCATGGTTACAAGCACACCGCCATCATGCACTCACAGAATATCCGCCATCTCACCCGCATGGCCCAGGAGGTGGATACGACCCTTTTCGTAAAAAATGGCCCCTCCATGACAGGCCTGGGCCTGGGCGGCGAAGGATTCCTTTCCTTTTCCATCGCCACGCCGACCGGCGAAGGCGTGACCACCCCAATGACCTTCACCCGCTCGCGCCGCTGCGTGATGGTCGAAGCCCTGAACCTTTTCTAACGCTCTCTCCTCCCACCCATGCGCATCGCCCGGATCCTTGGCTACGCCACCAGCACCATCAAGCACCCCAGCTTGGAGGGGCAACGCTTGCTGTTGGCTCAGCCTATCGGGCTGGATGATCGGCCCGATGGCCCGCCGCAACTGGTCATTGACCCGCTCGGCGCCGCCATCCACCAGCGCGTGGTCATCTCCAGCGATGGAGCTGAATCCCGCGAACTCGTCGGCGATCCCCTCAGCCCGGCCCGCTGGAATATCCTTGGAATCATTGACCCAGAAAGGAGCCTCGCCCTGTGAGAATCGGCACCGCCATCGGTCGCGTGACACTCGGCGTGCGCCATCCCGCCTTCGTCGGGGAGCGCCTCCTGCTGACCCTGCCGTGGAAGACCGACACCCTCTCCGGTAAGGCGGTCTATGACCCTGCCATCGTAGTCTATGATGAACTTGGGGCGGCCACCGGACAAAATATTGCCATCAGTGAAGGACGCGAAGCGGCCTGCCCCTTTGTCAAGCCCACTCCGGTGGATGCCTACTGTGCCGCCTTGCTCGACGACATCTTTTACCAGGCCGAAGAACCCGGCCGTTCAACTCAACCCGCAAAAGCCTAAAGTATGAAAGTATTTGCCCGCAAAGACGCAGAGGAATTCCTCCAGACAGGCAGCAAGGAATTGCGCTATGACCGCACCTTGCAAATCACGCCCGGTGCCCGCGATCTTCTGAGCGACGCCGGCGTGCGCTTGGTTTTCCAAGGCGAATATACCGCTCCCAATCCG
This sequence comes from uncultured Chthoniobacteraceae bacterium, assembly GCA_964595865.1. GTDB lineage: Bacteria > Verrucomicrobiota > Verrucomicrobiia > Chthoniobacterales > DYNR01 > CAZQRL01. The sequence continues at coordinate 63,470 of CAZQRL010000008.1, forward strand.
CTGACGGCGGCGACACCAACTGCCTCTGGAGCCAAATCTCCCGATGGCCGGGATTATCGCCCGGAGCACCTCGCACTCTTCAACTCCCCCGAGGCCCAGAAGCTCAAGCAGGAGATTATTGACATGGGCAAGCGGCTCTGGATGCGGGAATATACCGACGGTAATGGCGGCAACATTTCCGCACGCATCGGCCCGAATGAGTTCATCTGCACGCCCACTGGCGTGAGCAAAGGCTTTATGACCCCGGACATGCTCTGCATGGTGGATGGCGACGGCTTGCAAATTGCCGGAACCTGGAAGCGTTCCAGCGAAATCACCACCCACCTCGCTGTGTATCGCGGAGCTCCCAACGCGAAATCGGTCTGCCACGCCCATCCGGTCCACGCCACAGCTTTCGCCGTCACGGGCTTCGAACCTCCTCCGCGGCTCATTCCGGAGTGGGAAGTTTTCGTCGGCAAGGCGGCCATGGCTCCCTACAAAACTCCCGGCAGCAAAGAAATGGCCGAGACCATCGAGCCTCTGGCGGCTAAGCACCAATCCATCCTCATGGGTAACCACGGGGTCATCTGCTGGGGCACTTCGGTGGAGGACGCGTATTTCAAAATGGAAATCACCGACGCCTACTGCCGGACGGTTTTCATTGCCTTGCAAATCCCGACTAAACACACCTCGATCCCATGCGAGAAGATGGGCGAACTCCTGGAAATCAAAAAATCCCTCGGTTTGCCAGACCCGCGCTACGACCTCAAACCTGCCGAGCTCTGCGAGGTGGATCCCTGGGCCGTAATGCAAGATCGGCCCTGCGGCTGTTCCACCCAAGCGGAAAGTTGCAGCGCTCCCGTGAACGCCACCAATGCCGAGCTGGAAGCTCTGGTGCAAAAGGTGACCGACGAGATTATGGCCAAACTCAAGTAATCTCCCGCTTATGAAAGTTGCCATTATTGGGGCCGGAGGGCGCGTGGGCAGCTGCGCCGCATATTGTCTGCAAATCCGCGGTGTGGTTCGCGAAATCCTCCTCCTGGATGCCAATCAGGCCACCTGCGAAGGAGAGGCCCTCGATCTCCTGCACGGCTCAGCCTACACCGCGGACCAACGCATCTTTGCCGCCAACTACAAAGATTGTGCCGAGGCGGATATCGTCGTCATTACTGCCGGGCTGCGCCGCAAACCCGATGAATCCCGCCTGGACCTCATCAACCGCAATGTCTCGCTCTTCCGCGGCATCTTGGCGGAGCTGCAATTGGCCGGGCTCAAGCGCGAGGCGATCATCTTTGTGGTGAGCAATCCCGTGGACATTCTTACCCAACTGGCTGGGCAGACTCTGGCACTCCCAGCTCATCAGGTGATCGGCCTCGGCACGGTCTTGGACACCTCTCGCTTTTGCTCCCTCATCGCGGAGAGTCTCAAGCTGCCTCCGACGCAAGTCCGGGCGTTGATTCTTGGCGAACACGGTGACAGCATGCTGCCAGTATGGTCCTCAGCCACGGTGGATGGCCTGCCACTGCTCAAATTCCCCGGCGCCACCCCGGCCTGGCAAAACCAAATTTTCAGCCGCACGCAGAAGAGCGGAGCGGAAGTCATCAGCCGCAAGGGCGGTGCCGGCTGGGCTGTCGGCGTGGCTATCAACGAAGTCGTGGAGAGCATCGCCCTCGATCGGCACCGCCTGCTCCCGGTATCCTCCCTGGTGGACGGCATTTACGGCATCCGCAAAACCTGCCTCAGCGTGCCTACCATTGTGGGAAGGCGCGGGGTGGTTCAGACTCTGGAGCTGGAACTCTGGCCCAAGGAGCTCAACGCCCTACAAGCCTCGGCTCGCGCCCTGCAAGAGACGCTCGCCAAGGTCAAGTAGGACCTTCGGCGGATTCTCCACGCTCAGGCCACCAGCTTGTCGCCCAAGGCCTGCCCGACGGCTTTGCGGAACTCCCGCTCGTCCGCGATCCCAAAGGCTTTGCCGGCTTGCACCTGGCAGGCCGCTCGACCCTGGACAAATTCCAAAATCAGCGGACGCTTCCCCTGGGAGCGCTCGGCCAAGCCCCGAACTTGTTGCAAATCTCCCTCTTCCAGCCGGGAACCATCCAAACGCAAGACCACGGGCCGCCGCGTAGGTTTCGGCTCCAAGGCAGTAAAGCTGTTCGCGGAAGCCCGCAGCGTATCGTCTCGCTTTTGGACCCGGGTCGAAACTGCCACCACCGCTCCAGGTCGGAGCAAATCCCCCGCCTGGCTCACTGCTTCCTCCCACGCCGTGATTTCCAAAGATCCAGTGAAGTCCTCCAGTTGGAAAACCACAAATGGCCTACTGGATTTTTTCACGAATTTTTTCTCCACCGTGAGGATCATCCCTCCAAGGGTCACCGTGGAGCTACCTTCGATCTCTTCCAAGCGGGCGATGGGAGTGATTTTGCTCGATTCGAGTGAGCCGGCATATTCATCCAGTGGATGCCCGCTGACATAGAAGCCGAGTAATTCCTTCTCATAATTGAGCATTTCCGCTTTGGGCCATGGGGCGACGTCGGGACCTTCGCCGACCGTGGGTGCCGGAGCCAAATCCATTTCCCCAAAGAGCGAGACCTGCCCGCTGGCCCGATCCCGCTGCACACCCGCCGCAACGGCCATCGCTCCTTCGATCGAAGCGAAAAGCTGCGCCCGGTTTTGCCCAAAGCCGTCGAAGGCTCCGCATTTGACCAGCGACTCGAGGATTTTGCGATTCACCGTCCGGGCATCCAATCGGGAACAAAAATCCTGCAGGGATTTGAACGGCCCATTTTTTTCCCGTTCCCGCAAAGCCTCCTCCATGGCTCCTGTGCCGACGTTTTTAATTGCTCCCAAGCCGAAGCGAATGGCCCTTTCTCCGGGCACCGGGGTGAACTTGAGTCCGCTTTGGTTGATCTGCGGCGGGAGCACTTGAATGCCCATGCGCTGGCACTCGGCGATCATCCCGGAGATTTTCTCGGTCTTGTCGAGATCGTTACTCAGAAGACCGGCCATGAACTCCACCGGGTAGTGGGCTTTGAGATAGGCTGTCTGGTAGCTAATCAGCCCATAGGCAGCACTATGGCTTTTGTTAAACCCATACTCGGCAAACTTCGCGATGAAATCGAAGATCGCATTGGCTTGGTCGGGCGGGATTTGATTCACCCGCTCACAACCGGCTACGAAATTCGCGCGTTCCTGATCCATCTTCGCCTTGTCTTTCTTACCCATGGCCCGCCGCAACAGGTCCGCTTGGCCGAGAGAATAGCCGGCGAGGACGTTGGCCGCCCGCTGCACCTGCTCTTGATAAACAATGATGCCGTAGGTTTCGGAGCAGACTTGTTCGAGCAAGGGATGCGCGTAGAGCACTTTTTTGCCCTTTTTGCGCTCAATGTATTCGTCAATAAATTGCATTGGCCCCGGGCGATAGAGCGCCAAGATGTCAATAATGTCATCTAGGGAGCGGACATCGAAACGCTTGCAGCAGTTGGTGATGCCGCTGCCTTCCAACTGGAAGACCCCGACCGTTTCCCCACGATTCAAGATATCGAATGCCGCTTGGTCGTCGGGAGGGATTTTCGCCAGGGAAAAATCCGGGACCCTTTGCCGGATAAGGCGCACCGCGTCTTCCATCACGGTGAGCGTTTTCAGGCCCAGGAAGTCCATCTTGAGCATGCCGAGCTCGGTCAGGGGTCCCATGGCATATTGGGTGACCACCTCATTGTCCTTCCCTCGGCAGAGCGGAATGTATTCATCGAGCGGACGGTCCCCGATGACCACCCCGGCGGCGTGGATCCCGGTGTTGCGGCTCAGCCCCTCAAGCAGCCGGGCATAGTCCCAGAGCTGCCGGGTGACCGGCTCATTGGCGATGGCCTCGGCGAGTTCCGGATTCATCGTCTCAGCTTTTTCCAAAGTGATATTGAGTTCGTTGGGAATCAGCCGCGCCAAGCGATCCGCTTCCCCATAGCTCAAGCCCATGACCCGCCCCACATCCCGGATCACGCTCTTGGCCCCGAGCGAACCAAAGGTGACAATCTGCGAAACTGCTCGCTCTCCGTATTTCTGCCGCACGTATTCGATCACCTCGCCCCGGCGATCCATGCAAAAATCCACGTCAATATCGGGTGGGCTCACCCGCTCGGGGTTAAGGAAGCGTTCAAAGATAAGCCCGAACCGCAGCGGGTCCAGATCGGTAATTCCCAAGCAATAGGCAATCAGCGAACCGGCCGCCGAGCCACGCCCTGGCCCCACCGGAATTCCCTTCCGCTTGGCATAGGCAATGAAGTCCCAAACAATGAGGAAGTAACTGACAAAACCGGTCTTCTCGATGATTCCCAACTCATACTCCAGCCGGTTTCGTAGTTCCTTATCGTTCTCCGCGCGCTCCCCATAGCGCTCCCGTAGGCCCTGCTGACAAAGCTCCCGCAGATACTGCTCCCGGCTTTTACCCGTCGGCGGCTCATAGGCGGGATACTTGTTCACCCCAAATTCCATCTGCATCTCCACACGCTCGGCGATGCGCAGCGTATTCGTGATGGCTTCGGGAACTTCGCTGAAAAGGGCCGCCATTTCCTCCGGGCTCTTGAAATAGAGTTCCGGACTGTAGTGCAGGCGCTTCTCGTCGTGGACATTCGCACCAGTGCCGATGCAAATCATCACATCATGGGCCTCATGGTGGGAGCGTTCCAGGAAGTGCACATCATTGGCGGCGACCAAGCCGAGGTCAAAATCCCGGGCGAGCCGCACCAACTCCGGATTGATGCGCTGCTGGGCTTCGAGACCATGATCGTGCAGCTCGATGAAGAAATTTTCCGGCCCATAAATTTCCCTATACGTAGAGACGACTTTCCTCGCTTCCTCCCGGCGCCCGCCCAGAAGCGCGCCCGCCAGTTCGCTCTTCAAACATCCACTCAGGGCCACCAGCCCTTTGCTGTGCCGAGCCATCAACTCATGGTCCACCCGCGGCTTGTAGTAAAATCCCTCCAGATGCGCCGCCGAGACCAGCTTGACCAAGTTGCGGTAGCCTTCATTGGTCTGCGCCAGCAAGGTGAAATGTGAGGCCGCATCCTTGGCCGAGGAACTCTTTTTTTCCACCATTGAGCCGGGAGCCACATACACCTCGCAGCCGATAATCGGACGCAGCCCGGCCTTTTGCGCGGCTTGGAAAAATTCCACTGCTCCAAAGAGGTTGCCGTGGTCGGTGAGGGCCACCGCTGGCATGCCAAAGCTCACTGCCTTTTGCATCAAATCCCCGATGCGAATGGACCCATCCAAGAGAGAGTATTCGGTATGCAGGTGCAGGTGAACAAACTGAGGCTGGGCCATAGGAGACAAGCCTACCGCAGCCTAACGGGACGGCGCAACCCTCACCCCAAGAAATCCTTATTATTTGTGCAAGTTATTTCCAGGCAATGTAATATGCGGCGGCTTGAGGTAGATGGGGGCTGGTAGATCGGGCTCGGCGGTGGTGGAGTTTTCCGCAGCTGCCTGGGGTAGCCAAGCCGCCCGGGGGCGCAGCTCCGGCCAAGCTCGAAGCAGAGGATTTGGCCCCAGGCGAAAGATCGGATCCTCCATGCGCTGTGCCTCCTGGATGGCCTCCTCCGGCGAGAACAAAACAGGCTCGCGCAGGAATTGCCTTCCCGCGACTTGGGCGAGGTAAAATGTGCCGCCTCGAGCATCTCCAAGCAGAGTAAACCGCCCTGTCGGCAGCGGATCCAGGATAAGCAGCGAGCTGATGCCGCGCACGGGCACACCGGTGGCCAAGCGCACGCCAGCGGCCAAGGCCAATGCCGCACGCAGGCCATTGTAGGAACCCGGCCCCAGCCCGACGAGGATGCGGGTCGGCATTCCCCACCGCTCCTGCAAACGATACCAGACGGAGAAAACTGGCCCCGTGGTGCGTCGTTCGACCGGGAAAGAACACTCCTCCAGAATTTTTCCTCCGGAACAGACCGCCAAGCTGTGCAGGGGACTGCTCAGATCCAGACAAAAATCGGTTTCGGTATTCATGCTTCGTTCGCGGAATGACTCCCCGGAGCGTAGCGCACGCTGCGCAAGGTAAGACCATGCGCTGGGGCCACGTAGGAAAAGAGTTCCGAGCCTGGCAGGACCAGTGCCTGTTGCAACTGCCGCAGCTCCAGCTTGCCCTTGGCCACTGCCACCGCTGTCCCAACCAACATCCGCACCATCTTGTAAAGAAAGCCCTTTCCGGTAAATTCCACGCGCCAGTTCACTCCCGCCCCCCGCAGCCGAATCTCCCGCAAATACCGCACGCCCGATTTGCCCGCTGGCAGTTTGCGGGGGCTGAACGAGGCGAAGTTGTGCTCTCCAATAAAAATCTCCAATGCGGCGCGCAGTCGCTGCAGATCCGGCGCAGGGAATACCTGCCAGGTTGTCTGGTGCCAAGCGGGGGGCAGCACCCGCGCAAAGGACAATCGGTAAACGTAGGTCTTTTCCAGAGCGCTGTAGCGGGCATGCCACGGAGCCCGACGGAAGCCCGCCTGCAGCACGCGTAGGGTTGGGGGCAAGTTGGCATTAAATCCATCACGCCATTGCGCGGCCGTCATCCGCCAACCCTCGGGCAAATCAAAGTGCACCACCTGCCCTGTGGCATGGACCCCGGCATCCGTGCGGCCAGCCCCATGCAGACGCGTTGGCCGTCCAGTAATTTTGCGGAAAACCTCTTCTAGAACATCCTGCACCGCTCCCCCACCCCGCTGGCTCTGAAAGCCCCGAAAAGCCGGTCCCCAATAGGCCACGCGCAAAACCAGCCGCCGCACCGCAGGCGCAGCCGCGCGGGCTGGAGATTTAACAGAAGCAGGACGAACCATGGAAAAGTTGCAACGAAGTCCCTGTGTTTCTCCCCAGGCTCCAGACAGAGCAAGGCGCAATTTTCCTCGCGCGAGCCGCTCCCGCCCCCCAGGTGACTGCGCCTAGAGTCGCTCGACGACGCGTTTTTCCACGAAAATCGGCAGGCCTTCGCGGGTGAAACTATTCATGAGTTCTTCCGGATCCAGAGCCTCGGGCATCATCACCCCGCGTTCTGAGATTTTTCCCGTAGCCAACAATTTGGCGGTCACCGCCGGAGGAATGCCCGTTTGCACCAACGTAAGGGAATACCCGTAGCGCTCGTAGGTATCCCGGTGGCTGTCCATGGTATAGACAAAATACTCCACGCGCTGGCGATTTTTCGTTCCACGGACTTCCGTGCCTACACAGGAATAACCATCCACGGTGGCTCCGAGTTGGGCAGGCTTGGGCAGGCTCGCGGCAGCCACCCGCACCGGCGCCACCTCCACGCCATCTACCTTGATTTTTTTCCAGGAATCCAAATTCAGCAGCGCCAAGGACTTGGCGATATTCACCACCTTGTCGGAAATGCTGTATTTGAAGACGGAATAGCGCACGCCTTTTTCGACGAACGGTGGGTAGATCCCCAAACTTACTCCTTCCTCGTGCGCCACGGCGTAAGTTTTTTGCAGGCCGATTGGCTCTGGAAAACGCACCCACTCCACCTCCGTTTCCAAGGGCTTGCCTGCCACCACCCGACCATCCTTCACGTAATACGGAGCCGCACCGAGTTCTTCAAAAAAGGTTTCTGGGGAGAAAAGCACCGCAAACCGATACCCGCGCACTTCGGCATTATCGGCATCAAGCACCCGGATGCTGGAGGCCGTATCCAGCCGATCCATAGCCCAGCGGGCAAAGACATTCACCGCGCCAGGATCCATGCCCATGCAGAGGATGCCGGCCAATCCACGGTCCAGGAAGGGCTGATTAAACTTCTCAATCTCGGCTTCGAAGGAGTTTTTCCCGAGCTTTTTCACGCCAGGGGCGGAGTAGATGTCGGCCGCCATGTCGAGGTAATGCGAGCCGGAACGCAGGCAGGCCTCTAGCACGCTGTGGTTGGTCTGGCAGACACAGGCATTACAGGTCACCGAGACATTGTGTTTGCGCATCAGAGCCGCCACCGCATCGGTTTGCATGGCATTGGCCTGCTCGATCACGAAGCGATGATTCGGGGTCCGCTCCGCTAGCTGCTGCGCAAAGCGTGGATCCATGTCCGCCAAAACGATGCGATCAAAACAGTCATATTCGTGAAGTTTCTGCCCGATGACGGAGCCCACCCCGCCGATGCCCATAACCATTGCGTTTGCCATACAAAATTGTGTTTTAGCAGCGCACAGAGAAAGTCTCGGGAGACGGTGAGAACCATCGCGATGCACACTGGAGCGCTTCTCCGACGGTAGCCTCGGACCTGTTTCCGAGCAAGGGGGGATTTTTTTGCCAGTGCTCTCAAACCTTGTAATTCCCTCTCTGCCAAGAGGAAGGGACTTTTCTTCGTAATTTTTTCCGCGACCGCCGAACCCTTGACCACCCCTGGGGCCGGATAGATCGTCGGGGAAAACTTCTTGCCTCTGCCAGACCCCCACCACCAAGAATAAGCTATATGGAAGCAGAGCCCTCCTGGCGTTTGACCGTCCTGCGATTTTTGCAGGCAGGCGTCCTCTGCGTGTGGTCGGTGGTCTTGCTTTACTTCAGCTTCAGCGACCGGGTGGGATCGTATCTACACCCGAGCTTTCATGGTCCGCTTTTGGTAACGGGGATTATTTTGGGAGTGCTGGCTTTCATCGTGCTGGTGCACCGGGATGCGGTTTGGTGTTGCGGAGATCCCGGGTGCCCGGAGCAGCCTCCCAGCTTGCTTACGGCCAGTGGAGCCGCTCTGGTTTTGGTGCTACCCCTGCTCATCGGCGCAGTGGCTTCCCCTAGCCAATTTGGTGCTACCGCTATTCGGAATCGCGGGATTGTCTCCTCGTTGGATCAACTCCCCGCTCTTGGGAGCTTGGGAGGCTCGGCGGCGCTTCCTGGTGCCTCGGGTGCCGAACCTTGGGCCAATGATCCCGCCATGGATTCTGCAGGCTATCTCGCCCGCACCCCAGAAGGACGCATTCGCGCGGAAACGATTGACCTGCTCTTTGCGGCGCAAGAGCCTCCCCTGCAAAGTGATTTTGCCGGAAAAGCAATTGAGATCCTGGGGCAATATCTTCCCAAAGATGCGGCAGGAACCCGCCCAAATCGCTTCCACCTCATCCGGATTTTCATTCTGTGCTGCGCGGCCGACGGGCGACCGCTCGGCATTACGGTAGAATTGCCTCCGGGAATGAGCCTGCGCGATTTGCCGGAGATGACTTGGGTGCGGGTGCGGGGTGTGGCCCGTTTTCCGGTGGAAGGCGGACGGCAAATTCCTCTGGTGCAGGCCGAGAGTGTGGAGGAGGTCGAGCCACCCGCGGAAACGTTTCTTTATTAGGCCTCTTTCCTTCTCGCCATTCCTCTGACTTACTTCCTCCCTCCATGAACCCCCTCTCTTTTATGTCCGCCAATTTTGTCGCCCGGCAAAATGGCTATCAGGCCCAACCCGACTGGCACTGGGGTCACTACGATCAACAGGTGCAGGTTTTCTTTCGTCCTCTGGAGACCTATGCCGAGCGCATGGCTGTCATGTTGGATGAGATCGCCGGGGCAGGATTCACGGCGTTGGATCTCTGGGTGGCGCATCTGCATCCTGCGTGGGCAACTTTGGAACACGTGGCTATTTTCCAAGAACTCTGCACCGCGCGGCGCCTTCGCTGCACCAGCTTGGCGGGTGGCTTTGGGGACACTCTCCCAGCCCTGCGAGCCTCTTGCCGATTGGCGGCAGCGCTGAACATTCCCATCCTGGGCGGGAGCACCCCGTTACTCACCACCGATCGCTCCGGGTTGGTGCAAACCTTGCGCGACTTCGGCCTCATTCTGGCGTTGGAGAATCATCCGGAAAAATCTCCCGCCGAGGTTTTGGCTCAGTTGGGCGAGGGGGATGAGGATGTTTTGCAAGTGGCTTTGGATACGGGATGGTTTGCCACGCACGGCTACCCGGTAGACCAAGCCCTGCGCGAGCTGGCACCGCGTCTCGGCCTGGTGCATCTCAAAGATATTCGCCGCTCCGGCGAGCATGTTACCTGCCCGCTCGGTCAGGGCATCGTTCCGGTGCGGGAGTGTCTGGAAGTTCTGCGGGAACTCGATTTTCGCGGAAGCATCAGCATCGAGCATGAACCTTTCGACTCGGACCCCCGGCCCGGCTGTATCGCCGGCCGGGAGTTGGTCAGTCAATTTTTGGCGGATCGCTCGGCCCAAAGGGGACCTTCTCCGGTTGGCATGGCTCTTTTGGGGTGCGGCAACATCGCTTGGGCTTACGTCCGGCAGCTGGCCGGCTACCCGGAAGTGCGTCTGGTCGGAGTCTTTGACGCCGACTCGGCCAAAGCACAGGATTTGGCGCAGCAGAATCAGCTCCAAGCCTACGAGTCCCTGGAGGCGCTCTTGGCTGACCCAGCGGTGGAAGTGGTCGTGAATCTTACCATCCACCACGCGCACTTCGAAACCACACGGCGCTGTCTCGAAGCCGGAAAGCACGTTCACTCCGAAAAACCTTTGGCCACCGATCAGGCCTCGGCTGCCGCCCTGGTGCGCCTTGCAGAGGAAAAAGGACTGCGGTTGAGCAGCGCCCCGACCACTTGGCTCGGAGAAGCCCAGCAAACTGCCTGGGCCTATTTGGAAGCTGGCCGCCTTGGCACGCCGCGAGTCGCCTATGCCGAGGTCAACTGGGGGCGGATCGAAGAATGGCACCCCAACCCCGCACCATTCTATGCCGTCGGCCCGATCTTCGATGTGGCCGTTTACCCCCTCACCTTGCTCACGGCGTGGTTCGGTCCGGTGCGCAAAGTTCTCGCCGGTGGTGGGATCCTCTACCCGCATCGGCACACCAAAGATGGCACGCCGTTCACCGTGGGGAGCGCGGACTGGTCGAGCGCGGTCGTCGAACACGCCTCAGGCCTCACCACCCGGCTGACTTCGTCCTTCTACGTCTCTGGGGCCGTGAGCCAGAGCGGTTTGGAGATTCATGGTGATCTCGGCTCCCTGCGACTCAGTCGCTGGGATGTCTTTGATGCCTCCTTGGAAATCGCCCCCCTCGGCAAACCTATGCGCCGCGTGGCTCTGGGGCGCCCTGGTTACCACGGGATCGAATACGCCCGGGGCACCCGCGATCTCGCCCAAGCCCTGCGTGAAGACCGTCCCCACCGTTGTGCCGGCAGCCAAGCCGCGCATATTGTCGAAGTCTGTGAGGCCATACTCCACTCGATTCGAAAAGGTCAGACCGTCGCCGTCACTTCCGACTTTCCCGCGCCAGAGCCACTCGAGTGGGCCAAAGAATTGGCAACGCGCCTGCGCTGAAAGCCACCGGCCGGCGAGGAAGAACCTTACTTCCCGAAGAGCATCCGCAGCCCTACTAAAATCATCAGGATGGCAAAGCCCCGGGTGAGCATTTCATTGCTCAGCATCTTGAGCAGATCGGCCGCGAACCAAGCCACCGCCGCCCCGGCCGCCGCACAAGCCACCGCCACCTTCCAATCTACCAACGCGTTGTTGTGGTTTTTCAGCGTGCCCGCCAGCGCGATCAGGACGATTGCTCCGAGTGAGGTCGCCACGGCGGTCTTTTGTGGCAAACCAAGAAAAAAAACCATGGCCGGCACCATGACAATTCCCCCTCCCACCCCGCAAAGTGCGGCGACAAAACCCGAGACGGCTCCGATCAATAAGGCGATGAGAACAGCGCTCATGCGTGGCCAGGGAGCAGGGTGAGAAGCTCCTCCGCAGCGAGGGACGGGGCCAACAAGCCCTGCCCGACCTGGGCTTCCAAGCGGCGCGCGGTGGCGGCGACTTCGGGACGGGCAAAAAAGCGTTGGCGCAACTCCTGCTCGACGAGGGCCTGCCACCATTCCACTGCTTGCCGACGGCGGCGCTGGGCAAACTGCCCGGAAGCCCGCACTTGGTCGAGGTAGCGCTGCACACCCGCCCAAGTGCGATCAATCCCTTCGCTTTGCAATGCCGAGGCCGTCAGCACGGGAGGCTCCCAGCCTTCGGTCGCCGGACTGAGAAAGCGCACCACGCGCTCAAATTCCGCCCGCGTAGCCTCGGCCCGCACCCGATTATCCCCATCGGCCTTGTTGACCACAATGAGATCGGCGATTTCAAAGATCCCCTTCTTCATTCCCTGCAGCTCATCCCCCGCCCCGGCAATGAGCAGCAGCAAAAAGCAATCTACCATCCCGCGCACGGCAATCTCGCTCTGTCCGACGCCGACGGTCTCAACAAGAATGATATCGTAGCCAGCGGCCTCGCAGGCCAGGATGGTTTCGCGGGTTTTGCGGGTCACTCCCCCGAGGGCTCCACCCGAAGGAGACGGCCGGATGAAACACTCCGGTCGCCGGGAGAGCTTTTCCATGCGGGTTTTGTCTCCGAGAATGCTTCCACCGGTGAGGGAACTGGTGGGATCCACCGCCAAGACCGCCACCCGATGCCCGGCATCGCAGAGGTAGTTTCCCAATGCCTCGATGAAGGTGCTCTTCCCCGCACCCGGCACCCCGGAGATGCCCAGCCGCATTGCTTGTCCCGCGCGATCGCTAAGTTTGCGTAAAATTTCCCGCGCCAGCGGACGATGCCGCGGGGCGTTGCTCTCAATGAGGGTAATCGCACGCGCCAAGGCGGCCAATTCCCCGTCGCGAATACCCTGCGCTAAGCGCTCCGCATCCGGATCCTCGGCAGGCGAGCGTTGCACTCCGGCAAAAACCCCACCACGTGTCTCGACGCCAGGCATAACGCTGGTGGTGAACTCCGGCCCCGCCTCAGCGGGCACCCAATCCGGACGAATCGGAGCCTCGGCAGTCTTTTCTTTCATGCGCTGGCCCGAACAGATTAGGGACGGCTGGACTCACCGCTGCGGGGCGGCGCCACCGGTCGTCCAGCTTCCTCAAAAAGCTCCACCAAACCATCATCCACTCGCAAATCCACCAGTTTCCAGCCCCGGGCACTGTTGTAAAAATAGAACCGCCAACGCAACGGCAGCTCTTCATTGAGCGACAGGCAGGTGTAGCGACGCAGGGAGGTGCCAGCCGTCAACTCACTTAGCACCTCGTAATGGCGAATCATCCCATAGGCATCGAGAGCCCGCTGCGTGCGGGTCTTCAAGGTCTCCACATCCTCCGCCCGCTCTTCGATAATGGTGCCCTTGACCAAATCGGTGTAGGCCTCATCTACACGGTCACGGGCGAGGAGCGCGAAAAAGGCGTCAATGCGCTCGCGTGGTTCGCGAGGGCGCTCGTTGGGATCGGGGCTGGCTGCAGGCCGACTCTGTCCCGGCGGAATGACCAACCGGGATTTGTTAGTCTCGGTGGCGTTTTGGCTCCAAGCAGGACTTCCGGAAAAAAGAAGCGCGGTGCCGAGGAAGATTACCTGTGCGGCCCGAGGCAGGTCGGAAAAACGTCCTGAGAAAGGCCTCGGAATCTCGCAGACCCGCCGGGCAATGGCCTCAGAACGGAATGTCGTCCGCTTCATCAATGGGCGCGGAAGCCGGGCTTGGAGCGGGGCGAGAGGCGGCAGGCCGGGCCGCTGTTCGGGGCTCGCCACCCCCTGCGGAGGAGTCTTCCCCGCCGCTTTTGCGGTCCAGAAATTGCATGGTTTCCGCCACCACGCGGAGCTTGGACCGCTTTTGCCCACTTTGCTTGTCGTCCCAAGTATCGAGCTGCAACCTCCCCTCAATGTAAACCGACCGACCCTTCTTGAGATATTCCTTGGCCAACTCCGCCTGCTTTCCCCAAAGCGTCACATCCACGAAGGTAGTCTCCTCGCGGCGCTCTCCCGACTCCGTGTTGTAGAATCGGTTGATGGCCAGACCCAGATCGCAAACCGCACTTCCTTTGGGGGTGAATTTCACGTCTGGGTCCCGGGTGAGGTTGCCGATGAGGATGACTTTATTGACGTTGGCCATGGTGAGGAGGGGTTGAAACGGGGTAAAAGATAAAAATCAGGCTGCCGCTTTTTTCTCGGACAGGCGAATGATCTGGGTGAGAGCGACTTCGGGATCCAGTTTGAACTTTGCCCGCAGACGATCCAGCACCGGGGGTTCGGCGGCAAAAACGAAGTTCACGAAGTAGGCATGTTTCATGTGCTCATGCGGATAGCTCAACTCCCGCCTCTCGAGTCGTTGAGCCTGTTCCACACTGGCTCCCTCGGCGGCAAACTCCTTCTCCAAGCGCTCGATCATATCCTTGGCGGAATCTTCTTTGCCCCGCGTGTCGAGGGCGATCAAACATTCATATCGGTTTTTCATGCAACGTAGTATCGGTTTTTATTGGTCGGCCACTATGGGAGAGAATCCCCGCATCGGCAAGCCCTTTGTCCGCCGGCAACCACGACATTTTTTAGGCCACTCGAGCGTGACTCTACTGGAGGAGGGTGATTTTTCTCCCTCCGCCATGGCTTCCTTGCGCAACACCCTGGCTCTCGGCGGCGCTTTGCTTTGCCTGCTGCTGGCCTCTGCTTTTGCCGGCTCAGTGAAAATATCCCCCGCCTCTGAGCAGAAGACGAATGATTGTGAATTTGCCGCCAAGGCCACGGGCGGTTAGCGGGCGGATTTCCTCCGCTGGAAGGTCCGCTTTCCCGAGGGGGGAGGCGCGACCGGTGCTTCCACGCTGGGGTGGGCGCAACTGCAATCTCTGACCACTGGACTCAGCCGCAAAGCAACCTTCCGGGAGCGCTGGATGGTGCGGGCACAAGGAAGCTTTGGCGGAGCAGTGGGCGGATTCAGTTCGCGGACAGTATGGTAGCTCTGCCACTTCGCAGTTGATCAATGTCACCTGGGCCACGCTGGGCGTGGATTTCGGTCTCGGTTTCCTTTTCTGAAAAAGGACTGCGGCTATTCCGCGGCCAGAACGTAATCTGTAAAAAAACTTCCTGGTCCCTTGCGCAGCCGCCGGATGACGCTATTTTTCCAGGTGTCATGGAGTCTTCTGGTTCCACCTCATCGGCCGCCCGCGCTGGCGTGTCGCTGGCAGCTCTGGCCACGCTTCTGAGCGACGAAGATCCACGCTCCCGCGAACTGCTAGCCCACCAGGCTGTGGAAAATGCGGAAGCGTGGCGCACACCGCTGCAGGCCCTGTCTGCCCATGACCAACCGGAAATCTCCGCCGCTGCCAGGAACTTGCTGGCACAAGTGGAGCTTGAGGAAGCGCGGAGCGATTTCGAGCTGGTGTGCCGTTTCTTCCCCGAAAATGGGGATTTGGAAATGGCCTGTTGGGCCTTGGCAAGGGCGTTTGATCCCGGGTTGGATATCGAAGGGGGACGGCAGAAGCTCAATGCTTGGGGGCGGCAGTTACTCCTGCGTATTGCCGGGGCTGTCTCCTGCCGGGAACGGGTGCGCATTTTGGGAGAATTTCTCGCTGGGGAGCTGCAATTCCGCGGAAATTGCGAGGATTACTACCACCCGCGCAATTCCCTACTCTCCTCGGTTTTAGAAACCCGAGCCGGCCTCCCGATCGCGCTCTGCGCGGTCGCCATCTTTGTCTCCCACCGCGCAGGCATGAATGTCGTCGGCGTCAATCTCCCCGGTCACTTTATCGCCCGTCATGGCGACGTGCTCTTCGATCCTTTCCACTCCGGCAAAATTCTCACTCCGAGCGATTGCCAGCAAATTCTCGCCTGCCAAGGGCTTACCAACCATCACCTGCATCTGGAAGCCGCCACCCCTCGGAGCATGTTGCGGAGAATGTTGGCGAATCTCCTACACGCTTTCCGGCACCGCGGCCCGGTAGAAATCACCCAGCTCGTCGAGCGCTGGATCCTTTCTCTGCCGACCAAAGATCCTCTCTAGCCGTTACTGACTGGCCCGTGGAAGAGATGGCGAACCAGCTCTTCTGCCTGGAGGATACCTTCTCGCCCATCGGAGCGCATACAACGGACCAATGGCGCCCGCAAAGAACGCAGTTGGCGAATGGCATCCAGCAGCAGCGTCTCGGGCGGCAAGTGATGCAATGAACGAAGATAGGATTGGGCGCGGCCGTGGTGGATGCCATCCAGGAGAAGGTCAAGCGTGCGCAAATAGCCGAGCGTCACCCCTTTTTCATCCACCACCAGGAGGCGTTCCACACCGCGCTGCTCGGCCAAATCAAGCGCTTCGGCCACTGGAAGTTCTGGCGCAATCGGCTGCAAAGCCTCTACGGGCTGGGCCATCTCCCCCACGCGCATCCCCCGGGCGTTGAGAATTGAGTGCAGAAAATGCTTTTGCAGCGGAGTGATAACCCGGGCATCCGTCGCGGCATTAAAAGCCTGTCGGAGTTCCGTAAGGTCGGCGGCGCTACTGGACTGGGAATGGCTCAGGCGCTGCTGCATCAAACGCTCGAATCCAAAGTGGCGGCTCCAGTGCAACAACGGACCAAGAATGCCATCGCAGAGCTGCAGCAACCGCGCAAAGATAACCAACAAGCGATAGGGAAAACGGCTGAAAAGCAGCTTGGGCAGAAACTCCAACAGCAAGGCCAGCAGCGGCAGGGCGGCGACTAAAATCCAGAACGCCCAATGCTGATTCACCGCCTGGCTGAGGAGTTGGAAAGTCAGGACCAAACTGGCGAAGCGAGCCACTTGGGTGATAAGAGCCACAGTCACCGTGAGCCGCGCCGGGTGGGCCAGAAGCTCCTGCAGAGTGCGAGCAGCCGCAATGCCCTCCGCCGCCCGTCGGCGCAGCCGCACCCGGTTGAGCGAAAGCAATCCCGCCTCGATACCGGAAAAGAAAAACGCCACGGTCAAAGCCAGCAGCAGTCCGAGAATCATGCGCTCGCCTCCTGTTTTTCCAGATAGACCTCTTTGATGCGATTGCGGGAGGAACGCCGAATCGTGGCGCGCCAACCCTGCAGGGCAAATTCCGTTCCTGGGCGGGGGACGCTGCCATGCTGGGCCAGCAGGTAACCGGCAAGCGTCTCAGGCTCATTGGCCTGCGGAGGCCATTGCAAAGCCTGGCGCAAATCGTCCATGCGCACTTGCCCGGAGGCCAGATAGGCATCTGGACGGATTTTTTCCAAATACAGACCGCTGGAGCTGTCGGGCCGTTCCTGGCCCAGCAACTCTTCCAGCAGATCGGAAAGCGTCACCAAACCGGAGAAGCCACCGTATTCGTCAAGCAGCAAGGCCACCCGGCGCCGACGCAGCAAGAAACTCTGCAGAAGTTCCAACGCCGGCATCGTCTCCGGGATGAAAGCAGGCGGCTCAAGTTGTTCCAGAAAAGAAGGCCCTCCAGGGCGACGCAAACTCTGCAAGAAACGGGGGACATCCAGCACACCCAGCAGGTCATCGGGAGTCTCCCCATAAACGGGGACGCGACGGTATCGCCGCGTGCGCAATAGGGCAGCCGCTTGTTCATCCGAGAGGTCATCCGGCAACATAAAACAATCCACCCGCGGGGTCATCACATGCGCGGCCTTTTCCCGCCCCAAGGCGAGCAATTCTCGCAAAAGGTCTGCCTCGGGTTCCAAGAGAGATTTCTGTTCCCTAGCGATCTCAACGAGCGCCAGAAGGTCGGAGTGTTCTGGGGCTTTGACCTGCTCGGGTGACTCGACTTCCACACGGGCGAGGCGGGTTTCTAGGGCCTGCCACCAACGCGAAAACGGACGCAACATCCCCAGCAAAAACAGCGCCGGCCCGAGTGAGAGCTCCAAGGTGCGCAGCGGGTTCAGCCGAGCGAGGATTTTCGGCATGATTTCTCCCACCAGCACACTGAAGGCAAATAAGCCCACCCCGGCAGTAACTTGCCAAATCAGCCCCCAATCCTGCCATTGTCGCACCAGCAGGAAAAGCAGCAGGAAAACCAGCAGATTCAGCAAGGCATCAAGGTAGAGCAGCGCCCGGGTGGTTTCGCGACGTTCCTGCAGCAGACGCTCAAGTTGTCGGCCGCGCGGCAGATTGCGACGGCGCAAGATGCGGTGCCCATCTTCCGGGAGCAAAACCAGCGCACTTTCCAGCGCCGAGACAACGGCGGTGGGCACCAGGCTGCAGCCGAGCAGGACCGCCAAGGATAGCGTAGCGTCAGGATGGGCAAACATGCCTCAATCGCCCGCAATGGGCCGACTCCTTGGGCAAACTTTTCCGCAAACCAGATGCATGCTCTTCATCTTAGCTGATTCCAGCTCCGCGAAAATGGAAAAGCTCAACCCGGGAAAAAAGAAAGACTCTGCTCGCGGAGCGAAGAAAGAGTCCCTAACTTGGCGGCACTCGTTACCTCTAAGTGAAAATTCTCACTCTGGCTTTATCCTTTGCTGCCATGCTTGGCTTTTCCGGCTGTGCCTCCGTGCCCCCACCTCGCACCGTCGAGCACTTGGACCTCGATCGTTTCATGGGCGATTGGTATGTCATCGCGTATTTCCCCTGGTTTGCCGAACGCGGCCACGTCAATACCATGGACATCTATTCCAAACGCCCGGATGGAAAAATTGACGTCACCTACGCCTTCCGTCGCGGAAGTTTGCAGGCTCCCCGCCAAGAATGGAAAGCCAAGGCCTGGGTTTACAATCCCGAAACCAACGCCCATTGGAAAATCCAGTTCCACTGGCCCTTTGCGGCGGACTTTCTCGTTCTCGATGTGGCTCCCGATTACCGCTACACCGTCATCGGCGAACCCACGCGCAAGCTCCTTTGGATCATGTCCCGGACACCTACGCTTCCGGAAGCCGACTACCAAGGCATACTCCAGCGGCTCGCAGCCCAGGGCTACGATCTCAGCCGATTGGAGCGCGTGCTGCAGCTTGGTGCCGGCGGGAAGTGATCCGGCTTAACCTGCGAACTGCAGGTCATAAAGATGGCGATACGTCGCTGAGGTCTGGTAAAGTTTTTGGTGCGGCCCGATCGCCGAGACCCGCCCTTGTTCCATAAGGACGATCTGATCGGACTTGAGAATCGTCGAAAGACGATGAGCAATGGCAATCACGGTTTTGCCTTTCGTGAGCTCCTCCAGGGCCTGCTGAATCATGCGTTCCGACTCCGAATCCAGAGCGCTGGTGGCTTCATCAAGCAGCAGGATCGGGGCATTTTTCAGAATCGCCCGGGCGATAGCCAGACGCTGCTGCTGCCCACCGGAAAGCATGGAGCCTTTATCCCCGATGACGGTCTCGTAGCCCTGCGGCTGTGCAGTGATGAAATCATGCGCGTGCGCTAATTTAGCGGCAGCAATGATTTCCTCGCGGGTGGCATCGAGTCTGCCGAAGCGGATGTTTTCCGCAATCGTATCGTGAAAGAGAAAGGTCTCCTGGCTCACGACGCCGATGTTTTCCCGCAGGGAGCGCTGCTGCAGCGTGCGCAGATCCTGACCATCAAGAAGGATGGCCCCTTGTTGCGGATCATAGAAGCGCTGCAAGAGCGAGAGCAGGGTGGTCTTTCCCGCCCCACTGGACCCCACGAGAGCATATTGAGCTCCGGCGGGGACGACCAAATCCACCCCGTGGAGCGCTGGAGCATCCGGTCCATAGGCGAAACTCACCCCGCGAAACTCGATGTGACCCGTGCAAGCTACCAATGGCTTGGCATCGGGAGCATCCTGGATGGTCGGTTGACGCTTCATCAACTCGAAGACCGTGGTCGAAGCCCCCAAGGCTTTCTGCATTTGCATGTGCAGTCGGCTGATCTTTTTCGCGGGTTCGTAGAGCAGGAAAATCCCCGAGAGCAGGGCCAGAAGCAATTCGGGTGGGATTTGGAAAAAGAAAACATACAATAGGGCCAGGGCCACGCCGAAGGCGGAGACGATTTCGATAAGCGGCTGGACGATTTCGGAAGCTTTGCGCACCCGCAAGCTGTTGCGGAATTGCTGCTCGCTGGATTTGATGAATTGGTCCGCCTGGAAGTCCTCGCGGGCAAAGCTCTTAATCACCCGAATCCCCGCAAAGCTCTCCTGCAGAATCACGGACATCGTGCCGGCTTCATCCTCCTCAGCCTTTCCAGCTTTGCGCACCTTCCGGCCAAAAAAAATGATCGGCACCAGGCAGATCGGAAAGAGCACCAGGGCCACAACGCAGAATTTCCAGTCCAACGAGAAGAGCACGGCCACTCCGACAAAAACCGAGAAGGGATCTTTGAAAACGTCCGCCGCTACGTTGATGAAGGCGGCTTGGGCCACTCGCACATCGTTGGAAACCCGGGAAATGAGATTGCCGCTTTTGGCTTGGTTGAAAAAGTCCAGCGATTGATGAAGCAAGTGTGCAAAGAGGGCCCGGCGCAAGTCCCGCAACATGCGAAAACTCACCCAGGCCATGCAGTAGGAATTGAAATAAGATAGCGAACTGCGCAGGATCATCACCAAAGGCACCACAATGCAGGCGATGATCACTCCGGTGGCCCCAGCCTGCGCCGAAGGACTCTCAAAAATGGGAACCTTTTCCAGAAGCCGCCCGAGCAAGCCGGGGATACGAAAAGCCTCGCTGGAACCCCCAAATACCTGCCGCCCAACAAAGAGCACGACCAGGGGGAAAAACCCGTTCACCAAAGCATAGCCCACCCCGCAGGCCAGACCGAGAAGGAAGCGGGATTTGTAGGGCAAGAGATAGCCCAGCAGCATTTTGTAAGGCTGCCAGGAACGCCCCACCACTTCCCGGAAGGGAAGTTTCTTTTTCGCCTCGCTCAAGGATCAGGGAAGCGGCCGCGGCTTGGGAGGAGGCTCCAGCGGGATGGTGGGCTCCACGCGGGTCTGCGCCAAACGCCGCAGATAAGCCTCCTCCATTTGGTTGATGCGACTTTCCAGCGTCTTGTCCGCAGCCCGCATTTTTTGGAAAAGCAGACGGTAGTATTCCCGCAGCGCGGCGCGGTTGCCTTCGTAAGTTTTCGCCTGGTCCGCCTGTTCTTTGAGACTGAGAACGTCCGGATCTTTATCAATTTTGATTCGCAGTGCTTTGTAGCGGGCGTCAATCACGCGCGCCGGTTCTCCCACGGGCACCGAGGGCAGTGCCGGAGCCACATCCATCGGCGGAAGGTCGCTAGGCATAACGAAATCATCCACGCCTTCCGTTGGACCCGCATCCATCGGCAGATCGAGCAGCTCCAAGTCATTCACCGCTTCGTCCGGCAAG
This sequence comes from uncultured Chthoniobacteraceae bacterium, assembly GCA_964595865.1. Taxonomy (GTDB): domain Bacteria; phylum Verrucomicrobiota; class Verrucomicrobiia; order Chthoniobacterales; family DYNR01; genus CAZQRL01. Next base: position 84,409 of record CAZQRL010000008.1, read on the forward strand.
GGAATGAGGTCCACTTCGCCCTCCGAGGCAGGAACATCAGTGGGAGCCGCCGTTTCCTCGACCACGCCAGCGGCTACTTCTCCGTCTGGAGTTTCCTCGTCCAGCAAGATGGCTGTTTCCTGCGGAGGCGGAGGCTGGGCATCGGGATCCTCGACACTCAGGGGCGTTTCTAAAATTGTGACCTCGGTTTTGCTTTCCGTCGGGCCAGTATCCTCTGTCTCGGCATCGGCGGTCGAGGGTGGATTGGGCAACTCGGGTGTGGGAGTAGGGCTAGGATCCTGAGCAGAGACAGAAACCAGGCTGGCCAGCAGGACCGCAACAACTCGGACGAACAACCATGGCCCGAGCGGCGAGCGGCCAATACGGAAGATAATTTCCTGCATAAGGTGATGACAAATTTGCTGCAATCCCGCAGGCAATCAGTTTTCTTCCCCCTTGGCAAGCCGTGGACACCTCCAGTCATTTCCTCCCCTCCCCCACCTCCATCGCTAGCCCGCTGCCCGAACTATCCTCCCTCGGTCTGACCACCCAGACTTGGGCAGAAATCATGGTCCGACCGGGCACCGTATTCTTGGATTCCGCCTTGGCTCTGCCCGGAGCCGCTAGTCTCCTGGGATTCTCTCCGCGAACAGTGCTGCGCGGTCAGATGCCCGAAGTCCGAGACATTGAGCATTGGTTGGAAAAAGGGGCCGCCGATTTTCCAGAGGGCGGCCTAATGGGCTGGGTCAGCTATGAAGGGGAGTATTGTTTTGGGGTCTATGAAAAAATACATCGCTGGCACCCACAGGAGCTCCCTGCCCGATCGAGGATGATCCCCCGGGCCCACCGAGACTTTCATTTACAACCACAATGGGATGAGGCGCGATTCCTAGACGGGGTGCGGTGTTTGTTGGACTATATCGCTGCCGGAGACATCTACCAAGCCTGTCTCTGCTACCCTTGGACAGGACCGTGGCACGGCGATGCGTGGGAATTTTATCTGCGTTGGCGAGAACTCTCACCCGCGCCCTACGCTGGGTTTCAACAATGGGAAAACCAAACGATCCTCAGCACTTCGCCGGAGCTGTTTCTGCATTTTCGGGATCGGGTCGTCCGCACCCGCCCCATCAAAGGCACACGCCGTCGTGGACGCACACCGGCGGAGGAATCCCGGTTGCGGGCGGAATTACTCAGTTCCGAGAAAGAGCGGGCCGAGCTCTTGATGATCACAGATCTGGAGCGAAATGACCTCGGGCAAGTGTGCCGCACGGGTTCGGTGCAGGTGGAGGATTTGTTTTCCCTTGAGACATACGCCCAGGTTTTGCATTTGGTCTCGACGATTCGCGGAGAATTGCGGCTGGAGGTCAGCCATCCTGCTGCGCTGGCTGCCTGCTTTCCCGGTGGCTCCATCACTGGCGCACCAAAACTTCGAGCCAGGGAGATTCTTGAGGAATTAGAGGGCCGTCCTCGTGGCATCTACACCGGGGCTCTCGGCTGGATGGGGTTCGCCGGTGAGTCCTGCTTTAATATCGCGATTCGCACTTTGGAAGTCACTGGCGGCTGGGCAAGTTATGGCACGGGCTCGGGCATCGTCGCCGACAGCAATCCCCAGGCTGAATGGCGGGAGACGCACACCAAGGCTGCAGGCATCTTGCAGGCCTGCGGCCAGATCACGGCTGTTGGATGACGCGCAAGCGCAAGAAGCGCCGCGGGTTGGTAGCGAGATTGGCGGGGTCGGTGAACGTGTAGGGCTGGCCTGGGACGAGCAGATCCGTGAGATCGGTCTGGTCGGTCCAATCGGACAGATCGCTGCTCGCCTGGACGACATACCGCAGGCCGGCGATCTGCTGTGGAGTGAAGCTCAAGGTGAGGCGGGGCTGCCCCGCAACAGTGGCGACCCCCACTGTGGGCGAAGCGGTGCCAGCGGGCGCAAGCGGGTCGCCACCGAGGGCATACTCGAGAAGGTTGGCCACGCCGTCGCCGTCGGGATCGGCAACGGCAGCGGCGTCCGGGCCGGTGAGGCCGCTTTCAGCCGCCCAGGCGCCGTAGGAGGCCACTGTCCAGTTTGCGTAGAGGGTGTGGTTGGACGAAACGGAAACGGTAGTATTGGTTGTTACCAAGCTACCACCAACGGGTGCGGTGAACCACCCGGCGAAGGCGTAACCGGCGCGGGTGGTCGCAGCGAGGGCACCGTAGGGCTGGCCAACGGTAACGACCTTGCTGGCGGGCGCGGGCGTCGTGCCGCCTTTGGCGTCAAAGGTCACGGTGCAGGTTGCCGGGGGCGGTTCGAGAGAGCCCTGGAACGTGAGGACGTAGTTGTTGCCAACCTTGGAAAGGGTGGGCGTGAGGCTGGAGGGCAGGCCGGAGACGCCTGCGAAGGTGAAGCCGGCAGTTGTCACATTTTCGATGATGGTGTAGGTGGCGGCGGGGTCGAAGCTCTCGCCGAGACGCAGCACGAGCAGGGGCGAGCCAGTGGTGGCCAGGTAATCGCCCGCCGCTCCGGAGAAGGCAATACGGTCGCTCGCGCCAGGCGTGCCCAGATCGAGTTCGACCTTGGAGCCGGTGGCAAAGGCGAGCTTGCCGGTGGTGAAGGCGAAGACGAAGGCGGCGTTTGCGCCGGGGTTGCCGGGAGCAAGGGTGCCGTTGGCGCCGATGGTCACCGTGCGGGTGGCCGCGGACAGATTGTTTGAAACCGGTGTCGCGCCGCCGCCGGTGAGCTTCTGCGGCGCGCCGTTGCCGATGGTGAGATTCGCGGCGGTGGAGACGATCTGCGCGGTGGGGGCGAGATTGATTTCTGGGGTGGTGGCAATACTCGCGCCAGCGTTGACCTGCAGCAGGCCGCAACTCACGAAGGTTTTGCCAGTGTAGGTGTTATTGCCGCCGAGCTGGATCTGGCCGCTTGGCCCGGCGAAGATGACGTCCTGCGTGCCGGCTATCACGCTGTTGAGGATGAGAGCAGAGGCGGAAGCGGGATTTTGCCGGCGGTGGAAAATGTAGAGTTCGCCGACACCCTCCGGCGCGGTGAGCACGCCGCGGCTGGCGTCGTTCGTGCCCACGGTGAGATTGCGGCCCGCGTTGTCGCCGAAGCCGAGCGCCCCGGTTCTTAAAGTGCGACCGCCCATACCGAAGGTGCCGGAGGCGGCAACGCTGACCGCCAGAGAGCGGGTTGTGACGTTGGCGCTGAGTGCCCCGGAGAGATTGACGGTGTCAAGCGTAACATCGCTCGACACCGTGAAGCCCTGCCAGGAGGCATTAGTGAGATCGGCATTTCCGGCGATCGAGGCGCGCACAAGGAGTTCGCCGGCGCTGTCGGTGGCCATGAAGCCAGCGCTGGTGTTGGTGGTTTGTCCGCCCCCGACGAGCTGGGCGCGGCCATAGTTGAAGCCCCAGGGGATGAAGGTGTTTGCCGGGATGCCATGACCCGTTACGCGGAGTCCACCAGGGCTGACCCCGAGGCCGCCGTAGTTGTTGGCGTTTTCGGTGACCAGCACTCCTTTGGCGGACATCCCGCGATGGAGTGGGTTGGCAACCTGGAGAATGCCGAGAACCGTGCTGTCGGGTCTGTTCAAATGGGTGGAAAGGATGCCGCCACCCTCGAGCACGAGGCTGCCGATGGTTTCATTCGGGGCAACCGAGGGGCTCCCGGTCTGGAGGCTCAACAAGCCAAGGGTGAGCCGGATGGTGGCATTATTACCAATGCGGTTGTCAGCGCCGGCTTGGTAGAGCGGGCGCAGGGTCGAGTTCTGGCTGCGGATATCAAATAATGCGACGTCGGGCATCCCGGTGGCACCAACCGATGTGCTGCCGGCGGTGAGGATGCCGGAATTGACCGTGGCGGTCCCGCGGAGTGTGGCGGAGGCAACGCCAAAAATCGGCGTGCGGTTGACCGCGCCATTCATCGTGAGCGCGCTGAAGGTAAAGCTGGTTCCGGCGAGAATCGTGCCGCCGCGCCCGCTCAAATGCCCCGACCGGGCGATGTTGAAGGACGGCCCGGTGGCTGCCGTGCGAATCGTGATTTCCGCGTTCGACGGGAGAGTCAGCGTGCGGTTTTCCGATGTTGTCGAGATCAGGTTGTAAGCCTGGTTGGTGGCGTTGGTGGTGAACTCGGCCGTCAGGCCAGCCACGAACATATTCGAAGCCAGTTCAACGTTGGCCGAAGCTCCTGAGGCGATGTTGAGCTTGAAATAAGCCAGGTTGTTGTCGGCCCAGGCGCGGTAGTTATCCGTAGCGTCGAGGCTCTCGTTCCAGTTGAGGTTCGCGGCATTCCAAACACCGGCCATGTTGGCGGCCGTCTGGCTGTTGGTGTTGATGCTCGTGCCAGTGAGATTGCCCGAGCCGCCGCCCCAGAAGAGCGGGATTGCAGGTAATTTGATCACGAGAGTCGTGGTGGCTTGGGCGAAGGCTCCGCCGGAATCCGTGGCGGTGATGCGCAAGTTGATCGAGCCGACATCCCCAACACCGGGCGTCCCAGAAAAGGTGCGCGTGGAAGGGTTGAACGTGAGCCATGCGGGCAGGGCCGCGCCGCTGGAGAGGGTCGCGTTGTAAGTGAGCGTGGCGTCCTCAACATCGGTGAATGCGCCCTCGGGCAGTGTCCATGAATAGGACTGGTTAGCCCAGGCGGTCGGGGCAAAAAGAAGCGCGGTCAGGACCGGCGTGTCGTTGACCGGCTGGATGGTAACGTTCACCGGGAACAGAACCTGGTTGTTGTAGGGGTCCGCGATGCGGATTACGAAACTATCGGCGCCGAAGAAGTTCTGGTTCGGGGTATAGCTCACGCTGCGTGACATGCCCGAGCCGCTAAGTGAGGCGTTGCCGTTCGACGGCGCGGTCGCGATTGTCCAAGTGAGCGGGTCGCCGTCCGGCTCGCTGGCGGTGAGCGTGAGGGTGAAGGGCGTTGGCGCACCGTCCTCACTCATCGTCACGTTGGCGGAAAGGCCTTCAAGAATAACGGGCGCGGTGTCGTCGCTGGTGAGCGTGATGACCATCGTAGATGGCGAGCCGAGGGTGGCACCGGTAGCGTTCGAGAGATTGAAGGTGAAGGTCTCGTTCGGCTCAACTTCCTTGTCGTTGATGAGCGGGATCACCACTGTTTTATTGGATAAATCCCCCGAGGCCCAAGTAAATGTGCCGGACACGGCGGTGAAGTCCTGTCCGGCCGCCGCGGTGCCGCTCGCGGTGGAATACTGCACGGTGGCATTCCCCGCCGCACCGCCGGTGCGCCGCACTGTTACCGTGAGCGAACCGGCGGTCTCGCTGACAGTGGCAACCGACTGGGACAGGGACAGCGTGCCCGGGCTGTTGAGGTCAAAGCTGTAAGAACCCGTCGAGACGGAACTCGGCACCAGGTCGGAGCGGTAAGCGATCGCCCGCACGGTGGTCGCTGCCGATACGGTGAACGGCCCAGTGTAAAGCGTGCCGAAGGTCGGGGTCGGCGTGCTGCCGTCGGTTGTGTAGCGAATCGAGGCGCGCGAGGTGAAGGTGAAGAGGGAGATTTCCTGCGGGGTGTCATAAACTCCGGGGGGGGGATTGAACTCCGGTGCTGCAACCGTGCCCGCGATGGTGTAGTTGCGGCTCAGAACGGAGGAAACCGTTTTCCCGGCGGCGTAAGCGACCGCGCGCAGGTTGGTAGTTGAATTCAGGACGACCGGACCGGTGTAGAGCGTGCCCGTGGTCGAGGTGGGGTTAGTGCCATCGGTCGTGTAGCGGATTTGCGCGCCGGATGTCGCGCTGGAAAGCGAAACCGAGAGTGGCGCGGCGAAAATGCCATCCGGGACGGAGGCTACGGGGGTTTCGGTGGCGTTGGGATCCACCGGATAGCCGAAGAGCACGATGTCATCGGTCGTGTCACCGATTTTGCCCAGCCCCGCGTAGATGGTGCTGTTGTTGCCCCAGAAATAGACCCGGAATCCGACCGTGGTTCCCTCGGCAATATTTTGCAGGGCGCTCAGACCGGAGAGATCGGCTGTGAGCATGCGGCCGGAGTTATGGTTGAGATTGCCGGGCGGGATGGTTGAGGGCGCGGGGGAAAGCGGAACCGTGGTGAACGTGCTGAAATTATTCGTCGAGACCCGCAGCTCGGCGCCCAGCACGGAGCCTGTGCCATTCACCCAAAGGCCTAGGTTGAGCTGGGTAAGGCGCAGGGTTTTCCCAGCGGCCGGAGTAATGTTGAAGCCGAGGTAGAGATTGGGGTCGAGCGCGGTGGGGAATCCGTGGGAGCCCCAGCCGAGACCGTCCAGATTGACAAAGGAGTTTGGGCTTAGCGCGCGCGCCGGTCCGTTGAGGATAGAGGGCACGCCGCTGACTGCGGTGGATTGCAAAGTGGCGGGGATGCTGCCGGACGTTTTGTTGGTGGCATCGCTGAATTCCCATGCAACGAGCGGTGGGCTTTCGGAAGGGACGACAGAGACTTGGTTGGAAAAGGAGGATTCGACGCCAGAGCTGTTCAAATACGTGACGACCACTTGGTAAGTGGTATTATTTTGCAATCCGGTGAGGGTGAGCTCGGTCCCGGTGACGGGCGCGGTGGTGAAGCGGGTGAAGGTGCTGTCGAGCCGGTTTTTGAAATAAACATGGTAGCCGGTCGCGCCAGTGACGGCATTCCAGCGGATGTAAGCCTCGGCATTTCCCGGTGAGGCGGAAACCCCATTGAAACCAGCGGGCTGCCCAGGGGTGCTAACGGTGAGTGAAACGAGAGAAGCGGTGCCGTTCTGCGTCAGCACACGCAAGGTATGCAGTCCCTTGGTGATAAACACTGGCGAGGGGCTGGTGAGCACGCCGCCGGCGGCTCCGGAGACCGCAACCGTAGCGTCATCCACGCGCACCGAGACGGTGCCGTTGCCGGTGGTTTCCAGGCGGATGTTGTAAAGGCCGGATGCCGGTGCGATCACGTTCCAGGAAAACCAACCACCCGGGGACATCGTGGCTCCCGACACCGCCCGCGAGAGCCAGGCGTTGGAAGATGTCATGATCGAGGTGAGTGGCTGGCCGTTGGTCGCTTCAGGCACGATGGCACTGTTCATCTTCTTCCAAGCCAAGATGCGCTGGTAGGCGTCTGGATTGGTAATCCCTCGGTCGGGCATCGCGAAGTCAAAGGTGTAATCGGAGTTGACCGCAAGGCCGGCGCGCGCCAGGGCGCTGATGGCGTTGATTTCGCCTTGGAACATCGCCGGGGCGAAATAGGATGAGGCGTATTGCAGAGGCATCTTGTTGGCGTCACCGCCGGGATACCATCCGCCCTCGTAGGCCACGGCTTTGAGGCCGAACGACTGCGGATACTTATACATCGACATCACGCGGGCCTCCCAGTTGGAGACATCGGGGGCCCCCTCGGCAAAGCCGCCGCCAGAGGGAATCTGGCCCTCGGTCATTTTCGCGGCGGAAGCAATGTGAACGTTATCAATCAGCACCACACGGTCCGTTGTCGTGGCGGTGCCGGAGAAGCGGATGCGGTAGGTCTTGCTGGCATCGGTGATCTCAAAAGGAGCGGAGCCGAAGAAATCAAAACCGGTGTTGGGTTTGGCCCAAAATGTTTCGTGATTCCAACCGGAGGCGGACGGGCGGGTGTCCCACTGCGAGGAGGGCGTGATGTTGCGGGTCACACCGCCGTCAATGAGTTGGACCATGATGCGGTTTTCCCAGATGTCGGCCACAGAGTCCCAAGGGGTTTGGTCGCGTTTGTGGGCGAGATGGTAAATGAGGCCGTAAGTGCCGGGCGCGGGGAAAGTGACCTCAATCTCCATCGAGCCGTTGCCGGCGAGGAATGCCGCCTGCGGGCTGAAGAGCCGGTTCTCGAAGGAGGTGATGGTTTCCATGCCGTCCTTGGAGTCGTTGAGAAAGCCGAGGTTGATACCCGTGTTGGTGATGTGCGGAGCCGGGGCGACTTTGATATTGAGCGGGCCGTGGGTGCGGTTGGCGGTGGTGCCGACCTGCCAGGTCCATGTGCCATTGACGAGGCTGCCGGAGGCCGCGCCGTTGATTGTGATGCCTGGCGGAGGCGTGATCGGCACATCGAGCGCGTGGCTGTTGCCGGTGGCGGATTCGAGGGCGACGACGTAATACGATTTCCCGGGCTGGAGGATCACCGGCCAGGAGTAGGCTTTGTTCGAGAGGAAGAAAATGTTCTGCCCGGTGCGCCGCCAGGCGACCTGGCCCGGGGTGACACCAGAGGGTGACCATGAAGTGCTGAGGCGGGTGGTGAACGGCGGATCGGCGTCGTAAACCGCAACGGTTTGGGAAGCGGTATTGCCGGAGTGAACGTAGCGGCCGATCTCGTAAATGGCGACCGGCTGCGAGCCGACGGTGATGCGCATGCCGCGGTAGTTGAACGCATCCACCGAGGTCGTGGTGGACGGGATGGCGCCGAGCACGCCCGGATTGCGGGCTGCTTCACGGTAGATGCCGGCAGGTCCGGAAAACGTCCAGTTCGAGCCCGTGGGTGCCACACGTGCCTCTCCAGGAGCAAGCTGGAGCGTTTCGAAGGTCCCCTGCCCTTGCGCCGTGAGCGGGCTGTCGGCGACGAGGCCATAACGGTCCGCAGAGGCGTAATAAGTGGCCGCGCCGCCGCCGAAAAGATACCACGAGACCGGGCGGGGAGTGCCGGAAAACGTCGAGAGCGGGTCGGTTTTGAAAAAGTAGCGATCTATGAAATTGAGGGCGTTGGTCGCGGTGTTGTTCTGGTTGTCGTATTGATACATAAGCACCGGGCGGACGCGGGGGTCCTGTTTTCCGGGCGCGGGCATGGCGTCATCGCCGAAAACCAAGCGGAAGATGTTGCTAATTTCCACGGTGCGGAGGGCGAAATACCGGGAGCCGTTGGCGATGCCGTCAATATTCACCTCCGGGTTGGTGCTCATGGAGCCGTCGAAATTGATGGCGGCAAAGCGCTGGCCATCCGGTGAATTCGGATCGGCGAGCCACGCGGCGCGGAGGACGCCGGGCATGGTCTGCATGTAAGTGCCCTGCGGATACTGCCCGGCGGTGTTCCACGGAGTTTCGTTCGAGTATTCGACGATGACGCGGAGGTTGGGATTGAGCGGCGGGAAGACCGGATTGGCCTGTTCCGAGGTGTAGGGAGTGCCGTTGGCATCGCCGCCGAAGCGAATCAGGCGGGCCAGCTGCAGGACGTAGTCGTCGGTCGCGTTGTGCGGAATTTGGATGTAGAGATCGCGCCCGGTGTGGTTCGAGAGAAGAATTTTGTGCTCGTGATTTTCACCGGTGAAAGAAATGTTGCGGACGTTTGGCCCCCAGCGGCGGCGGTCGCTCCAGGCTCCGACCGAATTGCCCGCAGCGTCGGTGTTGCCGTTCACATCGTTCCAGCGGAACGTGACGAAGGTTTCCAGGGTATTGATCGCTTTGCGGTCGTAAAGCTCGTCCGAGTTGTGGGGCGTGGTGCCAGCGACATCGACGGGCTTGAACATGCGGATATCTGTGACGCCCGAGTAAAGGCCAAAGGCCGAGCCAGGGCCGTCACGATCGGTTTCGCTGAACGTAGGCCAGCAATTGCCGTTGCCTGCGGGGATGAAAACGCGCAGCGTGGTGGTGTTTGTCCCGACGTCGTAACCCTGTGTGCCATTGGTGCTGGAGCCGAACAGCGTGGCTCCATCCGCAGAGTAGAAAAGCGAGCCGCTCGTGAGGTTGATGCGCACTCTGGCCTGACCCCTGAAGCTCAGAAGATAGGTGCCCGGATTCAAATCTACATCCTGGGGGCGGATGAGGAACGTGAAGTCCTCCGCAGGCCAGCCGTTGGAATCCACGGTCAGAACGCCGTCGCGCAGGGCTGTGGGGTTGTTTTCCCCCCAGTTCGTTGCACCGAGCACCGCGTCAGCAAAGATCACGGACCGTTGGGGCGGGATTTCTCCCACGATGGCGGTTGGCTGGATAACCTCCTCCGGGGTCGAGGGGGACGACCAGAGTAGCCGCATCATGGCGGGACCGGTCCGCTCGCGGTAATCTACGCGGATGTCATATTCCTGCCCGGCGGTGAAGGTGTAATTTGCGGTGAGCGCCGAATAAGAGGCGGGGTCCGAACCGGGCCAGGATTCAATGAGCGGCGTTGAGGGGAAGTCGGGGGTGGTGCTGGGTTTGATCCAGATGCGGACCGAATCCGCGAAGGCCTTGATGGTGTAGGTTTCGGAAAACCGGGTCATCAGGCGGCCTTCCCAACGGACCGAATAATTATCTGCGCCGAGTTGTCCAAGTCGCGTCCAGGAGAGGGAGCCACCGGGTTTTCGAAGCGAACCCCAGTCAAAATCAAGACGCAGATCGCGACGGGTGAAGATGGCGTTGCCGGAGAGCGATGTATTATTGTAATAATTTCCGACCAGTCCGGCGTCGAGAATACCACCTCCTACGGGAAGATTCGTGGCGCGGACCGGACCGTTGACAAGCGCGAAAAACAGAAGCGCCAAGGTGAATGAGCCCGCCTTGATTCGCGTGTAGCTTGGTGCCCAGCAGACCTCCTCTGATCGGAGGTGATCAGAGGAAGGTTTTTTTCTGTTCGTGGGAGGCTGCATTGCGGGGTAGGGACCTCGGAACAGTAAGTCGTTTGGCCAGATTATTTGCAAGCAGGAATATTTCTACCCGCGTAGATTTTGCTCTTTTTACCGAGGATCGGCGAGAAAATTGGGCCAATCTGCCTGGAAAATGCGAATGGCCGGGCCCCTCCTGTCGAGGAGACCAAGATTCCCGGAAAACTGAGGGATTTTGGATGGCTTTCAGAAGGTGAAGCGCCGGGGGAGGTGGTGGTAAGGTTGGTTGGGTCGGTGAACGTGATGGGTTGGCCTGGGAGGAGCAAATCGGTCAGATCGGTCCAATCGGACAGATCGCTGCTCGCCTGGACGATATAACGCAGGCCGGCGGTCTGCTGCGGAGTGGAGCTCAAGGTGAGGCGGGGCTGGGCGGAGACACTGGCGGTGCCGTGTGCAGGAGGGGAGGCGCTCCCACTCGCGAGCGGATGGTCACCGAGGGCGTATTCGAGAAGGTGGGGGAGGCCGTCGCCGAGAAGGTCTTGCTAGTAGGGCGATTTCGGCCGGGAGGGCGTCGGCGGGGTCTTGGGCGAGGAGGCGGAAGCGATACTCGAATTCGACGCCGATTTGGACGCCGGAGTCGGACGAGGAGGTGGCGTGGTGGCCGTTGGTGGCGTTGGCGGTGCCTTAGGATGTGGCGGCGGGGGCTCTGTGGAAGATTTCGTAGCGGCCTGGGCGCCAGAATTTGAAGGTCATCGAGGGAGGGGTTTCGGAGACGGCGGAGAACCCGATGGGGATGGTGTATTCGACGCGGAGGCCGGTGTGGCGGGAATTGTAGTGAGCGCAAAGGTCAATGGGAAACTGGTGATCCAGAAAGCGGCCAGCAAGAGAAATGAGGAAAGGTGTCGGGGGGGCACAGCTCAAGTTCGGCGAAAAAGGCTACTCCAAATCTGCAAACTTGATCAGAGGAGAGTAAGCGGGCAAAATTTTACTCCCGAAGATTTTCCTTTCCCTATTTGGCTGCCGGAAGGCCGCAACTTTGCGACCAGGGAAATCCGGGGATACTTGGGAGATTGTTGAGAAACTGGGCCCCGCCGCACGAGGAGCAACATCTGGGTAGTGGCAAGGAAAAGAGCGACGCGAATATCCTCTGCGCGCTGGAAGGAGCGCTTGACACCGCCGTTATCTCTATTTGCACGCTTTCCAAGGGGGAAACTTCTCTTTCCCTCATCATGAGTAGGGTTGCTTAGGCAGGCATGCCTCGCTGCTGCGGCAAGCCAAGCCGCAGAGGGGATGGTATGTTGCCGATACTTCCTGGGCCCTTGCGGGTGGCCGGCGGCAAGCTGTCTCCCTGCAGCATGCTCGCGCGCCTAGTCTGCCCGCCAACTCGAATAGCAATGCCGCCACGCAAAATTTTCCGACGGTCTATTAGTCTGTTTTTTCGGCGAATTGGACCCCCTCAAAAACGTAGAGGAATGTGGAAGCCGGAGGCAAACCGCGGGCGTCGCCGCCGGTTTGCGCATCAATTTTCAGGGAGGGCCCGGCTACTGAGGCGGGAAGGTCGGTTTCCTGGACTTTGATCACCTCCCCGTCAAGGTTGTGGGCACGCGGATCGCCGGTCAGTTTGAAGAGACGAACTTTGGACGCGCTGGTAATAGGGAACTCGACGGTCACGGGGGTGAAGCCGTCCGAGCCTTGTTCTGGGTAGTTGTCGAGGCGGCGGGAGAGGACGAAGACGTTGAGCCGATCTCGCGAGCGGGTGGCATAGCAAGCGACGAGAGGCAGATTTGCTGCCGCCGGCCGTTTTTTGAAGCCGGGCATGCTGATCGTCGGAGTTTGCAGGGTATCCACGCGGAGCATATCGCCAGTGCCCTCACGATTGAAAAGTGTAATCGCCATCCAAGGCACATGGGCCTGGCCACCATCTTTGAGTTGGGCATGGGAATTCCAATGGGTCCGCCCGCGGGAGAGGGTGAAGAAGTTATTAAGGGTAAATCCGTTGGCGGCTTTCTCCAGGAAGCTGTCGAGGGTGGCGGTGCCGGAAGCGAGGCTCTTCATGGCCTGCGCCTGGGCTTCAACTTCTTCATCGGTCATTTTCGGCTAATTGTTAAGTCCGCTCAGGGCGTAGCCGGGACCGGCTTCATAGACACCGAGCTCGTAAGAGCCGCCCGTGGAGGCCTTTGTCGCGACAAACTCTTTCGCGCGCGGGTCGCCAACCTGCGGAGCATGCATCAGGATGCGCTGCAGGGCTTCATCGGAGCGATCCACAGGACCTTCACCTTCATCCCAACCGCCATTGTAGGCAGCGATGGTCATGTATTTTGAGCGGGGGGAGGCTGCGGCGGCCCGGGCGCCATATCCGCTACTCTGGGGTTGTGCGGCCCAGCCGCCGATGACGAAATCAAACTTCTTGTCCAGCCCGGCGGACTCCCAGTAGGGGCTAGCTTTCATTTGCTCAATGACCCACTCCTGGAAAAGCCCGTAAACGGTGCCGCGATCGAGGGTTTTGCCGGTGCCATTGTCGGGCATATCTTGGAAAATCCACGGTGCGAAAAGGCCGTTCCAGGTCTCATTGCTGATTTCAAAGAGGAAATGATCGAAGGTGTCGGTCCAGGGATTGGGATGACCTTGGGCGACGCGTTTGGCGGCCCAGGGTTTAGTTTCCGGAGTGTCGGTGGCGGGATCGTAGGGAGCGGCGAGGTATTCGACCAAGCCCTGCCATTCTTCCGGGGACATAAAATATTCGATTTGCAGCCAGGGTTTGATCCCGGCTTGCTCCATTTGGCTGAGGGAGGTGGCCAGTGTGGCACCGCCCGTGCCTTGGATGGCACCCGTGGGATTGGTGAGTTGCTCCATGGAATGCGCTCTGAAGCCAGATTTAATAAATTGATGAGTGCGCAGGTAAGAAAGGTTCGCGTCTTTGACGAGCTGCGCGGCGTCTTCTCCAATTCCTTGGTAAGGCGTGTCCTTGCGGCGAATGATCAGGTTATCCACCAGATAGGTTCCGGGGCCTTGGAAGAGAAAATTGACCATGCCGATGTGCCCATCACCTTCATAGCGCGAGGGAACTCTGAACACGTGTTCGTATTTTTTCCATTCCGCACCGACGGGGAATTCGCCTTCAGGCACGGTGTCTTTGTAGAACCCGTCCAAACCAATCTGCAGCATCCCCTCCCCCCCATCCTCCCGCCGCGCCCAGATTTCCATGACATACTCGACCCCCGATTGAAAAAACGGCCACCAGCTTTGGCCAGTTGGGCCGTAGGCGTAAAACTCAAAGCCCTTCTTGGCATCAGATTTGATGTCCAATTTCAGGGCGTATCGTCCGGCGTTTTCCACCGGAGTATCTTTCGTGTGGGCGGCGTAGGACCAGGTAAAACCGGGTCCTCGTCGGGGAAGCCGAGGGAATTGCCGTAAAGAGGAATGATGTCTCTGAGGGCGTTGCTAGCGTCAAAAACGCGGTTGCTCATCAATTGCTTGCGGGAATTGTTGAGGATTTCTTTGCGCACCATCACCATATCGCCCTTCTTGATTTCCTTGGCGGGTGAATCCGCAACAGACTCCAGATCGAGGTAGTATCCGCGATGCTGGGCCGGCTCTTCATCGCTGCGGCGGAGACGATACCCAGCGGCGCCTGGCACGGGGTCCCAGGTAAAGATCGGCTGCCCAGTGGTCTCGTCAAACTTCGCCCGGAAATTGGCCGGGGCGGCCAGCTTGTCGGTAAAACCTTCTGGCTCCTGCCCTTTGACAGGCTTCGGTGCCTTGTAGGGAACGATCGCGCTCTCTTTTTCCTTTTTCGCCGCGCCCCGGCCCCGTTCGACCCGGACACTGGCCGAGGGCGGCCCCATGCGCCCTTGTGAGTCCACAGCTACGAGATCAAACCAATAAGGCACTTCCGGACGGGACCATTCCTCGAATCCGCCATGATAGGTCGTCTGATCCGGAGCAATCATTTCTTTGCCACTGGTCGGGAAATTCCATCCGCTCGCGGCATGACCTCCGGCTTTTACTTTGTCCTTCCTAACGAGTGCGAACTTTCCGTTCATGATGCGAAAGACCAGGACTTCCGCGCCGTCGAGCATCCCCTGGCGGAAGGAATTGAAATGCGTGAGAGTGGAAGGATCAGCCACCACGCGATTCGGCGCATCTTTTAGGGCAGTAACACGTTGCCGCCACTGTATTGGTTCGAATCCCTGCCCCCCAGCGCGCAGAAACGACTCGCCAAAAATGGATTCCATCGTGGCCGTGAAGGGAATGAGTTTGGGATTGATGACTTCCTGAGCGACCCGGAATACGGCCGGGATATCCTCGGCAAAAACAGAAGAGGCCAGGGCCAAGGAAAGCAGGAGCGAGTGAGGGGAACGTTTCATTGTGGGAGATAAGTTGAACAAGGCTGAGGAGAGATGTTCAAAGGCAAATCGCGAGAATACTTTCGCGGTAGTTTTTGCTAGGGACGGGCCGCCTCGCCCGTCCGTCGAAGGCAAATTTGGGCGTCCTGAGCTAATCGGCGGACGACCGAGCCGGTCGTTTCTACCAGGGGATCCGGGCGTTTGGCCATTCCACAGGAAGGAAAGAATAATGGCCGAGGGGGTGATAATTAGCTTGTAAAACGAAAAGTCGAGGTGGAAGCTCTATTTATGAACACGCGTCTTTCTTCTGCGTCGTTTCTCACCCCCCTCCTCCTGGCTGGTGCGATGTTCTTCAATAACGCCGTTTACGGCCAAATTCCCACCGTTCTCACGGATAAGATCCATCGGGGATCGGGAGTGATTGACCTTTTGAAAGACATGAGTGGGAGTCAGCTCGGCGAGTATCTGCGCACTTACCAAAGCATGTTTCTGGCGGCGGATGTGAATGAGAACGCCTCGGGGAATGAAACCTCGCGTTCCATGGGTGTGGCGCTGCAACAGATGCGCTTGCTTCTCTCCACGACGTCCGGAGACTTTTCCTTTGGGGATTTCTATACGAGCACGTCGGCGAAAATCCTCGCGGCGGGGGCGACGAGCGCGCAGCAATTTTACACGCTCTTCGGCTCTAGCGGGAGCAATGAACTGACCAGCGCGACCAAGAGTTTCGACATTTCGCGGTTCGACGATGTGATCACGATCAGTAACATCAATTTCACGGGTGACATTTTGGGGGCGAAGCTGGAGATTGCCTTTGTCAATGTCGCCACGGGTCGTGGGACTGGAGCCAACGAAGAATTTTTTGATTTCTCGGGTGGTTTTGAAGATTTTGCCATCCTCACACGTCGGGATGCGGCCATGCTGGAGGCGGCGGCCATCGGGCAGGCGGCGGCTCCGGGAAACTTGGCCGTGGTGCAGAATACCACGCCACTGACTCCGGTGATCCGTGGAGAAATCCCGGCGGAGCCGCTCCCTGTGACTCCGGAGGTCAAACCGGCAGAGCCGGCAGATGGAGGGGCAGTGCCGATTGATACCGGAGTGGTCGTGGCAGATCCGGGTGCGGGCACTCCCGTGGAAGAAGTTGGCGGCGGGGCTACGGAGGTGGGCGACCCGGTCGAAGGTGGTGGAAGTGCGGTGGAAGTGGGCGACCCGACTGGCTCAGGTGGCGGAGTGGTGGATGCCGGTGGCACAGTTGACGCCGGTAGCGATGCAATAGGCGGAACCGCGGGCAGCGGGGACGCAATCGTGGATGGGGGCAGTGGTGTGGCCGTGAATCCGGTGCCGACGGCTCCGGGGGCGCCGGCTCCCCCGCTGGTTCTGCTGCTGGCGGGAGCGGCACTTTTGGCATTGTATCAGTGGCGCGCGAGCCGGACGGGACTGTCGGGCTAGAACGGCACGCCTCTCGGCTCTCCTGTGGTGCGCAAGGAATCGCTGGCCATCCTGATTTTTGCGATGGCCGTGCTGGCCATTTGGGCGTGGTATGAGTTCCGACCTGTAGCGGTTCCGGGAGCCGCCCCACCTCCCCCACCCCCGGCTAAAGGTGTGAACCGCCTGGCGGAGGTCACTGTGCTGCAGCGCAACTGGAGTGTCTTGGATGAACTCACTTGGAATGATCTCAACGCGACGGCGGCGGCGTTTGCGGGTCAGGACCTGCTGCGGCGGCGATTTTTAGAGGAAACTGCGGAGAGCCCGCATCCGCCGACGATCTACCTGCGCGGGCTCATCGCTCTGGCGAGTGACGACCCGCAGCAAGCAGCGAAGGATTTCTCGCGACTAACGCCGGAGGAATTGCCGACGGCCTTGCTGTATGCCCCTTGGAGAGTTTTGGCCGGGGTGCGGCAGGGTGAGGAGAATCCTTTCGCCGCGCCGCTGTTGCGGGCCGCGATGGCCAATGAAATCGCTCCCTTGCTGGCGGCGCGGGTTTTCGCCTTTGAGGCAGCCCCGACCAAAGCTCTCCAGGCGTATCTGGCGAGCGATCCCGGTCAGTGGGCGGAGCTGGATTTGGAAGCATTCCGGCTGCTGCTCTTGGATGAGGCGGTGCGAAATGATGCCGGGAACTTGCTCCTGGCGGCGTTTCGCGGCAGGCGATTGCCGGAAGTCCTGCGCCCGCAGGTGGCGCAGCTCCTCCTCCAAGGCGCACAAGCGGCCGCAATCGGTCCGCAGTTGAAGGATTTTCTTGCAAGCAATCCGGAGGCCCGCGCGGTCGCGGATGAGGTGCTGATTTCCCTGCTCGAGGATCGCAAACTCTTCATGGAAGAGAAGTATGCCGACTTCCTGGCCAAGCACCGCACCTCGGAAACTGGTGGGCTCATTGATGAGACAGTGATTCTCCTGGTGTTGGCCGCGGCGGCGGATCCGCGGGGAGAGGATTTCTCGCGTTGGGCGCAAGAATTGAGTCGTCGCTTCCCGCAACCAGAAGTCACCGCATGGCTGGAGTCCTTACGAACCGCAAATCCCTGATCAGCACCCTGTTGGTGCTGCTGCTGGTTTTCGGTTTGCTCTACGCCGGAAACACGGTGGACTTGCTCTCCGGGATCACGCGCCCGCTGGTGACAGAGGGTTTGCGTCTGGTGGGGGTGGATGCTCAGGATGGGGAAACGCATCTCACGGCGGGGCACCTGCGGATTCCTTGGACGGGGGACTGTGCGGGGCTGAATCTGCTGGCAATCCTAGTGGCCGTGACGTTTTGGTCGCAGCGGGGGCGACCTATGGGTGTGGGATTTTGGCTGCGGCTGTTGGCGGCGTTTCCTTTGGCTTTTGTCGCCAATCTGCTGCGGATTTTCACTCTGATCGGCCTGCGGTGGCTGCTTTATCCCACGGTGGAAAGCCCGCAACTGCACTACTTCATCGGATTCCTCTGGGTCTTGCCGTTTCTTTCCCTGCTTCTGCGGCGGCCCGATGGGACTTCAGCCTCGTTCTTTTGGCTGGAAATCCTGCGCATTGCTGCGCTGCTTTCCCTGCTGGCCCCCTTTATCAATGCGCCGGGAGGTGCGATTGTGGCCCTTTGCACGCTGCTGCTGCTGGCCCGGTATTCCTGGCATCCGCCGACGGGGTGGTTGCAGACGATTTTTTATGCGGCGTGGCTGCTCGGTGCCTTTGTCGTGAGCGTGTCGCGCATGGAGTCGTTGTGGATTCCCTGGCTGCTGACGTGTCCGGGATTTCTGCGATGGACTTGGTCGCGTATGGGATCGTTGGCGCTGCTGCTGCCGGGAACGATTCCTCTGGTAGCCATGCAGCCCTGGTCGTGGGTGATCTTGTTGCCAGGAGCGGGGTGGGAGATTTACCAGACTTGGCGACAGCCGGGCGCACCCGGGGAGCCGACGCGCATTTCGCCGGCGATCTTTGCGGTGACAGCGTTCTTCCATCTCTTCCCCTTCCTCGCGGGGATGGCGGCGGCAATGACGGGCGGTGGTGGCTTTCCCCCGCCAGCGGGAGTAATGAGTCATCAAACTCCGGAAAAATTCTTCCTGGTGCGCCAGGTTGGGCAACCCGGGGACTTGCATTGTTTTTGGTATGAGCCGGACGAAGGCGGGCGACATCACACGCTCGAAGTCTGCCTGCAATATCGCGGGGTCACGGTGGGGCGATCGCCGGTGGACGGCGTGCAGGATGATGGCACCAACTGGCTGATGGAGTTTTTCCTCATGCCGGACGGGGAGTTGCTGGACTATGCAGGCTATTTGCGGGCGACTTTTTGGCCATTTTCTGCCAACGGGGCGCATGTGATTTACGCTGCCCCGTCAGGGCTCTACTCCGCAGAGGAATTTGCCCGTGCCGCCGAGAAGAATGCCCGTGCTTTGGCGGAAATGATCCGTTCGCGAGACCCTTGAAAATCATCCTTTCAGGGGCGGTGGGGTGGATTCTACTTTGCGCAGGATAAGGACTTGGAAGGCTCCCCCGGCATCCTCGGGAGCTAGAAAACGGCGTTTCTCCATAGACAGATCTCGGGGGGGAGAAAAGGTCTGGAGAAACTCTGCAAGAGACGCCTCGTAGAGGGCGTTCCATCCGAGGGCTTCTCCCCAGAGGCGCAAGTCATCGAAGTTGACATCGGCGGTAAGATCCTGCTGGCCGAAGCGCGCCAGGACTTCCGGCCATGCAACACGTTGCTGCTTCCAATAGCCCCGGAGACTGCCTTGGGGGCGGCGGCGATAGAGTTCCTTCGTCTTGGCGCCGTAATCAATCCACACCGCCCATCCTTGGCGCACCAGCGGTGACCAACTGGCCCACCAATCCCGGAAGCTCTCATGGATTTCTATCCGCTGCCCAACTGGAAAATCTGCCACTGACCAGAGAGTGGATTCCGGCAGCGGGCTCTCTAACCAAGCCGGATAGACCCCCTCCCCGCTGAAGCGCACCGCAACTTCCCGCCAACCTTCCGGACGAAGCTCGAAGACCGAGCAGGGGAAGGCATCCACCAATTCGTTACCGAGGAGGACTCCGCATCCGGCCGTGGCAGAAAGCGCGGCGACGGGGGTCTCCCAGTGCTGCACGCGGCGGCCGCGCAGACGGCGTTCCTGCTGTTTGCGCAAGCTGGTGGAAACCTCGACCAGATGCAGCGGCGGGCGATGCCAATCAGCGGGTTTCCAGCGGCTGGGCGCAAGGACCTCGGCGAGCTGTCCGCCACCGGGACCGATCTCCACCCAGGGCCACTCCGCAGGGATACCGACCTTCGCGCGCCAGTTTTGCAAAGTTTGCCCCAGCCAGCTGGAGCGGGTGGGCACGGTGGTAAAATCCCCGGCGCGCCCGACATCGCGGACTTCCCGGGCGTAATAGCCGATCTGCGGATCATAGAGCGCGAGGCGCATGAATTCCCGCCAAGGCAGAACACCTCCGGCTTTTTGCTGCGCGGCTTGGAGGATTTCCCGCCGGATTTGCGCCGCGCTCATGGACGCAGCCACCGGAGGATTTCCGCCACCCCGGTGAAGAAATCCATCCCATTTTGCAACAGCTCATGCAGGAAGAGCAGCGGCGAGACCGCATCGGAGGCCACAATGAGCAGGATGGAAAGCAGGACAAGATTGGCGAGGTAGATGACCACCAGGGAAAAAAATCCGCCGCCGTAGGCCAAATCGCTCTGGCCTTTGGGAATCATCGCGCAGGTGAAGGTAAAGTGAAAAGCCCAGGTAAAGCCGAGGCCGCCGTAGAGCCATCGCAGGTGAGGAGTGACATCGGTAAAAAGACTCGCCAGCCCGAAACTGCTCAGAATAAAGACGCTGTAAATCGGGACGAAATAAGGAGCCAAAGCGATCCAGGTATTCACGCGATCCGCCAGGATATGCCCTCCGCGGGAAGATACCCTCATTCCCTCGACTCGCCCTCCGGCGATCCACACCGCCAAGGCATGGGTAAGCTCATGTCCGAAGACATACACCCACCACGGGCGAGGCAGGATGAAGTAAATCAACAACCACACCCCCACTCCGAGTGCGAAAAACAAGAACGCTTCGGTGGCCCAGAAAGCGTGCTCGAGGCCCGCCCAGGCCAGGGCACCAAAAAACGTCTGCGTGAGCAACCAGGCGGGGACGAGAAGAAAAATCCCCACCAGCGCCTTGACCCAGCGCGTAGGCACCGTGACGGAGGACTCCGATGGGAAATCCACTTCCTCGTGAGTGGGGGCGCGGGAGGCGGCGAGGCGTTGCGAGGTGCCCCGCCGCGTGGGGGGGGTATCCTGCGGCCGCGGGGTGCGCAGAGCGCGTTCCCGGCTGGGCTTGGCAGGTTGACGGCGGCGATTCACACAGCCGTGGGGCCGATCAAGCCCGTCCCAGGTAAGCGCCGTTGCGGGTATCCACCTTGATGATTTCGCCTTCTTTAATGAACAGCGGCACCTGGATGGCCTTGCCAGTTTCCAAGACCGCCGGTTTTTGCACGTTATTCGCGCTGTCGCCACGCACGCCCTCGGGGGATTCGGTAACTTTGAGATTTACCGAAGCAGGCAACTCGATTTGGGCAGCTTTGCCCTCCACATAGAGCACTTCGACGGTGAGATTCTCCGTGAGGTAGTCTTTGGCATCCCCGACGAACTCCGGATCAAACGTGATCGTCTCGTAGGTCTCAGTATCCATGAAGTGATACCCCTGGTTATCGGCATAGCTGAAATCCAGCGCCGCGCGATGCACCTCCACAGTATCCACCTTCTCCGTCGAAGAGAAGCGCACATCGGCAGATTTGCCGGTGTTGATGTAGCGGATGATGGCCTGCACGAAGGCGCGCAGGTTACCCGGGGTGCGATGTTGAACTTCCAAAACGATGGCCGGGTTTCCGTTGTAGCGGATGGCCATCCCTTTCCTGAGGTCATTAGCAAGTGCCATAGATTATTCCGAGGCTCTAGCCGAGCGACCGTAACCGGTCGAGCGCAAAAACCGGGCTAATACCGCCTAGCGCCAGAGGAAAGACTGCCGGAAATTGACAATCTTCCCATCCACGATCAGGAGCACCCGCCAAGCACTCACACGACCAAACTCGAGAAACTCGTCTCCGGTGATGGTGAACTTCGAGGTGTAGGAGCCACGGGCGTTGGGATAATACAACTCCTGAGCACTCACGAGGCTCCCCGTGCCGAGCTGCCGGTATTCCAAGCGCACCGTGACATCGGCCTGCTCCCGGGCCCGCCAGAAAACGTCGAGGTAATTTCCCCGGATGGCGTTGACTTCCTCGGGGCTGACGGCACCCCAGAGGTAATAACGCCGCTCAAAATTCGCGGCCTGGCTGGTGGTGGGTTGCCACTCCTCGGGCGCGAGGAAGAAGCGTTTGATTTTGCGGATCTGGAAGCGATCGTCCAAGGACAACGGCAGAACGTCCACCTTCTCCAGATGCACCGGTCTCGGGGTCGTGGCGCACCCGGCAAGTCCGGTCAGGAACCCCAAGCCAAGCAGAACCGAGAGCAGTCGAGGAAAAGTCATTGGTTGGGAGAAAAGCGACTTTGCCAGAAGCTGTCAAAAAAGTTTCCGTTGCCTGCGGTCGGGAGACGCGGCGGAAATCCTCCAAGATGCGGCAAAAACTTGGCACGCCGCCTGCTCATTAAATCTAAACAGCAGCCCGGTCGAGATTCGCCGCTTGGATGTATGGGGGGATGCTTCCAAGTTGGCACCGGCCGGGTTGCTTGTTTTTTCGCCTGCCGCCTGGGAAGAAAACCGGTTTGGAAAGCGGGAAATGCTGGAGATTGCCTCGGGGACTGGGCATGGTGGAGGCATGTTTATCCTCACGCCTTCATACATTAAAGAAGGGCGGGCTCTGCTCGGAGCGGCGCACAAGCTTTTTCATTATCGCCGGGATCTCTGGCCGGAAAAAAAGGTGCAGGAGTTTCGCGAAGCGCTGCAGGCTTTGAAAAACGCGCTGCGTAAAGAGAAAAAGGAGCCGGTGTTGCAGGCGATGGCGCAGGTGGAAAAGCTGGCCGGGAAGTTGGCCCCACCGGAGAAACACGCCGGCTGGCGCGAACACTGCGAGATTCTCTTGGTGGCAATTGTCATCGCCGCAGGCGTGCGGGCCTACTTTGTCCAGCCATTCAAAATCCCCACCGGCTCGATGCAGCCGACTCTCAATGGGATAATTTCCGAGTCCACCACGGCCCCATTCCCCAACCCGGTCATCCGGTTTCTCGAGTTCTTTATTCTCGGCCGTAACTATATTGAAGTGAAGAGCGAGCGGGATGAGACCGTCACCTCAGTGCGCGAAAAGAACTATCTCAACTTTTTCACCTTCACCGAGATCACGACCAGCGGCGGCCGCTATTCCGTCTTCGCCCCGAGCGCGCAGCTCATGCAAGACTTTGGTATTGTGCCCGGACGCCAGTATCGGCGTGGAGACATTATGGCCCGTGGCACGATCGAAACCGGGGATCAGGTTTTTGTGGATAAGATCAGCTATCATTTCGCGCCGCCGGTGCAGGGAGATGTGTTTGTTTTCAAAACTCTGGGAATCCGGCGTATCGAAATGGGACTCCCCCCGGGCGTGACTTCTCAGCACTACATCAAGCGCCTTGCGGGAATGCCCGGCCAGGAATTACGCATCTCGCCGCCGCTCCTTTTCATCAATGGACGAGTGCCCACCCAGGAAGTGTTCCGCCGGGTGATGGAAGCGAAAAATGGCTATCGCGGCTACAGCAACGGGATGCTCAATGGGTTCTCCTTTCAGTATCTCGGATCACCGACGGCGACCTTCAAGGTGCCGGCCAAGACGTATTTTGCCCTCGGAGATAACAGCTATCAGTCCAGTGACAGCCGGAATTGGGGGCCGGTGCCGGAGCAAAATGTTTCCGGACGTGGGGTGATGGTCTACTGGCCAATTTCCGCGCGCTGGGGCTTCATTCGGTGAGCGAGGGAAGCGTGGTCGAAAGTTCATCTCTGGCCGGGCGAGTGCTCTTGGTGATCCCGAGCTACCGCGATTCGGCCCGTCTCGGCGAGGAGCTCCCGCGGTTGATTCGGGCGTTGGTGGAGGCTGAGCAACCGGTGGACTTATTAGTGGTGGATGACGGCTCCGGCGGTGAAGAAGCCGAGGAAACGGCGTGGCTGGTGGAGAAGCACCGGGCTACCTGCCGCGCCGAGGGGCTGGTGCAAGTCTGGCCAGCGCTGCGACTCCCGCAGAATGTCGGTAAGGGTGGAGCAGTCTATGCGGGCTGGGCTCGCGCCGGGGCGCAGCATGAGTGGGCGGGGTTTGTGGATGCCGATGGAGCCACTCCAGCGCGGGAGGTGGTGCGCTTGCTGGCTTTGGCACGCTCCAGCAAAGATCTCGATGGCGTGATTGCCGCCCGCATTCAGATGCTCGGGCGTCAAGTTGAGCGCAAGGAAAGCCGCCACTTCATCGGCAGGCTTTACGCTACTTTGGCAAATTATGCGACGGGACTGCCCGTGCATGACTCGCAATGCGGGTGCAAATTTTTCCGCTCGGCCATGTTGCAAAAAGTTCTACCGCAGCTGCAGGAGCTGCGCTTTGGCTTCGATATGGAATTGCTCTGGGAGCTCAGCCAGATCGGAGCGCGCCTGCGGGAGGAGCCGATTGATTGGTCGGACATCCCGGGAAGCAAAGTGCGAGTCTTGCGCGATGGAGCGACGATGCTTGCTTCCTTGGCACGTCTGCGGCGCAAAGTCCGGGGCGCACGCTAAAACTCCGGTTGCGAACCGAAGAATTGTGGCTACGTTTCCGGCGCCATGCTTGGAAAAAGTCTTCTGCTCCTCGCTCTCATCGCGTTGCTCGGGATCTGCGCCGCCTGGTGGGCCACTGGCGCTCACCTGGGCTGGAGTAAAACCCGGGTGCAAGAGCTGGTCACCGACGAGATCACCGGGCTGGAGTATCCCGTCTGGCAGGATCGCTTGGTCCTCGGCCTGGACTTTTTCGGCGCAGGGCTGCTCGGCTGTGCCTTTTTGGGTGGATTGGGCTGGTTTATTTCCCACCGGTCCAAAACTCGCCCACAAACTCCCGCCCCCTGATTATCCCAACCCTCAACCCCACAACCATAACCGTGAAAATAAAATCCTTGTCGTTCGTCCTCGCTTCCACCGCTCTGGTCGGAAGCGCCCTCGCCGCTGAAACCCTCACCTTCAGTTTTGAAGATCCCAAGAAGGTCAATAACATCCTTTTCCTCCTCGATGCGCCGCTGGAACAAATTAGCGGCAGCGCCAACGGGATCTCCGGGACTGTAGTTGGCCATCCGGACAATCCGGCCGATGTGAAGGGCAAGATCATCGTGCAGACCTCCTCCCTCAAAGTCAGCAACCCGGTGATGCAAGATCACATGCTCGGGGAAGAATGGTTGCATGCGGAGAAGCATCCGGAAATCACCTTCGAACTGAGCAAGGTGGACAATATCCAGAAAGACGGGAACAAGGGCACCGCCGACGTGACCGGAACTTTCACCCTGCGCGGAATCAGCAAAGAACTCACCGTTCCGGTCGAGGCTACCTACCTCCCCGGTCGGCTGAAAGATCGCGGCGGCAATATGGAGGGGGACATCCTGGTCCTACGCTCCACCTTCAAAATCAAACGCAGTGATTTCGATATCAAGCCGGGACAAAACGAGGACAAAGTGGCGGATGAGATTGAGATCCGGCTCAACGTTGCCGGCTTCGCCCCGAAAGCCTGATCCTCCATTCAACGCCTCATACACCAAAGGCCACTCTCTCCTGAGGGTGGCCTTTCTTTTGCGAAAATCTCCCGCCAACATGCGCCCTTGGCGGCGAAAGCTCCGGAAACTCTTGGCTCTATCAAATAAATGGGATGTGCGAGTCTGGAGTCGGCGCTATTTTTGGAGGGATTGCGTCAATTTGTCATAGCAGAAGGCAGCTCACCGCAGCGAAATTATCGAGCGGGGTTGGGCTCTCCCTTTGCCTCAGCGTGTGGAGGGAGGGTGTTGCATCACCGATGGACGGATCGTCAGATTCACCCCTGAGAAAACTTTGGTTTTGCGGTTCCCCGCCAATGACTCGCACTTTCGGGAAGGAGACTGGGTGCGCCTGAGTCTCGGAAATCCCCACGAGCCAGTGGCAGAGGGAAGGTTGCTGCAGGTGAATGATGAAACGGTCGAGAGCAATATCTCCCAGAAGTCAGCATCCACCTTAGCTTCTGATTCCGCAGCCGACTCTTGGCAGCTCGATGGGTCTTTCCTCAATCTCTCCGGCTTGTTTTTACAGGCTCTGGAAGACCTGTGTGGCAGCGAGGTGGGCCGGGAGAGGATTATGCCGCTGCCCACGGGAGTGGTTCGCAGCAAGCTGGACTTGGAGATCTACGAGCAAGCTGAGCCGGAAGTAAAAAACGAGGCTGCGATGATCCGCAGACTCAGGCCGTAGCCTCGGCACTGGCTACTGACCTCTGCTAGTTGATTCACGGCCACCTGGCACTGGCAAGACTCGGGTCTTGGCCTGGATTATCAAAGAGCTGTTGCAACGCGGAGAGCGAGTCTAAGTAACCAGCGCCAACCATCGAACAATCCACCTCCTCCTTGAGGCGGTGGCAGAATGGTTGGCGATCGGCGGCACATTTTCAAAATTACCCCTTTCTTCCATCCATACTGCGCGATTCCCCAATAGGGGTCCTTCAATGAAATCGGCGTCGAGCGAACAGCGGAGAGCTTCGAGCATGCCTGGCTGCGGGGCTGAGGTCGCAGGATATCTTGATCATAGTTGCCGCGGATAAGCGCACGCAGTCCGGCGGGGATAGCCTGCCAGCCATCTTGGGTGAGGAACTGATCGCCGATGCGCGTTTTTTCGAATCCCGTGACCGGATTCGAGTCTGTGGCATCAACGGCGCAATGGGGCTGGAAGCCGCAGTGGTCTTCGTGATCGGTGCCGCCAACTTGCTCGGGGCAGAAAAGGATTATCATTTGCCCGAGGAAGCCCGGGCAGATCGCTTCCGCGACAATACGCGACGTCTCTACATGGCGTTTACCCGCGCCGCACAGAAGCTTGGCATCACCTAGACCAGCCGACAAAAACCGCCCTGGCTCCAATCCGCGGAATAGCATTAGCTCATGGAGGGATGACCTGAAGATTTTGTCGAGGTGGACGCGCGGTCTTCCCGGCCACGCAGGTGCAGGCGGATGGGCAGGCCGGGGAACTCCCATTTCTCCCGCAGACGACGAAGGAGAAAGTCCTGATAAGATTGGGGCAGGAGTTTCGGGTGGTTCACGAAGAGCACCACCTCGGGTGGGGCGAAGGGGCCCGGACGGCGGGGTTCCACCTGGGTGGCGTAGAGGAGTTTGAAGCGTTTGTTGGCCCGCATTGGAGGCGGATGCACCTCAAAGCATTTCTGCAGGTAGCGATTGAGCTCTCCCGTGCCCATGCGTCGCGAGGCATGTTGGCGGATTTTTTCAATCGCCCGAAAAAGTCGGGTGACGTTTTCACCCGTGCGTGCAGAGAGGGCCACCGCCGGAGCATACGGCAGGAAAAAGAATTCCTCCCGCAGTTTTCCAAGATGCTTTTGCAAAAGCTCTTTTCTCTCGCCCTCCCCGGCCACCAGATCCCATTTGTTGAGCACCAAAAGCACCGGGCGCTCATGCTTTTGAATGAGTTGCGCGATTCGCTTTTCCTGACTGGTGACTCCTTGCGTGGCATCAAGAATAAGCAGGCAAAGATCGGCCGAGCGCAGAGCCCGCTCCGCGCGCATGACACTGAAGACCTCGACGGAGGTATTGTGTTTCGAGCGATGGCGCATGCCAGCGGTGTCGCAAAGGACGTAGTTCCGCTCTGCAAAACGGTAAGCGATATCTACCGCATCGCGAGTCGTTCCGGCCTTTTCACTGACGATGGTCCGTTCGTCGCCCAAGATGGCGTTGGTGAGGGAGGATTTGCCAACATTGGGTCGGCCAAGGAGCACGATGCGGGCTGCACGATCCTCCTCCGCTGCAGGAACTTCGTCTTGCGGCGGGAGCATCGCATCAATCCACCGCACCAACTCCGGGACACCGCGTCCGTGCGCCGCACTCACACCCAGGATTTCTGAAAAACCGAGGCGGCTGAAGTCGGCGACGAGCGGCTCGTGTTTCTCGAGATCGAGCTTGTTGACAACCAGACCGACCGGCTTGCCCGAGGCACGCAGCAGGCGGGCCAGCTCCTGATCCACTGGAGTGATACCTTCCAAGCCATCCACAACCAAGAGAATGAGATCTGCCGAAGCCATGGCGGCTTCGGCGGCGAGACGCGTGGGTGCGGCAAATTCGGGGTCGGGCTCGCTGCCAATGCCGCCGGTATCAATGATTTCAAAGGGTGCCTGGCCCAGTCGGCAAAGAGCAAAAATGCGATCCCGGGTAACTCCCGGCTGGTCGTGGACGATAGAAATTTTTTTGTTGGCCAGGCGGTTGAAGAGGGCGGATTTTCCCACATTCGGCCGCCCGACGATGGCTACTTTGCGCATTCCCTGGTTCATGGAGGCAGCTTCTTAACGCCTGAAGGCCAGAGGAGCAACCTTGGAGAGGCCGAAGTCGTTTTTCAACAGAGGACGAAACTTCCGTTGACCTTTGCGCAAGAAATTCTTTCCATTCCTTGTCCCCTCCATCCACCATGTCGCGCTTCACTCCCATCACCCCGCCATCGGTCTTTGCCAACTTGGCCGCGGGCGTGTCCCGCGCCTCCGTGGTGGTGGGAGTGGGGGTGGCCTTGGCGGGAATCGGGTGCGCCGCTCTGGCTTGGTTTGTGGGCATGGAGAACAAGGAAGAGAAGGCGCTAAACCTGAAGACCTTCGTGGAGAATGCGATTTTGGTGGCGCAGAAGGAAGGGACTCTGGGGGCGGAGGATACGGTTTTGCGGCTGGGGCAAATCAGCCGGCCCAGAGAAGTGGAGTTCTTCCTTTTCAATGGGGAGCACGAGTTGGTCTATTCCTCCCGGGTGGAAATGAACGTGGGGATGAACTTCAGCAGTTGGCTGGTCAAACCGGACAAAACGTTGGCGCGTTTTGTGCAGGAAACCCCGCCCGGCTCTTCGGTGCAGTTCAGCACAACGCTCCAACCGGTGCGGAATTGGAAGCCCAAGCCCGGTGACGCTTTCCTTTCTTACATCCCCGGATCCGCGCATTACATGCTGGCCTTTCAAGAGGGAGTCTCCCGCGAGGATCTCCGGGCCGAGGCCCTGGCGGAGCTCACTCCCGCCAGCGTGCTGGCCGTGTGTTTGGGGATATTTGCCGGCGGTCTCCACGCCTATGGAATGGGACGCAAAATCCGGCAGCAGAATGCCCTCTGGGACGAGGCAGCACGCAAGGCGGCCAACTCCATCATAACCTCGGTCAAAGCCCGGAAAAAAATCGCCCCGAATGATGCCGGGGTGGCCGAGTTGCGCAACTTCCTCGGCAGCCTCCGCCCACTGGATGTTTTGCTGGCCAATATTGCCCAGACCGAAGCCCTCATCGGCTCGGCAGAGGAATCTGCCCGGGCGGTCTTAAACGCCGTCAATGAGGTCATCCTCGTGGTGGACCACAAAGATGAGATCGTCTGGGCCAATCACCGGGCGGAAGAATTTCTCGAGCTGCCGCGCAGTTCGCTCCTGGGAACTTCGCTTCCCCTCTACGGGGCAGAGCCGGGCCTGGAAGTCACCCTGCGGACCGGTTTGAACGCCGCTCGACAAGGGGCAGCGGGAACGTTTCTCTGGTCCTGCCGCAAAATGCACAGCGGGCAGGTTTTCCCCGTGGAAGTATGGGCCAGCAAGATCTCCCTACAATCCTCGGACGCCATCTGCGTGGCCTTGCGGGACATTTCTGCCCAGCGGAAGACCGAGGCCGAACTCAAACGCATGGTGCAGGATTTACAAACTGCTCTGGAGCGTGGCGAAGCCTTGGTGCGTTCCCAGGGGGTTTTCCTAGCCCGGATGAGCCATGAAATCCGCGCTCCGATCAATGCCGTGATCGGGCTTTGCCAACTAGGCCAGCAAGCTTCCTCGGAGGAAAGTCCAGAGGCCACGCTGCAGCGGATCGAAAGCAGCGCCCGTGAGCTCCTGCGCGTGGTGGACGATGTTTTGGACTGCGCCAAATTGGAAGCGGGAAAGATTTCTCTCTTCAAACAACCCTTCTCACTGGAGAAACTTTTGCAAGAAGTAGGGCGTTTCTGCAAAGTCCGGGCCTCGGGCAAGCCGCTGCACTTCGAAGTCAAAGCCGCTCCGGAATTACCCCCAAACCTCCTCGGCGACGCCGGTCGCATCAAACAAATCCTCATCAATTTCTGCGAAAATGCGATCAAGTTCACCCAGGCCGGAGTTATCACGGTCGAAGCAGGCCCCGGGCTCATCCAGCCGGGAATGATTCGCTTCCGGGTCACCGATTCGGGCATCGGGATTCCTGCGTCAAAACAGCATCAACTCTTCCAAGACTTCAGCCAGGCTGACCCGACGATCGGTCGTCAGTATGGCGGGAGCGGCCTCGGACTATCCATCTGCAAAATGCTCGTGGACGCTATGCAGGGCAAAATTGGCCTCATTAGCGCGGAGGGACAGGGCTCGACTTTCTGGTTTGAAATCCCGCTGGAGGCCGCCGAATTGCTGCCAGCCGATGGCTCTCAGACCATGACGGCAGAAATTCCCGAAGAATTGCGCGGCCGCCGGGTTCTGCTGGCTGATGATGAGGATATCAACCGCGCGGTGATCACACGCATGTTACAAGTGGCAGGATGTGAAGTGGAGGCCTGTGGGGATGGGGCGGAAGCTTTTGAAAAAATCCTTGGTAAAGATTACGACTTGGCCCTGCTTGATTTGGAGATGCCGGAAATGGACGGCTTCCGCACCTTGGAATCCATCCGCAAACTCCCTGGAAGCAAAGGCAAGCTGCCGACTTTTGCTATGTCTTCTCATCTCCGAGAACACATGGCTGATCGGGTGCTTCGAGCAGGATTCAGCGGCTACCTGAGCAAACCTCTCGATGCCTTCACTCTTTACCCGGCCCTAGCCCAGGCGCTCAAAGGAGAACCAAGCGAGCACGGCAGCCATTCCCCAAGCCCCCCCTCACCCTCGAGCGATATTTCCTCGCACACCTTCGACCCAGAAAGCGGACGGCAGAGACTGGGTGGTGACCTTACTCTCTTCGATGCCATGACCTCGCGTTTCTTGGACCGCTGGTGCTCCGATGGCGGTCAACTCCTCTCCACCCTGCACGCGCGCGGTGAAGAAGCCATCCGCTTGGCTCACACGCTGCGAGGAGCTGCTGCCACCATCGGGGCCCAAGAGGTAGCAGAATTGGCTGCTGCCATCGAATCCGGGCTGCGCAACAACCAATCCGTCGAGATGCAAGTGGCAGAATTGCCGACCTCTTTAGCCAAAGTAAAAGAGGCAATTCTCCTGCAACGCCAAACCGCAGGGCGCTAACATGAACTGGTCAAAACCGGGCAAATCAATAAAACTACTATTCCATGAGTGATCTCTCCCACTGCCGGGTCCTAGTTGTGGACGACGACGAAGACTCGCGTTTCCTGCTGCAGTGTCTTCTGGAAAAAGTCTGCCAGATTGATGTCGCGGAAAACCCTACCGTGGGCCTGCACAAAATTCAAAACTGGCGGCCGGATCTGGTGCTTTTGGACATCAATATGCCCGGTGAGGATGGCTTTAGTCTGTGTCGGCGGATTCGTATGGCCTCGGATATTGCCGATACCCCGGTTATCTTTATCAGTGCCTCGACAGATGCGGATGATGTCCTGCGCGGATTTTCCGCCGGAGCGGTGGACTTTATCAACAAGCCCTTTGATATCTCCCAGGTCAATGCCCGGGTGACGGCGCAATTGCGCCAACAAATGATCATCAAGGAGCGCTCGGAACGTTTGGGCAAAGTCGCCAAGGACCTTGCTACGCTGGAGCAAAGTTACCTCTTTTTCGCCGACCACAGTGCCGACATCCTGGTGCGCTGCGGGGCAGATACAGTGATCCGTCACGTGAACCGCCAATGGGCCCGCCTCACGGGATTGCAATCCGGCAGCCCCATTGGCCGACCGGTGGAGGAACTGGCCATCCAAGCCGACCGTGCGCTCTTGCGGGCTTCCCTCGAGGAAGCCTTGGATCAACGCCGCGAACAAATCCGGGTGGAGTTTTCCCTCCCTTCACCCAGCGGCCCTTGTCCAGTGCGCGGTTCCTTCCTTTTCCACCGGGCTCCCGATGGGCGCTGCGTGGAAATCAATGCCGTCTTGAGTGATCTCTCCGACTTTTTGAGCCCGGATTTGAGTTTCCAAGCCGCGCAACAAGCCGTGGAACGCGCTGCCGCAGCCCAGCTCACTTACCTGGAGAATATTTCCCACGAAGTGCGCACCCCACTCAATGGAATCCTCGGTGCCGTTGCAGCCTTGCAAGAGCGCTTTCGAGATGACCCCACAGCTGGGGACCTGCTCGATTTGCTCTCCATCGAGAGCAACCGCCTGCAACAGCTGCTGGATAGCATGTTGGCTGCGCGTCCTTCCTCGATCGGCCAAGACCACCTCTCTGTGAATCAACCAGTGCTTTTGGTGGACGATGTGGCCTCCAACCTGAAAGTCCTGCAGTTGGCGCTCCGGGGCTTGGGCTTCAAAGAACTACAGACGGCCCTTTCCGGAGAAGAAGGCTGGGATATTTGGCAGCAAATGCAGCAACCGCTCGTGCTGCTCGATTATCGCATGGAGGGGATGTCGGGCTACGATCTCTGCCGGCTAATTCGCGCCCACGCCCACGGGGCGAAGCCAATCATCATCGGGGTCAGCGCCAATGCGCTCCCGGAAAATGAAGCCCTTGCTTACGAAGCAGGCTTCAATGCCCAAATGGCCAAACCGGTTTCCAGGCTCAAGCTAAGGTCCGTGCTCGAAAAGCTGGGCTACTCCTTCCCGCCAACCCCGGCCAGCGCTTCTTAATCCCCACTTTAGCGGGTATCCACAAACGCCCAGGCCCAGCAGGTCACTTTCCCGAACATTCACACTGTTCTGTTAGGTAATAAAAAACCCGGCGGGGAAGGTCTCCCCGCCGGGTTTGCAGAATGGGTTGAGTTAGGCTTCTCTTAGAAGGAGAAGGTCACAGAACCACCGCCCCACCAGGTGTTGCGGTTGGTGTTGATCAGTCCACCACTGTTAATGCCGAGGCTGTAGGCAACGTAGGGCGACACGCTGATCACGCTGTTGATCTGAACAGGCAGGGCCAGTCCGAACTCGAGGTTGTTGGTGCCGTTGAAGAAGTTGCCATCCGCATTAGCATTGTAGCGGAAGTTGGTGCCGAAGCTGATCCAAGGAGCAGCGGCCACGATTTCTTTGTAGAGAGGCACTTCCGCATCGAGGCGCAGTTCGAGGAAGCTAGAAGCGGATTCAGCGAAGCCAGTTCCGTCCACGTCCGGACCGATGTTGAAGAAGTAGTAGATCCCGGGCAGCAGGGTCATGAAGCCGAGGTCGAACTCGTAGTTGAGGCCGACGTTGAGCTCATGCGAAGAAGCATTGTCGGGGATGATGTAGTAGAAGGTGTAACCGAGGATGGCGGTCAGCGCTCCGAAGGTATGGGAGTAGCTGAGGTAGGCATCGAATTCTTTGTAGTCGGTGTTACCGATACCGAAGGCCATCCAGCTGCCAACCGTGAGGAAATCATTTTCCGTGAGGTTGAAGGTGACGTTGAGGTCGGTCCAGTAAAGGCTGGAACCGTAGCTCTTGTCGTTGCGCAGCACGTTGATCCCGCGGAACATGTAGAGGCTGTCCCAGCCAGTGCTCAGGGCAGCATTCCACCATTGCGTGGGCTCTTCGATGACAACTTCTTCCTTGAAGGTTTTCCCACCCGCGAACACCGAAGTCGCCGTGAGGGCGATTCCGAGCGTCAGGGCAGCCGACGTTTTGCATAGTGATTTGATCATGTTGATTCTCTCCTTTGTTTGTTGAATTTGCTGTTCGACGCTCCGACTGTAGCAGGCGGAACGTCTTTAGCTGAGCATGATACGTGCCATATTACGACCGCCACGCAAGAAATTTTTTGATTTTTTTTGAACGAATTTTTGGAAGGCTTGTCCAAACGAGCGTTAACTCACTCGCGCGGCAAATTGCAAAACGGTGGTCTGGGGACTGGCCAGCCCAGCACAGATAGGAGGATTCCTGCTCGACCCTTGGGGTTATTTCTGGGATAAGGAGGTCGTCATGCACCCTTCTGACTTCCAAGCTCCCCCCGATAAAAAAATTTCTCTCAAGGATTGGAGCACGCGTGCCTCCGGAGAATTCCCCGACAAAGAGGCCGCCAAGGAGAAGCTCGCGGCAGACATTTCCCGCATGGCGAAGTTGCAGGACGTCTTCCACGCCAACAACCGCTATGCCCTGCTCATCGCCCTGCTCATTGTTTTCCAAGCCCTGGATGCGTCCGGCAAGGACGAGGTGATCAAACACGTCATGTCCGGATTGAGTCCGCAGGGTTGTCGCGTGGCCTCTTTCAAATCTGCCTCCAGTGAGGAGTTGAGCCGCGATTATCTCTGGCGCTGCGTGCGGCAGCTTCCGGAGCGCGGGCACATTGGGATCTTCAATCGCGCTTACTACGAAGAGATCTTGGTGGTGCGGGTGCATCCGGAGTTTCTCGGTGCCCAACGGCTACCGGAGCCTCTGGCGCGTGAAAAATTTTGGCGCCAGCGCTTCGAGCAGATCGATTACTTTGAAAAATACCTCGTGGCCAACGGCACCCGGGTGCAGAAGGTTTATCTCCATCTCTCGAAGGAGGAGCAAAAAAGACGTTTTCTGGACCGAATAGAGCGTGCGAAAAAGAACTGGAAACTTTCCGCTGCCGACCTCAAAGAGCGCGGGCGCGGGGATGACTACCAAGAAACCTACGAAGAGATGCTCTCTCACACCAGCACACCCCACGCCCCCTGGCACATCGTTCCAGCCGATCAAAAATGCTTTGCCCGCACGGTCATCGCGGACGTGATTGTGCGAGAGTTGGAGTCTCTCCCGCTGCAATATCCCCAACTAGATGAAGCCGGTCGCCGCAACCTGGCCGTAGTGAAAGAGCAGCTTTTGGCCGAAGATTCCTAAAACCGACTGCGTTTGTTCAACCACCTAACCCATGCCCACCGACCCTGCTTCCGCCCCGCCCTGTGACTGGGACCAATTTGCCAACCTCTTGGCGTCCAAAGTTTCCAGCCCCCGCAAAGCTGAACTCCTGCGCAAACTCGCCCGCACTTTTTACGACTTAGCCGGCGATGATCCGGATGTGGCGGATTTGAAGCTCTTCCGCCGGGCTTTTGCCGAAATGCGGGAAGCCAATCTACTCTTCTCCAAATACCGCTCCTGCCGTAAGGTGGCCGTCTTTGGATCGGCACGCACGCGGCCGGAAGCTCCCGAATACCAACTGGCCGTGGAGGTCGGCCGCCTGCTTGTGGAAGCGGGGTATATGGTGATCACGGGCGGGGGCGACGGAATTATGGGGGCCGCGCAAAAAGGGGCCGGGGCCGAGAAGAGCTTCGGCCTCAACATCCGCCTACCCTTCGAACAGCAGGCCAACGAAACCATCCACGGCGATCCAAAGCTCATCAATTTCAATTACTTTTTTACCCGCAAGCTGAACTTCATGAAGGAAACCCATGCCTTCATCCTCTTCCCAGGCGGCTTCGGCACTCAGGATGAAGGCTTTGAGTCTCTCACGCTCATGCAGACCGGAAAAACCCAGATCGTCCCGGTGATTCTGATGGACAAGGTCAACGGCTACTACTGGGAGACCTGGCGGCGTTTTCTTGATAACGATCTGCTGGAGCAGGGCCTCATCTCGCCATCGGATTTCCACCTCTTTTGTATCACCCACAGCGCGGAGGATGCGGTGCGCGAGATCGAACGCTTCTACTCCATTTTCCACTCCTACCGCTGGGTCCGCGAACGCATGGTTATCCGCATCAATCGCATGCTTCAATCGCACTCCCTGGAAGAACTAAACCGGAAGTTCTGTGACTTGTTAACCACGGGTTGCATCGAGCAAACCCAGGCCCTGCCGGAAGAAAAAGACGACGTTCATCTCGCAGAGAAGCCGCGACTGGTTCTCACTCCGGCCAAAAAAGACTTTGGTCTGCTGCGTCTGCTCATCAACGAAATCAATAATCTAGGTCTGGCGGAGGCTGGACACCCCGGCCAATGAAGATTCTCCGACCATCCGATAAATCCTACTCCCGCCAGCTACAGGCCCTCGATCGGAGAGCCCGCCCCGATGCCAAGGTGGAAGCTGCGGTGCGGGAAATTCTCGCCGCGGTGGAAAAGTCCGGCGACCAGGCTCTGCTGGCTTTGCATGAGAAGTTTGGCGGCGGCAAGTTGCGTGCCTGCGACCTAGCGGTCACTCCGAGCGAGGTGGCTGCTGCACTCAAAGCTTTGCCCACCACGACCAAAAAAGCCCTCAACTCCTCGCGAGCCAACGTCGCTGCTTTTGCCCGGCGGAGCCTGCGCAAACCTTGGTTCATGCGCAATCGCCAGGGGGCCATCGTGGGCGAGCGCTTTGATCCGTTCCCCCGGGTTGGGATTTACGTTCCAGGTGGCTCGGCCCCTCTTATTTCCACGGCCATCATGACCGCCACTCTGGCACAGGAGGCTGGGGTGCCCGAAATCGTCGCCGTAACACCTGCCGGACCCGACGGCAAGGTGCATCCAGCCTTACTCTCCGCGCTGGCTACCTGCGGGGTGCAGGAGATCTACCGGGTCGGAGGAGCCCAGGCCGTGGCAGCGCTGGCGTTCGGCACCAAAACCATCCGCCCGGTGCAAAAAATCTTCGGCCCTGGCAGTCCCTGGGTGGTGGAGGCCAAGCGCCAACTCTTTGGCACCGTCGCCGTGGATCTCCTTCCCGGCCCGAGCGAGATTTTGGTCATTGCCGATGATTCCGCCAATCCGGACTGGGTCGCAGCCGACCTGCTCGCCCAAGCGGAACACGGCCACGGCAGCCTGGCTATTTTGCTCACGCCCTCGGGAGCTTTGCTTGGCGCCGTGGAGCAAGCGATTGCCCGTCAACTACCGGAACTTCCCCGCGCAGAGCTGCTGGCTGAGGCGCTGAAGAATAGCCTCCTCGTCGAAGTCCGATCCATGCAAGAAGCCATTGATTTGGCCAATCGCTTCGCCTGTGAACACGTCTCTCTGGCCTGCCGGGAGCCTGGGGAAGCTGCCGCGGCCCTCATGAGCTCTGGAGCCATCTTCCTCGGCGGGCTTTCCCCGGTAGCCGCGGGAGACTTTCTTGCCGGTCCCAGCCACACGCTCCCCACCGGAGGAGCCGGAAAATCCTTTGCAGGTCTGACCGTCGAGCAATTCCAGCGCCGCACCAGCCTCATTCGCTATGACGAAGAATCCCTGCAAAAGTCTGACCCGATCGTGCAGGAGTTCGCCCGTATGGAAGGGCTGGCGGCCCATGGCCACTCAGTCTCCATCCGCCTGAAAAAGTCCACCCCTAAAACCCCAAGCAAACCGCGAAAGGCCTAGGCTCCCATGAGGATTGCAAAACGGTTGCGAGGCAAAAATTTCCTAGGTTATTTTGCCACAATGAAAGTATTTCGTCTCCTCTTGCTGTTGGGCGTGGCGGTGATCTTCCTTTCCGCTTGCGCCTCTTACGATAAACGGGTGAATCGTCTGGAGCTGGGCATGACGCAGCCTCAAGTCGAGCGTCTGCTGGGCAACGACTTCACCAACAAAGCTGCCCGTGTGGAAGCCGATGGCACGCAGACGCGCCTGCTGGAGTTTACCCATCCGCGCACCAATCGCACGACCTGGGTCTTCTTCCGCAACGGCCGGGTAGTCCAATGGGGCTCACCGGATTCCCTGCGCACCTTCCCACAGCATTTGCAAGAAGTTGGTCGGTTGGATTAGCCGTCCTTCGACATTTTGCGGCAGGGTAGTGAAGGGGCTTGGAGAAAAAGCACCCCGGCCCGGCGACGCAGATGCCAACCACGGGGCAGGTTGATCTTGGCCGGACCTCCAGCGGCCAACATTTGGCGCGCTGCCTCCACTTCCTGCCAACCTAAATCCAAGCCCGCTTCCGACATTTCCTCCCCCTCCGCGAGCTGTTCCCGCAACCAATAGAGAAGCTGTCGGCGCTGCAGCACTGCCGGCAGTTCACGCAAATCCCGCAAGGAAAGCTCCGGTGGGCGCGACGGCAGCAGAGAGTCCATCCAGGCGTCTTCCTCGCGTAAAATATCTGCCAAGCGAAGAATGGGGCCGCGCACTTCCCGCCCCAGCAGAGCTGATAATTGCGGCAGGAGCTCATGGCGGAGGCGGTTGCGCACGGGATCTAGCGACACATTCGAGGAGTCCTCCCGCCAAGAACGTTTGCTGGCCTGCAGGTAGCGGCGAAGGCCCTCCCGTGTGCAGCCCAGGAGTGGACGCCAAACCTCCAAGCGCTGGCGAGCTTGCCGCCACTCCGTCCGCACCTGCATTCCTCCTAGGCCCCGGCGCCCGCTGCCTCGGAAAAAATTTTGCAAGATGGTTTCCAGCTGGTCGTCCGCGTGATGAGCTAGGAGCAAGGTTCGGATTCGTTCTTGGCGGGCACAGCGGAAAAAGAATTGCTGGCGGGCCTGCCGGGCTGCTGTTTCCAACGAAAGTCCCGCCGAGCGTGCCAGCGCCGGAACATCGGCTTTTTCCCACAGAAAATCCCACCCCAACTCGCGGGCCAAGCGGGCAACAAATTGGCGATCCCGGGTGGCCTCGGAACCGCGAATCCCATGGTGCAAATGACAAAGCACCACCCGGCGATAACCCGCCTCACGCAGCACCCAGGCCAGCGCGGTCGAATCTGCCCCACCGGAAGCCCCCAAAAGCATTTTCCGGCTTCGGGCAGGCAGTTCCAACCTCCCCAGGTCGAAGCCCGGAGCCGGGATGGAGCTCACGGTTGGGAGTTCGCTGAGGGCGCGTCGGCAGATAATTCGAAGGCCGCTGCTGGCAGACGCTCCTGGTTCATCAGATTTGCGGCCACGGGGTTATTTTGCCAAGCATACCGCACGGCCCGAGGTTTGGCTACCTCGGCAGATTCCACGACGACTTTGTCCTTCCCTTCGATACGGGCCGTGGCGGTGTGGAAAACCCCATCTTCCCCCGCAAGAGTAAAGCCTCCCAAATCGCCACCCTGCCAAACCGCCAGCCCCGATCCCACCTGGGCAAATTCAATGGTGACTTTGTCAGAAAAATCAGCCTTCAGCGGTTCCGGACCGCCACGCAGCTGCAGCAGCCCATAGACATCGGCCAGGGCCCACCGCGCCAAACGACGACCGATCACCTGCTTATTCCGCGGGTGGATATCATTCGCCTCGCCGGCGTCCAAGGCCACCGCCAATCCGGCATGCGGATCCGCGAGGACAAATTGCCGCTGGCTTTCGCGGAGGTTCGGCCAAGGCTCGTCGGAGGGTTCCGTCTGCGCCGCCATGAAGCTGGCCAACTGCACAACACCGAAGGCCAGTCGTGGATTACCCCACCACTCGCGCCAATCATTGACCATTACCGCCAAGCGCTCATCGTAATCCTTCGGCTCCCATCCGGCATCGGCTTCGCCCTGATACCAGATCGCCCCGCGCAGGGCATACGGAGCAATAGCGGCGAGCATGCCGTTGGCCAGAACTCCGGGGCGGTTGGGGCTTTCGGGATCGTAAGACGGCTTTTGGGGAGCTTCGGGATGCTCGGATGGGTAGAGAAGCAGATCTGCGGGAAGATTATGTTTTTTCCGATACTCAGCATCCGCCTTCTCCCAGGCGGCCAATTCCTCGGCATAGCGCGGTATTTTTTCGTTCCACTGTTTGTTCTTGGCCTCGAGTTGCGGATGTTTGGCGAAGGCGGACGGGCGGGTCCACGCGATGGCCGGAGTGCCCCCCCACGAGGCATCAATCAAGCCCACCGGCACGCCCAACGCGGGCTGTAGGGTGCTTCCGAAAGCCCAGCCCACAGCACTGAATTTTGCGATGGAGTCCGGAGTGGCTTCCTGCCAATGAGCGGGATTGGTAAATTGCGGTTCGATATTTTTCACCCGATGCAAACGCAGCAGGCGGAGCTGCGGATTGGCCCCGGTGAGCGTCGCAAGATCGCCATCCAAACAATTCCCGACTGTCCAATCCATATTGGACTGCCCGGAGCACAGCCAGACCTCTCCGATGAGGACATTGCTGAATTCCTGGGTCTCCTCCCCGGCCTGCACGCGCAATTTCCCGGGCTGGGAATTCGCCGGAGAAGGCGGCAGTTGCACCCGCCAGCGCCCGTCGGCATCGGCTTTCCCCTCCACGCGCTGTGCTCCGAGCTCCACGGTGACCACCGTCCCGGGCTCGGCTTTCCCCCAAACGGGCAAAGGCCGATCTCGCTGCAAAACCATGCCATCGGAAAAAATGCCGGGCAGTTGCAGGGACGCCAAAACAGATCCCACTAAATGGAGCTGGAAGAAACTAACTACCACGAGGGCTCTGAGCCCCGGAGTGAATTTGCAGACAAGGAATGGTCGCATTGGCGACAACCTTATCCCAAGACAGCGACGATGTGCGAGTCTTCTTTCAAACGCTCCAGAGG
Source organism: uncultured Chthoniobacteraceae bacterium (assembly GCA_964595865.1). Lineage (GTDB taxonomy): Bacteria > Verrucomicrobiota > Verrucomicrobiia > Chthoniobacterales > DYNR01 > CAZQRL01. The sequence continues at coordinate 124,131 of CAZQRL010000008.1, forward strand.
AATGAAGTTGCCTGGCAACTCCTCACCATCCACCCGCACCGTGAAAACCCCACCATTGACGTGTTGCGGATTTTTCACCTCAATGTGCAACGTCCTCCCACGGAAACGGCGTGTGGCCGTGAATCCCGACCAAGCCGCAGGAATCCGGGGATCCAGGCGGAAGCCATCCGTCTCCGGACGCAAGCCAAGCAAGTGGTGCGTGGCCGTGTAGTGCGCCCAGGAAGCGGTGCCGGAAAGCCACGGCACGCGCGAGACGCCGGTCTTGCGGGAGAATTGCGAGTGCGTGCTCTGGCAATGGACATAGGGTTCGATTTCCCGGTGGTCCGCCCGGTCATTCTGCGCCGCAGGCAGAAAGGAGAGATAATACCTCCAGGCCACTTCCACATCGCCCGCCACCAGCTCCGCCAACACCGCCCAACTTTGGGTGTGGGAAAAGATTCCGCCGTTTTCTTTGTTGCCTGGATTAAAAAGCACCGCCCGCATTACGTGAACTGGGGTTTCAACGAAGGGCGGTGCACACATGGCCACCCCCCATTCCCCAGCCAGGCGATCCCGGACCGTTTGCAAAGCCTGTCGAGCCTGCTCCGGTGAGGCCGCACCGGAGAGAATCGCCCAAGCCTGGGTGTTCAGATACACCTGCCCTTCCGGATAGTCGCGCGTGCCAAAGATCGTCCCATCCTCGGCAATCGCCCAGCGGAACCACTCCCCATCCCAGGCTATTTTGGCCAGCGCGTCATCCAGCTCAGCAAGCCGCTCCCGGGCCCAGGCGGCCTCCTGCGGGAGGTTTTTCTCCTCTGCCAAGCCAAGGTAGGTGGTGAGCCCGAGCCGCAGTTGAAAGGCCACAAAAAGCGATTCCCCCCGGTAACCTAGCTTCAGGCAATCATTCCAGTCCGCCGAGAGCCCGCAGGGCAGGCCATTGGCTCCCCGGCGCTCGAGATTGAACTCCAAAGCCCTCCGCAGGTGCCCCATTACCGTGGCCTCTCCGGCGTCGGCATACGGCACGATCTCCTCATAGAAAGCCGTATCTCCCGTCTCGGCGACGTAAGCCGGAATGACGTTGAAAAACCACAGGCAGTCATCAGAGCGGTAATGATGCGCCGGAGTGGGCGGCATCGCGCCGGGACGGTGGCTCCACGGGCGCACCTCCGGCTGGGCTCCGCCCGTTGAATCTTGCGCCGAGAGCATCAGCAAAAGCCGGGCCCGCACTTCCTCCGGGCACATGGCCGTGACCCCAAGACAGTCTTGCACGGTGTCGCGGTAACCATAGCCATCACGTGAGTCACCAGTGTAAACCAGGGAGCAGGAACGGGACCACTCAAAGGTCATGAGCGCATTGTAGGCTCCCCAGGTATTCACCATGGCATTGAAGGCTGGGTCGGGAGTTTGCACTTGCAAGGTGGCCAGCAGGCCATGCCAGTGCCGCCGCAGCTCTTCGAGGAGCTTCGCGCACGTCTCTGCTGAGTCGGCTTCCGCCGCCCGCAGCCCAGCTTGCCCGGCTTGACCGGTCCCCAGGAGCACGCGCACTTCCTGCGTCTCACCCGGCGCCAGAACAACATCGGTCTGGAGCGCCCCGCAGATGTTATCTGAAAAGCCCAGCGAATTCCGGCATTGCCCCTCCACGACCGCCCGCGGATTATGAAACGAACCATACGGTCCGATGAAGGCCTCGCGGTCCCCGTCAAATCCGCTCACTGGATTTCCCCGCAAGGTCATCCACCAATGCCGGGCCTGGTCGCGGTTGGCGAAATTTTCCGGGTCCACCGGCAGGTGAGCGCAGGAGCTGGCAGCGATGAAGCCCTCGGCAAACTCAGCCCGCGCGATATATTGCGTGTATTGCAGGTTGAGCAGATCGTTGAGAAGATTCCACTCCGTGGTGAATTCGCAGAAAGCAAAGACTCGCAGCGTGCGCGGGGCAGCAGAGTGATTCGTCACTCGCAGCCGCCAGATCTCATATTCCGCTCCCAGGGGCACAAAATAGGTGCTCTCCGTTTCGATGCCGCTGTAGGTGGAGCGAATAATTGCATAGCCCGGGCCGAAGCGGGTCTCGGTGGCGTATGCGTTGAGCGGTTTCGCCGTGGCTTGCCAGGCGGCACTCCAGAAGTCGCCCGTCTCCTGATCCCGCAAGTAGAATTGCCGCCCAGGCAGGTCCATCGGCACCGCGTCGTAGCGATGCCGGATGATCCTCCCCTCTGCCGGTGACCTCGTGAACGAATAGCCCCCCGCCCCGGTGGTAATGATCCCGCCGTATTTTCGCGAGCCGAGATAGTTGGACCAAGCCCGAGGCGTATCCGGGCGGGTAATGACGTATTCTTTGTTCGCCTCGTCGAAGTAACCGTATCTCACGGAAGTCGGCTGCTAAATCGAAGGTGGAACGAAGTGCGTGATTCCGCGGCGGCGATATTCGTCGTAAATCGCCAGCACCCGGAGCCGGTTGGCCGCCTTGGCCTCACCCTGGGTGTGGTCGAAGGCCCGCCAGGCGGCGTAGAGCGCATGCTGCAACTCGTAGAAATTGAGCTCGGGAAGCACCGCGATGTCCTTGTCGGTGAAGTGCAGGCCGTATTCCGGCGAGTCCGCGAGCTGGTCATCCTCCGGCTTGGGCGGCAGCGGAATGTCTTTCGTGGCCTCGGCGAGCTCGGCCAAAACTGCCCGAGTGGCCGCGATCTCGTTGAGGACCCATTGGCGGTTGAACTCGCAAGGCTCGGCAGGCGGCGGTGGCCAACGACCATCGGAATTCGCCGAGTTGGTGCAATGAAACCAAAATTTGGTCACGAGCTCCTGGAATTGCGCCGCATGCGTGCCCTCCACAATCGGCTGATACTTCTCTTTGTATTCCCGCCGCAGCTCGGCCACCATTGGGTCAAAGCGCTTGGCTTCCGGTGTTCCCCCCCAGCAATCCGCATACGTGCGGTGCCAGGCATACCGGTCCTCGACGAAAAACGGCTCCTCAACAGGCGGGACGCCTTGACAAACTTCGGCAAAGGTGGCCATTTCCCCCAAGCTTAGCAGGCCCTGGATGAGCGCGTCCAGCCGCTCCCGCGCATCGGGCCGTACCTCAAAGCTGCGGCTGTAATCGCGATAATATTTCACGTAATAATACCCGGTCGTGCCGCAATACTCCGCGTCGTCGGCGATCACTACCGTCGCTCCCTCACCCTTCGTCCCCGACCACTTGCGCACATTCTCGAGATAGTCCTCGAGGGTAATTTTACCCAGGAAGTAATTCACGTATTTGCCCACCAGCCGGTCACTGCGGCAGAACCCATGCAGCCCGGGAACGATATCCCGGAAAGGGCGGTGGAGAAACTTGCAGTCCGGATCGAGATCATACCACGGCATGTGCCCGCCCCAGTAAATATCCGTGGCCCGGTTTTTCTCCACCCATGCGTATTCCTTGTCGTTGCAATTCATGTAGCTCTCAAAATCGAGAGTCAGATACTTCGCTCCCGCGCGGCGGAAAGCCCGCGGCACATACTGCATCCACGTGCACTCGGGATTCCACCAACTCTCGATGCGTCTTCCGAGGTGCTTCTCGTAGGTGCGCTGAGAAAACTCGCAGGACCAATAACCATCTTCCTCCGGCACATTGGCCATGATAGGGTGGGCATACGGTGCCCCCATGAATTCGCACTGACCGCTCTCCATAAGCGCCCGAAGCTTGTGCAAAACATCCGGGCACTTCTCCGCCATCACATCAATCGTGAACCCGCTGGCCTCAAAAACAAAGCGCGCTTGCGGCCCGGCGGCAGCATGGCCATCGAGAATGGTTTCGTAACTCGCTCGGATGACCTGCTCATATTTGTGCGGCTCTAAAAAGGCGTAGTTGAGGTTGGCGTGGTAAATGGCAACGTATTTCATGGGCAGAGAGGAGGATAAAGCCTCAGCCTGAAAGCCGTTTCGTCGAGATACAAGCCGGAAGCATCGTGGCCCACGCCCCTTTGCTGGTGAATCCCTTGAACAACTTCGCTCAAGATTCACCGGCGAAACCCGCCATTCTCAACAGGAAAGGTCGCTCCGAAGTTCGCGAGGTCGGGATAACGTCCCGTCCTGCTCCGCTTCTGACCCTGCCGATAAAGCGCCAAGAAACCGAATTTGCCCGACCGCAAAATCTCCCGTGCCGTGGCCATCCAGGGATCGGCGGAACGGCCATAGAGCACCCCGGCTTGAATGGAAGCCTGCGCGGCAGCCGCCACCCTGGCAGAAAACAGCACGGCAAAATCCGCCGCCCTGCGTCCAGGTAGCGGTCCCAAGGTGGCATTGATCTCGGGTTTGATGACTTGGCGCGAAGGATCGGTCTCGAACCGAGCCACCGTTTTCCGCACTCTTTGTTGCCAATAAATGGTTCTGGGCTCATTGAGTCAGCCCACCGCCACGTTCTCCAAGTCCGCCTGAAAAGAGCCGGAACTTGCTGGCTCTCTCGAACCGCCGATTTCATGGCGCAACTGCGGGTGCTCCGCTCTAGGATAACCAATGGGCCTCCTTGTGGAACTGAGCCTTTTTCATCACCCACTTCTAATCGCACCCGGTTTGCTGCCTTCCGTAAGGCCGGACTTGCCAAGGCAGGGGGAATACTCCAGTTAGATGCGCCATGCGGTCCTTGCTTTTTTCCGGTTTGTCGCGCTTTGGGGTGCTGGTGGGTGTCGGTCTAAGTCTATTAGGTTGCGAAGGAGGTAGCCCCTCTATTCCCATCGGCTTGAATGTTGAGCTGACTGGCGAGATGCCTGCCGTGGGGCGCTCTTCGCGAAATGCCGCGGAGTTATTTGTTTCGCAAATCAATGCCGAGGGAGGTTTGCCAGTCGGTGCAGAAAAAGTGCCACTGCGGTTAGTCATTGGCGACAACATGGCTAAGGCCGAGCAAGCGGCCGCAGTGGCACAGCGGTTGATTTCTCAGGATGGCGTGGCGGCGATGGTGGGACCGAACGCAAGTGTCTGCGCCATCCCGGCCTCGGAAATTGCCGAGACCTTGCGCTGCGTGATGATCTCCCCGTGGTCCACAAACCCCAAGACCACCGTGGATCCCACCACGGGCAAGAGCAAAGATTACGTCTTCCGGGCCTGCTTCACCGATGTTTTCCAAGCCCGTGTCTTGGCCAAATTTGTCCGCCACCATCTCAATGCCGAGACGGCCGCCTGCCTATTCGACGTCGCCTCGGAAGCCCCAAACGGACAGGCCAATAAGTTCAAAGCGGACTTTGAGGCCCAAGGCGGGAAAATTGTGGCTTTCGAAACCTTCACCACCGGAGACCGCGATTTTTCCGCGCAGCTGACGAAAATTAAAGCCGCGGATCCGCAGGTGGTTTTCTTGCCAACCTACTACAACGATGTGCCGTTGGTTCTGGAACAGGCCCGTCGTTTGGGTTTGGAGGCGCAATTTCTTGGCAGTGACGCTTGGAGCTCTCCGGAAATCATCAAACTCGGTGGAGCCAATGTGGAAGGTTCTTACTTCTGCAATCACTACTCCTCAGAAATCGCCACCCCGGAGGCAAAAAATTTTGTGCGAGACTACACCGAGCGTTTCGGTCAAGAGCCGGATGATGTCGCTGCTCTGACCTACGACACCATGGGATTGTTGGCCAAAGCCATCCAGCAAGCCGGCAGCACAGAGCGGGAGGCCATTCGCAACGCGCTCTCGGAAATCACCGAATTCGCTGGCGTCACCGGCACGATGCGTTTCGAAGCGGGCAGCGGAGATCCCATCAAAAGTGCGGTGATCCTGCAAATTCGTGAGGGAGATTTTGCCTGGGTGACCAACGCGGAACCCTGATTCCTCCCCGCCCTGCGCCTCGGCATGGAGTTTACCTACCTCGCACAGCAGGCCATCAACGCCCTGCAACTGGGCTCCATCTACGCGCTTACCGCGCTGGGTTACAGCATGGTCTATGGGGTGCTAACGATGATCAATTTCGCCCATGGGGATCTCTTCATGCTTGGGGCGTTTCTGTGTCTGATTCTTGCCGGGCTGCTCGCTCCACTGGGTCTGCCATTTTTCGTTCTGCTGGTGCTGGTGATGCTGGGGATTGGACTACTCGGAGCGCTCATCGAGCGCTTGGCTTATCGCCCCCTGCGCGGGGCTCCGCGCGTCTCGGCCATCATTACCGCCCTGGGCACTGGGCTGGTGCTTTCGCATCTCACCCTGGTGGTTTATCCCTACCCCCAACGCATGCCGCCGCTCTTCACCAGCACGAGTTTCCATCTTTTCGGTGTGACCATTACCTCGCTGCAAATCCTCATCATCGGCGTGGCCGGAATCCTCATGGTGGCGCTAGACTTCCTCGTGCACAAGACCCCTCTGGGCATGGCCATGCGGGCTATTTCTTATGATGCCCGCACGGTGCCCCTGCTCGGGATTCCGCTCAACCGGATCATCTCGCTCACCTTTTTAATTGGGGCCGGGCTCGGGGGGGCGGCGGGAATGCTTTATGGCACCGCATATCCGGTGATCGCTCCTTCCATGGGGATCTTGGTCGGTTGGAAAGCTTTCATCGCGGCGGTGATTGGAGGCATCGGCAGTGTGCGCGGGGCGGTTCTCGGCGGCTTTCTGCTCGGAGGAGTGGAAGTGGCGGCGGTTTCGTTACCTGGGGTTCCTTCAACGTATCGGGATCTCATGGCCTACGCGCTTCTGCTCATCATTCTCATTTTCAAGCCTTACGGGCTCTTGGGGCGCCCAGCGCAACAAAAGGTCTGACTCATGCGCCTGAAACTACCTTCCTGGCTGAGTTGGCGCGGTTGGTTACCGCTTCTGCTGGCAGTCGGTTTTCTCTTGGCCCTCGCAGCGGACCATTTTCCCATTCTCAATGGCTTCACCCAATTCATCCTGATCACCATCGGCATCAATATCATCCTCTGCACGAGCCTAAATCTGGTGAATGGCTACATGGGAGAATTCTCGGTCGGGCATGCTGGTTTCATGAGTGTGGGGGCCTACGCCTCGGCGGTGATGACGACGAAGTGGTTTCCCGATCAGGCCTGGGCCTTTTTCCCCTCGATCGTCCTCGGCGGCACGCTCGCTGCCGGGATCGGTTTTCTGCTGGGGCTGCTTTCCTTCAAAACCCGCGGCGACTACCTGGCCATCATCACCTTGGCGTTTCTCATGATCGTGAAGTCCGCGCTGGAAAATTTCGCCTATGTGGGAGGACCGCGGGGACTTTTGGGAATTGATCGCTACACCACACTGGCTTGGACCTTTGCATGGACGGTGCTCACGGTGTGGGTGATTCGTAATCTGGTTTACTCCAAGTTTGGTCGGGCCATCGTGGCCATCCGGGAGGATGAGATCGCCGCCACGGCGATGGGAGTGCGCACACGCGAAGCCAAACTGCTGGCTTTTGTCGTGTCCTCTTTTTTTGGCGGGGTGGCTGGAGCCCTTTTTGCTCATCAGCTCCAATTCATCAATCCTTCCACCTTCGACATCGTGAAATCCACGGAAATCCTAGTCATGGTTTATCTCGGCGGCATTGCCTCCTTGGGAGGCTCGGTGCTTGGCGCGGTGATTTTTACGGTGCTATCGCAGCTTTTGCAGCCCTTGGGCACTTGGCGCATGGTCATCTTACCGTTGTTGCTGGTGCTGCTGATGCTCTTTCGACCACGGGGAATCATGGGACAGAAGGAGTTCCCGTGCTTTCTGCCGCCGGGATTCCCCCGCCCCGCCAACCGTCGCCGCGAACCATGAGCGAGCTGCTGCAGATCAAGGGGGTGACGAAGCAGTTCGGAGGGCTGCGAGCGATTGATGACTGCAGCTTCAACGTGCAGGCCGGACACACCCACGGAATTATAGGCCCCAACGGAGCTGGCAAGACGACGCTCTTCAATCTCATCACCGGGATTTATGCCCCCACGGCCGGAACCATCTCCTTCCAAGGCACGATCCTCAACGGGATGCGTCCCGGACAAATTGCCCTGCGTGGAATCGGGCGGACTTTTCAAAATATCCGCCTCCTGAAAAGCCAGACCGTTCTCACGAATGTGCAGGTGGCTTTTGATTCGCAGTTGCATTATCGGGCTACAGAAGCGATGGCGCGGTTGCCACGGCTGCGAAGGGAAGAGGCTCGCTCCGTGAAATCTTGTCTGCGGATTCTGCAGCCTTTTGGGTTGGATGCCTTGGCAAAGGAAATCGCCGGGGAGCTGCCCTACGGTCTGCAGCGCAAGTTGGAAATCGCCCGGGCCCTCGCCCTGCGGCCCAAGCTCCTGCTCTTGGATGAACCCGCCGCAGGCATGAACTCCGGCGAGACGGCCGAGCTGGCGGTGTTTCTGCGGCAGATTCGCGAGGACTACGCGGTGACGCTGCTGCTCATCGAGCATCACATGCACCTGGTGATGAGCCTCTGCGATCAGATCACCGTGCTGGACTTTGGTCGCACCATTGCCCACGGAAGTCCTGCGGAAATCCAGAACGACCCACGCGTCATCGAGGCTTATTTGGGCACCGGGAAGGAGGAAGCGGATGCTCACGCTTGAAAATCTCCGCGTATCCTATGGCGATATTGCCGCCGTAAAGGGCGTCTCCCTGCAGGTGCCCCGCGGGCAGATTTTCACCCTCATCGGGGCCAACGGCGCCGGAAAAACTTCCACCCTGCGGGCCATCTCGGGGCTCCTGCCCTACTCCGGTCGCATCACTCTGGCTGGACGCGATCTCCGCGGTCTGGCTCCGGAAAAAATCGTTGCCCTCGGTCTCGTGCAAGTGCCGGAAGGCCGGGGCATTTTTGGCAATCTCACGGTGCGGGAAAATTTGCGCCTCGGCTCCTGGATTCGGCGCGACCATAAAGCCCTCGCCCAAGATCTCGACCACCTCCTCCATCGCCTGCCCCGACTGCGCGAACGCCTCGAGCAGCCAGCCGGTACGCTCTCCGGCGGGGAACAACAAATGCTCGCCGTTGCCCGTGCGCTCCTCGCCAAACCCTCGGTTCTCCTACTGGACGAACCTTCCATGGGGCTCGCCCCCAAGCTTGTGCAGGAGATCTATCAACTCCTGCGGGAAATCCACGCCCAAGGCGTCACGATCCTCTTGGTGGAACAAAATGCCAATCTTGCGCTGCGCCTTGCTCAGCAAGCTGCGGTGCTGGAAACTGGAGAAATCCGGCTCACTGGGAGCGGAAGCGAACTCCTCGAGAATCCAGAAGTCCGCCGAGCCTACCTCGGAGCCTAAATCCCTATGACTACACCTCCACCCCTTCCTCCTCCCAGCATCGAATTCATTCGCTTCGAAGGCACCGGAGCCGGTTTTCATACCGCTGCCTTCGACCGCCAACGGCTGGAACTAGCCCAACAATCCGCTCAACGCTGGTTGGCGGCCAATCCCCACATTGAGATCCTTTCCATCGAGTCCTGTTTCGGCAACCTCGCGGCCTTCGTCACCATTTGGTATCGCCGACTGGATCCGCCCACCCCTAAGCAAGCCACGGGGAGATAATACACCAACTCAAATTCCCGCCTCCACCGCTTCGACACACCCCGGGGAAGACTGGATGGAAAATTCGATCGGGCGGCAACATACTGTGCAGTCTTCGACCGTTGAGTAGTCGCCCTGGCTGGTATCCACCACGATTTGAAAAGGCTCCCAGCAGAAGGGGCAAAGAACTTCAAAGGGAATGAGATACTCCATGAGGGCAAAGGGCAGTCGCTATCCTACCAATCTGCAGTATTGGCCTCGATGCGCAACCAGGTAAATGCTTCCCGCTCGAGCGGAGAATTTTTAACCGTTCAAGCCTTTTACTTTCGACCTTCGATGGCAACTTTGATTGGCTTTTAGACACTTCCATGAACACCTCGCTTCACACGTTGTTCCTTGCCAGCGGCTTTCTTGCTTCTGCGGTCTTCTCCTGGGGTGGAGATCGCATGACGATCGCCGAAGACGATGCCTCGCAGGGTGCTTACGGAGGGGGCTGGGCCACCGGGCAAATTTCTGGCAGTGGCTTTGGACCATGGGATTTTCGCTATGCTACCGGCGCGCAAACGGAGAGCTTCTCCGGCTTCTTTATCGCCCATGCGGGCGTGCAGCCGGACATGGATGGAGTGGCACGCCATGGCAAAGCCTTCGGACTTTTTGCCAACGGGGTGGATTTCGAAACAGCCTGCGCTTTTCGTCCCCTCAACCAACCTCTGCAGGTCGGCGACGCTTTCTCCTTCGTAATGGAAGTGAACCACTTCCTGCCCAAGTTTGACCGCGATGATGCCCGTCCGGGAGCCATTGGGCTGGCCCTGCGCACTGGAACCACCAGCGAGACTTGGGATGAGTATGATGTCGGAGCGAGGTTTCAATTTGGCTTTTACCAAGGCGAAGAGAACTACCAAGTGCTCGATGGCGAAGACTCGACAGATACCGGGGTGCCAGTGGAGCCCAATGGGGTTTCCGTCTCGGTAAAGTTGCTCACTGCCGACACGTATGATCTCGAAATCACTCAACTCAGCACCAACCAGACCAAGGTGCTGCCGAATCGGCGACTGGGCGGGGAGCCTGGGACACCCATGGAAAGCTTCGTCATCTTCAACCTGGATGGGGAAACCGGGGATGCCTATTTCAATAGCTTCCAAGTCTCGCGGCCTGCCGGTGCGGAAGGGCGCTAAGAGATGAAACTCAAAGCCTCTCTCGCCGGATCTTTTGTTGCCCGCAGCTTCCTGGGAGTTTTTGCTGCCGGCTTTTGTTTTCTCCAAGCGGCCGAGCCGATGGTCCGCACAACTTCCATCGCTCCTGAAAAATCAGATCCCATCGAGCAGGGAGAAGACTCCGCCATTTACCGATGTGCGGGACTGTCCGGATATGAGGTTTTCCGGCACGAGGCGCATGGGCGCAGTTGGATCGAGTTGGTTTTTGCCGATGAGAGCTTTGATTTGCTCCCCGGCATCCTGGCGGTTTGTCCGGGAAATTTTCCGTCGCTTGCGGATGATCAAGTGTATTGGAGAGGCTATGAGGCAGACGGGGTTTTTACCCCGCAGTGCCTCATCGTGCGCATCAAGTCGCTTTTGGACGACGGCGGGGAAGCGCAAACCTTTGTCATCGTCCAAACGGCTCAGGGGGCGACTCGGGTGGTGGGACATTCTCCTGGTGAGTCCGGCCTGGCGGCAGCCGAGAAACGAGCCGATCAACTCTGCGGAAACTGAATTCCCCTTGGGGGCTTCAAAAGTGCAGCCAGATGGTGGCAGGGACCGGCGAACCACGGTATTGCTGTGGAACTTTTCCGGGCAAGATCTCCCGCGGGGATGACCCATGCCGTTGCGCGGCGGCTCTGCCCAAGGCAGCCAGGTCGTTGGTCCCGATGCTGCGGCAGTTGGTGGAGAGAAAAAGCGTTCCGCTTTCATCCAGCAAAGGCCATAGTGCATCGAGAAGCCGGGGCCAGTCTTTCTCCGCGCGAAAGACCTTGCCTTTGGCCCCACGAGAGAAAGTCGGCGGATCCACAATGATCATCGCATAGCGTTCGCCTCGCTTGGCCGCACGACGCAGGAAAACAAAGACATCCTCCTGAAAGAAACGGTGGGCGCCGGGGTCGAGACCATTCAGAGAAAAATTTCCTCGGCCACGTTCCAAACAGGGCTTGGCCAGATCCACACTCGTGGTCCGTGCTCCCGCTGCTGCTGCTGCCACGGAAAACGCGCAGGTGTAAGAGAAGAGATTCAACAACGTGGGCGGACGCAGACGGCGTAGGACCAGGCGGTTTTCCTGCTGATCGGCAAAAAGCCCGGTCGAGTAGCCGCTGGTGAAATCCACCGTAAAAAACAGTCCGTTTTCGGCGACCTGGAAAGGCCCCGGTAGGATGTCTCCGAAAAGATGCTCTGGGCGGTCGTTCTCTCCCGGACCGTGCACAAGGCGACGAAAATAGACGGCTGCGAAAGGCTGCTCCGCACCTTGAGCCTGCAGCCCCTGCCAGAAATCGCAGGCCAGCTCTCGGGAAACTGCAGAGATGAGGGCTGCGCGGCCATAGTAATCGAGCCAGACCTTGGTTGCCCCAGAGATACGCCCCACCTGGTGCAGGACTTCGTCAGACACCGGATGCGTCACACTTCCACAACGGTGACATTGGTCTCTGTGCCATCCGCTCCGGGCTGCCCGGTGCCGCTTCCGGCTCCACCACTTCCAGCTGAGACATTCGCTCCACCGGCTTGCACCCGGGCAATCACATTGAGCAGATCACCGCCGTCCCCACCATCCCCATCCGCACCACCGGCACCGCCATCACCAGCCAAAATCTCTAAGAGCGTCGCGACCAAATCGGGGCCCATGGTGAAATCCGAGATAGATCCTCCCAGCCCTCCGGCTTGCCCAGCAGCAGATCCGGCTCCGCCCGCGCCGGCTTGGAGATTCAATTCCACCAAGATCGCAAGCTGAGCAGAGCTGAGGCTCACGGTTTGGATGCTCCCTCCAGTTCCACCTACCCCGGCGGAATTTCCTGCTCCACCATCGCCCGCCTGGAGAGTCATCGCCGCGCCAGTGGTGAAAGTGCCAGTGATGTTGCTGATACTCCCGCCGGTGCCGCGGCCATTTCCGCCGCTTCCGGCAAGCACGTTCGTTACGACCACCCCGGCCCCAATTCCCAAACCATCTACGGAGCCTCCAGTGCCACCCAAAGCCAGAATTGTGGCGCCACCACCCGCTCCGGCTTCCAGGCTCAAGTTCGCCACAGCAGCATTGATGGTAGCATTCAAAATGCCGCCTCCTGCTCCTCCCTGGCCGGATCCCTTTCCGTTGCCACCGGCCCCAGCCGCCAAGTCAATCGTAGAAAAATTCACTCCGGCAAAAACCACGCCATCGAGAGTTCCGCCACTGCCGCCGAGGGTATTTTCAGCAGGATCTGAACTGGTGCCGCCATTTCCAGCTTGCAGGGCCACCACGTTGGGTTCGGCAGCTGCCGCCCCGGTAATATGGACCCCAATCGAACCTCCCGAACCAGCAGTGCCCCCGGTGCTCTGGCCGCCGCTTCCAGCGGTGATTGTTGCCGTGCCACCAGCCAAAGTGGCTTGCAACCCAGTGACCGAACCTCCATTTCCCCCTCCATCGCCAGGGCCAGCGCCATTCCCGCCGTCCCCAGCCGTTACCGCCAGGCCACTCAGGGAACCCGTGATTACGAGATCGCTGATGGAGCCGCCATTACCGGTTAAGGCAGCTCCAGCGGTGGCAGACACTCGACTGATCGCTCCCGCTGTGAGCGTGATCTTGCTGATTTCGCCACCCTGCCAACCACTGCCAGACTGCAGCTCGATGGTGCCAAGGTTTTCCCCGCCGCCAGAGAGGCGGAGATCTTTGAGATCTCCCCCTTGCGAGCTGGCAGTGCCATCGCCTGCGGAAATAGTCACCGAAGCAGAAGCACCGAGGTTGAGATTGATATTCGACACCGACCCGCCTGCTGCTGCGGCCCCACCGGTTGCAAGGGTTCCTTCGCCCGCGGACAGGGTGAGATTTTGCAGAACCGCAAAGCCGGAGAGGCCGGATATGGACGAGGCGGCTCCGGCATCCCCAGCCGTCCCCACCCCACCTTGTGCGCCTTCCATTTTTAGAACGCCAAGCGGATTGGCTACGGAGGTGAAGAGGGAATCAAACTGCGAGGCGTCTCCTCCTTGAGCTCCACTTCCTCCCGCGCCGGCCTCGACCAAAAGTGAAGCGATTTTGCCCTCCAGCACCCAGCCATTAGCTGCCCCGCCATCGCCTCCAACGGCCGAAAGCGAGCTTCCTCCTTGGCCAAGTTGGACTTCCACCGAGGAAAACTCTCCCTGCAAAGTGAGAGCAGTCAGGCTGCCTCCCGTTCCACCCGCACCGGATCCGCCGGCACCTCCGCCGCCAAGTTGGAAAACGGCCTCAGCAGCAGAATCAAAGCTCTGCAGAGTAATGCCAGTGGCACTGCCTCCCGCACCTCCCAATCCTTTGCTGCCCCCGCCTCCCCCGGAGCCTGTAGTCAGCGCAAAATCACCGAGCAGATCGGCCTGGAAGGCCCCGATGGATCCGCCTCCCCCCCCAGCACCGGCCTCAACTCCGTCTCCTCCAGCTCCAGTAAGCAAGGAAAGTCCGGCTAATTTGGCACCCACGAATTGCAGCCCACTGATGTCCCCACCCGCTCCACCAGCCACATTTCCAGGTCCTTGACCATTGCCACCAGAGCCGGTTTTTAGTTCCACAGTTCCAAGGAGGCCATCCGCCCCGACGGCGGAGAGAACAAGGTTGGTAATGCTGCCCCCATCTCGGACCCCCGCAGCCCCAGAACCTCCCTTCCCAGTCGTGATCGAAACCGCCGCCAGACTGCCGAGCTTGACTTCCAAACCCTGCAAATCTGCTGCCTTCCCGGCCGTGCCAGTTGCGGAATTTCCTGCGTTGCCCAACGTGATGCTGAGGGCCTCGTTGACGAGAAACCCATTTACTAATCCGACCGCTCCACCGTTTCCACCCGCACCAGCTCCGTCCCCATGGCCGCCGGAACCGCTGGTGACCATCAATGATTGCATTCCGCCGGTGGCAACAAAAGCCAAGTTGCTCACTGAACCTGCCTGACCTCCCGAGCCTCCAGAACCTGCGGTGGCGTTTCCGCCAGAGCCCGTTGTCAAAGTCACGACCCCAAGGCTCTGCGTGGCTCCGACAGCAGAGAGAGTGACATTAGAAATTTCACCCCCATCGCCGGCCGAGGAAAAACCATCTCCGCCATCACCTGTAGTCACGGAAATCTCCACCCCGTCACCGAGGCTGAGCGCCACGCCATCCAGGTCTGCCGCCGCTCCCCCGGCCCCGCCGCTGGACTTCCCTCCGCCACCCAAGGTGATTTCCAAGCTGCTTAGGACGGTCAATCCGCCAAAGCCAGAAAGGGCACCGCCGTTTCCACCCGCGCCGATCCCATCCCCAGCGCCACCTTTTCCGGTCGTAAGAGAAAGCGAAGTCGTTTGCCCAGTGATGGTGATGGAGCTAATGCTGCCAGCATGGCCTCCGGACGCTCCTGAGCCCACAGCGGCATCCCCGCCAGAACCAGTGGACAAGATGACATTGCCGAGAGTTTGCGTCGGGCCTATTGCCGTGAGCGTGATGTTGCTGATGCTGCCGCCACTTCCAACGGTCGTGAAGCCACTGGCCCCATCGCCGGTCACAAGCAAAATCTCCACCCCATCTCCGACATTGAGGCTCAAGCTATCTAAGGAAGCTGTTGCCCCGGCGGCTCCAGCTGATGAATTCCCACCAGCACCTAGTTCAATCTCCAAAGATTGCAAAACCGTCAGGCCGCTGAAGTCATCAATGGTGCCGCCGGCTCCGCCTGCCCCGGCACCATCGCCGTTTCCGCCGCTGCCTGTGGAGAGGCTGAGAGACTTGGTAATGCCACTCCCGATGACGATATTGGAAATGGACCCGGCGTTTCCTCCGCCGGCACCGGAACCGGCCCGAGCCGAGCCGCCGTTACCAGTGGAAAACTCGACGGCCCCGAGGACTTTCGTGGGACCGATGGCATCGAGTTTGATATTGGCGATGCTTCCGCCATTCCCCACCGAGGTAAAACCAGAGGCTCCATCGCCCGTCGCCAAGGAAATATTCACGCCATCCCCGAGCTTGAAGGTCAGACCGGTGATGTCTCCGGTATCCCCAGCAGCACCTTTCGCGGAAGACCCGGCATCCCCGAGCTCTAACGCCAACTGCTGGATAATTGTCAGGTTGTTGATATTCGATATGTTACCCGCCGCACCACCTTGACCAGTTCCAGCACTGCCCCCGCTGCCACTAATGAGGGTCAAGCTGGAGGCGAAGTTTTCCCCGGAACCGAAAGGATTATCAATCGAGGTGCCGTTGCCGCCATTGAGACCCGCGCCGCCATCGCCGCCAAGGAGGGTCAGGTTGGTCACTACCGAATTGAAAACCAACGACTCGATTTTTCCTCCGTCGCCCCCATCGCTGAATTCCAACGCTCCGTCGCCTCCCGTCCCGGCCTTCAATTCCACAGTGGAAAAGGCACCGAGGAAGTTGAGTTTTGCCAGGGTTCCTCCTTGGCCTCCCGCAGATGCTTTGCCGCCCACCTCGAGTCCTGCCCCACCCGCACCGGCAGTAGCCGAGACCTCGGCGAAAGTTCCGAGAAAATCCACTTGGTTGATGCTTCCACCCGCTCCAGCCGAGGCCACTCCGTTACCGGCAGTTCCAGCTTGCAGACTGGCAGAGACTCCTTCGACCGCCAGCGATTGCAACACCACATCCGCGATGGAACCTCCTTTTTGCCCCACCCCGGCAGCATCTCCACTGCTTCCTCCAGCTCCTGCGGTGAGGGTGGCGGTGCTGGAGAACCGCAGCAATAACTGCTCCACCCCCCCCGCCAACCCTCCATCACCTGAAGCGCCCCCCGCACCACCATCCCCAGCGGTGAGGGTCACCTCACCCACCGACCCGACCATGACCAGTCCGCTAATCTTTCCACCATCCCCTCCAGCCCCGCCCAGATCCCCAGCTCCTCCATCGCCGCCTTGCACAGTCAATGTGCCGATTTTTCCGAGAAACGAAGAGCCCGTTGCCAGAAATGCTCCTCCGGCTCCTCCGGATGCGCCACTGCCTTTGCTGGCATCACCCCCCCCACCGGCGACAATTTCCAAACTTCCCACGGAGGACAACTCCGCGATCTGCAAGCTGAGGATGTCACCACCGGCAAACCCCTCGTCTCCCGAGCCACTTTTCAGGGTGACGGAAGCAAAATTCCCCGCAAGCGAGAGATCGCTAATAGACCCGCCGGTCCCAGAAGCCAGGTTGTTGCCATTTCCAGCTCCGCCGAAAACTTCCACCGAGGCAGGGCCTCCCTCGGACGCAACAGCCGTGAGCTGGATTCCGCTCACGCTGCCTCCGTTTACCCCTCCGCTGATTTGCGCGGAAGAGAGAATCCGGGCCGAGAGACTCGTTACTGAACCACCTTGGGCATTCTCTGCTCCAGCACCACCGCCAGCAGTCAGCTGATCTATCAATCCCAACCCATCGAGATTGCGCACCGCTCCACCCACCCCTCCAGCAGCACCACCGGAGCCATTTGCTCCAATGCCGCCATCCAAATTCAAGGAGCCAACTTGGCCCAAATGCTGCATGTCGTGGACGTCCCCTCCGCTGCCTCCAGCAGCCACGGAGCCCTCCTTCGCTAGGCCTCCAGAGCCCCCTTGCAAGCTCAGCTCCAGAACTTCGACCCCGGCACCCACTTCCCACCAAGACACCTTACCTCCCTGCCCTCCTTGTGCTCCGGGACCGGAGTTGGCCAGGCCACCTCCCCCAATTCCGCCGGTAGCCACGACGGTGCTGAATTTCCCTCCCACGAGACTGATCTTCGAAACCGCTCCTCCATCCCCGGTTTGAGCAATCCCCCCGGCACCTGCTCCACCGGAGAGGAGAATATCCGGACCACTGTGACCCTCCACGAAACTTCCTGCCAGCAGGAGTTGGCTAACCACTCCACCGGCACCGCCCGCTCCAGCCACAGCACCCGATTTTCCGCCATCACCCGCAACGAGCACCCCGTCATTCTCCAAGACAACGGTGATACCAGAGATATTTCCTCCCGCTCCACCGTCTCCGAGAGCACCTCCCTCACCCCCGAAGCCCCCACGAAGGGACAAGCTTTGCAGTGGTTGGGAAAAAACCAGATCGCGCACCACACCGCCGGATCCTCCAGCACCCGCCCCATCTCCAGTTGCCCCATTCCCACCAACCGCCTCAAAGCTCCCGATGCGGCCTTGCAAAGCAAAGTTTTCTCCAAGGATGTTGCCGCCGGCTCCCCCCGAGGCTCCGCTGGCAGCGGCGGCACTTCCCCCGTCCCCAGCAATCAGGTTCAGCACTTCCACGGTAGCCGCAGCGTGCAGACCGAGGGCGACAATGTCGCCGCCACTTTCCCCCAGCAGACCATCTCCGCCACTGATCGAGACCTCGCCCCAAGTCCCTCGCAAGGAAACCCCACTCACACTACCGCCCTGTCGAGCCAAAGAGGCGCCGTCAGCCGCCTCTCCGCCGAAAATCTGCAGTTTCGTTGCCGTCTCGCCTATGCCCGGCTGCCCGGTGAGTTCCAGCGATTTAACCTGCCCCCCTCCGGCCCCAGCAGTGAGCGAGGCAGCTTTACCAATTTGCAGTTGCCAGTCATCGAGATTTCCCCCCGTTCCCGCCAATCCGGAAGAAGCTCCGCCGCCGGCATCTCCGGCGGTCGCTGACAATTCACCCACCAGACCGGAGCCGCTGATGGAAGAGATCCCTCCTCCGGTCCCACCGGTTCCTGTTCCCTTTCCATCCCCTCCGGTGCCGGCCAACAACTCCAGGGCTCCCACAACCCCCGAAACCACCACTCCGGATATCTTCCCCCCGACACCTCCCGAGACGTTGGTATTAGTTGCCCCGTTTCCTCCGGCCCCAGCCTCCAGCGTAACTTGGGAAACTTCCGCCAAGGTAGCGAAATTGAAGTCAACAATGCTGCCCCCGGCCCCGCTCTGCACGAATCCCTCGCCTCCCACTCCCGCCGTGGCGGTGACCTCTGCAAATACCCCATTAACCAGACTGACGGCCGTAATGCTCCCCCCGGCACCTGAGCCGGACATTCCTTTGGCCCCCGCGCCCCCCACCAAGTTAATCGAAGTTCCCGTGGCGCTGCCGAAGGCAGCTCCCTTGAGAAGGAGCGATTGCACACTACCTCCCGCTCCGCCTGCTCCAGCGAGATTTCCAGAGGCTCCTCCATCTCCAGCGAGCACACTCAGATCGGAGCTTGCAGACAAGGTTAAGGCATTCACCGACCCTCCCTGGCCTCCTGCTCCTAAAGCTCCCCCATCGCCCCCCGCTCCAGCGCGGAGGGAAGCACTCTCCAAGGCCTGCCCAAGCTCAAGATTGAGCAAATCCCCACCGTGGCCTCCCTGCCCGGCTCCATGACCGGCACCTCCGCTACCAGCTGTGGCTTCGAGAACCCGGATTTTTCCAAGCAGAGAAAAATCCGCCCCGAGAATTGAGCCGCCAGCACCTCCCGCCGCACCGCTACCCGTCAAGGCCTTGCCACCATCCCCAGCCGTGAGAGTGAGTGAATCTACCGTGGCGCTGCTTTCGAGAGTGAACTTCGCGATGGATCCGCCTTGTCCTCCAGCGTCCGCCGCTCCCGCTGTAACCGCCACCTCACTCCAGCTGCCGCGCAAGCTCACTTGGCTGACCGCGCCTCCGTTTCTGGCCAAACCACCCGACGGACTGCCTTCCCCACCGATCAACTCCAAAGTCGGTGACGCCCCCCCCTCCGGCAAGACACCCTCGAGTTGCACGCTCTCCACGGATCCCCCACCCGTTCCACCTGCCAGAGAGGCCGAAGTCGAGACCTTGGCGTTCACGTTCGAGATAGATCCTCCGAGGCCGTTTTCACCCTGCGGGCCCCCGGCACCTCCACTGCCGCCACTGGCACTCAAAGCTCCAATTACCCCGGTTCCTGTGACCTCGCGCACCGATCCGCCCTCCCCGCCCGCAGCCGTGGTCTGGCCAGCTCCTCCGGCACCTCCAGTGAGTTCCAGGCTCCCCAGCGTGCCCAAGACACTGACTCCTTGGACACTACCTCCAGCACCTCCGGCGGCGGCAGAACCAAGAAAAGCCTCACCTCCCGCTCCGGCTTCAAAAAGCGCCTGCCCTACGACCACTGGACTGGAAAAAGTGATCGTATTGATAGAGCCACCCGTGCTCCCAGCTGCTCCCGTTCCTGTTAGCATACGCCCCGCCGTGCCCGCACCCGCAGCTAGATTCACTTCGGAGAAACGTCCCGAGGCAAAGGTCACCCCAGAAATGCTTCCCCCTTGAGGAGAGCCTGCCACCCCTTGGCCACTCGCCCCAGCGGTCAGGGTCAGCTCCGTTCCCGTGCCTCCTTCCTGGGTCTCTCCGCTGAGGGTCACGTTACTAATCCCACCCGCCGCCCCTCCAAGTCCGGCACCGCTGCCACTATCCCCACCCGAACCCGCAAGCCAGTTCACCGAGCTCGTGACTTGCGCTTGAACACCTGAAATACCCCCTCCGGCTCCGCCATTCCCCGTCAACCCTCCCAAGCCTCCCGCACCACCCGTGAGGTTCAACGAGCCCAACGGCACGCTGAATTTCAGATTCTCGATGCTGCCGCCCGCGCCACCGCTCCCGCTGCCATCGCCATCTCCACCAGCACCCGCAGTGATGGAGAGCGTGACGACCTCCCCGAGGATGCCCAGCTCACTGCCGTTGATACTGCCTCCGGCTCCCCCGGCGGCGTTGCTACTTTTTCCGGCGGTTCCGCCATCACTGGCAACCAGTGCCAACTCTTCGATGCGCGCGGCCGCCAAAACTTGCAAATTCTTGAAGCCTTGGCCTGCCTGCGCCTCCCCAGTCGTTCCCGCGATGAGCGAGACCACGCCAAAATTCCCCGAATGGAGAGTTATGTCGGCGAGCGAACCGCCGAGACCCGCCCCGCTCGCCGTTCCTCCTTGCAGGGAAATTTCAGGACCCGGAACATCCATGGGGCCACCGATCAGAACTACATTAACGATCTTGCCCCCATCGGTGCCAACGCCCCCTCCCTCCCCTCCATCGCCAGCCGTGAGGTTCAAACTCGTGGTGGCAGAAAGTTTCAAATTGGCAAGCTGCCCGGCCTGCCCACCGGCAGCGGCTCCCCCTCCTTGACCGCCCGTTCCTGCGAGAAAAGTCCCCTCGGCCAGTTCCAGTTGCAATCCGCTAATTTGCCCGCCAGCTCCTCCAGCTCCACCGGCAGCGCCTCCAGCTCCGCCGTTCCCGGCGGTAAAATTCGCCACGCCCAGTTTGCCAGAGAAGGTGAAAGCCTCCGCGACGATGGAACCTCCCGCTCCCCCAGGCCGCGCGGAAGCGAAATCAGCGTCACCTCCATCCCCTGCGACAAGCTCCAGGGTATTGATGCCAGCTTGGAAACGGATTCCGGAAAACGCCCCCCCGTCGCCCCCACCGTTCTCCGCCAAAACCGCCTTGCCAGCTCCGAGAAGTAGCTTTCCTTCCGCTCCATTCCCAGTAGTGAGTCGCACCAAGTCAAAAGTTTCGCCTTGGAAAACCAGATTCTGCAAATTGCCGCCGGATCTTGCCTGGACTCCGAGGCCAACTCCACCCACTCCGGTGACGAATTCCACGGTGGCACTGCTTCCCAGAGCCGTGAGGCTGCATGCTTGAATCCCACCCGCGGCCCCTCCCACCGGAGCCAGTCCCTTTTTGCTTAGCAAATCGCTGGAGCTGCCTCCATTCCCAGTGGTCCAGCTTACAACACCTTTGACCGCAAGGTCCAAACTCGCGATATCGCCGCCATTGCCACCATTGGCCAGCTTCGCAACCCGCAAGGTGGGATATTCTCCATCGAATGTCCCCGCGTCTCCGCCATTCCCAGTTTGCACGGAAAAGTCCCCAACCGAGCCGAAAAGACTCAAGCTACGCACACTTCCAGCGTTCCCCCCGGCAGTGGCAAAGCGGGGAATCGGGTCGGCAAAGAAATCCGCCGGCACGCTGGTAAAAGTCCCGCCGGCACCGCCATCGCCGGTGATAATCTGCAAGCTGCTCACCTGCACACTCCCCGACTTGGCCTTGATGACCAAGCTTTCCACGCTTCCTCCGGCAGCTCCCGCGGCCTTACCGCCCTCAAAGGCCGCATCGCCAGAAAATTCCTGCGCGCTGCCTCCCGAACCGGTGGTAATGGACACCGCGCCCAAAGTGCCGAGGTTGCCCACCGCTTGCAGGGTCAGCCCTTTGATGCTCCCTCCAGCCTGGCTAAGGGTATTCCCGCCCCCTCCCTCACCTGTTTCCAAGGTGACATCCGCCCCATCCGCCAAACGAAAGAGACCTGAGATGGAATGGGCCTGCCCGGCCTTGCCGCGGAAGAAATTGTCTCCTCCACCACCAGTTACGAAGGTCAGATCACCCAGGACAGAGTCAAAGACTCCCTTGCTCAGGATACCTCCGTTCCCTCCGGCCCCTCCGCTAATGGTGCGACCGTTGGCATTTTCGAAGAGTGCTCCGTCTCCCCCCTTACCGGTGCGAATTTCCAAGCTCCCGATTTCCGCAGTCCGCAAGATCGGCGAGACAATTTTCCCTCCATGTCCACCAGCAGCCCCGAATCCATCCGCTCCAGAGCCCCCATCGCCCGTTTGCAACACCACCTGCCCAAAAGCACTGCCATCCAGGACCAGCTTGCTCAACGCCCCCCCTGTCGCACGCCCCCCACCTCCCCCTCCGTTGCCGGTCAAAATCTGCAAATCAGCGGAAGCGGATTGCCCAAAAAGAGTAACCGCCGTGATGCTTCCGCCTGCGCCGCCCCCGCGCGCTTTGGTGGCAGTTTCTGGTTCCCCGCCCTCTCCGCCGTTTCCTGAATTCAAAAACGAACCTCCGTCGCCCAGCGTGGCAGAAACTTTGCTAATCCCGCCCCCAACTCCGCCAGGAGCTGTATGCCGCCCGGCTCCACCACTTCCAGCTAAGAGCTCGAAGTCCCCAACGATCCCAGTAATGTTGAGTTTGCTGATGGTCCCGCCAGCTCCTCCTGCCCCCCCGGAGGCAGCAATGTATGGAGGCAGGTCGAGATCCCGGGTGAAGAGCCCTCCATCCCCTCCATTGCCAGCCGTGATGGAGACCTTCTCCACCGAGCCCGCAGCGCCAAAATCCAAGCGCACATCACTCACCCCACCCCCGCGTCCTCCAGACACCGCCACGTCGCTCGTCATCGAGCCTCCCCGGCCCGCCACGGCGCTGAATTCCCCAAAAGCCGTTCCGTTCGGCCCGCTGATCACCACCTTGGAAATCGAGCCTCCCGCCCCAACACTGCGCGCGGCCTCACCCCCATCGCCAGCGCGTAACTCCACGCTCCCACCAGTGACTCCGAGCATTTTGATACCGACAATGCTTCCACCGACTCCCGCACGAAGCGTCTCTGCGGGATCCGTCGCGGCACTCCCGGCATGGATTTTTCCCGCGATGCCGCCCGTGAGGGTCACATTGCTGATCCCTGGCCCGGCCTGCCCGGCTCCAGCCACGAAATCTTGCAAGTCCAAAGAAGCTGGACCGCCGAAATTGACGTTGCCGACGCTGTTAACCCCGGTGCCCGCGTGCAGCCCCAAGACGCTAACCCCTCCGTTGGCTCCCGTGATCGTTATTTTGCTGATGCTCCCTCCAGCGAAGATCGAACCCGCAACAAAAGCCGGATTCGTTTGGGTTCCCACAGTAATCCCCGTGAGGTTCGCCCCGGCGATGATTTGGTCGGGCACAAAAGTGTAGGGCGTCGGCGAGCCTTTCGGATTCGTCTGCAGCATCGTCGCCACGTCACCGTGAATCGGCGTTTGCAAAAGCCCACCAAAACCATGAGCGGCAGCGACTCCGGTGACATCCAGCGGCAGACCGCCGGGTAAATCATCGAAAAAAAACACCCCAGCTCCCCCCCGAATGCTGATCAGCAAAACATCGGTCTTCGGATCGAGCACCCCGTCGCTGTTGCTGTCGAAGAAAAGGTTATCGCTCTTTTGCAAGAGCACCCCTTTCTGCGCTCCGACAATGGCATTCGCAGGGTCATCGGGGACTGGATTGCCCTCCGCATCCACGATTGCCCCGGCAGCCGTCATGAGGAAATTGGCTGGGGCAATGCGCGGCTCCAGGGCCTCGAGCCAATCTCTGCCACCAACAGGAGAGACCCGGCGCAACCGCGCGTAGGGCAAAAGCGATCCGCTGAGGACTCCAGCGACTCCAGAGGCCTTTTGCCGACCTGCCCCATGGGCTGCCTTCATAATTTCAAAGCATAGTTTCACCCCAAAAAAAGCCAACGCAAAACTGAGAACGTTTTTGTTACTTGGCTGACCACAGAACCCCTCTGTAGGAGATTCGGCGGAGTTTTCTCAAAAACCGGCAGACTGAGACCTCGGCCCGCAGTGCAAGGGCAAGCAGGTGCTTATTTTGCCGCCTTGGAGAGCGCAATCAGGATGGCGTGGTCGCTTCGACTCGGGCCGTGCGTTGATTGCCTTGTAGCTCAATGAGATCCCGGACGATCAGCAGGGATTCGACGCGGATGGCATCCGGGGTGGGAAGATTTTCTTCGGCGGATTCCGCAATTTCTTCCTCGGCAGCTTCCGGGTCGAGCATGGCAGAAGATTTTGGTTTGCGATCCAATGGCACTTCCACTAGTTCCGGAGCTTCCACCGAATCCAGCGTGATTTCATAAACTTTGGCCTCGATGGCCGGCCCTCGCTCTCTCCGGGCCATATTGCGCTCCTCCCGCCGGGCCTTCTCGGCATCCAATTCCGCTTTACGCCGGCTTTTGTTGAGCGAAATGCGGTTGGCCGCAAGGCGATCGAGAATACGCTGCCGATCTTCGGCGATGTATTGAAACTCGGGCTCTTTGGCGATGCGGGCCGCCGAACGCTGGCGCAATTCCTCCAAAAATGGGAAGGGACTCAGCGGCCAGGGAGTAATCGCCCGCGGCGCCACTTCGTCGTAAGCCAAGGGGTGCGGCAGTGCACTCTCACCGATCTCCGAGGTGTCACTCAGAGAAGGAAGCACGATATCCGATTCGACTCCATTCAGCTGGGTCGAACCGCCTTTGACGCGGTAAAATTTCTGCACCGTCAATTTGAGCGAGCCGGCATCCGCTCCACTGAGGCTGAAGAACGGCATGAAACGTCCGACGTCTATGAGCTGCTGCACAGTTCCTTTGCCGAAACTACGCTCATCCCCGACAATAAGCGCCCGGCCGTAATCCTGCAAAGCGGCGGCGAAAATTTCGCTCGCTGAAGCACTGAGACGGTTCATCAACACCACCAAAGGCCCGGTGTAAAGGGTGCGACCGCTGCGGTCGTGATTCACCGCCACCTGGCCATTGGCATTTTTCACCTGCACCACGGGCCCTTCCGGAATGAATAGCCCCGTGAGATTGATGGCTTCCTCGAGAGAGCCTCCACCGTCCTTGCGCAGGTCAATAATCAGCCCATCAATGCCTTCCTGGGTCAGGCGGTTCAATAGCCGCGAGACATCGGCGGTGGTGCTTTTGGGCGGCGAGCCGGGCTCCGGGCTCATGTTGGCGTAGAAGGAGGGCAGGGAAATCCAGCCGATACGCGTTTCTGGTTTTCCTTCTTTGCCGGGGAGGATGATCAACTCCGCCTTGGCCTCTTGGTCTTTGAGTTTGACTTCGTCGCGCACGATTTCAATGACCTCGCGCTTGGAGGGGTCGGTGGCGTTGGCCGGAACCACCAAAAGCCGCACCTTGGTGCCCTTCGGACCACGGATTTTTTCTACGACCTTGTCGAGCTTCATATCCACCACATCCTCAAACTCCCCATCCCCTTGCGCCACGGCGGCAATGCGGTCGTTGGTTTTGAGGCGGCCATCGCGATCTGCCGGGCCACCAGGCACCACCTCAACCACCCGGGCATACCCCTCATCGGAACGCAAAACCGCTCCGACACCCACCAAAGAGAGCCGCATGGCAATGGCGAAGTTTTCCATATCCGACGGGCTCATGTAATCGGAGTGGGGATCGTAAGTTTGTGCCAGTGCGGTAAGGAAGGTTTTCACAATGTCTTCCTGCTCCTGCTCCCGCACGTTGCGCAGGATTTGATTGTAGCGCCGGGTGAGGACTTTCTCCGGCGGATCCAGGCGGGCTTCGGTGAGGTTCTCCTGCAGGAGTTCATATTCCACCCGCGCCCGCCAGAGCCGGTCGGCCTCGGCCATGTCTTTTGGCCAAGGCGCCTTTTGCCGATTGATCTCCACCTCACGGTCGGACTTGAACGTGAAAGGCTCATGCACCAACTTCAGATTCTTGGCCACGCGCTCCTCAACTCGCTGTTTGAAACGGGCAAAAATCTCCTCGGCCGGTGTCAGGTCGCCCTGCAGGACTTTGTCGCAGAGGGTTTTCTCGTATTTTTGGCGGAATTCCTCCACATCGGACTCCAGGAGATACATGCGGTTGTAGTCCAATAAGCGCAGGTAATTTTCGAAAAACTTGGCGGAGAGTTGCGGATCGAGCTTTTGCCGGGTGTAGTGACCCTGCTCAAGCATGCGAGCCACCGCCGTGGCGATCTGGCCGTAGTCCGTGGAAGTATTGGCTCCGCAGGCTCCCGGCCAAAAGCCTACCAGCAGCACACTGGTGAGGAGCACGGAGCGAATCAAAGCGGCAAATGCGGTCATGTGGCTTGGAAAATAAATGGAACCGTAACCCAAGTTGGAGTTATGCACAACTTCGACCCAAATTTTATGTTGAAGTTCAATTCTTTTACGGGCGGCATCTTCGAGACAAACTGCTTTTTCCTGCGCTTGCCGCAGGGAAATCTGCTCATTGACGCCCCGGACGGGGCCGACACGCACTTTGCCCAAGAGAAGATAGACCTTCTCCTCTTGACCCACGGGCATTTCGACCATGTGCTGGACGGCGCGAAAATTCTGCGAAGGCACGGGGCGCACTGCGCGATTCATCCGGACTCCCTGCCCTTGGTCACGCGCCCGGATGCTTTCCGGCGCTTTGGTTTCGCACTGGAAATCGAGACTTTTACACCCGATCAGTTGCTCGACGAGGGGCCGGGCCAGGAAATCCTCGGAGCAAAATTTGACCTCTTTCACGTCCCCGGGCATTGCCCGGGTAGTCTTTGCCTGCTGCATCGGGAGTCCGGGCAACTATTTGGCGGCGATGTCCTCTTTCGCCGGGGAGTCGGCCGCTGGGATTTGCCCGGAGGCGATGCTGATTTGCTCTTTCGCGGCATCCGGGAAAAGCTCTACGCGCTGCCCGACAATACCGTGGTGCACCCCGGGCACGGTCCTGCCACCACCATCGGGGAGGAAAAAACGGAAAATCCTTACGTGCGGCCATGATGCGCCTTTTCGTCACTGGCACCGATACAGCAATCGGCAAGACCCACACCACGCGCCTCTTGGTCGAAGCTTGGGACCAGCGCTTCCCCACGCACCCCCTGTTACCCCTCAAACCCCTCTGCTCCGGCGGAATCGAAGACTGGAGAGAACTTTCTGCCGCCACCCGGGGCCGACTTCTCCCCAGTCAAGTCGGCCTGCAATCCTGGGCCACTCCCGCCACCCCTTCCGTGGCCGCCGCTGTCGAAAATCGCCCACTGAACCGCTCGCAACTGCTAACTTGGTGTCGGGAGCGCGCCGCCGCAAATCAGCCGACCCTGCTCGAAGCCGTCGGGGGGTGGATGGCTCCCATCCAAGGCCCGTGGTGCGTGGCAGACTGGGCCGTGGAACTGGGGTGGCCGATTTTATTAGTCGTGGGCAATCGCCTGGGTGCTCTCAACCCAACCTTGCTCACCGCCCGGGATCTGGAACGGCGAGGGCTTACCCTGGCAGGCATCATTCTTAACGAACCACTCCCCGATCAACCAGAACTCATCCTGCAGAGCAACGCCGAAATCCTCCAGCGCGATTTCTCCCTCCCCGTCTGGGGACGCATCCACCACGGAACCACCGCACTCGCCCCGTCCTGGGCCGAAAAACTCGCCACCACCTTCTCCTTCTCCGCGGAATGAACTTCGACTGGAGCGGACTGCAAGTTTTAGCTGACGATCGGCCCCGCGATGCGGCGGGGCAAATGGCCGCCGACGCGCTCCTTGTGCACTCCTCCAGCAATCCTGTGCTGCGGTTTTACCTGTGGTCTGATCGCCGCCAAGCCACCTGTGGACGCGCCTCCGATCCGCAGGAGATCCGCCAGCGCTTCCCGGAGTGGAATTGGGCCCGTCGCCCGACAGGCGGGGGTCTGGTTTTTCACGACTCCGACTGCACCTTCTCCCTAATACTCCCACGCATCCCCAAACAGCCCGCTGGACCCAGTTCGCGGGAGTTCTATGCCACCCTGCACAGGCTGCTCGCCTTGGCTCTGCAAAACCTCGGCGTTGCAGTCCAACTCGCACCGGAGTCCCCCGGCTCGGCGGCCAGCGCCAGCGCCTGTTTCGCCGCCCCCGTGCCCTTCGATCTCTTGCGACCAGGCGGAGAAAAAATCGCCGGAGGAGCACTGCGCCGCACCCGCACCACCTGGCTTTACCAAGGCAGCATCCGGGCACCTGGAGTGTCATCCCGGGAACTCCTGCCAACCCTGCCGAACTTGCTGCACCCCCACTGGACTCCCCACCCCGGGTTCTCGCCGGCCGAAGAGGCTTTTATCGCCGCCACCCAAGCCGGATTCCTAGACTAATCTCTCGGGAAAAAGGGATCTAGAATTCTTTTTTTGACACGGTTCACCGATTTTTTAGAGATTTTTATCCTTTTCTATGAAAGCACACCTTGTGTTCGGGTTGGCGGTGCTCTTGTGAGGTGGCACGGTGAAACGGAGCCAGCGGGATCGTTAGCTTGAGGGCGGGTCTCGGAAGTGAAAGAACACCGACGAGACGTGAAGCAAAACGACGAAATCACAGTCCGGAGTTCAAAGCCCGGATCGCGCTGGAAGCGATCAAGGGGGTAAAGCCCGTGCAGCAGATCGCCACGGAAAACCATTTGCACCCGGTGCAGGTGACCCAGTGGAAAACCCAAATGATGGAATCGGCGTCCGGCGTTTTTGCCCGGGGCAAGGATCGCGAGCAGCAACAAGCCTGCAGCGCGCAGGAAAAGGAGCGCCTGGAGCGCAAGGTGGGCCAGCTAGCCGTGGAGGTCGATTGGCTAAAAAAAGTGCAAGGAATTGGGGATCGATCCATGAGGAAGACCATGGTGGAAAAGAGCGGCTGCGCATGGAGTGTGCGGTGCCAGTGCGAGTTGCCGGGGGTGAACCGCAACCGGCTGGAGTGCGGGCGCGACGGGGCGCTCAGCCCCGAGGAACAGATTCTGGCGCGGCGGATCGACGAGGTGCATCGGCGGTTCCCGGAATTCGGCGCCCGGCGCATGAGCCTGTTCTTGAAGCGATAAGGGCTTGAGGAAGCGACGCGGCGCCGGGTGGCCACCGTGATGAGGAAAATGGGCGTGGAGGCAATTTACCGGCGTCCTCGCACCAGTGCGCCCGGTAAAGAGGCCCGGGAATATCCCTATTTGCTGAAGGGCCGGGAAGTCACAGAGGCGGCCGTGGCCTGGTGCGCTGACGTGACCTACATTCCGATGGCGCGTGGCTTTGCGTATCTGGTGGCGATCATGGATTGGGGAACGCGGGCTGTGATCAGCTGGCGGCTTTCCAACACGCTCGATGGAAGCTTCTGCGTGGAAGCGTTGCGGGAGGCCTTCGCCAGGACAGGGCGCACGCCGGAGATATTCAATACCGATCAGGGCTGCCGGTT
Organism: uncultured Chthoniobacteraceae bacterium; assembly: GCA_964595865.1. Lineage (GTDB taxonomy): Bacteria > Verrucomicrobiota > Verrucomicrobiia > Chthoniobacterales > DYNR01 > CAZQRL01. The sequence goes on from CAZQRL010000008.1 coordinate 153,264, forward strand.
CACGAGCCGTAGGTGGCTGGAGGAGCTCGAAGGAGCGGGAGTGAAGGTGAGCATGGATGGCAAAGGGCGCTGGGTGGACAACGTGTTCATCGAACGGCTCTGGCGCTCGGTGAAGCACGAAGGAGTCTATCTCTGAGCATACGAGAACCTGCACGAACTGGAGGCGGCGCTGGCGCGCTGGTTTGAGGACAACAACCGATGGAAACCGCACCAGGCGCTGAAAGGAAAGACGCCCTGGGAGTGTTACCGCACGGAAGAAATCCCGCCGTGGAGGGCCGCCGCGTGAAGGGCCTCCCCGCTGGCGCTCGCTTTGTCGGGCCGTCTTCCGCCCTTTCCGCTACGCTCCGGTGGCTCCAGCCGTCCCGACAAAGCGAAAAGCCTGCCCCCCATGCACACGCCAACTACAACCCAAACCAAAACCAAGGAGACCCGTCCCAAGCTAACTTAAATCTCCCGGTCCTTGGCTCCACTTTCCGTGCCACCTCTGTTTGCGTGCAAGCGCGACGGCAGCGCGGTTGCGGCCGCGGCGCATGGCGACGATGGACTCATCTTCCTGCTCCATGATGCCGAACTCCATCAGCAGTTCCTCGAGCTCTTCCATCTCGAGCGGCGTCGGAATCACGAACTTCTTGTTGTCGATGATCTTCTGGGCCAGCGCGCGATACTCGTCTGCCTGGGCAGCCTTCGGGTCGTACTCGATCACGGTCATGCGGCGGATCTCGGCGTGCTGCACGACGTTATGACGCGGCACGAAGTGAATCATCTGGGTGCCCAGGCGCGCGGCCAGCGCTTCGATCAGTTCGTCCTCGCGGTCGGTCTTGCGGCTCTTGCAGATCAGGCCAGCCAGTCGCACACCGCCCGAGTTGGCATACTTGACGATGCCCTTGGCAATGTTGTTGGCGGCATACATGGCCATCATCTCGCCGGAGACGACGATGTAGATTTCCTGCGCCTTGTTCTCGCGGATCGGCATGGCGAAGCCGCCG
>CAZQRL010000009.1:0-141993 GCA_964595865.1 uncultured Chthoniobacteraceae bacterium
CGACGGCTTTTTCCCTCATGGGTTGGGACATTCCCCAGTGTCATCAGCTAGGAGGCAACATTTCATGCCCTGCCTCTTTGACCTCCCCGGTGTCTTTTCATTGGCGTCAATTCGCAGGAGAAGCTGACGGAAGAATGAGGAAAAAGAATGAGATGGATTGAAGGGTTTGGCGGAAAGATGAGCAAATGAGGAAGGCCTCAGGTTCCGCGACCAATTTTTCCGCGCAACAGCAAAGCGATCACCAGTGAGCTGGCCTTCCAGGAGCGGGAAGCAACGGGGTGCTAATTCAACGGACAGCTGCCGGTATTCCAGCGTGCGGCGGAGGACTTGGGATCGTTCCGGTTTTTCACCAGCCAGCTGATAGCCAACGGGCTCGCGTCGCAGAGCGAAATAAAGAGTCGCAGGAGGCCAGCGCGGCCAGCAGCCAGGGCGAGTGCATCCAGCGTTATCTGCGACCCGACTCCGCCCGCAACGAACTCCTCGTCCAAATCTACGGTCAAGCCAACCCCACCCACGCCGCCGCCTTTGACGCGCTCCGCCAAGAGCTCAACCAAAGTGAAGCCACTACTCTGCAGGCGCAAGCGCTTCGCGCCAGAGGGGTTTGATAACCGTATGCTCGGCAAATTGCGGGATGCCCTTCTGGTGATGACGCACGAGGGAGTCCATGCGGTTTGCTGCTGCGACGCCGCAGGCATATTCGGCCGGCAGAAGCCCGGAGAGGGGTTTATTCCATACTTCGTCGTAGAGGTGCAGGGCCACGACCTGAAGGTCTCCGGGGATGTGCAATCCGGCGCTGCGCAGAAGAAAGAACTCTTCGATGCTGAAACCGACCAATCCATCAAAGCGCTCCCGCCTTACCCAGTGGAGAAGTTCTTCCACCCCCCGGTAGAAAAACGGCGTGGCCCGTTTTCCGGTGGCGGATTTGCTAATCATCGCTGCGGCCATACGTTGTTTGTCATCCATGATGGGCACATCGTGGCGCACGAGGGAAAGGCCGATGCGTCGGCAGCCTTTTCGACGGAGATAATCCAGGGCCAGAAGCGTGCTTTCGAAGACCTCGTTGCGCACGGTGTGAAACGGGCTGGGGGCAGCAAAACGCCCGCAGGTGATAACGCTGAAGTCCTTCCATTCCGGCAAGGTCGGCGGAAATTCCCCTAACGGGGCAAGAAAAAGCCCCTGAAACCCGCGGTTGTAAAGCATGCGCAAGAAAGCGGGAAATTTGCTGGAGTCCTGGGTGAAGAGAAAACTCTCCGCGCGGTAACCGAGGGCGGAGGCGCGGTCGAGTATACCGCGGGTAAAGAGTTCTACGGGGTAGATCTCCGCTCCCGGTGCTAGCTGGCAGCGAATAATTGCCAGAGGAATGGCGTGTTTGCGTTGCGGATTTTTCCGACTACTCAACGCCGCGGCGATGGTATTCGGGCGATAGCCCATGGCCTGCGCGGTCTCCTGCACTCGTTGTCGCGTGCTGGGGCTGATGTTTCCTTCTCCGCGCAGGGCCAGGGATACGGTAGCCACACTCAGACCCAGCTCGCGGGCAAGGTCCTTCAAAGTGGGCAAGGGCTTGTTGGGCATGGGGGTAGATAGAGGGTCGGCCTTGCCGCGGCACAGGTCAGACGCTCTGCGTGGAGGGTGATGGCTTTAGACGCGGAAGTAAAGCGATTTAGGAACGGGCTGCTTTGCAAATCCAGCAGCTTGCGGGATTTTACGCTGTTGCGGTTTTCCCACCCCCATGAAGAACCAACCTCGTCCTCCCGCAAACTGCTGCTCCCGTCTCCTCCCCGCTCTGCTCCTCCTCTGCGGCTGGGCGGCGCCGCTCTCCGCGCAGGTGGCCATAGACCTCGGCGCAACGCCGCTCAGCGCCACCTCCTTGCGCCTGGACTGGACCAATACTTACAGCAATGTCACCGCGGTGAATCTCTACCGCCGCACGCTGGGCTCGACAAACTGGGGCTCGGCGACGCCGCTGGCAACAAACGCGTCGAACCGCACCGAAACCGTCGTCAACGGCACGGCCTATGAATACCGCCTCGATATTGTCGCCGGCGGCACGACGTATTACGGCTATCTCGCCGCCGGAGTAAATGTCCCGCTCATGGAGAACCGCGGCACGATCCTTCTCATCGTGGACAACACCATGGCCCAGCCGCTTGCCGCCGAGCTCGAGGCGCTGCGGCGCGATCTGGTCTCCGACGGCTGGAAAGTGATCCGCCACGATGTGGCCCGCATGGCGGTGGACCCCGCCGCAACAGGCTCCGGAGCGGCGCGGCTGGCGGAACTGCAGGCGGTGAAAAATCTCATCGTCAGCGCCTACAACGCCGACCCCTCCAATGTGCGCCAGGTGCTGCTCATCGGGCGCGTGCCGGTGCCGTATTCGGGCAACATCATGCCCGACGGGCACAGCGACCACATCGGGGCCTGGCCGGCGGATGCCTACTACGCCGACACCAACGGGTCGTGGACCGACACGACGGTCAACAGCACCAGCGCCTCCGACCCGCGCAACCGGAACGTCCCGGGCGATGGCAAGTTTGACCAGGGCACCGTCGCGGCGGAAGGGGCGCTCGAACTCGCGGTCGGGCGGATTGACTTCGCCAATATGACCCTTTTCCCCGCTGCCACCTACAGCGAGAGGGAGCTGCTGCGGCGTTATCTGAACAAAGCCCGCGATTACCGACACAAACGCGGCGCTTACGCGGCCATTGAGCGTCGCAGTGTCGGGGTGCCCTGGGGGGATTTTGCCACCGGCTGCCGCTCCAGCCACTTCGCTGTGATTGGCCGCGCGGGCAACCTGCTCGACACCCCGTCTTACGACGGCGACAATTCGGCCTGGTTCCGCTGGATGGAGGAGAATCCGTCCCGCAGCTACCTGCACGGGTTCGGCCAGGGCGGCGGGAATTACCAGGGCGCGGCCAATGTGGGCACGTCGCGGGATTTCGGCCTGCGCCCAAGCCGGGCGGTGTTCACCAGCTTCTTCGGCAGTTACTTTGCCGACTGGGACACGCCCAACAACTTCTTGCGCGCCTCCCTCGCCGGGAACGCCCTCGGCAGCTCGCTGGGGTTGTGCGCCTTTTGGTCCGGGCGGCCGCATTTTTATTTACACCAAATGGCGCTGGGCCAGCCGCTCGGAACGGCCACGCGCGCCGCGCAGCATTTCGCCGCGCAATACTTCCCCGCCGGGGACAGCGCGCGGGGTGTTCATGCCGGGCTCCTTGGCGATCCGGCCCTGCGGCTTTACGCGGTCGAGCCGCCGCGCCACCTCCGGGCCTCCGTGGCAGGCGGCACAGTGACGCTCCAGTGGGAGCCCTCGGCGGAAACGGGTCTGCAGGGGTATCTGGTTTATTCAGCGGACTCCCCGGAAGGCCCCTTCACCAAACGGACCAGCACGCCGCAGGCCGCTGTGACCTTCACAGATAGTGTGCCGTCCGGGCAGCAGCGGGTTTACTACGTCCGCACCGTCAAGACTGAGACCACGCCTGGCGGCACCTTCACCAACGCCAGCGTCGGATCCTGGATCACAATCACCTCCAGCTCGGGGGCGCTTCCCGCTTCGCCCTCCGGTCTGTCCGCGCAGATGCAAAGCTCCGCCGCTTGCGCGCTGAGCTGGCAGGATAACTCGGCGAACGAGACCGGGTTCCGCGTCGAGCGCGCCAGCAGTGCCAACGGGACCTTCTCGCCTATCGCGGTGCTGGGGGCGGACACTACGGCGTTCACCGATTCCGGGCCGTTCACGGCGGGGGTGGTTTATTATTACCGCGTCTTCGCCACCGGGTCCGGTGTGGATTCCCCGGCCAGCGACACCGCATCTGCCCTTGCTTCCGCAGGCTATTTTCAGCCCGCCGCCACGACCGTCTCCGTGGACCGGGTGAGCGGGCAAGCCGCGGTGGCCATTCGCCGCCTTGGCGGGGCGGCGGGCGCGGTGTCGCTCAACTACACCACGGCCAACGTCAGCGCCGTCGCCGGGCAACATTACACTGCCACGTCGGGAACGCTCACATGGGCCGATGGCGATGCCGGCGACAAAGTGATCACCATTCCCGTGGCCTCGGCGGGGGCGGACGCGCCGCGCTCTTTCAAAGTGAACCTGAGCGGCCCGTCCGGCGGCGCCGGGCTGAGCGCGGAGAATGTGGTGCGGGTGTTGCTCTACGACTCCGCCGCGCCGGTGACGCCGCCGTGGGTCTCCGCGATCGTCCACAGCGCCGCGCATCCCGGGCACGTCTCGCAGCTCGGCAACGGGACCGAATTCGCCTCGCTGCTCCGCGGAGGCGCGTGGTTCGACACCTATGAGCGCGGACGGTTCATCCACCGCCCGGTCACCGGGGATCAGATCGTCACGGTGCGGATCGAAGCTCCCAGCCCTTCCAGCCAGTGGAATCCGGGGACTTACGCGCTCTGCGCGCGTGATTCGCTCGACCAGACCGGGCGGATGGCGGCGGTCTATGTGCGGGATCCCGGCGCGTCAGGCGGCGTGCGGTTCCTGACCCGCAACGCGAGCTGGTCCTCGCCCGCGATTCTTCCCTCGCCGCAGAACACCATCCAGCCGCCCTGCTGGCTGAGGCTCCGGCGCCAGGGCAACACGTTCACCGGCGAGGTCTCCGCCGATGGCGCAACCTGGACGACCCTCGGCTCAGGCACGATCGCCAATATGCCGGAGACCGCGCTTTGGGGGTTCTTCCAGGTCAACAACACCTATCTCGAGGAGCACCAGCTCGCACGGTTTACCAATGTGCAGCTTCAGTCCCCTCCAGTGCCCGAGATGCCGGGTGCGCTCGCGGTGACCGGCCTCGCGCCGGCGACGATCCGCGTCACCTGGACCCCGCCGGAAGGGGCTACGCAGATCGTGCTGGAGCGCTCGCTCGACGGCGCGCCTTTCGCGGCTTTGGCCACGCTCGGCGGCACCGCCTCCTTTTACAATGACACCGCTGGCGCGGCAAACAGCTACACCTACCGCGTCCGCGCGGCAAACGCTGCCGGTTCCTCAGAGTGGAACACCACCGCGCCCTACACCCGGCAGCCGCATTTCCAAATCGCCGAGACACAAATCTCGGGCGGCAACGGCGACGCCATCGCCGACCGCAACGAAGCGCCCAATCTTGCCATCACGCTCTCCAACACCGGCCTGCTGGCTGCCACCGGCGTCTCGGCTGTTCTGAGCACCAGCACCCCCGGCGTGACCATTCTCGAGCCGGTCCGCGCGTATCCCGATCTGGCCGTTAACGGCTCGGTCTCCTCCGCGCTTCCTTTCGTGCTGGATCTCGCGCCGGACATCCCGCCCGGCACGCAGATCAGCTTCACGCTGGCCATTTCAAGCGCCCAGGGTACCGCGTCGCGCGTTTTCAACCTGCCGCTGTCGGAGGCCGGCTGGCGCAAGACGGTCGTCTCCACCAGCGCGTCCCTGGTGCCCGGCACGGCAAACACTGGCAACTCCGGCGATGATGTGAACACCGCTATCAGCCTGCCGTTCAGCTTCAACTTCGGCGGGCAGGCCTTCAGCTCGGTGAACGCCTCCTCGAACGGTAACCTGCAATTCACGACCAGCAGCACGCAGTGGGATAACCAGCCGCCCCCCGTGGCCGCGCTTGGCGCGGCGGCGCTGGTTTTCTGGGACGATCTGCGCACCAACGACACCGGGCGGGGCATCTTCACCTCAACTACCGGCACAGCTCCGAACCGCGTCTTCAACATCGAATGGCGGGCGCTCTTTGTGAATGGCTCGGGCGATGCGAATTTCCAGGCGCGCCTGTTCGAGAACCAGGCCCGGGTGGATTTCATCTACGGAACCGTCGCCGGCAGCGGCTCCAGCGCCACAGTGGGCGTGCAAGTCGCCTCCCGCGGTGAGGCGGTGCAGCACAGCCACAACCAGGCGGTTATCACGCCGGGTCTGCATCTTTCCTTCGAGTATTCCGCCGCCGCGCCCCTTGGGCCGGGGCGCCCCGACACCGATGGCGATGGGCTGCCGGACTGGTGGACCGTGACCCATTTCGGCTCCCGCACCGGCAGCGCGTCCTCCGGCTCCCGCGCTGCGGACAGCCCCGCCGGGGATGGCATCCCGAACCTTGTGAAATACGCACTTGGCCTGCCGCCGCTGGTGGCGGGCAGCCAGGGCCGTTTGGCGTCCGGTGTGAACGGCGGGTATCTTACCTTCACGGTCGTGCAGCCCGAACCTCCGCCGCCGGAGGTCACGCTGCGGGTCGAGAGCAGCAGCGATCTCTCGGGCTGGACCGACGCCGGAAACACGGTGATCAGCTCCACGGTGCAAAATGGTCTGCGCACCACCGTGGTGCGCGATTCGCAGCCCTTGGGCGTGGAGCCGCGCCGGTTCATGCGCCTGAGAGCAGCCCCCTCACCGTGAATCCCCCGCCAGGAGAAAGGCTTGCCGGGGACGCGGGCTTCTGCCGCTTTGAGGCAAAGACCCAACAGCACCCCGACCGCAAACTTTGACCCCAAATCTGGCCCTAGGCCCGGGATCTTGGGGGCAGGGTGGGAACATGAGGATGGGCAAGAGAATTGCGAGTCAGGGTTCGATGGGGCAGAGTGCGGGGGTCATGCGATCTTCTGGTTTTCCTGGTTCTGTGATTTTGGTGGGAGGGGGGTTGGTAGGGTTGGGCACTGCGCTGGCGTTGTTACAAGCGCGCCCGGGCCTGCGGCTGGAGCTTTTGGAAAAAGAAACGGAACCCGGGCAGCATCAATCCACGCACAATAGCGGGGTGCTGCATGCCGGGTTGTATTATCGGCCGGGTTCGCTCAAAGCGCGGTTGGCGGTGGAGGGCATCCGTTTGATGACGGCCTTTTGTGAGGAGAAGGGGATCGCGCATGAGATTTGCGGCAAGGTGGTGGTGGCTACAACGTCGGAGGAGACGCAGCGGTTGCGGGCTTTGTGGGAGCGGGGGCAGCAAAATGGATTGCAGGGGTTGCGCTGGTTGGGGCCGGAGGAATTGCGGGAGATCGAACCGCACGCGGCGGGAGTGGCGGCGTTGCGGGTGCCGGAGGAAGGCATCGTGGATTACGCGCAGGTGGTGCGGTGTTTGCGTGCGGAGGTGGAGGCTTTGGGCGGGCGGGTGAATTGCTCGGCGCAAGCGGTGCGGTTTTCTCGTTTGCTGGGAGGATGGGAAGTCGTGGCGCGGGATGGGCGGAGTTTTTCCGGGGACTATCTGGTGAATTGCGCGGGGTTGCACTGCGATCGCGTGGCGTTGCGGGCCGGGGTGCGTCCGGCGGCGCGGATCGCGCCCTTTCGTGGCGAATATTACGCGCTGCGGCCGTCCGCACGGCATTTGGTGAAACATCTGATTTATCCAGTTCCGGACCCGGTCTTTCCATTTTTGGGGGTTCATTTCACGCGGTTGATCGGTGGTGGGATCGAAGCGGGACCGAATGCTGTGCTGGCCTTGGCGCGGGAAGGCTACCGCAAAACGACGGTGCATCCGGGCGATTTGTTGGACGCGTTGCGTCAGCCGGGACTGTGGCGATTTTTGGCGCGGCACCCGGCGATGTGTGCAGGAGAGGTGGCGCGGTCGTTGAGAAAGAGCCTCTTTTGCAAAGCGCTGCAGAAGCTGGTGCCGGAAGTGCGCGAGGAGGATTTGGAGGAAGGGGGTGCCGGGGTGCGGGCGCAGGCCATGCTGGCCGATGGCACGCTGGTGCAGGATTTTTCGATTGAGCAACGTCCGGACGCTTTGCATGTGTTGAATGCGCCGAGCCCTGCGGCAACAGCCTCGCTGGCAATCGGACGCGAGGTGGCGCGGCGGATTTTGAGCTGATCCGCGTCGGTTACTTCAAAAATCGGGAAATGGGGGCAGGCTGATCGTGGTAATTTTTGCAGCAACTGTATGAACGAGGGTGTTTTTACCTGCCATTCTGCAGAGAATAACCATCCTCCGCCTGCCCCCGAATTCCCGGGGGGCGTATTCGTCGTCTGCTGCAGTGAGGCGGTGCAGCATGACCAAAACCAGGCAGTCATCGCGCCGGTGGTCGCGCTGCGGGTCGAGAGCAGCAACGACCTTTTGGGCTTTTGGGCTGAACCGATGCTGTAAACAAGCTGATCTGCTCTACGGTGCAAAACGGTCTGCGCACCACCGTGGTGTGCGATCCGCAGCCCCAGGGCACGCAGCCGCGCCGGTCCATGCTGCGCCTGAGAGCCTAGCTCCCCTTGAACGGAATAGAAGCTCGGATGGCGGGTCAAGCTCAATACCGTTTCCAGAGCGCGGGTTGGAAGAGGACAAAAATCGCAAACAGCTCCAGGCGTCCGAGGAGCATCAGCACCGAAAGAAGCAGGAGAATCGGTTCAGAGAGCATGGAGAAGTTACCAGCTGGCCCGACTACTCCGAGACCCGGGCCCACGTTGAAGAGCGTCGCTGCGACAGCGGTGAGGCTGCTGATCAAGTCCAACTCCGGCTCAGCCGCCGCGACGATCAAGGTGCTGCAGGCCACCATGAGGAAATTTACCGCGATGAAAAATAATGCCGCAACGATCGTAGATTGAGCCAGCGGGCGACCGTTTGCCCGCAGCGGAACAACCATATTCGGCCGGAAAGCATTGATGACTTGCTGGCGGAAGGTTTTTCCCAAGATGAGGTAGCGGCTCACTTTGATAGAACCGGCGGTGGACCCAGTGCAGCCGCCGATAAACATCAGGGCCACCAACACCGCCTGCGAGAACACTGGCCAGAGACCGAAGTCCGCCGAAACAAAGCCTGTGGTCGTGAGGATGGAGGCTGATTGGAAGGCCGCCAAGCGCAGGCTGTCCCACCAGCTAACCTCCTTTTGCCAGACCAGGTTGGCCGCCATGAGCAGGGTGCTGAGGAACCAAATCCAAATGTAACTGCGAAATTCCTCATCGCCGCTGACCCGACGGAAATTCCGCCGCAACATCCAAGCCATCAAAACAAAGCTTGTGCCGCCCAAGAGCATAAAAATCGTCAGCCAATTTTCGATAGCCGGGCTGGCATAGAAGGCGATGCTGGTGTTGCGGGAGCTGAATCCGCCCGTGGAAATGGCGGAGAAGGCATGCAGCACGGCATCGTAGAGCGACATGCCGAAAACCATAAGTCCGGCGATGCAGAGGATCGTCAGGGCGAGGTAGATTTTCCAAAGCTCGGAGGCAGTTTGGCGGATACGGGCGTGGAACCCATCTCCGAGTTGAGCACTGGATTCGTGACGAAAGAGGGCTTTGCTGCCAACGCCAAGAGTGGAGAGCAGGGCCACGAAGAGGACGAGGATACCCATGCCGCCGAGCCATTGGGTCGTGGAGCGCCACAGCAGAATAGAGCGGGGGAAAGGATCGAGATCGGCGATGACCGTGGAGCCGGTGGTGGTGAAGCCGGAGGCAGACTCGAAAATCGCTCCGCTCCAAGAAAGAGCCGGGGTGCAGAGGACAAAGGGAATGGCCCCGACAATGGTGCTAATAATCCAGCCCAAGCCGACAATAGCGATCGCTTCTTTCCGCAGGATCTCCCGCTTCTCCCCTCGCCCGTAAAAAAGCAATCCGCCGCCGAGCAGCAGGGCCACCCCGGCGGCCTGCAACAGCGCATAATCGTGGGTGCGTTCCAACTGAATGCGCTCCACAAAAAAACCATAGGCTTCGCAGAGGATGAGCGCCCCTGCTTGCAGCAGGACGAGCAATCCAAGAACTTTCGCCAACAGCCGGTAATTCACGGCAGAACTCCTTGGATGTTGCTAGCGGACCAATTTGCGGAAGGCGGGCAGAGCTTCTGCCGCCACCATGGCCACCACGGAGTCTCCCGCCTGCAGCACATCCTCGCCTCCCGGCACTGCCGCCTGGGCACCGTGGGTGAGGGCCACGATTCCCATGCCGACCGGCCAGGCCACCTCGCGCACTTTCTTTCCGGCCAGCGAGCCAGCGGCGGAGACGACAAACTCCACCACTTCCACCCCGCCTTGCAGGCGAACCAAGGTGGTAAATTCATCCTCAATAAAAAACCGCAGCAAATCCCGGCTGGTGGCGACGCGCGGACTCACCGCGCCGACGATGCCGAGCTCCCGCCCGGCGCGCATGATGGCGTCGGCATAATCAGCCCGGTGAATCAGGGGCACGCAGCGCTTCACCCCCAGATCATGAGCTTGGAGGCAGGCCATGACGTTGTCTTCATCCGCGCTGGTGGCGCCAACAAAAAAGTCTGCCTCCCCGACCTGTTCTTCGCGCAGGAGGCGCTGGGAGGTCGCATCTGCTTGGATGATGACCACGCGTTGCAGCACCGAGCTGAGGTAGGCGCAGCGCCGGGGATCGGTCTCAAAAATGCGCGTGCGGAAACGACCTGTATCCAGCATCTGGGCCAAGGCCAGCCCATACTCGCCTCCCCCAAAGATGACCACTTTGACTTCGCGGTCCAGCGGCCCGCGAAAGATCTCCGCCACTTTCAGCAAAGTGCGCGGACTGCCGAAGAGGGTGATGACGTCTCCGGCTTGGATAATCTCCGCCCCGCCGGGCACGATCGCGGTTTTACCCCTTAAAATCGAGCCCAAGCGCACCCGGGGCGGCAAGCCCATGTCCCGCAGCGCCCGCCCGGCGGCCGGGCTGCCAGGCGCGACGATCACTTGCTGGATTTCGATCCGGCCCCGCGCCACCTCTTCGACAATCAGACAATCCGGATTGCGGATAAACTTGGCCATTTCCACGGCAGCCAGGCGTTCGGAGCTGAAGAGATAGTCAATGCCAAAGTGCTGGCGGAAGTCGAAGAGCCATTGATCGCGGTGGGTATCGGAATGGAGGCGCGCGATGCTGCGGCGTGCTCCGAGAGAGCGGGCCAACGAGGCCGCGACGAGGTTCGTATTGTCGGAACTAGAAAGGCCGAGAAAAACGTGCGCATCGGCCACACCGGCTTCTTCCAGGACCGAGACCGCCGAGCCATTGCCCTCGATTACCCGCGCATCAAGCTTGTCCCGCACCTCCGCCGCCACTTGGGCGTCCGACTCGATGATGCAGATATTGTGTTCCTGTGAGGAGAGCTGCTCCGCGAGGTAGAATCCGATCTCTCCAGCCCCCAAAATGAGGATGTTCATGCGGAGGGCTTTGTCCCCAAAGCTGCGGGAGGCGTCAAGGCTGGAAATGGGACGACCCCGTGTCTCCACGGGGTCGTCGGAAGCGGGTCGTTTCGCTGCGAAAGCCGAGACTTTCGCAACGCAAACCTCTTAGGCCGTCGGAACTTCGGCGATGGTTTTGAGAATCCGGCTGGCGATCTGGTAAGGATCCCCTTGGGAGTTCGGGCGACGATCTTCCAAGTAGCCGCGATAGCCATTGTTCACGAAGCTGTGCGGGATGCGGATGGAAGAGCCGCGGTCGGCGACGCCGTAGGTGAATTTATCAATAGATTGGGTCTCATGCAGCCCGGTGAGGCGCAAGTGGTTGTCCGGTCCATAGACAGCAATGTGCTCGTCCATGTTTTTCTGGAACTGAGCCATGAGCCGCTCGAAGTAGTCTTTGCCGCCGACTTCGCGCATGAACTTGGTGGAGAAGTTGGTGTGCATCCCGGAACCGTTCCAGTCCCCGCGGATGGGTTTGCAGTGAAACTCGACATCCACCTTGTATTTTTCGCAGAGGCGGATGAGCAGATAGCGAGCAATCCAGACTTGGTCGGCGGCGGTTTTCGAGCCCTTGCCGAAAATCTGGAATTCCCACTGGCCCTTGGCCACTTCAGCATTGATGCCTTCGTGATTGATGCCAGCATCGAGGCAGAGGTCGAGGTGTTCTTCGACAATCTGACGGGCAATATCACCGACGTTTTTATAGCCCACGCCGGTGTAGTATTCGCCCTGGGGGCTGGGGAAACCGTCGCTCGGGAAGCCGAGGGGTTTGCCATTTTGGAAGAGGAAATACTCTTGTTCGAAGCCGAACCAGGCGTCCGGATCGTCCAGGATGGTTGCGCGGGTGTTGGAAGGATGCGGCGTCACGCCATCGGGCATCATCACCTCGCACATCACCAGCGCACCATTGCGCCTGGTGCTGTCCGGGTAAACGGCGACCGGCTTGAGCATGCAGTCGGAGCTGCGACCTTCGGCCTGTTTGGTCGAGCTGCCATCGAAGCCCCAGATGGGGAGCTGCTCCAGCGTCGGAAAATCACTGAATTCTTTAATGTTGGTTTTGCTGCGCAGGTTGGGAACTGGCGTGTAGCCGTCCAGCCAGACATATTCGAGTTTGTATTTTGCCATAGTGGGATGTTTTTGGTTTGGATAGTTGCGCCGCTGCGGAGTCTCGTCTCCGGTGGAGACAAAAATCCCGCAGAGGCAGGGAGATTACCTGCCCCTCTGCGGACAGGGCGGGTTTAAGCATGTCTTGTGCCAAGATTTATGCGAGGAGAAAATTTTTTCCGGGCGGATTCTTGCCGAGCGGGGCACCGCGCAGGCCAAGGAAGAGGGTTTGCAGAGGGAGGACCCCACTGGCAGCCGCCAGGGTCATGAGGGTCTGCCCGGTGGGGTGGAGGAGGAAGGGATGGAGAAAGAGCGCCAGCCGCATGCGGAAGCGAAAGCGTTGTTGCAAAGCGCGGTGAAGCTCTTGCAGGGAATCTTTCCACGAGGCCGCAGCGCGGGCGTAGGCCGTGAAAGCGGTGGCCGCAAGCAGGCCAGATTCCAATGCCATGGACATGCCATTTCCAGTGAAGGGCGGGATGGCTGCCGCGGCATCACCGAGGGCGGTGGGGAAGGGTTGGGTGGTCCATCCTGGGCGGAAAGCCGCCACAGCCACGGCGGAGGCTGGCACAGGCTGGGCCTTGCGCAAGCGCCTGGACAAAGATCCCAGGCCCACCCGCTCCAGCACTCCGAGCAAGGAATCGCCCCGCGGTCCCTCTCGCAAGGTGCCACCGGGGAAGAGTCCGCAGATGTTGACCTGGTCGTTTTCGATGCGGGAGAGGCCCACGTAGGACCTTTGCCCCAGGTGCATTTCCAAATCGGCCTCCAAGGTGAGGTGGGTGAAGTGTTCTTTCAATCCCAGCCAACCGCCTGCGCAGGGACGGCGCCCGGTGCAATCAAGGAGTCCCGGCGAGGGTTTTACTGTGAGGCGGGAGCGCAGGCGGAGATCGCCGCCGATGGCCTGAAAGCGTTCCGCCAGCGCGGCGTCCAAGCGATAGCGGGAAAGCCCCCAAGCTGGCAATGGCAGGGGAGCTTGCAGGAATTTGCGGCCACGGTGGAACCAAGCCATATTCGACAGCGTGACCGCCTCGGAGAGGATACTCTGCAGCCCCAGCTGCTTCAAGGTGGAAGCAGGAACCCCGCAGAGAAACTCTCCACAGACCCGATGGCGCGGATAGCTCCCGGCCTCGTGGAGGCAGACCGAGACCGCATTTTGCCGCAGGCCAATGCCGCAGGCCAGTCCGGCCAATCCCCCTCCGGCAATGGTCAAGTTGCGCGCCATGCCTGGAAACGCAGAGCCCCAAAACGCCCGATGCCTTCGGTGATTTGCCATTGCGGACCCAATTCCAGAGCGGTCCCGAGCTCCCCTGGAAGAAAGCCGGCCCGAATGCTGGCTGGCATGTCATGCCGGGTGACCCGACCACAGAGGGGGCTGGCGAGCAGGGCGCAAAAAAGCGGCATGCCGCAGCGCAGGGGTTCGACAAAAATCAGTCGCTCCCGTTCTTTCAGGAGGCGACCAAGTTGGCGAAGTTGCGCGGCGGAGAAGTGATGGAGGACCAGGCTAGCAACCACCGTCCGCGCCTGAACCTGCGGCAGAGTAGTGAAAAAATCACCCTGCTTCCAAAGAATGCCCTCGGGAAGGTTAGCAGGGGCGGGCGTGAGATCCAGTGCCACCACCCGGGCTCCTCCCCGCCGCAGGAGAGCGGCTAACCGGCCTTCGCCCGCGCCGAGCTCAACGACTTCGTGGGTTTGTCTGGGTATCTGCCGCGCCACCCAGGTGGAGTTGCCCATGCAAAGATCAATCCACCGCAGATCCCAACGGCTGCGGCGCGCTTCCGGATTTTCCGGCGGTAGGCCATCCAACCACTCGGGCTCAAGGATTCGCTCTGCCAGAGGCCAGAAGGCGCTGGGTTGTTGCAAGGGGATTCAGGAAAGCGGAACGCCGTGTAGCACCAGCGCTGCGGAATTCAAAACCGCCGGGAAACGAGGAGCCGTGGTTATCACCCGCACGGTCCAAATGCCTGGGCTCTCCTCGCCCCAGTGGCGCACACTCATGAAAACCCAATTGAAATTCGCACTGCGATCCCGCGGACGAGGTGGGACGTAGCTGACCATCCCGGAGGGCGAGGTGAGCAAGAAGCCGAGGACTCCGTTGCGAGTGGATTCCAACTCCACAGCGAACTCCACATGCTCAACCCGCAGGGCGTCAGCTTCTGGCACCTCAAATTCTGCCAGGGCGCCACCGCGGCGCAGCGGAGTCACCGGGAGGTTGAGATTGTCCTGGGTGTAGGCGCGGACGGTGGAGGGGGCGAGGTTGTTCCATTCCCGAGCGAGGTTGACTGCGGCGTTGGCATCCACCATTCCGGCACCAAACTTGTGGTTGAACCACAGGCCGGTGCTGAGGTTTTGCCGCCAATCCCGATCCCGCGGGGAGATGCGGCGGGCGGTTTTGAGGAGGATTTCTTGCACGTCGCGCCAGCCGAGGTCGGGATTGGCTTCGAGCATCAAGGCGACAACGCCAGTGACCAGCGGTGTGGCTCCGGAGGTCATTCCGAAATCGTTGGTGTAGTCCAGATCGCTGTAGTTGCGCCGTGGGATGACCATGCCGTCGTTGCGCCCGTTGGTGTTGTAACCATCCGCTCCCATGAGGTCGGTCGTGCTTTGCCCTTGGCGGCGCTTGGAAGAAGTGGGAGCCACGACCACGAGATTGGCCCCGGTTTCTCCTTCGCTGGTTTGTAATTGGCGGTCGGAGACGGCTCCGATGGCGATGGTGTAGATGGAATTGGCGAAGCCATCGTAATTGGAATCGTCCCGGGCCGGACGACCATTCCCTCCAGCCCAAGTATAAATCACGCCTTTGCCGTCTCGTCCCAGGGTGATGGCATTTTCCAAAGCCGCATGGGTCATCATGCCCGGGCCAGCGGTGGTTTGGCCATCATCGGGAGGCCCCCAGGAATTGTTGTAGGCGTGGAGAATGTCATTCCGCCAGGCCATGGCTTCGGCGCAAGGGGCATCTTCCAGGGCTTCATCGGCATGCACAAGGCCCGCAAGAGTGGCGTTCGGAGCGGAGCCCACGACACCCTCGGTATTCGGCACGGCGGCAATGTTTCCCGCGACGGCCGTCCCGTGAGGTGGGAGATCATTATTCTGATCGGGAAGGGGGTTTGGATCGAGCTCGCCGGTCTGGAAGTTTTTGTGCATCGAGGTGTCCGGGTCACTATCCAAAGGGAAGGAGTTGGCAGCCAGATCTGGGTGGCCAATTTGCAAGCCATCATCCACCACTCCGATGAAGATGTCGCGGCCGCGCACGGACTCCCAAGCCGGCACGACGTTGATATCGGTGCCGGTGATTCCACGGTTTCGTCCGGTGTTCCGGAGAAACCACTGGTCGGGGAAAAGCGGATCATCTGGCAGGCTGGAGAAGCGGTTGACTCGTGGGCGGGCCACTGTGGCCTCTGCCTGGAAGCCCTGTTCGTGCAGGAACGCTGCGGCCGCCAAAGCTTGCGCTACCGAGCCAAACTCCAGGAGGTAAAAACCGCCTACGACTCCCTTCCGCCAGGAGGTCGCTCCCACCGAGTCGGCCACAGGTTGCACCTCGGCCAGCCGCGAAAGAGCCACGGTGACTCGCGGAGAAGCTGGGAAAGGCCCGGCCACCCGCGTGCCATCTGGAGTGATCTCAAACACTTCCGCCGAATTTTCCGGCGAGAGCGCCAAGAGGCGAAGGCTTCCGGCATCCCGGACCAAAAAGCTGGCTTGTTGGCTGAAGGCAGGAAGGATAGCTGAGAGAAGTCCGCAGAAAGCGGCGAAGAGGGGCAGGGTTTTGCTCATAAGTTACCGGAACCGGGCGCGGTGTTCCTGAAGCTTTTCCAGCACGCTGCTTTTATCAAGGGCTAATTTTTTTTGCCGGGCTTGCACCGCCTCGCGCCAAAGCGCAGGGTCCTCTCCCAAATCCTCTCCGAGGTAAAGCTGCAAGAGATCCCGGGCCGGATCGGTCCAGGGAGAAGGCGGGGCCGCGAGGATTTGCAGAGCCAGCTCGAGCTTTTCCTCATTGCTGCCTCCGAGGGCCTCTTCCCATAAGCGCTGTTTTCGGGCCGGAGAGGTCTGTGGGGCAAAAAATTCCGCCCAGGTTTTCGCTTCCGGCTGCCGGGACGCAGCCTCACTGGCCAGAGTCGGCGAAGGGATGACCCTCGTCTGGGGAGGGGGCGCAGAGACTTCCGAACTTTTGGCCGGGGGCTGAATTTTATCTGGCAGAAAAACCACCAACAAAACCGCCAACGTTGCCAAGAGCCCAATCCAGGTTGACCCCAGCAGCCTCTTTTCCGATGCTTGCTGACGCGGGGGCGGTGCGGCGGGAGATTCTGACATGCCTTCAGCCTTGCTCGGAATGGACCTAAGTCAAGGCGCAGGCTTTTTCATGGACAGCCCGCGCGGACTGGAAAAGATTGCCCACCTTGCCGATGAGTCCGCATGAAGCTTGCATCGCCCTGAATATGGTCCCCCGAATGGGGCCTGTCCGGCTGCGCAAGTTGCTGGAGGTTTTTGGCACGCCCGAGGCGATCCTGCGGGCCAAGGCGGGGGAGCTGGAGAAAATTCCCGGCGTGGGCCCCGAGGCGGCCCGTTCGATTGCCCGTTGGGAAACCCAAGTGGACCTCGCGGCGGAGTTGCGCCGCATTGAAAAGGCCGGCGTGCGCGTCCTGATAGCCTCCGATCCCGAGTATCCGGCCTTGCTGCGCGAAATCCACGATCCGCCCATCGCTCTCTATGTGCTCGGTTCCTTGGCCGAACGCGACCGGCACTCCATCGGCATCGTCGGCACACGCAAGCCGACCCACTATGCCTCGGAATGCGCGAAAAAGCTGGCCTATCAGCTGGCCTACGCCGGTCTCACCATTACCAGCGGGCTGGCCCGCGGAGTGGATACCTTTGCCCACCAAGGTGCTCTGGCAGCTCGGGGGCGGACAATCGCCGTCATTGGCAGCGGACTGGGACGTTTGTATCCGCCGGAAAACCGAGTTTTGGCGGAAAAAATCGCTGCCCAAGGTGCGGTGGTAAGCGAATTTCCCTACCAGACGCCAGCCGATCGCCAGACCTTCCCAATGCGCAATCGGATCATTAGCGGCCTGAGTTTTGGCCTGTTGGTGATCGAGGCCGGCCAGCGCAGTGGCGCGCTCATCAGTGCCACCCAGGCCGCAGAGCAAGGACGCTCGCTTTACGCAGTGCCGGGGCGGATTGATAACCCGAATTGCTTCGGTTCGAACCGCCTCTTGCAACAGGGAGCCAAACTCGTCACCGCCGCCGAGGACATCCTCGAGGATTTACAACTTCTCTTTCCGCAAACCCCCACACTTCCCACCCGGCCCCTCCCGCAGGACCTGTCTCCAGAGCAAACGCAGGTGCTGGCTGCTCTCGGGGCCGAGGAACTTTTCGCCGATGAGCTGGCGGCAAAAAGCGGCTTGCCATCCCAGGTGGTGTCGTCCAGCTTGCTCGCCCTGGAACTCCGGGGGCTGGTCAAAACCCTGCCCGGCAACCGATTCGTCCGCATCGAATAACCTGCGGAAAAACCCTTTCCTGCGCTTTTTACTGAACCATGTCCAAAACCCTCGTCGTTGCCGAAAAACCCAGTGTCGCTGCCGATTTCGCCCGTGCTCTGGGCAAAATTCCCCGCCAGGATGGGGGCTTTTTCGAGAACGAGACCTACATCATCACCAGCGCGGTCGGGCACTTGGTGGAGCTCTGCCTCCCTGGAGAGATGGACAAAAAACGTGGCAAGTGGAGCTTCGCCAACCTCCCCATCCTCCCCAAGCAATTTGAACTCAAGGCCAAACCCAAGACTGAAACTCAGTTGCGGCTGATTAAAAAGCTGCTCAAGCGGGCCGATGTGGCCGAGGTGATCAATGCCTGTGACGCCGGACGCGAAGGCGAGCTCATCTTTAACTACCTCATGCAGTTCATCGGAGCCCGCAAACCCGTGCGGCGGCTGTGGTTGAATTCCATGACCCCCGAGGCTATCCGCGAAGGTTTTGCTCACTTGCGCTCCAGTGAGGAAATGCGCCCGCTTGGTGATGCCGCCGCCTGCCGTTCCGAAAGTGATTGGCTCGTGGGCATCAATGCCACCCGGGCCATGACGGCCTTCAACTCCCGCGCCGGGGGGTTCCAGCTCACCCCCGTCGGGCGCGTCCAAACCCCCACCCTGGCCATCCTGGCCGAACGGGAAGAGAAAATCCGCGCCTTCCAACCGCGGGATTTTTGGGAGTTATATGCTGATTTTGCCGTTGCGGCGGGTGTGTATCGGGGACGCTGGGTGGCGCGGGATTTCCAGAAATCCGCCGATGAAGAAGCCAAGGCGGAGCGGATCTGGACCTTGCAACAAGCTGAAGCTCTGCGTGCCAAGTGCCTTGGCCAGCCCGGCACCATCAGCGAGGAAAAGAAACCCGGGAGCCAGATTGCCCCGCTGCTCTACGATCTGACGACCCTGCAACGCGAAGCCAACAGTCGCTTTGGATTGCCAGCCCGGCGCACCTTGCAAATCGCCCAGGCACTCTACGAGAAGCACAAAGTCCTCACCTACCCGCGGACCGATTCCCGCCACCTCCCCCAGGATTATCTCAATGAGGTTCAGGCGACGCTGGCCAAGTTGGCAGACTCCAGCCTGGCCCGTCATGCCCGCCACGCCCTCACCTCTGGCTGGGTGCGGTTGAACAAGCGAATCTTCGATAACGCCAAAGTCAGCGACCACCACGCCATCATTCCTACCGGTGTGGCTCCGAAGTCCCTCGATGAGACCGAAGCCAAAATCTACGACATGGTTTGTCGGCGCCTGGTGGCGGCCTTCTTTCCCCCGGCTCAGTTCGAAACCACCATCCGCATCACCACCGTGGCCGAGGAAACCTTCCGCAGCGAAGGCAAAGTGCTCCTCGACCCCGGTTGGATGGCCGTCTATGGGAAACAAAATACCGACGACGACGAAAAAAACCTCTGCCCTACCACCCCCGGCGAAACGGCTCAGACCACAGAGCTGGAAATCAAGCCCAATCAAACCCGTCCGCCGGCCCGCTTCAACGAGGCCACCCTCCTCAGCGCCATGGAAAGCGCGGGCAAGTTGGTGGATGACGAGGAGCTGCGCGAGGCCATGCGGGAACGCGGCCTCGGCACCCCCGCGACCCGCGCGCAAACCATCGAAAACCTGCTCGCGGATGGCTACCTTGCGCGCCAAGGGCGAGACCTCGTCGTGACCCAGAAGGGGCTTTCGCTCATTACCCTGCTGCGCGGCATCGGGATCCAAGCCCTGACCTCCCCAGAAATGACCGGAGAGTGGGAATACAAACTCAAGCGCATGGAAAGCGGGGGGTTGTCCCGGGAGGAGTTCATGGCGGAGATTCGCCGCTTCACCGAGGAAATTGTCAATCAGGCCAAGAACTACTCCGGCGAAGTCACCAGCGAACATTTTGTGGACCTCCAGGTCACCTGTCCCAAATGCGGCAATCCCACTTTCCGCGAGTCTTTCAAGGCTTTCGAGTGCCCCGGTTGTCAGACCATCATTTGGAAAAACATGGCCGGTCGGGAGCTGGAGCGGGAAGAAATCCAGACGCTGCTCGAAACCGGTCGTGTCGGGCCGCTGGAGGGCTTCCGCAGTAAGATGGGCCGTCCGTTTGCCGCGGTGGTCAAACTTGATGCCGAAGGCAAACAGACTTTCGATTTCGGCCAGGACGAAGCCAAGGCCGAGCCTCGCGATTTTTCCGGCCTACCAGTCGTCGCTCCCTGCTCCTGCTGCGGCCAGGGCACGGTTTATGATACCGGGGAAAGCTACCTCTGCGACCACGCCGTCGCGCCGCACAAATCCTGCTCCTTCCGCATGGGCAAAACCATCCTGCAACGCCAGATTCCAGCCGAGCAGGTGGTGAAGCTTCTGGCCACCGGCAAGACAGATCTCCTGCCGCGTTTCATTTCCAAAAAAGGCAAACCCTTCAGCGCCTACCTCAAACTCCATGGGAGCAAAGTCGGTTTTGAGTTTGAGGAGCGCAAACCCGCGACTAAGAAAGCCCCCGGCAAAACCGCCAAAGCCCGGCCAGCCGCTGCTTAAGAAAAATCTCCCACTGCTCCCGCAGCTCTCAAGAAGCCCCCGGCTTAATTCCTGCGGCTGCCAAGCGGTCGAGCTGGGTTTGCAAAAACTGCACTTCCGGGCAGCGTGAGCTTTTGAATCGCCGATAGATTTCCAGCGCCGCCTGGTAATACTCCGCTGCCCGCGCGTAAATCCCGCGGGTGTGATAGACCACGCCGAGGTTCGTTAAGGAGTGGGCGATCTCTGGGTGGTTGGCACCGTAGCAGTGTTCGCGCACCGAGAGTCCTTGCAAGAGCAAGTCCTCTGCCTCGTCCAGCCGACCCAACTCCGTAAGCTCCACACCGAGATTGGTCAGATATGTCGCGACTTCCGGATTTTGCGGCCCATGCAGCTGCGTGGCAAATTCGATGGCGCGGCGGTAAGCCGACTCGGCTGCCGGAAAGTTTCCCGCTGCTTTTTGCGCCGAGGCCAGGGCGTTCAGCAGGGGAGGATGCTGCGAATGGTCTCCCGCCCGATCGAGCAGATCCAGCGCCCGTTCATACCAAAAGGCAGCCTGGCTCCAGGAAGAAAGCTCCGTTTGCAACTGGGCGATCTTGGCCGCAATCCTTCCGCTGGCTTCCGGCTCCTGCTCGGGTTCCGCGGCTCCCTGCTCGTAATAATCCAAAGCACGGTTCACCAACCCTGCTTCTTGGCAGATATCGCCGGCAATCTCCAAAGCATCCCGCAAGCGCGGACTCCCCGGCCGCAAAATCTGTCGGGCACTTTCTACGAACTCCTCCGCCACCCGGGCATACTCCTCCTGCCGGACCTGCTGACGGCGTCCGTGCAGGTCTTGGCAGAGAGTTGCCCAAAGGTCTGCAGTTGCTTGCACAGCAAGAGGATGGAAACTTCCGCTAGCCCTTGTCCAGAAAAACCGTTTGTCCTCCGAAGTAATCCGAAAATAATGCGCCGCCGGGCAAGCCCAGCGCCCAGCCCTAAGCTCGGGGTTCGAGATTGCCCTCCAGCAAGGAAGCATATTCTTCAGCCGCCAACGGCCCCCGCAGCCAGGGCCAGCCTCTGAAGAACGGCCTCCTCCTCCGGGGCGGTGAGTTGAAGCCCATTTGCGGCAAGAAATGTGTAAGCAGCCATAAACCCTGTTCGTCTTTTACCGTCCAGAATAGGGTGATTTCCCACGCTCCCTGCGGCCTGGCAGACTGTGGCAAAACTCGGCATGGCCGCGTTGCTGTGCGCTTAGGCAAGCTGTTTCTGCGCGACATCTTCTCTCTCGCCGAGCCCGAGGTGCCGATCCTGGTCCTGGGTGCGCCCGGCTCAGCCAATCGGTTGGTGGAGAATCTTTTTCTCAATACCACCCCAGTTGCCGAGACGGCCGACGTGGCAGGCGGCTGGGATTCCGTGTGGGAGTCGAATGACTTCCGGCGTCGTCCCGACCTGGCGCGCTTCGATGTTTCGGAGCCGCCGTCCTCGCTTTATCTCTGGCAAAAACGGCTCGTCTGCGGCGCGGCAAGATAGCCAAGAGCTCAGCCCGTCGCAGCTGGGCCGGGGAGGTGGCCCCAGAGCACTGCATTTCTTGACTAGGGGAACCCCGCTTGCGAATCTGAGACCGATGTATCCGCAATTCTCCTTTCGTTGGTCCGCGTGCTGGCAGCCATGAGCACGACATCCTGGAAAATTGGTTCAGTCCCGGTGGGTGATGAGCACCCGGTGGTTTTCATGGCCGAGACTGGCACTTTCTATAATCAAGACCTTGGGCTCGCCCGGGCGCTTTTTGCCGCGGCGGCAGAAGCGGGGGTGCAAGTCCTGAAAGGGGAGATCTTGCACGATCCCGAAGTCTGCCTGCGCGATTCCACACTGCCACATCGGTTCAACCATGCCGGAGGCACGACCGTGGAGCGTTACCGCGAACTTATCGAACGCAAAGTCGTGCGGCTCTCCAGCTATCGCGAGCTTTTCCGCTTGGCGCATGAGCTGGGCCTTCCGTTCGTGGCTAGTGTCTATGATTTTACCGGGGTGGATTTTGTGGTGCAGGAGGGTGGGGCAGCGATCAAAATCGCCCGGCACAATATTGATAACTTTCCGCTCATTGCCCATGCGGCCCGCACCGGCTTGCCGATGATTTTTGACGCCGGGGTGGTCTATTTTGACGAAATCGCCGCCGCTCTGCGCTGTGCCCGAGAAGCTGGAGCCACGTCGCTCATGATCAATCATCACCCCGGTGCGAATCCTGCTCCGGCGGAGGTGCATCATTTGCGGCTCATCCAGACCTACAAGTCGGCCTTTGGCGTGCCGGTCGGCCTCACCTGCCATTACCGTGGGGATGAGATGCTCTACGCGGCAGTTGGTGCCGGGGCGAACTTGTTGGAGAAAGGTGTGGTGGATGATCCCGACCGTGCGGAGCAGGATGTGGTATCGGCACAGGGGCTGGCGGAATTGAAATCCGTGGTGGAAAAGGTGCGCCGCTGCTCTGCGGCCATGGGGAATCCTTGGAAGCAACCCCAGGAGCCGCGCGATCTCTCGGTGCGCAAAGGTTTGGTCGCCAAAAAAGATCTCGCGGCGGGAGAGGTGATCAGCCTGGAGACGGTCGGTTTTGCTTGGCCGCCGGAGGGAGTGCCGGTGCGCTATTGGTCGGTGGTGGAGGGGCAGAAAACCGCCCGGGCTTTCCAGGCTGGAGAGCCGATCCCCTGGAAGGGCATCGCTTTTGCCTGAAGCGGCCCAGATGTCGGGGGCGGTTGCCGAGTTTGGTTGGCCGGGCGGCGATGTGCCCGGAGAGCTGGCTTTCACCGCTGGGCGTCCGCTGGTGGTGCGGGAGGCGATTGCGCAAACCCTGGATGCAGCAGGCCTTCCCATCGGCCCGGGGGCTTTGCGGGCCTTGAATCCCGGAGATGGCCCGGCGGGAAGTTACGCCGCGGAGACGGGCACCGGGAGTTGGTTCATCAAAGTCACCAGCCGCCTGGGAGATCCGCCTTTGCAGGGTGAAATCACCCGGTTTCTTGCCGCTGAGGGCGTGGGAGTCGTGGCAGAGGCGTGGATAGGATTGGGGCTGGAATTATCGGGACGAAGCTTCCGGGTGGATGTGCAGCCTCTGGTGGCTGGGAGACATTTTGCTGGTGCCGTGGAGGATCTTCCCAAAGTAGCCCAACTGATTTGCGCCACGCATCGGGCTTTGCGGAAATTTCCCTGCGCCACCTTGGTGCGGGCCCGTGCCGAGAAACGGGCTGAGGAATTGGACCGCACTCGCCGAGAAATTCAGGCCGCCTTGCAGCGCCAAGATTTTGCTTGGTTTGGTGAGCGTGCGGAGTGGGCGCAACAGAACGCCGATTGGTTGGCGGAGATGACCCGGGAATTCGCGCCGCGATTTTATCAGCACTCAGAAGCTCAATGTCTCCACGGCCAAGTGCATCCGGGAAATGTGATCTTTGGTCAGGATGGGGAGCCTCTCTTGGTGGACTTCGAAGAAAGCGTGCAAACCTATGCTCCGCCAGCTTGGGACTGGGCAATTTTTGCTCAGCGCTTTGTTGCACGCACGGCTGCGCCCGTTTCATGGGATTCGGTCACGGCTTGGGTAGAAGAGTTTCCCAGCCGGGAGGCGATTGTTGGAATGATGCATCAGGGCGCGTGGCTCTCGGTGGCGACATTGGTTCGCCAACTGCGCGAAGAGAAAATTCTCGCCCCACTTGCGGAGTGGGAGAAATTCATTCGACTGCAGAAGGAGGCTGCCCTGCCATGAGAACCTTGGGGTTTGTGCCGGCACGAGGGGGATCGAAACGCATCCCGCGGAAAAACCTCCTTCCACTGGGAGGGAAGCCTTTGGTGGCCCACACCATCGAAGCCGCTATGAGCTCCGGGGTCTGCACAGAGGTCTGGATTTCCACCGATGATGCGGATCTTGCCGAGGTGGCGCAGCAGCTTGGGGCGAAGGTGGACTGGCGGCCGGAGGCGCTTTGCGGGGACCGGGTGCGATTTGTCGAAGTGTTGGCGGAATTTCTCCAACGCACCGACGGAAACTGGGACCACCTCCTCGCCCTGCAGCCGAGCTCGCCTTTTCGCACGGCCGCTGATGTGCGCGCATTCCATGCCTTGATGCTCCAACATCCGGAGGCCGCCGTCGTTTCCATTTCCGCCTACGGCAAGCCCCCGCAATTTGCCCTTCGCAAGTCGCCAGAGGGCTGGCTGACCATGCGCGAACCTGCGGCCTATGCGCTCTCCACGCAAACCCAACTGCAAGAGCGCCTCTATCATCCCAACGGGGCCCTTTACGGAGCACGGTGTGATCGCTTTCTGGCTGCTGGGTCCTTCTTTTTCTCGCCGCTCATTGGCTACGAAATGCCTGCGGCCCGGGCCTTGGATGTGGACGAGCCTCTGGACTACGCCATCGCCCAAGCCCTCTGGGATGTCTCCGCGCCAACATGCTGAAATTGCCGCGTTTCCTGCGCTCGCTCTGGCCGAAATCGCCGCCGGATGGGTTCCTCCGCTCTTGCGCGACCTACGAGGACCGACTGCGTAGGTATCCTCTGCCGCAACATCCCGCCACCGGCCCCAAGGTCGGCGTGGTCGTGACCCCATGGCAAAGCACGCAGGTGCCGCTTCTCAGCTTGGAAATTGCCGCGCTGCTGCACCGGGAGAACTATCGCGTCACCTTGGTTTTCGATCCCACCGACCTTGTGGGCAATGCGAGTGACCCGCAGCATGTACGAGCTTTGCATACCATCCTCCGCCGATTGCGACCCCATTGGCAAATCATCCGTCCGGAGAAATTGCGCGGACCAGTTTCGCCGGAGGATCAAGCACGGGCGGCGCTGCTTTTTGAGTGGAACGCTATCTCGCGTATGCGGGGAGAGGAAAATTGGCCAGCGTTCGCCGCGCAGCATCCGCAAGGTCGGGAAAAAATTGCCCGTCATCTCGGCACGGTGGAGGCCCTGCTGCGGCGGGAAGCCTTTTCCTGGCTGCTGATTCCCGGGGGGATCTACGGTGTCAGTGGGGTTTATACCACGGTGGCGCGTCGCCTGGGGATGGATTACTCGACGTTTGATAGTGGAGTCGGACTCCTGCGTTTGGGGCAGCAGGCGATTGCTTCTCACTTGGAGGATATTCCTCGGGCCTTTGCGCTGGTGGCCGCCCAGTTGACCACTGCCGATCGGGAGCGGATCCTGGCCGCAGCGCGGGAGGAAGTGCAAGTGCGGGCCGAAGCAAGGCACCAAAGACAATTCCAGCCCTGTGCTCAAGCGGACGCTGCCTCCCCGACCTATGACCTCGTAGTTCCACTCAATATCCGCTGGGATTCCGCCGCCCTGGGACGACAAAAATTTTTTCCCAGCATCACAGATTGGTTGCTGGCCTTGGCGGATTGGGTGCAGAGCCAACCCGGGGTATCACTTTGCATCCGGCAACATCCCCGCGAGCGCTTCGCTGGCCTGCGCAGCGCGGATAGCTTTCAGCAAGTGCGGGAGCGTCTCCAGAGCTTGGGGCAGCGAGGGCGTTTTGTGGATGCTGAGGAACCCCTCAATACTTACGAACTCTTCCGTCAGGCCAAAGTCGTCCTGCCGCATACTTCCACCGTGGGGATCGAAGCGGCCTTCGTCGGTTTACCGGTGATTCTGGCGGCGCGCTGTTATTACGAGGACTTTTCCTTTGTTCAGCGGGTGGAGTCGGCGGCGGACTATTTTGCCGCGATTGCCCGCGCTCTGCGGGGAGAGCTCCAGCCGACCGCTGCTCAACGCGAGGAGGCCGGGCTGGTTTACTTTCTCACCCAACGCTGCACGCTTTTGCAGACCCCTTTCACCCCTATCGAAAGCGACTTCGCCACCTGGAGTCAGCTCCCGCCGGAGCAGCTCTGGTCGCGGCCGGAACTTGCTGACCTACGGCGCGCCCTGCTCCTGCGCAAACCGCTTCCCGCGTTGCGCTGTCAGCAGTGGTTGCAGGATCCGACCGGGTGGTGAGAAGTTGCGTCGAGCTGGAGCAATTTCTCAGTGGGTAGCCTCGAGAAAGACTTTTTCCAGGGATTGCTGGGGCTTGCGCACCGCCACCAGTTTGCAAGGGGATCCCGCGACCAGAGCACGGATTTTTTCCGCCAGCTCCTCGTCACAATCTTCGATAAGAAATTGCGTCTGGCGATTGATGGAAGTGAGCTCCTCCAAAGGACCTTCGCGCACCAACTCGCCACGGGCAAGGATGCCAATGCGGTCGCAGACCTCCTGCACTTGTTCCAACAAATGCGACGTGAGCAGGATGGTCACGCCTTGCTTTTTCAGTTGTAAAATGAGGTCGCGGATTTGCCGTGAGCCCGCCGGGTCCACACCGGCAGTCGGCTCATCCAGCACCACGAGACGCGGGGCTTGGATGAGGGCCTGGGCGAGACCGATGCGTTGCAGCATGCCCTTCGAGTAGCCGCCCACGCGACGATGCCGGGCGTAGGTGAGGCCGACCAGATCGAGCAGCTCCTCGATCCGGGCGCTGAGCTTGCGCCCCCCAATCCCGCAGAGCTTGCCATAAAAACGGAGCGTCTCTTCCCCGGTGAGGAATTTGTAAAAATAGGGGTTCTCCGGCAGGAAACCCACCGCGCGCTTGCTGGCAAAGCTGCGGCTGTCCGCCCCAAAAATTTCCGCCGTGCCACTCGTCGGAGTCACCAGGCCGAGGAGAATTTTCAGGGTAGTGCTTTTACCCGAGCCGTTGGGACCCAGTAACCCATAGACCTGCCCCGGCGCGACCTCCAGACTCAAATCTTTAACGGCCAGAACGCGCTCGCGGCGAAAAGGCACGGGGTAAATTTTCCGCAGGCGATGGATACGAACGCAGGGGGTTTCAGAGATAGCCATGGCTAATATGGGTCAGGCAATGATTTTAAATCCTTGGAGCTCTCGGGGGCTGGGCGGGTTGGTCCAAGGCTCGGAGACTTCTTGTTCGATGTGGGCGGCAAGGCCGCTTTCCCGCACCGCGCGGAGGTAGTTCTCGACTTCGCTGGGCGGCCCTTGCACGGCGAGCTCGACGCGTCCATCGGGCAGGTTTCGTATGAGGCCACAAACTTCATAGCCGGCGGCGATGTGCTTGGCGTTCCAGCGGAAGCCGACTCCCTGGACGCGTCCGGAGTAATAGACTTTGCGGGCTGCGAGCATGTTCAGGAGCGAATTTGCCCTTGCCCGAGAACGAGGTATTTGTAGGTGGTGAGTTCGGGCAAGGCCATGGGGCCGCGGGCGTGAAGTTTGTCGGTGCTGATGCCGATTTCGGCACCGAAGCCAAATTCCCCGCCATCGCTGAAGCGGGTCGAGGCGTTCCAGAAGACTGTGGCCGAGTCCACTTCGAGGAGGAACTTCTTCGCCGCAGCTTCGTCTTGGGTAATGATGGCGTCGCTGTGGTGCGAACCGTAGTCGTTAATGTGGGCGATGGCTTCTTCGAGAGAGGGGACAACGCGGATGGCCAGGATGAGCGCCAGATATTCGGTGGTCCAGTCGGCGGCGCGGGCCGCGACCACCCCAGAAATGCCCGCGGCGGCGGCGGTGGAAAGAACGGTTTCGTCGCCACGCACTTCGACTCCAGCCTCTTGCAGGGCGCGCAGGATGCGAGGCAAAAAAGAGGCGGCGCGATCGCGATGCACGAGGAGCGTTTCCAGGGCGTTGCAGACTCCGGGGCGTTGACACTTGGCGTTGAGGGTGATGTTTGACGCCATCTCCTCATCGGCAGCGGCATCTACATAGACGTGGCAGATGCCGTTGTAGTGTTTGATGACCGGCATGCGGGCCTCGGCGACGACGCGTTGAATAAGGGCTTCGCCACCGCGGGGAATGAGCACGTCCAGCCAGCGCTCCATGCGGCAAAGGATCGAGACGGCTTCGCGGTCGGTAGAGGGCACAAGTTGCACGGCGTGCTCGGGCAGCCCCGCCCGGCGGCCGCTTTTTTGCATGATGGCTGCCAGAGCGGTATTGGAGTGGAAGGCTTCCGAGCCCCCGCGGAGAATCACGGCATTTCCAGTCTTCAGACAGAGCACTGCGGCATCGCAAGTGACGTTGGGACGAGACTCGTAGATGATCCCGATGACGCCGATGGGGGTGCGGACTTTTTGCAAGCGCAGTCCGTTCGGGCGGGTCCAGTCTTCCAGCACTTGTCCCACCGGATCAGGCAGGACGGAAACTTCGCGAATGCCCTGGGCCATTTTTTCCACGCGTTTTTCATCCAGTCGCAGGCGATCGAGCATGGCGGCAGAGAGCCCACGCTCCTCGCCGGCGGCGAGATCTCGGGCGTTGGCTTCCAGGATGGTGGGGAGGGATTCTTCGAGCCCCTCGGCCATGGCTTGGAGGATGGCGTTTTTGCGGGTGCTGGAGAGCGTGGCGAGTTTGCGGGAAGCGGCGCGGGCTTGTTGCCCGATGGTTTCGAGGGTGGCGTAAAGTTCGGTGGACATGCTTAGGAAAAGCTGGGGGCCGGAGCGCAGGGGAGGCCATGGGCTTCGGCGACGGCGGGGCAGGTGATTTTATGTTGGTGGATATTGATGCCGGAGAGCAGGGCGGGCTGGCGTTGCACGGCACCGGCTAGGCCGTGATCGGCGAGGATTTCCACGTAGCGTGCGGTGACGTTGCCGAGAGCCTGCGTGGCCGTGCGGGCATAGGCTCCGGGCATGTTGGCCACGCAATAGTGGAGGATGCCTTCCTCGAGGAAAACCGGGTCGTCGTGGGTGGTGGGGCGGGAAGTTTCCACACAGCCTCCTTGGTCAATGGCGATATCCACGAGCACACTTCCCGGCTTCATCAGGCGGAGCATTTCCCGAGTCACCAGCTTTGGCGCACGGGAGCCCGGAACCAAAACCGCGCCGATGAGCAGATCCACTTCGGGCAGTAGCTCCACGAGGCTGGCCTCGCTGGAATAGAGCGTATGCGCAGTGCTCATGGTGATGTCGAGGAAGCGCATCCGCTCCAGATCCACTTCCAGGATGGTTACATCCGCGCCGAGGCCGGTGGCCATGCGGGCGGCATTGATGCCGCTGGTGCCGCCCCCAAGAACCACCACCCGCCCCGGCAAAACCCCGGGCACTCCACCCAGCAAAACCCCATTGCCCCCTTTGTGCTTCTCGAGGAAATAGCCACCGACAATGATGGACATGCGCCCGGCGATTTCACTCATGGGTTCGAGGAGAGGCAGACGGCGATTTACCTCGACAGTTTCGTAGGCGATGCAGGTGGCGCCGGATTCCATCAGGGCGAGGGTCAGCTCACGATTGGCGGCCAAGTGCAGATAAGTGAAGAGGATTTGCCCGGGGCGCAGGAGATCGTATTCCGAGGGCAGGGGCTCCTTGACTTTGACGATGAGTTCGGCGCGGGTGAAAATCTCCCCGTGGTGATGGACGATTTCCGCACCGGCGGCGACGTAGGCCTCGTCGGAATAGCCGACACCGTTGCCCGCCCCGGATTCCACCAAAATTTGGTGCCCGCGCTTTTGCAGTTGATAGGCCACGGCGGGCATCACTGCCACGCGGTGCTCCTGGGATTTCACTTCCTTGGGAACGCCGATGATCATGGCTCTCATCCTAACCTCGCAGTGCCGCAGGTGCGAGGGGAAAAGTCAATCCTTGGGCGGCGCGAGGGATTCCGCCTGGGAGCGCGTCGGAGAGCTTGATGTGGGCCAGACGAGCAGGGCCACACAGAACAGCAGGACTGCGTTACGAATTAGGCTCCCGGCTGTGGAATCGAAAGGCAGGAGGTTGCCAAAGCATCCGCAGGGGAGATTGACTCCCAGGATTGCCAGCCCCAGCAGGTAGAGAGAAAACAGCCCCAGCAAGCCACCGAGCAGCCCCAGAGCTGCCGCTCGAAAGGTGGGCAACCAGATCGCCAGGCCCAGCAGCAACTCTAACCATGGAAGATAGAAGGCCAAGGCAGGGAGGACTCCCGGTAAAACCTCGGCAGAAAAAAGCGGACTATTGAACAAGGTGGCAGCAAAGGCCAAGGGATCGAGGACTTTCGTTAGGCCGCTGAGCAAGAACGCCGCAGAAAGCAACAGCATGGCCAGAAGGCGAAAAAACTGGAGAGGACTCATTGGGCTGATTCCCAGGCCGGGAAACCTCCTTGCAGGATACGCAGATTGGTCAGTTTGAGTTCGCGGGCGAGGCGAGCGGCGGTTTCTTCAGCGGCGCGGCAACCGACCCCTCCACAATAAACTACCACCAGGCGATCACGCGGACCGATCGCCAAGCGACGCAGGCTCTCCTCGGGCCAATGTCCTGGCGAGAGCCAGATCGCGCCGGGAATGTGAGCGCGCTGGAACTCGGCCTGCGTGCGCGCGTCCACCCAGAGGATTTCCGTGCCTGCGGAGACCATTTCCCGGGCAGCTTTGGGAGCGAGAGGGATCGCTGCCCCGGCTGTGGGA
Source organism: uncultured Chthoniobacteraceae bacterium (assembly GCA_964595865.1). Classification (GTDB taxonomy): domain Bacteria; phylum Verrucomicrobiota; class Verrucomicrobiia; order Chthoniobacterales; family DYNR01; genus CAZQRL01. The sequence continues at coordinate 30,473 of CAZQRL010000009.1, forward strand.
GGTGGGGTTTGCACGAAGGCGGACTGCACCCACGCCGGCACGATCGGCAGCAGCAAAAGAATCAAGATACCACGCCAAAAGGAACGCATCGGGAGCGATCAGCCGCGCCGCAGTCGTCGCCGCAAAAGCTGCACAAACTCACGGATTTCCCCGACTCGAAGTAGGGCACACAGGGCAAAATAAACTCCTCCGGCGGCAGCAATAAGCCCCCCGAGGACGGCGATGCGGGTGAGCAGGTGAGGTGCTCGAAGTCCAGGAGAGCCGAGATATTGAAATAACCAGACCACGCCCACCATACCCAAGGCAGCCAAGCCACAGGCCGCCAGGGAACGCACAAAGGCTCTTCCTTCCAGTCCGCCAGCGGCACGGTGCATGAGCCAAAAGAGGCAGAGAAAGTTGGCGGTGGCCGAGAGGCTGGTCGAAAGAGCCAATCCCCGATGCCCGAGACCGGCCTGAAAGATGAGCAGGTAGTTGAGGACGATATTCAGACCGATCGCGCCAAAGCTGACCAACATCGGGATCCAACGCCGATCAAGCGAATAAAAGGAGGGCGCCAGAACCTTGATGCATGAGTAACCGAGCAATCCGATGGCATAAAATTGCAGGGCCTCTGCAGTGCGTGCAGCCTCCAACACACTGAATTTCCCGCGCTGATAGATCAGGCTAATGATCGGCTCTGCCAGCAGGGCCAAGCCGATGGCGGAGGGAAGGGTGAGAAAAACCGCCAGACGCATCGCCCGGCCCAAGGTCTCGCGGAAAGTGCGCAGGTCTTTGGTGGCAGCCAATTTCGCAACGACAGGCAGAGTCACCGTGGCGATCGCCACGCCGAAAATTCCCAGCGGCAACTGCATCAGGCGAAAGGCATATTGCAGCCAACTCACGGCCCCATCTTGTAGGAACGAGGCGAAGATGGAGTTGACCATCACGTTCACCTGCACCGCACTCCCGGCGATCACTGAGGGCAACATGAGGGAAAGGATTTTTTTTACCCCCGGATCCCGCCATTGGAAATCTGGCCGATAGCGATAACCGATGTGCCGCAGGCCCGGAAGTTGCACCGCAAATTGCAGGAATCCCCCAATCAAGGTCCCCAAGGACAGCCCAATGAGAGCTTGCGGTCCGAAGGAAGGATCCATCCACCAGCCCAGCCCAACACCGCCGATAATCGAGCCCAGGTTGAAAAAACTCGAGGCCATGGCCGGGAGCCCGAAAACATGTTTGGCGTTGAGAATCCCCATCACCAGTGCCGCGAGCGAGACCAGCAGGATAAAGGGATACATGATGCGGGTCAGGAGCACGGTGAAGGCCGCTTTTTCCGGAGCAAAGCCCGGCGCCAAAAGGGCAATGATCCAATCCGCCCCGAGGATGCCCAGGAGCGTGATGGCACTCATAAAGATCGCGGTGAGCGTGGCCATTTTGTTGGCGAGCTGCCAGGCTGAGGCATCGCCTTCGTTTTGAATTTTTTTTGCAAAGACGGTAATGAAGGCTGTGGAGAGCGCGCCTTCCGCAAAAAGATCGCGCAGGAGATTGGGGGCCTTAAAGGCGACAAAAAAGGCGTCCATATTGCGGCCAGCGCCAAAGAGTCCGGCGAAAATGACTTCACGGGCCAGCCCAAGTAAGCGGCTCGTCAGGACGGCCAGCCCCACGATGGCCGCTGCACCAGTGTTCAGCTGGAGGTTTTCTTTGGCCTTGGAAGGTGGGTCGGCTGAGGAAGCGTCGTTGGGTGTTGCAGTCGGATGGGCCGCAGCGGCTTTTCCGAGGCGGTCGCGTAAGACCCGGCCCAGCGATTCATCGGGCGGTAGTTCAGCCCAGATCTCTCGCACCCCGCTGGCATCCAAACGGCGCAGGGCCGCATAAAAATTCGCTGCTGCCCGAGTGGGATCCCCATCGGGAGTGAGGATTTCGCTGGCTTGCCAGGTTCCCGGGGGAAGTTCGCGCCAAGCCAAAACGCCCGCGCCCTCGATTTCCGTGGGCAGGTTTCCTGGAGAAGCGAGTCGCAAGGGGGTGCGCGGGGCGTAATGCGCCGCCAGATTTCCCGGCACAATGGGCGCCGGGTCCGCAGAATCAGCGGGTTCTCCCCTACAGGTGAGTAGTCGGCACTCGGGCACCACCGCGGTGATCTTCTCCGGCAAGATCGGGCCCGGACGCAGAATCCTCAGGCTCTCCTCGCCGACCGCGAGGATGGTGGATTCGATCCCATGCTGGCACGGTCCGCCATCCACAGCGAGTTGTAATTTGTCGCCCAGCTCTGCTTCAACATGCGCGATTTGGGTTGGACTGATGCGTCCAAACCGATTCGCGCTTGGCGCGGCGAGGGGCTCACCCAGGGCCTCCACAACTTGGCGGAAAACTGGATGCGCGCTTTGCCGGACGGCCACAGTTTCCTGACCCGCTGTGACGATGTCCGGGACCATTGCGGAGCGCGGCAGGACCAAGGTGAGGGGCCCAGGCCAAAAGGCGGTCGTAAGTTTTTTGACGATAGCCAGAGACTTTGGGGAAAGCCGGGTGAAACGTTCGAGCCAGGAGGAGTCGGGCAGGTGGCAGATGAGCGGGTCGGATAGGGGGCGACCTTTGTAGCAGAAAATACGTTCGCAGGCGGCGGGCTGCAAGGCGGGTGCGGCCAATCCATAGACCGTCTCAGTGGGCAATGCTACGGGTTCCCCACGGCGGAGGTGAGCAACTACGCGGGCCAAATCTGCCTCACTGAGACCCCCGCTCCCGCGGAGCACGTGCATCATTTATCGAGTCGGGAATTGGCTGCGGCGCGCGTCTGCTGAAGTCGGAAGGCAGCCAGTTTTTTGCCCAGGCGGGGATCGTTGGCGGCGAGGATGGACACCGCAAAGAGGGCGGCATTTTTTGCCCCCGCCGCGCCGATGGCAAACGTGGCCACCGGAATCCCGCCCGGCATCTGCACAATAGAAAGTAGCGAATCGAGGCCTTGCAGCGCCTTGCTTTGCACCGGGACGCCCAACACGGGCACTGGTGTTTGTGCAGCGAGCATACCTGGGAGATGCGCTGCGCCTCCAGCTCCAGCAATGATGACTCGCAGGCCCCGCTTCTCAGCCGTGGCGGCGTAACGGGCCATGGCTTGGGGCATCCGATGGGCCGAGACCACCTTACATTCGTGCGCCACGCCAAAGTCCTCGAGAATCAGAGAGGCTTCTCGCATCGTCTCCCAGTCGCTCTGGCTGCCCATAACAACCCCAACCACTGGCGTGACAGCAGACTTCATGTTTTGCGACCCACTAAAGATAAGTTTCGCGGCAGGCAGTAGAGTGACCCGTCCTGGGAACTGCCGAGGAGTGAGGGGATGGAGAGCCCCACGAGCTTTCGCTGCAGGTCTGGGTTCCCGGCAGAGACCGGGCAAAAAATCAGCGGTCTTTTTTCAAGATCGGAAGGCCGGTGCGGCTGTTTTCCGAGACCACGTAACCCGCAGGCAAAGCGTCCAAAGCTCCCTCTCCAACCGTGCCGGAGAAGTAGTAAAGAGTGACTTTTTGCCCCCCGCGTAACTCCTGCAAGCGATGGTGGAGGAAGTAGGTTTTGCCCGATTTTTTGCTCTGAACGCTGAATGCCATAAGTTTCGTCTGGTGGTTGAGTGTGGTTTTTTTGGGGAGGGGAAATGAGCAGCCTAATCGGGACAGGGGGCTCTGGCAATCAAATCAGCCCTGCTTTTTGCAAGGTCGGATACGCCCCGTTTTTGGCGATGGTTTTCAGAGCTCGCGCGGTGAGCTTGACGGTGACGAATTTTTTCAACTCGGGAACCCAGATGCGCTTGGTTTGCAGGTTGGGGTGAAATTCACGCGGGACCACCTTCGTAACGTGCATCCCGATGCCACCTTTCTTTTTCGCTAAACCACGGCGGTGAATCTTCGATCCCTTGCTGGGTTTGGCTCCGGTAATTTGACAGACTCTGGACATAAGAAATTTGCTGGATTGGAAAAGCTAGGGAAGAGGTTAGCCGGGTCAAGACCTTTTTCACCCCGGTCGCGGCAAAAAGCCGCCAATGGTCGGCCTCAAAAAGTCCCGCCGAGGAAACTGAAGGCCAGCACCAAGAGCAGAATCAGGCACACTCCGACATAGGTCCAATCGCGCAATCTTAGGAAACCAAGGAGGGAAAGGAGGATGCGAAGAATGGGATTGAGCAGCAGGAACAGGACGCCCAGTTGGATTACCGCCCGAGGATGCACCGCGAGGGCGCCTTCCACGATGGCCAAGGGATGACGCAGCGAACCGGGTTCTCCTTTGAAGACATGGTCTCCCACCGGTGCGCCGCCGACCTGGGTGAGATAGATCGCACCTCCGAGAAGCAGCACTCCGGCCGCCAGGAGCACGCCCAGGAGCATCACGCGAGAGAGCAACGCAGAAAGATCCAGGGAGTTTTTTGGCCCGGCCTCGGAGCTCATAAGTTCACCCCCACCCCTTTCAAAACCATCTGCAGGCCAATCACACTAATGGCGATGAGAAAGATCCAGCGCAGCACTGCGGTGGGGAATAGCGGGAGCAGGCGGGCTCCGAGGAAAGCTCCTGCCAATACCCCCAAGGCCACCGGAAAAATAAGCACCGGGTCCAGGTAGCCTCGCTGCAGGTAAATCCCCACACTCGCGGCAGCGGTGACTCCGATCATGAAGTTGCTGGTGGCGGTGGAGACGAGAAAAGGGATGCGCATGATCCGATCCATGGCCAGAACCTTGAAAGCCCCGGAGCCGATTCCCAAGAGCCCCGAAAGCATCCCGGCCACCACCATCATGAGGAATCCTCCGGGCACTTGGCGCACATGGTAGGAGATCACTTGGCCATGATGCGGATAGGAGCCATCGAGGGCGAAGCGGCGGGCCAGCGGGGTGGGGGGCAGTTGGGATGTGTCTTCGTCGGTCTGTTTTTTTAGCGAAAGCAGCACGCTCAGCAATAAAACGACACCAAAAACCAGCGAGAGGGCGTGGGTCGGAAGCACAGTTGCCAGGGCCGCTCCGCCGACCGCTCCCAAGGTGGTCGCAACGCAGAGAAACAGCCCGATTTTCATGTTGCTCACCCCATCGCGGAGGTAGGCGGCTGCGGCACCGGAGGAGGTGGCAATGACGCTCGCCAGAGCGGCTCCCATGGCGTAGCGGATATCTATCCCGAAAAAGATCACCAGCACCGGCACGATGACCATGCCGCCGCCGAGCCCGATCAGAGCCCCGATGAATCCGGCACCGGCTGAGACCACCAAGACCAACAAATCGAATTCCAGCTGGTTCATGTCGGCGAGGATTCGATGGGGGAAGACGCGGCACTTAGGACCACTACCCCGGCTGCGACCAAGTCGCCATTAAGCCGACGAGCTTCTCCTTCGTATTGATGCAAGGCACCCAGGAAGCCGCATTGCTGCACCGTGATGGCCAACTCCTCGTCCGGACCGGCCGCGGCGGGAAATTTCATCGCTTTGATGGCGGTGAGAAAAAAACGCGCACCGGGCCGGGAGGCCCCGGCGACAATCCCCGAGAGCTGGGCGATCGCTTCGGTCAATAGGACCCCGGGAACCATCGGAGCGTCGGGAAAGTGCCCACGGAAAAAAGCTTCTTCTCGGCGGAAAGTCTGCCGGGCCCGACCTCGCTCGCCCGGAACAAGCTCCAGCACTTCCCGCAAAAAGATAAACGGCTCCCGGTGGGGCAACCCGAGGGCGATCGGGTCGGACCCTAGGACCGAAGGACGGTGGTTTTCCTGCTGTGGCGGCTGGACCATGTGCGGCTCAGCTTACGCATCTCTCCGCCTGTGGAAATCAAAATCCGAGAGCGTAAAAGACGACCGCGAAGAGCCCATCGGTGATGATGATGAGAACGATGGAGGTTACAACCGCCCGGGTCGTGGAGGCTCCCACAGCTAGGGCTCCCGAACCAGTTTGCAGCCCGCGCAGACAGCCCACGGTGGCAATGAGAAAACCAAAGACGACCGACTTGGACATCCCCACCAGCACATCTGCAAAGCCCACCGCACTCGTCAGTTGAGTCATCATCGCGGGCCAGGTGTAACCCAGCGTCCAGACCACGAAAAGCCCGCCGGCAATCCCGGCAAGGTTGGCGTAAACCGTCAGCAAAGGCGTGGCGCAGACGCCGGCCAGCACGCGCGGAAAGACCAGGAAGCGCGTGGGATCGAGGCCCATGGTGGTGAGGGCATTGACTTCCTCGTTGACTTTCATGGTGCCGATTTCCGCCGCAAAAGCAGTGCCCGATCGCCCGGCCACCACGATCGCCGTCATGATGGCCCCCAGCTCGCGTAGCATGGCCAGCGCCACCAAATTGACCGTGAAAATTTCCACCCCGAATTGCTTCAGGGACATGGCTGCCTGGAAAGCCATGATCATGCCCATGAGGAAGCCAATCATGAGCACAATGAAGAGAGCGTTGTTGCCGACGATTTGAAAAATGCGCCAAGTTTCGGACCAGCGCACCGAGCGGGGCTGGAGAATGGCGCGCAAGGACCAGACGATCATCTCACCGACGAAAGCTACTTGGGCCCGCAGATCCTCCAGCAAGCCGACCGCGAGCTGTCCGAAATACGTGGGCAGGGGCTGATGTCGGGAGGGGGCGGCAAAGCTTTTCGGCAGAGGGATGTTTTCCAGGGGAGCCAGCAAGCGGGCGTAGGTCTGCGGGAGGTTTTTCCAGGTGACTTGCGCGGTGGTCTGTCGGCGCAGGTCCAGAAGCAGTCCCACTCCGGCTCCGTCCAGATACTGCACGCCACCGAGGTCCAATCGCACCTCGCCGCCCGGCGGCACTTTTTGCACGGCGGCAATACATTCCTCCCAGAAGTCGGCCGTGCCTGCAGCATCCAGCCGCCCAGAGAGACGGATCTCCAGCAACTGGCCCTCGATTTGGGCGGTAAATTGGCTCGTGGCAGACTTCACCCCGTCAATCTGCCCCGGTATCCCTCGGAGTGTCGAGGCCCAAGCCATGCTTTCCCACCGGCGCAGTCTTGCTTCGCGGCACCGCCCAAGGCACTCCTTGAGCATTATGTCTGCAACTCTGACAACCGTCTCGCTACTGATCATTTCCAATGTCCTGATGTGTTTCGCCTGGTATGGACATCTGCGCAGTCTGGCCCAGGTGCCGATCTTCGGGGTGATCCTGATTGCTTGGGGAATCGCTTTTTTTGAATACTGCTTCGCAGTGCCAGCCAACCGCATCGGCTACACCGTGCTTTCCGGCTACCAGCTGAAAATCCTCCAAGAATGTATCACGCTTACGGTCTTTGTCGGTTTCGCCTGGGTGGTGCTGGGAGAACAGCTGCGGTGGAACTACCTCGCCGCCTTTGCCTGCATCGCTTTGGCCGTGGTGTTTGCCTTTGGTTTTGGCGGAAAAAATTGACCTGCCGCAGCGATCGGGCGCGTAAATGAACGTTGCCTCGCGCGGGGCAAACTTCTAGAACACGACGCATGGCAAAACCCAGTGGATTAGGCAAAGGTCTCGGAGCGCTGATTGGTCCGCGTCCCGTGGCAGCAGCGACGGCGCCGCAGCCCGGCGAGCGGGTGTTGCAACTCAAGCTGGCCCAGATCGTGCCTTCTCCCTTGCAACCGCGGACGGAATTTCATCCAAGCCAGTTGGAGGAGCTGGTGGCTTCGATCCGTGAGCGCGGGATTATCCAGCCGCTCATCGTGCGCACCGTTAACGGCCGCTATGAGCTCATCGCGGGGGAGCGCCGCTGGCGGGCCGCCAAGGAAGTTGGGCTCGCCGATGCCCCGGCCATCGTGCGCGAGGCCAGCGACCGCGAGGTCCTGGAGCTGGCTCTGGTGGAGAACTTGCAACGCGAGGACCTGAACGCGATTGAAGAAGCCCATGCCTACGCCCGCCTCTCCCGCGAGTTCTCCATGACCCAGGAAGAAATCGCCCAGCGGGTCGGCAAAAACCGCGCCACGGTGGCCAACTCCATGCGCCTCCTCGACCTCGACGAGGAAGTGCAGGGCTACCTCAGCAAAGGCCTCATTTCCGTGGGCCATGCCAAGGTCCTCCTCTCTGTCAAGGGTGCCGAGGAGCAGAGACATCTCGCCGCACAAATCCTCCGCCAAAGCCTCCCGGTGCGGGCCGCGGAAAAGCTGGTGGCGCAATTCTTGGCTGGGAGTAACAAAGTCCCTGCCGGAAGCAAAAAAAAGCGTTTGACGGAGTCGGCCCTGCACGCACCTTCTCTCCAACGCATGGAAAATTTGCTGCAGCAGCGCCTCTCAACCCGAGTCGTTATTCACCACAAAGAAAAACACGGCACGATTCAGATCGAATATTATGGCAATGATGACCTCAGCCGGGTGTTGGCTTTGCTCGGGGTGAGTGATCTGGACTGAATTTCCGCCATTTTTCTTGCAAGTATGTCGGCTGGTTCTCTTTCTCATGCGTGGCGCTGCCTGCGCGAAATTGTGGACTCAGACTATTTTCCCGAAGGCACCGAAGCTCGCTTGGCCCGACCGGATAAGTTCTATTTCCGCTACTTCCTGCCCTTTCTGATTTTGCACCTTGGTTGTTTGGGGGTCATTTGGACCGGCTGGAGTTGGGCGGCGGTGATCACGGCGGTGGTCCTTTATTTCGTGCGGATGTTTTTCGTGACCGGGATATATCATCGCTATTTTTGCCACAAGTCCTACGAGGTGGCGCGGCCGGTGCAGTTCCTCATGGCCTTGCTGGCCCTCACTTGTGCTCAGCGCGGGCCGCTTTGGTGGGCGGCGGTGCATCGGCATCATCATGCGCACTCCGATGATGAAGAAGATCTGCACTCGCCCGGAGTGCGCGGATTCCTCTGGGCGCATATTGGTTGGCTTACGAGCGCGCGCAACTACCCGACGAATTACCGCATGGTGCGGGACTTCGAAAAGTTCCCGGAGCTGCGATTCCTCAACCGTTTCGACCTCATCGGGCCGCTCTTGTTGGCGGTGCTGCTTTATGCCTTCGGGACCGCGCTGGCGATTTGGGCTCCGCAACTGCAAACCAACGGCCCACAAATGCTGGTCTGGGGCTTTTTTATCAGCACCACTCTGCTGTTCCACGGGACCTGCTCCATCAATTCCTTCACTCACATGTGGGGTAGCCGTCGCTACCAGACCAAGGACGAGAGTCGCAATAGCTTCCTGCTGGCGCTGATTACTCTCGGGGAGGGTTGGCATAATAATCACCACCGTTTTCAGCGAGCGGCGCGGCAGGGATTCTACTGGTGGGAAATTGATATCACCTACTACGTGCTGAAGACCCTCTCCTTCCTTGGCATTGTGCGGCGCCTGCGTCCGGTCCCCGAGGAGGCCTACCTCGAGGCGGCGAGCGGCCGCGGCGTCAAGTAGCGTGACCACAGGTATCGCGCAGGATTCCGCCCGTCCGCTGGTGGGGATCATTGGCACCGGAGTCAGCGGGTTGGGCTGTCTCTGGAAACTGCGCGATCGCATCCGCCCGGTGCTGCTGGAGAAAAATGACTACCTCGGCGGCCATACCAACACGCGCTGGGTGGAGGAGGATGGCCAACGCCTCCCGGTGGATACGGGCTTCATCGTCTTCAACTACCAGACCTACCCAAACTTGACGTCGCTCTTTGCCGAGCTTGAGGTGCCGGTGAAGCGGGCCGAAATGTCGTTTGCCGTGCGGCACGATGCGGACGATTTGGAATATAATGGGATGGGCCCGAACAAGGTTTTTGCCCAACGCCGTAATCTCTTCCGGCCCGCGTTCCATCGGCTTTTGCGGGATATCTTTCGTTTCTTCAAGTTGGCGCGTGCCCATCTCGCTGATGACGAGGAAACAGCCTGCACTTTACGCGAATTTGCGGCCCGTCATGCCCTCGGGCGAGAATTTCTCCAGTGGTATCTCCTTCCCATGGGCTCGGCTGTCTGGTCCACCGAACCGGACGACATGCTCGATTTCCCGGCCAGCACGCTCTTCCGCTTTTTCCACAATCATGGTTTTCTGGGGGTGACCACGCATCATCCGTGGTTCACCGTTGAGGGGGGAGCCCGGACCTATGTGGAGCGGATTTTGCAGCGCACCCAACCGGAGGTCGTGATGGACGGGGTGCGCCGGGTGCGGGAGGAGCCGGAGCGCGTGGTGGTGGAATTGCGCAGTGGTGCGGTGCGGAGTTTTGCTCGGGTGATTCTGGCCACGCATGCGGATGAGGCGCTGGCGATGCTTGAGGAGCCCACCCCGTTGCAGAAAAAACTCCTGTCTCCCTTTCGCTATCAAAAAAATCACGCCGTTCTGCATACGAACCCGCAATTTCTTCCCCGGCGTCGGCGCGCTTGGGCCTCTTGGAATTTCCTGGTGCAGAAGCCCGGCGCGAGTGCTCTACCCGAGGCTACAACCCACTACTGGATGAACGCCCTGCAAGGCATATCGCAGCACCGGAATTACTTCGTGTCCCTCAATAGCCGTGCGGCTCTGCGCGACGAAGAAATTCTTTATGAGACCGAATACACCCACCCGGTCTTCTCGCTCGCGACCCTGGAAGCCCAGCCGCAGTTGCCCGCCCTCAACCAAGTCTCCCCGCAGCAGCGCGTGTTCTTTTGTGGAAGCTACTTTCGTTATGGTTTTCACGAGGATGCCTATGGCTCAGCAGTCAATCTTTGCCGCCTACCGGCTTGGTCTGCGGAAAATCTTTCTCCATCCCACGGCCGACCAGCGTAACAAAGGCCATGCACTCCTTGGTTATTCATTGGTTCCGGCGCGACCTCCGACTCACGGATAATTCCGCTTTGAACAGTGCTGTGGCCGTTGGCGATCGCGTCCTGCCCGTCTATGTGCTCTCGGACTGGCGTGGCACGCATCGCTGGACGGGGAGCAACCGGCAGGAGTTCCTCTGCCAGAGCTTGGCCAGCCTTGCGGCCAACTTGCGTGCTGTGGGCGGAGATTTGCTCCTGCGCACAGGAAATGCTTTGGAGGTGCTGCCGCAACTGGTGGCGGAAACCGGCGCCACCGCCGTGTCCTTCAATGAGGATGTGGATCCTTTCGGCAAAGCCCAGGAAACCCAGTTGCGCGAAAGACTGGCGGCGCTGCGGGTCGAGGTGCTTTCCCATCTGGATCACTCCATGTTTGCTCCCGCGGCGGTTCTCACTGGAGCGGGTGAGCCTTATCGGGTTTTCACGCCCTACTCCCGCGCCTGGCGGAAGCTCCCGCACTTACCGCCTGGGCCTACCGTGCGCAGCCTGCGCGTGCCGAGCCCCTTTCCCGCTGGCGAAAGCCTTCCGACCTTGGCCCATTGGCAACTCCCTCCGGCTGGGGAGGGCGTCCTGGCGGGAGGCGAGAGGGCTGCTCGTGAGCGGCTCAAAGCCTTCCTCGCCGGGCCGGTGAACCATTACGGTGACCAGCGCGATCTACCCGCAGTGGCAGGCACCTCGCGCCTCTCGCAAGATTTGCGCTTTGGCCTGCTCTCCATCCGGGAAATTTTTGCCCGCCTGGAAAAGGCCCTCACCGCCAGCCCGGCGGTCATTCGCTTGCAGATCGAAAAATTTACCACCGAGCTCATCTGGCGCGAATTTTATTTCCAAATCCTTCATCATTATCCCGAAGTCCTGCAGCAGGAGTTCAATCCTGTCTTGCGCGGTTTGCCCTGGCCGGGGCGCAAGGAATGGCTCACCCGCTGGCAGGAAGGCACGACCGGCTTTCCGATTGTGGATGCCGGGATGCGCGAGTTGCGGGCCACGGGGTTCATGCACAACCGGGTGCGCATGATCACGGCGATGTTTTTCACCAAAGATTTGCAGCTCGATTGGCGGCTGGGGGAGTCCTGGTTTTTGCAGCACCTTACGGATGGCGAGATCGCCAGCAACAATGGGGGATGGCAATGGAGTGCCGGCACCGGTGCGGATGCGGCACCCTATTTTCGCATTCAGAATCCCTGGAGCCAGACCAAGCGCTACGATCCGCAGGGACTCTACATCAAAAAATGGATTCCGGAATTGCGTGCTGTGCCTGCCGCCAAGTTAGCCGAGCCGCCGGCAGCTCCGCTGGCACGTGGCTACCCCATGCCCTTGGTGGATCATGCCCGCCAGCGGGAATTGACCCTGGAATTATTCAAGAATCACCGCGCCGCTTGAGGCTTCAGGACTGCTGTCCGAGATCGGCCAGCAGGATTTCGTATTGGACTTTATCCTCAAGTTTGGCTGAGAGGCCCCGCAAGCGCCGACTGAGCACCGAAGCAATCTGCACCAGCAAGTTCACGGAAGCCTCCGGGTATGCCGCAAGAAAATCCATCCACGCCGAGCGCTCGATGTGCCAGATTTGGGTGGGTGCGACAGCCCGCACCGTCGCGCTGGCCTGCCCGGGGTCGAAAATGTTGACCTCCCCGATGGATTCCCCTTGGCGAATGGTGCCGAGAAGGATTTCCCGTCCCTCGTCGCGTCGCACGGCGTGCAATTCGCCACTGAGCACCAAGTAGAGGGAATCTTGCGGACTGCCTTGTTCGATAAGCACTCCCGGCGGTTGGAGAAAGCGAAACGCACCGTAGGAGCAGAGCATGGCACGATCCTCATCGCAGAGATTTTCGACGATACCGAGAGCGGGAAGTTCAGGATTTTGCAAAGGGCCGGTGGACATAGCGGGGAAGATGGCTGCCCTGCCCCCAGCTTGGCAATGGCAAATGCGGGCCCTCTGGCAGCCAGCTTTCACGGCTCGTTGAAGCTTTGTTTCCGGAAGTGATTTTGCGTTTGCCAGGCCGGGCGGCACCTCCGAAGATCGCCGCCCCATGTCCCACTCTGCCTCTTCTCTGCTTTCAGTCGGCCTGCCCAGCGGTAGCCTGATGGAACCGACCATTCAGCTTTTTGCTCGCGCGGGCTTTCAGATCAGCGGGTCCAGCCGGAGCTATCGTCCGGTGGTGGATGATCCGCAATTGGAAATTCGCTTGCTTCGGGCGCAGGAAATCAGCCGCTATGTTGAGCACGGTTTTCTCGATTGCGGGATCACGGGGTTGGACTGGATTGCGGAAAATTCCAGCGTGGTCGAGACGATCTGCCGTCTGCCTTACAGCAAGGCTTCGGCGCGGCCGACCCGCTGGGTCTTGGCGGTGGCAGAAAATTCGCCCTTCCAATGCGCGGCGGATTTAGCGGGCAAGCGAGTGGCCACGGAAGCAGTCGGGCTGGCCCGGCGGTTTTTTGCCGAGCGCAACATCCCGATCGAGGTGGAATTTTCCTGGGGAGCCACCGAGGTGAAGGTGCCAGATCTCGTGGATGCCATCATTGATGTCACGGAGACCGGATCTTCGCTGCGGGCGAATAAGTTGCGGGTCATTGAAACCATACTCGAGTCGTTTCCGGCGTTCATCGCCAACCCGGCGGCCCGGCAAGATCCGTGGAAAGCCCAGAAGATTGACCGGCTGGCCCTCTTGCTGGAGGGGGCCCTGCGGGCGCGCGATCTCGTCGGCCTGAAGATGAACCTGCCGAAAAAGAATTTGCAGAATTTGCTTGAGCGTTTGCCTGCTTTGCGAAACCCTACCGTTTCCCCTTTGGCTCAGGATGACTGGGTGGCGGTGGAAACCGTAATCGAGGAGAGCGTGGTGCGCGAGATTATTCCCGAGCTCAAATCGCTTCAGGCTGAAGGGATTATCGAGTATCCTCTCAATAAAGTTGTTTACTAACCAGATTCTCAAACTGCCGACAACCACATGGGTTCGCTGAAAAAGAAAAGAAAAGCCAAGATTGCCAAGCACAAACGCCGCAAGCGGATGAAAGAAAACCGCCACAAGAAGCGTTTGCGCTACAAGTCGTAGCAGTTAGTTTTTCAGTCATGCCGACTGAAACCGACTGGATCCCACTCTCCTTCCGAGGAGTATTTCGAGAAGCCGGTCGGAGAAATACTTGGCGTATGCACCACCGGCTTTGCGTCTCCGTGGGTATCCACCAGCGCAGCTGCGCCGTGTGGTGTCTGGCTTTGGCGCTTCTTCTTCCCGGCTCACGGGCGCTGGCCTCGGAGACCGATTTGGTGGTAGGGGAGGAGTTTCTCGAGCCACGTTCGGCGGAGCTGTCTGCCGCGGAATCGCGTAAAGCCGAGGCGATGGCGTGGTTCGCCCGGGGGCTCTTCGAAGAGAATGAAGAGGGTCCCGAGCAAGCGCTCTCGAGCTTTGAGGAAACCCTGCGTCGGGCCCCCGATTACAGTTTATTGGCGGTGCAGGTTTCCCGGGAGTATTTGCAGCGGGGACTCATTCCGGAGGCGCTCGGCGTGCTTAAAGATACCGCCAAAGCACGACCAAAGGATTTTCTGCCGCCGCTGCTGATCGCGGAAATCTACCTGCGCTATCTGCAGAAGCCAGCCTTGGCGTTGGAGTATGCGCGCACGGCTCAGAGCTTGGAGCCACGGCATTTTGCTCCGATTGGGTTGCTCTTTGAGATTTATCAATATTTGGGGCAGCGCACTCGGGCGCTGCGACTGCTCAGCCAAGCCGCGCAGGCGGAGTCGCACAATCCGTATTATTGGCTGCGTTTGGCCGGATTGCACCGGGGGCTGGCTTTTGACGAGACGGCGGAGGGGCGGGCACATCGTGAGCGTTTTGCGAAGATTCTTGGCCGGGCGGCAGAGTTGGCGTCCGATCAGCCCGAGATCCTTTGTGCTCTGGGGGATCTGTGTATTGAGCGGGAGGATCTGAATGCGGCGCGGCAGTATTACGAGGCGGCGTATGCGTTGGCTCCCGAGACACTGCAACTGCGGGAACAACTGGCCAAGACGCGGCTCTTGGGACCGGAGCCGGCCACGGCGGAGCCTCTATTGTGGGAGCTTTTGGAAGATAATCCACATCAACTCAGCTTGCTGGACCAGATAGCGGCTTTGGTGCAGGAGCGGCAAGACTGGGAAAATCTCCTGCTCTTGCGCCAGCGGGCCGTGCTGCTGGAGCCGTCATGCAGTGAACGGCACCTGCAGGTGGTGCATTTGCTGCTGCAGCTCAATCGGCCGGAATCGGCCGTCGAATTTGCCCGCACCGCGCGGCAATACTTTCCTGGACAGCCCACGTTCACTTATTTGGAGGCGGTGTGCTTAACGGCGAGCAAGCGCGGTCAAGAGGCGTTGCCGCTTTTCCAACAGGCGCTTTCGGAGGGAGCAGTCTTGGGCATAGCCACGCCGGATGCGCGTTTTTTCTTCGATTATGCGGTGGCAGCGGAGCAGGCCGGAGAGGATGAACTTACGGTGGAGCTTTTGCAAAAGTCTATCCGGCTAGCGCCCTCGGAAGCGGCGGCGGCGCGGAATTTCCTGGGTTATTTCTGGGCCGAACGAAAGGAGAATCTCGACGAGGCCGAGGCACTGATCCGGGAGGCCCTGGAAGCAGAGCCGAATAATGGTGCCTTTTTGGACAGCCTGGGCTGGGTGCAGTTCCAGCGGGGCAAATATGCGGATGCCCTCATTCTCTTACTGCGGGCGGCAGATGCCCTGCCAGAGCCGGATGCGGTGGTGTTTGACCATATCGCCCAGACCTACTTGGCCTTGGGGCGCTCGCCGGAAGCGCTGCTGTTTTGGCAGAAGTCTTTGCAGCTGGATCCGACGAATGTGCAGGTGCAGAACCGGATCGAGGAAATCACCGTGCGGCAGGCGCGCACCTTGGCCCCGAGTTTGAGCGGCGGGGCAGATTGAGTTCCCGGAGCCTCAACCGAAGCGGCCGGTGATGTATTCCTCGGTCTGCTTTTGCCCGGGATTGGAAAAGATCTTCTCCGTGCGGTCGTATTCGATGAGGCGCCCGAGGTAGAAAAAAGCGGTGCGGTCGGAGCAGCGGGTCGCCTGCTGCATGTTATGGGTCACAATGACGATGGTGAACTCATCTTTGAGGGTGAGGATGAGCTCTTCGATCTTCATGGTGGCAATGGGATCGAGGGCGGAGCAAGGCTCGTCCATGAGGAGGATTTCCGGACGATTGGCGATGGCCCGAGCGATGCAGAGACGCTGCATTTGCCCACCGGAAAGCCCGAGGGCACTTTCGTGCAGACGATCCTTCACTTCGTCCCAAAGAGCGGCGGCCTGCAGACTGCGCTCCACGGTTTCATCCAAGACCGAGCGCTTATTCTGGCCCGCGACCCGCAGAGAATAGACCACATTTTCGTAGATGGATTTCGGGAAGGGATTGGACTTTTGAAAGACCATCCCGATGCGTTTGCGTAGGGAGATGACTTCCACCAGCGGGTCATAAATACTGTGTCCATTGACGATGATGTCCCCTTCGTGGCTGACACCATCAATGAGGTCATTCATGCGGTTGAGGTTGCGCAGAAGGGTGGATTTGCCGCAGCCGGAGGGTCCAATGAAGGCGGTGATCTGCCGCTCCGGAATGTCCATGCTCACGCGGAAGAGAGCCTGCTTGCCACTGTAGAAAAAGCTGAAGTCGCGGATTTCGATGAAGCGCGGGTTGGGAGAGGCGTTGGTCGAGGCTTGGTCGGCAGATTGCATGGCCGGGAGGTAGCGGGTGGAGTGGGCCGGACTATTGAGATACATAGGCGCTAGAACGTGGCGGTGGCATATTTGCGGCGGAGGCGTTCGCGGATGATAATCGCGGCCAGATTGAGCAAGACCACGAGGAGAATCAGCAGCAGCGTGGTAGCAAACACCATGGGCTTGGCAGCTTCGGCATCCGGGGATTGAAAGCCCAGATCGAAAATATGGAAGCCGAGATGCATAAACTTGCGTTCCAAATGCAGGAAGGGCGCTTCGGCATCAATGGGTAAACTCGGGGCCAGCTTGACCACGCCGACTAGCATGAGCGGAGCCACCTCTCCGGCGCCGCGCGCCATGGCCAGGATCAAACCAGTGAGAATTCCCGGGGCGGATGCCGGGAGGACGATGCGCTGGATGGTCTGCCATTTCGAGGCCCCGCAGGCCAGGGAGCCCTCGCGCACACCGCGTGGCACCGCCGCCAGGGCCTCCTCGGTAGCCACGATGACCACGGGAACGGTCATCAAAGCCAGCGTGAGCGCGGCCCAGAAAATTCCGCCAGTGCCGAAAGTGGGCGTGGGCAAGGTTTCGCTGAAGAAGAGCTGATCAAGGGTGCCGCCCGCCAGATAGACGAAGAAGCCCAAACCGAAGACCCCGAAGACAATCGAGGGCACACCGGCAAGGTTGTTGACGGCGATGCGCACCGACCGCACGAAGAATCCCTGCGTGGCATACTCACGCAGGTAAATCGCGGCGATGACCCCAAAGGGCATGACGGCGATAGACATCAGGATCGTCATCACAGCGGTGCCAAAGATGGCCGGGAAAATCCCGCCTTCCATGTTGGCCTCGCGGGGATTTTGCGAGAGGAAGGCCCAGAGGTTGTGTGCAAAGAGGCCGATTCTTCCGAGGAGGTTGAGCTGGTTGGGGTAAAAATAAAGCACGATCTGACCGGCGGTGACGGTGCGGAGTTGACCGCTGGAGAGGCGCACCGAAAGGATGTCCTCGTTTTGTTGGTTGCGCAGCGAGCGGGCCTTAGCGGCGAGGACTTCAAATTGGCTTTGTAGCTCGGCCTGGCGTGTGGCGATGGCTTCCTGCTCGGCGGGAGGCAGCTCCTCGCCTCGGGCGCGCAAACGATTCCGCAGGCGGGTCAGCTCAGCATTGATGCGTCCGATCTGCTTTTTTTCAATATTTTCGATGACCCGTCGGCGTTCGGTCGCTTCCCTCACCACTCGGGCCAAAGTCGGAGCAAAATCAGGGCTGTTGACAGAAATTTCCGCTCCGCCCTCGATACGCAGAGATACCGGAAATCCGATGAGGTTGCCGAACTCCAGACGTTCGATTTCGATGAGATCCTTGGGGTAAGCCACCGCTGTGACTTCATTCTTGGGCAACCATTTGAAGGTAGCCCCGAAAGCATCGCGGTTGGCGGTGCGGAGTTGCCACTCGATTTGCGGCGGCTCGCTCAGAGCGCGTCCGCGTTTTTCCTGCTTTTTCGTGATTTCGCCGGCGATGGTTTGAGTGTCTCCCAGCAGGTGCGGGCTGCCGGTGCGGAGGGTCAACTCGGCGATCCGCTCTGGCCAAAAAGAAAGGAAGCCCTGGTGCAGGATGAGACCCAGCAGAAAGAGCACCATGACCAATCCGACCACCAGCCCCATGGAGCAGAGCCAGACATAGACTTCGCCTTTGGTGCGGGCAAATTTCTGCAGGTGGTTCTTCGCGGCAGGCATGGGAAACTCTGCGGGCTAGATGGTCTTGAATTTCTCCCGCAGATGCTGGCGCAGAATCTCTGCGGCGGTATTGATGAGAAAGGTCAGGAGGAAGAGCACCATCGCCCCGAGGAAGAGGGTGCGGTAGAGGGTGCTGTGGTGGGGGGCTTCGGGCAGCTCCACTGCGATGTTGGCTGAGAGGGTGCGCATCCCGGAGAAGATATTGAAATCCATGATCGGGGTGTTGCCGGTGGCCATGACGACGATCATGGTTTCCCCAACGGCGCGCCCAAGACCGATCATCAGCGCGGAGAAGATGCCTGCCGCAGCCGTCGGGAGGACGATGCGGCGGGCGGTTTGCCAGCGACTGGCGCCCAGAGCGAGAGAACCGGATTTGAGGGCCGGCGGCACATTCGACATCGCGTCCTCGGAGATGGTAAAAATGATGGGAATGACGGCAAAGCCCATCATGAAGCCGACGACGAGGGAGTTGCGTTGTTCGAAGGGGGTGCCGGTGACCAGCGGCCACCAGCGGCGGAAATCGGCGATGGGTTGTCCAGTGGCACTATCCGGAACCACGAAGAGCCAGCTTTCGAGGAGGGGCCCGAGCTGCCAGGCCAACCAAGCCACGCCGAGAATGATCGGGGTGAAGATGAGAAACTCGTAGCCCGGGCGCAGGTAGCGCCGGAAGCGCATGGGTAAAAGCGAGAGCAACCAGCCGAAAAGAGCGGCTGAGGCGGGCACGAGCACCAAGAGGCAAAGGACGGAAGGCACGCGCGTCTCCAGAATGGGAGCCAACCAAAGTGCCGCCAGGAAGCCCAGCACGACCGAGGGCAACGAGGCCATGATTTCCATCGTCGGCTTGACGACGCGACGGATATTGGGATCGAGAAATTGCGAGGTGTAAATCGCCGCCAGCAGCGCGATTGGCATCGCAAAGAGCATCGCATAGAGAGTGCCTTTGAGGGTGCCGATGATCAGAGGCACCAGTGAGAGTTTGGGCTCGAAAGCATCCGATCCGCCGGTGGATTGCCAAGTGAAGCTGGGTTGGTTTTGCCCTTCATACCAAATCTTCCCGAAGAGTGCCCGGAAACTGGCCTCGGGATGCGGATCGTCCAGGGCGAAGATGTGCAAGCCGGATTTTTCATCCAGGAGGAGGATGCGGTCGTTTTTCCCTGAAAGGGCTCCGAGCCGGATCGCGTAGGGGAGGGTTTTTTCCCAACGCACGGACTCGGTGGTGCCATACCGCAGGGATACCTGACGGCCTTCGCCGAGGAGAAACCCTTTATTGCGCAGGCTATTGGAAAAAAACTCCGCTCCGGCGGCCAGTGGGGGAAATTCCTTGGTTTGACCAAAAAGGCGTTCCCGTCCTCCTTCAGGAATGAACAGGCTCCAGATAACGTTGCGTCCGGTGGGGTTCGTAAAGACCAGGGAGACATCGCCGAGCAGGAAATTCATCGAGCTGATGCGCGGGTCGGAATCCTCGGCAAAGGGAGCGAACTTCTGCCGCAATTCCAGTCCAGCATCGGTGAGGTAGAAGTATTCCACTTCGCCCTCCTCGGAGGAAACAATCACCCCATCCGCTGCAGCGTTGACCAGGATGTGATTCGGGTTGCCTTGGACTTGGCTGGTGAGGTCGAAAGTCTGCCCAATGGAGAGCTCGCCTTTTCCAAGGAGTGAACGTTTCTGCAACAAAACTGCGGCGCGCACTTGTTGAACCCCCTCCACGTCCAAGATCGCCGCCGCGAGCTGCCGATTTGGCCCGGCGTTGAAGGCGATGGCTTCGACGCGCGCATTTTCGGGTCCGATGACAAACCACGGCCCGGGGACTAAATCGGCCACCACCTTGCCCCCCGCTGCAAAATCCCGGCGGTAGTTGACTTTCACCACGCTAAAGTGCCCGTCGGCACTGCCAAGAATGAGTTCCGAGCGTTCGGGCAGCCAGCGCAGAGCGGTGATTTCGCGGTCTTCCCGCACGGGGATGGCGCGCTCGGTGACTCCGTCCTCGCTGGCGAGGTCAACGAAGACCATCTGGCCGTGGCTGCCGACGAGGAAGGGAAGTTCTGCCCACTCGTCGAGGCCGAGCAGTTGGTAGTCGTCTGGCGGAAGTTGCGCGACCCGAATTTCTTTGACCGAGGCTTTAAGGAAAAGCGGATAGATCTGCGCGAAAATGAAGACGAAAATCCCCAGCACCGCTGTGATGACGAGAATTCCCCCACCCTTGATGAGGTAGGTCATCACTCGGTCTATGAGCAGGACACTCCGCGAAGGCCGGAAGCGGGCGGGCGTCGTATCCTGAAGGCTCATGAGGCTTGGGAGGTTACCCGCTTCATTGGCTCGGAACAATCAGTCATGGGCGGGATGGTCCGGTCCGGCAGCGGGGGGAATTAGTTGGCTAGCTCGGCCAGGACTTCTTCGCTCACCGGCGCTGGAAGCGGGAAGTAGCCATCCTTGGCGACAATTTCCTGGCCTTGCTTGGAGACAACAAATTTGAGGAACTCCTGGGTCAGCTTATCCATGGGCTCGCCAGGTTTCTTGTTCACATACACAAGAAGGAAGCGCGCCAGCGGATAGTCTCCGCTGAGGCAATTTTCCGGGGTGCAATCGAAGAAAGCGTCGGGAGTTTCACCCAGTGGGACGGTGTGGACTTCGGAGGTGCGGTAGCCGATGCCGGAGTAGCCGATGCCACCGAGGTCGCTGCCAATGCCTTGAACAACGGCAGAGGAGCCGGGCTGCTCTTTGATGGTGGATTTGAAGTCCCCGCCGCGCAGGGCGTGGTCTTTGAAGAATCCGTAGGTGCCGCTGGCGCTGTTGCGGCCGTAGAGGGAGATAGCTTTGTCGGCCCAGGGGCCGGTGAGTCCGAGTTGCCCCCAGGTGGTGATGTCTTCCGAGCCGGATTTGCGGGTGCTGGAAAAAATGCCATCCACTTGGGCCATGGTGAGGCCTTTGATGGGGTTGTCTTTGTTCACATAGACCGCCAGAGCATCCACGGCGACGCGGACTTCGGTGGGCTTGTAGCCGTAGCGAGCCTCAAAGGCATCAATCTCGGTGGATTTCATGGGGCGGCTCATCGGGCCGAGTTGGGCAGTGCCTTCGATGAGGGCCACCGGAGCAGTTGAGGAGCCCTTGCCTTCGATCTGGATGTTGACGTTGGGATAGAGGGCTTTAAAGCCTTCTGCCCAGAGCGTCATGAGGTTGTTGAGGGTATCCGAGCCGATGGAGTTGAGGTTGCCGCTGACTCCGCTGGTGGCTTCGTAGTTGGGAATGGCGGGATCCACGGTGACAACTCCGGCTTGGGAGTAAGGGGTCGAGGCCCAAAAACTCAGCAGAGCAACCGATAGAATGGAGAGGATGGATGGTTTCATAAGGAGTGTGGAGATGTCGCAGCCTAAGCCAAGCTGTGGGCTGGCTGGCTGAGAACCGGGCAATTGTTACAAGACTGTCACAGCTTCCGGCAAGGCCGGTCCGCAGGGGAGAGGAAGGGAATTTGTTACAAAATTGTCACCGCCTGCAGCTTTCCGATTGTGGGGAGGATGGAGAGCTTTCTAATCTTTAGCTATGGAATCCCCCTTGGTATCGGTGCGCGAGCTGCGGAAGAATTACGGTGAGGTGGAGATCCTCAAAGGGGTGAGTCTGGAGGTCGAGGAGGGCGATCTGGTCTCTATTATCGGACCCTCGGGATGCGGGAAAAGCACCTTCCTGCGCTGCTTGAATTTTTTGGAAACACCCAGCGCTGGGTGTGTTTCGATTGCCGGGGTGACGATTGATTGCAAGGGGCTGGAGGATGCCCCGCCGAAGGATATCGAGCAGCGGGCCCACCAGCTGCGGCAGGTCGTCGGGATGGTTTTTCAGCAGTTCAACCTCTTCCCGCATAAAACGATTTTGGAAAATATCACCCTCGCTCCGGTGGTGACACGCAGGGAATCACGCGACCTGGCGGAAAGCCGGGCGCGGGAGCTCCTGCAAAAGGTCGGGCTGGCAGATTTTGCCGATCATTATCCGAGTCAGATGTCGGGCGGGCAACAACAGCGTGCCGCCATTGCCCGCGCCTTGGCGGTGAATCCCAAGGTGATGCTCTACGACGAGCCAACCAGCGCTCTTGACCCGGAGCTGGTGCACGAGGTGCTGCACGTCATGAAAGCTCTCGATGCCGAGGGGATGACGCAGATCGTGGTCACGCACGAGATGCGCTTTGCCCGCGATGCCAGCGACTACATCGTTTTTATGGAGGGAGGAAACATCGTGGAAATCTCCGACGAGGACGAAATTTTCGAGAACCCCAAAGACGAGCGCACGCGCCGCTTTCTCGGGAGGTTTCTATGATGCTGCGCCTCCTTGCAATGAGTCTGCTGCTGGCCATGGGGCTCATGGCGCTCCCCTGCGGGGTGGCAGAAGAGAAGATTCTACGCTGGGGAGCGGATACCGATAGCAACGCTCCGTATAGTTTTTACAACTCGGAAAATGAGCTGAGCGGGTTCGAGGTGGAAATCATAGAGGCCCTGGCCGAGGAAATGGGCCGCAAGCCGGAGTTTGTCTATAATTCCTGGGACGGGCTCATCGCCGGACTGGGGCGGGGAATTTACGAGGTGGTGATTTGCGGGATTGAAATCACCCCGGAAAAAGCCGGAGAGGTTCTGTTTTCCGACCCTTATTACGTCACCTTTGAACAGCTTGTTACCCGGCGCGGGGAGCCCCCGATTTCCTCCTTGGAACAACTCGCCGGCCAACAAATCGGCACCTTGGATCAGACGGCAGCTTTGCGCATGCTGGAAGAGACTCCCGGCGTCAAAGTCCGCCCCTACGAGCAGGAAGTGAATGCCTATCAGGATGTCGCGAATGGCCGCATTTTTGGGGTGCTCCTCGACTACCCGATCGCCAAATATTACGCTGCGCCCAATCCGAACCTGCAATTCAGCGGCCCGCCTTTTGGTCAGATCACCTATGGCATCGCCCTGGCCAAAGGAAACACCGCTCTGCAAGAGGAGGTGAATGCCGCCCTGCGGCGGCTGGTGGCCAAAGGAACCCTGCGGGATATCCTTTCGCGCTGGGGGCTCTGGACGGAGACGGTGGCCGGAGCGTTCGGACAACCGGAAGAACCTTCCCTGCCCGATACGTCCTACAAAGCCTTTGTGGCGGCTTCGGCCGAACAGGCCTCTCTCTGGACCCGCCTGCAGCGCTACGCCAGCAACTGGAGGCTGCTCCTCGATGCCACCTTGCTGACCCTCAACGTTTCGATTGTCGGCATGACGATCGCCATCGGCGTGGGATTTCTCCTCGCCATTATGCGAGTCTTTGGGCCCTGGCCGCTGCGTTGGATTGCCACCCTTTTTATTGAGATCGTGCGGGGTACCCCACTGCTCATCCAGCTCTACATCATTTTTTACGGGCTGCCGAATATCGGGATCAAGCTTGAGCCTTTTGTGGCGGGTGTGCTGGGCCTGGGGCTGAACTACGCCGCGTATGAGGCCGAGAACTACCGGGCGGGCTTATTGGCTATTCCCAGAGGCCAGATGGAAGCAGCCCGAGCCTTGGGCATGACGCATGGCCAAGGCCTGCGTTACGTCGTCATCCCGCAATCGTTCCGTCTCGTGCTCCCGCCGGTGACGAATGATTTTATCTCGCTGCTTAAGGATTCTTCTTTGGTTTCGATGGTGACACTTATTGACCTGACTGGGGCCTACAATCGCATCGCCACGCAGACCTTCGATTACTTCGGCACCGGGCTGCTCATCGCAGCGATCTATCTGCTCATCGGCCTACCCTTCGTGCGTCTGGCCCGGTTCACCGAGGAACGACTCGCGGTGGATCAGCGCCGCCCTGGTCAACGTCCTGGACTTTTCAACTTGCCGATTCCCCAGTTCGGGAAACGGTGAGGGTTTCTCGAAAAGATACCTCTACTGCTCGGTGATTCGCCCGTCTTGGACGTGGAGGAGGCGGTCACCGCGGCGGGCGAGGGAGGTGTCGTGGGTGACGACGACGAGGGTGCGGCCGTCTTGGCGCACGAGGTCGAGGAGGAGTTGGACAATGGCGGCACCGCTTTGGGAGTCGAGGTTGCCGGTGGGTTCATCGGCGAAGACAATGCCGGGGTCGTTGATAAGCGCGCGGGCGATAGCCACGCGCTGCTGTTCACCGCCGCTGAGTTCGGAGGGCAGGTGGTCGAGGCGGTTGCCGAGGCCGACGCGTTCGAGCAAAGCCAGAGCAGCCGGGCGGCGGTCGGTTTTCCCGATGAGGGCCGGGAGCAGGACATTTTCCAGAGCGGTGAGTTCCGGCAGGAGGAAATAAGCTTGGAAGACGAAGCCCATGCGGGCGTTGCGCAGGGCGCTCAGGCGGTCGCTACCTAGTTGGTAGAGGGAAAGGCCCTCAAAGTGCACGCTGCCGCGTTCCGGAGTCTCCAGTCCGGCCAGGGTGTAGAGCAGGGTCGTCTTACCGGCTCCGGAGGCTCCACAGAGGAAGACGGATTCGGCGTGCTGCACCTGCAGCGAAACTCCGCGCAGCACTTCGATGCGATTGCGTCCGATTTGAAAAGAGCGGGAAATCTCCCGGGCTTCGAGGTGCGGTGCGGCGGACATGGCGGAGAAGGATCAGCTAATTCCACGAACTCGAAAGCCCAGTCCGGTGAGGAAATCGCGCAGGCGATCGGGCTGGTCCCCTTGGAGCTCGATTTCGCGGCCACGCAGGGTGCCACCACAGCCGCAACGGATTTTTGCTAAGCGGGCGAGCTCCGCCAGATCTTCTTCGGTAAGATGTTCCGGCAGGCGATACAGCACCAGAACAGCTTTGCCGTTCCGGTGGGAAGTTTCCCGCCGGAGGAAAATCTCGCCGCGCCAGGGCCAGTCGGCCTGGTTTTGGGCGGGGGCAATGGGAGGTGAGACTTCGGCTGGACCGGGTGGCAGGTCAGGAAGCTGCAATCCCGCAAAGGGATTTTGCCCGAGTTGGGAGTGGGCCGAGGCGAGTTCGATTTTGCGGCGAGGGGTTTGCACGGGTAGGGCTAGGCCATGAGCCGCGTGATGCTTTGCCGGGCGTCGTCCAGATCGGCCAGCTCCCAGGCATACTGCGCAGCGTGCGCTTCGAGAAGGATTTGCAGCCGATCGCCGGGAGTGACGGTGCCAATGCGCGTGGCAGAAATCCCGGCGTCTGCCGCCAGTTGCAAAACCGAGGGCAGATCCGCCTCGGCCACGCTGATGACAATGCGGGATTGGGATTCGTTGAATAGAGCGACATCGGCGCGGAGACCGCTCGGGACGAGGTGGGTCGGCAAGCACACCTCAGCTCCGAGGGGTTTTTCCCCCAGGCAGGATTCCGCCAAGGCGACGGCAAGGCCGCCTTCGGAACAATCGTGGGCACTGCGTATGTAGCCGGCGCGGATCAGCTCCCGCAGGGCCTCGTGCAGCCGGAGTTCGTGGGCCAGGTCAATGCGCGGCGGGGTGCCTTCTTTGCGGCCATGCAGGACTTTCAGGTAGTGGGAACCGCCGATTCCCGCAGAGGGGCACTCGGAGTCCACAACTGGTCCGAGGAGCAAGATGGCGTCTCCGGGGGAGGAGAAAAATTGCCGGGTGATGTGGGCTTCTTCAGCAATGAGACCGACCATGCCGACGACGGGTGTGGGATCCACCGCGCCGACGGGGCTTTCATTGTAAAGGCTCACGTTCCCTCCGGTGACGGGAGCATCAAATACGCGGCAGGCCTCGGCCATTCCCTCGACCGCTTCGCGCAGCTGCAGGAAGATGGCGGGTTTGTGGGGGTTGCCAAAATTGAGGTTATCGGTGGTGGCTAGCGGCACTGCGCCGGAGCAGGCAAGATTGCGGGCGGCTTCGGCGACGGCGATTTTCGCTCCTTCGCGCGGGTCGAGCTTGCAGTAGATCCCGTTGCAATCGGTCGTCGCTGCTAGGAATTTGCCGGCCTCGCGCACCAGGAAAACCGCCGCATCGGAGCCGGGCGGCACAACGGCTCCGAGGCGCACCATGTGATCATACTGCCGCCAGACCCAGGCCTTGGAGGCGATGCTTGGGTCGGCAAGGAGTTTCAGAAGGGCAGGAACCGGATCCAAAGTCGGCACGGAGTTCAGATCCAAGGGCTGCGGGGCGGGCTTTTCGGCTGCCTCCCGATGGTAGATCGGCGCATCGTCAGCGAGTTGCTTGGCGGGAATTTCCACGGCGACCCGCTCGCCTTCCATGACCCGCATCATCCCATCGGCATTGACCACCCCGACCTGGGCATAAGGCAGATCCCATTTTTCAAAAATTTCCTTCACTCGTGCTTCCTGCCCGCGGTGGACAATGACCAGCATGCGCTCCTGCGATTCGCTGAGGAGGATTTCGTAAGGCGTCATGCCCGACTCACGTTTGGGCACGAGGTTGACATCAATCTGCACGCCGGTGCCCCCGCGGCTGGCGGTTTCGCAGGTAGAGCAGGTGAGGCCGGCGGCGCCCATATCCTGGATGCCGGCCACGCAACCCGAGGCCAGAAGCTCGAGACAGGCCTCCAGGAGGAGTTTTTCCCGGAAAGGATCTCCGACCTGCACGGCGGGGCGGTCCTCTTTGGACTCTTCGGTGAGCTCCCGCGAGGCGAAGGCCGCGCCGGCGAGCCCATCGCGGCCGGTTTCCGCTCCAACGTAGAACACGGGATTGCCGATGCCAGAGGCCGCGCCGCGGGCAATTTGTTCATGCCGGAGGATGCCGAGACAGAAGACATTTACCAGTGGATTGCCAGCATAGGATTCGTCGAAATATACTTCGCCGCCGATGGTGGGGATGCCGATGCAGTTGCCGTAGTGGCTGATGCCGGCCACAACCCCGGCGAAGAGTCGGCGGTGGGTGCGAGCGGCAGGGGAATCGCCTTCGATAGGTCCGAAGCGCAGGGAGTTGAGGGAAAAGACCGGGCGGGCTCCCATGGTGAAGATATCGCGAATGATGCCACCCACCCCGGTGGCCGCACCTTGGAAAGGCTCCACCGCGCTGGGATGGTTATGACTCTCGATCTTGAAGGCAATGGCCCAGCCGTCCCCGATATCAATGACCCCGGCATTTTCTTCCCCGGCCTTGACAAGCACCCTGGCACCGGTGGTGGGGAATTTGCGCAGCTCGGGCTTGGAGTTTTTGTAGGAGCAGTGCTCACTCCACATCACGGAAAAGACGCCGAGCTCGGTGAAATTGGGCTCCCGGCCGAGGATTCCGACGATGCGGTCGTATTCTTCCGCGGTGATCCCGTGGCGGGCGATAATTTCCGGCGTGATGGTGGGTTCTTTCATGCGAGAGGGGCCCGGGCTCAGGCGCGGGCGGAGTTTTGCCACTGCGCGAGCATGGAGGCGAAGAGGCCGCGCCCATCCGTGCTGCCGAGCAGGGGGTCGCAGGCGCGCTCGGGGTGGGGCATCAGGCCGAGGACGTTGCCGGAGCGGTTGATAATGCCGGCGATTTCGTGCAGTGAGCCGTTGGGGTTGGTGGCTGCTGAAGACTGCCCGGAGGCATCGGCGTAACGAAACACTACCCGGTTTTCCTCCTCCAGCTCCTGCAAAGTTTGCTCGTCGGTAAAGTAGGATCCTTCCCCATGCGCGATGGGAATTTGCCAGACCGCTCCGGGTTGCGCCAACCGAGTGAAGGGAGTGGCCGTGTTTTCCACGCGCAGGTGAACCTGTTGGCAGAGAAAATGCAGGTCGCGATTGCGGATCAGAGCTCCGGGAAGCAAACGGGCTTCGCAGAGAATTTGGAAGCCATTGCAAATACCCAGCACCAGCTTGCCCGCTTCCGCCGCCTGCCTTACCGCCTGCATGATGGGCGAGAAGCGCGCGATGGCCCCGCAGCGTAGATAGTCACCATAGGAAAATCCTCCCGGCAAAATCACGGCATCAAAACCCGCCAGCGAAGTTTCCTTGTGCCAGACGTATTCCGCGGAGATGCCATCGAAACTCCGCAAAGCCAGCAAGCAGTCCTGGTCGCAATTCGACCCGGGAAATTGAATTACCGCGCAACGCATCTTTTAGGAAACGATCAGCGTGTAATCTTCCATCACGGGGTTGGAGAGCAGGTCGCGGGCAATCTCGTGCAGCTTGGCTTCGGGCACAGGGTCGGTTTCAAACTCAATCTGCCGCCCGATGCGCACCTGGCGCACGGATTCCAGACCGAGGTGCTTCATGGCCTCGGCCGTCGCGGCTCCCTGGGGATCCAGAACGGTTGTTTTCGGCATCACCGTGACAGTAACTTTCATCGCCTGCAGCATTCCCAAGCTGCTGCTTGCGGACAAGGGGAAAACCCCGCCCGCAGCGAAATTTTCCGCGGCAACTTTTTGCGTGGACAAATTGAAAGAAACCACACAGTCTTGAGAGCATGATATCTCTTTCAACCAGCACCGGGTATGCCATTCAAGCCATGGCTCACCTGGACCCTGAAGGGACCAATGCATCTTTTATCCGCGATCTGGCCGAGGCCGCTGCCGTGCCCGCGCCCTACTTGGCCAAGCTGGTGCAGCGCTTGGCTGATGGTAAGCTAATTATTTCCAAGCGGGGCTATCGCGGCGGGATTCGCTTGGCGCGCCCAGCCAGCCAGATCAGTCTGCTTGACATTGATGAAGCGATCCAGCGCGGGGAACAGAGCGATCGCTGTCTGCTGGGGTTGGAAGTCTGCAGCGATGAGCGCGCTTGCCCCATGCACGCTTTTTGGAAGGTCAATCGGGAAACCATCCGGGAAAAACTTGCTTCGACTTCCCTGGCTGACCTGATGGCCTTCGAAGCGGCCCGGGCGAAAAAGGCTTCCCGCAAACGCAAAGTGGCCTGACTTGCCCTTTCGTCGGCCCCTTTCTCTGGGCGGCGTATATCGAATCCGGAGGGCATTTTTGTCCGGAGGGGGTGATTTTTCCCGGCGCCTAGGTCATGGATGCAGCCTTGACAGTGCTGGGGCAGCTGGTCAGCCTTTCCGTAATTCCGATAATTCCATGAAAAAATCCACTTGTTCCCCCGCCAATCATTTCTTGCTGGAGTCCCTCGAGGACCGCATCGCTCCAGCCACGATCGTCGTGGATAGTCTCACTGACGATGGCGTCGGGATGACGTTGCGCGATGCCATCGCTCTGGCCGAGAGCACCGCCGCCCACGATACGATTGTCTTTTCCTCGGGCATCGTGGCGGACGGTTCCACGATCACCCTTTCCTTGGGCCAACTAACTATTACCAAGCCTCTGACCATCAAAGGCCCTGGCATGGATAAGATGACGATTAATGGCGCGGGGATGGACCGGATTTTCAACCTAGACGATGGGAATCCGAACAAGCATGTGCGGGTTACGATCTCGGGGCTCACCCTGACGAACGGTTCGGCGGTCAGCAGCGGAGGGGCAATTTACAATGCGGAATCCATGCGTTTAGATCAAGTGGCCGTGGTGGCGAATCTCACCACCTCGGGGGACGGTGGAGGCATTGCCAGCGTCGCTCCCGGTAAAGCCCAAGTGATGATTACTAACTCCATCATCGCAGCCAACTCGGCCAACGTCGGTTTCGGTGGCGGAGCCATTTTAGTTACTGAGTCTGGCAAAATCACGCTGCGGAATGTTCAGGTTTACGACAACACCGCCACGACGGCAGGAGGGCTTTACCTGAGGGTATTCACGACCGCCGGACCTGGCTCGTTGCAGTTGGACAATGCGGTGATTTCCGGAAATAGCTCGTCTGCGGGCG
This sequence comes from uncultured Chthoniobacteraceae bacterium, assembly GCA_964595865.1. Classification (GTDB taxonomy): domain Bacteria; phylum Verrucomicrobiota; class Verrucomicrobiia; order Chthoniobacterales; family DYNR01; genus CAZQRL01. Next base: position 60,181 of record CAZQRL010000009.1, read on the forward strand.
TCGGAGGAATGCTAATTCGCTTGGACTCTTTGGCCGGGAGGGCCTCAGCTTCGCTCAATAACATGACCGTCACCGCCAACGATTCGGGGGCCGATTTTGGGGGAATTTACTCGGCTTTGCACGCTCAAGGTTCCCAGCTCAAGGCCAGCAACATTACGGTGACCAACAATAACGCAGCCGCAAGTGTCGGGGGCTGGTTCGTCTGGCAGAATGGTTCCAATGGCAAAGCGCACATCAATAATTCCAACATCTCCAACAACTCGGCCAGCATCGACGCCGGCGGCTTCATGGCCTATGGCCCGGGCGGGGAAACATTTCTTAATAACACCACCGTCGAAAAAAATTTCTCCGGTAATGGAGGAGGCATCTTTATTTCGCTGGGAGCCAAGCTGACGCTGGCGAAAAACTCCTCCGTGATTGGTAATGAATCGGGGGGTTTTGGAGGTGGGATCTCCGTAAATGACAGCATCCTCACCATGAAGAGCGGCACGATCTCCGGGAATCGTTCCGTGAGCGCGGGTGGAGGCATCCATGTAACTGGAGCTTCCGGCCTCGTTTCGCTGACTGGCGTGAAAGTCTCGGGAAATGACAGCCAGACTTTTGGGGGTGGGCTTTACTTGAATTTGGGCACGGCCACGATCAACAAAGGCAGCTTCATCGGCAACCAGACCAGTTTTCTCGGTGGGGCTATGGTTGGCAATGATGCCGCCCTCTTCCGCGTCGCCGGAACACTCATTGAGGGGAATAGATCTTTTGGTGATGCCGGAGCCGCCTTTTTCACAAACTCTGGAACCTATGAGGTTATTGGGGCACGGGTGATCAACAACTCTTCCAGCACAGAAGCGGGCGGGATCCTCGCCAATGGCAACGTGGGAAGCACCTTCCGCCTGGAGCGCTCCACGGTCTCGGGAAATAATGCCGAAAACGGCGTTGGTGGCGGTCTCTATTTTTCCAATGGCATGACCCATTCCGTCATCCGCAGCCTGATCACCAACAACTACTCCGCCACGGACGGCGGTGGAGTTTATGTCAACAATGTTGGTGGGGTGAGCACTTTCTCCGGAGGCCGAATCAGCGGCAATTACGCTTTTGGCACCGGCGGGGGCCTCTACAATGCCGGGATCGTTAGCGTGAACCTGGCCAAAAACCCCGTGGTGCAAAACACCGCTCCCAGCCTGCCCAATACCTTCGGCCCGGTCAATATCACCTGACCCCGGCACAAAGCATCTGCAGTTCATTTTCCAGGTTGCCTCCGTCGGCTCGGCCCGATAGACCCTCTGGCATAGCCAAGCCAACCTGATCCTTATGAGCCTCAACAAATCTTTTCGGGCCGGAGTCCTTTTCGGCGACGAAGTCAAAGAACTCCTCGACTACGCCAAAGAAAATCAGTTCGCGCTGCCAGCGGTAAACTGCACCGGCACGAACACCATCAACGCCGCGCTGGCGGCCGGACGCGCGGCCCGTTCTCCGATGATGATTCAATTCAGCAATGGCGGAGCGCATTTTTTCATCGGCAAAGGGATCAGCAAGGAGGGGCAGCGGGGGGCGATTTTGGGAGGCATTGCCGGGGCGCACTACGTGGATGCGGCAGCCAAAGCATACGGGGTGCCCGTGGTGCTGAATACCGATCACTGCGCCAAAAAACTCTTGCCCTGGGTGGATGGCATGTTGGCGGCCAGTGAGGAGCATTTTGCCGCGACCGGCCGTCCACTCTACAGCTCGCACATGCTCGATCTCTCCGAAGAACCGCTGGAAGAAAACTTGGAGATCTGCGCCCGCTACCTGGAGCGCATGAGCAAGCTGGGCATGACCCTAGAAATCGAATTGGGGGTCACGGGGGGTGAGGAAGATGGAGTGGACAACTCCGGAGTGGAGGAGTCCCGGCTCTACACGCAGCCCACGGAGGTGGCGCGAGCTTGGGAAGTGCTTTCACCCATCAGCCCGAACTTCACCATCGCGGCCGCCTTCGGCAACGTGCATGGGGTTTACAAACCCGGCAACGTCAAGCTGCGTCCGACGATCCTGCGGGATTCGCAGGCTTATGTGGCGGAAAAATTTGGGCTCGGCCCGAAGCCAGTAAATTTCGTTTTCCATGGCGGATCAGGCTCCTCGCGCGAAGAGATTCGCGAGGCCATTTCCTACGGGGCGATCAAGATGAATCTCGACACCGATCTGCAATGGGCGTTTTGGGACGGAGTGCGCGCTTACGAAGCCAAACACCACCACTACCTGCAGGCCCAGATTGGCAATCCGGAAGGCCCGGACGCTCCCAACAAAAAGTATTACGATCCGCGGGTGTGGCTTGGCGCCGCAGAGGAGGCCATGACTGCACGCCTGCTGCAGTCCTTCGACGACCTCAACTGCCGCAACATTCTGCCGGAATAAAGGATACTGCCCCAAGCTGCTCACCTAGTCCCAACAGAGGGGAGCGGCGAAGTGTCCCAGAGGTTTGAACTTCTCCCTTGCCAAAGCGGCAGAGGTTTCTTTTGTTCTAGCCCCTATGTTGACCCAGCCTACTGCTGAACTCTTTGCCGGACGCACCTCGGTCGAACAGGTCGAGGAAGGTGATGAGTTGGCACCCAAATTTGACGAGAACGGCCTCATCCCAGTCGTAACCACGGACTTTGCCACCGGGGAGCTGCTCATGCATGCCTACATGAACCGGGAAGCTCTCAGCCGCACCATTGAGACCGGGGAAGCTTATTATTGGAGTCGCAGTCGGGCTTGCCTCTGGCACAAAGGGGCCACGAGTGGCTTCGTGCAGAAGGTGCGGGAGATGCGCATTGATGATGATCAGGACTGCGTCTGGATTCGGGTTGAGACTGCGGGCGGGGCCAACTGCCACGTCGGCTACCGCAGTTGCTTTTATCGCACGGTTCCAGTCGGAGACCGGACTGGTGCGCCCTTGGCTTTTGTGGAAAAAGAAAAGGTTTTCGATCCCAAGGCCGTTTACGGAGACGCTCCGAACCCCACTCGTCTGTAAACTCCCGGTTCCGCAGCACGACTGTGATTCTCCACCTTCTCAAAGCCAAATTGCACAAAGCCACGGTCACCGATGCCTCGGTGGACTACGAAGGCAGCCTCACGATTGCGGCCGATCTGGCTCGGTTGGTTGGTTTCCTGCCCTACGAACGGATCCTCGTCGGCAATATGGCCAATGGTCAGCGCTTTGAAACCTACGTCATCTACGGGCCGGAAGGCTCGGGAGCCATTGAGCTGAATGGAGCCACTGCCCACCTCGGAAAAATCGGCGATCGGCTGACTATTATGACGTTCGCCGGATTCACCCCCGAAGAAGCCGCCACCCACAAACCCCGGGTGGCCCTGCTGGATGAGAAAAATCAGGTCCTGCGCACCGAAGGTATCCAGTCCTGAAGGGCTCCGCAAGCCGGGCAGGGCAAAGGACTAACGGCGGCGGAAGTGACTTGCGAAGCGGGTGCCGAGCTGAGGCGTTCCACATCGAAACGGGCTCCGCAGTTGCGACACTGGCGCACGCGTTCGCGGTCTTTTTTGCGTTCCCATCGCCAATAAGCCTCGAACCCGACCCAGAGCGCGAGAATGCAGCTGAGGAAGAGCAGGAGGTAAAGAAAGACGAACCACTGCGGAGAGAGCTGGATCATGGAGAAAAGTGTGGCGTGGTGCCGTTGGGAGCAGATTTTGTCGGCTCGATGTGCAGCTCGACGAATCCCCACGTGAGCGCGGAACGATCCGCGCGCTGGTTTTCTGCAGTCGCGGGCTCAGTCCGGCGCGGGAAACGTTGTTTCCGCAGCCACGGGAGGACTTTTTCTCGCCAGGTTTCGGAGGCCGAGGACTGCAAAGGGAAGATCGCTCGCGGCACTCCCTCCCCGTCCACCCCAATCAACCACTGCGACCAAACGACGCCTTGCAACTCCGGTGGAACCGGCTCCGTTTCCGGATTTTGGGGAGGAAGCAAATCGCCCGAGGCTAGCCAGCGGGCACTCCAGCGCGAGGCGGTTTCAGGGAGGGATGCCACTGGAGGGCGCACGGCAGCTCGACCTTGTGGCAGTGCTAGCGAGGTGAGGTTTTCCTTGCGGGGTAAAGTAAGCACCGAAGGGCTCGCTGGAGGAAGTTCCAAAGGATTGAGAGCCTGATCAAAAGAGGGAAAATAATCTGTGGGGAAGACTGGCGCGGGGAGGCTGCGGTCGCCCCGGGCGGGTGAGAAGAGAGCAGGGTTTTGCCAGTAGGGGCTCAAACCGGCGGGGGGTGGGTGTGGCCATTGGAAAATCGCCGCGCGCTCAATGGAGCGGGAGCCGGCGGCGGGGTAAGTGATTTCCAGCACCAGGCCCGCCAGGAGATGCAATCCAGCGGCGAACAAGATTAGGAGGGGCAGCGCGGCGGTAGGATGCCAACGCTCCGGCCAACGGAAGACAAGCCGCGCCCCGTCGCTCATGGCGCGCTATCACCCGCCAGGACCACAGGCACGCCTCGCTCCAGCGCGAGGTTTGAGAGATGGTAAACCATCTCGTAAGGCACAAGTTTCTCGGCTTTGATGACCAAGGTCTCGCCCCGGCGCGCCATTTCCTGCAAATGACTGATGAAGGTTTCCTCCGTAATCTCCGCGTTTTCCCAATAAAGGGCAGGCCGCGGTGGGCCCGTGATGCTCAGGACCTGGGGAATCCCGGCGGGAACGAGAGAGAAGGGGGATTTTGGCACCTCGACCGCGACGCCGGGTTGGAGCAGGAAGGAGCTATTGAAGAGCAAGAAAGCAGCCAGAATCATGGCCACATCGAATACCGGAGCCACGAACAGAAAACCTGGCTGCAAGCGGAACTGCCGCTCGATTTTCATCCTCCGGCGAGCTTGGCTTGCCGATGTTCGGAGCCCGATAACATCCGCACCACTTCGATGCCTGCGCGTTCCATATCCCTCAGCAGGGCCTCTTCGCGCGCAGCCAGATAGGAGAAAGCCACGTAAGCAGGGATCGCCACCGCCAAGCCAGCGGCGGTGGAGATGAGGCTCTGGTAAACCCCGCCAGCAATTTCCGCGGATGTGGCGTAGCCGCCGCGGGCGGAAATTTCCAAAAAAGCGGTCAGCAATCCCAAAACGGTGCCGAGCAGTCCAAGAAGGGGAGCGACGTAGGCCACAGTTGCCAACAGTGGCAGGCTGCGTTCCAGCCGTGGCACTTCCAGCCGGGCAGCCTCTTCAGCGATCACGCGCAGCTCCGGTAGCGGGAGCTTGTATTGCCGCAACACGGCTTCAGTCACTCGGGCAACGGGGCCGGGCGTGGTGGCGGCTTCCTCGACGGCTTCGGCGAAGTGCCCACGCTCGACGAGATTCTGCAAACCGCGGAGAAATTCCGCGGTATGGATAGTGGCGCGGTGGTAAGTGAGGGCCCGCTCCAGGAAGGCTCCGAGAGCCGTGATGCTGCAGAGGAGCAGCACCCACATCAAGGGACCCCCTTTTTGCAGAAGCTCAATCATGAACGACTCTTCCTCTCCGCTTCCGCTGCCACCTTGGCTGCCAAACGTAAAATTGCGTCAGCGGCCATGGCGGCACCAAAACCGTTATCAATATTCACCACCGTGACCCCGCTGGCACAGGAGTTGAGCATGGTCAGAAGTGCCGCAACGCCACCGAGTGAAGCCCCATAGCCCACGCTGGTCGGCACCGCAACCACCGGCCGATCTACCAACCCGCCCACAACCGAGGCCAAGGCCCCTTCCATCCCAGCAACGACAACCACGACTGCACAGGCCCGGATTTCTTCCACCCGATTCAACAGACGATGCAGTCCCGCCACGCCCACGTCGGTAATGCTCAGCACCCTCCAACCGTAGGCCTCAAGAGTCACTCGCACCTCCGCCTGCACCGGCCAATCCGCCGTGCCTGCCGCCACCACGGCGACCGTCCAATCCGGTCGCAGCGAGGGGAGTCCACCCCAGACCAAACAGCGGCTGGTAGCGTCGTAACGGGTTTGGGGCAAGATCGCCTGCACCGCTTCGGCTTGGGCGGCATCGGCACGAGTTCCCAGGACCAGTGGATTTTTTTCTGCCAAGGCCTTGGCAATCCCGGCAACTTGGACCGGAGTTTTACCCTGGCAAAAAATCACCTCCGGACGCCCGCAGCGCTCAGCCCGGCTCCAGTCCAGACAGGCGTAAGGCGTGTCCTTGATTTTCGCATCTGCGCCGGGAGTTTCCATTAGCGATAGCAGTAATAGCGCAGCGGAATCATGTCGCTCTCGACAAACCCATGTCGCAGGTAGAATTGCTGCGTGCGGGAATTGGGTTTATCGGTGAGCAGAGTGATGCGGCTAAAGCCTTTGTCTTTGGCGAATTGTAGGGCATACTCGAGGAGGCGGCTTCCATAGCCCTGCCCGCGGTGTTCCGGGGTCACCACTAAATCCTCCAACAGCAAAACGAAACCTCCCTCGGCAGTGCTGATGGTAATTAGCAGGTTGATCATGCCTATGATGAGCCGTTCGTTGCGGAGGACGAAAATCCGCCCACGGTTCGGTTGCTCGAGGATGAGTCGCAAACCCCGCATCTGCTTCTCCCGGTCGGGGACAAAGTCTTTCTCTTGGGTGAAAAGATCCACCAGCAGATCCACCAATTGCGGTAGGTCTTCGAGCGTAGCAGGTTCGATACGGATGTTTTCGGGCATGGAGTCGGGGCTGATCTTAATCAGCCCCCGGAAAATGGCCATTCATTTCCGCGCCTTCGTGCTGTATCGGGCGGGGGTTTTTTCAGGGCTTTTGCAACAAATCCAAGAGGACCGGGTAAACCCGCTCTGTTTGCTGGTCTGGCTGATGCGGGTCTATGAAATCATGCGGCACAGCTTCCTCCGCCGGGAACTCGTAGGTCTGGAGATTATGGAAGCCTGCATTTTGCCAGAGTTCCGCGAGTTCCGCCACGCGGGCATTGCTGATGGCCCGATCGGCGGCCGTTGTTACGACGATGACTTCGCGCACCCGAGGAGCCTGGCGGCGCGCTTGATTAAAAATTTCCACCCCGAATTGCAGAAAGGAGGCCATGGTTCGGGTGGAAAAACGCGGATAGACTCCAGGCGGGCTGGGGAGATTCTCCCGCAAATCCGCATCCCACCAGATGAAGAAATTCGGCCAGCGCTGGAACAACTGTGCGGTTGGCGTAATGAGCCAGTCGGGCATCCCGTGAACGGAAAAAAACGGAGCCAGAAGCATCACCCGGTCCACTTCAGGGCGGTTCATGGCCACCCACGCCGCTGGCAGGCCATTCACAGAGAGTCCTACGACAGTGATGCGCTGGCCGCACGTTTCTGCCGCTTTAAGGACGCGCAGAGTTTCTCGCAAAGCCAGAACGGCAGTGAAGTTCTTTTGGGCGGGAGTGAGGCGGTCGAGGAGTCCGTGAAAGGGCATCCGAGGAATCAGCACGTCAGCACCGCGGGCATAGAGGAGTTCGCCAAAGGCGCGGAATTGCTCTGGGTTGTTGGTCACGCCGTGCAGCAGAATAAACAGGTCCGAGACCGGCTCGGCATGCAGCAAAGAAATGCTCTCTGCCGAGGGTGAAATTTGGGTCAGATCCTCCCGGGGTGCCGCCCGAGCAAGCTGGGACTCAATCTGGGGCGCAGGCCAGATGAAATAGGCTACCGAACCTAGAACACAAACGCCAAGAAAACTCCCCCACCAGCGTCGTCGGAGTAAATGCGTCACGAGTAGGCCTATACCCTGGCAACCTCCAGGGAAGCGAGGTTATCCCTCGTCGCCGCCCCCGTCATCGCCACCGCCGTCATCGCCACCGTCGTCATCGCCACCGTCGTCGGACTCATCGGACTCATCGGACTCATCGGACTCGTCAGTCTCGTCAGTCTCGTCAGTCTCGTCAGTCTCGTCAGTCTCGTCAGTCTCGTCAGTCTCGTCAGCTTCTTCTTCGTCTTCCTGCTCGGAATCTTCTTCCTCGGTCTCGTTTTCTTCGTCGAGATCATCGTCCTCGAAAAAGTCGTCCTCGTCGGAGTATTCGATTTCTTCGGAGGCCTCTTCGTAAGTCTCGGAAAATTCAGACCAGCTGGAGGATTCGTAGAGTTCTTCGCTGTAATAAATTTCCTCAAAGGCCGCGAAGGGCCCGCTCACAGTGGTCCAGATTTCGTAGAAGCCGGGGTTTTCCCACCGCAAGACACTTCCGTAGGCTTGGTAGTTGGTCCAGAGACTCCCGAGCAGGGCCAGCAGCAAGGCATAAGCGGCGGTATCGGTGACGTTAAGAGAAGCCAAGCGCTGCGCTTGAGCTTCCAAGGAACGGGTGGCGCGGTAGGCGGTCCCCGTTTTCGGGGCCTGGTTGCGCAGGGCGGCCAATTTTTTCTTTAGTTCGGAGGCTTGTTCGCGGAGTTTAGCCGCGTTGGCCTTTTGCGCACTGCTGAGTTCGCCACCTTTTTTCGCCAACAACGCGGCTGCTCCAATGCTTTCCTGCAGGCCGGTGGTGATTTGCCGGATGCGGAGGGCGCGAGTTTTCAGTTCCTGACCATTATCGGAGGCTAGGCTCGCAATCGCGGAGAGCTCGGCAGAAGCACGGGTGAGCTGATCAAGCGGCTTGAGGTAATCTGGACTTTGGGCGCGGGTGCTGCTCTGCATGGCCGCCAAGGCCCGGCTCATTTGGGCCAAGAGTTCCTCGGCAGCGGAGACTCCCTGGCTTGGGAGGCCAAGGAGACCGCCCTCGGATTGCAACTCAGCTACCAAGTTTTCCAGTTCTGCCAGCGTCTTGGCGAGGGAGGCCTTTTGCAGGCGAGCGGGTGGGCTTTTGGCTCCAGTCTGGGCAACAAGAGCATGGGGGGTGGCGAGGGCCAGCGCCAGCGCCAAGCCCAGAGATAGGAAGCGGAGTTTCATAAATTGTTCAAAGAATGAGCGTTTTGCAACAGAACGCCTTCTCCGCAACAAGCAGATTCTTGCCTCGCAGCAAATTATTTACCGCGGAGCGCGAAGGAAACCTCTACGCCCGACCACTCGGAGGCAGGGGAAACTGCCCGGTGGGGAAGGGGTCGCCGGTTTTTTCCATCCATTCATCCAAACGACGCGCGAGCTCTTCCCGGATGCCCGCATAGGTCGGATCTTGGGCACGATTGCAGGCTTCCCAAGGGTCGAGATAAAGATCGAAGAGCTCCTCGTGGCCCAGAGGACGCTCATACCACCCGCAGCCTTCAAGGATCGGCGTTGCCGGCCCATCGTGGCGCATGATGGGGCCGGTGGCAAAGTGGCGGCGGATGTATTTGAAGCGCTTGGTGCGGACACCGCGCAGCGGCTCAAGAGGCCCATGGTAAGTTTGCTCGGCGAAGATCGCATCGTGCAAATCCTCGGTTTCTCCGCGTATCAGAGGCAGGAGACTTTGGCCTTCCAAGGGGTGTTCCGGTTGGCGACCGAGGAGCTCGCAGAGGGTTGGATACAAATCCAAATGGCTCACCAGCGACTCCACTACTTGCCCGGCAAAGGGAGTTCCAGCCGCCGTCGGGAAGCGCAGGAGCAACATCACCCGGATGCCGGCATCTTGCAGCGTCTTTTTCCCACCGGGAAATTCCGTCCCATGGTCAGCCGTGACGATGACCAGGGTGTTTTCATCGTAGCCATGGTGTTTCAAAGCATAGAAAACCCGTCCCATGTATTCGTCCATGAGTTTGACGCCCTCGCGGTAGCTTTCCATGTCTTGGCGCAGCTCGGGCAGGTCTGGGAGCCATGGCGCGGGGGCGGTGTAGCGGGCATCTAACTTTTTCGGATCGTAATACCGCGTCTTGGTAAAGCGGTCGCTGGCACCGTGAAGGTTCAATTCCGGTCGGGCCAGATTGTCGCGGTGAGGTTCATCAATCCCGATGGAGAGAAAAAAGGGCCGCGGATCCTTGCGGGTGGCAAGGTAGCGCTCCACTTTGTCAATCGTCTCGGGGTAGAATTCTCCATCCTGATCCCGTGCCGGATCCTCCCGCTCCAGCACCCGGCGGTATTGCAACTGCGGGAAATGTTCCGCATGGCTTGCTTCGTGCTGCACGCCCGCTAACACCGTCTCATAACCCCAACGGTTGAGCTGGTTGACCAGATGTTTGTCGTAGTTGTCGAAAACCCAGCCTTGCGCTCCAGGTAGCCCATACATGCCGATCTGGTGTGGATATTGGCCGCTGGTGAGAGCGGCCCGGCTTGGCCCGCAGGTCGGAGCGACGCAGAAGGCATGGCGGAAGAGCACCGCTTGCCGGGCAAAGGCCATGAGGTGGGGATTTTCCACCGGGAAACCATAAGGTTGCACCAAATGTCCGGCGTCGTGGGCGTGGAGGTAAACAATATTCATCGCCCTAGATGACTAGGCGGAAACCAGAAAGGGAAAAAGTGCTTTCGCGTGATTATTCATGGCGGAGAAATTCAGATTTTGGGCAGCCTGGTCGCGGATGCGGGCGGTTAGCCAGCTCTGGCTCGGAAGAAATGGGCTTCGGGTGAGGGGTGGCTTGTCTGCTTGACGCTGTTGAGGTGCGTCCGTAATTTGCCCGTCTCATGTCGCCCGAACCTGCATCTCCAACCGCGCCGCTCTGCTTTGGCAAAACGGCGTTTTCGGCTGTTTTTGCCGGGGGGCTGGGACGCCGTGGTGTCTGGGTGTCGCTGCTCGGTGGGTGCTGCATTTTTTGGGGGGTGAGCGGACTCTACGCGCAGAATGAAGCGATGTTGGAGACACGGGCCAACGCCCAGGAGAGCGCCCCGGATTTGGATCCGGCATCAGCATTTGCTTTAGCGCAGGAACAGGACAGCGCCGGGGCCCGCAGTCAGGCCCTGGGGACCTATCGGGCGATTACCAAAAAATTTCCTTTCACCCCGCAGGGAGCGAACGCGCAATTACGCCTGGCGCAGATTTTTGCGGAGAGCGGGCAACTGCAGCGGGCTTTCGACGAGTATCAGGCCTTTTTGACGCGGTATCCGGATTCCAAGCAATTCAACGCTGCGACGGAAGCGCAGGTGCGCATTGCGAATACCTATCTGGAGGGCAAGAAAGTCAAGGTCCTCGGGGTGCCTTTGGGGTCGGGTTACGATACGGCGGCCAAAATGTATACCAGCATTCTCGCCACAGCGCCGTTCAGTCCCTTTGCCCCGATGGCCCAATTCAATCTCGGGCTGGCCTATGAAAAACAGGGCCGCGTGGCGGAAGCGGTGCAGGCCTATCAGACGGTCTTGGACCGCTATCCGGCCAGCGCATTGGCGGATGATGCGCTCTACCAGATCGGCTACGTGAATATGCGGGTCGGGTTTGCCGGCGGTTCGCAAGACCTCAGCGCCTTGATCCTCGCCCGGAATACGTTTGAAGATTTTCTTTTGCAATTCCCCGACAGCGAGAAGGTGCCGCAGGCGCGGGAAAATATGGCGCTCATTCTCGGGCGGGAGTCCGGGGACATCCTCAGCGTGGCAAAGTTCTATGATCGCTCGCGAGACTTCCGGGCAGCCTTCATCTACTACAATGATGTCATTCGGCGGAATCCGACTTCGCCGGATGCGGAGTTGGCCCGGGTGCGGATTGAGGAATTGCGCAACGACTATGGGGATGATGCGCTGCGGGCCGGGACGGAACGGGCGGAGACCGGGGAGAAAGTGGCTTTGCGGCGGCGTTTGCAGGCGCAGGTCGAGACGCCTGCCCTGGCAGATTACGCCGGACCTCCGCGGGAGCAAATCGTCCGCGAGGACCTCCCGGTGGTGCGGCCGCGTTTGCGCACGCAGGCTCGCGAGGTCTCCCCGCTCTCGAATCTCCCGCCGGTAGAGCCGGACCTGCCTTCGCCCTAGACGGCCCTCTGTATCCCATGCGTGTCCTATTTCCTCTTGTTCTTCTCGGGGTGCTGAGCCTCTCGCTGGCGGGTTGTGGGTATCACCTCGGAGAAATCCGCCCCACGGTGATGCGCTCGGTGCAGTTCCTGGCGGTGCCGACTTTCAAAAACCGCACCTATCACCCGCGGGTGGAGGTGATCTTGGCCGATGCGGTAATTCGCCAACTCCAGCAGGATGGCACCTACACCATCGTCGGGACTGAACGGGCCGATGCGATTCTGAACGCCACCTTGAACTCCGTGGAACGCCGCCCAATTCGCTCCTTGACCACCGACGTGCTCACCAGCACGGAGTATGAACTGACGATCATCGCCGCTTTCGAAGTGCAGGATCGTTTCAGCGGCGTGACCCTTATGTCCGGTGAGGTCCGTGGCGCGGCCACCTTTTTCCCCACTGGCGACCTGACGACGGACGAACGCCAGGCGTTCTCCGTGGCGGCGCAACGCTTGGCGGTGGCGCTTTCCCAGCGGTTGAGCGAGGGCTGGTAACGGGGCAGTCGCGGTGTTGAGCCTGGTTCCGACTCCGCTGGGGAATTTGCGCGACATCACTTTGCGGGCTTTGGATTGTCTGCGCGAGGCGGATCTGATCGCCGCAGAGGATACCCGTCATACTGGGCATTTGCTGGCAGCTTATGAGATTCAGCGACCGTTGGTGAGTTTGCATGAACACAACGAAGACCGGCGGATTCCGGAGATGCTGCAGCGGCTGGGAGCGGGGCAGAAGGTGGCCTTGGTGAGTGACGCGGGGATGCCGCTGCTTTCCGACCCGGGATTCCGCCTCGTCCGGGCTTGTCTGGCGGAGGGGCTGCCGGTGGAGGTATTACCCGGGCCATCGGCCATCACCACCGCCGTGGCCCTTTCCGGACTGCCGCCACTGCCTTTCCATTTTGGCGGGTTTTTGCCGGTAAAATCCGGGCGACGAGAACGGGAACTGCGCGCTGCGCTGGAGCGGCCGGGCTCGTCAGTCTATTTCGAGTCGCCACATCGTTTGCGCAAGACCTTGGAGGCGCTGGCGGCGGTGGGACCTGGCGCCCGGGTCTGCGTGGCCCGGGAGCTGACCAAGAAATTTGAAGAGGTGCGGCGTGGCACGCCGGAGGAAATTCTCGCGGCGCTCGGGGAACGCACCATCAAGGGCGAAATCACTCTGGTCTTGGCCGCTGCGGAGGCAGCATCCCAGCCCGCCGAGCGCCTCGTGGATGATTTGGAGATATGAGCCTGCCATTTATAGATCTGCAAACCTCCTTCCGCAAAGCCGAGCCGGCGATCCGCCAAGCCATAGACCGCGTCCTCGCTCACGGCCGCTTCATTATGGGGCCAGAAGTGGAGGAGTTGGAAAAAACCTTAGCCGACTATCTAGGGGTGAAACATTGCGTCACGGTGGCGTCCGGGACGGATAGTCTGGAGATTGCCTTGCGAGCCTTGGGTATCGGTCCGGGAGATGAAGTCATCACCACACCCTTCACTTGGATCAGCACGGCGGAGGTGGTGTCGCTGGTGGGGGCGCGACCGGTGTTCGTGGATATCCGTGCGGATTCGTTCAATCTCGACGTGCGGCAGATCGAAGCGGCGATTACGCCCCGCACGCGAGCGATTCTGCCGGTGAGCTTGTTTGGGCAGATGCCGGAAATGGAGGAGATTTTGGCCTTGGCGGAAAGCCATGGGGTGGAAGTGATCGAAGATGCCGCGCAGAGCTTTGGGGCGCGGCGGCACGGGCGGCCGAGTGGAGCCTGGTGCCGCAGCAGCAGCACCAGCTTTTTTCCTGCTAAACCGCTCGGGTGCTACGGAGACGGGGGGGCCCTTTTTACTTCCGAAGATAGCTTGGCGGATACCTTCCGGGCTCTGCGCAATCATGGAGGGCTGGTTCGGGATCACCATACTTTGGTCGGCATGAATGGGCGCTTTGATACGCTGCAGGCGGCAATCATGTTGGCCAAGTGGCCGGATTTCCCGGCGGAAGTTGCGGCGCGGGAGCGGATCGGGGCGCGGTATTCGGAAGGGTTGCGCGGGATTCCTGGAATCTTGGCGGTGCCAGAAGTCATGCCCGGAAACACTCATGTTTATGCGCAATACACCCTGCGGGTGGCGCGGCGGGAGGCATTGCGGGCGCATTTGCAAGCGGCTGGCATTCCCACAGCGGTATACTATCCGGTTTGTCTGCATGAGCAGCCAGTTTACCAGCCCCTCGGCTATCGGCGCGGAGACTTTCCCGTCGCTGAGGCCGCGGCGGCGGAAGTGGTGAGTTTGCCCATGCATCCGCATCTGGACGAGTCCACGCAAGATCGCATCGTGGAGGCGGTGCGGGATTTTTACCGAGCCGGGTAAACGCGGTGGTAACCGGATGCTCTCCGCAGAATTGCTTCTGGTGGCCTACACGCAGGGTATTTTTCCCATGGCCGATGACGGGGAGATTCACTGGTTCTCCCCTGACCCACGGGGAGTCCTCCCGCTGGGGCCGCGTCGGTGGAATCACGGCCTGCGCGCGGCCTTGCGGTCCCGAGATTGGCGACTTACCACCAATTGTTGCTTTCTCGAAGTGATGCGCGGCTGCGCCGCGCGACGGGAGACGTGGATTAATGAAATCATCGTGCAGGCTTATGGGGATCTGCATCGGAGGGGGTCCGCCCACTCGGTGGAAGTGTGGCTGGGAGAAGATCTCGTCGGAGGACTTTATGGCGTGCACCTCGGAGCGGCGTTCTTTGGGGAGTCCATGTTTTCGCGGGTCTCCGGAGCATCCAAGGTGGCCTTGATCTGGCTTATCGAGAGCCTCACGGCAGCAGATTTCCAGCTTCTGGACACCCAGTGGCTGACCCCGCATCTGCGGCAATTCGGCGGGGTGGAAATCCGGCGTGCGACCTACCTGCGGCGACTCAATCAAGCTCTCAAAATAGCACGAAAATTTCCGCAAATTCCCCTTGCAGAAGATGGGGGCCGAGGCATCGCCCAGACTTCATAATTCGACTCGGTGCGAAGGCTGGTGGAAACAACCTCGCGGTCCCGCAGGGCTGTGGGGGCGGGTTTTTCAGGGTTCCAAGGGCTTCGTGCGGGCGGCTCGGAGTTGGAGAAACAGGCTGGCGATTGTCAGTGAGTTCAGAGCCGCACGATCACCTGGTGTTGGCCGCCATCGGGTGGGGGGAGCAGTTGGCCGGAGATTTCCTGACCATCCAAGAGAATGGCGCGGGGGCCTTTGCCGCCCTCGGGACGGTTCTGCAGTTCGATGTAATACTGGGTGCTGCGGAAGGTGCGAAGCAGGGAGGCCCGGGGCAGGGCTTTGGGCAAGCAGGGATCGAGGTAGAGGCCGTCGTAATGTCGGCGGGCACCGAGGATGTATTCGATGAGGAGTTGGGCCATCCAGCCAGCGGTCCCGGTGCGCCAAGCGTAACCGCTCACTCCGTAAATCTGCGGCACGGAGGAGTAGCTATTGACATAGCTGAAGGGTTCGGCACCGGAGTTGCCGATCGGGTTTTCCGGGCTGTCGGGAGTGATTTTGGTGAGCGTGCGCCAAGCTTGTTCAGCGCGTCCCAAAAGGCAGTCGGCCACACCTTTGAAGCCGCCGGCGTGGTTGTAGCAGCCGCCATTTTCATTGGCGCCGGGGAGGGTATTGGACATGCGACCAACCCGGGGATCGTAGTGTGCGTAGGGCGGGGTGCAGATGCGGTAGCCGATGTCGTCCTCGAGTTTCTCATCCACCTGCCGCATGATGGCTTGGGCGCGCTCTCCTTCGGCCACCCCGCTGAGAACGGCCCAGGACTGAGTATTGACGAAGATTTTGCCATAGGGCGCAGAGTTGGAGCCGATGCGGTAGCCATCCTCGCAAATGGTGCGGATATACCATTCCCCATCCCAAGCGGTGCGATTGAGACGATCTTTGAAATCCTCGTAAATCTGCCGGGCCTCCTCGGCAGCAGCCGAATCTCCGAGGCGTCGGGCAAGTTCGGCCATTTCTCGGGCGCCGTAGCAGAGCTGCATGGTGACGAAGACGCTCTCTCGTTCGCCCGCTTCGGGGGTGGCTTCCAGGCCATCATTCCAATCCGCTACATGCTGACGGCAGAGACCGTGCTTGCCGGTATCGTGGGCCAAGTAACGCATGGCGCGCAGAGCGTGCTCCCAGACGGTCCCAGTTTCGCTGGACTCAAAAAAGGGCACTTCGATTTCGGCCAGGGCCAGGTGGCCGGATTCCTGCACCAGCGCCGGGAGGACCTGGAGGATCCAGGCGGGTTTGTCGGAGTAGATTTCCCGGTTGAGGGGGCGGAAGCTATGGGGCACTGAGCCATCCGGACGTTGGCTGGCCAGCGCGCGGACGAAGTTGGCTTCAGCGGCGGGGTAGTCGGCTAGAGCGAGGGCAATGTCGGTCTGCAGATTGTCCCGGAAGCCGCTCTTGTTGATGAGGTAATTGTAGAGCTGTTTTTTGAGAAAGATATTAAAGATGCCCTCCACGATCGGGCGCCCGACCTCGACCCGAAAGGCCCCGGCTCGACGAGCTTCGATCTTGCGGGCTTCCTCGCACCACGCATCCAGCTGCTCGGGGGAGAGTCTCTCCCGCAAAGTGCGAACCTCCTCCACATCGGCGGCCTGACCGAGGACGAAATCTGCACGGGCTTCGCCCTGCGGCGGCACGGAAAGCTTCACCTGCACAATCCCGGCGCAATCCGGCCCAGCTCCGGGCTGGCCATCGCAATTCCAGCCCCAGAGTATTTTGGGGGCGCTCACCGAATAATCCGCTCGGGTGAAGTGATCCCGGTAACCATTAGCTTGGTAGAAGTGTTCCAAGCAGATGAGGAAGCCATTGAAGCGTGGGGTGGGAACCAGGTTGTTACGGTTGGTGACAAAGACGCCGCCGAGCTCCGGATGCACCTCGGAGAAATTATTTTTTCCAACATACTTGCCCTCCCGGTCCACGCCGGTGAGCTGGAATAAAGCGTAGCTGAAGACGGAAATCTGGCGTGGCCGTTGGGTGAGATTCCGCACACGGATGGTGGTGCATTCGATGGGCAGGTGCTGCGGCACAAAAACCCGCTGCTCCACCTCGAGACCCACGCAACGGGAACGCATGAGGGTTTTCTCGCGGTGAAACTCGACCACGCGGTCCTCCACATCACGCGGAGCCGGCATGCCCGCGGGGCAGAAGACCTCGTTCGTCTCATCGTCACGCAAGTAGTGATATTTCTGGTCGTAGGAAACCAGAGTCACCGTGGTGCCATCGGCATCACGGATCCAGGTGGGACCGTCATTGATGTGCGCCACCTCGGCATACATCTCCGGGCCGTTGTGGTTGATCGCGGTGCAGTGGAGATTCCACCATTTGCGTGGGGGTTCGGCCGTGAGAACAAAGCACCCGCGAGCTTCATCGAAGTGGCCGTAGGCGGAGAAGGAGTTTGTGTTGCGGAAAGGCTTCATGGAGTTGGAGAGTGGGGGTTTTTGCGTCTGTAAATAGGACGCTGCCTACCCCGTCGCAAGCCGCGAAAACGGTTTTACTCTGGTCGGTTTGAGCCTGTTTCAGCTGGGATCAACAAATGCCTTCGTTTCTGCCTTGGCTTGGCGCATGCAGTGGGTCGCCTTCACGATCATGCCCCCTCTGCCACAAAATCCCAGGCTCTGGCTCGTTTTCGCCGGACTCTGTGAAATCGTTTATGCGCTGGCCATGCCGCACACGCGTTCCTTCACCTGCCTCAGGCCCTCCACCTTGGCCATCGCGTTCATCGTCCTGAGCATGTAGGGGCTTTGCGTCGCCATGCGTTCCCTGCCAGACGCCACCGCCTACGCCATCTGGGTCGGCATCGGAGCCGGTGGCACCGCCCTCTTTGGCTTGCTCTTTTTGAATGAGCCCCGCGATTTTCTGCGTCTCCTCGGCATTGGGCTCGTCGTGGTCGGTATCGCCCTGCTCAAACCCAGTCACCGTTAGCGCGATCGAGAACGCACCCCGCCCTGCGGGGGATACCGCCCCTTTCTGACCCTGGCATCCTTTAGTGGATTTTCGGCAGGAAAATGGGGTTCGCAGCTTGGGCGATTTGCCTCAAGCTGGTGGAAGTTCCCCTTCTCCTTATGGCCAAACAATTTACGGCAGAGCTGCTGACGACTGCGATCTTGGAAGCCCTGGAGCCCCGCATCGCCCCGGCGGTCTTTTTGGTGAACTCCACTGCCGACACGGTGGATGATACGGATAACGTCCTGAAGTTGCGGGAAGCGAATTTGGCGGCGAATGTCGCTGGTTCTGGCACCTACACCATTCGTTTCGATACCAACTTTTTTCCCGTGGGCAGGCAAATCCTGCTTTCCGCCGGCGAGATGGTTTCGACGGCGAATGTGTATATCCAAGGGCCGGGATCGCTGCGTTGGCCACTGGCTCGGTCACCCTGCGCAGCAGCCAGTTTTTCTCGAACTCCGCTGCTGCTGATACGGGTGGGGTCCATCTCGGGCTCGCCGCTTCTGGTAAGGCCATCCCGGTCTGCTTGGAGGGTCTGGCCATCGTGGATCAATTTGGCCGTAGCGGCTCCTTGGATATCGGTGGGGCCAGCGGAGTCTCCTGCAGCCTGAAAAACTCGCTTTTTGTCGGCAATCAAATCCCCACGAATCCCGCAGGGGCCCTCCTTCTCAACAGCCAAAACCTCCGTTCCTTTCAAGCTGCAGATCAAAAAATGCTCTGCACGCAAAACTACGCCCCGTCTGTCGGAGGCCTCCGGGCCGATCTGGGTAATCGCACCAGCCTGAGTCAAAAAAAAAATACCGATTTCACGGGCAACCGGACAGTGACTTCTGATATCGGGGGGGAGTGGTTCACCGGATCCGGACAAGTGAGCTGGAAAGGAGGAGTCGTGGCGGGAAATTCCGCACTGGAGCGGACCGGAGCGCTGGCCTTCACCGATGGCGTGCAGGCTACTCCTGTCGGTCTGACCGTGGCCGTAAATCGCGCCGAGCTCAGCCAGGGTGCTCTCTCCGTCTTGGGCACCTCCACCCAGCTCTCCCTCGACCGTGTCCGCGCTCTCGGGAACTCCGCCCTCATGGATTGGGGGGCTTTGGCCCTTTCCGGAGGCGACCTGGCCGCACGGAACAGTGTTCTCCTCGGTAACCGTGCGGGCGAGAACGGTGGTGCGATCTTTGCTGCTGGGGACGGAGGTCGTCTGACCATCCAGTCCACGACCTTCCAGGGAGATAAATCCGGGATCAGCGGAGGTGGACTCTCCGACCAACGCTATGATGTGGGTATCACCGGCGGAACGTTCGCCGGAAATTTTTCCTCGACAGATGGAGCGCTGGCTTTAACGGATCACGCGGATTCAATTGCCGCTGGCGGAGAAAGATTTCTCTTTCTTCCAACCTGGCGCAAAATGCCGGGGGCGCGATGCACTTTTCTTTCACCGAGGAGTTTTACTCCGTCAGCTTTTCCTAGCTCCAAGTTTCCGCAAATCAGGCCAATGCCAGCAGTGGCGGCAGTCTTTTCCGTGGAGGTTCAGCCACCGGGTAAACCTTGCGCTCTTCCTTCTCGCCATACTTCGCTCCTGGGCAGGGAGGAGCCATCTTTTTCGATGAGGGGTCGAGTTATTTCCTGGATGGCCGCAGCGTGGTGCAAGGGAACGTGGCCCTGGCAGTGGCTGGCGGAGTGCGTGCGGTGGCGGGCACCGGTGGCGGAATCCAAGCGCTTCTGACGGGGAATTCTGCCGCACAAGCTCCGAACTTCTCCCAAGGACTCCTCAGATTCTCCCGCCTCCCCGATTAACCTATGGCCGCAGGGTGGGGAGACCAAGGGAGAAAAATCGCTGGAATTTGTCGGCTTCCTTTGCCTTGACGCCAGAGTAGCGCACAGTCATTTTGTCAAGCTTCTTTCCACGGATCAGGACTGCCCAAGATCCGGGGAACGGAATCGCCCAGTAACTTCTAGCAACCCTTCTAACAATTTCCTTTCTCAATGATTGACAACATTTTAGGATTTTTTTCCAACGACATTGGCATTGATCTCGGCACGGCCAACACCCTTGTCTATGTCAAAGACCACGGCATCGTCCTGCGCGAGCCTTCGGTGGTTGCTGTCCAGCAAGGCACCAACAAAGTGCTGGCGGTGGGCGACGAGGCCAAGCGCATGCTCGGGCGCACGCCGGGAAGCATCGTGGCCATCCGTCCGCTGAAGGATGGAGTGATCGCGGACTTCGAAGTTACCGAGGCCATGCTGCGGCACTTCATCAGTAAAGTGCACAATCGCCGTCGCATGGTGCGCCCGCGGGTGGTCATTGCCGTGCCCAGCGGCATTACCGAAGTGGAAAAACGTGCCGTCAAGGAATCCGCCACGCATGCCGGGGCGCGGGAAGTGCATCTCATTGAGGAGCCGATGGCGGCCGCGATCGGTGTTGGTCTCCCGGTGCAGGATCCGGCGGGGAACATGATCGTGGACATCGGCGGCGGCACGACGGAGGTGGCAGTGATTTCGCTTTCCGGGATTGTTTTCAGTCGCAGCGTGCGGGTTGCGGGGGATGAGCTGGACGAAGCCATCGCGCAATATCTCAAACGCGCCTACAACCTCATGGTTGGTGAGCGCATGGCGGAGGAGGTCAAAATCAAGCTCGGCTCAGCCTACAAATTGGAAAAAGAGACCACCATGGAAGTCAAAGGCCGCGACTTGGTCGCCGGTTTGCCGAAGACCATCGTCATTTCTTCCCAGGAAGTGCGCGAGGCCATGAGCGAACCCATCAGCACGATTGTGGACTCCGTGCGCATCACCCTGGAGCGCTGCCCGCCCGAACTTTCCGCCGACTTGGTGGACCGCGGGGTCGTCTTGGCCGGGGGCGGTGCGCTTCTGCGGGGCTTGGACCGTTTGCTGGCCGAAGAAACGGGCCTTCCCGTGCACGTCGCGGAAGATCCCCTCTCTGCGGTCGCTGAAGGCACTGGCAAAGCTCTGCAGGAAATTAAATTCCTTCGCGCCGTCTCGGCCAACGACCGGGTCAACCGGGTGGCCTGAGTCCGTCCCCGCCCACCTGCGGCCTCCGGGATGGTCCGTTTCATGCTGCACGCGGGATAACTCGCCAGAGCTATGTCGAAGCTGAATCTCGTCCTCTTGGCCATTGCCCTGCTGATGGCGTTGCTCCTGGCTCTCATCGGCTCGGATTCCGCCCGCAGCCTGCACTCGGGATTTTTCAGCTTCGCTACACCTTTCCTGAAAACCGGGCAATCCGTCACCGAGCAGTTCGGCGCGGTCGGCGCGGGGCTGAAAACTCTCGAGCAGCTTGAAGCGGAGAATCGCCAGCTTCAGACCGATAACCGCTTATTGCGCGCCCGCTTGCAAGTCCTCGAGGGACTCAAGGAGGAGAACGACAGCCTGCGGGATGCGCTGCAATTCGTCCGTCGCACGGAGTTCCGTCTCCTGGCTGCACGGGTGGTTTCCCGCGATGCCGCGACGTGGTGGAATAACATCCGCATCAACCGCGGGTTTGAGGATGGGGTGGAAGTGGACATGCCGGTGATCACGGATGAGGGCTTGGTAGGCAAAGTGGTTGCGGTGTCCAAGAATCTCTCCACGGTCCTTTTAATCACGGATGAGAATTGCCGGGTCGGGGCGCGCGTTGAGGGTACCCGGGAGCGTGGCATCACTCAGGGGCGTCGCATCTCCACCGCCCCTGAAGGCGAGATCGAATTGAATTTTCTGAATAAAACCGCGGCCATCCCTCCGCAGAGCCGCGTGCTCACGGCCGGAGTGGAAGGAGGAGTCTTCCCGCCCGACTTGCTCATTGGGTCGGTCGTCTCCTTCCGTCCGCGGGAACTCGACGGCCAGGCCCTCCTCGTGCCGGCCGTGGATCTGTCTTCGCTCAAAGACGTTTTCGTCATCGTGCGATGAAAAATGCCGCTCTGGCCCTGATTCTTTTGCTGAGCATTTTTCTGGCGCTCATGGTGCAGGAGTTTCTCCCGCCCATTGACGGCCCCGGTGGAGTCCGCCTGCAGTTTGTCCCCTTGCTTTTCTGCCTCGGCGCGCTTGGTTTACCTTACCCTTGGATGCTGCTGCTGGCCTTGGGCGGCGGCTTCCTGCTCGATTTGATGAGTCTGCAATTCCACGAAAACCAACCCGAGATCGGCCTCTCCACGGGCATCTTCTTCTTTCTCCTCGTCGGGGCCATTTGTCAGGGACTGCGCCCGATGTTTCTCCGGGGGCAATGGTGGCTCTTGGGCGTGATGACGGGGGTGGCCACCGCCGCGTGGCCCGCTTTGCAATTCTTTTTGATCTCGCTACGGCGATTGGAAGAGGGAGGCTGGCAATGGCACGAAGAGGTTTTATGGAAAATCTTCCTCCCGGCGGTGATCGCGGTGATCGTTTCTCCGGCGCTGTTCTTCCTGGTCCGCCTAATTGCTGGTCCCTTCCCCTACCGCAGCCGCGAACCAGCCTACCGCTAAACCCATGCCGGAATCCAAGCATACTTGGCGCATTTTCGCTCTCGGGATCCTCTTCCTGGTTGCCTTTGGCGGTCTGGCTGCGCGTCTGTGGTATGTGCAAATCGCCCGCGGCGAAGAATACACCGCTAAAATCCGCAGTCGCTCCCAAGTCACCGTGCGCCTGCCGGCGGTGCGCGGAGAAATCCTCGACCGCAATGGTGTCAAGCTCGTGGAAAACCGGGCTTCCTTCGAAGTGGATTTCGATCTGCCGGAATTGGTGCGCGCTTATCGAGAAGAACATGGTTCGGTGCCGATGACCAAATATCGCGGCACAGTGCGCGGCATGTCCCGGGACATCCCAGTGGAAGATGTGGAAACCATCATCGAGCAGGCCGTGATCCCGCGCCTGCAGGAGCTCGGGCTGGCCCAAGATTACAACTCCAGCCGCATCCAGGTGCACTACCAGCGCCAGTCGCAGATCCCCTACAACTACCTGCAGAATACCGACTACGACACCATGGTGCGCCTGATGGAAAACAACCTCGGCCTTCCCGGAGTGCGCGCCGAAGTCCGCCCCATCCGCTACTACCCCTACGGCTCGCTGGCCGCTCATCTCCTAGGTTACACAGGCATGCCAAACGAACCCGACCGGGAGGAAGCCAAGAAATTCAATTTCTACCAGGCCGATGTTGAAGGCCGGGCGCAAATCGAGCTCACCATGAACGAATACCTCAAGGGAGTAGCCGGGGTGAGTGTGCGCGAGCGTGATGTGAAAGGCAACATCACCGGAGAGGTGGATCGCATCGAACCGCAGCAGGGCGCCAACGTCTTCCTCACGATTGATGCCCGCTTGCAATTCATCACCGAGCGGGCGTTGCGCAGTGTGGGACGCGGGGCTGCGGTGGTGCTCGACCCCAATAATGGCGACGTTCTGGCCATGGCTTCGGTCCCCTCCTTTGATCCGAATATCTTCATTCCGGCTATCCAAGCCGCAGATTGGGCCGCGCTCTTGGCCGATAAAACCGACCCGTTGGTGAACCGCGCCATCAGCGCCTACGCGCCGGGCTCCACCTACAAAATTCCCGTATCGCTGGCTGGTTTGCGGGCCGGAGTGACCAACCGCAACTACAGCTGCGGAGGCGGTGTGCAGTATGGGAACTTTTTCATGAAGTGCCACAGCACGCACGGTTCGGTGGATCTCGAACGGGCCATCAAGGTTTCCTGCAACTCCTACTACTACCAAATGGGCAACGCCGCCGGCATTGACCAGATTGTCGCGGTGGGCAACCTCCTTGGTCTTGGCCAGCGTTCCGGACTCCCCCTCTCCGGCGAAGCTGCCGGCATCCTTCCTGGCAAAGAATGGCTCAAACAGAACTATCCGCGCGAGCGTTGGAGCTCCGGCTTCACCGCCAACACCGCCATCGGTCAAGGGTTTGTCCTCGCCACTCCACTCCAGATGGCTGTGATCGCTGCCGCCATGGCCAATGGAGGCACTGTTTATTACCCGCGACTGGTGGATCGCGTGGTGGATCAATCCGGACGCATCATCGAGCAGGAACCTGCCCGCGTTCGGGCGAATCTCATTACCGATGGCGGCCTCACACTGGAACAAATCGAAAAAGTGCGCAGCGGCATGAAGCGCGTAGTGATGGAGGCCGGGGGAACGGCTTCCCGGGCCCGGGTGCAGGGTATTGAAGTCGCGGGCAAGACCGGAACGGCCCAATTCATGCGCGGCGGGGTCAAAGACAACCGGGTTTGGTTTATGGCCTTTGCGCCAGTGGAAAAGCCCCAATACGCCCTGTGCGTGATGGTGGAAGGCGCGCAATCCGGCGGGGGGGTGGCCGCGCCAATCGTCGGCAAGATTCTCGAAGATGCCTTCAAACTACAAAACGGTGAACTCGCCGACCTGCAGCTCGAATACCTCCCTCCCGCCGTTGGGAATTTCCAACACGTCGCCTCCGTGGATTTCGGCCGCCCGATCCCTGCGGCCTTCACCGCCGCTCCCGAAGCCACCTCTGCCGATGGCCCGCCCAGCGCTGTCGAGGGCCAGACCGCCCGCGCTGCTGCCAGCCCGAACGTCCGCCCCGAGGCCGACCAGCGTGGCACCGTTAGCGACCGCCCCTCGCGCAATCCCGTAAGCCGTTTCTTTGATTCCCTCCGTGGTAACCGTTCGCAACCTTCCGAAAGTGACCGCCCATCCCGTCCCCGTTCCCCCCGCCGCTAAACCCATCTCACCCTTTGTTTATTCCATGATCGAAACCATCAAAAAATTCCTCGGCCTGAAGCGCAAATCCTCCGGCATCAAAATCATCGTCAATGCGGAGAAACTCGAGCGGCGCGTGGCCGTCTTGGAAAATGACCGCCTCGAGGAATACTCTACCGAACGCGATACCGAGCGCAACATGGTCGGGGGCGTCTTCAAGGGCATCGTGCGCAATATCGAGCCGGGTATCAAAGCGATGTTCGTGGACATCGGCTTCGAGAAAAATGCTTTCCTGCAGTTCTGGGATGCCATTCCCGCAGCCCTGGATAGCGGCATCGAAACCATCCAGCGCAACCCCGGCAAAAAGACCAAGAAAATCACCGCCAAGGACGTTCCCGGACTTTACCCCGTGGGCTCGGAAATCCTCGTGCAGGTCAAGAAAGGCCCCATCAGCAACAAAGGCCCCCGCGTCACCACAGACATTAGCCTTGCCGGACGTTACCTCGTGCTCATGCCTTTGAATGACCAATGCGGGATCTCACGCAAAATCGAAGATCCCGCCGAGCGGGCCCGCTTGCGCAAAATTCTGCAAGAGCTGGAAATCCCCGAAGGCATGGGGGTGATCATGCGCACCGTGGGGCAGGGGCAAAAAGCCCGCTTTTTCGTTCGCGACCTCACCCTCCTGCTCGAACAATGGGAAATCGTTCGCCAGGGCCAGGAATCCCAGCCCGCGCCAGCCATGCTTTTCCAGGAGCCGGATCTCATAGATCGCACCGTGCGCGACTTCCTCACCGAAGATATTGATGCCGTCTATGTTGATGACCCCAAGGCCATGGAGCGCATGCAGGAATTGGTCGGGCAGATTTCCAAACGCTCCCGCTCCCGCGTTCAGCTTTACCGGGGGCAGGAGCATATCTTCGATGCCTTTGGCGTGCACAAACAAATCGAGGAGGCTTTCCGCCGTCAGGTCTGGCTGCCCTGCGGAGGCTACATCGTTATAGATGAGACGGAGGCCCTCATCGCCATTGACGTCAATACCGGGCGCAACAAGGGCTCGAAGGACATGGATAAAACCATCCTCCAGACCAATCTCGAAGCGGCGGATGAGATTGCCCGCCAACTCCGGCTGCGCAACATTGGCGGTATCATCATCGCCGATTTCATTGATATGAAATCCCGGCGCGATCAGCAGGCTGTCTATCAACGCGTCAAAGAGCGTCTCAAGCGCGACAAAGCCCGCACCCACGTCCTGCCCATTTCCAGCCTCGGCCTCATGGAAATGACCCGCCAGCGGGCGGCCGAGAGCCTTTCCAGTTCGCATTACGTGGTCTGCGCGCACTGCCAGGGCAAAGGGGTGGTCAAGAGTCCCATGTCCATGAGTGTGGAGTTGCAGCGCAGCCTGCATTCGCTGATGCGCAAATACCAGGAAAGCGTGCACGAATTCCGCATCGTGGTTTCTCCCTCCCTGCTGGACCGTTTGCGCAATGAGGATGAGGAACTGCTCATTGATATTGAGCGCCGCTACCAAGGGCGTCTCACCTTCCGCAGCGACCCCCTCATGCACCCAGAGAAATTCTCTATCCAAAACGCGAAGACCAACGAAGTCCTCTCGGAGTAAGAGCCGAGCCAGAAATCTTTCCCTCCCGACCTGATCTGCTCCGCAGGCTGTTCGCGATAAAATCAATCACGCTTGGGAAGTTCTCTTTCCAGAGGCGTGTATACCCCCTTTTGGAAAATCACCGGAGGGTGATTTTGCCGTAATTTTCGGAGATTTTTTCGAGGGATTTTTCAATCATTCCAGACTCTCAGCACTGGACCAACGCCCAAGCTTTTTTCCACCACGGCAGCGAAATGCCTGTTTCCAGTAGCTTCCAGTCCCTCTGGGCCATGGCGCGCAAAAACATCTCATAGAGGCATTGCATCGTTTTGGCAGCGGAGAGGGCCCGGGCTTCTGGTTGGGGAAAAAGTTCCCGCGCTTGGGCGAAATACCCGGCGGCGCGCCTTCCTTGCTGGGCGAAAAACTCTGCCAAGGCTGGAGGGGTTTGGGATTGAAGAAAAACTTCCCGTGTCAGGCCGGCGGCGTGCAATTCATCCTTGGGGAAGTAACATCGGTCCCTTGAGGAATCTTCCCGCACATCGCGGAGGATATTGGTCAGTTGGAGGGCCATTCCCAAGGCATCAGCGAACTGGGCTGCCTGGGGGGAGTGGGCTCCAGTGATTTGGTTGCTCACCAGGCCTACGGCCACCGCCACGCGCTGGCAGTAGCTGCGGAGTTCGGCGAAATTGGCTGGTTGCCAAGGAGACAAATCGGTGCGCACGCCGGCGAGGATTTGCAGAGGGTATTCCGGGCCGATCTGGTGACGTTGAAAGACCGCTTGGAGATCTTCGGGCAGCCCAGTTCCGCTGCGCAGAGCTGTCTCCCAAGTTTGCAAAGCGAGCTGGCGTTCCTCCAAGGATGGTCCGGGTTCATCCGCCCAGTCGTCCACCACACGGCAAAATTGATAGAACACGAGCATGTCCTCCCTTGGGCCGGGGGGGAGCTTTCGCAGAGCGAGCGCAAGGTTGGAGTGTCGGCCGACTGCTTGCCCGGGAGGCACCAACCAGCGGGGCAACTCGGTGGCGGAGCCACGGGGCGGAACAGCCTCAGCGGCCATGTTCCAAGACATTCTCCAGCAAGCGCAGAAGGTCTTGACCCGCCTGTCGCCCAATATCGGAGACCTCGCGGTGGTCCAGTGGCGAAGAATGAAGTCCTGCAGCCAAGTTAGTGAGGCAGGACAAGCCCGCGACTTGCATTCCGAGTGCGCGTGCTTGGATCGCCTCCAGCACGGTGCTCATGCCGACGGCCTGCGCCCCAAATCTCCCCAGCATGCGGACTTCCGCCGGGGTCTCATATTGCGGGCCTCGCACCGCCGCATAGACCCCCTCGTGCAGCGTGAGGCCCAGGCGATCCGCCGCACTAAGGAAGTCCTCCCGCCATGCGCGGTCATAAATCTCCGTGAGGTCTAAAAAGTGTGGGAAACCCTCCAGCGGCGAAGTGGCTTGGAGGTTGAGTTGGTCGGTGAGCAGCATCCAGTCTCCCACCGCAAAATCATAGGTCAAAGACCCTGCGGCGTTGGTAAGCAGCAGACGGCGAATACCGAGCTGACCCAACCAACGCACCCCGGCAGTGACTTCCCGAGCTGTTCGTCCTTCATACAAATGGGTCCGGCCCAAGGCAAAAAGTATTTTCCGGCCAGCCAGGATACTGAGCTGGAACTTCCCCGCGTGCCCAGGGACCGTGGAACTGGGCAGCCCCGTCACTTCGCTGTAAGCCAGCTCTCCCAGGATCGGTAACCCGGCCACCGCGCCTCCCAAACCTGAACCCAATACCACCGCACAGGCAATGTCTTGGTCGCGGAGCCAGCTTGGTATGTCTTCGTTCTTGAATTCCATGATTTGAGGTTCGAGATTTTGCGCAAGAAGGGCTTGGAAGGAAGTCTGGCAGTGTGTAGGTTGATACTTCTTCAAAGGTGTTGCCTCTTGCTCGCAGCACCCAAACTTTTTTTACCACCCATGGGCAAAATTTATCAAAACATTGTTGAAACCATCGGCCGCACTCCGCTGGTCCGGCTGAACCACATAAGCGCCAACCTCCCGGCGACCATCGCCATTAAGTGCGAGTTTTTTAATCCTTTGGGCAGCGTCAAAGATCGTATCGGGGCCTCGATGATCGAAGAAGCGGAGCGTCAGGGCATCCTCAAACCGGACACCTTGATTGTTGAGCCCACGAGCGGCAACACAGGGATCGCCCTGGCCTTTGTCGCAGCGGCCAAGGGCTACAAGCTGGTTCTGACCATGCCCGAGACGATGAGTTTGGAGCGACGCACCCTGCTGGCCATGCTCGGAGCCAAGTTGGTGCTCACGCCGGGGGTCGAAGGGATGAAAGGGGCTATCGCCAAAGCCCAGCAAATCGTGGACGAAACCCCCGGAGCGTGGATGCCGCAGCAGTTCAACAACGCCGCGAATCCAGCCGCGCATGTGCGGACCACAGCCGAAGAAATCTGGGAGGATACCGACGGGGCAGTGGATATCCTAGTCTCCGCAGTTGGGACAGGCGGGACGATTACGGGAGTTTCGCGGGTTATCAAAACCCGGAAGCCCAGCTTCCGCGCCGTGGCTGTGGAACCGGCTGATTCCCCGGTCATCACCCAGACCCGCAACGGGGAGCCTGTCCGCCCGGGTCCGCATAAAATCCAGGGCACTGGAGCGGGCTTCGTGCCCAACAACCTCGATCTTTCGTTGGTGGATGAAGTTATCACGGTCACCAATGACGAGGCCTTCGCCATGGCCCGCAGGCTGGCCAAGGAAGAGGGAATCCTCGCCGGGATCAGTTCCGGGGCCAACGTGCATGCGGCGCTGCAACTCGCCGCCCGCCCCGAAAACGCCGGTAAATTGATCGTGACCATCGCTTGTTCCACGGGTGAGCGCTATTTGAGCACCCCGCTGGCTGATGAAGCCCGCGCTGAAGTCGCCGCCTAATTTTCCCCTGTTTCTCATGGCTTCCGATTCTCCTTCTCCAGGCTCCCCGGTCGCGCTTCAAGCCCCCGACGAAGCCAATCTCCTGCCTCCTGACGATTTCTGGGACCAGCACAAAAGCAAAATCCTCGCCGGGGTTGCCGTGCTGGTGACTTTGGCTCTAGCGGCGATCCTGATTTTGCAGTGGTTGGAGCGGCAAAAGCAAAATGCGATGGCCGACTACGCCCAGGCGGATTCGATTGAGGCTTGGCAGGAAATCATCCGCAAATACCCGGGACAACCGGTGGCTGGAAACGCGGCTTTGCTGCTTGCAGCGGCCCAACGTCAGGCCGGTGACACCTCAGCTGCCGAGGCGACCTACCTGCAGCTGCAGGAAGCGAAGCTGACCTATCCGTTGCAGGCCCTCTCTTCCTTGGGTTTGGCAGAGTTGATGGCTGCAGAAAAATCCCTCACGCCTGCCCAGGCTGCCGCAGCGTTCCAACAGGCGGCAGCGACCTTTCCCAACTCCTTCGTGGCTCCCTACGCACGCTACACCGAGGCTTCGATCTATCTGGCAGAAGGGCAAGATGAAGCCGCAGCTGCTGGCTTCCGAGCAGTGGCTTCGGACTATCCTACCTCGATTCTGGCCCGGTTGAGCTCCATGCAGTTGCAAAGGCTGGCTCCTTCGATGCCAGTGCCCGCAGCTGCTCCGGCTTCCGGTGAACAGCCCGTAGCGGCACCGGAAGGCCAAGCGGCACCGATTCAGGTGATGCCTGCCGAGATGCCCGCTCCATCAGCAGAGGCTCCGGCTCCCGATGCCGCGCCATGAGTTCCCTGAGCGGCTTCTCGCGCAATGATCTTGCTGAGCGGCTCGCTCACTACTTAGGCGCCGAGCCAGATCTTTCCCGGGCTGCGTTCGTGGCCCAGGATGCCATTATTCACGGGGCGGTGACTTTGGAAACCGATGCCTCGGTTTTCTATGGCAGCATCCTGCGCGGCGACATCAACACCATTCACATCAGCCAGGGAACCAACATTCAGGACGGGACCATCATTCACTTGGCAGATGACTTTGGAGTTTTCATCGGCCCTTACACGACGGTCGGTCATGGGGCGATGATTCACGCCTGCACCATTGGCGCAGAGTGCCTCATTGGGATGCGGGCCACCGTTTTGGATGGAGCGGAAATCGGCGATCAATGCCTGATTGCCGCCGGGGCGGTGGTGACGCCCCGCACCAAGATCCCGGCTGGAAGCATGGTGATGGGAGCTCCGGCTAAGGTGAAACGGGAGTTGAGCGAGGAGGAGCGGCAAGGGCTTCGTTACTGGGCGGAAAAGTATATCGTCGTGGCCCGCGCCCATGCTGCGAGGCAGGCCGCCCGGCAAGGAGACTCTTAAACGCCCCGCGGGGCCAGTTTCTCCCAATCTCAGTGATCTAGCTCGGGCGCCAACCTCTCCGAGGCCCTGGCAGACTGTGGAAAAACTGGGCGCGGTCGCGCGGAGAGCAGGGTAGGGGCCATGGCAAGGAGCGAGGGACGACGCCAGTGCCCCGATCCTGCTTCGCGCCGATACGGTTGCGTCGCTTGGGCCGGCAGGCAGCGTTGCCTCGGCGAGCCCAGCCCGCAGAGGGGATGCTCTCGCCTCGCGCCTAGCCTGCCGGCCCAAGCGCACCGCAACGCGACCATGCCGAGTTTTTCAACAGTCTGCCAGCGTGTTCTCACTCGCTCCGGAAAAATTATCGGCAAATTGTTGAATCGGGCTGGGAGAGCAATCCGTAAACTGGTTTGCTATGACAGCTATGACTATCGCCGACCAAGCCGCTACTCGCACCTTCCCACCCTTTAACCTCCGGAACCTGCTGGAGATCACCTTCCGTCCGAAGCCGGGCTCTCGAGTTTGCATCCTCATTGATTTGGATGACCCCAAAGAAGTCCGCGATTTCGAGTTTCTGAAGAATCCGGATTATTCCATCCAGAGGAATGGTGTGGAGTATTTCTACAAACCTCTGCGCGATGGTCTCTTGGCGGAAATGGGACTACAGGGAGGAGAGATTTACGCCTACGAGGTGACAGGAGGCAGCAATTTGGATTTGCCTGACCTCGCCTACACGCCGGAAGGTCGTGAGGTCAGCTTGGAGCGCGACGTTTACCCAAACTACGATATCATCCTTTGCATCTCCACCTACTCCGCGACGGCACCTCTCACGGCCTCCGCCAAAAAATATGGCTTCCGCGGGGCGACCCTCCACGGGTTGAACCAGACGATCCTCAACAGCGGACTCGCGGTGGACTATCGGGAGGTGAGTGCCGAAGCCGAGAAGCTGCGGCTGGGGCTCACGCGGGCAGATTGGGTGGAAATTGATTTCGAGCATGAGGGGCAAGTCCACACGCTGCACTTGGAATTGGGCGGTCAAGAAGCCCAGAAAAGCCACGGCCTCTGCCTGGACGAGCCCGATGTGGCGAATCTTCCAGCCGGTGAAGTTTACTTCGTCCCGACTGGAGCGCGTGGCGCGTTCCCGATGAAATATGAGGATGGCACAATTGGGTTGATGCATGTCGCTGATGGACGCATCCAGCGGGCCACCTTGCTTTCGGGAAATCCAGAGACGATTAGCGCCCATAATGCCAAACTGCAGAGCGACCCGGTTACGGGTGAACTGGGAGAGCTGGGTTTTGGAACGCAAATTCTCCCGGTGTCTGGTCGGGACATCCAAGATGAGAAGATCCGTGGAACGATTCACGTGGCCACGGGACGGAGCGATCATCTCGGGGGACATCTGACCCCGGAAAAATTCGCTCAGAGTAAAAACGCTACCCACGACGACATTCTCTTTGCCCCGCACAAAACTCCGGAAATTGGCCTCCGCCAAGCAAGGATGCAGCGCGACGGAAAAGTGGAAGTTTTGCTCGAAAATTATCAGCCCTCTGAGTATCTCGAAAGTCTGCTAGCGAGCTGACTTTTCCGTGCCCGAGAATCCCTACGAATCCAGCCAACTCCTTTCCGAGTATCTTCTGTTCCATTACGGAAGGAGGGAGGAGGTGGTCGGATCCGAGGGTGACTGGCTCCCTGATAAAGTTTTTGGCTTCGCCGAGCGGCTGGTTGAGGCCCTATCTCAAGGTGTGGTGGGCTTCGGCGGAGCAACCGCCTTGGACATCGGCTGTGCTGTGGGAGGCTCCACCTTTGCTCTGAGTCGTCGCTTTGAATCGGTGCTGGGACTGGACTACTCTGCGGCCTTTGTCCAGGCCGCCAATGCGCTGCGCGAGCATGGTCGGTTGACCACTTCGGTGCGTGAAGAAGGTTGGCGCACCCGACCTTTCACCGCCCACCTCCCGCCGGATTCACGACCTGAGCGGGTGGAATTTGCCCGCGGAGATGCCACGGCTCTGCCTCCTGATTTGGCGGATTTTGATTTGGTGCTGGCGGCCAATTTGCTATGCCGACTAGCTGATCCCGCCGCCTTCTTGCGGCGCTTGCCTTCTTTGGTGAAACCCGGCGGGCTCCTCCTCCTCACCACTCCCTTTACTTGGCTGGAAGAGTTCACTACCCCAGAGAATTGGTTGGGTGGGCATCCCGGAGATGAGGAATCCTTCGCCTATCTGCGGCGGGCTCTGGAGGTGGATTTTTCCTTGGAATTGACCTGCGAGCTTCCGTTTCTTCTGCGGGAAACCCGCCGCAAATTTCAACTGACTTGGGCTCTAGGAAGCCGGTGGCGCCGGAGGTCATGAGCACCCAATCTCCGGTTCGCATCCTGCCCGCTAACTCTCCTGCTCAGTGGCGGCTTTTTGAGCGGATTCCGGAGTTGCTGCATCGGCATGAGCCGTGTTTCGTTCCGCCTTTTCCAGGCACGATTGCCAAGCATCTGCGGCCGGACTCTGCTTTCCATCGTCGGCACGGCACCATCGTGCCTTACATCGCGTGGCGCGGGGAGAAACCGGTCGGCCGTATCGCCGCGATCATCAATCGCACCCACAACGCCTATCACCGCGACGAGGTGGGCTTCTTTGGGTTTTTTGCCGCGGAAAATAATTCCGCGACGGTGAAGGGATTGCTGGAATTAGTGCGGGCTCGTTTGCGGATCGAAGGTCTGCGGGTTTTGCGCGGCCCTTATCATCCCAGCATCAATGAAGAGTCCGGGCTTCTTACGGAAGGCTTTGCCCAGTCCACACACTTGGGTTTGGTTTGGAATCCTTCCTATTACCCAAGGTTGCTTGAGGAACAAGGGCTGCAACCAGTGCATCGGCTCTACGGTTTTGATCTGCCACTGCATCGCTTGGAGGTGCCTGAGCGGGTGGAGAAAATTGCCCGGCGCGCCGCCGCCAGGGGATCTTTTCGTCTGCGACCGATGAATTTGCGCCGCTTGCAAGAGGAGCTCGGCTTGGTGCGGGAAGTCTATAATTCGACCCTACAAAACAACTGGGGCTTCATTCCTATCGAACCCGACGAGCTCACCGAAGCAGCGGAAGATTTGCGGTTTTTTGCCGATCCTGGCATGATGCTCATCGCCGAGGCGGACAACCATCCCGTGGGGGTGGCGCTCTCTCTACCGAATCTGAATGAGCTTCTGGCCCTCACCAAACGCACACCGGTCGCCTTGCGCACCGCCCAGATGCTTCTCCTGCTAAAAAGTCGGCGCATTCGCACGGGGCGACAGATGGTTTATGGCATCACTCCCGCGCACCGTTCCAAGGGCGGCTTGCATGGGTGGTTGCTTCTGGAGCAATTTCGCGAAGCCAAAAAGCGCTTCCGTGATGCCCAGTTGGGATGGATTGACGAGAATAACGCCGAGATCCTTGGCAATGCCGAGATGATTGGAGCCACGCGCGCGCGCACCTGGACCCTCTACGAACAGCCAATCCATTCTCCGCTGCGCCTTGGCGCGTGAGGTCTGGCAGTGTTAATTAGTCAGCCGCATTTCTTGGCCGACCGACAAGCAGTAGGTAGGCCAACCACGAATGGAAAAACTTTCGCCGCAGCACGATGGCGTAAAAGCGTTCCCGCAAGTTGGCAAACCGATGGCAGGTCACCGCCTAGCCTGACGGCACCATGAACGCCGCTACTCCGGCCATCGCGCCCGTAATTCTCAATCTCGACTCCCCGGAAGACGTGTTTCTTGCCAGTCAAACCCACCGTCCTGTTTACTGGGTTAGCTCCCGCCGTCCTTTGGCGCTCGGCGGATCGCCTTTGGTTGCGACGGAGGACTTTCAAGGAGCCTGGGTGGAAAACTTCTGCATCATTGTCCAACTGCCGGGACAGACCGCATTCTGTGAAGCGGGCAGCGGGCAAAATCTGCCGACTGGGGAGTTGGCAGCACGGGTGCTGGCACAGTGCCTCCAAAGGGAGCGGCCGAGTGCGATACAAGCCGGGTTGCATAGTGCAGCCTTGGTGGTGTATAGAGAACACCTTTGCGAAACGAATTATGAATAAAACTTATGCAGTAACGTGTGTTCCCGGAGACGGGATCGGGCCGGAAATCATGCGCGCCACCCGGCGAATGATGGACGCAACCGGGGTAAAAATCGAATGGGAAGAAGCACCTGCCGGGGCGGAAATGTTCCGGGCTGGCATCGCTTCCGGAGTGCCGGACGACACGGTGGCTTCCATTTCCCGCACCCGTTGCGTGCTCAAAGGCCCGCTGGAGACTCCGGTCGGCTTTGGCGAAAAATCTGCCAACGTCACGCTGCGCAAACTTTTTGAAACCTACGCCAACTTCCGCCCGGTGCGCGAAGTTCCGGGTGTGACCACTCCCTTTTCTGGACGGGGGATTGATTTCGTCGTGGTCCGGGAAAACGTGGAAGATCTCTACGCTGGCATCGAACACATGCAGACCCCGGACGTAGCGCAATGTCTCAAACTGATTTCCCGTCCTGGTTGCGAGAAAATCATTCGCGCGGGTTACGAGTTGGCCAAGGTGGAGGGCCGTACTTCAGTCCACTGCGCCACGAAGGCCAACATCATGAAGTTCACCGAAGGCATGATGAAGCGGGTCTTTGAGGCCATGGCGGCCGAATATCCGGATTTACAAGCCGACCACATCATCATTGATAATTGCGCTCATCAGCTGGCGAAAAAGCCGGAGCAGTTTGCGGTGATCATTACCACGAACATGAACGGCGACATCATCAGCGACCTCGGCTCGGGGCTTATTGGAGGCCTGGGTTTCGCTCCCTCGGCGAATCTCGGAGATGGGATCGGTATTTTCGAAGCTGTGCATGGCTCAGCTCCCAAATACGCCGGAAAAGATGTGGCCAATCCGACCGCGTTGGCCCTCTCCGGTGCCTTGCTGCTGCGTTACATCGGCGAGCCTGCTGCTGCGGCACAATTGGAGAACGCCATTCTCTACACCTTCGAAGAAGGTCGCACCGTGACCCGCGATGTCCCGGGGGTGCAAAACCCAGTTGGCACCCAAGCCTTTGCCGATGCGGTGATTGCCAACCTAGGCAAAAAACCCAGCCGCCTTGCCTCGCGCGAAGCTCCTCTGCCCACGCTCTCCAGCAACCAGGTGCCGATGTCGAATCCGGTTTCCCAAAGGCAAACTCGCGGTTGCGATATCTTTGTCGAAAGCCGCTGGTCAGCGGCCGAGTTGGGCGACTGCATGAGCCAGCTCGCTCCGCAATTTGGCTTGCGCCTGAAGATGATTTCCAACCGCGGCACCCAGGTGTATCCTTCCCGCGGAGCGGAAACTGCCTGCGTGGACCATTGGCGTTGCCGTCACTTTGCCGATTCTTTCCCGTCGGCGGACCAGCTTGCCGCCTATCTTGCCGCGTTGGAATCCAAAGGTCTGCGGTGGATGCACATCGAGAAGCTGGAAGAAATTGAAGGCAAACCCGGCTTCACCAAAGCCCAGGGCGAAGACTAACCGCCCCGGTCTGCGGAGTTTCTCTCCTCGACACCTATGGATGGTCCCGGTTTGCGCCGGGGCACCATCCATGGGCTGGCGAGAAGGAAAATTCCCGCTGCGGTGAGAACGCTCGGGATATTGGTCCAACTGGCTAACAAGCCCTGGATTGCCGCGCCTCCGGCCAGGCCCAGTTCGAAAGTCAGGAAGTAGAAAGACAGCAACCTCCCTCGGGCCTCAGCTGGCGCCCGAGTCTGGAAGCTCACGTTGAGGTTGATGTTGGCATTGACGACTGCCAAGCCGCAGCCAAAGGCAGTCCACAGAGCGGAAGGGTAACTCTGCAGGTGTGCCAGTGCCAAGAGGCACAACCCAAGAAACATTGCCGCCAGGCTGACCATGAGGCGCGGGCCGATCCAGTTGCGTAGGCGTGGAGCCAAGGCTGCGCCAAGGATGGCCCCCACGCCCAAAGACGAGAGCAACAAACCATACTGCCACGAGGAAAGGGCCAGTCGGTCTCTTCCGATGAGGGGCAGAAAAGCCCACAGCCCGGAGGCAGCCAAGTTGAGCAAGGCCAGCCGAGAGAGAATCCGTCGCAGCGGGGAGGAGGCTCCGAGCAAACGCACCCCCTTGCGGAGAGCCGAGCCCCAACTTTCACCCGCAGCCGATTTTAGTTCCTGCGGGCGCCAGGTCCCGACCGCGAAAAAAACTCCCAAGGCCAGAAAGGCATTGAGGAGCAGGACCCAACCCGCGCCGACCAGGGCCACCAAGAGTCCACCGAGGGAAGGCCCAACGGTGCGCGCCCCGTTGAAGCTCATGCTATTGAGGGAAATAGCGGGCGCGATTTTTTCGCCGGGCACCAAGTCTTGGATCGAGGCGTTCCAGGAGGGGACACGGGCCGAGTGCCCCATGCCGGAAAGGAACAAAAGCAAGAGCAGCGACCACGGCGCAATGGCTCCCAGCAGGGTCAGGGTCGCCAGCGTGAAAGAAGCCCCTGCGATCCACAGAGAAGAGGCCCGCAACACCTTCGCTCGACCATGCCGATCGCCCCAAACTCCCGCAGGCAGAGAGATCAACAAGGAAGGCAGCGAGCCCGCCACCGGAACCAGGGCCACCAGCCAAGGTGCGGTGGTCATTCCGGTAATAATCCAAGCCACCGCTACCCCTTGCATGAGGCTGCCCAAATTGCCTCCCAACGAAGCCAGCCAAAAGGTTCGGTATTCGCGGTGTTGCAGTGGGCCGAGCAAAGAAACCGCCCCGGTCTGCTGGGGAGAGGTCTCTTTCGGCACGGAAGGTTACAGTTCTTCGGGATGATTCAGGAGCTCATTCACCCGTTGGAGAAGACGTCCCGCAGCCCCGCCATCCAAGACCCGGTGATCGAAACTCAAAGTGAAGACCGCCTCCGTGGCGGGCTCGAAAACCAGCTTGGCTTTGTTCCAACGGGGCACGACCTGTCCGGCCCCCATCCCGAGAAGCAGTGTTTGCTCGGGCAGAGGAATCGGAGTGGCCATGGTCAGTCCAAAGACCCCGTAATTTGTGATCGTCGCAATGGAGCCGCCCGTTTCACCAGCGGGCAGACGCCGTTGACGAGCCAAATCCACCAGACGATCGTAGCGGCTAATCAGCTCCGAGAGTTTGGCTTGATCCGCATTACGAATCACTGGCACCAGCACCCCCTCTTCGGCTTCGACGGCGAAACCGATATCAATCGAGCGCGGATGGATGATACGCTCTCCGACCAGTCGGCCGGCGGGGGCGCTGTTTTCACCCAGAGCGATGGCCAGAGCCCGGATAGCGTAAAGGGTAGGGCCGGGGCGGCCCTCGATGGTTTTGCGGTGTTCCAAGATGCGGTCCATCTGCACCGGTAAGCCCACGGTGGCCAGAGGGCGGGTCCAACTACGCCGCATGGCATCGGCTACGGCGACACGCATGCTTGAGGCCGGGGTGATACGATTGCGTTCCAAATCCTCCAGAAAGCGCTCCAGATCTTCGATGGTCACGCGCCCCCCGGCTCCGCGTCCGGCAATCCCGGCCAGATCTGCGGCGTGCAGACCCAGCTCGGCCATGCGGGCTTTCATTCTCGGGGAGAGATAACTTGCTCCGGCAGCGCGCGCTGGAACAGGAAGGCCGCCTTTGACGGTAGGTTCAACTTTTTGTGCTGCGGCTTTCGGAGGCTGGGGAGCCGCAGCTTTGGCGGGCGGGCGAGCGGGGGCCTCGTCAGGTTCCTCATCGAAGCCCAACCGGCTGGCCTCTGCAGAAGAAATTTCTAAATAACCCAGGGTCGCCCCGACCGGATAGCTCTGCCCCTCTTTGGCCTGCCACTCGATGATTTTGCCCGCGCTGGGAGCCGTAACCCCCATCGTGGCTTTGTTGGTCTCCACCTCGAGCACTTCCGCATCCTGCGGGACTTCGGCCCCCTCGGGAAAGATCATGCGGACGATGGTGGCTTCGGCGATGGACTCACCGAGTTGCGGCATGAGGATGGGAATTCGGCGCATGGGTGTGAGAAACTAGAGGTGGAGGAGGCGGCGGGCGGCTTGAGCGACGGTGCTGGCGGTGGGGCGGTGGGCGGCCCAGAGGTTGGGGTGGTAAGGCACTGGGGTATCTTTGGCATTGAGGCGCTGCGGAGGCGCATCCAATAACTCGAAACCCTCGGCCGTGACGCGGGCAATGACTTCGGCAGCCACTCCACCCCAAGGCCAAGATTCGCTGACCACCAAGAGGCGTCCCGTGCGGGCCACGCTGCCCAGGATAGTATCGGTATCCAGCGGTTTGACGGTGCGCAGATCCACGATTTCCAACTCGTAACCATCCTGCCGGATCTCATCGGCGGCAGCAATGCTCTCGTGCAGCATGGCTCCGTAGGTGACGATGGTGGCATCGCGTCCAGCCCGCGCGATCCGGGCTTTGCCAACCGGCAGGGCTTCCTCGGGGAGCTGCTCGGCCTTCAGGTGATAGTAGAGAAATTTGTGTTCGCAAAAGATCACCGGATCGTCAATCGCCACCGCCTGCAGCAACATACTATAGACATCCTCCACCGTCGCCGGAGTCATGACTACCAGTCCAGGGTAATGGGCATAAATCGCCTCCATGCTCTGGCTGTGGAAGGGCCCGCCCCCGGAAGTCCCTCCGCTGGGCAAGCGAACCACAATCGGGCAGGGGACTTGGGTGCGATAAAAGAGGGTCGCGGCTTGATTGACAATCTGGTTGAAGCCGCAAGTGGAGAAATCAGCGAACTGCATTTCCACAATCGGGCGCATTCCTTCGATGGCCGCGCCCACCGCCACCCCAATGATGGCGTCTTCACTCAATGGCGAATCCAGCACGCGCCCCGGAAATTCTTTGGCGAGGTTTTTTGTCGCTTTGAAGGCCCCGCCGAAGGTGCCGATATCTTGGCCGTAGAGAAACACGCGTGGATCTTCCCGCAGGACTCGGGCCTGGGCTTCGCGGATCGCTTCCAGATAGGTGATGCTCATCGGGGGGCCTCTGTTTGGGCATCCAAAAGCTCGCTCGAGGAGATGGCCTGCCAGACCTCCTCAGCGGGATCGGGACTCGGTTCTCGCAGCACTCTAGCTGCCAGCAGGTCGAACTCCCCGGCGTATTCCTTTCGCCAGCCAGCGATCTCCTCAGCAGTTGCCCAGCCTTTTTCCACCAGGGAAATCTCGGCTTTATGGAGGCAATCGGCTCCGAAGTTTTCTTTCAGGAGGGCTTTGTTGAGGTAGTGGAAATCGTCGTGTTCGCCATGGCCCACGAGGCGTAGGAGTTTGCCGACGACCAACTGGGGACCTCCTCCGTGGCGGGCTTCGGCGATGGCACGGCCGACACCTTTCAGGCAATCGGCGAGATCGGTGCCATCCACTCGATGCACCGGCACCCCGTAACCCTTGGCCTTGTCGGCCAGGTCTTCGCAGGCGTATTGCCGATCGTTGGGTGTCGAATAGGCATATTGGTTATTGGCCACCACAAGGACTAGAGGGACTTTTTCCACGGCGGCGACGTTAAGTCCTTCGTGGAAAGCACCGGTCGAGGTGCCGCCATCCCCGATGCAGGTGGCCCCGACCACCCCGGTCTCTCCGCGAAAACGCCGCGCCATCAATGCCCCCACCACAACCGGGATCATGGCGCCCAGGTGGCTGATCATGGCGTAGTATCCCTCTGCCGGTCGGCCGCGGTGGATATTTCCGTCCCGGCCGCGCATGGAGCCCAGTTGGGAGCCGAGATAAGTGCGCAGAGTATCCAAAGCTGTATCTCCGAAAGCCATGCGCCCGGCCTGGTCACGAATCAATGGGGCAAAAATATCCCCTGGCCGCAGGTGGATCCCAACCGAAACGCTGAGAGCCTCCTGCCCGCGTCCCAGGAAGACTCCGCCTTTGATCAAGCCGCCCCGGTAAAGGCTGGCGAGCTTTTCCTCGAGCAAACGCGCCTGCAGCATGGTGCGAAAAGCACGCAGGTAAAGTTGAGAGTCCACTTCGTCGGCTGGAGCCGAGGGCAATCGAGACATAAGCCTCCTTAGTAAACAGCTTTTCCGCCTCGCGCAATGCTTTCGATTTGCCCGGAACGAGATTTTGCCAGGGGCCAGGGTGGGAAATCGAGTATGGAGGCGAAAATGCCGGCATCACGGCAGCGGAAATGTTACAAGATTGTGACAAAACAACCCTCCCGGGTATTCGCCTAGTTGGCCTTAAGTCTGACCTGCTCTGATATGGTGCTCTCTTCTCCAGCGGCTCCCGCCTGCGCGGGGGCTCCGATTTTTGCTGCCTTGATGACCCTGGGCCTGGCCTGGGTTGCCGGGGTTACGTCAGGGCGTGCCCAAGATCCAGCCCAGCACTCGGGAGAAGAGCCCGGCCAAGTGGAATCCGTCCAGTCAGCTCCGGATGCGGGGCAGGAAGAACAGCGTTTGTTCGTGCGCGAATTCCGCGTGCAAGGTTCGAGCAAACTGGATGCCAACGAGATTGGCAAAGCCGTCTATCCTTATTTGGGCCCCGAGCGGACCTTGGCCGATCTGGAGGGAGCTCGCAGGGCCTTGGAGCGCGCTTTCCACGAAAAAGGCTATCAGACCGTGAGCGTCGAAATTCCCCAGCAACGCGGTCGCGGGGGAATCATATTTTTGCGCGTCAACGAAGCACCCGTCGGGCGGCTCCGGGTCACGGGGTCGCGCTTTTTCGATATCGAAAAAATCAAGCGTCAGGCAAAAAGTCTGCGTGAGGGGACGGTGCCGAATTTCAATGAGGTGCAGCGGGACATTTTGGCTCTAAATCGGCACCCGGACCGTCGGGTCATTCCCAGCCTGCGACCCGGGGCCGAAGCGGGCACCGTGGATATTGACCTTGAGGTGCAGGACACCTTCCCCTTCCACGCGGCCTTGGAGCTTAACAACCGGTATAGCCCCAACACCACGCCGCTGCGCCTCGATCTCTCCGCTCGCTATACCAATTTGTGGCAGGAGGGGCACACCGTCGGGGTGGGGTTCCAAGTGGCTCCGCAAAACGTGGACGATGCGCTCATTTACACCGGTTTTTACCTCCTGCCAATTCCCTGGGTGGACAATCTGAGTCTCATGGTGCAGGGGACGCGGCAAAACAGCAACGTCTCCACCCAGGGCGGAGCGGCCTCTGCAGGGAACGGGGAAATCGTTGGGTTGCGATTCATCTACACCCTGCCGATGGGCGAAGGGTTCTATCACAGCGCCTCCGTTGGTTGGGACTACAAGCGTTTCGGGCAGGATCTTTACACCGTCCCGGGAGCCGACCCGATCAGCTCCCCGGTGACTTATTTCCCATTCACCCTTTCTTACAATGCGGGGTGGTTTGGCGAAGGGTATCAGACCGAGCTTGGCGGCACGGTGAACTTTGCCGCGCGCGGAGCCTGGAGCAACGTGGATGAGTTCAATAATCGGCGTTTTGGCACCGACGGGGGTTACATCTATTTCCGGGGCAACCTCTCGCACGCCCGCACTTTGCCGTTCGGCTTCCAGGCTTACGGCGAAGTGCAGGGCCAGGTCAGCGGGCAGCCTTTGATTGATAGCGAACAATTTGCCGGCGGAGGGCTTTACACGGTGCGCGGATACCTGGAAGCGGTGGTGCTCGGGGACAACGCGGTGGCGACCACTTTCGAATTACGTAGTCCCAACCTCCTCTCCTGGATGGGGGAAGGCAATGAGTGGCGCATCTACAGCTTTGTGGATGCGGGCTACTGGACTCTCAACGACCCCCTCCCAGAGCAAACCTCCGCTTTCACCCTCGTAGGGGTCGGAGGCGGCAGCCGCATGAAACTCTACCGCTACCTCAACGGGTCAGTGGATATGGGCGTCCCGCTCATCACCCAGGAGCCCTCGGTGGCCAACTCCCTGCTCGTGACCTTCCGCGTCTGGGCGGACTTCTAACCTATTTCTCTATGAAACTCGCAACGCTGAAAACTTTCCCTCCGCTGCTTCTCGCCGGGTTAGTCTGCGCCACCAGCTTGGTCTCCGCGCAGGCGGAAGGCAAATGGTGGGACAAAAAATGGGCGGTGCGCAAAGCACTGGCCCTGGATACCTCCAGCACGGGGGTGCAACTCGGTGGGGCGGTCGAGAACGGGGTCGTCCTGGTTCGGCTACATGCGGGAAACTTCAACTTCGCCGCCGCCAAGGAAGATGGCTCGGATCTACGGTTCCTCTCGCAAGACGGCAGCACGGTGCTCTCCCACCAAGTCGAAAGCTACGATGCTCTCATGAACGAGGGCTTTGTCTGGGTGCGGGTGCCGGAGATTCCCGACGGACAACAGACTTCCTTTTGGCTTTATTACGGGAACCAGGCGGGGGGCGAGGAAGTTGCCGTGGATGCTTTGGCCACCTTCGACCCGGCCACGGTCCTGGCTTACCATTTTGCGGAGCGCAACCAACCGGCCCGGGATGCCAGTCCAGCAGGGAATAACGCCGCGAATGCTGGCACGCCCGCCGAAGGAGCCATCATTGGCACAGGAGTGCGATTCCTTGGCCGCAATCCGATCCGGGTCAACCCGAGCCCGACTTTGGAGTTCCCCGCTGGAACCGATCTGACCATCCAGGCTTGGCTCAAGCCGCAATCCCAAGCTGCCGACGCAGTCTGGTTCAGTCGCGTTGGGGAAGCTGGCAGTCTGCGACTGGGCCTGGCCGATGGGGTGCCTTATGTTGAAGTAAGCGACGGAGGAGCCCCCCGCCGCAGCATCCCAGAGGCTGGCGCCACCCCCCTGCCGCAAAATCGCTGGAGCCAGGTGGCCCTAGTCGCCGGGCAGGGAACCATGCAGCTGTTCGTAAATGGCAAGCCCTTTGCCAGCTTGGCAGCCGCCACGCCTGCTTTGAATTCCACCCTCGTCATTGGTGCGGAAGACCCGGCTAGCGGCACCGGACGGCCAGGGTTCATCGGTGAGATGGACGAACTCGTGGTGGCCAAAGCGACCCGTCCCGCCCCGAACATCTTGTTGGCAGCCATCAACCAGTCGGGCTCGGAGGAAAGCCTGAAGCTTCTGGTGGTAGGGGATGACGAAGGGGGTGGTGGCCACAACGAGACCCTCGAGCACGTGATGCTCTTCGGCGACATTGCCGCGAACATGATGTTCGACGGCTGGATCGCCGTCGGGGTGTGTATCATCATGATCTTGGTCGGATGGTCGGTAGGGATTGGCAAGGTCTTTTATCTCAACAAACTGCAGAAGGGGAACGACATCTTCTTCAAGCTCTGGAAGGAGGTCACCCGCGACATGAATCTCCTCGACGAGAACAAAGAGGACCAAATGACGGCCCTGGCAAAAAAACTTCCACGGCAGCAACAAAAGGAATTGCGTGACTCGCCGCTCTACCACATCTACCACGCCGGTCTGGAGGAAATCGAATCCCGCCTTGGCAGCAAGGCCAAGGTTAAGATGGATGGCCTCTCGGCGCGCTCCATGCAGGCCATTCGGGCCTCCATGGATGCCGGACTGGTGCATGAAAATCATCGGCTCAACAATGGCATCGTTTTCCTGACAATCGGTATTGCCGGTGGGCCTTATGTGGGTCTTCTCGGAACCGTGGTCGGGGTGATGATCACCTTCGCCCTTATTGCCAAGACGGGCGAAGTGGAAGTGAACTCGATCGCTCCGGGGATCGCCAGCGCCTTGTTGGCCACGGTCTTCGGGCTGTTGGTGGCCATTCCGGCGCTCTTCATTTACAGCTATCTCAGCGGGCGCATCAAAAATGTCCTCAGCTCGATGGAAGTCTTCATTGACGACTTTGTGGCCAAAATCGCCGAGTTTTACCCGCCCTCGGCCGAGAAAAATTTCATCCTCGTGCCGGAGATGGAAGTGCCGCCGCCGATCCATGGCCGCGGCCCTGATGCTCCGGCGGTCCTCTCCGATGCAGTGCGCGACGAAGTTCCGGCGACGCCCGGGCCGCGCCAAGGCTAACCCATCCCAACTATGCAAGCCGATCAAAAATCTTACGACGATATCAACGTCACGCCGATGGTGGATCTCTATCTGGTGCTGCTGTTGATTTTTATCATCATGACCACTGCCGGGGTGCAGGGCATCAAAGTGGACCTGCCCAAAGGCAGCACCGCTCCCGCTCTGGGCGG
This sequence comes from uncultured Chthoniobacteraceae bacterium, assembly GCA_964595865.1. GTDB lineage: Bacteria > Verrucomicrobiota > Verrucomicrobiia > Chthoniobacterales > DYNR01 > CAZQRL01. Next base: position 104,393 of record CAZQRL010000009.1, read on the forward strand.
TCCAAAAAGTCGGGCCATCACGATTAACAACCAAAACCAGGTCTTTCTGGATACGGTGCCGGTGACCCTGGCGGAGCTGGAACAGCGTCTCAGCGAGCACAAGGCGGCCAATCCAGAGTTTCCTGTGGTCGTGCGCGGAGACCGGGGGACCCAATATCAAGGCATCATGGACGTTCTGGATGTTCTGGGGCGCCTGGGCATCACGCAGATTGGCCTGGCTACCGCCCCTCCCGAGTAGTCTGCCGCACCGTTCTGCAACCCACACTAACCATCTGCCTGCTCCATGGAATGGAACGACGAAGACGAACCGACATTCTGGCAAAAGCACCGGGTGCTTCTGCTTGTGGGTGGGGTCGTGTTTTTGGGTGCGATTGCCTGGCTGGTCTTAGGTTTCGGGAGCGAAAAGTCCTCCGCGCCATCAGCTCCCTCGATCGTCAACGTCGCTCTGCCGCCCCCTCCTCCTCCGCCACCCCCTCCGCCCCCTCCTCCTCCGCCACGCGAACGCCCTCCCGAACCCGAGATCCAGCAGGAGACCGAATTTGTTCCCGAGCAAGCCGCCGAGGCTGAACCCGAGCCTGCTGCGGAGAGTCCCGCACCTGTCTTGGGCACCGGCATTGTTGGCGATGGTCCACCGGACGGCTTTGGACTAGGCACCAAGGGCGGGGGTGGGCGTTTTGGCGGCATCGGGGGTGGCGGAGGCGGTGGTTCCCGCTTCGGGGCCTACGCCGGGAAAATCCAACGCACGATTTCCGAAGCCCTCAAGAGTCATCGCAAGACGCGCAGTGCCAGCCTGAGCGTGAAAATCCGCGTTTGGGCCGATGCCACCGGACGCATCACACGGGTCGCGCTCAGCGGGACTTCCGGTGACCCCAAACTGGATGCAGCCTTGCGCGACGAAGTTCTTACCGGGTTGCAACTCCCGGAAGCTCCCCCGGACGGCATGCCGATGCCCATCGTCATGCGAATCACTGGCCAACGGCCCTAACCTCCTGCCCCAACCGTCCACCACGATGAAACTTTTCCACTTTGCTAAAACCTCGCGTTTCCGAAGACCCTGCCTCGGAGTTCTGCTGCTGGCCTCCACGAGTGGAATAGGCAGCCCCCTTTTAGCGCAAGAGGAAGAGGTGCCCGGGGTGGTGGAGAAAGTTTCCTCCTCGCCGGACGCGATTGCCGAATCGGTCGAGACGATCACGGAGACGGTGCGGGAAGTCGCGAAAGGGGAAAGCCAGCCGACGGATGCGCTGGGCACGCTTTCGACCCAGGTGAATCGGATCGCTGCCGCAGTAAAAAACTCCAGCGATCCGGCGGCGATCTTGAGCCAAGCGGTCGCTCAGGTGGTGCCCGAACCTTCGACTGCAGGTGTTCCCCAAGCCACTCCGGAGCCCGGTGCGGCGATGGTGGAAACGGAAATGACGGAGACCACTCCCGTGGTGGCTGAGGAGACCACCGTGACGGAAACCGTCCCGGCAAATGCCCCCGTCGAACCCAATCCCATCCCTGAGCCCGAAGTCGGGGTGGATCCTCTGCCGCAACAGGCTGGAGCCGCCGAGCAACGCATCGCCGCCGAGGGAGATGCGGTGCGTGTTTCTTCCATCGAAGCTCCCACTCCCACCACCAACGTCACGATCAACCTGATCAACCTTCTGGTGAAAAAAGGTATCCTTACCAAGGAAGAGGCGCAGGGGATGGTGGCGCAGGCGCAAGCCGAAGCGGAAATCGCGCGGGCGCAGTCCCAGGCGGAAATGGTAGAGATCGCCCAAATCGTCGCCGCCGATGTCACGGCTGAGCAACTCAATTTTGAGGACTCGATGCCGCAACCCAACGACTCCGATGTGCGGGTGACCTACGTGCCTGAAGTGGTCAAGCAGGAGCTGCGCGAACAAATTAAGTTTGACGTCGTCGAAGAAGTCAAAGGCGGTGGCTTTTTGCTGGGTCCAGAGGTCCCCGGGTGGGTGAGCCGCATCAAGCCGTTGGCCGACTTTCGTTTCCGCTGGCAAGGCAATTACTACCCGAGCGGCAATGATGCTACGGGTGCTTTCCCGAATTTCAATGCCATCAACAATGGTCCGCCCTTCGATGTCACGGGCAATGTTTTTTCCCCGCAGATCAATGTGGACCAAAATCGTAATTACTTCCTTACCCGGGTGCGTTTCGGGGCCATGCTAGACTTGGGGGATAATTTTGTCGCCGGGCTTCGCGTCGCGACGGGAAACAACAACAACCCGGTCTCGACCAACCAGGGCAGCGGCACTCCGGGCTACTTCACCAAGTATGCCCTCTGGCTGGACCGGGCCTTTATGGCCTACGAGCTGGGCATCCTCGATCAGCATACCCTGCGCTTTCAGGTTGGCCGCATGGATAATCCTTTCTTCTCCACGCCGCTGATTTTCGACGATGACCTCGGTTTCGACGGGATTGCCATCAATGCCAAGTTCTCACCCACGCGTTGGCTACGTCCCTTCTTCAATGCCGGGGCTTTCCCGGTCTTCAATACCGATCTCAACTTCGCCACCAACAACCCGCAGAAGTTTCCCAGCTACGACAAATATCTTTTCGGGATTCAGGGTGGCACGGAGCTGAAGCTGGGCCAGGAGTTTAATCTGAAAACGGCGCTCTCCTATTATTATTTCTATAACATCGAGGGGAAACTCAGTTCCCCGTTCGTCCCGCTGAGCGCTTCCGATGCGGGGGACACGGATAATAGCCGCCCTTCCTTTGCCCAGAAGGGCAATACCTACATGGCTTTGCGCAATATCATTCCTGATGTCTCCAACGACTTCGGCACCAAAAACCAGTGGCAGTATTTCGGCCTGGCCACGCCTTTCCAGAACCTGACCTTCACCGGCCAACTTACCTGGAATCGCTTTGAGCCCATCCAAGTCTCGCTGGTTGGGGAATTCACGAAAAACATGGCCTGGAACTTCAGCGACATTAATGCCAAGGCGGTCAATAACCGGGGGCCGATTCCGGATGACGATTTCTCCGACGTGCTCGGGCAATACGTCGGCACAGATACCGCGTGGTTGATCGAGTTGAAAGTCGGGGCGGCCAAGTTGCAGAAGCGTTGGGATTGGAGCCTGGGCTTCGGCTACCGCTACATCGGAGCGGATGCGGTCGTGGATGCCTTCAATGACTCGGACTTCGGCCTTGGCGGCACCAACATGCAGGGCTTCACCGCCGGCGGGCTGTTGGCTCTCTCGCCGAATGTCTGGCTTGGGATTCGTTGGATGGGAGCCAGCAGCATCGCCGGACCAACCTACAAAACCGACGTCCTGCAAATTGATATCAACGGCAAGTTCTAAGTTATGAAGCGAACCTTTTGTTATCTCAGCCTGGCTGCGGCCAGCCTTCTGCTCAGTTTGTCCTCGGCATCGGCAGCGGGTGGCGCGGATGAAGTGACCAAACTCCGCGAAGCCACGCGCAATGCCCTCATGCAAGTGCGTGATCTGCAGAATCAGGTGGCGACCTTGCAGGCCCAGGATGCCGACAAGGCCCTAACGATTGAGGATCTGACCAAGAAGCTCGAGGCGACGACCAAGCGCATGGCGGAAGACAAAGCGATGGCCGACCGCGCCATTGCGCTACTGCAGGAGCAGAATGAAGCCTACGAAGCGGAGATTGGGCGCCTGCAGGTTGCGATCGAAAAGTGGAAGTCCAGCCACAAAGAGGCCAGTGCTTTGGCAGCCAAAACCGAAATGCAGCGGGCTAAACTGGCCCGGGAGAAAGTCGAGCTCGAGCGCATCGTTTCCGACCAGCGGACGAAAAACCATGAGATGTATAAGGCCGCTCTGGAAGTTCTCGACCGCTACAAGAACCATGCCCTCGGCGATGCCATCCTGGCCCGCGAACCCTTCGCGGGAAATATGCGCGCCCGTTTCCAGACCCTCGCCCAGGAATACGGCGACAAGCTCGCCGATCAGCGCATCAAACCCGGCGATGCCGCCGCCTCGGCCGCCGCCGCCGCCGCCAAAGCAAACTAAAATTTTCCCTGACCATGAAGTGCTTCTCCCTGCTTGCTCTGTTGATTCTGAGTGCCGCTGGCCTGCGGGCTGCCGAGCCCAAGCCCGACGAGGTTGTGGCCCGGGTGGGCGATAGCCAGATCACCGTGGCGGACTTGCGCCCGATTTTGGACAGCCTGGACATCCGGGAACGCGCGGCGTTGCAAGGAGATACCGGCGCGATGAACCAGATCGTCCGCAGTTTGATTATCCAGCAACTGCTCTACAAACAGGCCACGCGGGATGGCTATGACAAACGCCCCAACGTGCAGCAGCGGCTGGAGCGGGCCCGCCAAGCGGCGATTGCCGAAGGGTTCCTCCAATCCTCCACGCGGGTGCCGGAGAGCTTTCCCAGCGAGGAGGAAGTGAAAACTTTCTACGAAGAAAACAAAGCCCGCCTCACCCTGCCGCGGCAGCTGCGCCTGGGGCAAATTTTTCTCGCGGTGCCGGAGGGGGCCAGCGAGGTCGAGGCGATTCAGATCGAGCGCAAAGTGAAAGATCTGCGGCAGCGCTTGGATTCTGCCAAAACAGATTTTGCCGAGCTGGCCCGCGCGGAAAGTGAGGAACCGCAGAGCGCTGCGCGCGGCGGAGAGATTGGGCTCTTGCCGGAGAACCTCATCCAACCGGAGGTCTTGGCGGCCGTGGACAAGCTAGCTGTCGGGGGTGTCACCGAGCCACTGCGCCTCCCGGGTGGCTGGCATATTGTCAAAGTTCTGGAAATCCAGGAGCCGCGCCAAGCCAAGCTGGACGAAATTCGTCCGCAGTTGGTGGAGCGGCTGCGTGCCCAACGCGAACTCCTCAATCGGGAAGAGTTTCTCAACCGTCTGCTGCAAGAAAACCCTGTCGCCATCAATGAGCTCGTTTTGAGCGATTTGGTCGCGCCGGTGTCCAAGGACAACCCCTGAGCCGATAAAAACTGCTTCTTCGCTGCAGCACCCAACCCATGAAACCGCAACCGAAATACCGCCTGCCTCTCCGACACGCCCTTGCCGGCTGGATGGCTCTTTTCTGCCTCTACGGCGGTAGCACCGTCGGCTACGCGGACATCCTGCGTAGTGGTGCCGCCCGCGCTAGTGCTCCCCGCAATGCCCAGGCACGGCAATCTGCCGGCGCGGAGGCGGCGGCTTATGCCCAGCAGGTGCAACAGGACCGGCTGGCGAAAACCACGCAAGCTCTCACCGCCATGCGCAACATGCAGGCGGCTGCGCGTGCCGCTGCCATGCAAGGCCCCAACAATCTCGGGCTCAATCCCAACGACCCTTCGCAGACTTTGCCGAACGTGGTCAATGGACTTGGGCCGAATGGGCTCCAGGTGGATGTGCTCAATCCGCGTTGGGAAGGGGCCAACGCGCCCACGCAAAGTCAGGATGGCGGCCGCACCACGGTGAACATTCGCCAGACCGCGCAACAGGCCATTCTCCACTGGAGCAAATTCAACGTCGGCAAGCAGACCACGGTGAATTTTGACCAACGGGCCGGAGGCGCCGATGCCGGAAAGTGGGTAGCATTCAATCGGATTACGGACCCGACCGGCCAGCCGTCGCAGATTCTCGGGCGCATCAACGCGCAGGGTCAGGTTTACATCATCAACCAAAACGGCATCATTTTTGGCGGTTCTAGCCAGGTCAACGCCCGGGGATTGGTCGCCTCCAGCCTCTCGCTGAATATGGACCAAGTGGCCCGGGGGATCCTCAATCAGGAACCTGGCAATGTGCGCTTCCTCCTGGATGGCAGTTTGCGCGATCTGACAGTCAATGGCGGACGCATCGGGGATGTGACCGTGCTTCCGGGCGCGATTCTCGGGGCTCCGACCAACGAGGCCAAAAGTGGGGGGCGCGTGGTCTTGGCGGGTCCGAATGTCACGAATCGCGGGCGAATCCTGACGCCAGATGGGCAAACAATTTTGGCGGCGGGATTGCAGATTGGCTTTACTCCGCATAGTGCAGATGATCCGAGCCTGCGGGGGCTGGATGTTTTTGTCGGGCGGGTCTCCGGGCTCAATGACCTCAACAATGTCGCGGTGGAAACCGTCGCCGCCACGGCTGGGCGGGTGACCCAAGCGGGGCTCATTGAAGCAGCCCGCGGACACATCGCCTTGGCGGGGCGAGCGGTGAACCAGGCGGGTTTTCTCGAGAGCTCCACTTCGGTTTCGCTCAACGGCCGCATGGATATCCTGGCCTTCTACAATTCCCTGGTGAACCCGCAATTTGGCAGCGGCTCCTCCATCGCTTTTGTGCCCACAGAGACAGGCACAGTGCGGCTCGAGTCCGGGTCGGTGATGCGCATCCTCCCCGAATGGGCCAGCGACGAGAAGACCGTCGGCACGCGCCTGGCCTTGGACTCGCAGATCAACCTGCAGGGGCGCAACATCTACTTCGGCACCGGCTCGATTTTACAGGCTCCCAGTGCCCGCGTGAATGCCCGGGCAGGCATTTTCAATACCATCGCTTCCGTATCTTCAGTGCAGTCCACGTTGGTCTTCAATCAAGGACAGGTTTATCTCGACCGAGGCACTTTGCTTGACGTGGCAGGTTCCACCAACGTGCGGCTACCGCTCACGCAAAACATTCTGCAACTGGAATTGCGCGGAGCCGAGCTGGCCCGATCGCCGCTACAACGCTCCAGTATCCTCCGAGGTTTGGGCTTGGCGGTGGACCTCCGGCGCACCGGAACCTACGCTGGCTGGGACTGGGTCGGCACTCCGCTCGGTGACGTTTCGGGTTACGTGGCACTTATCCAGCGCGGGGTCGGAGAGCTGACGGTCAATGGTGGAACGGTCAATCTCCAGGCCGGAGACTCCGTGGTCACGCGGGCTGGCTCGGTGATTGATGTGTCGGGCGGTTGGATTGATTGGCAGGGGGCGAATATCATTACTTCCCGAGTGCGGAGCGGAAACCAGATTTTCGACATTTCCGAAGCCCTGCCTGACCGCGTTTACGATGGGCTTTTTAGCGCCACTTGGACACGAACCAATGAAAAATACGGGCTCAGTAGCACCTTCCGCATCCCGCTGGTCTATACTGGAGAGCGTTATGAACCGGGCTACATCAGTGGGGGAAATGCCGGGAGCGTGGCTTTGCAGGCTCCGGCGATGGCATTGGATGGGCGTCTGAGCGCCCGGGTGGTGGAGGGGCCGCGGCAGCTGCGAAGCAGTGTGGCCACCAGCGACCTTCCCCAAGGAGGGGCACTGGATTTGCGCTTTGTTGGCGAACGGCGCAATCCCGGGCGGCCCCTCTATCTTGAAGCCTCACCCACGCCGCCGAGCATTTCTTTCGCCGATGGCACCTTTCTGCCCGCTCCGGGAGAGTTTACCGTAGATGCGGATGACAACGCCCCGCTGCTGGGCGTCGCGCGCTCCGGGCAAGTCGTGCTTAGTCCCCGGGAGCTGGAAGAGGAAGGCTTCCAATTTCTGCGGATTGATAACGGGGAGGGGCCCATCACGATTGGGCGTGGGGTTACGGTGCGTTTGCGCCCTGGGGGTGGACTCGATGTGAATGCCTCTGCGGTGAACCTCGAAGGCTCGATCGTGATTCCCGGCGGCCGGGTTTCCTTGATGGCCAATAACAGCTCGCCGTATGATTTTGCCCAGGAGTTACTCTCGGCTTTGCCCGCGCTGAACCCTTCCCGAGGCTATGTCCGCGTGGCCCCGGGGGCGGTGATTGATGTCGCTGGGCTGCGGGTGGATGACCGCCCAACGGCGCTGCAACCGGGCCGACTGCCGATTGTTTTGGATGGCGGGGATATTACCCTGGAAGCACTTTCGGTGCGGCTGGAAGCAGGCAGCGCCCTGAATGCTTCGGCGGGCCTCCTGGCTTTTGTCAATGGGGGGCGGACCACACTGACCAGCGGCAACATCCTCTACGGGAATGGCGGTAGCATCGGTTTGCTGGCGGGGTTGGATCCGGCGGTCTCCGGACAAATCGGAGGAGAGTTATTGCTCCTGGGGAATTACGCTGCCTACGGCGGATTGAGCAAGGAGGGGGGAGAGTTGCGGTTGCGCGCGCAGCAGGTGCAAGTCGGAGGTGCTGCCCCGGGCAATGGCATCCTGCATTTGCCAGTGGAGTTTTTCCAACGTGGGGGCTTCAGCACTTTTGCCCTCTCGGGCGTGGGACGCCAAATCAGCACTGGGCGTTTTGCCCCAGCTTTGCACATCGTTTCCGGAACCCGGTTGTCGGTGGCCCACCAGAGCTTGGCCGCCGATCCTTTCCAAGCGGATGGCTCTTTGGGAACTCGACTCGTGGTCGCTCCCGATGGCAACCGCACCCCCACGCGTTTCGCTTTTTCCGCGGCTGGGGCCACGGATAGCTTTTCCGGCCTGCAACGCGCGCGGGGGAGTGTGATTTTGCAGGCTGGAGCAGAGATTCTCGCTGGCCCGCGCGGTGAAGTGGGATTCCAAGGTCAGACGGTGGACATCTTGGGACGCGTCTATGCCCCGGGAGGGAAAATCGCTGTGGCCGGTGCGACGCGCACCAGCAGTGCTTTCCCGGATGCTTTGAGTCCCCTGGTCACGGTCTATCTGGGACCGCAAAGTGTGCTTTCAACCGCCGGCGACACCTTCTCACTGGTGGACGCCCTTGGGCGGCGTCGCGGGGTGGTGCTGCCGGGGGGCAGCATCTCGGTGCAAGGCAATCTTGCGGCGGTAGCTGGGGCGGTGCTGGATGTCTCCGGCACGCGGGGTGAGCTAGATCTCACTCCGGCGGAGTTGGGCTTGCTGACGGGTGAGCTGCCGGTGAACTCCGGCCTGAATCGGCCGTTGATCTCGGTGCAAGGCATCCCGACCTGGTTGGAAAGCGATGGCGGCTCCATTACCCTGCGGGGTGGGGAGATGCTCTATTCCAGCGCCTCGCTGCGGGGTTTCGCGGGTGGTCCATCGGCGCTCGGAGGAAGTCTGGCGGTGAGCTCCGGAAGATTCACCCCGGATGGGAATCGCGCGGACAATCAAATCAATCTCACCGTAAGTGAGCGGCTGCCAATTTTGACCGCAGGTATGCTGAGGGGTACCGGGGCCAGCTTGACGGTCGGGGGAATCACCCCGGGGTGGGGTTACTTTGCCGCAACCGACTTCCGGAGTGGGGGGTTTGACCTTCTTGATTTGCCAGGCAATGTGGAGTTTGTCGGGCCGTTGATTCTGCGTGCAGCTCGGGGGCTGCGGGTGGCAACAGGTGGTGTCTTGCGAGCCGATAGCCGGGTGGAGTTGCAAGCTCCTTACGTCTCCTTGGGGCAAGTTTTCCAGACGCCCCTCGCTCCAGGACAAACCAATCGGCTCTTCCAGCAAGTCCTTGCTGGAACACCGAGCGAGCTCTTTTTTCCCCCCACCTTCGGGCCGGGTTCCTTGGTGGTGCGGGCAGACTTGATTGATCTTGGCACACTCTCTTTCCAAAATATTGGCAGTGTGCGACTGGCGGCTCCAACCGGTGACATCCGCGGTTCCGGCACGGTGCACATCCGTGGAAAACTCGAGCTGGAAGCTGGGCAGGTCTATCCCACAACGGCCACGGCTCTGAATCTGATTGCTTATGATCCCAACGCTGCAGCGGGGGATTTCGGCTCCATCGTCATCCGGGGTGGCAGCTTACGTCCGGCTCCCTTCTCAGCCGGGGGGCGACTCAATCTCTACGCCACGAGAATCGAACAACTGGGAGTCTTGCGGGCACCATTTGGAGCCATCCAGTTGGGGTGGGACGGGCTTGGCAGCGCACCGGTGGATCCCATCGCCGGGAACACCATTCCTTTCCCCATTACAACTTCACTCACCCTCGGCCGCGGCAGTCTCACTTCCGTAACCGGGGCGGGATTGCAGTTGCCGTATGGGGTGACCCCCGATGGCAATTCCTGGATTGATCCGCAGGGTGTGGACATTACCGCTTCGGGATTGCAAACCAAGGGAGTCTCGCTCTCGGCGGCCCAGATTACCACCGAGGCTGGTTCATTGGTGGATCTGCGCGGTGGGGGAAATCTTTTTGCCTACCGTTTCATTCCTGGTAACGGCGGGCCAGAGGATATCCTGGGGCAGTCCAACCGCTTTGCCATTTTGCCCGGGTATGGATTTGGCTATGCGCCGTTTTCACCCTTCAATCCAATCTCCGGAGATCCGGGTTTTGTTGATCGCTCGTTGCGCGTGGGCGATAAAATTTTCCTCGGGGGCAGCACCGGTCTGGCGGCGGGCTACTACACCTTGTTGCCGGCGCGTTACGCGCTGCTACCTGGGGCATTTCTCGTGACTCCATCCGGAAATGCTCCGCTGCGAACGGTTGAGCGTCTGGATGGATCGAGGCTGGTCGGAGGTTTTCGCGACAGTGGACTCGGGGTCACGCGGAGCGGCGTTGTGGTGCGACGGGGCTTTGAAGTTCTCCCAGCGGCGGTAGTGCGCGATCGTGCAGAATACGAGGTGCTTTTTGCCAACGAGTTTCTCTCGCGTCGGGCGCAGGAGCTGGGGGCAGCTCGCCAGGAATTGCCGCTGGATGCTGGCCGACTCAACCTGCAAGCTCGCACGGGATTAACTTTGCGGGGAGGGCTGGCGACTTCTGCGGACGCCGGGGGTAAAGGCGCACGCGTGGATCTGAGCACACCGACGGATATTTGGATCGGAAATTCTCCCAGCGGTGTCCCGGCGGGAACAACCTTCCTCGACAGCAAGGTTCTCTCCAGTTGGAACGCCGACAGCCTGCTTATTGGGGGGAGCCGCAGCATGGTCAATGGCCACACTTTGGTGCAGGCGACTTCCGGTCGGGTCACGGTCGCCAATGCTGGGCGAGCTCTCACGGGGCCGGAAATTCTCCTGGTGGCCAAAGAAGGGCTTTTCTTTAACGCTGGCAGTTCGGTGTTGGCGCGGGGTGGTGCGGCGGGCAGCCCCATTCGCGTGGAAGGCGATGGGGTGTTGGCGCGGGTTTCTTCTGCGGCGACCGCCGAGACGGTGCGCTCCGGGGTGAATGAAACCGCCGCTGCGCAGTTGAGCTTGGGTTCTGGGGTGCGACTGAGTGGGCGCTCGGTGATCCTGGACTCGGCAGCTGGCTTTGTGGTGGACCCCACGGCGGGAATCGCTTCGCAGAATGTGTCACTGCGTGCCGGTCGTATCAGCCTAGAGCTGAACTCGCCCGGAGCTCTGCAACCCAACCCAGGGTTGGTTATTGAGGGGGGATTTCGCGATGCTTTGCAATCTGCCGGGGTGTTGGATTTGCTGAGTTACTCTTCCCTCGATTTCTACGGACAGGGCAGCTTTGGGGGAAACTTGCGTCAGCTGACACTCGGCGCTCGCCAGCTGCGGGGTTTCAACTCGGGGGGGGGCGACGTGATTCTGCAGGCGGAGCGCGTGCGGCTGCAGAATCCCTCGGCCAACATTCTTTCCGGAACACCGGCTGCGGCTTCCGGGGATTTGCTCATTCGCAGCGGAGTGCTGGAACTCGGCGGCGGCAAGATGGTCGTTGATCAATTTGCGGCGGTCAAAGTCCAAGCCACCCGAGGGGTCTATGCGGTGGCCTCCGGGGAGACGAAGATCAGCGGAGACCTTGCGGTCAATACACCGGTGGTCTCCGGTCGGGGCAATGTCAACTTCAGTCTGGAAAGCAGCGGCTCCATGGATTGGGTCGGCGGTTTGCCCACTCCGCCTGCCGCCGCAGTTACAGGACTGGGGACTGTCTGGCAGCTCACCGGAGACTCCGTAAATCTCCAGAGCGCTTTTGTTTTGCCGAGCGGGGGGCTGTTGGCGCGCGCGCGTTCCGGTGATTTAATCATCGGGGCGAATGGGTTGTTGGATGTCTCCGGGACTCGGCAGGCTTTCTTCGATCAAGTCCGCTACACGGATGGCGGTGAGATCGAGTTGGTGGCAGATGCGGGCTCGGTGCACCTGCAAGCCGGGGCGGCCATTTCTGTTGCTGCCCGACCGGAAGGCGGCAATGCGGGAACACTTTCCGTCTTTAATCCGCAGGGGAGTTTCATCGAGGAAGGGCAGCTTTTCGGCTCTGCGGGGGCTGGACAGCGCCAGGGGAGCTTTGTGCTCGATACCGCCGGAGTGCCTGCTCTCGGAGCGCTCAATACCGCTCTTGCTAACGGCGGCTTCACAGCTTCTCGGAATTTGCGGATTCGTCAGGGCGATGTGGTGATTGATCACCACATTCGCAGCCGGGACTTCACCCTTTCTGCCGACGCCGGCAGCATCACGCTCACGGGAAGCGGAGCGATTGATGCCTCGGGCGTAGAAGGCGGCAGTGTTTCTCTCTGGGCGGCTAGGAGCCTTACCTTGCAGGCCGGGTCGTCCATTTCAGTTGCGGCGGAGCGCTTTGATTCCGCCGGCAAAGGCGGGCGGGTGACTTTAGGAGCCGGGGCCGGGGTGCTGGGTGTCTCTGATCCGTCGGCGGTATTGGATTTTCAGACTGGGGCGACGATTGATTTGCGCGTGGCGGATTACGTGCCTGGGGATTATCTCACGGTCGGTTCCAGTGCTTTCCGGGGGCGTTTCGAGGGCACGTTACATTTGCGGGCTCCCCAAACTGCGGATTACACCGACGTGCAGATGGCAGCTTTGGGCGGAGAGGTTCTTGGGGGCTCCAGTATTCTGGTCGAGGGCTTTCGGATTTACGATCTCGGAGATTACGGGGGCTTCTTGAATACCTACTGGCGCAATCGCATCAAAGCCGATGGCGAAGCCTTCTTGGGAGTGGCGGGAGTGGATAACGGGGCAAGCAAGGATGCCGCCATTCGCTCCCGTCTCCTGTCTCTCAATCCCGCTGCCGCAGACCGGCTCGTGCTGGCTCCCGGAGCCGAATTCATCAATACCGCCGCTGCCGCCAATACCAACTTCTCTCTGCAGACGGTTGGGGCCAACTTGGTGATTCCCGCCACGGGGGGTTCGGTTTTGTTCCCGAATGGCACCGTCGGGGCAAGCCGGATTCGTTCTTCCAGCGTGGGGGTGATCACGACTGCCAGCGGCGAACAAATCGAGCTGCCCCGCAATACCAATGTGGCGTTGGCTCCGGGAAGCACCGTGACCCTCGCCATTGGTGGCACCTTGAGTTATGCCGGATCGGCCGCCGGCACCATGTCGGCTACTCTGCTCTCCGGACAGGCTTATGAAACTTCTGGTGCGGGGGCATCCGTGCGCTTGGCTGAGCGGGGAGCGGCTCTCACTTTGCAGACGCCCGCTTCCAGCGTGGCGACCCTGGCTGCCGGAACCAAGGTGGCATTGCCCAACGGCACTATCGGTAGCCAACGCCTCACAAGTTCAGCTCCTGGCTTGGTGACGTTGCCGGACGGAACTTCCGTTGCCTTGGCCGCAAACTCTCCGACCATCATTCCTGCGGGCGCTTATGTGACCTTGAGCGCCGGGGGGACGCTCCGTTTCACGGGCGGCACGACCGGAGTCGGAATGCATCTGGCCTTGGTCAGCGGAGAACTCACCAGCAGTGGCGAGGTGGCCATTTTGCCGGCTACCTCCGGACTGCGGCTCGGGCAGCCGAACCGCACGGGCTCCAGCTCGCCCGAAGCGCTGGCCGTGGCCGATTGGGATCTTTCCAGCTTCCGATTTGGTCAGCAACGCGCGCCCGGGGTTTTGACGCTAAGGGCCTCTGGAGATTTGGTTTTCAACAATACCCTCAGTGATGGATTCAACCCCATCACGCCCGCGACCAACGCGGCCTTCGCCAACGCCGGCAATTCCTACCTTTGGTTGGCTCCGCTGCAAACCATCGTGGATTCTTTGCCAACCAATACGCAGTCTTGGTCCTACCGTCTGGTCGCCGGAGCCGATCTCCTAGGAAGCAATCCCCTCTCCGTGCGCCGGCTCACAAGCCTTCCCGGAGAAACTGGCAGGGTGATGATTGGGGAGCTCTATCCGGCGGTGCCGAATTCCACGACGACGGGCACCGGTGCCGGGGTGGGGCGCGATGGACAGACGGCCGATACCATCCGCATCAACTCCGAGGCGGTGACTACCAACGTTGCCGATCGGGGCACGCGCTTCGAGGTCGTCCGCACTGGCACTGGCACGATCGAAATTCAAGCCGCGCGTGACCTCTGGCTGCGGAATCAATTTGCCACCGTCTATACCGCCGGCGTGGCGGTGCCCCAACCTAGCCGTATTTTCCAGCCAGGGGATTTTTCCGTCCCGATCAATATTGCTTCCGGGGTCCATCCTGACCAGGCCACGCTGGGGATACCTCAGCAAAACTATCCGGCCCAATTCGCCATGGCAGGCGGCAGCCTGCATCTCTCAGCGGGGCAGGACATCAGCCGTGTAACGCTTTACCGCGGCGAAATGATTCCGGATACCAGCCGACAAATCCCCACCAACTGGCTTTACCGACGTGGGTTTGTCAATGCCGCAGGGGTGTTCGGCACGACCCAAGTCGGGGCTTTGGTGGATCCGGCGGCATCTACCGCGTGGTGGGTGGACTACAGCAACTTCTTCCAGGGCTTCGGAGCTTTGGCGGGTGGGCACATTCAGCTCAAGGCCGGGAGAGACATCGTCAATGCAGATGCCGCCATCGCCACCCAAGCTCGGATGGCTGGGCGGGATTCCTCTGGCAACCCGGTGGCACCCAACGCCTCCGCCTTGTTGGAGTATGGCGGTGGAGACCTGCTAGTGCAGGCAGGGCGCAATGTGGATGGTGGAGTTTACTACGTGGAATCGGGCTCTGGCCGCATTGGCGCCTCGGGGGAGATCACCACCAACGCCGCGCGCTCTCCTTCCCTCGGAATCCTCGCGGGAGCCACGCCTACAATTCTCGATCCGGGTGCCTGGCAGGGGCTGACGCTTTTCGGTGGCCGGACCCAGTTTGACGTCCGCGCCAAAGGCAACGTCCTTTTGGGACCGGTCGGCAGCGCATTTTTGCTGCCACAAGGGATTGGCAACAAATTCTGGTATAAGACGCAGTTCAACACCCTCGATGCGGATTCAGCGCTACGGGTTTCTTCGCTGGGTGGGGATGTCACGCATCGGCTCAGCGTTACCTCAGCCTCCGACGCTTCACCCACTCCAATTCTCGGTTTTCTTACTGGTCAATACACTGCCCTCTCGCCCTTGAGCATTGGATATTACCAGCCTTGGATTCGCTTGGCTGAGCCGAACACAGGATTCTTCAACCCGCTCTTCACCATTGGGCTGCCTTCGCTGGAGAGCATCGCCTACGCCGGAGATGTGCGGGTGGCGGGAGTTTTGAACCTCGCTCCTTCGCCTTCAGCCAACTTGAATCTTTTCGCCCGCGGATCGGTGCTCGGTTTGCAGCCCATCGGGGCTGGAGCTCGCAGCAGCCTCGCCGGACAGGTTTGGACCGCCAGTCGGATTAATCTTTCCGATGCCAACCCCGCCAACCTGCGCACCGTAACTACTCCGCTCGCTTACCAACAGCTTGTCGGAGGAGCCCTCTCGGATTTGCTGGCGATTCCCAATGCGCAGAATCCCGTGGGAGCCATCGCGGCCATCTTTGACGAGACGGGCTCATTCACCGGTGCGGCAGCTTCCATTACGCGCAAGCAAAACCTGCACGCTCCGGGTCTCCTGCATCGCAACTCCGCCGACCCGGTGCGCATCTATGCCGCTGGCGGAGATATCAGTGGGTTCACCCTTTTTAGCGGCAAATTCAGCCGCATCGTTGCCCGACGCGATGTCACTGATATTGCTTTCTATCTGCAAAACAGCCGGGCCTTCGATCACTCCATCGTCAGTGCGGGCCGGGATTTGATTGCCTACAATTCCAACTCGGTACTGCGCGCCCGGGTCAACTCCGCGGGAAACCTGCTCGCCAATCAGGAAGCACCTTTGGCGGGCGATCTGCAAATCAGTGGTCCGGGAACGCTGCAAGTTCTTGCCGGGAGAAATCTGGATTTGGGGACCGGTGGACAAAACGCCGATGGCACTGGAGCCGGCATCGTGAGCATTGGAAACGCACGCAATCCCTTTTTGCCCGCCGAGGGAGCTAACCTCATCGTCGGAGCCGGGCTAGGGCAAGCGGCGGCCAGTTTGTTCTCCTCTCCTTTGGCGATTGCGGATTTCCTCCGAAGAAATACCAGCAGTGGTAATCGTTATTTGACGGAGCTAGGCATCCGCAATATCGAGACGCTTCCGGAAGAAGAACAGGCCCGGGCAGCTTTGGGAGTATTTTTCCTCATCCTGCGGGATGCCGGTCGAGCAGCTGCCGGAGCCGATTCTCCTCTCTCTGGTTATGCCGATGGTTTTCGTGCCATTGATGAGCTTTTCGGCGGCGGTAAGAGTGCTGGTAATCTGTTGCTGCGCTCCCGGGATGTGCGCACCAAAGCTGGTGGGGATATCCAAATGTTTGCTGCAAGCGGCGGATTGGAAATGGCTTCTACTCAAGGAACGGGCAATAATCTGATTCCACCCGGCGTAGTTAGCGAAAGTGGCGGACGGGTGAATGTTTTTACGGATCGGAGTGTGAGCATCGGCATTGGCCGGATCTTCACCCTCCGAGGAGGAGATATTATCATTTGGTCCTCCAACGGCGATATTGCCGCAGGATCCTCCAGCAAAACCGTGCAGTCAGCCCCGCCGACGCGGGTGGTGATTGATCCCCAGAGTGGTTTGGTGGAAACCGACTTGGCTGGGTTGGCCACCGGGGGCGGGATCGGCGTTTTGGCTACCGTGGCCGGAGTGAGGCCTGGAAACGTGGACCTGGTGGCACCGCAGGGGGTTGTGGATGCAGGTGATGCGGGTATTCAGTCCAGCGGAAACTTGATCATTGCCGCTACTGCCGTGGTCAATGCCAGTAACATCGCCGTGGGTGGCATTTCCGCAGGTGCGGCCGCGCCAGCCGCGCCTTCCGGTGGGGCCGCGCCCGTTGCCGCCGCTCCCCCTTCCCCAACCGCCGCCAATAACCAGGCTGCCGAATCCATGACTACGCAATCTGTGGCCCAGGTCGAAGAGACCGAAGCAGCCCCTTCGATCTACACCGTGGAAATTCTCGGCTACGGCGGGTCGGAAGACGAAGAGGATGAGGATGAGGATGAGGATGAGCGGGCTTCCACTCCCAGCCAGGAAGAGCCTTCAGTCTAATACTCACCCCTCACATTGTGTGACGATTTGTTTACATTAGGTTCCTTGAGAGCCAAGGCTCCCCATCCTACTTCTGCACACGCATTAACTATTGGCCTATCCGTCCGAGGGTGATGCGCAGAGATAAAACCATTCCAAACTCCTTTACTGACAAACTCCACAACCAAACCATGAAAATTCAAACCATCCTCGCTGGAGCCTTCGCGCTCGGCCTCGCCGGGTCTGCTCTGGCGCAACCTACTGAAATCACCATCACTGGTGCCACAGCGTTCCGCCAAGCCACGATGCGCGCCATCTACGACGCCTTTGGTGGAGACGCTGCCATCGCTAATAATTCCGTCAAAGTCGCTACGGACTTCCCTGCAGGCAACAACGCCGCACAGAACCTTTCCCAGCTCCTGGCTTCGAACAAATCGCTCTGGATCGGGGACTGGCCGGGCTTGGGACCGGTGATTATCCGCACTTCCTTCAACGGATCCACCGAAGGTTTGAATGCGATCGCCGGCAACAATAACCCGCCGTTCTTCCTTGATAATGATCTTCCGACCACCGGCGCGGTGATCTATAGCTACAATACCAACGTGGGGAATACTATCCGGCCGAGGTTTTCCTTCTCGGATGTTTATCAGTCCACTTCGCCGGTGCAAAACGAAGTTCTTAACCCGGCTGGTTCGTCTGCCGTGGGTGTGGTGACCTTCACTATGATCACCAATAACGGAGCTCCCGCTTCCTGGACCAACGTGACCCAGCAGCAGTTCAAGGCTCTTCTGCAGCAAGGTGCTCAGCGCCTCTCGCTCTTCACGGGCAATGCCTCTGATACCATTCCGGTTTTTGCAACTGGCCGTAATGACGGTTCCGGCACTCGTTCAGCTTACCTCACGGAAATCGGCTACGGCGTGGCCAACGCAGTCAACCAATATATTGCCACCACGGCAGGCATCAGCACCCCGGGGGTTCTCTCCGCAATTACTCTTGTTCCCGCCGGCGGCACTGCCACTGGCAACCTGACGACTAGCGGTGGTGCTTCCAACGCCTCTACCCTGTGGGGCAATGATACGCTTGGTAACGGCGGATACAGCTCCAGCTCCGCTCTTCGCGGGATCATGAGCCGCAGTTCCGCGAACTGCACGGTGTATGACGGCGTGAATCAAACGCCGGTCTATCAAGGTCCGTTGCTCATGCTCACTTGGCTCTCAACTTCGGATGCCCGTAACGCAATCACCACCTCGCCCGGTGGTAAGCTCCTTGGATACAATGGGGCCATCCTCGACTCCCTCAACAGCAGCCCGACCTTGAGCGCCGCTGATATTGCCAAAGTGGCAAATGGGGTTTACTCCGCTTGGAGCTACCAACATCTCTACTACCACGGCTCTCTCTCTGCGGGTGAACAAACTTGGTATGACTCCATGAAGAATACCTACATTCCTGCGGGTCTCACCGCTACGGGTAATGGTCTTACTCTCGGCCAAATGAACACCACCCGCCCCGATGATGGATTCCCCATCGTCACGCCCTTCCCGCTCTAATCAGCAGCGGAAGTAAATTCTCCTAAACTTGATTGGCTGGCTCCGCAAAACGGAGTCAGCCTTTCTTGCGTCGAATTCCTTATGCTCTTCCAGAAACCAATTTTCACGGGTATGGGTATTGCTGTTGCCGCAGTGGTTTTGGGAATGGCAATCGCATGGATCAACTTCAAGGAAACACCTGCTGTTGCGGGAGAAGTGCTTTCCTCACCCGAGAAATCAGGTCTCATTGCAGAAAACCCATTTACAACTGTTTCGTCGCCGCAGGACCGCCCGCAATCCGACGCGAGCCAATCTGCTTCACCCAACCCTGGTTGCTCTCGAGGAGTCCGTCTCGCGGTTGATCACGCGATTTCTCAGATACCAGCACCAGTTGTTTCTCCTTCGGTTTTTCAGCAAACAGACAGAGAAAACCCAACTTCGGGATCGGAAGAATCTTGGGTCCCATCCACGACCGGAACGTCAACTGGCCCCAGCGTGGAAAGCTTCTGGGCTTCGCGGAGTTTTCAAGCTTCGAATCCTAACCAATCTCTCTCTCCGCCTCCACTGGCAGCAGTGCCTCCGGTCTCTCGCGATTTGGACATTGAGGTGCCGTTTGGTGCCCGCGTGCCGGCCGTTTTTCTGGACGACACTCCGCGTCCTGCGCCGCAGCAGGCAGCCCTTGAGCGCATCATGGACGAGTTTCAGGACACGATTCAGCGATTCAAATCTCGTTCCCGCTCCTCGTCGGTTAACCTGGAAAATCCTGCTGCTGACGGAGGAAATTTCGAGGAATTGCAAGTTTGGGAAAAAGCCCGGCAGCAAGCAGATCGGCGCTATCAGATTCTCTACGGCGATGCCGCTTACAATCGGTTGACGATGCTGGCGGCTATGCAAGCCCTGGAGGAGCGCCGCGAAGCTGCCAAAAAGTAAAAAACTAAGGATTCCTATCCGAGTTATTCAAGGACGCGGGTGCTTGCTTCTCGGATACGACCTGGAAGGAAGCGGCACGCTGACCAGCAGCACTGAGGAGCTCCGCAGGAAAGCTCGGTAGAAGCTCATCATAAGTTTTTTTCGCGGTTAGCTCCCCTTGCCCCATGGAAATGAGGATCCACATCAGGGCTTCTTCGCGGGAGGGGCTCAACGGACTATCCACGGCCAGCAGGTGCCCTAAGTTACTCTGGGCTTTAGCTTCGCCTTGCTGTGCCGCACGGCGGAACCAGTAGAGTGCTTTTTCTTTGTCGGAAGATATTCCCACCGCATCCCGGTAACAGAGTCCGACAATATTTTGGGCCTTTGGATTTCCTGCTTCGGCCAAGGGGAGCATCAGTGGCAAAACTTTGTCCGGCTGCCGAGGCAGGTGATCATCCCCAGTGAAATAGAGCTCTCCCAAAGTGTATTGGGCTTGGGGCAATCCCTGCGCAGCCGCTTTTTCCAGCCACCCGATGCCTGCCTCCTGGTCTTGCTCGACCCCACGACCTCGCAGGAGCATCAGCCCGTAATTCATTTGCCCTCGTGGCGAACCTCCCTGAGCAGCTTTTTCATACCACTTGGCAGCTTCCTGCTCATTTTTTTCCACTCCGGCTCCTTGCAAATAAAAATATCCCAGAGTTTGCATCGCCTCGACATCTCCGAGCTCCGCAGCCGATTTCGCTAATTCGGCCGCTTTCGCAGGATCTGGAGCGATTCCTTCGCCAAGAAAATACTTGCGGATTTCCTGCAGGGTTTCGGAGGAACTCTCACCGTGGATGCTCATGATGCAGAGCGCGCTGCAGACACAGGTGGCCAGAAGTGTAGGGAATTTTTTCATTCGAGTGGGGTGAGGTTTGGGTGGAAAACTTTTTGCTTCGGGTAGGGTCAAAACTTGACGGCTTTATGGCGCAGAGGGCGAGCGCAGTTGGCTCTCCAGTTCGGCCAAGTAGGCCTTCGGCCGGGGGTCCTGCGGGCGGAGCAGCTGAGCCGTGCGAAACTGTTCTACCGCGCGTTCAGGCTCACCAGCCTCGTAGTGATAAATCCCACGAAAAAATGCGGCTTCAAAAGCGTTTTGTTCCGGGAGGAACGCAAAGATTTTTACCGAATTAGTATCCAGAGCGGAACCGGAGGGAATCGGATAGCAGAAGGGACGCAGCCATTGAGGGGTGAGGGAGCCATTGACGATCGCTTGGAAAAATGGAGCCTCATTGTCCTCCCGACCTTGGGCGGTGGCGAGGAGGGCGGTGTAAGCCTGGGCGAAATTGTCCCAAGAGGGCAGCACAAGATGGGTGACACCAGCTTCCCGGAGCAGTTGCAAAGCTGTGGTTTCGTCTGGTGCAGAGAAAATTTCCGCCGCACGCTTGAGGCCGGGCATATTTTCCCAATACAACGTGCCCAAAGTCTTGAGACCACCATGGTAAGTCAGATGCGTGGAAGAGTTCGGGCCGGTAAGCACAACTGGCAAGCGATTCGGGCTCGATTGAATGAGCCGATGAGCAATGTCCCGCAGGATAATCCCATTACCAAACTCCTCGGCGATTGGGGCGTTGGTGCAGGTTTCATATTGCAGGTGACGGATGACGACTTGTGGCCCCAGAGCAAAAATAATCGCGGCCAAAAGAGCCAAGCGGGCAAAAACTTTGCCCGCGGTGGCCCAGCGTCCGGTGCCAGTTTGCGCTTCCTGGAAGAGCACCAGACCAACGACCGCCCAGATCCCCAGGGCGATCGGAAACCAGCGGATTTGGTAAAAACCGAGAGCCGTCATCCCCAGCAAAACCGGCCCGAGAAAGACCATCCCTGCGAGCGCTCTCGGGGATGGCCTTTGGCCCGCTAGCCAGCTCATGAGCCAAAGAGAAAGGAGCAACGGCCAGGTGAAATACATGATGTAGATGTAGCGGCTGTCGGCGCCGTAGGTTTGGAAGAAGCGCGGGAGACTGAGGAACTCGGTGATAAATTCGCGATGCAGATCGAGGAGAAAACGATCGGCCACCCAGAAGACCTTGTGTGGTGCCAGCGCGATCACCAGCGGTGGCAAAATCAAGGTTGCCGTGGCCAAGATCAGATTCATGACCCCCCTCGGGGTCCTAAAGCTCTTCCGCTCGCCCTGACGCCAACGACCCAGAGCCTGCAGCCAGTAAGCCCCTCCCAGCCAAGCCAACGCATAAAGCGGATGATTAACTTCCAAGCGCCATCCCATCCGCCCGGGAAAGTATTCCAGCAAATAAAAGGCAAGGCTGGCTAAGGCACCAGCCCAACCCCAATCTAACCACAGTTCGGGGCGAAGTTTGGCTTTCGGAGCAATTTTCGGTGCCAACAAGATCAGCAAAGCTCCCCCTGCTCCGATCCCAAGTAAAATGGGAAGCGCTGTCGCGGCACTGACCCACAACGCGGCGCCACCCAGAATGCCACTGACGCGAAACCAATTTCGCGCGGTGGAGGGTTTGGGAAAGTCTGGCCAGCAGGCGGAGATCGAGTCCTTTTGCGATAGCCCTACCCCGCCGGCAAGAAGGGCGAGGAGTGATGCCAAGGCAAACGCTAGCACCAAACCATGATGATCCACCTCTCCCAAAACGGACATCTGGTAAACGGGCACCGCGGTGACCAGCACTCCAAGAAAAAACAAGGCGGCAAGGGAGCTAAATCCGCGCCAGACCAAGCTCCCCAGCCCGGCAGTGAAGATGCACATGGTGAGCGGTCCAAACCATAAGCCAGCTTCTGCCACCCAAGCCGAGGCAACACCACCATGCCAGGCCGCCAGGAAGTTAGCTCCTAGGGCGAGAAACCAAAAAATGAGTGAACTCCAGTGCACCTCTCTCCCCTCGGGCGCATTGTCTCGCGCCGTTTCTCGCACTCGCCAATCGTGGCTCTCAAGAAGCTGACGGGTATGTAAGACCCACCATCGAGCATCCATCGAACCTCCTGGGAGAATAAGCATCTCTTCGTGAGAGCCCGCTGGCAGTGGTTGGGTGCCCGGTGCGACATCCGTGAGGGTCACGGCGGAAACCTTGCGGATGATGTCCAGCCGAAAGCTAAAGTCCGTGAGAATCATCACCCCCACCAGCAGGAGAGCAACAGCCCAAAAGAGCCTTTCGAGATAATGAAAAATCGGGCGCTGATTCTTGGAGGTGGAGTTGCGGCAGTGGGCCATGAGGCTCATAAAAAAATGTCCGCTAAGAAAAAAGCACAAGCAATCTTCCTGCTGCTTGCAGTGTGGGTGCGTCACAAAAACGTAACACAAGACTGCTGGAGCTGCCCGACACGGCTCGTATTAGTGAAGGCCGTTTTATGAAACCTCTTAAATCTCTTCTTGCCCTCGCGCTGCCTCTGGCCATGGTCATCCCGGCCAGCGCGACCACCAATCCTTTCTTCGCCGACGGCGACCTGGTGCTCTATTTTCAGAGCTCCGGAAAACAGCAAATCATGATGAGCCTCGGCTCGGCTGCGGGCAACTTCACTGGGGCTCCCGCCGCCACCGGGGTCAGCCTGGGAAACATCGGTGAAGTGCTCGATGATGTTTATGGCACTGGAACCGGTCAGACCAATGGCTGGCGCAATAGTTCCCGAGTCTTCATGGGTGCCGCTGGTTTCATCCCTGCCGATGCCCCCTCGGGTGCCAGGACGGTGTTTATTTCGCGCACGCGGAACCTGGTGAACGGAACCCTTGGCGAAGTCGGCACTGCGACTTCCAGCCAATTCCTCAACCCTGCCAACGCCAATGGGGCCATCTCCTCCATCCAGCAGGCGATGCAATATTACAAAGTCAATAAGTCCCTGACCTATGATGCTCAGGAAGGCGCCTACAACAACACAGTGACCGAATTCCGCAAGGTTTCGGTTTACGACTCCTCCTTCATTCCCAACACGAACCCGCTCACCACCCCGACCCTGCAAGGTACTTCCTTTACTGCCTTCACGGGTGGCAACCAGGCTCAATTCGGCAATGCTACTTTGGGCCTCTTCTATGACTTTGATAACGTCGAGGCGGCTTTGGATCTCTTCCAAATCAGCCCCGATGCTTACGGTGATGGCACCTACATCGGAACTCTGGTGATTAACACCGACGGGGATCTGAAATTTTTCAGCCCGGGAGTTTATCCGGAGCCCACGCCGACTCCCACCCCCACGCCGACTCCGACCCCAACCCCGACTCCCACGCCGACCCCGACCCCTACGCCCACTCCCACGCCGGTTCCTGCGGCAGACTTGCAAGGCAGCTATCAAGGCGTGATCGGTGATCTTGGTGACTTGAATCCCTCCACTGGATCCGCTTCCATTGTGGATGAATTCCAAAACGTGTTCGGTGGAGCTACTCTCCGCGTGGCCCCCAACCGGTCCTTCACCTTCGGGGCCACGATTAATGGCGTTCGCTTCACAGCTCGCGGATCTCTCGCCAATGATGGTTCGTTCGACGGCACCGCCAGCACCCGCGGGGATACCATTCCGCTAATTTTGGAACTGGTGGCCACCGACGTGAATACAGCGTATTTTCGCGGCACCATCGGGGACGATGCCATCGTGCTTGGTAAGTCGGTCTTCGGTCGCGGAAATCCTTTCCCGGTTACCAACGCGGTCGGAACCCTGCCCCTCGGGGCTCCCCTTCCGTCCACGCCTGCAGAATTGCGGGGTATTGGAACCGCCTCTCTGGCCATCAATGCGGCTGGGGTTGGTCGCCTCATTGGTCTCCTTCCGGACGGTACTCGCTACACGGTTAATGTCCCTGTCTGGGGTCGAACCGGTGAGCCTGGAGAAAACCTTCTCCTCGTATATCTGAGCCTATACCGTGGCCAAGGTGGCATCGGGGGATATTTGACCGAATTGGTCCAAGTGGACTCCGACTACAGCGGAGTTTGGAACTGGACCTCCCCGGCTTCCAGCGGACGCAACCCGCGCTTCCCAGATGCATTCGCGGCTAATCTGGAACCCGCTCTTGGTCTCAATCCCGCACTTCCTCGCGGCACGCCGTTGGTTTCCTGGACCACTGGCAGCCTGAACCTGGATTTCGGCCAGCTCACGACTCCGATCAGTGGAGACGTGACCTATGCGCCGAACAACCGGATCACCACCACGGATGCCCCCTTGGTTAATGCTCGCGTGCGCCTCACGGTAAATCCGCGGACAGCGCTTGTTTCGGGTAGCTTTGTCCACCCGGTGACCAACCGCGTGGTGCGCTTCAACGGAGCGTTCAACCGCAAGACAGAAACCGCGCATGGCTTCTTCCTCTCGCCCTTTGCTAGCGGAAGCATGACTTTGGCGGAAGACTAAAACATTCGCAAACCTTCAGCCTAAAAGCCCGTCGGCAGTCTCTGTCGGCGGGCTTTTTTTTAGCTAACTTGCCTCTACGCCGACTTGCGTCGAGGAACCGGTTTCCCACATAAAAAATTCATGACTCCTTTTGCCACTCCTCCCGGCCACACTCTCAGTGTGGTTATGCCGGTTTACAATGAAGCCCCAACCATCGCCCAAGCGATTGACCGGGTGCTGGCACGGCCGGAGGTCACGGAGTTGGTGGTGGTGAATGATGCCTCAACGGACGACACCGCCCAAGTTTTGCACGCGATCGGGGCGCGGCAAAGCCGGGTGCGGATTTTTCATCACGACGTTAACCAAGGCAAAGGGGCGGCCCTGCGCACGGGGTTCGCGGAGGTTCGCGGGGAGGTGGTGTTGATTCAGGATGCCGATTTTGAGTATGATCCGTCGGATTATCCGAAACTACTGATGCCGATTTGGGATGGGCGGGCTGATGTGGTCTTTGGCTCCCGGTTTATCGGCTCGGAGGCGCACCGCGTCCTGTATTTTTGGCATTCGGTGGGAAATCGCTTCCTGACGCTGCTTTCCAACATGTGCACCAATCTCAACCTAACGGACATGGAAACGGGCTACAAAGTCTTCCGCCGGGAAGTTTTGCAGAGGATTCGGTTGGAGGAGAATCGCTTTGGGATTGAGCCGGAGCTAACCGCGAAAGTGGCGCGTTTGGGGGTGCGGATCTACGAAGTCTCAATTTCTTACCACGGACGCACCTATGCGGAGGGCAAAAAAATCGGCTGGAAAGATGGATTTCAGGCTATCTGGTGCATCCTAAAATATCACTTCCAGGGGTTCTCTGACCGACCAAACTGAGCTTCCGGCAAAGAGGTGACCAGGAGTGCTTGGCCTGCCGGGATGCTTAGTAGCGGTAGTGCTCGGGTTTGTAGGGGCCTTCGACGGGCACCCCCAAGTAGTCGGCCTGTTTTTTGCTCAACTTCGTGAGCTTGACACCGATTTTTTCCAAATGCAGGCGGGCGACTTCTTCGTCTAGTTTTTTCGGCAAACGATAGACGGTCTTTTTGTATTTGCCGCGGTTTTCCCAGAGGTCAATTTGCGCCAGGGTTTGATTGGTGAAGCTGTTGGACATGACAAAGCTCGGATGCCCAGTGGCGCAGCCCAAGTTGACGAGTCGGCCCTCGGCGAGCAGGTAGATGCTTTTACCACCTGGGAGGTGGTAGCGGTCATACTGCGGTTTGATATTTTCGCAGCGAACTCCTTTGTGCTTCTTGAGCCGATCCACCTGGATCTCGTTATCGAAGTGTCCGATGTTGCAGACGATGGCCTGATCCTTCATGGCCAGGAGATGTTCTAAAGTAATGATGTCCACGTTCCCGGTGGTCGTGACGTAAATATCGCCGAGGCCCAAGGTGCTTTCGATGGTATTCACCTCGAAGCCTTCCATGGCCGCCTGCAAGGCATTGATGGGGTCAATCTCGGTGACGATGACTCTGGCCCCGTAGGCCCGCAGCGAGTGGGCGCTACCTTTGCCGACATCCCCGTAGCCACAGACGACCGCCACTTTTCCGGCGATCATGACGTCGGTAGCGCGCTTGAGGCCATCAGCCAGGGATTCCCGGCAGCCGTAGAGATTGTCGAACTTGGACTTAGTGACGGAGTCGTTCACGTTGATCGCCGGCACCAGCAGCTTGCCCTGCTCGGCCAGCTGATAGAGGCGGTGCACGCCCGTGGTCGTTTCTTCGGAGACGCCTTTCCAACCCTTGGCCACCTTGGTCCAGAACCCGGGCCGCTCTTTGGCGATACGGCGGAGTAAAGCCTTGACGACCGAGACTTCGTGGTTATCGGCCGGTTCATAGGCCCATTTGCTGCCCTTCTCGAGTTCGTAGCCTTTGTGGATGAGCAGAGTCACATCTCCGCCATCATCCACGACGAGCTCAGGGCCTTTTTCACCGGGGAAAGTAATAGCCTTGAGAGTTAGCTCCCAATATTCCTCCAGAGTTTCGCCTTTCCAGGCAAAGACTGGCGTGCCGGTAGCTGCAATGGCTGCTGCAGCATGATCTTGGGTGGAAAAAATGTTGCAGCTGGCCCAGCGTACATCGGCTCCGAGGGCGGTGAGGGTTTCGATGAGCACCGCCGTTTGGATGGTCATGTGCAGCGAGCCCGTGACGCGCACGCCCTGCAGGGGCTTCTGTTTGGCGTATTTTTTGCGCACCGCCATGAGACCGGGCATTTCGTGCTCGGCGATGGAAATTTCTTTGCGCCCCCAATCGGCCAGGGCGATGTCGGCGACGATGTAGTCCGCCCCTGAAGGAGTCTGGGCCGCGTAACGGGCAAGGTTGGCGGTGGCGGCAGAGACTTCCGCCAGGACTTGGGCGGCAGCTCGACGGGTGGAGCGGGAGGCAGGTTTACGTGGCATGGAAAAGTTATCGGAAGAGGGTGGTAAAAATCAGCGCAGGGCGCGGAGGAGGGCGGTGGTTTTATTTGTGTTTTCCCAAGTTAGGTCTGGGTCGTTTTTGCCGAAGTGACCATAGTTGGTGGATTTGGAATAAATCGGACGCAGGAGCTTGAGTTGGCTGATGATGTCGGCGGGCTTGAAAGAAAAGACCTCGAGCACGGCTTGGAGGATTTGTGAGTCAGGGAACTTGCCAGTGCCGAAAGTATCTACGTGCACGCTTACGGGCTCGGGATGACCAATGGCGTAGGCAAATTGCAGTTCACACTTCTCGGCCAGGCCAGCGGCAACGATATTTTTCGCCACCCAACGCCCCATGTAAGCAGCGGAGCGATCCACCTTGGACGGGTCCTTTCCTGAAAAGGCCCCTCCGCCATGCCGTCCCATGCCACCGTAGGTATCCACAATGATTTTCCGACCGGTGAGACCACTATCGCCTTGGGGACCGCCGATGACGAACTTGCCGGTGGGGTTGATCAGATACTCGGTGTCCGCAGTGAGAAGGTTTTTTGGCAGGACCTTCTTGATCACTTTCTCGATGCAGAATTTCTCGATCTCTGCGTGGCTCACTCCCTCGGCGTGCTGGGTGGAAATGACCACGTTGACGATCCGTGCCGGACGGCCTTCGCGATATTCCACGGAGACTTGGGACTTCGCATCCGGACGCAGCCACTTGGCCAGTTTGCCTTCTTTGCGGATGCGGGTCAGTTCGCGACCAAGGCGATGAGCGAACATAATCGGGGCTGGCATTAGCTCTGGGGTCTCGTTGCAGGCGTAGCCAAACATGATTCCCTGGTCTCCGGCCCCTTGCTCCGCGGTCTTTTTGCCCTCCGCTTTCACGGCATCCACCCCTTGAGCGATGTCGGGGCTTTGCGTCGTCAGGTAGTTGTTGAGAAAAATTTTGTCGGCATGGAAGACGTCGTCTTCATTGACGTAGCCGATTTCCTGAATGGCCGCGCGGACCACGGACTCCACGTTGATGACCGAGCTGATAGGTTTCGGACCGATCTTGGGAATGGTGATTTCCCCCCCGACCACCACCAAGTTGCTCTTGACGAATGTTTCGCACGCCACCCGGCTTTTGCGATCTACCGTGAGGCACGCGTCCAAAATAGCATCGGAAATAGTATCGGCTACTTTGTCGGGATGACCTTCACCGACGGATTCGGAAGAAAAAATGAAGCTGCTGGACATAGGGATAGGGGAGGGTGGTGAGTTGCGCTCTAAGATATCGCATCTGCATATTGAAATATCTCGATACGTCAAGTGGGGAATTGGTTGTGCCGCAGCTTTGAGAAATCGGTGCCACTGATCAGAGCGGGAATGATGTTACCAGCTAGGTGGGACAAATTTATCCTGCTGCTTGGCTTTTGGTTGATTCTCGGGCATCTTCCCGGCATCTTGCTGGCGCAGTCCGCCTTGGACCGCAGCAGCACCCGACTTTTTGCGAGTCTCCCATTTTCCTTTTTCCCACTCCGACCCATGAAGCCAACCGCCAAACTTGAGATTGATGGAAAAACCTACGAGCTCCCGATTGTGGAGGGGACGGAGGGGGAGAAG
This sequence comes from uncultured Chthoniobacteraceae bacterium, assembly GCA_964595865.1. GTDB lineage: Bacteria > Verrucomicrobiota > Verrucomicrobiia > Chthoniobacterales > DYNR01 > CAZQRL01. The sequence continues at coordinate 133,142 of CAZQRL010000009.1, forward strand.
GCGGTGGACATTTCCAAGTTGCGGGCCGAAAGCGGCGTCATCACCCTGGATGATGGCTATGGCAACACGGGGTCTTGTCAGAGTGGGATTACGTTCATTGATGGGGAGCGTGGGATCCTTCGCTATCGGGGAATCCCCATCGAGCAATTGGCCGAGAACTCCACGTTCGTGGAATGCGCCTATCTCATCATTTATGGGAATCTGCCCAACAAGGCCCAGCTGAAAAAGTTCTCCGATGCCCTCTCCGATCACGAGATTCTGCATGAGGACATGAAGTTCCACTTTGAGGGCTTCCCGGCCACGGCGCATCCGATGGCCATTCTTTCCTCGATGATCAACGCCAGCAGCTGCTTCTACCCCGGGTTGATGAGTGGAGTGAATCCGGCCCGGTTTGACGTGCAGGCGGCGCGCCTTATCTCGCAAGTGCGCACCATCGCAGCCTTCTCCTACCGGAAATCCCGTGGGCTGCCGATCATCTATCCGCGCCGGGCTTACAAATACACCGCCAACTTCCTGCACATGATGTTTTCCAATCCGGATGAGGACTACCCGCTCGATCCGGAAGTGGTGCGGGCGCTGGATTTGATCCTCCTTCTACATGCGGACCACGAACAGAATTGCTCCACCGCTACGGTGCGCACGGTGGCTTCGAGCCGGGCGAATCTCTTTGCCAGTGCGGCTGCCGGGGTCTGTGCGCTCTGGGGGCCGCTGCATGGTGGGGCAAACCAAGCAGTCATCGAGATGCTCCAAGCCATCCACGACGAGGGCGACGATGGCAGCAAGTTCATTATCGCTGCGAAAAACAAACAGCGACGCTTGATGGGCTTTGGCCACCGGGTTTACAAAAACTACGACCCCCGCGCAAAAATCATCAAAAAAGCCTGTGATGACCTCCTGGCCAAGCTGCAGATTCAAGACCCGCTCCTGGACATTGCCAAACATCTCGAAGAGGCCGCTATCCACGATGAATACTTTGTCGAACGCAAGCTGTATCCAAATGTGGACTTCTACAGCGGCATTATCATGCGGGCTGTCGGCATTCCTATGGAAATGTTCACGGTGATCTTTGCCATCGGGCGCATGCCGGGATGGATTGCAAACTACAAGGAAATTATGGAGATGAAAGAAAGCCGGATCTATCGTCCGCGGCAGATTTATGTCGGGCCGACGATTCGGGATTACACGCCCTTGGAGGCGCGGCCCTGATCGCGATAAGAGGGTAAAGGATCATGCGGCGCGCAGTCTTGCTGGATGGGCTGCACGGTGCAGCATGGAGGCTGTCTCCCCTGCGCTGCAGTCTGCTTCGCCAAGGGCTTGATGAGGTGGAGATTTTTTCCTACCGCTCGCACGGTGGGGTGCCAATCGAGGAATTGGCCGATGAATTAGCCGCTTTTCTTCAGCCGCGAGGTGAGGGTGCAGAGCTGGCGGTGGTGGCGCACAGCATGGGCGGACTCATCACCCGCGCGGCCCTGGCCCGGCATCCCGGATTGAGTGTGCAGCGGGCGGTGCTCATTTGTGTTCCCCATCGAGGTTCGTATCTGGCGGCCTGCCTTCCGAGCTTCATCCCTTGGGTGGGCGTGCGGCAAATGATTCCAGGTTCTGATTTTCTCCGCTGGTTGGCTGGCCAGCCGTGGAACATCCTTACCTTGGGAGTTTGGTGCCCCGGCGATTTGATGGTGCTACCAGGGCACCATGCCCGCTGGGAGCGGGCCCATGCGGAAGAGGTCTGCCGAGTGCCCCTGCACAATTGGCCCCTGCTTTCACCAGCCTTCCATCGCAAAATCGGCGACTTTCTCCTAGGGCGTTCTCCCTCCCCCAGTCCACACCCTTCTCCGATCCCACACACACCATGAACAATCCTTCCGCTCTTCTCTCCGCCTTTGGAAACCCACCGGAAATCTCCGTGCAGGATTTGCCGATCCCAAACCCCGGTCCAAATGAGCTTTTGGTGCGCATGCTCCACGCCCCGATAAACCCTGCGGATCTGAATGTCCTGGAAGGAAAATACGGCCAACTCCCGCAGTTGCCTGCCGTGGTGGGCAATGAAGGGGTAGGGCGTGTCGAAGCCCTGGGGGAGGGAGTTGCTGGATGGAAAGTCGGCGATCTGCTGCTCCCGATGTGCCGTGGGACTTGGTGCCGCTTCCTCACAGTGGCCGCAGACCGAGCCGTCCCGCTGCCCGCCGAGATTGACCCTGGGCAGGCAGCGATGCTCTCGGTGAATCCCGCCACGGCCATGTTGCTCTTGCAGCAGTTTGTCTCGCTGCGGGAGGGAGAATGGGTGGTGCAAAATGCCGCCAACTCCGGGGTGGGGCGGTCGGTCATACAAATCGCTCGCCAGCTCGGTCTGCGGACGATCAATCTGGTGCGGCGGGCAGAATTGATTCCAGAGCTGCAATCCCTCGGGGCGGATTGTGTGCTGCTCGAGGAAGATGACCTCAAGTCCTGCGTCAAAGAACGCTGCGGTAGGGTAAAGCCACGATTGGGGTTGAATGCGGTCGGCGGAGCCAGCGCACTCCAGGTGGCCAATGCCCTCGCCGACGGTGGCTTCCTGGTGACTTTCGGCGGCATGAGCAAGCAACCTCTCAAGGTCCCGATCGGGCAATTGATCTTCCGCGATCTTCATTATGTCGGCTTCTGGCTGACGCGCTGGCTCGCCTCGGCCTCTGCAGGGGAAATCCGGGAACTTTACACCAAGTTGGCGGGTTGGGTTCTGAAAGGAGCCCTTTTGCAACCGGTGGAAAAAACCTTAGCCCTGGCAGATTTAGCCGCCGCGCTTTCGGCTGCTAGCGGGGAGCGGCGGGCAGGAAAAATCCTTCTCGACCTGTAACTTTTACCCAGCGCATTTGGGTTTTGCGCATCTGCTTTGTCGGTGGGATGGTTTCCACCTTGGCTACGAGGCTGGCAGTTGGCATATTCCCTGACGGCGCTCTCCATCCCGCCCTCGCCGCAACTCACTCTTGGTTGTGGGGTTGAATTTTCTGTCAAACTAGCCCACGACTGCCCCAACCGACATGCCCCCAGAAGATTGCGCCTTCGAACCCTCCGATGAGGAGTTGATGCTGCGCAGTGGGGCTGGGGACGAGCATGCCTTCCGCCAGCTAGTCGAGAGACACCAAGCCTTGGTGCGGGGCACTCTGCACCGGATGCTGCCCAGCGAAGCGGACGCCGATGACTTGGCCCAAAGGGTTTTTGTGCGCGTTTGGCAGGCGGCCCCGCGCTACCGCCCGGAGGCCAGGTTCACCACCTGGTTGCTTACCATTTTGCGCAACCTGGTTTTCAACGAGTCCCGTCGTCGGGCCCGGGCACGCTTTTTTTCCTGGCAGGATGACCGCCAGGAACTGCCTCCGCAGGAACCGCCCGCTCCCAGCAGCGAGCGCCCCGATAGTCAGGAACAGGCGCGAGAATTGGGAGCCGCGCTCGAAACCGCGCTGCAGTCTCTGCCAGAAAAGCAGCGCCTCGCCCTGGTCTTGCATCGCTTTGAGGGGCTTCCGCACGAGGAAGTTGCCCGAGTCCTTGGCACCTCAGTCTCCTCGACCAAGAGCCTGATTTTCCGTGCTCGCGAAGCCTTGCGTATCCAATTGCGCCGCTGGCTCTGAGGCGACCTCACCCGGGCTGGCCTCTCCATTCGGCTCGAGCTCTTCTTCGATTTCCTTACGCCAAGCTTTGGAGAGAAAGGGGCGGATGAACCCATAGAGCAGGAAGAGCACAAAAATCAGAGCCGGCATCCACTCGTAATTAAGGGCGCTGAAGACCAACAGAAGAATGATCGCAAGAAACTTGGGAATCGAACGTTGCGTGCGCCAATTGAGGGCTTTGAAGCTCGGATACCGCACGCTGCTAAACATCATAAACGAAAGAAAAAGCAGCAGCGGTGGCAGAACGAATTTCCAGGCTCCCAAATCGCGCGCTCCCTCGTTCATCCAAAGCATGAAAAGTGTCAGCGAGGCAATCAGTCCCGCCGCCGCTGGAATGGGAAACCCGCGAAAGTCCTTCTCCGGAGCATCCTGATTCTCCGCAGCCACGCAGTTGAATCGCGCCAACCGCAGGGCTCCGCAGAGCAGGTAAATAAAGGCCAAGACCCATCCGATCCGGGCAAAATCCGCCAAGACGATCTGATACACCAAAAGCGCCGGAGCCAGCCCAAAGGAGATCACATCGGCCAAAGAATCAAACTCCCTCCCAAAAGGACTCTCGTGTCCTCCAAGGCGGGCCAAGCGCCCGTCCAGAAGGTCAAACACACAGGCTCCCAGCATGAAGGCGATCGCCTGATGATACTGCGCCGCCGCCAGGTTGCCCTCGGCGGAGAGGAGTCCCGCCTCGATAATCTTCATCACTGCGGCAAAGCCACAGAAAAGATTTCCCGCCGTCATGAGGTTGGGCAGGAGGTAAATTTTTGGTTCGCTGGCCATGAGAAAGGTGATTTTAAGTGGAAGCTTAGCGGATACTTTTTTCCAGCTCCGCGTAGTCAATCGTGGGCAGGCGCACTTTGCCGGCACCCAGCCGTGGGACGCAGCCGATAAGGGCTCGGGTGTAGGGGTGCTGCGGCGCGCGCAACACCGACTCCGCAGGGCCTTGCTCGACAATTTTCCCGCGAAACATCACGGCCACCCGATCACAGAGGCCCCGAATGATCGCAAAGTTGTGGGTGATGAGAAGGAGCGCCATGCCGAACTCCTGGCGCAGCCGCTGCAGCTCCCGCAAGATCTGCGCTTGAATGGTCACGTCCAGCGCTGTGGTGGGTTCATCCGCCACCAAGAGCCGGGGGCGGCAACTGAGCGCCATGGCAATCATGGCGCGCTGTTGCATCCCGCCCGAGAGCTGATGGGGGTAATCGCGCATGCGCCGGGCTGGATCTTGGATGCCCACCGCCGTAAGCCAGCGCACCACCTCCGCATCGAGATCCCGCACCTCCGGCCGGTGCAGCCGAATGGCCTCAGCAATTTGACTGCGGATCGAGTAAACGGGATTCAAAGAAGTTGAAGGCTCCTGGAAAATGTAGGCGATGCCTCCCCCGCGCACCGAACGCAGGTGGAAAAGAGGAGCGGTAAGCAGATCTTTCCCGGCAAAGGCAATCCGCCCTCCCGTATAACGCGCTGGGGGAGAGGGGAGCAGTTTGGTCAGCGCCAGAGCGGTGACGCTTTTGCCGCTGCCCGATTCGCCGACAATTGCCAGCGATTCTCCTTCGCCCAACTCCAAGGAAACACCACGCACGGCTGGCACCAGGCCCTCCTCGGTAGCGAATTCGATTTGCAAGTTTTCGACCTGGAGAAGCGGTGGCATCAGGGAGAGGTGGCAGAATGAGTTTTTTCGATACGCCCGGGTGGATCGGGCTAGATAGGGCTCCTAGAGCATGACCCAACGGCAAACAAGGCAATTCTCCGACCCGACGGGCTGTTGTTACCCTCGAGGTTGTTAAGGATTGTCGTCCAGCAAGGTCGCAGATGCTTGCAGGATTTCTCGGCCTTCGGTATCTACTGGCCAATGGCAAAATTACTTGCATTGGACATCGGGTCTTCTTCGGTCATCGCCGGGTTATTGGATGGGACCAAAGTCGTGCGGGAGGCACCAAGGGTTTTCTATCCCTCGCAGTGCCGAGGAGCGGCGGTGGACGTGCGGCCAGAGGATTTGCTCAAAGCGGCTTTTCAAGCTGTGGCGGGGCTGGAGCTCGGAGCCACCAAAGTGGATGCGATACAGTTTGCCGTCATGGCACCGGCTTGGTTGGCCATGGATCGCAGTGGGGCTCCGCTGACCCCGCTGGTCACCCACCAAGACCGGCGGAGTCTTGCCGAAGCGCGCGAGATTGAAGCTCGGGTCGGAAAAGCCAGGCATCTGCGCATCACGGGCAACCGGCCCTTCCCCGGTGGTATCAGCTCCACCAGCCTGGCTTGGTATCAAAAAAATGAGCCCGGGCGCCTGAAGAAGGCAGATCTTTTTGGGCATTTGAATACCTTTTTGCATCGCCAATGGACCGGCGCGCGCGTCATTGACCCTTCCAATGCTTCTTTCACTGGGCTTTACGAGACCCTGAAGTTGCGTGGTTGGAGCGCGGAGCTTTGCGAATCCCTGCAAGTGCGACGGGACCAGCTGCCGGAGATTTACGAGGCAGACCAAGTGGCTGGCTATCTGTTGCCCGATGCCGCCAGGCGGCTGGGTCTGCCGCAGGGGACGCCCGTGTTGGCGGGAATCATGGATGGGAGTGCCGGGATGCTGCGGGCCGGAGCGACTCCCGGACGTTTGTTCAATGTTTGCGGATCCACGGACGTCCTGGCACTCTGCACGGATCGGCCTCAGCCGGACGAACGCCTTCTCACTCGGGCTCTCGGTGTGCGTGGTCTCTGGCTCCAGGTGAGCACCCTGGCTGCAGCGGCCTCTTCAATTTACTGGGCGCGCGATCAATTTTTCCGCGAGATGCCGCTGGAAGTCTTTCGCAAAGAAGTTCATCGGCTTAGTCGTCTCGGTCCCAAAGCCGCAGGCGGGGTTTCTTTTGCTCCTTACATGGCTGGAGAGCGCACCAACATCGAGCAGCGCACCGGTGCCTTTTCCGGGATTACTCTTTCGACCAAGCGGGAAAATCTGCTCGCGGCAATCATCGAAGGGCTGGTCAAGGCCAGCGCGGAAAGACTCCCGATTCTCCGTCGGACTGGCACGCCGTTGCTTGAGGAAGTAATGGTCTCCGGTGGTTCAGATCGCCTCGATAAAATATTCCATCGCGACTGGGAGGGGAACTGGAAATTCCGCTCTGTCACTGATGCCACCATGCGCGGCTTGGGGCTTCTGCCGCCGCGTTTGCCTTAGGAAGCCGTCGCAACATTCTTCCTGCCAGCCTCTCCCATGCCCCGGAAGAATCAGAGTTCTTCTAGGCAGGCTCTGCAAACCGCACCGGGCTGCCCCCAGTTGGGGCCGGAGCCACGGCTCGCAGCTTGGCAACCACTCGAGGAATGATTTGCAGAGCCGCATCCACATCGCTGTCCTTTTGCAGGCGGCCGAAAGAAAAGCGCAAGCTGGCTCGGGCTCTCTCGGGCGAGCAACCCATGCCCAAGAGGACGTGCGAAGGGGCCACGGAGCCGCTCGTGCAGGCCGACCCAGCCGAGCAACACAAGCCTGCTTCATCCAAGAGTAATAGGGCACCCTCGGCTTCAATACCCGCGAAGGAAAGGTTTGAAGTATTGGGAAGGCGCAGCTCCCGATCTCCATTCACTGCCGTATTCGGCACCGTGGCGAGTAGGGTTTCCTCAAAGCGGTCCCTCCAAGCTCGGACGGTGGAGGCTTCGAAATCCAAGAACTCCTGTGCCCGCTGGGCTGCCGTTCCTAGTCCGACAATCGAAGCGACATTTTCCGTCCCGCCTCGACGACTCGCCTCCTGACTCCCCCGCAAAAGTGGCTGGAATTTAATGCGACGATGCACCACCAGTGCGCCCACGCCTTTCGGAGCATGCAGTTTGTGGCCAGAAACGGAGAGGAAGTCCGGCTCCAGAGCTTGAAAGTCAATCGGCAGTTTTCCGGGAACTTGCACCGCATCCAAATGCAGCGGCACGCGATGTTCCCGGCAAATACGGGAGATTTCTTCCACTGGAAAGAGCACCCCTGTCTCGTTGTTTGCCCAGAGCAAAGATACCAGCGCCGTTTCCGCATGGATAGCGGCGCGCAAAGCTTCCGGATCGAGACGACCGCTTGCATCCACCGGCAGCCGCACAATCTCGTAGCCCCGACGCGCCAGGTGATCACAGAGCTTGAGGGTGGCGCTATGTTCAACGGCCGAGGTGATGATTTGGCGTTTGTCTGGGTCCAAAGCGCAAGCTGAGAGGATGGCGGTGTTTATGGATTCGGTGCCGCAGCTGGTAAAAATGACCTCACTGGGGCGGGTGCCCAATAAAGATGCGACTTGCTCGCGGGCCACTTCGGTGGCTTCCCGGGCTCTCCGCCCCATGCCATAAACGCTCGAGGGATTTCCGTAGCCATTTTCCAGCCAAGGGAGCATTTCTCGCAAGACCACCGGGTCAATACGAGTCGTGGCATTATTATCGAGGTAAATTGGGTCTTGCGTGGTCACAGGAGCGGCTTTGAAACAAAATCTGCCCGCTACGCCAACCTAAATCACCACTCCGCCACACCCAGGCGCGTGCGGGGTGCAGCTCACTCCCGCTCCGACACGAGCGTTCGGCACTGCCTGCGCAGTCTTCTATCTCTGCTGCCATTTTCCGGCAGAGGAAAAAGAAAATTCTCGGCCGGCACCCCTTGGGACTCCCTCCGGGGCGAAGTTCTGGGTCGAGATCCGCTCCACCGAGAAAAAGGGATATCCGTATCCTGTGGACTGTGGAACAGCATGAAATCAAGTGTTGCGGGCTTTCCGCAAAAAAGGGATTTGTCCATCCTTTGGGGTCTTCCCCGGAGGCTTTTCGACCCATGGGACAGGCAGAGAAAATTTTTTGCGAAAAAGTGAAAATATTTGTTGACCCTGCGCGTGGATCGTCTATCTCTATCCCTCCCGCGACGCTTAAGCCGTCACCACGGTGCGCGACAAGGGAACCTGGTTGGGGCCTTTCCAGCCCGGCGAGCTTCATCAAAACCAAGCTGTTCGGGAACCACTGCGGCTCAAACAACCAAGACCGTTTTTTGTCAGTCTGGACGTTGGAATTTTTCAACGTTGGAAATCCAAAATGTAACAGCAATCAGCAAAAACTGAATTGTGCGTTCCTTGTTAGTTTTGTAAAAATTAATTTGAACGACCCCAGCCAAACTCCGTCTCACGGAGAGGCTGGAATATGTCGGAATCTTTCCCAACTCGATTGGGATTCGTTTTTTAACGGAGAGTTTGATTCTGGCTCAGAACGAACGCTGGCGGCGTGGATAAG
>CAZQRL010000010.1:0-130946 GCA_964595865.1 uncultured Chthoniobacteraceae bacterium
GGGCGATCCGGTGCCGGCAGAGATGCTCCATGAGCTCTGCGCCAAAGAGTGGGGGGATAGTTTCGCAACTTCTTTTGTCCAACGATGAAGCACCTGCGCACAAAGATGCCAAACGGCTGGCTGCATGAGGCAAAACGGCCTCGCTGGTGCCGCGCTGACTGATCAGCAGGTCAAGGATGACAGATCGGATCGCCGCCGACCGCTCCCGCAGGATGATAACCTGAGCACAGACCTCGCATCTCTCCGGCCATGAGCCACCCCGCGAAGTTTGTTTCTTGCCACCGAGAAAGTCAGCTCTTTCCGGGCGCCCGCGAAAAGCCTCATTTAACCCTTGATTTTGTCGTCCGCCCTTTGCGATTTTTTTTCCACACCACATATTGGCGGCGCTAAACTGCCAAGCTTGGGGGCGTAATGGTTTCGACTACAAGTTGGAAGCCGAGCGCGCATGTCGGGGATGATTCGTTGGCCCCGTTATCAATCGAATCAACCAATAAATGCTGAGACTGAAGATCTCGCTCTCGCGGCCTAATTGATCCGCGACGCGATTCTCCTGACGCCTGCTGGGGAGAGTCGCGACGACAGCAGGCTGGTTGGGAGAGGGAGCGACCGCCTCGCCTAACGAGATTCATTTCGTGGTGGCTGGGGAAATGGCAGCGTGGCCACTCGCGTCCATCGCCCGAGATAAAAAATGGCCTACACATGTAGAACGTTCGTCGGATAGCTTGCAGGACACGGGTTCGACTCCCGTCGCCTCCACTTTTTCGCAGAAAAATTTCATCCGGCGTCAATCGGGATCCGGTGTGGGGACCCACAAAATGCCAAAGGCTTCGATGCGGATATTTCCTTTGCTGGGCAGGAGACGTTCGGTGGCGAGCTGGGATTGGGCAGCGGAGATTTCGGTTTGAGCCGCGGCCAGGGCGTTGGCCTTTTCAACTTCCAATGCAGCCAGTTGTTCCTCCAGGCGGGCTAATGCCTCTGCGGATTTTTGGGCGGTGATTTCAGCGCGCTGGGTGGTGGCGCGGCGGCTGGAAGCTCCACGCAGGGAGGTGCCGATCTTGCTCATGAGCAAGCCTCGGCGGCCGGTAAGGACAGAAAGCAAGGTGCTGCCAAGGCCTGCCATCTCTTGCTGCTTGAAGGTGGCAACGCGCTCCTGGTTCCGGGCGAGCTGTTCCTTTGCAACTTGGATCTGCATCTCCAGGCGGCGCACTTTCGCCGAAAATTCGGCAGTAATTTTCTCCTCCAAAGCTCGCAGGCGAGCAGCGGCTTCGTCTTGAACCCGCTTGGCAAACTCCTCCACCGACTCTCCGGGTTGGGATTTGAGTTTGAAAGCCGGCAGAGTGCGGATTTCCAGTGCAGCCTGATCCAGCAGAAAGTCAGCAATAGTCCCACCCAGTGCCTTGAGGGCGGGAAGATTCAAGCAGGCGGGAGGCAATGGGGTGAACCTGGCACCAGGAGGCGGTTGAGTTTCGAGGGACGGCCGATCCTCGCGCAGTTCAGCATGGGCCCAATCCAGTTCATCGGTAGGATGCAAGATGCCAAAGAAGTTTTTCGCGCTGGAGGTGCCGCTGCTGCGGTCGCGATAGGTAACAACTGCCCGGAAAAAAAGGCGTGGCTCAAATCGCGGTGCCGAGGCGGCCAAGAAAGCAACCGAAAGGCCACTGGGCGCGGCTGGCGGCACGGCCAAAAGGCTGTTTTCCGGGGGCTGGACCGTCTCGACCTGTGGCAAAAAGTCCGCCAAGCCAGCAGCTTGCGACTCTGTCGCCGCAGCTTTCGCGGGCGGTTGCAGACGGCGGATTTGTTCCCGAGTGAGCGGTCCCGCGAGGTATGACATGGCCCAACGGGAATGAATCACTTGCGGAGCTGCGGCATGGACATTGTGGAGCAGAAACACCCGCTGGCCGAGTTTACCTAAGAGTATGTCCATCGCGCGCCGGTCAATGCCTTTTCCGGACTCTCCGGCTGCGCTCTGCAATCCATCGAGCACACGGGCTTTATCCTGCTCAGTTTGTAACTTGCCGAGCAGCCAGGTTCCGCAGTTGGAGATGGCCTTGTAGTCCAGATCAACCGGATTCTGCGTCACTAACATGGCTGAAGTTCCGAAAGCCCGCCCTTGTTTGAGCAAGGAGAGGAGTAGTTGTTTGGACGGGGGATTGACCGGATGCGGCGGCAAGTAACCGGCAACTTCATCGAAATAGAGCAGGGCGCGCAGATCCGAGCTGCCGGGCTGGCGACGCACCCAGGCGATGAGTTGATTCAGGATCAGGGTGACGAAAAACATTCGCTCCGCGTCGCTCAAGTGGGCAAGGTAGAGAATGCTGATGCGCGGGCGTTGGTCCGGAGTGCGCAGCAAGCGCGGAATGTCGAGAGGCTCCCCTTGCAACCAAGTCTGGAACGATGGCGAGGCGACCAGTCCGTTGAGTTCGAAGGCGAGCTTGCGGCGGTCAGCGGCGGGAAAAAATGTTTCCAGGTCCAGGGCTCCGAGGGAAGTGATAGGCGGGGCTTGCAGTAAATTGATGAGGTCCGGCAACGTCGTGGGCTGCTTTTCCTTCCAGCGCTTCTCGAGCAAGGTGGCTGGGAGGATATGCTCGCGATCGTGGGGGGAGACGTTGGAACGTCTGATGAGACCAAGCAGGGCTGAAACCACCCCGGCAATTTCTTCACGGATAAACTCATCATCAAGGTCGGCGATGTTTTCCGGCGGATCCAAGGAACGCAGAATGTCCAGCGGCATTCCAGCAGTGCTGCCGGGGGTAAAGATGGTTACTTCTGCGGCCTCCCGATAGCGCCGGATGGAATCCTCTCCTAGCCCCCAATTGGCAAGTCCCTTTCTCCAGTTTTCGGCCTCACGGGCAGCATATTCCTCGACGCTGAGACCTTTTGCGGCCGCGGCATCAGGGGCGATGAAGGGAGCAAAGTCCTGGCCGCGAAGTTCGGGAAAAGCGAGTTTAAGATTGGTCAGGTCACCTTTGGGATCAATTGCCAAGACGGGAATCCCAGCCAAGGCACATTCCTCAAGCAGCGCCACGCAGAGGCCGGTTTTTCCGCTACCGGTCATTCCGATACAGACCCCATGGGTCACCAAATCTTTGGCGCGGTAGAGGGCACTTTTTTCGGCCAGGGTCTTGGTTTCGAGATCGTAGGGGGCCCCGAGGTAAAAATTTCCGCGGTCGATGGAGGGTGCGCGCGCCATGGCGACTTGGGAATTACCGCCGGTCTAGTTGGGAATCCAGCAGATTCGCCCGGCCTCCAGCGGCTCAGCGCAGCGAAGCCGCAAGCTTGAGGGCGGCCAAGTAGCTATCCGGCCGCGCCACACCCCGCCCGGCCAATTCGTAAGCCGTGCCATGGTCAGGGCTGGTGCGCAAAAACGGCAGCCCCCAAGTGAGATTGACACCTTCGTGGAACGCCAGGAGCTTTAGAGGGATAAGCCCTTGATCGTGGTAGGGACTTAAAACCGCAGCAAACTCCCCGGCGGCTGCGCGGGCGTAAATGGTATCCGGGGACCAGGGACCCGAGAAACAGCCGGGCAATTCCTCTTCGAGCTGACGCAGGACGGGCTGGAAGAGCTCGATTTCCTCGCGACCAAAGGCTCCCGCCTCCCCAGCATGAGGATTCAGACCAGCCACCGCGATCCGGGGCTGCAAAATTCCCCGAGCGCGACAAAACTCGGCCAAATGGTTGGCGGTGCGCCGCAAAGAATCCGCATCGAGAACCTGCGGAACGGCAGCCAAGGGGAGATGGATCGTCGCGAGGCCCACAGTGAGAGGTCCGCCGGTAAGAATCATGGTAAAATCCCGCACTCCACACCGGTGCGCAAAGAATTCCGTCTGTCCGGGAAACGGGAAGCCAATGGACTGCAAATAGTGTTTGCTCACCGGACCAGTCACGAGGGCATCGAGTTCTCCGGCAAGTGCCAGCTGCGCTGCCTCTTCTAAGGCATCCAAGGCCAAGCGCGAGGTTTCGGGACCGGGACGCCCCGGGTTGATGGCCTGATCAACTCCCACCACGCGAAGTTCTGTTCCTGTAAACTCCTCCTTGGGAAACTGCCGCAGGGCAGCCTGCATGATCTCCGGCCCAATTCCGGCGGGATCTCCAACGGTGAGACCGATGCGCCAGTTCCTCAAACGAGAATCTTGATAAAGGCGGCTTTGCGCAGAGTCTCGAGCCAACGTTCCGCCGCTTTTTGCCGCTCCTCTTGGATGAGATTGCGCTCGATTTCATCTTTCACCTCAGAGAGCGGCCGGGTGCGGGCGGGCTTGCGATCCTCCACCAGAAGAATGTAGTAGGAGTCCCCCATTTGCACCACCGGGCTGATCTGGCCAGCACCTAAAGAGAAGGCCACGCTGGTGAGTTTTTGGTTAAGGGTGTTGCGCTGAATCCAACCCCAATCTCCTCCGAGATCCGCCGTGGAAGGATCTTCCGAATACATGGCCGCCATCCGTTCGAAATCAGCCCCCTCGACGAGCTTTTGCCGGATTTCCTGAGCCAAGGCGAGCTTGTCCCCGGCGGTGGGAATGTCGTCCGGCAAATCCTGTGGGGACACTCCGCCTTCGCGCAGCACAATCATGCGCAGCTTGATTTCCTCAGGGCTGGTGTAGGCATGTTTGTTCCGATCGTAGAAGGCCTGAATCTGGCGGGGCGTGGTGATAAAATTCTCCTTCACATTCGCCTGACGCATTGCCTGGACGATGATCTTCTCTTTCTCGATCTCCTTGAAGCGGGTGAGCGAGTAGCCTTGAGCCTGCAAGGTGCGCACAAATGCCGCCCGGTCCCCCCCAAACTCTTGCCGGATGATCGCCTGAATGCGATCGTCCACTAAATACGGGGGAATGCTGAATTCCTTCTTCTTGAACTCTTGAATCACCAGCTGCCGGTCAATCAGGTCTCGCAGGGCGGCCTCGCGCATGCGCTTGACCTCCGCAATCAACTCGTCACCCCGTAGGGTGTCCCGCAGCGCCATTTCGCGTGCTCCGGTGAGCTCCCGCAATTGCGAGATCGTAATGACATCGCCATTCACGATCGCGGCAATTCCGTCCATGATTTCCTGCCTTTGCTGGGCCGAGGCAGAAACCAAGCCAGCCCAGAAAACTAGCAGCACGCATCCCAGGGCTTTGAGTTGTTGAGCCAAACGCATGCTCCATTCTTTACCAAGAGAGTTTGGCGGCGCAACTGACAAATCCCGGAAAATCTCCCGCGGCAAGCGCGCAAATTTTCGGGACTCCAGTCTTGCCAAGGTGCCCATCCCATTGGGATCGAGCGCAGGCCAGCCCTCGAGAAAGAACCACCGATTTCGCCTCCAGGCGACCTTGGAAAGAACGCGCACCGCGTTCTACAGCCCTGGCAAAAAACCACGTCAGCCAACTCGCGGACTGTGGGGCGCCGTTAAGGCTGGCTCGGTCGGAATGGTTCTTGCCAAGACCGCACGCACCTACACCTCGTGAGCCGCTTCAGCCAGGACTGTCACCTGGTTGAAGCCTTCCAGCTGCGTCGCTCCGCGTGGAATGACCAACTCGCCCTGGCGCGCAATGAGCGTTATCACGGCCCCGGCGGGAAGGGAAGACTTTTTCGCGCCAATTCAGGCCCATTCCCAAGGTGGAAAGCCAGACTGCAGTCGGCCGAGCAAAAAGCGCCAAGACCAGGAAAACCAAGACTCCCTGACTGCAGATCCCCGCTCATTCCCGGGGAAATTCCTGTAGCCCAAACAAAATAAACATCCCGATATTCGCCACGCTGGCCAGAGCGGTGGAGAAATTGCTCCCACCTTGTTTGTGGATGAAGGCTTGGTTGCCCATGACCAACCCAGCCATAAATACCGCCAGCATCCCGCTGGTGTGGATGCTCTGCGCCAAGCCGAAGACTAGGAGAGTCACCGCCAGGGACAGCGTGTAGTAGTGCCCGCGTTCGATCGGGGCGCAGGCGATTGAAAAGGAAGACAGCACCCATGGCGACTGCCCAGCCCAGCGCAGGAGCCACGGCAAACTTCCAAAGAAATACCGGGACCGCTTGGCCAAGAGTGGATTCGGGCATTGGCCATTGAATCCACGACGCGCAGCGTCAGGAGGATGGCCATCGGATCGTTGGCTGCGGATTCCAATGCCGTGATTGCCGCGACCCGTCTTTGCAGAGGGTTGGCGACACAGCAGGGAAAAGACGGCAGCTGCGTCAGTGGAGGAAATAATCACGGCGATGAGCAAGACCAACTCAAAGGCCCAGCCGAAAAGATAAAAGAGCACCACGAAGGTGAACAACGCCGTGAGTACCACCCCCACAAGTCGCCAATCCCAAAGCCGGCAGCGCGTAGGTCCGCAGGTCGGACAACCGGCTGGAGAATCCTCCGTGGAAAAGGATGAAGACCAAGGCCAGATTCGCGACATGGTTGGTCAGCAAAATGTCGTCCAAAGGCCAAAGCCCGAGGATGTCGCTGCCAAATAACATCCCGGCGCACAGGGCGATGAGAATCACTGGCACCCGAAATCGTTCGAGGTAGATCGAGCCGATCAGAACAATCAGCAGCAGGAGAGACCAGAGGAGATGTTTTTGTTCTATGGCACGGGAGGGACACGGAGGCGCAGGCCTCGAGTTGACTGAAAAACGGAGCGAAGCCTGCTTGCGACAAAGCAGGGTGGAGAGTTTCGGCAGGGAGTCGGAGAAAAGGCTGCGCAGCCCGCTCAGAAGAGCATCAAGGCGGGGTTCTCCAACAGACGACGCAAGCTCGCGAGGTATTCTGCCCCGACCGCCCCATCAATCACCCGATGGTCACAGCTGAGCGAAATGGACATCCGTTCGCCCACCACAATCTCTCCTTGCTCACTCACGACCGGCTTTTTAATGATCGCCCCAACCGCAAGGATGGCTGCCTGAGGTGGATTGATGATTGCCGCAAAGCGCTCGACCCCGTAGGCACCGAGGTTTGAAACGGTGATCGTCCCGCCTTGATACTCTTCGGGCTTGAGCTTTTTCGAACGCGCCCGCGTGGCCAGATCTTTGACGGCTTCGCTGATCTGCCGCAGGGTGAGCGATTGGGCACCACGAATAACGGGTGTGACCAGACCATCCTCCACCGCCACCGCCACGGCGAGGTTGACGTCGGCGTATTGCACTACGGCATCCCCGGCAAAGCTGGCATTGACTTTCGGGTGAGCTGCCGCAGCTCTTGCTGTAGCGAGGAGAATAAAGTCGTTAATCGTGATCTTGCTGCCCCCGGTGCCAGAAGAGGATTCGGCTATTTGGTTGAGTTGCCGACGGAGGCGGGAAATCGGCTCGGCGTCCACCTCGATATGCAAATAAAAGTGCGGGATTTGGGTTTTGCTGGCCAGAAGGCGCTCGGCAATGACCTTGCGCATACCGCTGAGCGGAATGGTTTCGCTCTGGCCCGCGGCGGCATCGAGCTTGATGGGAGCGGGAGCAGGAGCTTTGGCCACCACCGGAGCCGTAGCTGCCGCTGGGGCGGCCCCCGCTGCAGGTATATCAGCGGCAAGGATGCGTCCTCCAGGGCCGGACCCGGCAATACCAGCCAGGCTCACTCCGCGAGAAGCGGCAATCTTTTTGGCCAGCGGGGATGCCTTGATGCGCCCCGTTGCTTCTGGGGCGGACTGCGGGGCCGAGACCTCCGCAGCTGGAGTTGTCACTTCGGAAGCAGCCGCAGCCAGGGCTGGTTTCGCAGCAGGAGCTTTTTTGCCAGTAGGGGGTGCATCTGCCTTGGGCGGCTCTTCGCCTTCATCCAAAAGGATCGCCAAGCGTTCCCCAATGGCGACTTTGGAACCCTCGGCAATCAAGAGTTGATGCACGATCCCCTCGTCAAAGGCTTCCATTTCCATCGTCGCCTTGTCCGTCTCGACATCCGCCACCACGTCGCCGACTTCAATTTTGTCACCGACCTTTTTGTGCCAGCGCACCAGAGTTCCTTCGGTCATGGTGTCACTGAGTTTGGGCATTTCGATGTAGATGGGCATAGGAGAGGGAGGAGAGAGAAGTGGAAGGAGGTCAGCAAATTTCCAGCGCCCGGCGGACGACGCGGTCGGCGGTGGGTAGCTGGAGTTTTTCCAACGGCATGGAGTAAATCGCCGGGGCATCGAGGGTGGAGACCCGCAACACGGGGGCATCCAGTTCGTCAAAAGCTTTTTCCTGGATCGTCGCGGCAATCTGGGCTCCGACCCCGCAGAAGGGCTTATTTTCCTCGACGACCACACAACGGTGAGTTTTGGCCACACTGCGGAGAATAGCCGCTTCGTCGAGCGGGCGAATCGAACGCAAATCCACCACCTCGGCGTGTATATTATGTTTATCTGCTAAAATCTCGGCGGCTTGCAGACAGGTCAAAACCGCGCGCCCATGGGCAATGAAGCTCAGATCTGCGCCTTCCCGCTTCACGTCCGCCACGCCGAGTGGAATGGTGTATTCCTCCTCGGGCACCTCCCATTTCTCACCGTAGAGCAGGGTGTTTTCCATGACGCAGACCGTGTCATTGTCGCGGATGGCGGTCTTCATAAGCCCCTTGGCGTCATACGCGGTGGCAGGGCAGACCACTTTCAAACCCGGGAAGTTGGCCAAGAGGTTCTCCGGAGTATGGGAGTGCGTGGCCCCGACATTCGTTCCTCCATTGGCTGGTCCACGCACGACCATCGGTATGTTGATCAAACCTCCGGACATGTAGCGGATGCAGCCAGCGTTGTTGGCCAGCTGATCGAAAGCGACGTAAACAAAACTCCAGAACATCATCTCCACCACCGGTCGCAGACCCATCATGGCCGCACCAACGCCGAGTCCGATAAATCCAGCTTCGCTGATCGGGGTATCAATCACCCGCCGATCGCCGAAACGCTTCCAAAGGCCTTCCGTGACTTTGTAAGCGCCGTTGTATTCAGCCACTTCTTCGCCGAGGAGAATGACATTTTCGTCGCGAAGGATTTCCTCGGCGAAGGCATCGTTGAGGGCTTTGCGGTAAGTAATTTCGGGCATGGTAGAGAAAAGAGCAGGTCAGGCGGGCGTTTGATCACCGAAGAAGTAGCGACCCTGGGAGGCGTTGGGAGTTTTGTTATCCACTTCCCAATAAACATCGTCGAAGATTTCTGCGGGATCCGGGAAGTCACTCTCATCGGCAAAGCGAAGCGAGGCTTCAGCTTCCTGCTTGGCTTCTTTGTCAATGCGGGCAATGCCGTCTTCGTCGAGAACACCCTCCTCCAAAAGAACCCGCTGCCAAGCGCGCATCGGGTCGTGATGTTCTTTGTAGTATTCGATCTCGTCTTCGGAACGATACTTTTTCGCGTTCGCGTCGGCCACGGAGTGCCCGTAGTGACGGTAGGTATCAATCTCCAGAACCGTCGGCTGGCAGGTTTCGTGCGCACGGGTGAGGGCAACATGCAACTTGGCTCGGACCTCGTAAAAGTCCGTCCCATTGCAGAGGTCCCACGGAATGTTGAAGCCCTCGGCACGCTCGGCCAGGCAATTCTTAATGGAAGAGGAACGGCTCAGGCTGGTGCCCATGGAGTATTGGTTATTCTCGATGATGAAAATCACCGGCAGGTTCCAAAGCCCAGCCAGATTCAAAGACTCGCTGTAAACGCCTTGGTTGACGGCCCCGTCACCCAAAAACGTGAAGCAAGCTCCTTTGAGTCCCTTGTATTTCAAGGCGAATGCAATCCCCATGCCCATCGGGGTTTGACCGGCCACGATGCCATGCCCACCCCAGAAATTTTTGTCGGGGGCGAAGAAGTGCATCGAACCGCCTTTGCCCTTGGAGCATCCGGTTTTTTTACCGAGCAACTCCGCCATGCACTCATTCATGCTCATCCCGACAGCCAGAGCATGCCCGTGATCACGGTAGGCGGTGATAATGTGGTCATTCGGACCCATCAGAGAAGCAGTGCCCACGGCGATAGATTCCTGCCCGATGTAGAGATGGAGGAATCCGCCCATCTTGCCTTGGTTGTAAGCCTTGAGCGAGGCCTGCTCAAAACGCCGGATGCGAATCATGTCCCGCAGCAGCCGGATTTTCTCTTCCGGGCTGAGCCGGAGATTAATTTCCGCCCCGGAGTAATCCACGGGGTTTTCGGTCTTTGGCAGGACGTTAGTTTCGCTCATCGGTCTTTGGGATACGGTTGGGCGGCGGCGCCGGGGTGAAGTTTTGCAGAGTTGATTCCCCTCGCGGGCTCGCGAACGCGACGTGGAAGCTAGTTTTGTGCCAGAATACGGTCTGCGTACCAGCCACGCGGTTTACAAATCCTCTCGGGAAAACCAAGCGGCATAATCAAGACAATCCTCCCTTGCCCTGCAAGAGGATATTTGCCCAAAGCGCAACGACCCGATCAGCGCAGATCAGGGAAGTTTTTTCAGGGTCTTGGTTGCGAGGGCATAGCCCTCATCAAGACCTTTGCCAAGAATCGCATGCGCTTTCCCGAGGAGGGTGTGAGCTTTTTTCTTGGCGGCCTCCCGGGCCTTGGCGCTCTCAGAGGCTCCCGTGGTGAGGCCTTTTTTCAAAACCTCCGCAGCTTGATCAAGAAGTTTGATGGTGCTCTGGGCGAGCTTTTCCTCGGGGCTCAGCTTAGCTGGAACGGCTTTGCTGGCAGGGCTCGATTTAGTGGCGGCTGGGCGGCTGGCTTTTTTAGTTTTGGATGTGGCCATAGGCTAGGCAAATTACTTCTCCCCCACCCTCTTGCCAAGGCTAATCCGGCGGTCGGACGAAGGTCCCCCAGTCCTGAGGATCTGCCCTGCGCGGGTCTTGGATTGGAGACCGAGGCCACGGGATGGATCGGCGGCCCTCTTTGCCGGGGCAGCGGGGGAGGCCGGAAGAGGCACCACGAGGATTGCAAGGCAGCTTTTCCGATCCTTGGGCAGGCCTTGGAAGGCCGCGTCGGCCCTCACGGGCGTAGCTCCTCCCTACCCCCAACAACGCTTCGGGGGATCGAGGTGATTCCCCTTCGCCTTCGGCCTCAGGAGCCGCGTGCGCTGCGCGTCGGCGGCTCCTTGGGCGGGCGCCCCGGCTTGCGCTTGGGGTCATGGTTTTGCAAGAAAGAGCCTCCACCAACGCAGCGTGGCCTGGGGCACGAAAATGCGGGCTTTGCGCCGATGCGCGTGGCTGCTGATCTTCACGGGCACCGTCAGCCAAAAGCGCACCAGCGAGCGCACCGCCCAGGCGCCCCGCATCGCTCAAGCTCACCCCTCCGCCGCAAAAGCTGAAGACCAGCTGCGCCACCATGGCCTCCGCGCAAAACCCCCGGCTATTGTCCTTGCGCGGATCCCGCTATGAACACCCGCGCAACTTCTCCCAGAGCCCATACTCCCGCGCCAGCGCGTCCACGATGAGCTGCCCGCCGTGGGCCGTGGCGTTGCGCGCCTCTGCGAGCGTTTTGTCAATGGGTCGCGACTTTTTGGTGTCCATAGAGGCCGAGCATTCAGACACCATAAAGGTGCCTTTAATGCAGGGCTTATTTCACCTGTTTTGCATTTTCTTGGCAGAGAGCGTCAGGATTGGGGCTGGTCAGCAAATCCCTACTTTTTCCGCAGCTCCCCTGGCCCAAGCTCGCGGAACGCTGTCCACAGAAACCCTCCATCGCTCTCGGCGCTCTCACCCAGAGAAACGCTGCATGAAGGCACTGGCGGCGTCGCTCGTTCCTTGCAGCCCGGCAGAGGGGATGCGCGTCGCTCGCTCCTTGCCATGGCCCCGATCCTGTTCTACGCGCGACCGCGCGCAGTTTTTCCACAGTCTGCTAGCGTCCCAAGCCGAGACGCTGGCAGATTTCCCGGGTGGCAGTGGATTGGTTGAGGGTATAGAAATGCAAGCCAGCCACGCCCTCATGCAGGAGGTCGGCGCATTGTTCGGTCGCGTAATGGAGGCCAACTTGCCGCACCGCTTCAGCATCGTCTCCCGCGCGCTGCAAAGCCTTAAGCAACCGCGCCGGAAAGCGAGCTCCGCCGGCCAATTCTGCCATTCGAGCCATCGTGGCCGTGCTGGTCACGGGCATGATCCCGGCGATGATGGGAACCGTAATCCCTGCCAGCTCGCACCGCTCCCGGAAATCGTAAAAATCCCGATTGTCGAAAAACAGTTGGGTGCAAATGTAGTCCGCCCCGGCATCCACCTTGGCCTTGAGATAATCGAGCTCGAGCAGGCGATTCGGAGTTGCGGGATGACCTTCGGGGAAACCCGCCACGCCAATAGCAAAGCCACCCTGACCTTTGGCGGGAGTGAAGTTACGGATGAAACGCACCAGGTCAATCGCATGCGGAAAAACGTCCTGGCGGTGATCGTAATTCGGCTGGTCCCGGGGCGGATCGCCCCGCAGTGCCAGCAGGGTTCCCACCCCAACCTCCGCATACCCAGACAAGATGGCCTCGATCTCCTCCGCAGAGTGGCCGACACAGGTGAGGTGAGGCACCGGAGACAAGCTGGTCTCCTCTTTTAAGCGGCGCACCAAAGCATGCGTCAACTCCCGCGTGGAGCCCCCAGCTCCATAAGTGACGCTGACGAATGAAGGCCGTAGGGCTTCCAGCTCCCGGATGGTCGTGTACAATTTGGCCTGCGCTTCCGGAGTTTTGGGCGGAAAAAACTCGAAGGAAAATGTCGGCGCGCCGGAACGCAGAAGCTGACCGAGATGCATGCCTAGTCTTACGTTTGCGGCAGCGCCAAGGCGCGGGCAAATCGCGCCAAGGTCCGCTCGCGGCCCAGCAATTCCAACATCTGATAAAGGCCAGGCCCCACCGCACGACCACTCACGGCCACCCTCGCCGGATGAATGAACTCTCCGGTCTTGCGCCCCTCAGCTGCGGCAGTGTGCTTGAGACACGCTTCCAGCGCAGCCTGAGTCCAACTTTCCACGGAGGAAAACGCCTGCGCCAAGCACGCCAAGGCCTCGCGCCCTCCCGGCTTGCCGAGGGTTTTTTCCACTGCTTCGGGATCGTAGGGGAAATCTTCGGTGAAAAAGTAAGACGTCCACGCTGGCAGATCTCCAAGCAATTTGACTTTCTCCCGCACAATTTCCAAAACCGGCAGGAGTGCCTCGCGGGAACCAAACTGCACTCCGGCTTTCTGCAAATAAGGCATGGCGGCTTCCGCTAGATCCTCAAGGCTCAAGCGATGCAGATGTTGCCCCTGAATCCAAAAACACTTGTCCAAATCGAAAATCGCGTTGCGACGATTGATTTTTTCCAGCTCAAACAAGTCGCGAATTTCCGCCAAAGCCAGCACTTCGCGGTTGTCTTTGGGCGACCAGCCAAGCAGCGAGAGATAATTCGCCACGGCCTCCGGAAGATAGCCTTGCTCAATGTAAGTCGTAATGCTGGAGCCCCCATCGCGTTTGCTGAGTTTGCGCCCCGCGTGATTGAGAATGAGCGGAATGTGGGCGAATTGGGGCGGCTTGGCTCCCAGGGCTTGGTAGAGCTCGAGGTGCTTGGGCGTATTTGAAAGGTGATCTTCGCCGCGAATCACGTGCGTGAGCCGCATTTCGATATCATCCACCACATTGACAAAATGAAATATCCACGACCCGTCGGGGCGACGGAGGGTCATGTCTGGGTGGGTCATCGGATTCGACATGTCGAATTCAATCCGCCCGCAGACCAAATCCTGCACCACCACCGGTTGCCTTGGCGAGCGAAAGCGGATCGCCCCCTCATCTTCGTAGAGATGCCCAGCGGCCTCCAACTGGGCGAGGTAGCGTTCGTAAATCGCCCCGCGCTCACTCTGGAAATAAGGCCCAAACTCCCCGCCCACCTGCGGTCCTTCATCCCAATCCAGCCCCAACCAGCGTAGCCCTTCATAAATGACTTCGTAGGCCTCGGCGGTATTTCTTTTGGCGTCGGTGTCCTCCACGCGGAGGATGAAAGTCCCCCCGTGTTTGCGGGCGAAAAGCCAGTTGAAGAGAGCGGTGCGGGCTCCACCGACATGCAAATAACCAGTCGGCGAGGGAGCGAAACGAGTGCGGACTTGAGAGGGCGAGGCAGTGGACATGGAATGAAATCAGCGGGGACGAAGGTGGGGAAAAAGAATCACATCGCGGATGGATTCCGCGCCGGTGAGCATCATAACCAGGCGATCAATTCCGATCCCGATCCCGCCGGCAGGGGGCATGCCGTATTCCAGAGCCAGGAGAAACTCTTCGTCGAGTTTCTGAGTCTCCCCGCCGGATTGGGCTTCGAGCCGCTCACGCTGCACCAGCGGATCATTAAGTTCCGAGTAGCCAGGGGAGATTTCTTGCCCATTGATCACCAGCTCATAGACCTCGACAGTGCTCGGATCTTGCGGGGAGAGTTTAGCCAGCGGAACGAGTTCCTTCGGGCAATGGGTCACGAAAACCGGATCGAAGGATTTCTCCTCCACGAGCTTCTCGAAGAGATGCTGCGTGACCTCAAAGTCCTCTTGGCAGGCACCAATATCCAATCCCAGCTCCTGGGCTCGCGTCCTCCGCTCTGCAGCACTAAGCGCAAACCATCCCGGCTCAACCTCCTCAATCAAATCCCGGTAGCGCGCCCGCCGCCAGGGACGAGCCAGGTTGATCCGCCGGGTCACTTCACCAGCCTCGTTGCGGTGCTCGATCAGAAGCCCCCCGCAAACGCTCTCTGCCAAATGACAGATCAACTCTTCCACCAAGTCGGCCATGATGGAGAAATCTGCCCCGGCCCAATAAGCTTCAAGCATGGTAAACTCCGGATTATGCCGCCGGGATATCCCTTCGTTGCGGAAATTCCGGTTCAGTTCAAATACCTTCGGGAATCCCCCCACGAGCAGCCGCTTGAGGTAGAGCTCCGGGGCGATCCGCAAATACAAATCCATTCCCAGCGCCTGGTGATGCGTCTGGAATGGCTGGGCCGCCGCTCCACCGGGAATGCTCTGCATCATCGGCGTCTCCACCTCGACAAAGCCTCGCTCTTCGAGAAAACGTCGGATTTCCCGCACAATCGCGATCCGCCGGGAGAAAACTTCACGACTGCGAGCGTTGGCAATGAGATCCAGGTAGCGCTGGCGGTATTTGATTTCGGCCTCGGCGACTCCGTGCCACTTGTCCGGCAAGGGCCGCAACGATTTCGCCAAGACTTGGAATGATGTCACCCGCAGGGTGGGCTCCCCGGTTTTGGTTGTAAAACAAACGCCCTCCACACCCAGGATATCCCCCAAATCCAATTGCTGGAAAATGTACCGTGCTTCCTCGGAGAGCTCTTTGGTATTGAGGTAGATTTGCATCCGCCCAGTGATATCCGAGAGATCGAGAAAATGGGATTTTCCCATATCCCGGTGTGCCGTCAGCCGCCCGCTCGCCCGCAAGACTATACCTTCGGAGAACTTTTCCCGGATTTGCTGCATCGAGCCGTCCGTAAGGAAAGCCGCACCAAAAGGATCTACCCCGGCCTCGCGCAAAGCTTGCAGCTTCTGTCGCCGCACAGCCAGCAACTCAGAGGTCGTCGGTTCGGAAGAGGGCATGGGAGTTGGCATGGAAAATTAGCGGTAGGCCGCAAAGCTGAAATAGATGAGAATGAGGCCGTAGGCCAGCCCGAGGAAACCGCCGAACTGCACGCGCCAGATTTTTTGCGTGATCCAAGTGATCAAATCGCGCGCCAGCCAAGGCAGTCCCACGCAGAAAAGCCCGAAAAAGATCCAGCCATAGGCCAGGAAGACCAGCCAGAGACGGGCGGCAGGCGGCTGCAAAAAGGCCGCACACAGGAGGATTTCCGCCGCGAGGAGAAACAAAATGGAAAGCGCCCGAACCGAAAGAAACTCTCGCACAAAAACCCCGGTAAGCACCGCCGCTACTACCACCCCGACACTCATCAGATTGCGCAACCCGTCGAATTCGCCCAGGTCCATCGTCCGCACCAGGAAAAATGCCCACAGCGCCGCCGCCAACAGCAAAACCTGCCCCCACAGCTCCGAACGCGGGAAACTCCGCAGCAGCTTGGCCGTGGTTCCGGGCAGTAACACTGCGGGCAAGTGGCCCAAAAACAGCACTAACCCTGTCACCAAACCAACGCTGAAAAGTGAGAAACTGTAGGTCATGGAAATTCCCGAGGGCCAGAGGCTAGAGTGCGGCGGCGCGGGAGTGGCAGATCATTCCCCAAGCCCTCCCTCCGGGCAAGTGACATTTCATAAGTGGCGTCGTTCGCAGGCGCTCACCGTATTCTGCATAAGCATGGCGATGGTCATCGGTCCGACCCCCCCCGGCACCGGTGTGATGGCGCGACATTTTGCCGCCACTGCCGCGAAATCCACATCTCCTACCAGGCGATATCCTCGCGGGTCGCTGGGATCCTCCAAGCGGTTTATCCCCACATCCACCACCACCGCACCTTCGGCTATGTGCTCAGCTCCAAGAAAATGTGCCCGCCCGATCGCCGCGATCACGATATCGGCCCGGCGGGTAATCTCCGCCAAGTGCCGCGTGCGCGAGTGCGCCACCGTCACCGTCGCGTCCCCACCCGGCCCCTTAGCCATCAGCAGCAGCGCCATCGGCTTCCCGACAATCATGCTGCGCCCCACCACCACGACATTCGCCCCAGCAGTCGGAATATCTGCGGCCATGAGCAGCTTTTGACACCCCAAAGGTGTGCAAGGCACAAATGCCGTGGGGTCTTCCAAAGCCAACTTGGCGACATTCACCGGATGGAAACCATCCACATCCTTGCTGGGGTCAATAGCGCGCACGATTGCTGGTTCGTCAATCTGCGGCGGCGGCGGGGATTGCACGAGGATGCCATCAATCTTTGGATCGTCATTCAATTGCGCGACGATCCGCAACAGCTCCTCCTGGGTCGTGGAGGCCGGGAGCTCGTGACGCACCGAGTGCAGGCCCAGTTCGCGACTCACTTTGTCCTTGCGCCGCACATAAGCCCGCGAAGCCGGATCATCCCCCACCAACACCACCGCCAGCCCCGGCACGATCCCGCGCCCACGCAGGGCTTCCACCCGCTCCTTCACCTCCGCCAGCACTCCGGCGGCCACACGATTTCCATCAATGAGTTCCATCTCGCAACAAACATTCTAGGCGCTCCCGCTCCGCAGCAAAAGCCGCTTCCGTCTCCGTGGGCGAGATTCTTTGGTAGGTATCAGCAATGATATCCACTCGGGAAAAAGGCCACGGAATCTGAAAGCCATCCCAAGTTTTCATAGTGATAGCCCGATGGAAGCGCGCGTGCATCGGCAGGATCCGCGCTTCGCTCTGTTGTGCCAGCAGCACCACCCCCGGACCAAGCTGATAACGGGGACCGCGGGGGCCATCCGGAGTGATTGCTAGGTCACGACCACCTGCGAGCAACGTCAAACATTCCCGCAAGGCCACCGCCCCGCGACGGGAGCTCGATCCGCGCACCGCCCCCATGCCGAATCCCGCCATTACCCGCGCCAAAATCTCCCCATCGCGGCTCGGGCTGGTGAGCACGCAGACCCCTCCCCGACCAGCCGGATAATATCGCTGAAACGCGATCGTAATCGCGAGGATCCGGTTGTGCCAAAACGTGAAGAGAATGGGAAACGGCGGGGACTCCCGCGTGATGCCGCAGCGATCCTCGAACCGCACCCGCACGGTGGCGAGAAGCAACTTGAGAATGCCCACTGCCAGCGCAGCCAAAAATCGCTCCCGCCATTGCACGCCGTTGGTTTTGCCGGAAAAACCGGGCCCGCCAGGGGAATGGCGCGAGGTCGTTTTCAAGCTGCTCCGGGATGCTGGGCCGGAGCTCAAGCCCGCCGCTTGATGGTGATGCGTTTGAGGCGGGCGTCGTCTTTGGGGCTCCAGGTGGTGATTTCCGGGTCTTCCAGGAAAGCGTTGTGCACCAAACGCCGATCGTAAGAATTTAGCGGCTCGGTCTGCACCGGCCCACTGCCCGCCCGCACCGCCTCGGCCATGTGCCGAACCTTTTGCACCAGCGCATCATCCCGCATCGCTCGATGATGGTCCACATCCACCATCACCCGCGGAGCCTTCGGGTTCTGCGCCAGGAGAATGCGATTGAGCAGATACTGCAAGTCGTCCAAGACCTCTTCCCGGCGACCGATGAGCCGATTGGGTTCGGTGGTAATGATCTGCAGGGTCAGTTGCCCTTCACGTTCCTGCTCCTGGATCTCGACGAAAAAGCCGAGGTAGCCAAGCATCGTATCCAACACTTCTTTGGGAGTCTGCTTCATGGTTTCGGCCGGCCTTTCTTTTTGCTCTTCTTCGCCGCTAATGCCTCCCGCTTGGCCACCACAGATTTTTTCTCCAGGGTCGGCAGCGGGCGATTGCGGGTCAGGTAGAGCTGCACGATAGAGAAAATATTCTGCGTTGTCCAATAGAGCGCCAGCGCACTGGCAAAATTGTAGCAGAACGCCAGAAATACCACGGGCATGATGTAAAAGATCCGCGTCTGCATTTTGTCGCCGGTCTTGGGCGTAATGGCAATCTGCCAGATCATGGTGATGGCCATGATGATTGGGAGGAGATTGATGGGGAAGCCAAGGAAGTGCCCAATCGTGTCCGGCTGGCTGAGGTCATGAATCCAGAGGAACGAGGCATTCCGCAGCTCAATAGCCACCCCCAGCATGGAGTAGAAGCCGAAGAAAATGGGAATTTGGATGAAGAGCGGGAGACAACCGCTGAAGGGATTGATCCCGTAATCTTTGTAGAGCTTCATCAGCTCCTCATTCATCTTTTGCGGATTGTCCTTATACTTCTCGCGGAGTTCAGTCATTTTTGGCGAGAGCAAGGCCATTTTCCGCATGGACTCGGTGGACTTGTTCTGGATCGGCCAAAGCAGGCTCTTGATGATGAGGGTAAGGATGATGATGGCGGCAGCGTAGTTGCCTACCAGCCCGTAGAGAGAATTCATGGCCCAGAGCAGCACCTCGCTCACGAGACCAAACATCCCGAAGTTCATAATCGCCGACTGTCCCTGCGGCATTTTTTGCAGAATGGAAAAGTCCTTGGGCCCGGCGTAGATTTCCAGCTCCTCGATCGCTTTTTCTCCCGGCCCGAGCCGGAAACCTGGTAGCCCCATTGCCCCCTGAATCCCATACACTGGAGTGTTGTTTTGTTTACGGGTATCAAAGCGCCGCGCCCAAACTGAAAGCCCGCGCGCCTCTGGCGAGGTCACGATGGTGCAAAAATACTGGCTCGCCACCGCCACCCAATCAATCTTGTCCCGCGACTCCGCGTAGAACTCGCGCGCACCACGAGTCTGAATCCCTATCAGAGGAATGCTCGCAGGCGAGAACCAGTTCACATCAATGGATTGCATTTTGCTTTCCCGATGCCAATCGAAGCGGGTGTAGAGCGGCAGGTCGGTCACGTGCACCGGAGCCGCCCCGCCTGCACTGACGAAGTATCCCAGACGCTGCACATCGGCAGTGCCGGTGTTGGTGAATTCCAGTCGCAGCCCCACCGTGTAGGGCGCCGCCGGGGTTTCCCCGGTCGGCAAGGTGAAAATTTTTCGCACCAACAAGCCATCGGGGTAGGTTTTGGAAAAGACCACCTCTCCCTTGGGGCGATCCACCTCCATATTGAAGCCCCCCGTGGGTTGTCCGGGCTCCAGCCCGATCGCTCCAATCGGCATCTGGCGATCGCGATTGAGAAAAATTACCTCCTTGTTTTCTCCTAGGTGCTGCAAGAGCCGCACCTCTTCGATTCCGCCCGTATCGTTGTTGAAAATATACTCCGCGTCCCGCGCCACGATGGCTTCACTCCGTGCTGCCATTACAGGAGCGCTTGGAGTTGGCACTGGAGTTGCCATCGGAGCAGGCACCTCATCCGTAGCCTGGGATTCAGACGCCACCCCTTCGGTGCTGCTGCGATTCTCCGTCGAAGCCGGAACCGTCTGCGCCGCAGGAGGCGGTGGAGTCAGGTTTCGGGCGTAGTAAAACTGCCAGAGAAACAAACCAATGATTGAGAGGCCCACAGCGACCCAAGTTTTCCAGTCCATAAAAAATCAGCGCAAAATTGTTACTGGCCCGTTCTCAGGAGCGGAAGGGGGCCCCGCCGGGCGGATCTCCAGCTGAACAGGGTGATTGACCTCGGGAACCGGATCATAACCGCAACCACCCCATGGATGACAGCGGCACACCCGGCGTAGGGCAAACCACCCTCCACGAGCGGCTCCATGACGCCGCAAGGCCTCGATCGCATACTCCGAGCAAGTCGGCGTAAAGCGACAACCCGCTCCCGGTCCGCCCAAAATATGCAGTAAGGGCGAGAGCGTGTAGCGGTAAAGATGGATAAAAAAAATCAGGATGCGGCGCATCATGGAGCGGGCAAAATAAAGAGCTTGCGGCCCAGGCGCAACCATTCCCTGCGTAGTTCTTCCCAGCTTACCTCCGCCGCTGCAGCCCTGGCGAGAACCACCAGCCACCACCCGCGCGCCAACTCCGGCCGACTCAAACGATGCAACTCCCGCAACTTCCGCCTGACACGGTTCCGCACCACGGCCGGGCCAACCTTGCGCGAAGTTACGACCGCCAAACGACTCTCCCTCGATGCGGTCTCATCAACCTGCCAAGCCACCAAAGTGAAGTAAGGGCCGTGCACCGCCCGTCCCCGTTCCCGCACGATTCGGAACTCCTCGCCCCGAAAAAGCCGGATCGCTTTCGGACGAGAGTAAAGTCGAGCCTGCTGATTCATTCCACAGCTTGATTACTTCGGCGGACTGACCTGAGTTACCGATCCCCCAGAAACGGCACCGATGCTCCGCGTTATCTGGAAAACTTCGCAAGCGCGCGACACAAGCAGATACTCGCCTCCAAGCTCTGACCGAGGGTCTGCAATTACCCAGTCGCTCGGTTGCACCAGAAAAAGAAATACTGGTGCACCCCTCGTGGAGACAGGGGGCAGATTGCTCAGGCTTCGGTATGCCGGGCGTAATGCACTTCCACGCCCTTTGGCAGTAACCGTTTGCGCCCGTGACGCCGGCGCCGACTCAAAATGGCCCGGCCGGATTTCGTTTTCATGCGCGCCCGAAAACCGAATTGCCGTTTGCGCGTCCGTTTGGAAGGTTGATAAGTTCTTTTCATGGCCAGGAAATTTTGGGTAGCCGAGGAGAATCCCCACAAGCGCTGCATCTGTCAAGGATCCAGGAAGGAATTTTTTCTCGCTTTGAGCCAACCCGAAAGCAGAGGCTTGACGTTCCGCTTCGCCGCCTCGCCCCGAAGTTGACCTCTCGGGAGGCGGAAAGGAAACCGTGCTGCTTACAGCGAGTCTGCTTCTCGGATCGAGCCGTCAGGGAAAATAATCAGGGCTCCGTTTCCGTGAGCATTACCCCGTTCAATAAGCCACGGTTGGGTGTTCCACCGGCGCGGAGAAATGGGATTTGCGTCAAACTGGGTCGGGATGTAGTGGATTTTACGGAGACCGTTTTTAGGCAGGTTCTGGTCCGCCCGGCGCAAAACAGGACACTGCCAAACACGGTCCGTCTGGGTGTAAGGCAACATGGTTTGAATCCACCACTCGTCGTAACCATGCTCGCTTGCAAACACTTCCTCTGGCATCTGCGGCCAATAAGGGTGGTCGTTCAGATACCCGGAAAATGCCGTGTGCAAAGAACGGAGATTAGCCATGCACCGGACTTTAGAAGCGCGCTGCAATAATGGCGTTGCGTTTTGCAAGAGGAGACTGGCTAAGATGCCGAGGATGGCAACGATAACAACAGTCTCAATTAGGGTTAGGCCCTGGGCAAAATGGTATTTCGCACGCAAAGCTGCGGTATTCCAGGCTCCCTAAGCCCCCCCCCTGAGAAGATGTGTTAGTCTGCTAACTTAGGCAGAGAGCTCTGTCTTCGGAGGCAATTAGTTACTCGTCGAGGTGCCGTTCCCAGAAGTCAAGCCAGCCGTGGATGTTGCCACCCGGCTTCCGCGGAATTTGAAAGCAATATCTCCCAGGGAGCTGCCAGGGATGATCACTGGGGTTACAGTAGTTCCACCTTCATCAACAATAACGATTTGATCAACCCGACTGGGAGAGCCAGATAACGTGCCTTTGCCGTCGAAATACCCCGTTGGGGAATTCATATCCATCTTGCCTTGGAAAAATCCATTGCCGGCATTGCCTGGAACATAAATGATGATCGGCAGTGTGACTTCCCCGTCCGTATTTGACGCCCCAGTTGACAAACCTGAGTCCAACACTCCGACAACTTTTCCATTTCCCACAGTGGCAGAGGTTGTTCCACGAACGGTTTGCCCATCCACGAAAAAGACCCAAGAATTTCCCCGAGATCCCTCGGTCTGAATACCTCCTCGGATGGCAAAACTGAAGAGACCTGTCAGATTGGTTCCATTGGCGACAGCCGAATAAATGCCATCCGTGCCGGTTGGAAGGGGAGATCCATTACGGAATGGGCCGGGCCCTCCAAAACCGCCCGCATGGGCGTTGAAAGCGGCTGCTAACGAGAGACTCAGGACTGGGAGAACGTGACGGAGTTGCATGCTCTTTGGTGGATAATTGTTGAGGTTCTTTGGGTCAAGTGAAAATAGTAGTGAATTTGGCTTTTAGTGTAGGATGTCGGGAAAGAGGCGGTGGGGTTTTGAGGGGGGTATGAGCAAGGCTCGTGGGGTGGTTCGCGGTTAGTAAGTCACCGTTACTGGCGTGCCGAGCGGAGCGTTGGCGAAGAATTTTTTAGCCATATTCTCGGGAAGACGAATGCAACCTCGGGAATCCGGAACTCCGGGTAAGAATCCCGCGTGGAGACCGACTCCGCTAGAAGTGAGCCTCATCCAATAGGGCATCGGCGCCCCCTCAAAACGGGCCCCAGGCGGCATGGGATCAATCTTAATTCCCACTCCCGCAACGAGCACGTTTCCCGCATCGTCCACATAATTGCCGTAAAGATTGCTTCGGTGCTGCTCTTTCTTTTCAATGATTTTGTAGTTTCCGGGCGGGGTCGGATGCCCTTCACGCCCGCTGGAAATTGCCGAGACACCAACCAGTTTTCCACCTTTGTAGAAGCTCGCTTTCTGCTGTCCCAAGCTCACCACGATGCTGGGAGCCCCAGCAATGCCATCTCCGTCCCAATAGGAAATCGACTCGGCGTAGTTCTTCGTCATCTCGGAGTTTTTGGTGATGATCGCCCCGTTCGGTCCCAGATATTGGGTGGAAGAGCTGGTGAGCCGTGGGTCGTAGGTAGCACAGCCGGTGAGAAAGACCAGACCCAAGATACCGAGGGTGGTGAGGAATCGGCAGATAAGGGAGCCGGAAATCATGCGGTCGAATAAGCCCGAAAACTCCGTGCGGTCAAGCTTGCCGCTTGCAGAAACCGCCTTTTGCGAAATTGCCGAGACGCATGGCATGGTTGAAACTGGAGCGATCTAAGGACAAAGCACTGGATCAAGCGTAGCCGAAGCAGGGTTGTCCACGCAAAGCTCCGCGTAAAAATGTGCCTTCGGAAGGTGGCTTCGACCTTATTTTCCACCAGCCTTGAAAGCCGGGAAAGTCGGCCCGGGAAGACTTTCGGGAAGCCCCAGAGGATCCACGGTGTCTTCCTCCTCCTCATCCCGACGAATCGGACGACCTTCGGCATCAATGATCTGGGCCGTGACGAAGATGACCAGGTTCTTTTTGATTTTCTGGTCCACATTGGAGCGGAAAAGACGGCCAGCCAGCGGGATATCGCCAATGATCGGCACTTTGTCCTCTACCTTCTGCGTATCCTCACGAATCAGCCCCCCAAGAGCCACGGTTTGACCATCCCAAATCGTTACGTTGGTGGTGACGCGCCGCACCGAAAAGATGGGCTGATTTATTACGTTGTTGGTCAAGACACTGGAAACAGGAATATCCGCCGGAACAGGGACTCCAAGAACAGGGTCGTTGAAAAATCCGGAGACGTAGCCAACGCTGGTAATGGGAGATCCGTAGTCAATAAATCCATCAAAATCCACCACCTGGGGTGAGAGATTGAGGTCAATGGTGTAAGAATCTGCCCCGACAATCGGTTCAACTTCAAGAATAACCCCGATGTCCCGGGATTCGAAAGCATCCGGAAAAGCAGGGGTGACTGTTGGAGGCGGCTGGAGACGCGGGTCGGTAAAGACGATGCCACCGCCACCGGTGCTGCTGCTACCAGTGTTGCCAGGTATCTCCGGCGGAGTGAATTGGGTGGGATAAAAGAAGGTGCGAACTACACTCACATTCGCGCGTTGACCGCTTTTGGTGGTGACTTTGGGAGCGGAAAGCAAATCCACACCTTTCTTTTGATCCAGCGCCCGAATCAGGACTTGGAATTGCGGATTGGTGAAAATTCCGGAGATGCCAAAAACCCCTGGGGCCGGGCCTAGAAGACCTGTTCCCCCGGAGAGCAGAGCATCAATGCTATTGGCAGTGATCGCTGCATTGTCCCCCACTCCCACACCGGTGCGCAGTCCGGAGGTAATTTGCTGCATGCCCGTAGTGGAAAAAGGATAAACCCCGGTGATGTCACGATCGCCGCCCGAAACATAAACCCCCGTATCGGGAATGCGGAACGGGCCAAGCATCCAATCAAAGCCCAGCTCCTGCAAATTATTCTGCGAGATTTCCAGGAATTTGGTCTCGATTTCCACTTGGGTTGGCGGAGCACCGACTGCAGCATCAACCAAGGAATCAATCAGATCGATGTTATCCGGGGTGTTGCGAACCACGAGTTTGGAACCGGCCGGGATGTAGCGGGCCGTGGCACCAGGGGGGAAGGTAACCCCGTTCTCCTCGAGGAACTTCTGCGCGTTCTGGCGGCCCTGAATTCCAGGGCCGGGCGTGCGAACTTCACCCCGGGGTTGGAAATTGAACCCGCCTGTGCCTCCTTCGTCAGCTGCCGTGCTCACGGGAATGAACCCAGGAGGAACCCGGTATTCTTTTGTGATGAGACTCTCGGTCGGCTCGGACAGAGGCACCAGCGCCACCGCGAATGGCTCCACTTTGACTTTGAGACCGGCTTGCTCGCCCAAATAGCGCAGCGCCTCAAACAGCGGAACGTTGTTGAGGGATAAGTTGATGCGAGTGTTGGGAGAGACCGCAACATCTCCCCCAGTTTCTCCTTCAGCACCCATAGGAGCGGTTCCGGAGTTGAGCTTGAGGAAGATATTCACCCCGCGCTGGCCAGAATCGGAAGCAGAGGTATCAAGCCGCTCGCTTTGCTGCTGCAGAAAGGTGACGGCTTCGCGTAGGGTGGTGTCTTGGAGATTGATGCGCGGAATGATAATCCGGTTCAGCTTGGACTGTATGAGCTCCGTGCCGCGAATGTCCGTGTCGAAGCCACCAGCCAGAGAAGTATTCGCTTCGCGGCGGGGAACGGGCTGCTCCCAGGCTTTGGTGACTTCCCAGAGCATGCGGCTGCGCGTTTCGTTGCGGGCATTCGAGTAGTAATTGGAACGTTGGTTATTGACCTGTTCCATGCCCCGGCGAGCGGCGGAGTTGTAGGGATCAATCGCCAGCACCGATTCATACCGACGGGTGGCCAAATCGAAGCGACCCGTGGCATAAAATCCTTCGGCTTCCTGCAGCAACTTCACAACTTGCTCCTGACTGGCCGCAAACTCGGGGGTCACTGTCTTGTTGAACCAATCGGGTTGCTCCAGCCGGGAAAGAAACTGCACCGCCGGACGGTAGCTAGGATTGAATTGCGGCAAAAGAACGGTCTTGGCAACCTGTTCTGCATCGGCATAACGGCCTTGAGTGACTAGCCAGTTGGCATACTGTAATGCAGCATCAGAAAATTCGCGCAGTGCCGCCGGACGCACGGAAGCCCCGGCCTCTCCCGCTGGAATTAACTCCATTGCGTCCAAAAAACGCACGTAGGCTTTTTCGTATTCTTTATTGGCCAATGCCTTGCGCCCGTCGGAGCGAAGTTTTTCAGCAAGAACCAGATTTTGCTGCCGCCGGGCGATTTCCCGATCGGCAAGGTTTTCCAAAGAGCCGGAAACTCCTGGATCATTGCCTGCCTGAGTGGTGGCAAGCCCGAAGGAGGCGACAAGGGCGATGGAGGCGAACTTGGGCAAAAAGGCGCGGAAGCTCATGGGATGGAATTAGAGTTGGGGAGCGATAGTGGCGGCGTCACCGGGAATGATCTCGTCGCTAAGGAGTTCCGGGGAAGGCAAGGCCAATTCGGCTCCTTCCTCAACCTCCCGAATCAGCGGTTGCCCAGCTGGGTCAATGAGATTTGCGGTCACGAAGATGATTAGATTCCTTTTCACGTGCAAGTCGCTGTCGGTGCGAAACGCGCGGCCGACCAAAGGAATGTCGCCAATAATCGGGACCTTGTCCTGGGTTTTTTGCACATCCTCTCGGATTAGCCCGCCGAGAGCAATGGTTTGACCGTCATAGATGGTAACGTTCGTCGTAACCTCCCGTTTGCTGAACACCGGCTGGTTGATGACGTTTTGGGTGAGAATCACGGTCTGAGAACCGATCGGTGAGAGAATGGGGCCTGGGGCCAGAACCGGAGCCGTAGTGGCGATCGGGCTGCCGTAATTGATAAAGCCTTCGAACTCCACCACGCTGGGTTTGAGGTTGAGATCAATGGTGAACCCGTCGGGGCCAATGGTGGGCTCAACCTCCAAAGTGACACCCACTGGTTGCATAGCCCAGTCTTGCGGCGTAGCTGGTGTGGCGGGGTTGATCGAGGCCAAGGTTTGTTCTTGCGGCACCTCTGGCGGACTGTAGGAGGCGGGATAGATAAACTCCCGAATCACCTCTACCGTGGCCCGCTGACCACTTTTGGTCGTCACCGAAGGGGCCGACATCAGATCAACTCCTTTGGCTTGGTCAATAGCCCGGAGAACCACTTGGAATTGGGGATTGGTGAAAACTCCTGCTACGGAGAGAACCCCAGCCGCCGGCCCAATCGGACTTGCAAAAAGCAGACCATCCAAGGCATTAGCTTTGATCGCTGCGGAGCCGCTGCGATTTCCAGCCGTGACCTGGCCCGATTGGACGATGCCATTTGCAACGGCATTAGCACCAAAGGGCAGGTAGGGTGTTCCAGCACCTTGCGGGAAAGAGCTGGCATTAATCGGGGCCTGCCCGCCCGTGGTTCCACCACTGCCATAGAAACCTGAGCCCCCCGCGAGAGCAAATTGTCCCACCAGCCAGTCAAGCCCCAGCTCTTTGAGGTTGTTTTGCGAAACTTCCAAAAACTTGGACTGGATCTCGACTTGGGTCGGTGGGGTGGAAAGAGAAATCTCCACCAAGGAATCAATCAGATCGAGATTGGACGGAGTGTTTTTAACGATGAGACGGCTGCTGCTGGGGATGAATTGGGCCGAAGCTCCCTCGGGGAAAGTGACTCCTTGGGCTTCAAGAAATTCCCGCGCACCCGAGCGTCGGCTGAGAGCGGAGCCAGCATCACCTCCTCCGAAATTGGCGCCACCCGGGCTGTTGGAGATGAAGGAAGGCGGAACTTTGTATTCTTTGGTGAGCAACACCTCATCGGGTTCGCTCAGCGGCACCACTGCCACCGCGTAGGGTTCGACTTTGATCTTCAGGTTGGCCGCTTGGGCGACGTATTGCAGGACGGCACGAAGGGGAAGGTCGGTCAAAGTAACATCAATGCGAGAGAGAGCTTCCGCGGATTGGGCAGCTGGATCCAGCTTGAGAACGATATTGATGCCCCGGCGGGTCGGGTCCGGCTCGGAGGTATCCAAAGCGGCCGCCCGAGTCTTGATGAAATCGAGGGCCTCACGGATGGTAGTATCACGAAACTCGATGCGGGGAATGATGATTTCGTCCAACTTGCGATTGATCGAGCCAGTGCCGCTGATATCAATTTCTGGCTGCTCAATGATGGTTGAGACACCCAGGTCGTAACGCCGCACCGGCAATTCCCAACCTTGGTCCACTTGAGCGATCATGGCCGAGCGGGTTTCGTTGTAGGCATCCACCGCGTAGCTCTGCCGCTGGTTGTTCACCCGCTCCATTCCCCGTCGGGCAGCAATGTTGTATTTATCAATATTCAAAACCTGCTCATAGCGTTTGAAAGCCAAGTCGTAGCGGCCGGACTGGTAGAACCCCTCTGCCTCAGTGAGGAGTTGTTTGACCTCCTCGACGCTTCCAATGAACTTTGGTGTCAGCGTGCGATTGAAATAGCTGGGATCACGAAGTTGAGCCTCCAGCTGGAGGGCTGGCCGGAAAGTCGGGTTGTAACGGTCGCTGAGGACCAACTGGACGACTTCCTCAGCGTCAGCAAATCGTCCCTCAGAAATCCTTTGGCGCGCCAAGCTTACCGCTGCCTCTGAGAAACCTTGCAGAGCAGCCGCACGAACCGAGCTGGTGGCTTCCCCGCCGAGGGGGAGCGCATCCACGGCGCTCCGATAGTAGGAAAAAGCAGATTCGTAATCCTTGGAGGCCATGGCGGCAGCTCCACTGGCCATCCGCTTCTGTGCAAAATCATCTGCCACACTTTGGCGACGGGCAATTTCCCGTTCGGCAGTCCCTTGCACACCGGGCATTTGTGCCCAAGTGGGGGAATTGCAGATGAGTCCAGTGAGCAAAGCCAGCGAAGGGAGGAAGCGAGAGTTTCTCATGGGCGGTTCCAGCAGATTTGGTTTGGCAGATAAAAAGTTAAAAAGAGTTGCGGGTCAAGAACAAGCAGAGGTTGTGGTTTAGGGTTCAATGACAAAGGTTTCTCCAGTCTTGGTATGGCGGATGGTGGCCTGGTTTTCCCCGACCTCGACCAATTGAAAGGGCTCAGAAACCCCTTCAATTTGGAAGGTGTCGCCTTTTTTTACTTCGGTCGAGGAGCCGGTGATCAAATTCTTCAGAGTGGCGAAAGAGGTCGGTGAATCCATGATTTGGTTGTTCACCAAAATCATTTTTTCTCCGGTGGCTTTGTTTTCCAAAGTGAGCTCGGAAACATCCCGGGTGATGTCGTTCACGGTGGTAGATTTGGCCTGGTAGCCGGTCACGGTGTAGGTTTGCTCGGCGATCTTGACCGTGTCGCCACGACTCAGGAAGCGGGTGGGCTCGGAAGGGTTGTCAATGAAGTTGATGGTGAAAGTTTCTCCCCCGTCGGGCGATCCACTGAATTTGACTTTGAAAGGAATGCGATTGGTGGACTCCAACCGAAGTTTGGAAACCAACGGAGGGGTGGACTTGGGATCCGTGGGGTCGGTTTTTGCTTTCCACTCCTCGAGAACCGTGAAGCCATCGCCGTCCGGATCAGTCTCGAGAATATCTGTGCGTGAATAATCGAGGTCGTATTTCAGCAACCACGAATTTTCTACGGGCGGATGGAGCGGCTCGTCGCCATCAATTGGATCAAACAGGGCCCCGTCTTTGAGAATATAAATGCGGGAAACAAATAGGGATCCTTCGTGACCAGCCCATGTGGGTAAATCGGCCATGGATTTTAGAGCTCGCTGAATCGGCTCAAGTGGTGGAGCGGGAAGACGGTGATCGGGGGCCTTACTACTGTTGCGCTCGGCAAATGCTTGGGAGAAATTGGAGGCGGACAGGAAGAAGCCTACTGCCAAAGCGACCATCAACAGGGAAAGAAGTATGAGAATCGCGGCGTCGTAATGTTTTTTCAGCCAATCCATAGATTTTAGCCTTCGATTTTAAATCCGCGAAAGTCCAGGAGTTCCAAACACAAGGTCGCTGTGAGGGATTCTCGGCCAAGCACAATCGGGAGGCTCTGGGGTTTTCCGCCGCCGAAGGACGAAGAGCTATCTCCAAAGAGGGCCTCCATGGAGAGAGGCTGGTTGGATGGCGCCAGCTTTTCCAAGGCAGATGGGTCGGTCTCTCGGGCAGGTCCAAGAGTTTGGGAATTCCTGAGGGAAATGGCCCGTATAGTAACCAATTGCGGCAGATCAAGAATGGAGTTCATTGCCAAGCGAACTCGTCCTTGGTCGCCCGTGAGCCTGAGAGTGATATTCTCCCGCGCCAGCAAGGGAACTTGCTCGGGAGTTTTACCTTCTTCGATCGGAAGTTCTTGGCGCTGCAATCCAATCTCTGCGACGCGAGTTTCAATCAGACGACTCATTAAATCCTCCAGCACATTAAGCTGTCGGGTTAACTCGCCGGTAGCCTCGGGTCGGGGAAGTGCGGTTTGGTAACGGTTAAAACCCAAGTAGAAGTCCTCCCCAAGAGAAACTTCGAGATCTTCTGCTTTGGCCTGAATTCGCAGCACAGCCTTACGAAGATCGTCTTGGAATTGTTGCGGGGTAACCCCTTCCGCCGGACTGGGCTGGCTCTTGGTAATTTCCCCTCTGAGAGCCTGCAAAACCTGTTTCATCTCCGCCGTGCCGCTCTCCATTTTTTGCAGATTGGATGCGTTCGGGTAAGGAGCTGTATTTTGTAATTGATGAAGCTGGCTCACTTTGCTCTCGTAGTCTTCCTGAGCTCGTGTGGCTTCATCAATAGAGGAAAAAAGAAAGTAACCACCCCCGCCCAGGAGCAACAGCGCCACGACCACCAGGCCGCTAATGAAAGGATTCTCTTGCAGCAGTTTCATGGCAGCGGGATGGGGGTTTGCAGAGGAAGAACGATGGAGAAGGAGTAGGCCCAACTGGTTCCATCGGGAACGGTGCGGGTCATGGCACTGCGGACGTTTTTATCAATGGAAAAAGTCCCGGATTCTTCGAGGCGATCCACGAAGGCATCCACCACGCGAGCTTCTTGCGGATTAATTGGTTGGTCGAGATAGAGACCATCAATCTTTATGGCGGTGATGGCATTCGTGGATGCGGCGGCATTGCCCCCCCCAGGCCGACGGGGGCCATCTTCAGAACGACCTGCCTGTCCGCGGCCCGCTTCGGCCAGAAGAGGACCTGTCCCTTCGAGATTGAGAGGCTTGTCTCCCACCATGGGCGTAAGCTGCGTCACCCAGATAAAACGGTCTGGCAGGCTGGAGGCCAAAGTATCGAGGAGCTTGAGCCAAACCCCTCTTTCCTCAACAGCCGTAACCACCGGATTCACCAAAGCAGCGAGGCGCTCTTGTTCACGACGGGCCGCATCTATTTTTTGTTTGAAGTTGGCGAGGGTATTGATGTCGTTTTGCACCCCCATGGCAGTCTGGTTGTAAATCTCGGCAACTTTGCGGAAATACAGACTGGCACTGAGCAGAGCGAGACCGAGTAAAATGACTGCGGCAACGAGAGCCGGACGCCGCTTGGCCATCGCCAGCTCCCGCACCAGCCGCTGCGGACGGAGGTTGATTTCCACCGGGCAATTACCCAAAGCGCGCAGGGCGGTGCCGACCACCACCCCAAGAGACGGGGTTTTTTTGGCAATTGCTGCAGCTACGGTTTCGTTGGCCACGGTGATGTTGCGCAGCGGGTTGAAAAACTCCACCGGCATTTGCAGCTTCTCGGCAAAAAACTCCAACATGTAGGGCATGGCCACGGCTCCCCCGCAAAGCAGCGCTCGCACTGGTTGACGCCCGCCTTGATTGGCACGGTAGAAGCTGATGGAACGGGTAATTTCCGCGTGGAGCCGAGTGAGGGTATTGCGGGCGACCTTGGAGATTTTCCCTACTGAGGCATCTTCGGGCTCGGCATAGGCTCCACCCAGCGCGACATAGCCTTTTTCCCGCTTAAGTAATTCAGCGACAGAGATATCCACCTCCAGTTCTTTGGCCAAGTTGGCGGAAATCGTGTTGCCGCCGATCGGAATCGTCCGGCTGAAAAGCTTGTCCCCTTCGACGAAAATCAAATTGGTGGTCCGAGCCCCAATGTCAATGAGCATCGAAACTCCAGTCACATCGGAATAATTGTAGCGAAACGCATTGTAGAGGGCCATCGGGGCCACATCCAAGCTCTCTGCTGGGAAACCTCCCTGAACTCCGGCACGATGAATTTCTTCCAGCTGATCCGCCTTGATCGCCACTAAGGCCACATCCCAGTTCCCTTCGCGCTCTTTACCGAGGATTTGATAATCCCAAACTACCTCATCAATCGGGAATGGGACATTTTGCTGGGCCTCGAAGGAAATGATGGAACGGATGTCCTCGGGGCTACTCCCGGGTAGCTTGACAAAACGGCTGAAGACCGCTTGGGACGGCAGACAGTGATTCGATTTGATGGGGCCTTTACTTCCGAAGCTGGTGTGAATTTCTTGCAGGGCGGTGCGAATCTGCTCCGGACGGGTTAGATCTGCCGCCGGGTCGGCCATCAATTCGGACTCCCCATACGCTGCCAAAACCAATCCTCCGTTGGCCTGAATTTCGAATTCCGCCACGGCAACGGTCTGCATGCCTAGAGAGACGGCGGTGGTTCTTTTAGGGGAGGCGGCCATGGATCGGGAGGCAGGGATGCGAGACGGGGGATTCTGCGAAAGAGGAGGTTTGGGTCAAGGTTTGATTTTCTCTTGTTCGTAGTAGTCCCAAGCCGCGGCAGCAAAAGGCGTTTCAGATTTTTTTAGCAGGTAGCCGCTTGGCGATTTGACTTGCTCGGGCAGGCCTTCCCAGAACTTGGCGTTACCTTTCATGAAGGCCATGGCCACGATTTTTCCCTGCCGCTCGAGGGAAACTCCGAAGTTGTTGACGATGGCGTTGGCGGTGGTCGGGACTCTGTTATCAAAAAGACGCTCCAAGCCCCGCGGACTCACATACATTACCGCACTGGCCGCATTACTCCCGGCGGTGGCGGAAACATCCCGCAGGGTGGTTTCACCTTGCAGCAGCGCCGCCGGGAATTCGCGTGTGCGGGTCTCAAGCAGGAGAAAAAAATTAACCTTCAGCTCATCCAGATAGGGTTTCTCCCGGTCTTCTGGGGTGCTGGGTTGCCAAGAAAAGCTAACTTCAGCCTCCAACCAGGGCGTTTTCCGGCGGGTGGTTTTTCCTTTGAGCCCCCCGTCCCAACTCGGGGTCTGCACCAGAGAAACTTTCAGATCATTGGGGCGGATTTGAAAGCCTGGATCCGGAGCCTCAGTCTGAGCCAAAAGAGAGGAAACAAACGCACCGAGGCCGATGGCGACGGCGAGCGGAAGAAACGGGTGAGGGAAATTGCGCATGGAGGGTGGTGGGAAATTGACGGAGTGAAAAAGCAAACTGCTTCAAGGGAAGAGCCCGTTCTTCATCCCAGTCAGAACTACGGAAGCGGGTTTCTACACGCGGGTGCGGAAATACTCAATGGTTTTTCTGATGCCATCTTCAAATTGCACCTTGGGCTCCCAACCAAGCAACGTTCTGGCTCGAGTGATGTCTGGCTGGCGGATTTTCGGATCGTCCACCGGCAGATCCCGATACTCGATCCCGCTCTGCGTGCCGGTCATTTTTTGAATAGACTCGGCAAACTCCCGAATGGTCATTTCGCGGGGATTCCCCACATTCACTGGAAGGTGGTAATCGCTCTGCATCAACCGATAGATGCCATCAATCAGATCCGAGACGTAGCAGAAGCTGCGGGTTTGGGAGCCATCGCCAAAAATGGTCAGCGGCTCACCGCGGAGAGCCTGCCCGATAAATGCCGGCACCACCCGCCCATCTTCCAGCCGCATGCGCGGACCGTAGGTATTGAATATGCGAACGATCTTGGTGTTAACCCCGTGGAAGCGGTGATAGGCCATGGTGATGGCCTCGGCAAAGCGCTTAGCCTCGTCATAAACCCCTCGTGGGCCGATCGGATTGACGTTGCCCCAGTAATCCTCCGTCTGCGGGTGCTCCAGCGGGTCTCCGTAGCACTCGGAAGTCGAAGCGAGCAGGAACGCGGCTCCTTTATGTTTGGCCAAACCCAAGGCGTTGTGCGTCCCCAGCGAGCCGACTTTCAGGGTCGGAATCGGCAGCTCCAAATAATCAATCGGACTGGCGGGGCTGGCAAAATGCCACACATAATCCACCCTCCCCGGAACAAAGAGATAGTTGGTAACGTCCTGTTTGACGAATTTGAAATCATCCCGCCCCGCCAAGTGCTCGATATTGGCCACGTTGCCGGTAATGAGATTATCAATCGCGAGCACGAAGTGTCCCTCGGCAAGCAAGCGGTCGGTCAGGTGAGAACCAAGGAAACCGGCGGCTCCTGTAACCACGCTGATGGGTTTGCTGGTAGTAGTGTCTGGCATAGTTTTAGTGAGTTTGAGGTAAGAAAATCCGCAAGAGCGCGCTACTTGGCTCCCGCCCCCAGAAGAACAACGGGAATCGTGCGCAAGAGAATAACCAAGTCCAGCCCCAGAGACCAGTTATCAATGTATTCCAAATCCATACGCACCCAATCCTCAAAATCCGTCACCTGATTCCGGCCGCGCACCTGCCAGAGGCAAGTCAGCCCCGGCTTCATACTCAACCGCCGACGGTAGCTGTGTTTGCCAAATCGCATCACCTCGTAGGTCGGCAAAGGTCGCGGCCCGACCAAGCTCATTTCTCCGCGCAGGACATTGATGAATTGGGGAATCTCATCCAGGCTGGTGCGACGGAGGATTCGCCCGATCGGCGTAATGCGGGGATCGCTGGAGAGCTTGAAAACCGGGCCACTCATTTCGTTGTGCGCTTCCAGTTCATCCCGCCGTTTCTCTGCGCCTTCCACCATGGAACGAAACTTCAACATGGTAAATTTCCGCCCGTGCAATCCGCAACGCTCTTGTCGGAAAAGCACTGGGCCCGGGGAAGTGAGCTTGATCGCCAGGGCGATCAGGGCCATGAGGGGGGCGAGAAGGATCAAGGCAATCGCAGCCCCAACGCGATCCATGGCTCCCTTGCAGAGTAAGGCCCAGGACAGCTCCGGAGTAACCCGAAAGACCAACATCGGCCTTCCGCTCATAGTATCAAAAGCCGGTCGGGCCACCGAAGTATGAATGAAATCCGCGCTTAACCAGGCCTCCACTCCCTCCAACTCGCAGGCCTCGATCGCTCGCTGAACCGTCTCGATTTTCATGTTCTGGAAGCAGAGAACCACCCGCCCCACCGAATGGCGGTGCAGCGCTTCAGTCAAGGCCTCGACATCACTGGTGAGCAGCTTGACCCGCTCTACGGGGTTCAACTCCAGCTTGAGCGCACTGGAAAGCGAACGCCAAAAGTTTTTTATCGCAGCTTCCTCACCCGCAAGAATAATGTCTTCCCGCCAGTCTCCCTTGACGATTGCCCGGCGATAAAACCAAGCCGTAATCCGATCGCGCAGCAGCAAGACCGTCGGAGAGAGAATCGTAAAAAGCAGCAGCACCGAGCGGCTCGGCACCTGCACTCGCAGGAAAATAACGATCAGGCCAAAAAGCAGCACGATCCCGATTCCAGCCCGCAGGATTTGCCCGATGCGGCGGGCCGTATTGGCTTGCAGCGGATGGGAATAAAACCCGTTCATTTCCAAAAACAGCGGGCCAAAAGGCATCACCACTGCCAGCATCCACAGGCTTTGCGAAAAGGGCGGTATCTCGACAAGAAATTCCAACGTGAACAAACCTGAGGCGCGCAGGAAGTAGGCCAAGTAAAACACCAATCCCAACAGGATGGCGTCCACCACCTGATTCACTTGGGCGTAAAACTCCTGCTTCCGACCAATCATGGAATAGCCTGCATGCCGCTTTGAGAAACAAAGCGTGGGACACCAAAAAACTCGACGAGAAAGTTCTGCCGCATGCGGGGGACTTCTGCTAGGTGGATTCGGCAATCTCGTCAAAGACAAATCCCATGCCCACCCGCCCGCGCCGATCCTCTCGCACCGCACTCCCGACGCCCAACCCAGGATCCGTCGTCGGAACTTTACACTCGCTCGAGGGCATCCGCAGCGCAGCCTCCCTGCGCCGCCCCCCGGTGGATTATTTCGAAATCCGCCTGGACTGCCTTCCGTGGAGTTTGAAAGCCAAAGATCTGACCGGGCTTGCGCGGCCGCTTTTGCTCACTCCCCGCTCTACGCAGGAGGGTGGCCAGCGGGCATGGTCCGACCAACGACGCCTGGCCCACTT
The DNA here is from genome assembly GCA_964595865.1 of uncultured Chthoniobacteraceae bacterium. Taxonomy (GTDB): domain Bacteria; phylum Verrucomicrobiota; class Verrucomicrobiia; order Chthoniobacterales; family DYNR01; genus CAZQRL01. Next base: position 35,739 of record CAZQRL010000010.1, read on the forward strand.
GGAGAAATTTCTCGATGTCGCCGACTTGGTGGATTGGGAGTTGCAAGCCGCTCCAGCCGCACCGACCATCGCCTCCTATTTGTCTGAGCGCGGGATCCTTTGGGTTGCTTCAATGCACGATTTCTCCGGCACCCCGAGCCTGGCCGCGCTCGAAAAAGCTCGCCATACAGCCCTTGCCCTCGGAGCCAAAGTCTTCAAAGTCGCCACGACGCTACGAACCATGGCCGACCTCGTGACCCTGGCCACACTGCAAGAAAGTCGCCACTCTTTGCCAGTCGCCACCATGGGCATGGGCCCGCTGGGCCGCATGTCCCGCCTTCTCTGCGCCTCGCTCGGCTCCGTCCTCAACTACGGCTGGATGGATCAACCGCAAATCATGGGCCAATTTCCCGCTCGCATGCTGAAGAGGCTCCTGCGTCAGGTGGGTTCTGCCAGTCGGTAACCTCCTCACCGAAAGACCACCCACAGCGGATTCCAAGCGCGCATTTGCCTTGCCAGTCGGTGCCGCGTTTGCCCATAAACCTCGCACTCATGAAGTCCGGCCTTCGCACCTGTATCCTCGCCTCTCTGGCGGGAGCTCTTCTTCTCATCGGTGGCTGCGAAGAAAAAAATCAGGCCCACCGACCGCTTCCGAAGGTCGCGGTGGCTGAGGTCCGTGTCGAGGACGTCCCGATCAAGCGAGAGTGGGTCGGCTCAATCACTGGCGCGCAAAATTCGCAGATCGAAGCCCGGGTCTCCGGCTACTTGATGTCCCAAGAATACTCCGAAGGCGATCTGGTCCAAGCCGGCACCCCATTGTTTCGCATTGATCCGCGGCCCTATCAGGCAGCCCTGGCCCAAGCCGAGGCCAACCTGGCCGAAGCCCAAGCCAAAGCCGAACTAGCCAAGGTCACGCTCGCGCGCCAAACCGAGCTCTTCAAAACCAAGGTCATTAGCGCGCAAGAGTTCGATGTAGCCACGCAAACCGCCCAAGCCGACATCGCCTTGGCCGAATCCGCCATGGCGGCTCTCGAAGCTGCTCAGCTAAACCTGGAATTCTGCACCATTATTGCCCCCTTCACCGGTATCGTTGGCAAGGCTGAAGCCCAACTCGGCGACCTCGTCGGGCCTGGCGCGGGCTCCGTCCTGACGACCATTTCACAAATCCAGCCGATCAAAGTGAATTTCTTCATCACCGAGCAGGACTACCTCAAAGGCTTCGACAAGCTGGTCTCCATGCTGCAGACTCCGCTGCAGGATCGCGCGCGAGTTTTGGAAATTTTCCTCGCTAATGGGGACCAGTATCCGCAACGAGGCATCCTGGATTTTCTCAATCGCCAAGTGGATCCCCGCACCGGCACCATCGAAGTCGTTTCGTTGTTTCCCAATCCCGACTACATCCTACGCCCCGGCCAATTTGCCAAAGTCCGCGTGCATGTGACCACCCTTAAAGATGCCATCCTGATTCCCCAGCGAGCAGTGACGGAGCTGCAAGGCACCTACTATCAAGTTGCCGTGCTCAACCCGGACAACACGGTGGATATCCGCACTGTCATCCCGGGTGAGAAAGTCGGGAGCGATTGGGTCATTACGTCCGGTCTCTCCAAAGGCGACCGCATCGTGGTCGAAGGGGCACAAAAATTGCAGAGCGGACAAAAGGTGGACCCGGTGCCCTTCGTTCCCCGCCCCACACCCACCCCTAGCCCGACTGCCACCCCAGCAGCCATTCCGGCCATCAATCCCCCCTCGGCTTCCTCGGCTCCCGGCAGCCAAGAAACTCCCTCCCCCACGCCGACAAATTCCCCAGAGGCGCCCCCTTCCCCCACCTCGGCCGCACCGGCCGCAACCTTGCGCTGACCTGCCGTGTCGCACTTCTTCATCCGACGGCCCATCGTGGCCATGGTCATCGCCATCCTCACTGTGATCATTGGGTTGGTGAGCCTTTTCGGGCTGCCCGTCGCACAATTCCCAAATATCGTCCCGCCACAAATCCAGGTCCAAACCACCTTCACCGGGGCCGATGCTCTTACGGTAGAGGAGAGTGTCGCTACGCCGATCGAGCAGGAAATGAGCGGCGTGCAGGGCATGGAATACATGTATTCGGTCAACGCCAGTAATGGTGCCATGACTCTGAATGTCATTTTCGAGGTCGGCACAGATCCAAATACCGACCAGATCCTTGCGCAAATGCGGGCCAATCAAGCCCTCTCTCAGCTACCCCAAACGGTGCAGAATTACGGCCTCACGGTGCAGCAGGGCACGACCAACCCCCTGATGGTTTATGCCCTTTATTCCCCTGACGGTCGCTACGACGCCACGTTCCTCTCCAACTACGGCAACATCAACCTGCTCGATCCCCTCACCCGCGTGAACGGAGTGGCCAGCGTGTCAATTTTCGGTGCCGGGCAGTATGCCATGCGCATTTGGGTCAACCCCGACATCCTGGCCCGATTCAACATCACCGTCACCGAGATCATCAATGCGGTGCAAAATCAGAACACCGTCAACCCAGCCGGCCAACTCGGCGCGGAGCCCGCCCCTCCCGGGCAGGAGTTTACCTACACCGCCCTTGCCCAAGGACGCCTATCCACTCCCGAAGAATTCGGCGACATTATTCTCCGCGCCAATCCGGATGGCTCCTTGGTCAAACTCCGCGACGTGGCTCGCATCCAGCTGGGTGCTCAGACCTACAGCCAATTTGGCCGCTTCAACGGCACCCCCGGTGCGATTGTGGCCATTTACCAGATCCCTGGCTCCAACGCGCTCGACTGCGCCAAGGGAGTACGCAAGCTCATGGCAGAGTGGGAAAAGAAGTTCCCCGAGGGCGTCAAAGCCAAACTCACCCTCGATACCACTGTCGCTGTTACCGAGGGCATGCAGGAAATTGTCAAGACTCTCTTTGAAGCCTTGATTCTAGTGATGATCGTGGTCTTCGTCTTCCTGCAAGGCTGGCGTCCCACGATCATTCCCTTGGTGGCGGTGCCTGTTTCCCTCATCGGCACCTTCGCCATTTTCCCCTTGCTGGGCTTTTCCATTAACACCCTCTCCCTCTTCGGCCTCGTCCTGGCCATCGGCTTGGTGGTGGACGATGCCATCGTTGTCGTGGAAGCGATTGAGCAACATATCGAAGCCGGACTCACTCCGCGAGAGGCCGCTTTCAAAGCCATGGATGAGGTTTCTGGTCCGGTCGTTGCCATTGCCATGATTCTCGCTGCGGTCTTCATTCCCACCGCGTTCATCCCCGGCATCACGGGCGCGATGTATCAACAATTCGCTCTCACCATCGCCGTGTCGGTGCTCATTTCCGCCTTCAATGCGCTGACCTTGAGCCCCGCGCTCGGCGCGCTGGTTCTGCGCCCGAAAAAAGACGCCCAAGGCCCGCTGGGTAAGTTCTTCGGCGGCTTCAACAAGGTTTTTGGGCGTGCCACTAAGGATTACGTTGGGATTAGTAAGGCGCTCATTCGGAAATTAGCCTTGGCGATGATTTTGCTCATCGGCATGGGAATCCTGGGTGGAGGGCTGGCTCGCTTCACTCCCACGGGCTTCCTGCCGGAAGAAGATCAGGGCTACCTCTTCGGCTTTATCCAGCTTCCACCGGCCTCTTCTTTGCAACGCACTGGCGAGGTCAGCGCTCAAGTGGAAAAGGCTATTCAAGACATCGAAGGGGTCGAATTCGTCACCGCTATCGTCGGTTTCAACCTCCTCAGCACCGTCACTACAACTTACGACGCCTTTTACTTCATTACCCTCAAACCATGGAGCGAGCGCACCGAGAAGGGACTCTCCGCCGACGCGCTCCTGCGGAAAATCACCGCCACCATTGGTCAGATTCCAGGGTGTATCGGGGCCTCCTTTCCCCCTCCTGCTATCCCTGGGATCGGAACCTCCGGCGGCATCTCCATGATGCTGCAAGACCGTGGCGGCAATACTTTCAACTACCTCGCGGAAAACACCCAAAAATTCATCGCCGCAGCTAAAAAACGCCCCGAAATCGGCATGGTCGCCACCACCATGCTGGCCGGAGTGCCGCAAATCTACCTTGATGTCATGCGGGAAAAAGCCACCATGCAAGGCTTGGAGCTGGGAGATGTCTATCGCACCCTGCAGGTCTTCCTCGGAGGATACTTCGTCAATTACTTCAACAACTTTGGCCGCCAATGGCAGGTCTTTGTCGAAGCGGAAGGTCCCTTCCGCACTCATACCGACAAGATTGGGCAGTTCTACGTGCGCAACAAAACCGGCGATGCCGTCCCACTCTCCTCTGTGGTGCGGGCCGAGAACACCAGCGGGGCAGAATTTAGCATCCGCTTCAACATGTATCGCAGCGCACAAATTCAGGCTGCCCCGGCTCCCGGATACAGCGGTAATCAAGCCATGGCGGCCCTGGCGGAAATTGTCGCTCAAGAACTCCCACCGGATATGGACTTCAGCTGGTTTGGCATGACTTACCAAGTTGCCAAGGCTGCGGAGGGGGTTCCACCGGCAGCTATCTTCGGGCTCTCTCTCCTCTTTGTGTTCCTCATTCTCGCCGCGCTTTATGAAAGTTGGTCCCTGCCCTTTAGCGTGCTTCTCGCCACGCCGGTGGCGGTTTTCGGAGCCTTCGCCGGTTTGCAACTCCGTGGTATGGAAAACAACCTTTACGCCCAGATCGGACTGGTCATGCTCATCGGTCTAGCCGCCAAAAACGCCATCCTCATCGTCGAATTCGCCAAAATGAAATACGAGGAGGGCATGCCACTTCTCGAGGCCACCTTGGCCGGCGCCCAGCTCCGCCTGCGACCTATTTTGATGACTTCCTTCGCCTTCATTCTCGGCTGCGTCCCTTTGGCCTTGGCAGATGGATCCGGAGCCATCTCTCGCCAAGTCCTCGGCACTACCGTGATTTTCGGGATGCTTGCCAGCTCCTGCTTGGCCATCTTTTTGATTCCTTCCTGCTTCTATCTGGTGGAAAAGCTGCGCGGAGCCAAACCCAATGCGCCCGAAACATCGCCTCCGCGCCAGCCAGTTAGCTCCGGGACTCCTTGACCCTCATGTCCGCAGCGCGTCTTTGCCCACTGGTTTGGCCCGGCTGGTGTTGCAGCTTGCTCGCGCTTGGCCTTCTTCTCTCACCGACCTCGTCCCCAGGACAAACCGAGGATCCCGGAAAGAAAAAAAAACAAACCCCCGCCAGCGACCTCATCCAAAAACAGGAGAAACCCAAAGTCATCCCACGGGTTTTGCAAAGAGCCACTCCGGAAAATACCCGCATTCACGTTTCCTTGGGAAAACAACGGGCCTGGCTCTTTGTCGCAGACGAAGTGGCAATCGATACCCCGGTCTCAACCGGAAAAAAATCCGGCATGACTCCCAAAGGAGAATTCACCATCATCGAACGCAGCCCTAACCACCGTTCAAATATCTACGGTTCCTTTGTGGACCGCCAAGGGCGCGTCGTCCGCTCCGGCGTGAGCACCAAAATTGACTCCGCTCCGAGCGGCACGGTTTTCCAAGGAGCTCCGATGAAGTATTTCCTCCGTCTCACTTGGACTGGAATCGGTCTGCATGTCGGACACCTTCCCGGCTACCCGGCCTCCCACGGCTGCATCCGTATCCCGGAGGACATCGCTCGCCTCTTTTACGAAAATACCCAACTTGGCACCGTCGTCACCATCGGAGATTAATTCCTCCTTCCAGCCAACCCCCGCACTCCGGGCTCACTTCTCGTTTGACATTCCTCCGCAGTCTTGGGAATTTCTTAGGCCGCGTAATGCGGGTATAGTTTAGTGGTAAAACTCCAGCCTTCCAAGCTGGCCATGGGGGTTCGATTCCCCCTACCCGCTCTCCCCCAAGCAACCGCGTGCTGGCGGAAAACACCCGGATCGAGTTAGCAACTTGCCGTATTAACCAAGAGGCTAGGCATTTTGAATCTGCCTGCTGCCAATTCTACCCCCAACAAAATAGCGTCTTCTCCAGGAGAAGCTTTCAGCCATCTTGAACCAAACAGCTCCTGCTGATTTTTTCCTCCCAGGGGGCGAGATTTCTCGCTGGGACAAAAATTGCTGGCAAGAATTGATCTCTTTCTTCCTCATCCTGCTCACTCTACGGAGAGGCAGCAACAGAAAACCTCCCAGCCAACGCAGGGTCGCAGGGTAAATTCATTTAGAGCACAAGCGCTCTCGGGTATCGGTGGGCATAGTCAAGAAGCTCCTCTAGCAGCGGCGGCACACTGGAGACATTGGATCGCGTCGCCACCTCTGCGGGCGCAAACCGCAGATTTTGCAAAGCCACCGCGGCCGGATGAGGGAACTCGTGGCCAAGAAGCCCGACCTGACTCTGGCGGACTTGCGTGAGGCTTTGGGGCTGGACTGCACGCTGCCGGCGATCACTACGTTTTGGAGGACATGGGGCTCTCCTGTAAAAAAAAGACTCTCCATGCCAGCGAGCCAGAGCGTGAAAACGTCACGCAGGCCCGGGCGCGGTGGTGCCGCCAGCTAGGGAGCCTAGACCCCGCCCGGCTCGTGTTCCTAGACGAGTCGGCGGCCAAGACCAACATGACACGGCTGCGGGGCCGATCACAGCGGGGGAAGCGACTGCACTTTGCCTGTCCTCACGGCCACTGGCGGACGACAACCATGATCTCCTCCGTGCGCTTGGATGGATCTACGGCGTGTAAGGCCATTGATGGCGCCACGGACACGGAGGACTTCCGCTCCTCTGTGCGTGAGGTGCTCCTTCCCACTCTCAAGGCCGGAGAGATGCTGGTGATGGACAACCTCACACCCCACAAGAACGAAAAAACCCTCGCTCTGATGGAGGCGGCTGGCTTCAACCCTCGGTTCCTCCCCGCTTACTCTCCGGATCTCAACCCTATTGAAAAGATGTGGAGCAAGGTCAAACAGGCTGTGCGATCTTTGGAGCCAAGGCTCCACCAGGAGTGGCTATCCCACAATCAACACCGCTCTCTCCGGAGTCACAGCCGCCGATGCCAGAAACTGGTTCGCCTCCTGTGGCTGTAGTATTATTCAAAAGGCGCTAACCAATCCGGCGCTGCTCCGAGCTGTGGTCAACCAGGCCACCGGAGAGGTGAAGGGATTTTTCCTCACTCCGAGCGGTTGCGGATCGGTAATGATTTTTCCCCAACCCTGCCTTAGAACCAAGCGAAGGCAAAAGAAACATTGGCGTGCGGGCCGGATGGTTGGCATGGTGCGGCTGCATTTATGGTCACCGAAGCTCATTCTATCTCTCCTGCCGCTTTGGCAGAACTGGAGGAGTTCCTCCGTTTTCCCAGTGTGTCCACCGATCCCTCGAGGGCAGGCTCTTTGCGTGCCTGTGCCGAGTGGTTGGTGGCCAAGTTGCAACGCATCGGTTTGCAAGCCGAACTGCGCGAGACCGGCGGACATCCAGTCGTCTTGGCCAAAAACCAGCCCCGACCCGGCCTGCGCACGGTGCTTATCTATGGTCATTACGATGTACAACCCGAGGACCCGATCGAACTCTGGCAAAGCGAGCCCTTCAATCCGACCATCCGCGATGGACGCATCTACGCGCGCGGAGCCACAGACAACAAAGGCCAGATCTATGCCCATATCCTCGGTGTGGAGCGCCAACTCCGCGAGACCGGCTCCTTGCCGACGAATGTGATTTTTCTCATCGAGGGCGAAGAAGAAATCGGCAGCCCAAGCCTGCCGGATTTTCTCCGGGCTTATCGGGAGGAACTGGCTTGCGATGTGGTGGTGATTTCCGACTCCGGACAGGCTGCCCCTGCCTACCCTACCCTCGCCTACGCTCTGCGGGGAGTCGCGGCTTTGGAAGCCAAAGTCAAAGGCCCATCGCTGGATCTGCATAGTGGGGCCTACGGCGGAGCAGTCATGAATCCGCTTACCGCCGCCGCACGCCTTATTGCTTCACTGCACGATGCCTCCGGTCGCGTGGCGATCCCGGGATTCTATGATGCGGTGGTTCCCTTGCAGGATTGGGAGCGCCAACAAGCTGCCCAAGCTCCGGTGACAGATGAAGATCTGCTCCGGCAAACCGGTGCTCCAGCCCTCTTCGGTGAAGCCGGCTTCAGTAGTTTGGAACGCATCGGGGCCCGCCCCACCGCAGAGGTCAACGGCATGGGCGGGGGCTATCAGGGGCCAGGAACCAAAACCGTGCTGCCCTCGGAGGCCTTTTTCAAGCTCACCTTCCGCTTGGTGCCAAATCAGGATTCCGCGACTATTCTCGACCTGGCGGAAGCCCATCTGCGTGCTCAGTGCCCACCAGGCGTGACCTTGGAAATTATCCGTGGCCACAGCGGAGAGGCCTACCAAATGAATCCGCATGGCCCGTTTGGTCAGGCGGCCCAACGGGCCCTGCAGGAGGCCTTTGGCAAGCCGCCCTGCCTCCTCCGCGAGGGCGGCAGCATTCCGATCCTCCTCGACTTCCAGCGCATCTTGGGGGTGGACAGTCTCTTGCTCGCCATGGCTTCGCCAGACTCCCAATCGCACTCTCCCAACGAAAATTTCCCGTTAGAAAACTTCGCCCTGGCGCAGCGCCTGACCGGCTTGGTGTTGCGGGAAATTGCCGCCGTCTTGCCGGATGGCGCCCCCTCCCGCGATGCCATGGAGCGGGCGCGTGGGCTTTGCTGAGGCCTCAATGCCATGCCGGGGATTCGCTTTGAGCGGTCATGGATGGCTCTCGCAGGATGCGGGCTGCTTCTTGGGTCTGCAGGACAGGCTCCCGCAGAAGAAAAAATCCGTCAACTTGAGGTGCGCCCGCGCCTACAATGGAATAACCACTTTGGCTACTGCGGTGAAGCCAGTCTCATTGCCGCGGGAATGTATTTCGGCCAATACTGCTCGCAGCTCACAGCCCGGCGTTTGGCCTCACCCGGACAGCCCGTCGAGAGTGCCCGCAGTCAGCTGCTTCTGGGAGTGAATGACCTGCGGGCCGCCCGCCGCATGAAGCTCATCGCGGAGCCTTTCCCTTGGCACCGACAACGCGCCTCCGAGGATCTGACTCGCTGGATGGCAGAGCAGCTGCACCACGGCCACCCGGTTCTTTTGGGAGTTTTCCGCAATGCCGCCTGTTTTGCAGAAAGTATTCCCGGGGATGAGGAGTATGATCACATTGTTTTGGTGAATGGTTTTGGCTCCGCAAGGCATCCTGCGGAAACTCCGGACTGGATCCTTTTTGCCGACCACGGACTCTACACGCCTGCGGGTCGCCCGCGGCAGCAATTTGCCTGCCGCATGAGCGAGTTTCTGCACTCGCGTGCCAGCGCCAATCTCGCGCCGAGCCCGCCTTATTCATTAAAAAATGCTCCGGCGAACTTCGCCCTCGCCATCAGGGGAGTGGCCGACCGCGACGGCGCGACAGTGCCCGTGCGACTCCGGGCCTCGCTCAATCACGAACCCGATTGGCCCGAAGGCCAGTCTCGCCCTCCCGCTCCCCGGCCCCTCCAACTCACGGTCACCGTATCTCTGCCCGACCCTAGCGAAACTTACCACCTCTATCGCTACGACAACTTCCGACTCGTGCCGACGGCTTCGTTTAATGTCCACGCGAATCGAGCAGCCCAACGCTGGGTGATTCCGCCCCACTCGGGCCGCAGTTTCACGGTGGTCTATGATACCACCACCGATGCCACCGTGGTCTTCCGCGCCGTGGCGGCTACTGCTCCGTAGCGCTGCGAGAAACACCGCCCCGCTCTTCCTGGCGAACTCGTGAGGGAATCGCTCCGGTGATTTTCTTGAAGGTGCGGTTGAATTGGGAAAGGGAACGAAAGCCGCTGGAGAACGCCACCTCGCTAATTGGCAACCCCGTGTAGCGCAGCAGTTGCCAGGCTTTTTCCACTCGTTGACGAGCGAGAAAATCAGTGAGGGTGCGGCCCGTGCGTTGATGAAATTTTTCGCTGAAGTAAGTCGGGTGCATCCCGGCCAAGCGGGCACATTCACCGAGTCGCCAGGAACGCTCGGGATGGGTCCGCATTTGCCGCAGAAGGTGATCAATGGCCGGGTAATGGCTGCCCTGCTCTCGGGGCAGCGCACTCGCTCCAAGTTGGATGGCAAAAATTTCCAGCAAGGAAATCGCCGCGTGGTAGCGTTCGGCATCCAGCCGCAAGGTCTTTTGGCAAGCCCCGGAGCACGGAAATCCACCTTCCCGCCGACCGGGCAGGACACAGCCCCGGCCCGGAGCCCGACAACCCGGTCGGCGATCCACATAGGTATGCCCAGTATGCAGGAATCCCAAAATCTCGCCCTCGCGCACCACCGGCACCGCCGAGGAGGTCAACCCGGCAAAACAACGCTGCGTGCGTGATTCCCGTCCCGCCGCATCCTGCAACGATAGATGAAAGGCCACACACTGCTCGCAGGATTTGCGGCCCTGCGCCATCACCCGGCAAAAATCAGGCAAACCCAACTCCGTGAAGGTTTGATACTCCCCGGGCTTTTGCACCTGCAGCGGCAGTCCCACCAGACGATGAAACCCCGCGGCAAATTTCTCCAAGAGAGCCGGAGGAAACGGTAGGGCTGAGAAGGGCATAGGGCGAACCTAAAAAAAGCAAGTCCGACCAGCCAAGGAGGAATTCCGAAAAAATGCACAGCATTTCCGAAGAGATGCGATGCAGGCGGAAGGGTTTTCTCCCAGCCTGCGGAAGGAAAAATGAAGACCTTTCACTCCTTTGCGTTCACTCCGGGCCGATGAGCGTGCTTTTTCTGACCATTTTTATCAGCAGCATGCTGGCGCTTTTTTTTGTCGGGGCCTTTCTTTACCACCATGATTTTTCGGGGGGAGATGCCATGCGGGACAGCCTGCTGCCTTTTGCCAAAGAAAAGACCCGCTCGGCCACCGGGAACAAACAGAGCCGGGGAGAGCCGAGCCAAAGGAAGGAGCAGTTATGAGTACGATAACGGTGGAATATAACGACAAGGTGGTGCGCCAGTTTATCCTGGCCTCTATTTTTTGGGGAGTGGTGGCGATGGCCGCGGGGGTTCTGATTGCCGCCCAAATGAGCTTCCATGTGCTCAATTTTGATACCTCCTGGCTGACCTTTGGGCGCCTCCGCCCTTTGCACACAAATGCGGCTATTTTTGCCTTTGTCGGGAACATGCTCTTTGCCGGGGTGTATCACTCCACACAGCGTCTCACACGCACTCGCCTAGCCTCAGATTTCCTGAGTTCCCTGCATTTTTGGGGCTGGCAAGCCATCATCGTGGCGGCGGCCATTACCTTGCCACTGGGCTTCACCCGGGGTAAGGAATATGCGGAGCTTATTTGGCCGATCAACATCGCCGTGACTCTCATCTGGGTGGTTTTCGCCATCAATTTCTTTTGGACCCTGGCCATCCGGAACGAAAAATCCCTCTACGTCGCGATCTGGTTCTACATCGCCACCATCATCACCGTGGCGATGCTCTACATCGTCAACCACCTGCAAATCCCGACCAGTCTCCTGCATGCGTATCCCATCTTTGGGGGCGTGCAGGATGCTTTGGTGCAGTGGTGGTATGGGCACAACGCGGTGGCCTTCTTCCTGACGACGCCCATCCTCGGGATTATGTATTACTACCTGCCGAAGGCGGCGGAACGCCCCGTTTACAGCTATCGGCTCTCGGTGGTGCATTTCTGGTCGTTGGTCTTCATTTACATCTGGGCCGGTCCGCATCACCTGTTGAATACCGCTTTGCCGGAGTGGCTGCAGACTTTGGGCATGACCTTCAGCCTCATGCTCTGGGCTCCTTCCTGGGGGGGGATGCTTAATGGGTTGCTGACCTTGCGTGGGGCCTGGCACAAGCTGCGCACGGATCCGGTGCTGAAGTTTTTTGCCGCTGGGGTGACCTTTTACGGCATGTCCACTTTCGAGGGCCCCTTGCTAGCCATCCGTTCGGTGAATGCGCTTTCGCATTACACGGACTGGACCATCGGCCATGTGCACAGCGGAACCCTCGGTTGGAATAGCTTCATGGCCGCCGGGATGTTCTATTGGCTCGTTCCGCGTCTTTACAATACCAAGCTCTTCTCACCCAAACTTGCCGATCTGCATTTCTGGACCGGCATGGTTGGCATTCTCCTCTACATCGCTTCGATGTGGGTCTCGGGGATCACCCAGGGGCTGATGCTAAACTCCGTGACGGCTGAGGGCGTGCTGGCTTATCCGAACTTCATTGAAGCCGTCACCTCCACCCGGGCGATGCTCAATACACGGATTGTCGGCGGCGGGTTATTCCTGCTCGGCTTCATCCTCATGAGCTACAATATCTTCCGCACGGTGCGCAGCGGGGCTCCGGCCACAGCGACGGTGGAAGTCGAAGTGCCCGCCGTGCGGCCCAAAGAAGGCATGGGGTTGCTGGCAGGGTTCATCAATCCGCCTGTGATCTACAGCTTTCTCTTGGTGTTTTTTGCCTGCATTTGGGGCGTGGGACAGGGCACCATCAGCACCATTGCTTTCGTGCTGCTCATCGAGACTGCGCTCGTGGCCATGATTCACATGAGCATTTCCGGGGCGAAGTGGTCGCAGTGGTATGATCGCCTGTTGGAAAGCTGGTTGCCTTTCAGTGTTTTGACTTTGGTGGCGGTGGTGGCTGGGGGGCTTATCCAAATCCTCCCCACCGTCTTCATTGACCAGACGAAAAACGAGGATGGCGGCTGGCAGAAGGTCTATAGCCCGTTGGAGTTGGCGGGCCGGGACATCTACGTGCGCGAAGGCTGCTACACCTGCCACAGTCAGATGATCCGGCCTTTGGTCGGTGAAGTCTTGCGCTATGGAGCCAGCGGCCGTTTAGCGGAATCCATGTATGACTTCCCCTTCCAGTGGGGCTCCAAACGCACCGGGCCGGATCTCCAGCGGGTCGGCGGCAAATACCCCGATATCTGGCACTTTCAGCACATGCTCAATCCGCGCTCGACTTCTCCGGGCAGCACCATGCCAAATTACCCTTGGCTCTTCCACCAAAAGACCGACCTCGCCTCTCTGGAGAGCAAAATGGCCGTGCAACGTCTCATGGGCGTGCCTTTCCCCGAGTTGAGCGCGGAGCAAATCCAAGTGGAGAGCCTCACCCAGGCGCAGGGGATTGTCACCGAGTTGGCCAAGAGCGGCGTGGAAATCTCTCCGGATAAGGAAATCATCGCCCTTATTGCTTATTTGCAGCAGCTGGGAAAATACCTCCCCCCTCCGACCAAGGAACCGGCAGAAAATCCCGGGCTCGAAACCCTAATTGAACAAGGCCGAGGCCAGGCCCGCGCAAAGTAAAAAAACTGTCATGTTCAAAGAAGTCGTCTTCGCAGAGTGGAGCACCTGGGTAACCCTGGCCGCCTTCGCGGCCAGTGTGGGAATCTTCTTTTTCTTTCTCGTCGGAGCACTGCGCACCCCGAAAGAAAAAATCAAACACGATGCGAAATTGCCACTGCAGGAGGAAAATCGCCGATGAATACGAACGAGACACCCCAGCCCCCTCCCGGAGAAGCCCTCTACGATGACGCCCTGCGACCGCACAGCTACGACGGGATTCACGAATATGACAAGCGCCTGCCAAACTGGTGGCTTTTCACGCTCTATGGCGCGATTATTTTTTCCATCGGCTACTGGGCCTACTACCATTGGACCGGGCACATGGAGCAGGGGTGGGTGCGCGTGCAAAGTCAGATCGAGGCGGTAAAACTCGCCGCGCTGGCCCAGGGCGAACCGCCCAATGATTTGCAGCTGTGGAATTTCAGCCGCGACCCCGCCATCGTCGCAGCCGGACAGAGGACCTATCTGAGCACCTGCGCCGCCTGCCACGGGGAAAACCTCGAGGGCGGCATCGGCCAAAATCTCGTGGATGGGACTTGGATCCACGGCGGCAATCCGCTGGCGATCTTCAATACCGTGCGAGACGGCGTCCTGGACAAAGGCATGCCCACCTGGGGGCCGGTGCTGGGCCAACAGCGCATGGCCGAAGTCGTCGCCTATATCATTAGCAAAAATCCCACCATCGAGAAACCCGCCGAAGTCACCCAGTAAGTCTGCCGCCAAGAGCCTGCGAGACACACTGCAAACCGTGAAACTCAAACGTCCCAATCGCGATTCGGTCACTTCGATCAACGACGACGGCTCGCGTTATTTCATCCATCCAGCGGATGTCAGCGGACCATGGACGCGGCGACGGCGGTTGGGCGCTTGGCTGCTGATCGCGGTTTTCATCGCGCTGCCCACCGTGCCGATCGGAGGCTATCCGGCAGTCTTTCTCGATGTGGTGGGCCGGAAATTTCACCTCTTCGGCTTGACCCTGATGTTTCAGGATCTCTGGCTGCTCTTTTTCCTCATCACCGGCCTCGGTTTTACCCTTTTCCTGGTCACGGCGATCGTTGGCCGCATCTGGTGCGGCTGGGCCTGCCCGCAAACTGTCTTTCTGGAGCATGTCTTCCGCCGCATAGAGCGTTTGCTAGATGGCGATGCTCTGGCACGCCGCAAATTGGAGGAAGCTCCATGGACGCTGGGAAAGCTGCTCCGCCGCGGAATCAAACACGGGATTTTTTTCCTCCTGGCTGCTGGCATTGCCCATCTTTTCCTCGCCTACTTCGTTTCCTTGCCTGCGCTCTGGGAAATGATGCAACGCGCCCCGACGGAAAACTGGAAGCTCTTTCTCTTCGTCTTTGGGCTGACGGGGGTGATGTATTTCGATTTCGCCTGGTTCCGCGAACAATTCTGTATTGTCCTTTGTCCCTACGGCCGCCTGCAATCGGCTTTGCTTGACGACAACTCCATCGTCATCGGCTACGATGAGAGACGCGGTGAGCCGCGTGGCAAGCCCGGAACGACCACAGGAGATTGCATAGATTGCCGGCGATGTGTGCAGGTCTGTCCCACTGGGATTGATATCCGCCAAGGGTTACAGCTGGAGTGCATCGGCTGCGAATCCTGCCTCGATGCGTGCGATGAGATCATGGGCAAACTCGGGCGGCCCAAGGGGCTGATCCGGCACGATTCCCTGAATGCTTTTGCCGGTCAGCCAGCAAAGTTTCTCCGGCCCCGCCTCTTCCTCTACCTCTTTCTCGCCTTGGCCGGGGCCACGGCGTTCCTCTTTGCCACGCAGCAGGTCAAGCCGGTGATTCTCTCGGTGGTTCGCATGCAAGGGGCACCCTACATTCGCGATGCCGGCCTCATTCGCAACAACTACCTGGTGCGCCTGGCCAACAAACGCTCGACCGAGCACACCTACGAAGTGCGGCTGGAAAGCCCCCAGGCTAGGCTGAGTTCGACCGGAGTGACCAGCCATCCGTTGCGCTTGGCTGCAGGAGAAGAAATTCGTGAACCACTCATTGTCACCGTCCCCGAGGCAGACTTCCGTGGCCAATTCGATCTTCGCATCCAGGTTGTGGGAAAAAATGGCCACGTCGAGAGCGAGCGGACCCTGCCGTTTTTGGGGCCCTTCCGGGAAAGTAACCTGCCATGAAAAACCCGATTGCTGAACGTCCCTGGCTCCTGGTGATCGCGGTGTTCCTCGTGCTCATTGCGGCCTGGGCCACCGTGATTCACCTCAGTGGGCGAATTATTAGCCGGCGTCTCACCCCGGCCGAGGAAGCGCAGATCTTGCACTGGAGGGCCCACTAATGGAAAATTGGTTGAGTTTCAGCGGCGACCTTACCGGTCCCTTTGCAGCTTTGTTGGCTGGTGCCGTGACAAGCCTGCATTGCGTGGGGATGTGTGGTCCGTTGGCCTGTGCGGCTTGCACCGGCGAGTGTGGCCGGGAGAGCACTGCGGCAGCCGGGGTGTATCACGGGAGCCGACTGGTTTCTTACACCATCGTAGGTTTGCTGGCGGGTCTTATCGGTGCCCGCCTCTCCGAAGCTCTGCTCGGAGGCCCCACCCGCGGGCTCACGTGGATTTTTGTGCTCTTCTTTCTCGCCATCGTGGTGGGACTGGACAGGCGCTTGCGCCTACCCTTCGGGGGAAAATGGCTGGGTAGCCTCTTCGCCCGGGCGCGCCGCATGGCTCCCACCGCCCGAGCCGGAACTTTGGGGCTTTGCACTCCCCTGCTCCCCTGTGCCCCACTCTACTTAGTGGTAGCCGCAGCCGCTCTTTCGGGTTCGCCGCTGGCTGGTGCCGGCTTGATGCTTGCCTTCGGCATCGGCACGGTGCCGCTGCTTTTCTTGGTGCAAAACCGTTTGGCCTGGCTGGAGCGGCGTTGGTCGCCGCGTTCGATGGACTACTTGCGCCGGGCTCTGGCGCTTGCCAGCGTGGTCTTGCTGGTCCTGCGCGGGCTGGCCACACCGGAAACCGGCTGCCCGATGTGCCACTGACTCGGCCATGAATTTGCTGCAAAACAAACTTTCCGCGTCCACTGCTGCTCACGTGGTCTGTGAACATTGCCGCACGCCATTTACTCCAAGCGAACGCGAAGACCGCTTCTGCTGCGCTGGCTGCCGATTTGTTTTCCACTTGCTGCACTCGCGCGGCTTGGAAGATTTTTATCGTTACGGCGAACGTAAAGCGCCCGTGGGCTCCCAGGTTTTTCAAGAGCGTTTGCAGGACTGGGTAGCAGATTGGCAGACGACAGCGGAGAGCACGGTATCGAACGCGGTGGCGGACCGGGTGGTGGAGGGAGAACTGCGCGTGCAGGGCATCTCTTGTGCGGGCTGTGTGTGGTTATTAGAGGCGATCTTCGTCGAGCAACCCGGCGCGGTATCCTGCCGCGTGGACTCCAGCGCGGGTCGGGTGCATTTGCGTTGGGAGGCCGGACGCTGTGATCTCGCCAGCTACGTGGCAGATGTGCAGCGTTTCGGATACTTGTTGGGGCCAGTCTCACCCGGGGAAAAGAACTCCCCGACGCCTTTGCGCCCCCTGGTGCGGAAGATGGGGCTATGCGCCGCCTTGGCCCTCAATGCGATGCTTTTTTCGCTTCCCCATTACTTCGGGCTACAAACCGGCGAACAATTTTCCGCGCTCTTCGCCTGGGTGGCCTGGGCCTGGGCCACTGGCAGCATCGCTGTGGGGGGAACCTACTTTTTCGCCCGCGCCTGGGCCGCACTTCGCCGCCGGGAACTCCACCTGGATTTGCCAATCTCCCTCGGACTCATTTTTGCCTACCTCGGCTCGACGATTGCCTGGCAGGCCGGAGAACAAGCTTTTGCCTACTTCGATTTTGTCGCGGTGTTCACCTTCCTCATGCTCGTTGGGCGTTGGCTGCAAGAGCGGTCCGTCGAGGCCAATCGCCGCCGCCTGCTGGGGTTGCGGCTGAATCCTGGAACGGTGCGGGTCCTACGCAACGGTCTGGAGCAGGAAGCTCCGGCAGAAAGTCTCCAGCCGGGCGAACGTTTCAGCGTGGTCCGGAATGGTCTGGTGCCGGTGCGCTCGCGGTTGCGGGAGCGCCCGGGGCTTTTCGCTTTGAATTGGATCAATGGAGAGCCCGCCCCGCGGCAGTTCCCCGCGGGGGCGATCGTGCCTTCGGGTGCCCGCAACATTGGCAGCGAGGAGGTGGAGTTTGTCGGCTTGGAAGCGTGGAAAGATGGACAGCTGGCCCGCTTGCTGGCTTTCGATGCCGTCAAGCCTTGGCGCAATCTCGGTCTGCAACGCCTCATCCGAATCTACCTCACCTGCATTTTGGTTTTGGCGGCAATGGGTTTCACCGGCTGGCTTTTGGCTGGAGGAGGATGGCTCGCCGCCATGCAAGTTTTGATATCGGTCTTGGTGGTCTCGTGCCCGTGCGCGATTGGGGTGGCGTTGCCTTTGTTGGATGACGTGGCAGCGGCACGGCTGCAACAATTTGGGGTCTATCTGCGAGAGGGGTCGCTCTGGAGCCGCCTTGGCAAAGTGCGGGCCGTGCTTTTTGATAAAACCGGAACCCTCACCTTGGAAAATCTGGTCTTGGCGAATCCCGAAGCCCTGTCAGCGCTTTCTTCTGCCGAACGGCAGTCCCTTCTGCATGGCGTTCGGGGTAGCCTACACCCCGTGGCGGCTTGTTTGCGCGAGGAACTATTGGCGCGGGATGGCGATCGCGAAAGCCCCACCGGCGCCAGTGCCCCTCGGGAAATCCTCGGCTATGGGCTGGAGTGGGAACACCAAGGTGAGCTCTGGCGCCTGGGCCGGGCAACCTGGGCCGCGAAAGAACCTCAGACACTTTCCGAGGGCGGGACAGTCCTCAGCCGCGCAGGTCGGACTTTGGCGGTCTTTCGTTTCCGCGAGGAATTGCGCCCCGAGGCGGCGCGACAGGTGGCGAACCTGCGCCGCACGGGTCTGGATGTGGCGCTCCTCAGCGGGGACGAGGCGGCGCGCGTGCGGCGCTTGGCAAGTTCGCTAGGCCTGCCCCAGCAAGCTGCTTGGGGTGGGCTCACTCCCGAAGGGAAGGCCGCACTGGTCCGCGAGCACTGGCCCGACCAAGCTCTCATCTTGGGAGATGGTGCCAATGATAGCCTGGCCTTTGATGCCGCCCTCTGCCGGGGAACCCCAGCTGTGGATACCGGGCTGCTCGAGGAAAAAGCCGACTTTTATTTTCTCGGGCGCAGCCTGGCCGGCTTGGGAGAGTTGCTCGCCATGGGCCGTCGGCACCAACGCGCCACCCGTGCGGTCTTTGGCTTTGCCCTGACCTACAACGCGCTGGCCGTTGGGGCCTCCCTCGCCGGATGGATGAATCCCCTCGTCGCTGCCGTCATGATGCCACTCAGCTCCCTCGTCTCAATCGCACTCGTCTTTGCCGTTCTCGGCCACTCTTCCCTCCCTTCAGCATCACGCAAAACCTCATCGAACTCCGTTTACTAAACCTATGAATGCGACTCACGAAAACCCTGCTCCTCAGATCCTGGTCTCCGATGCTCCGCAAGGCCGCGGCGCTCGCGTCTTTTGCGTCACTTCTCTGATATTCTTCGCGCTGGCGTGCCTCATGCTCGCGGGCCGTCCAGCATTTTTGCTGACCCCGGTTCTGACCGGACATGGGTTTTCGTGGATGACGCTGTTGCTTTATGGTGCCGGGCTTTCAGGACTCTTTGGGGTGGCTTATTGGGCCTTGCCGAAAGTCTATAACATTCCGCTCTACAGCGAAAAATTCGTCTTTCTCCACTACGGCTTTCACCTGGCGGGAACTTTGCTGGTGCTTTTGGGCATTATTCTGCCGCAATTTCCCCAAGCCGCAATGGGGGCAACCTTCCTGGGATGCGGAGCGCTCATTTTTGCGGTGAATCTTGGGGGAACCTTCCGGACCCTCTCCCGTCCTGACGTCGCCAGCGCTTATCTGACCACCACGGTGATCTGGCTTTTGGTGATGGCCTTCCTCGGACTGCCCTTCGCCCAAACTCCTCCCCTGCCCTTGCTCGGAGGCACGGATTGGAGCGCCGCCTGGTTAGTCTTTTCGCTGGCCGGGGTCTTTCTCAATGGGCTGCTGGGGCTGGCCCTGCGGGTGGGACCGCATGCCCTGGGCGTGCCACTCTTGAAGACGGACACCGCTTGGTATGCCTTGGCTTTCACCAATGCTGGCCTGGCCTGGCTCTTCGGCGCGGTGGCTTTTGGACCGATGCCTTTCGTGATCTTTTGCGCGGCGGTCTATCTGGTTGGGATTTTCGTTTACCTGGCCGAATTTCACGGGATCTTGCGGCGCCGGGCCTCGCACTTGCTGGTGTGGGATGCGAAGATTTTGCTGACGGGTTTCTGGCTTCTGCCTCTGGCCGTCACCCTCCTCATGTGGGGAGCTTGGCAGCGGATGGCCCTGGCGACCAAAGCCGCAGCAGAAGCAGCCGCTGCCGCCGCATCTGGCGTGCCAGCGCTGCCAGAAATTCTCGATGAAGTGCCTGCCGGGCCTTTCCCCGTGAACTTCCTGCCCGTGGATGGGGCGCTTTTCCTCACCGTCGTGCTTGGGGTGGCTCTACCCGGATTGGTGGCTTTGATGTTCCAGCTCATCCGCATGGAAAATGGCTTGCCAGCTGAGGAGGAAAAGCTGCCCCTGCGCGCCAAGCTCTCCGGGCAGATTCTCCTCGCGGCTTATTTCAACTACGCCACTGGAGTTTTGATGGTCATTCCGGGAGCTTGGGCCGGTATTGAGCAAATCCTCTCCCTGGGCACGCTCTTCCTGCTCGTGGGCGTCCTTGGCTTCTTGGGTAATTTCTTTTTTAGCCTCGGACAGCGTCCCCTGCGCCTTGACGAATCCGCGGCGGTCATGGACGTCACCGCACTGACCCCAGCGACAAAGTAGTTCGCTCTCCCTCACCCGGCTCCACTCCGCGGCAGCGAATTCGGCTTGTCTTCGCGGGCCAATCCGATTTGCCTGAGCCGCATTTATGAAAATCGGCGCTCTGCTCAGCTGGGACACGCTCATTCGTCGAGACCGCTTTAGTGGCTTTTCTTGGCGGGGGGATTTATTTGGTGGATTGACTACTGCGGTGGTCTCCCTGCCTATGGCCTTAGCCTTCGGGGTGGCTTCCGGCGCAGGTCCGCAGGCCGGTCTCTACGGGGCGATCCTGGTTGGCTTTTTTGCCGCTCTTTTTGGCGGTTCCCGGGTGCTGATTTCCGAGCCTACAGGCCCGATGACGGTGGTGATGACGGCAGTAATTACCAACCTCATTGCCCTCAATCCCGAAAATGGGCTTGCCATGGCGTTCGCGGTGGTGCTGGTGGCGGGCCTTACCCAGCTGATCTTGGGCCTCTGCCAGCTCGGGCGCTACATCACCCTCATGCCCTACAGCGTGATTTCGGGATTCATGTCCGGGATCGGCGTCTTGCTAATTCTCCTGCAGCTTTACCCACTTTTCGGTTTGGCAAATCCGCCCGGAGGAGCCATGGGTGCCATCTCCAGCCTGCCAACACTCTGGGCTCAGGTGGATTGGTGGGAGTTTGCTTTGGCGGGTTTTGCCTTGGTGGTGCTTTTCGGTTTTCCCGTTTCCTGGCGCAAGAAGTGTCCCCCGCACCTGGTGGCGCTGGTGCTCGGGACAATCCTGAGTCTCACGCTTCTCAGCCAGGGCGACTTCCGGCGGATCGGAGAAATCCCCATGGGCCTACCACAGTTTTCCCTGCCGCTCTTCACAGCCGAGGAGTTTAACGTGATTTTACTCGAAGGGATGGTCCTGGGGTTGCTCGGTTGTATTGATACCTTGCTCACGGCGATGATTGCGGACAGCCTCACCCGGAAGCATCATGATTCCAACCGGGAGCTGGTTGGCCAAGGCATTGCCAACATGGTCACCTCGTTCTTCGGCGGGCTGCCAGGCGCTGGGGCTACCATGGGCACGGTGGTGAATATCCAAGTCGGTGCCGTGACGCCGGTCTCGGCACTGCTACGGGCTGTGCTTTTGCTTTTCATCATCCTCGCCCTGGCCCCCTTGCTGGCCAGCGTGCCCCTGGCCGTGCTGGCCGCGATCGCCTTCAAAGTCGGCTACGACATTCTCGACTGGAGCTTTCTTAAGCGAGCTCATCGGGTCTCCTGGTCGGCCACGGCAATCATGTATGGCGTGATGGCCATGACGGTCTTTGTGGATTTGGTGGCGGCGGTGGGGTTGGGGGTTTTCATCGCCAACTTGCTCACCATTGACCGGCTCACCCGGATTCAATCGGAGAAAATCAAACTCCTCGACACCTCGGATATGGAGCTGACCCTGCAGCCCGAGGAACGCGAGCTCTTCCGCCGCGGCGAGGGTAAAATAGACATCCTTCATCTTAGCGGGCCGATGATTTTTGGGGTGGCCAAAGCCATTTCCACCCAGCAATCCCTCCTCCCTGGCAGCCGCTGCCTGCTCCTTGATCTCACCGATGTGCCTCTGCTCTCCACAACCGTCGTGCTGGCCCTGGAAAACCTGGTGCGGGAAGCCCGCACCCAGGAAATCACGGTCTTGGTCTGCGCGGGAGCGGAAAGCGTGCGCCAGCGGTTGGCTACTTTGGAACATGCCTCCACGCATGGAATCCGCCTCTGTCCCAGTCGTCTGGCCGCGTTACAAGAAGCTCTGCAAGTCATCGAAAGCCAGCCCGCCTAGCCCGTGTGGCCTCGCGGACGGCGAACGTAAATAGCATTGATCCCGCCCCGTCTGACGGTAGTCTCGCGATTTCTGCAAAACCCGCAGCCAGTCTGAATTGCCATGATCGTATCTTCGGCGCACATCCGCCAGTCCTACCTCGATTTCTTCCGCGAACGCGGCCACACCATCGTCCCCTCATCGAGCCTCCTGCCCGATTCGCCGAATCTGCTTTTCACCAATGCCGGGATGAATCAATTCGTTCCGATTTTTCTCGGCCAGCAAAAATGCCCCTTCGTGCCTGGAAGGGCCGCCGACACGCAAAAATGTATCCGTGCCGGTGGCAAGCACAACGATCTCGAGGATGTCGGCTTTGATACCTATCACCACACCTTCTTCGAAATGCTCGGAAATTGGAGCTTCGGAGACTATTTCAAAACCGAGGCCATTGAATGGGCCTGGGAGCTGATTACCAAGGTCTGGAAATTTCCCCGCAGTCGCCTTTACGCCACAGTCTATCGCCCGCAGCCTGGTGAGCCCGCCGAGCCGGATGAAGAAGCCCATGCCGTCTGGGCGCGCCTGTTCCAAGACGCCGGGCTCGATCCCACCATCCATGTGCTCTGGTCGGGCAAGAAAGACAACTTCTGGATGATGGGAGAGACTGGACCTTGCGGCCCTTGCTCGGAGTTGCATGTGGATCTCACCGCCCGGGGCGATACCCGCGGCGCTCTGGTCAATGCCGGCAGCTCCGAGTGCATCGAAATATGGAACCTGGTGTTCATTCAGTTCAATGCCAACGCCGATGGCACCTTTCATCCCCTTCCAGCCCGCCATGTGGATACAGGCATGGGCTTTGAGCGCGTCACCGCCATTCTGCAAGGAACAAAAAACTTCACCGACTTCAACCGCTCAGTTTCCAATTACGACACCGATATTTTCCGGCCGCTTTTTGACCATTTGGAACGACTCTCCGGACGCACTTACCGGGGCCTCTTGCCGGATGAAACCACCCGCCACCACCAAAGCCCCCAGTTGCAAACCGATATCGCTTTTCGGGTCATCGGGGACCACATCCGCACGCTGGCGTTTGCCATTGCCGATGGCATTCACCCCGGGAACACCGATCGCCACTACGTGCTGCGCCGCGTCCTGCGCCGCGCCGTCCGCTACGGGCGCAATCTGGGCCTGCACGAACCGTTTTTCCACCAGCTCGTCGGGACCCTCGACGAAGCCATGGGCGAGGTGTTCCCTGAGTTGCGGGCCCGCCGGGCGCACGTGGAGGAAGTGGTCCGCCTGGAAGAGGAAGCTTTCAATCGCACTTTGGATAAGGGGTTGGCACTCTTCCAAAGTGAAGTTGAGAAACTCACCCGGAGCGGTGCCTCCACCCGGGTGCTGCCGGGCGATTTCGCCTTCAAACTTTATGATACTTACGGCTTTCCGCTGGACCTGACGGAATTGCTGGCCCGGGAAAACAATCTTACCATCGAGCATGAGGAGTTCGACCGGCTCATGGAGGCCCAACGCAGCCGGGCCCGCGCCGCGCAAAAGAAAGAAATCATCGAGCTTTCCGAACTAGAAACTGCCGCGGCGACGCGTTTTCTCGGCTACGAGGCCGAGGAAACAACCGCGCAGGTCTTGGACACGGTGAGCCTCAAGGGCAAAACTGGCGTGATAACCGACCGCACGGTCTGCTTTGCCGAAATGGGTGGACAGGTGGGGGATCGCGGGGAAATGGATTGCGGAGGCCAACTTTGGCTCATTTCCGACACCCGCAAGGCGGGATCAGCCTGGCTGCACCTTCTCGAAGAAGGCGAGGTTCCCGCAATCGGCACGTCTCTGCAGATCCGTTACGACCGGCCTCGTCGCCGTGCGATCGAACGCCACCATACGGTCACCCACCTGCTGCACTGGGCTCTGCACGAAGTTGTCAGCCGCGAGGCCTCGCAGAAGGGGTCCTCCGTGACTCCCGAGAAACTCACCTTCGATTTCAACAGCACCCCGCTCACCCCCGGCCAGTTGCGGGATATTGAGAAATTAGTCAACGAACGCATCCTCGAGAATGCGCCGGTGTCGTGGGTCGAAGTCCCTTACGCGGAAGTCAAGGGCCGGGCCGACATCCAACAATTTTTCGGCGACAAATACGGGGAGCGCGTCCGGGTGGTGCAAGTCGGAGGACAGAACGCGCAGCTGGATGGCTACTCCATGGAATTGTGCGGCGGCACCCATGTCCGCTCGACGGGAGAAATCGGCCTTTTCCGCCTGCTCGGCGAGGCCGCGATCGCGGCGGGGATCCGACGCATCGAGGCCGTAGCAGGCCTTGAAGCCCTGGCCCATGCAGATCGCGATGCCCATCGCTTGGTCGCAATAGCACAAAAACTGGGCTGCCCGCTCGCGGATGTGGAAACCAAGCTGGAGGCCTTGCGCGAGGAGCACAAGCGTCTGGAGAAGGAACTCGCCGCCGCTCGCCAGCGCGAAGCCTCACTGCACCTCAACGCTCTGCGCACTCGACAAACTCAGATCGGCTCGATCCCCTTGTTGGCCGCTGAAGTTCCAGGCGGCGATGCCGACTTGCTCCACGCTCTGGCAAATCAACTCAAAGGCGACTTCGATGGCGTTTTGGTCTTGGTGGGAAGGACGGCCGATCGCCTGCCGCTCTTGGTGCAGGTAGGGGCCAGCTGGCAGACAACCTATCCAGCGGGGCGGCTCTTGCAAAAGCTGGCTCCGCTGGTTGGAGGCAAGGGTGGCGGCAAAGCTGACCTCGCCCGCGGCGCTGGCCAAGATGCAACGGGCATCCCGGCGCTCCTCGCGGCAGCAGAAAACGAGTTGCGTAACTGATACTCCAGGCGCATCTTGGCGGACGAATGTTCGACCGGCTTTCCAGTAGCGGACTCGTCAACGTCCAAGATAATGGCCCGTTGACGTGGTGGGGCAAGTTCCCTGTTTACGGCACCACTTGGCTTGTCTTTGCCCATTGCGCCTGTTTTCTCCTCACCACCCTTGCTCTGCCCCTCGGCGGAGCGGAATGGGTTGGGGCCCTCACCTTCTCGAATCAAGACCTCATGCAGAGATTTGCCCTTTGGCAAATCGCAACCTATGCCTTTGTCCACACCCCTAGCCTCTGGTTTCTCATCGAGATGGCGATGCTCTACTTCTTCGGCACCGAAGTCGAAAAAGTCCTCGGGCGCCGACAATTCTTCACCCTCTACAGCCTCCTCATCCTCTTACCCCCGCTTTTCCTCATCGCCGCCGGACTTTTCGGCCCCTTGCTCGCCTTACAAGGAGCCTCCGCCATCCAGATGGGAATTTTCCTGGTCTTTGTCTCACTCTTCCCCAACTTGCCCTTCTTTTTTGCCATTCCCGCCAAGTGGGTATGGGCCGCCTTTTTCCTGCTGAATTCTTTCCTTGCTCTGGCAGCCACCGCCTGGGCTCCCCTCACCGCGCTCTGGGTCAATACCATAGCCACCCTGTTTTTCTTGCGGGTTTGGGGCATTCCTTGGCCATTCACTTCTCCGCAACTTTCCTTCCCAAAGACTTTTGTCCCCTCTTCAGAACCTAGACCTCCTCGACCACCCCGCGGCAAGCAGCGTCAACCCGCTTCCTTCCGTCGCAGTGACCCGGTAGAAAGTATTGATCCGATCCTGGAAAAAATCGCTCGCTCCGGCCTTGCCAGCCTCACCCCCAAGGAAAAGGCTCGCTTGGAAAAAGCCCGAGCCCAATTGCTCGCTCAAGAACAAGAGCCTTGATCGTCCTTTATCCCCCGGCCGCTACCCGGAGCAGTTCGAGCCGATCCCCCGGCTGCAAGACTCGTTCCGCCCACTCACTGCGATGCAAGGCCAGACCATTGTGTTCGACCAAAAGCGTTTCCAAAGGAAGCTGCTGGCCTTGAAGAAAATCCGGCAGTGCCAACGGATGCGGTAGCCCAAACTCCGCACCGTTCACCCGAATGGTGTGCTTAAGAAAATCCTGGATTTGATCGAGAATGAGATCTGCCATCAGCGGCTCGGTGCCGATTGCGCTCGCGTAGTAAAGGGTTTTCTCGTGCAAGTGATACGGATTGCGCCGGAAGACTTCTTGTTGACTGGCGGCTTTCCCCGTCTCGCTCTCAATCCCCAACAGCACCGGGATGTCCTCGTAGCTGTGCAGACCATCGGCAATGAAAAATGGCACCACCACCACGTTGGCAAAGCGCGCCAGCTTCGCCCAATCGCTGATCAACGGCGGCTCTTCCATGTAGGCCGCCAGCACCTCCCCGTAAATACCCCGCTCCGCAATTCGCTGCACTTGGTCCTTGGCGGCTTTGGCGGAATTATCATTCAGTCCGGTGCCGTGACCGACAATAAAGAGCGAAGTCTGACTCGGCTCGACTGCCGGAGCCGTTTCCAAAGCGCGGTGCAATAAGACCTCCGTCATGTGCGGATGGCTCCCCACCGGCGCACAGTAGTGCAACCGACGTCCGTGCCGCATAGTCGTCGGCCCGGTCAACTCCAACTCGCGCGGAATGACCGTTTTGGTGAAATACCCCTCACTGATGAAATTCGGCACGATAAAGATTTCCGGTGACTCAAGCTGGTGATACACCTCACGCAGCCCGGGCTCTTCTTTCCAAAAAGCCGTGGCTATTTCGGCAAAAATCCCCCGGCGGCGGAGTTCTGCCGCGTGCACCAGGGTCGGCGCGCTGGAGTCCGGATTTTGCGTCGAACCATGCCCCACCAAGAGGAGGGCGGAATTCAGACGCATGGGGAATTCAGTTTTCTGCGAGGCCATGCCGGGAGATAAGCCGCTCAGATGAGAACCCGTCAAGCCCACCGGGGAAGCTCCTCGGGCAACTTTCTCACAGCTGGTGGGACTCGGGTTGCAGAGTCAGCTCTCCGAGAACCAAATGCGGCGGCAGCTGGAGAATTTCCACGATCCACTTCGCCGCAACCTCGACCGGAATCATCTTCTCCCGTTGCACCGGCATGCCCAGCTGATCCCAGAACGGCGTATCCACCCCTCCCAAGTGGAGTAGGGAAATCCTAACCCCCAGACGTTGCCACTCCTGCCCCATCGCCTTGAGCATTCCCGTCACCGCATATTTGCTCGCGATGTAAGCCGAGGCGTTCTTCATCACCGCTTTGCCAAGAATGCCCGGTAAAGTAACGAAAAGCCCACTCTTCTGGGCGGTGAAGATTTTTCCCGCCGCTTGGGCAATCAGAAATGTCAGCCGCGTATTGATATTCAAAACCCGGGTAAATTCGGCATCCGTCGTGTCGAGAGCGGGCTTGATTAGGCCCACCCCGGCACAATGCACCACCACATCCAAACCTCCGAGGGAATCCTGCGCCCTTTGCATGAGCACATTCACCGCTCCCGGTGCGGTGAGATCAGAAGCAAGAAATCGCCCCTCAGGAAAAACCTCCTGCAACCGCTCTGCCGATCGTCCATGGCCGAAGACCTCCCAGCCTGCACCAAGCAAAAGGCTCGAGGTTTCCCGCCCGATGCCACTGCTAGCTCCTGTAATCAAAATCCGTTTCATTGCCTAAGATACGCTGCTTTCGCTCTCCAAGGTGCGCCCCAGATCGCGGAAAAATCCATGCTTCCCTTGCGGAATATTCTCCTCTAGCAAGAAAACATGGACGCCACTCCCAACCCGCCAACTGTCCCGTCAGATCCCTCGACCAACCAATGGCAAGTTGCCATGCACTTGTGTCCCCTGGTCGGATTCGTCATCCCTTTCGGAAATTTACTCACCCCACTGATCCTCTGGCTCATCAAACGCCAAGAGTCGCCAACTTTAGACCAAGCTGGCAAAGACGTGTTGAACTTCCAGATCAGCATTTCCATCTACGCCATTCTCTCGATCGTCCTGTGGTTTATCCTGATTGGTTTTGTGCTTTCCTTTTTGGTTTTCATTCTCTGGCTCTACGGAATGGTCATGGCAGCCATGAAAGTTGGAACCAACGAAACCTTCCGTTATCCTTTCACAATCCACTTTTTACGTTGAGGAGATCGAACTATGAGTGAATCCACGGGCCAAGGATCGGCAGGGAATGTGATTGCAGCTGTCTGCAGCTTTTTCATCCCTGGGTTGGGACAACTCGTGCAGGGACGTTTGCTCAAAGCCATTATCATGTTCGTTCTGGCCGGGATTCTTTGGGTTTTTCTCCTCGGCTGGATTATCCATCTCTGGTCCATCCTTGACGCGGCTCTCTTCAAGGCAAAATAACCGCCAAATAGTTGGCCTCCGGAGCTAGCGCAACCTCCCAGAATGACTTTTTTCCCCTTTGGGGCCCGGTGGCCTCTGGCAGCTGCGCTTTTCGCGCTGCTTCCAGGCTGCGCGCTCAACCCTTTGGGCCGATTCGACCCGACTCCCAAAGTCACCCAGATCTCTCCTCCGAGACTGGGGGAAAAATTTGCCTGGGGTATCTCCACTGCCAGCTACCAATACGAAGATCCTGCCGTCACCCCCGGCAAACCGGATTATTTCTCCACCGATTGGGATGTTCTCGTAGCAAAAGGTCAGGCCCCAACGCGCGGTAACGCCCTCTACAGCTGGAGCGATTTTGACAAAGACCTGCAAGCCCTGGAAAAAATCCGTCCCACCCACTATCGCTTTAGCATCGAATGGGCCCGGGTGGAACCTCAACCCGGGGTTTACAACGAGGCAGCCATCGCTGGCTACGTGCGCATGGCCCGCCGCCTCCGCGCCCTGGGCATCGAGCCAGTGATCTGCCTCTGGCATTTCACCTTCCCGGAATGGCTCTACGACAAGAATAATCCCGGAAACTCCAACTGGCTACACCCCCTGGCCCGGGAACGCTGGCGTGCTTACGTGGAAAGAATGGTTCGCGCCACTGCCCCTTACTGTCGTTTTTACGCCCCGCAAAACGAACCCAATGGACAAATCATCACCGCCTACCTGGTCGGACAATGGCCGCCAGCAATGGCCTTGGCGCTCGGTCACTATCAACGGGCCATTAGCGAGAGCACCGGTATGTTTCGCGATGCCGCCGCCATCGTAAAATCCATTCGCCCCTCCGCGAAAATCCTCAGCATCGAAGCCCTCCCCTGGTGGGAACATGCCCTGCTCGATCCCGGTAACCTCATCTACAACACCATGCTCCATGGGAATACCGACCACCTCGACCGCATCTACGATGTCTGCGACCTCCTCGGGATCAATTATTACTACTCCCAACACCCCGGGCCGATCTCCCTGCTCTCCATGGCCCACCGCCGGGGAAAAAACTACACCATGATGGGATGGCGGATTAATCCCGAGGGATTGAAAAAGGAAATCCAGCGCGTCGCTCGCCGCTACGGCAAACCAATGATGATCACAGAAAATGGCATCGCCACGCAGAACGATGCCAAGCGCATTTGGTATCTGCGCAACCATCTGCATGCCATCGGCCAAGCCATCCAAGAAGGAGCCGATGTCAGGGGGTATTTTGTCTGGTCGCTGGCGGACAACTATGAGTGGCACTACGGATTCGAGGCGACCTTCGGTTTGAGCACCCTCGACCCGAAGACAAAAAAACTCCTCCTCAAACCCTCGGCGCAGTTTTTTTCCCAGACCATCCGGAAACATCCCACTGTCGCCTCCATCACCCGCATCGCTCCCCAAGAGTCTTTCGCCTCCCTGCCCTCTTCTTCCCCGCCCATCTACCGCCGCCCGGCCCAAACCCAGCCCACCATCCGTTCCCGACTCCTGCGCCGTTGATGCCCACCTGCTTCGGCCGAAGCCAATTTTTATTTGGAATTATTCTTGATAAAGGCCAGCTTTGTGCTTGGTTCTTCCCATGCACCCAGACGACCTGCACCAATACGAGGAGGCCATCAGCCACAGCGGTCTGCGGCTAACCCCCCAGCGTCGGCAGGTATTCGATGTTCTCTTAGAGGAACGCGATCACCCCACCGCCACCGAAGTCTTCCTCCGCGTCAAGCAACAGATGCCTTCGATTTCTCTGGCCACGGTTTATAATTGCCTGGAGACCCTCGTGGAGTGTGGGCTGGTCAAGCAGGTCAACATTGACCGCGAGCCGACCCGCTATTGCCCAAATCTCAAACAACACGGCCATTTTGTCTGCAGCGAGTGCGGCGGCGTGACGGATGTGGAAATGGCCCCTTCTGCCGGTCGCAACCGGACCTGGAAGCTGCCGGAAGGCTACTCCGTAACCTCTGTCGAACTCAATCTGCGCGGCATCTGCGCCACCTGTCACCAACGAAAAAACTAACGCTAATTTCCATCAACCATACCTATGAGCCTTGTCATTCGCAACCTCTGCGCCTCCATCAACGATACTCCGATTTTGAAAAACTTCTCTCTGGAAGTTCCCGCCGGCGAAGTCCATGCCATCATGGGCAAAAACGGCTGCGGCAAAAGCACTCTGGCAAAAATTATGGCTGGCCACCCGGCTTACGAGGTTACCGGCGGGGAGGTCCTCCTCGATGGACAAAACATCCTCGAGCTCGAGCCAGACGAACGCTCGCGGGCCGGCCTCTTCCTTGCCTTCCAATACCCCATGGAGATCCCCGGCGTCACCATCGCGAATTTCATTCGTGCCGCTCTGCAAGCCCGCCTCCCCGAAGGTGAGGAACTCGAGGCGACCGACTACTACGCCCACCTCTACACCCAGATGGACGCCCTGCAAATTCCCCGCCACTTCACCAGCCGCTCGGTCAACGAGGGCTTCTCCGGGGGAGAGAAAAAGCGCTGCGAAATCCTGCAAATGGCGATGCTCCAGCCCAAGTATGCGGTTTTAGACGAAACCGACTCCGGTCTTGATATTGATGCCCTGAAAATCGTTTCCGACGGTGTGAACGCGCTGCGCAGTCCGGACCGCGGCATGATCGTTATCACTCACTATCAGCGCCTGCTGAACCACATCGTGCCTGATCGGGTGCATGTGATGGTGGACGGACGCATCGTCCTCAGCGGAGACAAAGACCTGGCCTTGAAATTGGAAAACGAAGGCTATGAGTGGACCCAAGAACTGGTGCCCGCCGATGCCTGATTATTCCCTCATTTTCCCAATCTCACAACCATGAGCGAGCTAACCCAAATGACCGAAAACGAAGCCAAGCCGGATCTGCAGATTGACCGTTCCATCGGCGATTTTCGCTACGATGTGGATTATGATTACGATGCTGGCACCGGCCTTACCGAGCAAACCGTCGACTACATTAGCGATGTCAAGGGCGAGGACGCCTGGATTCGGGAATTCCGCAAAGACGGGCTGAGGAAATTCTGGGAAAAGCCCATGCCCACCCACTGGGCCAGCCCCGACCTGGAAAACATTGTTTTCGATAATATCCGCTACTACCTGGCCAAAGGGCAAACCCCGAAGCGCTCCTGGGACGAAGTTCCCGACGAGGTGAAAAAAACCTTTGAGCGTCTTGGCATTCCCGAACAGGAGCGCAAATTTCTCGCCGGGGTCGAAGCGCAATTTGACAGTGAGGCAGCTTACTCCAACGTCCAAGCGGCCATCGCGGAGCAGGGAGTGATCTTCATGGGCAGCACCGAAGCCCTGAAAAAGCACCCGGAGCTTTTCCGTCCTTGGTTCGGTAAAGTCATCCCGACTGGGGACAACAAATTCAGCGCTCTGAATAGCGCCGTTTTCAGCGGTGGTTCTTTTATCTACATTCCACCGGGAGTGAAAGTGAAGCACCCGCTGCAGGCATACTTCCGCATCAACGCGGAAAACTTCGGGCAGTTTGAGCGCACCCTAATCATCGCCGATGAGGGCTCCGAAGTCATGTATATGGAAGGCTGCACGGCACCGAAATTTGCAACCTCCACCCTGCACAGCGCGGTGGTGGAACTGGTCGCCCTCAAAGGTGCCAAGATTCAATACATCACCGTGCAAAACTGGAGTCAGAACGTATTTAATCTGGTTACCAAACGCGGGCTGGCTCACGAGGAAGCTGAGATCAAGTGGATTGATTGCAATATCGGCTCCCGGCTCACCATGAAGTATCCCGGCGTGGTAATGAAAGGCCGCAAAGCTCGCGGCGAAGTCATCAGCATCGCCTTGGCTGGCGATGGTCAGCATCAGGATACTGGAGCGAAAATGATCCATGCCGCGGACGAGACCACGAGCAACATCGTCTCCAAGTCCATCAGCATCGGCACCGGTCGCGCGACCTATCGCGGCCTGGTCAACGTGCCGCGGCACCTTAAGAAATGCAAAAACAACACTGAGTGCGATGCTCTGCTCATCAATGCCAATAGCCGCACGGATACCTACCCCGCAATCACCGTACGCGGTCAGGGCAACGCCTGTCAGCATGAAGCCTCCGTCAGCCAAATCAGCGAGGAGCAAATCTTCTACATGCAACAGCGCGGCCTCACAGAAGGACAAGCCATGAGCCTCGCCGTCAATGGTTTCGTCAACGACCTGGTGCGGCAATTTCCCATGGAATACAGTGTGGAATTGAAGCGCCTCATTGACCTGGAAATGGAAGGCTCCGTCGGCTGATCCTTGCCTTGCCTTTGCCAAAATGAGCACCGCCACTTTGAATCTCTCTATGCAAACCACCCGCAACGAGCCTCTGGCTGACCTGCACCCCGAAGCCGGTCGGCTCGATCTCTCCACTTCTCCTCACTGGCCCGCATGGTTTGTCGAAACCCAACGCGCGGCCTGGGAAGAATTCCAAAACACCCCCGCGCCCAAGCGCACCGATGAATCCTGGCGCTTTTCCAAAATACAGGCCTTGGATCTCAACGGCTATCATCTGCCAGGACCGGTCGCCAACGAAACTGCTCTCATCGCCGCCTCCCAAGGAGTCAGCTCGCCTGCAGCTCGCTTTGTGGTGGCCAATAATCGCTTCGTCGCCCGCGAGATTTTCGGACTTCCCGAAGGCGTGATTGCTCTGCCCATGGAGGAGGCCATTCGCCAACATGAGGATCTCTTCCGTTCCTACTTTCTCCAACAACCCGTCGAGCTCGGCTCCCACAAATACGCTAAACTTCACCACGCACTCCTGCAAACCGGACTCCTCCTTTATGTGCCCGCTGGAGTGCAGATCGCGGATCCGATTGAAGTCTTCTATTGGGTCGAAGGAGAACACGCGGCCGTTTTTCCGCACACCCTCATTATCTGCGGTGAAGGAGCCAGCGTCCGTGTTCTGGATTACTTCCGCAGCGCCGATGGCAAACCGGCCCTCGCCTGCGGTGTCAATGACCTCCACCTCAGCCCTTCGGCCAACCTCGAATACTACTCCATTCAAGACTGGAGTGAACAAACCTTGGCCTTCCACCTGAATTCCACCGTCGTCGAAGCCTCCGCCTCCTCCACGGCTTGCCTGCTCAATTTCGGTGGCGGTTTCGTGCGTGGAGAATCCCTGAGCCGACTGCGCGGACCGGAAGCCCGCAGCCTGATGTTTAGTCTGAATCCGGTCTCCGGCGAGCGGATGGTGGATCAGCGAACTTTGCAGAAACACGATGCTCCCGGCGCTTTCAGCGATCTACTCTACCACAACTCGCTCGATGACCG
The DNA here is from genome assembly GCA_964595865.1 of uncultured Chthoniobacteraceae bacterium. GTDB lineage: Bacteria > Verrucomicrobiota > Verrucomicrobiia > Chthoniobacterales > DYNR01 > CAZQRL01. The sequence goes on from CAZQRL010000010.1 coordinate 69,062, forward strand.
CGCTCGGACGATATTTGCCGGTCTTATTCAAGTCGCCGAGGGAGCTCATCGCACGGATGCCTACCAAAAGGTGCGCAATCTTTTGCTCAGCGATGAGGCCGAGGCCAATTCCATGCCCGGCTTGGAAATCTTGGCGGATAACGTGCGCTGCACCCACGGAGCTACTTCAGGAGAGATCAATCCGGAAGAGATCTTTTACATGCAAGCGCGCGGGCTCTCCCAAGCACAGGCGCGCCGCATCATTGTCGGGGGCTTTTTTGACTCCCTGCTTGAGCGACTGCCCTCCGCAGATCTACGTAATCACCTCAGCGGTCTCATGCGCCGCCACCTCGGACTGCCCGATCCCACAGCCGAATCCTAACTCAGTTGCTGGGCCTCTTTTCCCCGGCCGAGCTTTGTTGGTATTTGCTACCAGCGGCTTCGGCCAAGGATGGGACTCTGCCCGTGCTTTGGACAACCCCATTTACCACCATAGCAGGCGTCATCATCACTCCGAACTCCACAAATCAGCCTAGGTCGGTGATCTTTTCGATCTCATAAGAGGCACCGAGTTTTTCCGCTGCCGCCAGAACCCCACCCGATACCGACGCCACGCCATGAGCCACCGGTTTGGAAGCGCGGGCTGCAAGATAAGTCATCACCGCCTCCCGCTGGAGAAAGATAGTGATGGCTCCGGCAAGAAAGAATGCCGGAATCAAACATAAAAGCGCATGCTCCCGGGCATACCACCGCAGAAGCCCCAGGCCTTCTCCGAGGGCCTGATGAAGACGCGGCACCTCCAGGGGCATAAAATAACAGAACACAAACAACCCCAAGAGCCACCCGGCTTTCTTCCACTCTTTCCCAGACTCATTCATCTTCTTTTTTCCGCCCACCACGCTTTACCGATGGCGGCAGGAAGGATTTCCTTTCCTTCAATCCTTTCCCTTCTTGGTCTAAACAACGCAAAAAGCCTCCCACACTACGCATTCGCAAGCGGTGGAAAATCGTCAGCCCCCGCTTTTCACAACCGACCATCCCAGCCTCCCGCAAAGCGCTCAAGTGACGGGAAACCGCACTCCATCCCAATGCACAAGCCGACACCAGGTGACACACACATTTTTCCGCCACCGGAACCAGCTCGCGCACGATCCGCACGCGCGCCAGATGCCCCCCGGAAGACCTACTCCGGTCTCCCCTTGCAGCATGCGAAACAATTTCGGCAGAAATTATTTCACCTTTTTGCGAAATAGTAAGCCGAAGACGTGTTCGCGCAGCGGGAAATCCCAGGTTGTCGCTTTGCTCAGCTTGCGGCAGACTGGCTGCTATGTCAGACCCGAAGGCCCAGCAGGAAAAGTCCGGCGCGGTGCGTGCATTGCGCCAGCGACTGGGAAGACGTCCGCGACCGGCAAACCATGCCTCCATGCGTCCCGGTAAGGGCTGGCATAAGCGCAATTTCCTGAGCGAGGTTTTTTTACCCTCGCTTTTCACCAAACGCATCGGAAGGCCACAGCGTGTGGACTTCCCGGTTTTGCGAGCGGATCAGATTTGTATCACTTGGATTGGCCATGCTTCCTTTCTGGTGCAAACCGCCGAGCATAGCATCCTGATTGACCCCAACTGGGCCAAGTGGCTCAAGGTAATAAAACGCCTACGGCATCCAGGCATCGAGTTGCATGATCTTCCGGATATTGACCTGGTGTTAGTAACCCATGCGCATTTTGACCACCTGGATCGTAAGACTCTGCGACAAGTGGCCGATCAACAACCCATCGTCGTCCCGCAGCACGTCGGCAGTCTGGTGCATGATCTCGGTTTTCATCAGGTGCAAGAGCTTGGCCTTTGGCAGACTTTTTCCTATCGCGGGTTGCGAGTGACCCTGACTCCGGCGCACCATTGGGGAGCGAGGATCCTACATGACTCCCACCGCGGTTTCGGCGGCTTTTTGATCGAATGGCAAGGGCGAACGGTATTTCACGCCGGCGACTCGGCATATTTTCCCGGCTTCCGCGAAATTGGCGAGCGCAGTGCCGTGGAGCTCGCTCTCCTACCCATCGGGGCCTACGATAATCCCTCTCAGCGCGATGTGCACATGAACCCCGAACAAGCTTTACAGGCCTTCCTGGAGCTCCGCGCCCGCACTTTCATTCCCATGCACTATGGAACCTTCCGCCTTAGCTATGAGCCCTTGCAGGAGCCTCCCCGGCGCCTGCTCGAACACGCCGCTCCCCGCGGACTCACCAGCCAGATATGTATTCTCGAGGAAGGCTGCCCCACGGTTTTCTAAGAACTCTGCGCGATGCCGCTGGCCTACTATCTCCACGATCTCAATCCGTTCCTTATTCAATTCGGTGAAGGCTTCGGCCTGCGCTGGTATGGGCTTGCCTATGTAGCTGCCTTCCTGGCCGGATATTGGCTCTACCGGGTGCTTTGTCGTCGAGGCTACGCCAAACTCCCGGAAAACCAGGTCGGAGATTTCATGACTTGGTGGGTGGTGCTTGGCACCCTGATCGGCGGGCGCCTCGGCTATATGCTTTTCTATCAGTGGCCGAGCTTCCTGGCTGATCCATGGTCGGTTTTCCGTGTTTGGGAAGGGGGCATGTCAGCTCACGGCGGGATGCTGGGGCTGGTCATCGCCACTTGGCTTTATTCTCGGAAGTATCACATTTCCTGGCTGAACCTCGGCGACAATCTCGTCGTGGTCGCGCCTCTGGGGATTTTCTTCGGCCGTTTGGCTAACTTCATAAATGGCGAGCTTTTTGGCCGAGCCACGAAGGTCCCGTGGGCGGTGCAGTTTCCCAAAGAATTGAGCGACTCTCCCTTGCTGGCCGCCCAGGCCCAAGCGGAGCTGGCCCGCCAACTTCCTCCCCCCCTTGCTTCCCTGCCCTTGGAGGAAATCCTCCACCGTGCCGGCCAATCGCCGATCGTCCGCGAGGTCCTACAAAGCATCCTCACGCCAAGACACCCCTCGCAAATCTACCAAGCTTTGGCCGAAGGTCTTTTCCTCTTTGCCTTTCTCTGGCTGGCCCGCACCCGCTGGCGATTGCCCGACGGCTCGCTCACAGGCCTTTTCTTCATCGGCTACGGTATTCTGCGTTCCTTCGGCGAGCTCTTCCGTGAGCCCGATGCGCCCCTCACCGGTTTTTTCACGCGTGGTCAATTTCTTTCACTTTTTGCCATCCTCCTTGGCTTGGCATTCCTCCTCACGGCTTGGTGGCTCAATCGGCCCGCCGCGCAACCCGCTTCAGAAAAGAAGCGGCGTTCAGGCTAAGGAGCACCTACTCCGACTCAGAAGAGACATTGGGAAATGTCACCACGATCGCTCCCCGCAAGTCGCCCTCGGCAAATCCGGTGGCTCCATCCTGCGGATAGCGGGAGGCAATTGCAGCCAGCACATTCGGCGCCATCGCCTGCTTGTCCCCGTGGCAAGCCAGGCAGGAAACGATCACAGGAATGGGCCGATAAAAGCGGATTTCCTTTTCACCGCTAGCGCTTTGGGCCCGTCTTAGCTGCGGTGCTGGCGGATTGACGGCGCTCCAATCCCGCAGAAATTCCTGCAGGACCTCCCGATCCAGCGCATCCGGCTCGTTCGCCGGATTACGAGTGCGCACGCCCACGCGGCGCAGGGACTTTACTCCCTCCAGCGCCGCCGCTGTTTGGTCTGTCAGCGGCAAAGCCTCGACCTGACAAAAGGCAATCGCTCCTTCAACTCCATCGCTTTGCACCTTGCTTTGCACGGTGGCCATCAGCTGGCCAAACAGTGCCGCTGCCGCAGCATTGCCCCGCGCGAGTAAAGCTTCATCGCCCTCCCCCGCCGGAGCAGCATGCAGACCTGCCACCAAAAAAGGAAAAACCGCCAGAATGATCGCGCAGATTTGCATCGCATAATCGAAATAGCCTCCCATGCAGATGAGCTGAACCCTCATTCGCCGATGATCTTCACCAAGACCCGTTTGCGTCGCAAGCCGTCGAATTCCCCATAAAAAATCTGTTCCCAAGGGCCGAAATCGAGCGTTCCGGCGGTGATCGCTACTACGACTTCCCGGCCCATGATAGTGCGCTTGAGATGCGCGTCCGCGTTGTCCTCAAAACCATTATGCTCATACTGTGCATGCGGTTTCTCCGGAGCCAGCTTCTCGAGCCACTTTTCAAAATCCCGATGCAGGCCGGACTCATCATCATTAATGAAGACGCTGGCCGAAATATGCATCGCATTAACCAGGCAAAGTCCCTCCCGGATTCCGCTCTCCCGCAAACAACTCTCTACCTGCGGCGTGATATTCAAGAATCCCCGACGGGTCGGAACGTGAAACCAGAGCTCTTTGCGAAAGGATTTCATGGCGTCTCGCTTTGTGCCATCCATGATGCCATCAATTTCTCATCTAGCCAGCCTGCAGTGCTCGATAGTGCCCACCGGGTGTGATTAAAAGTGGATGAGGCAGGGAGTGGTGAGGGAGTTGGTTTGGGGGGCCTAAGGAGAATCGTCTTCAGTCACTCTTGTCTAAAACAAGAAAAATCTGAGCCTGAATCCCGCAGTTGAGATGTCACGGTGAAGGGTCGGCGAGCCATTTTTGCCGGCCGAGCGGGTTGTGCCAGCACAAATAGCGTTCGAAAGTTGGTCGCACATCCAACTGCGGCGCAGTTCGGGCCAGCTTGAACCCGAGGATCGCCGCCAAGGCTCGGTCGTCTTGCAGACGTCGCAGATGGACAAATCGCTTCCCTCCCAAGAGCGTATGGATCATGAAAGCATGCGGCAAGTCGCGCACCGGGGTCGCCTTGGGGCTGGTGCGCTCCACCGGAAAGCAACCTGCCCGGTCTTCCACCATGCCTACCCGCTCCAGATAATGGCTCCAAGCTGCCGGACCCCCGTAGAATCTCAGCCGCTCCCCACAGGTTCCCACCCCGATGCGGCCTCCGCCGCACTCCAACCGAAACCCCCTCTCGCTTTCCCCCTCTGGGTAAAGCCCGGCAAGCTCCAGTATGTTCTCCATCTCCCCATTCTTTCCGCCTCAACCGGCTCCGGGCAATTTTTCAACTGCGGCGGGTAGGATAAAGCACCTGCGCACAGAGGTGGCAAACGGCTGGCCGCATGAGGCAACACGCCAGCGGCTTGTGGCCTTGGCACCAATCAGGCTCTATCCTGCCCGGAGATCACCAGGACGAGCTCGCCCGACGGGAATAGCCAAGCCAGTTTGCTCACACATGAGGGCAAAAATTTGCTCAATGCGCTGCAAGCCTTCCGGCAAGTGGTAGTTGGCGCAAATCATGGCCTTGCTCTCGGGGTCATTCGGATGAAACCCATGCATTCCCGCGATGGCCTTGCGTCCCATGAAACTCGGGGCGATTTGCACCCCCGAGTGCATCAGGAAAATCAGGTCCCCATACTGTGCATCAGGAAAATACACTCCCAGCTCCTGCAGCTCAGCTTCTGAAAGCAAACGTCCCTCTGGATGATGAGAAAGCAACTGCTCCAAGGTGTTACGGGCCTTTTCGCTCAGCGACCAGAAACGCCCCATGGTGGAATCGTAAAACGCCACGTAGTCTTGGGCGAATCGCAGCCCCGTGCGAGCGACATCTGCCGCCAAATCATAGCCCCGATGCACATCATGCATACCGTGATCTGTGAAGACCTGCAGTGTCACCCCAGGGTAGTTTTTCTCGGCCAGCTGCAGCAGCTCCTGCAGACGGGCTTCATACCAGCGCAGCAGGTCCGCAACCTCCGGAGGGCGCGTTCCCTTGGCGTGCATCAAGGCATCTAATTTGCCCAAGGAAATGTAGGCAAAATCTATCTGTCCGGCCTCCAGTGCCGCACGCAAATCGGCTAGTTTGCCCTCATCATTCTTGCCGCTGTCGTGCACATACCATTGCTTCTTGGCCGCCAGGAGGAGATCAAAGATGCTGGTCCCTTGCGGCAGGCCTCCAGGTTCCCAGATGCGCTTCCATTCGGCATAGTGAAACAAAGGCAGATAACGAAACGGCACATTGTATAATTGAAAGTAGCCGCGAATGTCGCAGACCCGCTGCACTAGCCGAGAAAGATAATGGCGCACCCGGGCACGCTCAGTCAGTGGAGTGGGCAAAAAGCCCAGCCACCTCGTCCATTCAAACGGCGACCCACCGTGCGGCAAATAGTAGTAAGAGGACCAGAGCTTGTGTTGTGCCGGAGTAAGTCCGGAAATGATCGAAGGGTCACAGGCCGAAGAGTAGCCCAAGATGGTTTCCAAGGGCTTCCTTTGCGGAGCAATGTCTCGCAGAAACCAGGGATGACGTTGCAGCACCTCCCACCCCAGGGCATCAATAAAAACGAACAGTGGTAACGGAGCGTCTTTCATGAGATCAATCCTCGCTCGCGACATTCATCGCGCAGTCCCAGATAAAGCGCGCGGTGGATGGTGTATCGGTGGGCCAGGTTGAAGGGGATCGTATCGAGCCGCCCGCGACGCAGAGCATAGAGAAAATCCCGCACCATCTCCCGCAAGCAAAGATAGGTTTGCCGCAAGGGCTGAGGACGCATGCCGAAAATATCCACATAGGCCCGTCCGTGGCGGTAACGCTTTTGGTGCAACCCGGGTATGGTAAAATTGTGCGAGTGTTCCACCCGGGACGAGGTTACCAAGCGGAACCTTGCTCCTGCTTTGCGGCAGGCGCGGGCCCAGGCCAAATCCTCCGAGTAGCCCTTTTCCTTAAAAGGTTGCTTGTCCCACAGACGGCGCGTGAAACAACAGGACACCGCCGAAAAGAAATCCTCATTCTCCTCCTTGATATTCTTCGGATCGTAAGCCCGGGCATAATCATAGGCGACGATGAAATCTGCCTCCGGCCGGGCCACCTGCACACTCATCGTGGCGTCGGCCTCCCCGGTTTCCACTGGGCGCACCAGTTCCTCCAGCCAGCGATCGTCCAGAGGGATCGCATCCGCATTGAGTAAGACAATCAGAGGCTCGGCGGTGCGGGCAACCATGCGATTTAGAACCGGACCGGGCTCGTATTCCTCAGGCGCGATCTGCACCAACTCATCCGGCGGGAAGGCCCGCAGCTCTTCCAAGGTTCCATCCGTCGAACCTGAGTCTATGGCATAGAGCCTCCAGTCCTGCCGGGTTTGTTTGCGTAGAGCCGCCAGGGCAGCCCGCGCGTAAGGCATTTCGTTTTTCGCCCGCATGATGATCGCGAGCTTGGCGGGAGGACGTTGGGTGGGAGGACTCATTTTTGCAAGGCGGGAGAGGAAGAACGCGGGTAAAGCTCCAAGACCCTGCGGGCGACGGCAGGCCAATCATATTCTGCCGCTGCCACCGCATGGCCACGCTCGGCGAGACGCTTGGCCAACTGCGCATCGGCGTAGATTCTCTCAATGGCCTGCGCCATTTCGGGGGCAGACCCGTCCGCCACTAGGAGGATATTTTCGCCATCCTTCGTAAAACCGGGAATCCCCCCCACCCGCGTGGCCACGACCGGGAGCCCGGCCGCCCAAGCTTCCAAAATGACGATGCCGAAGGGCTCGTGCATGCTCGGCAGGACAAACAAACGCGCCGCGCGAAAAGCCGCTGGGAGGGCCGGATCGTCCGGGGCCAAGCCGGGAATCCAGGTGACCCGTGCGGTGAGTCCGCGCTCGGCAATCGTCCGGCGAATTTTCGCTCCGTAGTTTTCCACTACTTCGGCTCCGATCAGCACCAAGTGCAGTTTAGCAGCTGCCCCTTGCAGAGCGGCAAAAGCTTCCAACAGTAGCAGCTGATTTTTCTGCGGATCCACCCGGGAAACACAGAGTAGGATTTCCTGGCCGCGCAGTTGGGGAAACTTTTCCCAGAAGGCTTCGGGCCGCGCTTGGGTGAAACGGGGAAGATCCACCCCATTCGGCTGATAGTGCACGGACTGTTGAGGTCTCTCCCGGTGCATGGCTTCGTATTCGTCCCGCCCGACACAAAAGATCACTCCGGCATCATCCAAAGTCCGACGCGCTCCCAGAACCCACCCGGCAATTTTCCCCCACTCGAGCTTGCCTTGCGTGGGTGCCAGCATTTGCGCGGTTTGTTCACCGGGGAGGGTATGGTGACCACCGTGAATAGAAACAGCGTAGGGAATCTGCAGATGCCTGGCAGCCCAACGCACGGTTCCGCCCAGGCGATGCTGCACGTGAGCGTGCAACAAATCTGCCCCGCGTTCTTTGGCTAGAGAGCGCCACAAGGAAAACGAGAGCGGATTCCCCCCTTTCAATTCCAAGGCGTGGCGGGCCTCGGCAGATAATCCCCACCAAGGCAAGCTGTAGGGAAACCGATGCACCTCCACCCCCCCGATCCGCTCCAGCCCTGGACGGGCAAACATGGCGGTGGCGTAGATCGGGCTTTGAATTCCCAAGCGCTCAAATTCTCGTGCCAAGTGAAACACGACACTTTCGGTGCCGCCCCACTTCGTCGGCACGAACCGACGCATGACATGCACCACACGACGGAACGGACCGGCGGCAGAGTTCATACGGAATCCGCTTGCAGCTCGCTGCGCAGAAGATGGCGTGCCCGATCCAGTCTCTGCAGCAGGTCAGCCCGCACCTGCTCACTCCGCGCCACGAAGGCAGGCTTATCGGCCAGAAGTCGGCGCACTTCCGCCACCAGCGCAGGGAAATCACAGGCCTCTACAGACCCCACTGCTTTCAATCCATACGGCGCCAGGAAGTTGTCCACCTTGGAACCACGACTGATACCGATAAGGGGGACATGATGAATTGAGCCGAGGATGAGCAAATGCAAGCGGCTGCTGATAAGCACGTCCATCTTGGCCGCCAGAGCGGTGATATCAGCCGGATCTTTCACCCCGGCAATGAGGTGGAAGGCTTCCCGCCGTGCGACCTCGGGCCGGAGCTTTTGCAGCAGCGCCAGATCAGTGATGGGGTTCATTGGTAGCCCGACAATTTCCACATCCGGCAAAGCCAGAATAGCGTCCAATGCTTCGATCAATTCCTCCCAACGAGTGATTTCTCGCTGGGCACTGATGCACAACCCCACCCGGCGCACGCCCGGTCGCTCCAGGCGCGCAACATCATCCGGCGAAAGCACCGTCGGCGGCCAGGGTGCAGCGGATTGAATGAGCGCCGAGTCCGCCCCGACAATTACCCGAGCTTTAGGAACCCCGCAACGCCCCACTTCCACCGCACTCTCCGGATCGCGGACCACAACCAGAGCGCATTGCATCAGCTCGCGCCCGAGGGCTTCGCGGGCGGAGGACTCCAGCGCTGCCTCCCAGCGCCGCCGAATCCCAAAAAGGCCTCCCGTCAGACGATCCCCAAGTTGCGCCAGGGCCAGCTTCTTGCCTTGCAGGCGATACTTCGCGGGATTGAGCTCGGTATTCATCCCCACGTTCCACACAATGCGGCGGCAACCCGCTTCCCGTGCGGTCGCCAATAACTGAATTGCCCGGTCCGGATAATCCGAAAGTCCCGTGGCTCCGGACCAAATGAACACCTCTTGCTCCTGCATTGTCTCCCGCATTGCCTCCTGGCTGTAGGGCACCACGTCAAAACCAAAGAGCGGACAGACCTTCACCCCAAGATGCTCAGCGGTTTTGGGATCGTCCGTGCTGACTGTAATCTCTGCGGTAGGAGCGGCGGCTCGGACAATCCGCACCACACAGGCTAAGATGGCCTCGTCTCCGATGTTGTTGCGTCCGAAAGGAACTCCACCGAGAAGGATTTTCATGCGTTCTTACCAACTAAGAGATCAAGGAGCCGGTTGAGCTTTCCGAAACGGAGGCTGCGCAATTCAATCACGTCTCGATGTTGCACTAGCCGGGCCAAGCGGAGAAGCAGAAAAAAGCCGACAAAATAAGCAGCCGCGGCACCGAGCAGTCCGGGAATGTTCTGCGAGGGAATCAGCCACCACAACAGCCCCGCCAGCAGCGGGCAAGCGACAATAAAGCGCAGGAAAAACCAAACTGGAAAATGGAATCCGCCGAGGAAATCCCGAATGAAGCGCAGGCGCAGCGGGAAGGTAAGAACGAAGGTGAGGACAATCGCACTCAACGCTCCCGGAATGCCAAATCGCGGAATGAGCAACCAATCCAAAGCCACGTTGACGACCACCCGGGCATAGAGCAACGGGAGAAACTCTTTAACCTTCTCCCGCGCACCGATCGCCATGGAAAGCGGAATGGCGATCAAAGGCAGCAGATGAATCACGCAGAACGTCGAGGCCACCCAGCCTGCTCCAGCCATTTCTTCACCGTAAAAAAGCACCACGGCCGAAGGCGCAAAAAATAATCCGAAAGCCGCTACCGGCACCGATAGAAGGATGAGCACCTTGTAGAGCGCACCCACAAGCTTCGGCAAACAGTCCGGATCCTTGACGTAGGCCTCAGCCAACCCACTGGCAAAGAGAGTTTGCAAAGCCATGGGGATGAAGGTGATGACCAAGAGCGTCGAGGAATAGCCTAGGTCGTAGACGGCGACTACGGATGGGCCAAAGTAGAGGCCGAGGAAAAACGTCTCGGTGTAGCGCGCCATAAAAGCCCGCCCGATGCTCCCGCCCCAAGTAGCCAGGCCCATGCTCATCACACGCTGCCGACCAATCCCCTGCAGCGGAGACTTCCAGCGCAGCCCACGCAGATACTTCCACAGAATGAAGCTCGCCAAAACTCCGGAAAGCACGATGGAAACCACTTCCACCGCAATGATTGAGAGGATCGTCGCGCCCCCACTCCAAGCCAACCAGCCCATCAAAATCGCCCAGGAGACCCCCTGGACGAATGAGATGATGGCCACCCACTTGCCCATGAAGAGGCTCGTCAGGACATCGTTATACCAGGACTTGGCAAGGATAAAAACCACGCTCAGCCCCGTGACGAGAATCAAAGGCCCGAACTGGGCGTCAAACCAACGATCGAAGAGCGGCGTCATCGGCGTGAGAATCGCCGTCGTGGCTAGCGTCAACGCAGTTTGCAAAGCCGCGCTCTTCCAGAGCAGGCGGATGAGTCCAGCGCGATTTCGCTGGACAGCCAGCTCGGGCACAAAACGAAGAATGGAAGCGTTCAGCCCCAGCCCACAGAAGATCACCATTAGGCCAGCAATGTTTTTGCAGAGGGCGAAAATCCCGTAATCTTCCTTTCCCAAGAGCCGCACAATCAGGACGGAAATGCCAAAATAGGCAAAAAAGAGAATGACTTTGGAGGCCAGAATCCACGGCACGGCACCGAGCGATTGACGGGAAAAAAAGGTCTTTTCGGCGGAGGCGTTGGCCGGGGATTTTTCTTCGCTCATACGGTGGCGGGCTGCAACTCGAGTTGGGCTTTGCGCCGTTGGTTTTGCAATTTCCAATTCTGCCCCAGCGAACAAACAATAGCCAGGCTAATCATGATCATGAAGAAGATCGGCGTTTGCCGAAACGACAGCTGCACCATGGCCTGCACGTGGCAAACCAAACAGAGCAGCGTGCCGCCTACGGCTGCGGCGCACTCCATACCTCGTAATCGCCAGAGAATCAAAGGCCCGGCTAGGCCAAAAAAGCGCAGCCAAAAGATGATGAATATGGTCAGTCCAGGATAGCCAGACTCTCCCAGGGTGAGAAACCAGATGTTGTGCGCGGGAGTGCCTGGGGGATTATCCGGATCTACCATGGCGGCATAGCGGTCCCAGGAGAAGGCGGAGAAGTTTCCCAACCCCACGCCAAAAGGATGCTCGGCCGCCATGAGCTTGGCCTGATTGTTGTAATACATGCGGTATTCCAAGTCCCCCGCAGCATCCTGCTCTCCGACAAAACGCTGTAGCAGAGTGTTGGCAGCAGCTGCCAGAACCCCCACACCCGCCAGCCCACCAAAAATCACAATGATGACATTTTTCAACGTGATGTTCCGCCATCCCAGAAGGAGGAAAGAGAAAGCTAGACCAAGAATGAGCGCGGCCAGACCACCACGGGAGATGGTCATAATCACACTGATGCCCGCCAGCCCCAGCGCAATACATAGCAAAAGAATGCGAAAGAGACGCTTCTCCGCGAGCAGGATGGAAAAGAGGAATGTCCCACACATGGCCATGTAGGTGGCGAGCGAGTTTGGGTGCGGCAGGGTGCCTTTGACGCGGTGGATGTGATTCACGTAGCGGTCAAAGAGAACCACGTAGCCGAGATAGATCGTGCTCAGGCAAATCGCCAGAACCACGGTGTCGAGGTTTTCCGGCTTTCGCACGTAGTAATAAATCGCCAGGAAAAGCAAGAAGCCGCGAATCCACTTACTAGTCTCAAAAATCGGGTAGAGCTTGGTCTCGAATTTTTCGTAGGGCAGGAAAAACGGATGCTCCTGAGCGGCCAAGGGCACTGGAATACTCGAAGGAGCCAGAGCCCAAGTAATGAAGCCAGTGAGAATGATCAGCAAAAAGAGAATTGAGAGCGGCGGCAAACCGGGAGCGGAATACTCATGGCGCTTGTTGATGATTACCCCGAGCAGAACCAAAGCCGTCAAATCTCCGAGACTGATCTCAATGCCCTTGGTGAGAGCAAAGTAAAACTCCCGCGAGAAAAAATTGATCGAGGTGTCGTCGGGCACAACGGTGCTGAAGACAAGGAAGATGACAACGCATTTCTCGATGAAGGGATATTTTGTGGCCAGGACGATTCCGATTGGAACCCCCAGACAAAGAGCAAAAAAGAAAATAACGTATTTCAGCTCAGCCATAGCTCACTCCACATTCACTGGCGGGGTGCCGGGTTGATTTGCCCCCGAGTTTCCCGAGTTGAGGCTGATATTGACGCCGACCGCCTCGCCCGTGCCCTCAATGATCCGCAGCCCCTCATTGGCGGCAATGGTTTCGACTGCGGTGCCCAACACCACATCAATGTAGCTTTCGATGCGTTCCCAAGGCGAACGCGGCACCCAGATGATGTCCCCTGGCTCCACCACCACATCCGAGTGTTTGCCCTTGACGATGGAATCAAAATTCAAAATCGCCACCTTTGGATTGGTGAAGCTGCCCCGCACCAGCAGCACCCGCTGCAAATAAGCTCCCGCCCGCACTCCTTGAGCTTCCGACAAAGCCGAGACCAGCCCCATGCCTTCGCGCCAACCCACCGCCTTCGGCGTGCCCACGTAGCCGAGCACGAGAATTTCCTTGGTGCTCTTGGGTGGCAGAAAGATGAAGTCCTGGTCCCGCACGTAGATATTAAAGCGCATATCCCCGCGCCGCACCAGAGCCTCGAAGTCAATCGGGAGAATCTTTCCGTCGCGCACCAGGATACTGCGCGAGAGGTCCGCGAGCTCCTCGGTCGTGCCGGTGCCCCCAGCCAGCTCGAGTCCTCCAGCCCGTGCGATAGCATCCAAAAGGGTGGTGGGCTGATTGAGAGGGTAGATATTCGGCGAATACACCTTGCCCAAAATGGAGTAGCGACGGCTTTTGGCGGTGTGTAGGGCGACTGCCACATCCGGCCGCTTGTAGTAGGGACGCAGGGCTTCCGTCAGCTCCTTGGAGAGCTCACTGACGGTCTTGCCGCGTGCCCGAGTCGGCGGGGCCAAATCGTAATAAACATTCCCGTCGGGCATGATGAAAGTCTTCAAGCTGGCGTTCGGGTCATCGTCCCGCGCGTTCAGGCGGTAAATAACAATCTCGTCGCCGGCCCCTAGGAGATAGTCCTCATTCGGCCGCTGGAGCAGCTCCGGAGTCGGGGTGCCGCGGCTGACAGACTGAGTTTCCGCATCCTCGAGCTTGGAGGCACGGGGGTCAAACCGCACCGAAGGCCGCGGGCCCAAAACGCACCCCAGGCAGCAGCAGTAGGCCGTCGCCACCAACACCAACACCGGAATTTTCCATCCCCATGGGCTCATGGCTGGGTCTGGGTTTTCTGCAGCAAGCCCCGGGAAAAGATAATTGGTGCCGTCGCCCCGGTGGCGCTGGCAGTCGCCGCTTCGAGAAAAGTGGAAACCGCAGAATCCATCAGCTCCTCGGCCTTGCGCCATGGCCGATTGCTCACATAGACGATATCCTTCGGCTGCAGCGGAAAATCCTCCCGGCCGCCTTTAAGAATCGCATCCGTATTGACCACGAAGACCTCAGGCTCCGTCATGCTTCCGCGCACCACCAAGACCCGTTCGCGGTAAGCGGTATCTTGAAAACCCTGCCTCTTGGCAATCGCTGCCATCACCGAAGCTCCCTCCGTAAAACCCTCCCGGCCTGGTTTCCGTACTGCTCCCAAAACATAGTAATCATTTGCCAAAGCGGAGGCGATGAGGATGAAGTCTCCCGGAGCCAGCGGCACATTTTGCGACATGTCCCCTTCGAGCATCAGGCGGCGGAAATTTACCGGTAAGCGCTGCCCGTTACGCATGATGAAGCTGCGTTCCAAATCCGCCAGATCCACATAGCGCCGATCGAACAATCCGGAAACCGTGCCGCCTGCGCGGGAGAGGGCTTCAATAAGCGTGAGCGGTTGATCGAGCGGGAAAATACCGGTCATCTTCACCATGCCCATGATGGTGTAGCTTTTACTAACCAATTGAATCGGCGTCACGATGAGCCGCGGACTGCGATAAAGATCGGTGAGCGATTTTTCCAAAACCTCCCGGGTCTCGGAAATCGTCAGGCCTCCGACCTGAATTCCCGTGGCATTGAGATAGGAGATGGTGCCATCCGGCGCGACAGTGACTTCTGGCCGCGTCAGCTCCGGCCGACCGTAGAATTGAATGGAAATCACATCCCCAGCTCCTAGGCGATAAGGCATGTCCCCGTAGCCGCGCAGATCCACGGGCGAACCTTCTGCGGGCGTCGGCACCGGAGAGGCCTCTGCGCGAGCACGTGCAGGAGCCGCACTGGGTGTGGGAGCCTCAAGCGGAGGCAAAGGCAATTCCTCCTGCCCGAGAGCCGCGTTGCCGCAAGCCAGCAAGATCACGATGGCTGGGATGGAAAACCAGCGGCACATGGAGGTCACCCCAGAGTCACGGCCCCACGCAACGGTCGGTGGGTCGTAAGCAAAGTACGCTGGGTTTGCCAAAACTGCCGATCGGCCTTGCCGAGCGCACAGAGCAGAATGGTTTCCGGAAAGGTCCGCACCAAGCCCGCTGCGGGCTCCCGGACAGGCCCGGAGACTTCCACCCAGATTTCCGCAAAAGCCCGATCCGCAGCCTGAATCTTGTCCCCGAATTCCTTGGTTTCCGCAGCCGAGGCTCCCGGGGCCAACTCCACGAGAAGAACGCGTTCCGTGGGTGGGGGATTCTGGAGTTGATGGGCGGCGATGCGCGGGATGCTGGCCAAACGGGCTGGCAACTCCCCGGCGAGATGAACCAGCAAGATCCGCACCTCCATGCCCTGCCCCGCCTCAAGGAGCAAATCCCAGAAGCGATTAATGGCCTCCGAGGGCAAGGGGCTCCAAAAGGTGCGGATACGACCGGTCGCCAAAGGACCAATTACCGAAGCCCAGAGATCCTGTGGACGCGGCCCGGTCGAGCCTTTGGAGGAAAAGGAGCGGGATTTTTCCGGAGGCAAGTGCGCCAGACAACGCGCTTGCAAGGCCGCTTCGGCTTCGGCGGAAGTTTTCACCAACGGGTCCAGGAACTCTAAGCCTGCCGCCCCAAGCAGCCCCAGCCCGCCGAAGAATACCCCGCCCAAGACCGCGAGCACAATGAGCTTCACCTTGCGGGAACTGACCACGACATCTTTGGCTGTGGGAGCCTTGAACATCCGGTAGTAGCCCGGAGCCAGCTCCTGGAAAGCCGCCACTTCCTGCAGCCGCCCGAGGAGCGCGTCACGGGCTGAACGCAGCGACTGCGCGCTCTCAAGCAGCGGCCCGGCTTCCATGGCCATTTCCGGCAACTCTTTAAGTTTCTCGCGGGCCTGCGCGCGCATGGTTTCAAGTTGCTGCTGCTGCAAGGTGAGGCTCTCACGGCGTGACTCCAGCTCCAGGATCTGCAGATAGAGCGCATTGCCAACGTAGGTCCCCGTGAAGTCGGAGAGCGGCACTTCGTTGGACTGGATCTCGCGCTGCACGCGCTGCCGCAGGGCCTCGACGCGATCACTGGCCTCAAGATAAATCGGATTTTGCGGCGTGTAGTATTCGGCCATCTCCGCCAGCTTGGCTTCCTCGGTCTTTAATTCCTCAAAACTCGGGCTGTGCTTGCGAATCTCCCGTCGCAGAGCCTCAAGTTGGAAATTCAGAGCTTCCAAGTCCACGCGGTTGGTTTCGTAGCGCAAATCCAAATCCCCCACCGACTTGAGATAGGCCTCGATTTCCTTCTCCACATCCACCACCCCGGCTTTGTCCTGCATGGCCACAATCCGCTGGTTGACCTTTTCCAGCTCGCGGTCGGTTTTGTGCAATTGCTCGGTGAGATAGGTTTTCATCTCTCCGCTCTCCTCAGCCTGCAAGCGGCTCGTGAAGGCCATCGCCTCGCGCGCCCAGAGAGTGGCAAATTCCGCCGTCTCCTCGGCTGAGAACGGAGTCGTCACCACGATGTCCACAAAGTCGGTTTTTCGCACTTCCTGGATTTCCACCATCCCTTGCAATTCTTTGGCAGAGTATTTGCCGCCCAGTTTATTGGCGACTTCCCGGGCGACCTGCGGTGAAGCCAATGCCCCCATGAGCGTCGCTCCCTGCAAACGAGAAGGCACGTAAGAATTGTTGCTCACAGCAAAGGATTGCGGAGCGCGCGCCATCAGCCGCACCGAAACCGTGGCGCTGATGCTAAAAAGTTTCAGCCCCGCCCAAAGCCCCAGACCAAGACCCACCGGCACCAATAAAGCGAATATCCACCAACGCCGCAAAATCCCACCCGGCAGCCGGAGCAAATCGAATCCCTGAAAAACCGTCGGCGGGGCCTTGAAGGGCGGCGTGGTGGTAAGCGTGCCCGGTGGAGGAAGGGGATTTTCTTTCGGCACGGAGCTTTTTTCCGTGAGAGGTTCCAGAGTCTCGAGCGGCGGCAGCGAGGCAGCCGCAGGGACGACTGGCGGAGGCAGCGTTACCGGAGGCGCCACCGGCGGTGGGGTCACCGGGGTTTTCCATTCACTCAGCCGCAGAGCCTCCTGAGCTTCTTTCATGCCGGACGGGCAAAGACTGACGGCAAGGTTTGATGCCGCCGCAAATCCTCGACTACCAAGCGCACTTCGTTGCCGCTGACTTCACTCATCTGCCGCACCGCCGCGGATTCGAGGGAGAGTTTAGCCAGGCGATTGATTTCCCGTGGCACCCCGCGACTGGCCTGAAAAAGCAGCTCTGAGGCTTCTGGCTGAAAAAGCCGCCCGGTCGGGTGCCCCGCCACCTGCAGCCGATACTGCAAATACGCCGCCACTTCATCCGGGCTCAGGTTGGGCAGGTGAAAGCGCAAGCTGATGCGCTGGTCAAGGGGGGGAAGCCCCGCAACATGGTCACGGAGTTCTGGTTGTCCGATGAGGATAATCGTTAGCCGGCCTTCGATCTCCCCGTTGAGATTGGAGAGGCGTTTCAAATGCAAAAGGTTCTCCGAAGTCAGGTCCTGGGCTTCGTCCAAGATCAAGACCAACTGCCGCCGCTGCAGCCGCTGCAGCTCGGTGGTGAGCATGCTGACTAGCTCAAAGAGCCGGGCCATTCCCGTGCGCTCGTCCAGATCCGGCCGCGGCTGCCCCGCTTTGACAAGCAGTTGCAACATCAGCTCGACGAAGGAAAATCCGGAGTTTTCAAACTCCACGACGTAATGCCGCTGCCAATCAATACTGGAGGTGAAAACTTTGCGCGTAATGGATTTGCCACTGCCGATCTCTCCGGTGAGCATCCCGAAATACATGGATTGCTGATCTACCAAATAGGTGAGACGCGCCAAAGCCTCGCGATGTTCGCGGCTCGCGTAGTAGAAGCGCGGGTCGGTCACGATTTCAAACGGCCGCTCGCGCAGGCCGAAAAACTCAAGGTGGCTTTCCATGGAGGGTCAGGCCGCAGGATGCCGAGGACCGCCCGGCCTTGGCAAGAGCGCTTCGCGGTAAACGGCCACGGTTTCTTCGGCACACCGCCGCCAGTGGAAACTTGCCGCCCGGGCCAGTCCGCGCTGGCGCAGGTCTTCCGCCAGAGCCTCACTTTGCAGCAGCTGCAGCATTGTGTCCGCAATCTCTGTGGGAGCCAGCGGATCAAAAATGAGACCCGCCTCGCCGACGACCTCCCCCAAAGAACCGCAAGCCGAGGAGAGCACCGGGCAGCCGCAGGCCATGGCCTCAATCGGAGGCAGACCAAACCCTTCAAACAGCGATGGAAAAACCAAGGCCCTCGCTCCGGAATACCACGCCGGCAAAGCGTCATCCGGCACGAAACCCGCCAGATGGATGCGTTGGCGCACGGGCGACGCGGCAATGGCCCGGTGGATTTCCTCCGCGCCATGCCAATCTGCTCCCGCCAAGACCAACCGCCCTGCCCGCTCCGGCTCAGCGGCACAAACCCGCGCAAAGGCCTCAAGAAGCCGAAGATGATTTTTCGCCGGGTGTTCCAAACGCGCCACGTAAATCCACCACGGCTGCGACCAATCCCGGGTCACCGGCAAGCGCTGCGCCACCTCCTTCCTCGGCACCGGACGAAAGCGTCCGTGGTCAATCCCGTTGTAAACAACCCGCAATCGCGCTGGTTCCACACGGAAAAACTCCCGAATGTCCGCCGCAGTTGTTTCGCTCACAGCAATCACCCGAGCGGCGCGTCGAGCCAGGCGGGTGACAACTTGCCGACCATAAAGCATGCGCCAGCGGTCATATTTTCCCGCCAAGCGAAACGGAGCGCAATCATGGATAGTGGCTACTTGGGGGACTCCGGGAAAGGCCACCAACCGGCGATAGCTGGGAATGTGCACCAGGTCGCAGCCATGCTGGCGCAAGGCTCCGGGGAGGACCGTTTGATGCCAGAGAACATTGCGCACCGCCGGTCTTTCGGATTCGGGCACCGCCACCCATTCGCAGGGCCCCAGCCATCGGCTGAACCACTCGCGATCTTCCGCCAGACCAAAAAGCACCATCCGCACCGGCCAATCCAATTCCGCAAGCCCCTGCAAGAGCCCCGCCACGTAGGTCGCGACTCCGGACTTTCCCCGCTGAATCACCGAAACAGAAAGGCCCACCTTCATGGATCGGCAGGGAGCAGGATGGATTCCAACCGGGAAACCCGGATGACGTTGCGGATGTTCTCCTGCAAGTTCACCAACCGCAGTCGGCTGCCTTCGCGCTGACCAATCAGGCGATGACAACGCAGGAGGAAGCCCAGACCGGAGCTGTCCATGAAAGTGGTCTGGCCAAAATCAAAGACGACCTCGCGCAAAGCCGGACGGTTGTCCCATTCCTGGCGCACCGCCCGGCTACATTCCTCGGCGTTCTCAGCAGTGATACGCAACGGCAGGTTAAAAAGGAGGACATCCGAGTCTTTGGCGGCCTGCTTTTCCACCACAGGACGCAATTTTGCCGCAGCCGCATCCCGCTCGAGCAATTGCCGCGCTTCGGCTACCGTGGCCGCCATAGGCAAGATGCGATAGAGCTTGGTCGCGCCCACCACCAACTGCACCGCCCGCGAGGGAGCGACGAAGCATCCGGCGATTTCTTTCGCCCAGGCCTGCCGCACCACCCCGAGCAGCTTGCCAAGCCCACGGCTGTCCACACTCGTCACTGCGGAAAGATCAATCAGGAAAGGCCGATCCAGCTTGGGTAAGGGGAAAAACTCACTGCGTTCTCCTGTGAGCGCTCCCTGCCAACGAATGCTTTCCACTTCTCCTGCGTGCACTTCCCCAGTGGACTCCTCGCCGCTGGCATTTTTGGCTTTACCAGCCTCTCCGATGGCCCGGCTTTCTCGCAGACTTTGAGTTATGAGAAAAATGAGGTCTTTGCGGTAGCGACCAATGAGCCGACGTGGCTCTTGCAACAAACGATAAATCCACTCCAACCCCAGCTTGCCGATCCAGCCCGGAGCACGCGAGACTTTGCCCGCAAGGAAATCAATCGTCGCCCCGACACCGATGCAACACGGCACGCCCAACTTGCGATAATGCATGTAGATCCACTTCTCCTGCTTCGGACAACCGAAAGCCACAAGCAGGATATCTGGCCGCGCCTGCTGCACCCGCTCGACGATGGCCTGATTGTCGAACTCATGCAGCGGCGCAAAGGGCGGCGAGTAATAATGCACCGTGGGCAACAAAGGGTGGTTTTTTTGCAGGTTCTCCGCCGCTCGGGCCAAACTCTCCGGATCGCCCCCTAGGAGGAAGATCCGGTGCCGCATTTTTTCCGCCCGGGCCGCGAGCTTGGGCACCAAGTCTGAGCCCGCCACCCGCTCCCGCAAGGGTTTGCCGGTAAAGCGCGAAGCCCACACCAGCGGCGTGCCATCGCACAGCACCAGCTCCGCCTCGACCAAGATGCGCTGTAATTCCACGTCTTCACTGGCCTGCGCGGCAAAATCCAAGTTCGCCGTTACCAAGTAAGCCGCCCGCCGCGAGGCAATCATCTGGTCAATCCAAACCAGCGTCTCTTCCATGGTGATGTCGTGGAAGGGAATGCCGAAAAGGACAATCGTGCGCGGTTCGCGCGGTGCGCCAGGGGTGTTCAAGGTGAGATCAGATCCTGCAAATGAAGCTCCGGGAAAATATCCACTCCAAGAGCGGATTTAAGCAGATAAAGGGCCGTAAAGCCAAGCAAAAGCACCGCGAAGACAAAGATTGCCGACAGCCCAATCCAAAAAAGCAAGCGCAGGGCGGCCCCGCTAAGCATACCCTCCGCCGGAGCCGCCTGTTCCCGCGCCCGCCGTGCTTCCGCCGCATCCAGCAGTGATTGCGTGGTGGTCAAGCTCTCCAGCAAGCGGCTTTGGCGCAGAGAATGTTCAATCAAATGCCGCGTCACCTCGGCATCCAGCGGCTTGGGCAGGTAGTTGAAGATGCTCCCCTCTTTGATGGCAAAAGCAAGAAAGTCGGCATCCAAATCCCGACACATCAAAATCCGCTGCGTTGCTGGCCAGAGATCGCGCGTCTGCGCCAGCAACATCAGCCCAGGCAAATCCGGCAGATCATCCGCACAAATCACCAGCCGCACCTCGTGCGCCCGTAAAAACAGCTCGGCCTCGGCAGCCGAGGACATCCATTGCACCCGCAACCCTGCGGGAATCAGTTGCCGCAGTGCCGTTCGCGTTTCCTCATCCCCTTCAATGACCAAGACATCCCAACGGATTACTCCCGCCATCCCCAAGTCCTCCACCTGCAACATGACAAACTATTGCGCCCTTCCCCTCACCTTGTAAAGAACACCCACAAGGAATTTTTTCTAAAAAAGTAATTTTTTGTTTTGTTTTTGCTAATTTACGAATTAGCCTGCCGGTCGTGGCTGTCCCTTCCCCCTATGATTTCACCGTCCTCCGCGAGTTGCGCCAGCGGGCTGGATGGACGATTGCCGAACTTTCCGATCGCTCCCGTGTGGCTGCAGCCGTGATTTCCAAGCTCGAGCGTAATCTTTGCGGAATTGAACTCCAGACCCTGCATCGCTTGGGGCGGGTGTTTGGACTCACCGGGAGCGACCTCCTGGGACTGGCAGAATCGCGCACCGCGCAGAAGGTTAAGTCGCAGCGCTATCGTTCGGGTGATTTCGATTTCTCCCGGGTGGAGTATTCGGAGGTGCGCTGTTTTCATGCCCGCGCCGAAGCCGGCCACCGGCTGCAACGACCGGACGTGCATGGTGATGACCACGAGATTTGCTGGGTTCTGAGCGGTCGTTTGAAAATCGAGTTGCCGCACGAACGCCACACCCTCAAAGCTGGCGAAGCCCTGCAGTTTGATGCCGTGCAGGAGCATACCTACGAAGCCCTGGAGGACACCGAGTTTTTCCTCGTCCACCGTCGCAAACCTCATCGCTACTAATCCCGCTGATTTCTTAAAATTGCCATTCGCCCCGACCTCACGCCCGAAACTGTGGTCCAGGAACTACTGCGTTTTTGGCAACTCACCGGAGAAAAAATCCGCGCGATCGAGCAAACGTTCGACAAGTCTCGTGGGACCCCGGTTTTCACCGTGGCCGGGCGTTAAACGACCCACGGATGGACGGAATGGACCGAAGGTTTCGTCTATGGGTCAGCGGTTCTGCAATTTGACGCCACTGGCGAAGAGGCGTTTTTCGAGTTGGCCCGGAAAAACACCGTTCGCCGCATGGCCACGCACGTGAGCCACGTTGGCGTGCATGACCACGGTTTCAACAATCTCTCCACCTACGGAAACCTGCTCCGGCTGTTGCAGGAGGGGAAGATCTCCGGGGCCTCTGAGCCATGGCAGGCGAGTTCTATCGCTTGGCAATCAAGGTCTCAGCCGCTGTGCAGGCGTCCCGCTGGTCGCCTTTGCCAGAAGGCGGCTACATCTATTCTTTTAATGGCCCCCACTCGCTGTTTGTTGACACGGTGCGCTCTTGCCGGGTGCTAATGGCTGGCCATGTCCTGAATCACGTCCTCATGGGCGAAGGAGACAAACCGATTTCCTTGCTGGGGCGCGCCATCCAACACCTCGCCACCACAGCACGCTACAACATCTTCTATGGCAAAGGCCGCGACCACAACGA
Organism: uncultured Chthoniobacteraceae bacterium; assembly: GCA_964595865.1. GTDB lineage: Bacteria > Verrucomicrobiota > Verrucomicrobiia > Chthoniobacterales > DYNR01 > CAZQRL01. Next base: position 91,521 of record CAZQRL010000010.1, read on the forward strand.
CCTGCGGGGCCGCACCGCCCACGAGGCGATCTTCATTTGCAATGATGGAGCATTCCGTTGCCCCAACAGTCAGCAGGGCTTCTCGGGCTTCACCACTTGGACCCGTGGTTTGGCTTGGGCCATGGTGGGTTATCCGGAGGAGTTGGAATTCCTTGCCACTCTCTCCGATGCCGAATTGGAGTCTTTCGGGGGACGAGCGAGCATTGAATCCACCTGGCGGAAAGCCGCGCAAGCCGTCTGCGATTTTTACCTCGAGAATACCCCCACCGGCGGAATTCCTTATTGGGATACCGGAGCGCCGAACTTGCGTCGGCTGGGCAATTACCTAGAGCGGCCCGCGGAACCACAGAATGATTGGGAGCCCGTGGATAGCTCTGCGGCCGCGATCGGAGCGCAAGGACTGTTGCGCCTTGGACGTTACCTGCAGCAACAAGGCGATGTCGCCGCTGGCACCCGCTATTTTCAAGCAGGACTTTTCAAGCAGGACTTGCCGTTGCTTCCACGCTCTTCCGAGAACCTTACCTGAGCTTGGATCTGGCTCACCAAGGGCTCATCCTGCACAGCATCTATCACCGCCCCAACGGCTGGGATGATATTCCCCCAGGTGGGAAAATCCCCCTCGGAGAGTCCAGCATGTGGGGTGATTACCACGCTCGCGAACTTGCCCTGCTCATCCAGCGCCTCGCTCGCGGAGAGACCTACCCAACCTTTTTCGGTGGCCTTCGCTAACCCTTCACTCCTTCCCAACTATGATTATCTCCGACCTCATGCAAACACCCGGCCGCACCTACCCGGCACGGCGTCTCACGCAAAACATCGTTGGCGGCACCTCCCCAATCCAGGCGACAATTTTTGCCATGGGCCATGTAACGCTCGAACCCCGCGGCGGACAAGTGTCGTGGCACAACCAAGAGCAGAAAGAAATCTACTTCATTGTCGAAGGCCGAGGCGAAATCTGCCTCGGGGAGGAACGGCAGGATATCCGCACCGGACAGGCCGTCAATATCCCCAGCGGCGTCTTTCATCAGATCACCAATACCGGCGATTCACCCATGCGCATGATTTATGTCTATGGACCTGCGGGGGATGTGGCCCATTGGCGCCAAGAGCTCGAGGGGACTTTGCCCAAAGCGGGAATTGATGTCCCGACCCTGCCTGCTGGAGCCCACACGCAATGCACCGCCCTACCGCAATAACCTCTCCTATCGGAAAAACAGACCTCTATGAAAACTCACCGAATTGGCATCATCATGAACGGCGTCACCGGCCGCATGGGCACCAACCAGCACCTCCTCCGTTCCATTGACGCCATCATCAAACAGGGCGGCATCCGCGTCGGCCCGGATGAAATCATTCTTCCCGACCCAATCCTGGTCGGCCGGAGCGAGGCAAAATAACGCGAACTTTGCGCCCGCACTTCGGTGGAAAAATGGAGCACCCATCTCCAGGAGGTGTTCTCCGATCCCAGCTACTCGGTCTATTTTGATTCGCAAACAACGGGACGCCGGGCCGAGGGAGTGCGCCAAGCCGTGACAGCAGGCAAACATGTCTACTGCGAAAAGCCCGTGGCGGTGGACTCGCAGACGGCGCTCGAGCTATATCGGCTTTGCCGGGAAGCGGGCGTGAAAAATGGCGTGGTGCAGGACAAGCTCTGGCTGGCCAGTTTCGTCAAATTGCGGCGTCTTATTGATAGGGGATGCTTCGGGAAAATCCTCAGCGTGCGCGGGGAATTTGGTTATTGGGTCTTTGAGGGACACACCGTGCCACCGCAGCACCCGAGCTGGAACTACCGCAAAGAAGATGACGGTGGCATTATTGTGGATATGCTTTGCCACTGGCAATACGTCTTGGAGAACCTTTTCGGAACTCCCAAGGCCCTTACTGGCCTCGGCGCCACCCATATCGAGGAACGGATTGATGAACAGGGGTGCCCTTACCGCTGCACCGCCGACGACGCTGCTTACGCCACCTTTGAATTGGAAGGCGGCGTGATCGCCCATTTCAACTCCTCTTGGGTTACCAGGGTGCGCAGGGATGATCTGCTCACCGTGCAGGTGGATGGGGAGAAAGGCTCGGCAGTTTGTGGGTTGCGCGACGTGTGGATCCAGCATTATGGCAACACCCAACGCTCCAACTGGAATCCCGACATCCCTCAGCCGCTCAACTTTTTCGATGGCTAGGCCAAAGTCCCGGACCAGGAAAATTACGACAACGCGTTCAAGGTCCAATGGGAGCTTTTCCTGCGCCATGTCGCCTTGGACGAGCCTTTTCCTTGGGATCTGCTGCGCGGTGCCAAAGGGCTGCGACTGGCAGAACTCGGCTTGCAAAGCTGGGCCGAGAAACGCTGGCTCCCAGTGCCCAAACTAACCGCCTGATCCCAACGCAGACAATAAACTCCAAAGCCGATCGCGCTCATAACCGGCGGCAGCCGCGGCATCGGCTTCGGCTGTGCCCTCTCTCTGGCACGGAAAGGATTCAACCTGGCCATCAATGGAGTCCGGGAGGCCTCAGCCATCGAAAGCCCTCTGCGCGAACTGGAGGATTCGGGAGCAGAAGTTCTCTACTGCCAAGGTAATATCGCCTGCCGCGAGGCCCGCGCGGAGATCCTGCGGCAGGTGCGCGAACCCTTCGCCGCCCTCCACGTCCTGGTCAACAACGCGGGCGTGGCTCCGAAAGAACGACTGGACTTACTGCAAGGGACCAAGGAATCCTTTGATTACGTGCTCTCCACGAACCTCAAAGGCCCCTACTTCCTCAGCCAGCTGGCAGCCCGTTGGATGATCGAGCAAAAGCAGAGTCGCCCCGAAGCTTTCTTTTGCATCATTAATGTCGGCTCCATTTCCGCCACCGTCGTCAGCACCAACCGTGGGGAATACTGCGTCGCGAAAGCGGGCCTGGCCATGATGAGTTCCCTGTTTGCCGCGCGCCTGGGCGAATACGATATCCCGGTTTACGAAATCCGGCCCGGCGTGACGCCTACCGATATGACCGCAGGCGTCACCGAAAAATACGATCGTCTCATGGCGGAAGGGCTCTGTGTCACCCGACGCTGGGGCACTCCCAAGGATGTGGGCTCGGCTGTCGCCGCCCTGGCCTCCGGACTCTTCCCCCTACTCCACCGGGCAAGTCATCCAAGTGGACGGGGGCCTCACCGTGCCACGTCTTTAGTTCCGAGATCCTGAACTAACCTGCACCCATGATTCCACTGCGTCCCTCCCAAGAATGTGTCTTCAACCTCATCTCCCTCGGCGAAGTCATGCTGCGTCTCGACCCAGGCGAAGGCCGGATCCATACCGCCCAATCAATTCCTTGCAAGCCCGCAGCTGCCGCCACCCCCGCTACCTCAGCGACGCGAAGAGAGTGAAAGGTCACCGAGACCAATCCTCGCCGCAGCGCCGGCCTCCGCAAAGTCGTGGTTCTGCTCATGCCATCCGAGCCAACTTTTCCTGGGTCACCCCGTGCACCAAAGGTTGCCCCAGGCGGTAGCGGTCGAACTCCTCTGCCATCCACTCACCCATTCGAGCTACCTCACCACCGGCGCTTCCCGCAATGTGTGGCGTCAGCACAACGTTTGGCAGTTCGTAGAGCGCAGACTCTGGCGGCGGCGGCTCCGGATATGTCACATCGAGGACGAACGACACGTCCGGACGCTCCCGGGCCACTTCCACCATGGCCGGTTCGTCCACCACCGCTCCGCGCGAGGTGTTGAGGAAAGTCGCTCCCGGGCGCAGACTCTGCAGCAACTCTCCCGTGATGAGTTTTTCCGTCTCTTTCAGCCACGGCGTGTGCACGGAGACGACATCACTGCGCTCGAAAAGAACCGGTAAACTGACCATCTCCACCCCAAGCGTTTTCGCCTCCTCGGCCGAGATGAATGGATCGTAGGCCAGCACACGCAGATCGAGCAACCGCAGACGCTGCACCACCAACTTGCCAATCATCCCCAAGGAAACCAAACCCACGGTGGAACGAAAAGTCCCCGGAATCGCCAAGGGACGCGTGTAGTTTTTCGCCTGCCGCGTCGCCGAGGCGCAGGCCCAGAACTGCTTCAAAGAAAGCGTGATCGCCGCCACCGTAAATTCCGCCACCGGAATCGCATTTGCTCCCCAAGCACTGCTGATGCGGATCCCCCGCGCATACGCCTCTTCGGTGGCGAACCCTTTTACCGACCCCGCAGCATAAAAAACCGCCCGCAAGCCCGGCAGCCGCCGCAAAAACTCCTCGTCCATTTTCGGCATCCCCCAGGTGGAAAAAATCACTTCCACCTCCCCCAACTCGTTCCCCGCGCTCTGCACGATCTCCTCCCAACTCCGCCCTTCGTGCAGCGGCTGCACCAAGGTCGCCAGATAATTCCTCACCGAGGGGCGATAAACCTGTTCGATCAACTCCAAATGTCCAAGATAAAGTGCCTTCATGAGCCTTCCGAAATGCCCGTTTACTGACCTCCGCACAACGCAAATTCCTACTTGCAGCATGGCGAAAATTCACTAAAATCCGATTTTCCTATTACTCTATCGGATTTTAGAGTTCTTGCCAAAAGCCGATTACTAGCATTTATCTATCAAACAAATCATGAGCACCAAAAACATTGAGGAATTGAAGGCAGAGAGTCACGGCCTGCGAGGGCAGATTGCCGAGGCACTGGCCGCCGGGGGCACCCATTTTGCGGACGACGACGCGACTTTGCTGAAGTTCCACGGGACGTATCAACAGGACGATCGCGATCTGCGCGCGGAGCGCAAGAAGGCTGGCCTGGAAAAGGCGTGGTCCTTTATGGTCCGCAGCAAGATTGCCGGCGGGGATCTGAGCATCCCGCAGTATTTGGCGCACGACCGCATGGCCGATGAACTCGGAAATGGCAGCATCCGGCTGACTAACCGCCAAGGTATCCAAATGCATGGGGTGCTTTTTGGGTCCTTGAAGGATTGCATTCGGCGGATCAACGAGAGCGGTCTCACGACCAAGGGAGCATGTGGGGACATTGTGCGTAACACGATGGCCACCGCCATACCGCTGAAAAGCGGGGTCATCGAGGAAGTGCAGCGCTTTGCCCAAGAAATCAGCGAGACTTTCTACGCCACGAGTCATGGCTACAGCGAAATCTGGCTGGATGCCGAGAGAATCACCGAGGAGCCCCCAGATCCTTTCTATGGCCAGCACTACCTTCCCCGCAAATACAAGATCGGCGTTGCGGTTCCACCTTTCAATGACATTGATGTCTTCACCCAAGACACCGGTTTGATTCCGGAGGTCGTGGCCGGAGAGGTTCAAGGCTACACGATCTACGTCGGGGGAGGCTTTGGGATGTCGCATGGGCAAAAGCAAACCCAACCGCTTTTGTCCAAACCGCTGCTCTACGTGAGCAAGGAGAACGCCCTGGAAGCCTTGAAAGCGGTGGTTTCCGTGCAACGCGATTTCGGCCGCCGCGATGACCGCAAGCAAGCCCGCCTCAAATACCTGATTCGCGATCGGGGCGTGGATTGGTTCCGCGAGCGCGTGCAGGAGCGGATTGACTTTCCGATCGAGCCGCCCAAGCCGGTGCAGTTGGAATCGGTCGAAGATCGCCTGGGCTGGCATCCGCAAGGAGACGGGCGCTTTTTCTACGGGCTTTGGATTCCCGAGGGACGGATCCGTGACACTGAATCCGTGCGCACCCGCTCAGCCATCCGTGCCATCTGCGAACAGCTCAGTCCGCGCCTGCGCATCACGCCGAATTGCAATCTATACTTCTACGACCTGCCGGCCGAGGCCCATTCGCGGCTCATCGGGCTCTTGCAGGAGTTTAGGGTTCCCCAACCCGAGACTCTCACTCGAGCGCATCGGGTGGCTCACGCCTGCGTCGCCCTACCCACCTGCGGTCTCGCCCTCGCGGAAAGCGAACGTGTCTTCGAACCGCTGATGCAGCGCTTTGATGAAATCCTGCGCGAACTTGGCTTGGCGGACGAACCGATTCTGATTCGCATGAGCGGCTGCCCTAATGGTTGCCCACGTCCCTACAACGCTGATATCGCCTTCGTTGGACGGGCCCCCGGCAAATATGCCCTCTACCTCGGCGGCTCTTATCGCGGGGATCGTCTCGCCGGTCTGGCGGCCAAGTCGGTGGCCTACGAAGAATTGGTGGAAACGGTCCGGCCATATTTGGAGGATTTTGCCCGCCATCGCCTGCCGGGGGAAACTTTCACCGACTTCTTTGGTCGCACCCAAGAACACGGGGAAGCTCCGGATAGCGAACAATTCCACGTCGAGCTCGCGGAACGCAAAGCGCGACTGGAAGCCCTGAAGTCGAATCCCACTCCCGCCGGAGAATAACCCATGGTTACCGCGCTGATCGCCCCACACTGGCTTGATGCTCTGGCGGTCGGCGCGGTTTTCCTCGGGGCCACCATCTGGCTGGTTCGGCAGCTCTGGCCCGGCCAAAAAAGTTCTTCAAGTTGTGAGAGCGAGTGCGGACCCTGTGGTAAAAAAGAACTCACCCGCTCGCCAGAAAAACCACCCCCCTGAGTTCCGCCCGGCTCCCCTGAGGCGATTCTCTTCCGGCAAAAGCACTGTGAGGGAAGCGGAGCCAGACCTCTCACCCGCGTGGCAAAAGCAAGAATCCTTCCTCCCGGGTTCCCAAAATCTGCGAACGTCTGCCGCAGTGCACTACATGCCAATAGCCAATCAAGGCACAGACCAGAGCATCGGTGCGATCTTCCACGGGCTTGGACCAAGGCTGTGCTAGGAGTTCCTGAAAATGGGGCGACTGGCCAAGCTGGGGTATCTCGTGGCTCGCCCACTGCCGTAGCTGGGCTTGCAAAAAAGCGAAATGCTCCCGCCGTTGGGTTAGCGGACCCTTTTTGTAAGGAATCCGCTCCTTCAAGCCCAACCAGCGAACCAAGGCCGGGTGCGGATAAACCTCCGCCGCACTGCGTGGGCTCTGCCAGCCCAGGTCGAATCCTGCGGCCCGCAAAGCTTGCCCAATCCGTCCCGGCCGCGGGCAAAGAGCCTGATTGGCCGGATAGCAACCGCACTTCTGGTGGGCGAAATAGCGGTGCGTGAGCCGGTCCACAGGGCGCATACCCGTGCTGTTTGGCAAGACAATTGGCGCATCCATGGCCACTAAAACCGATCCCGCTCCGGCCTCCTTACCCACCCAGTCCAAAAGTGCTGCATCGCCGTGCGTCAACCCGGAAAACTCCATCCGCACCGCCCCGCTTTCCCAGCGCAGCACACAAAGACCGTCGGGGTTGCGTTCTCCCCAGGCCAAATCTACTCCCAAAATCGTGCAACGATCGCCGAAATACAGCCGCCCCACCGGGGTCTCCCCGAGGGCCTGAACTTCCAAAGCAAGGTTTTTTTCAGCGAGATTTTCGTTTGCCATCGGGCTTGCCGTGGGGCAATTCTACAGGGCTATGAGCCAACATCCCAGTCTTAAAGGAAAGAGCACCATCGCTGCCAAGCGCAGCGTGCTCAAGCGCTTTGAGCGCGTCGAATTGCTGCAAAAACGCGGCCAGTTCAAAGCAGGTCAACGCGTTATCGGTCTGCCCAAAACCAAGCCGGAAGACTGAGACTTCCGACTTCCAGCAGGCGAATTGCCCTGGCATGAGGGTAAATCGTTTTCTCGCCGCCGCAGGCTGCGGTTCCCGTAGGGCTTGCGAAGAATTAGTTCTGGCCGGAGAGGTTGCCGTAAATGGCAAGACCATCAGCAGCTTGGCCACCCAAATCGCACCGGAGGACCGCGTCACCGTTCGAGGACGTCCCGTGCGTCCCGCAGTGCCCATCTGCCTGGCGCTGCACAAGCCGCGCGGCGTCTTGACCACTTGCGCGGATCCCGAAGGCCGCTCCACCGTCGTATCCCTCCTCCCCGCTCACTTCGGACGTTTGTTTCCGGTCGGGCGACTTGACAAAGACAGCGAGGGTCTCCTACTGCTGACCAACGATGGCAGCCTGGCCCAAAAGCTCACACATCCTTCGCTCGGGGTCGAAAAGGAATATGAAGTGCGCATCCGTGGAGAGCTCACTCCCGAAGGACGCGCCAAATTGCTCCGGGGCTTCACGATCGAAGGGGGACGCGGAAAATTTCTCCGTTTGCACCCTTTGGGCGAAAATACTTGGCGCGTAGTTCTCAAACAGGGCCTCAAGCGGCAAATCCGTCTGATGTTTTACGCCGTTGGGTGCGAAGTGCAACGTCTCCGGCGGGTCCGCATCGGGCCTCTTCAGCTCGGTCGGCTCACCCCGGGAGAATGGCGCCAACTCACCCGTCAAGAAATCGCCACCCTCGCGGCCGCCCCCACCCGCCAAGGTAAAGCGCAACCCTCTCCCCCATGAGCGAACCGCTCTTTGACCCGATCGAGGATATCATCGCCGCCATCCGCGATGGCGAGTTGGTCATCATTACCGACGATGAGGATCGGGAAAATGAAGGCGACTTGGTGATGGCAGCACAACTTGCGACTCCCGAGCGCGTGAACTTCATGGCCAGACACGCCCGCGGCCTCATCTGCGTTCCCATCGAGGAAGAACGCGCCACCCAGCTCGGCCTGCAACGTATGGTCGCCCACAACCGTGAGATGTATAAAACCGACTTCACCGTCTCCGTAGATGCAGCTGATGGCATCACCACCGGCATTAGCGCTGGCGACCGGGCCCGGACCATTCAGGTCTTGGCTTCCGCCCGTTCCAAACCTGCCGATCTCGTGCAACCCGGGCACATCTTCCCTTTGCAAGCCAAGCCCGGCGGCGTTCTCCAACGCGCCGGCCACACGGAGGCTGCCGTGGACCTGGCCCGCTTGGCCGGGCTCGATGCCTCCGGCGTGATCTGCGAAATCCTCAATGAAGACGGCAGCATGGCCCGCTTGCCCGATCTGCTGCGCTTCCGCGAGCAACATCGCCTGAAGATTGGCTCCATCAAGGAGCTCATCGCCTATCGCCGACAGCGTGAAAAACTCATTGAGCGCGAGCAGGTGATTCGCCTCCCCACCGACTTCGGAGAATTCCGTCTTTTCCTCTACCGCGCTGTCCTCGATCAGCAACACCATCTCGCCCTCGTCAAAGGCGAGATTGACCCCGCGCTGCCCACCCTGGTCCGAGTGCATAGCGAGTGTCTCACCGGCGATGTCTTCGCCTCGCGGCGCTGCGACTGCGGGTCCCAACTCCACGCGGCCTTGCGGCGCATCGAGGAGGAAGGCACTGGGGTTCTGGTCTATATGCGCCAGGAAGGCCGTGGCATCGGCTTGGGGCCGAAAATTCACGCCTACAAGTTGCAAGAGGAAGGACTCGATACCGTCGAGGCCAACGAGCGTCTGGGCTTTCCCATGGACCTGCGTGAATACGGGCTCGGAGCACAAATTCTCGCCGATCTTGGGGTTCGTCGCATCCGCCTGTTGACGAATAATCCGCGCAAAGTCGTAGGCCTGGAAGGCCACAACCTCGAGATCATCGAACAGATCGCCATTCGCTCCTCAGCCAACCCCGACAACGAAAAATACCTCGCGACCAAAAAGGCCAAAATGGGGCACTTGCTTTAATTTTACCAGAAAGTCCGAAAAAACTGAGCCTGCATCCCGACTTCTGCTTGTCGGCCGCCATTGGCTCTGGCAAGAAGGGCGCCCGTGCAAAAGAGACTTGAGGAAACGATCGGTTTTTACGGACCGGAGGGCCTGGATGCCGGGGAGCACCGCCGACTTATTGAATACGTCAATCTCAAGCTGGCAGCGCGCGGTTTTGAAATCGTGGGCAGTGAGGCGGATTTCCCTTTTTTGCAAATGGGCCGCCTGATGATTTCAAATTTCCAGGAACGTGCGCGCCTTCTCTCAAATTACCTTTGCCCCGCCGATCGCGCGATTGATGCCTACTTGCGCGATGTGCTGGCCGATTACCTACCGGAGATCTCCCCCCACGGTGAGCCCCTCATCCCCGCCGACGCCCTCTACCTCGAACGGCACGGCATCGCACGCATCCTCTCCTTACCAGCCCGCCACGATAGATTCACTTCGCCGATTCTGACTTCCTACCGCGTGGCCCAGGGCGTCTGTCACAACCCGGCCAAAGATCGCCGCACTACCAAAGGCGTCTTTCACGTCGTCGAAGGCGGTCTGCCCATCCCGGGGGACAAAAAGGCCGTGCCTAAAATTACCTTCGCGCGCCTTTTGCACGCCGCACTCCACCCACCCGATGAGCTCAACATCCTTCCTTTTACCGTTGGTGAAAAAGAGCCAGCGCACATTTTCGCCTCCCTCCTTCTGCGACCTTTGGTTTCTCCAGAGGTCCCGGGCGTGCGGGCCGAAAAACGCCTCGAGGTCCGGTTTTTTGCTCCCGGCAGTCTGGTTGCAAACCTCGACTTTCTCGAGAGCATCTTCGGCAACGCCGGAGATCCCTCCCTTCCGGACAATGATGCCCGCCTAGATCCCCTGCGTTGGAGCGGACACACCGGCTGCGTGATTCTCGCTCCGCATCTCATTGAACTCCGCAAAAAGGACCTCGGTCTGCCCCACCGCAGTCAGGCCACCGAGCGACAAATCCGCGACGGCATGTGCTGGGAAGAAGAGCGCGAACTCTACAACGAGGGCGGGGCTTTCAAAATCACCTGCCGGGATCATCGCGGGGTGGTCGTTACCCTCATTGCCGACAACTACTTCGGCTACTGCAAAAAAGAGGTTAAGACCCAAATCAGCTACGCGGCAAATCTGCTCGGTGGTTGCGAGGAAGAGCATGCCGGTGGAGCGGTGGCCATTCCTTCCTTCGACCTGGGCGAGTATTTCTCTCCCTTCGAAGCCAATCGCGATAGCGATCACACTTGGCAGGATGTCGTGCAGCTCCTCTCGGATCGCATGGATATCCAGCCCGAAGGCTACGCCATTGATCGCCAATATCCCGATATTTTCTACCTTCCCGAGGATGCCTGCATCAACTTGCATGCCCAGGAAGTCACTTGGACCAACGCTTCCGGACACCAGAGAATTGACCTCCAACCTGGGATTACCCACGTCTATCCCTCCGGCTACAAAATCCGCATGGTGCAACCCTCGCGGGGACAACGCTGGCGCCTGGTCGGCACGCAGGCCGAAGGCACCTTCTGCCACAAGCCCTGCACCGTCTCCGGCGGCGGCAAGTCGGAGATTTCCAAGTCCCTCTCCGATGCGATGATCTCCGGCTCGGTCATCGTGCCAAATTTCCAAGAGGATATGCGCCAGGCAGTGGCCATCGTGGAACGCGACTTCGGCGACCGCTACCGCTCTCCCCGAGAGCCCGGCAAACCCAGCCGCCCTCTCCTGAGCCCCCAACGCTCCCTGGGCTCAGTCGTCCGACTGCTCACGCCGCGCCCGGAATACACCGACGCCTACAACGAATGGATCTCTTCCATTCCCCGCTGCGTCAAAGAACTCGTCTTCATCATCAAGCGCTTTTACAAGCCGGATTGCGAGGCGGACTGGGTCAAACGCTTCAGCGTGGACAAAATCAACGGCCAACCCGGGCAAGAACTGAAATATCGTCGCCAGAAATTGGTCACCAACTACCTGCGCATCGGCTTCACCCGCGATGGTCGCTGGCGCACTTTTGGACTCCGCAAAGATTTTGCCCCGGCGGCCAAAGTGCAGACCGAGGATGATATCTCTGCCTCCACCGTTATCCCCACGGCCCACCTGCAAAATCTGCACCCCGACATTGATTCCCCGGCAGTCAAGTTTGTCCAGAATTGCGAGTTTCGCCTTTTTCAGCGTCCAGATGAGGCCATTCATCGCGGCTATGACCACAAAACGGAAAAGGACTTTGCCCGTTCAGATGTTTTTTTCTCCAATTACGAGCCGCTCACACGCGAGCAGGTGCGGGCACAAATTCGCGACGCCATCCGCTTCGGGCAATTTACCGAGCCCATGCAGCAGGTCCTGCGCGACTTCGTCGCCGCCACCGAGCCAGACTACGCTATTTCCTCCGCTCATCCCCGCTTGGTGGATGGGAAACCGAGCGAAAACCCGCGCTATCTGCAAAATCGGGGCGATCTGGAGGATCCGCGCGAGAGCTACCTCATGGAAGTCGGGATGCGTTTGGCCCGCCGCGTGCCTCCTCACCTGCCCACGCATCTGCCGGTCAGCTCGGTGCTTTCTGGCCGACGCAATAATCCGCCCGATGCTGCCGCGGGGATTCGCCCCTTGGCTGTTTACAATCCTCTTCACTACCAGGAGCTGCCGGAGTTGTTCATGGACTACATCGCCAGTCTCACGGGTAAGTCCCCCTCGACCACCGGGGCCGGCAGCGAAGGTGCTCTGACCAAAGGCCCTTTCAACATGCTCCTGCCGATCCATGACCTCAATAACGCCCTCATCAGCTTCATTGTCACGGGACAGCATGGATTCTCCACCGCTGCCGGCCACATCGGCCACAAATACCGTGTGGACCACGACATCAGTCTTCTTGTTCCGGAAATCTGGAGCCGCATGTTTGTCCAAGAGCGTGACCCACGCTATCTCATCGCCCATGGCTACCTCGAGAAGGTTGAGGACTTTGAATTCGCCGGTCGCCTCATTCCGGCCAGCCGACTTGGCTATCGCATCACCGCAGCCTTTTGCTCCACCTTCCTCGGGCGTATCTTCAGCGACCCGGTTCCGGTTTTCAGCCCGGAAATGCTCCGCCCCGAATTGCAGTCGCTCGAGGAATTTGTGGATGGAATAGACAATATCGTCGGCACCCAACGCCAGGTCGCTCTCGGCTACTTCGCGGATGGCTCGGTGGAACGCGCGATTCCGCCCCTGCGGGCACTTCTCGAAATCATGGCTCACGGAGATGCCGCCCCCCTGCGCCTCGACAGCCCGGAACTCCGCTCGCTTTTTACCTACGACTCCATCATTTCCAGCGAATGGTATCCGGCTCGCCTAGATCGTTTCATCGCCCGGGAGTGCCAACACCTCGAACGCTCTATTCCCTACCTGGAGGAATTTCTCCATCGTCCCGGCTACGAAAAGGAGGCCCAGCGCATGGATGTCGCCAACCGCTTGCAAGCTGCCCGGGAACGCTTGGCTTTCATCCAAAGTCCCGCCTGGCGCGAATCCTTGGTCGGGTCTCTCGGAGCGGATGAAATTCGCTAGCCTCGCCTCTCTGCCATGACTGAGCCGGACCCACGTTTGCTGGCTGCTGCTTGGGAGGCCCGCCAGAGGGCTTACGCTCCCTACTCCCAATTTGCCGTCGGTGCCGCCCTCCTCAGCCAGGAAGGACAAATTTTCACCGGCTGCAATGTGGAGAATCTTAGCTTTGGCCTCACTCTCTGTGCCGAACGCACCGCCCTCTGCTCAGCCATCACTGCCGGGGCGCGGCGCTTCGCACAAATAGTTATCGTCGCTGAAACCACCGTTCCCATCAGCCCCTGCGGAGCCTGCCGCCAGGTCTTGGCAGAGTTCACTCCTGACCTGCCCATTTTTTCCGTCGGCCGAAACAAAGCCTTGGCCTTTTGGCTCCTCAGCGAGCTGCTACCCCGCCCCGCCGCCGGCATTCTCGACCGACCGGAAGCCAAGTGACATCAAGGTCACCTAGCTATCCTCTTGCGACTTCCTTGCCAGTTGAAAAATCCGTAAGCCGCGACAACCGCGAAGCAACCAAGAGGTAAAAGGAAAGAAAGTCTCACGGCAGAAACGGCCAGCCCTGCCCAGTTCAGCCCGTTGCCGTCCATAATCAAGGCCTGCAGAGGCGGCATCACGCTTCCACCCCCAATTGCACAGATCAGCCCCGCAGAGGCCAACTTGGCGTCATTTCCCAGACCACGCAGGGCGATGCCATAAATAGTAGGAAACATCAGCGACATGCAGGCTGAAGCTCCAACCAAAGCCAACAAACCGATATATCCTCCAAGCAGGATCACTAGCGCCACACAGCAGATTCCCCCAAGGCCGAGTGCCGCAAGCAGTAAACCCGGATTGAAAAATTTGAGCAGATAGGTGCAAAGGAAGCGGCTGCTGACGAAAAGAATCATCGCCGCCATGTTGTAGCCTTGGGCCGTCGTAGCTGCCATGCCTAGCTCGCTCACGGAATACTGAATAATGAACGTCCAGAGCATGATCTGCACTCCGACATAAAAAGCCTGCGCCACCACTCCCCAAGTCCAGCGTGGAGTTCGCAACAGGCGTCGCAGGGAAGCTCCAAGGGCAGGGTCACGGTCATCCGATGGCAGGATTTCCGGCAGACGCCGCGTGGAAAAGACCACCAGCATCACCAGCACCACTCCTCCCAAGACAAGATAAGGCCAGCCAATCACTGCCAGATCCTGCTCCACCACCGCACGAAACTCCTCCGGTGCCTGCTCTTGCAGCACTCGGCGGCTGGCCTCATCCGCAGGATTGAGCCGCGCGAGAATAAACTCTTTGGCAACCCACATGCCAAGAAGAGAGCCCATGGGATTGAAAGCTTGGGCCAAGTTCAGTCGGCGCGGTCCAGTTTCCTCGGGGCCCAGGCTCAGAATGTAAGGGTTAGCAGTTGTTTCGAGAAAAGCTAGCCCGCAGGTCATGACAAAGTAAGCCGTGAGGAAGAGGGAAAAATCCATCCCTCGTCCCGCCGGGAAAAAAAGAAAGCATCCGGCGGCGTAGAGAGCCAAACCCAGCAGAATCCCCTTCTGATAAGAAAACCGACGGATGAATAACGCCGCCGGAATCGCCATGCAACAGTAGCCCCCGTAGAACGCCCCTTGCACCAACGAGCTTTGGAAGTGCGTGAGCAGGAGCACATTCTTGAAAGCTGCCACCATCGGATTGGTGATATCGTTGGCGAAGCCCCAGAGAGCAAATAGGGTTGTGACGAGGGCGAAAGCGGGAATGACGCCCGGCGGAAAGAGGGGGGCGGTAAATTTGCTGGATCGGTTGCCGGACACCGCAGCCGCAGTTCTTCGATCGTCTCAGAGCAACTCGGGGAACTTGCTCCGCGCCAAATCCACGCAATGTTGATGAATCACTTTCGCATCGCTCAGGTTCGAAATCGCGGAAACCAGACTCGCACAATCCTCGGTCGTGAGGGATTGCACGGCCTTTTTCACTCGTGGAACCAAGCTGGGGCTGGCGCTCAGTTCGGTCACTCCGAGGCCGATCAGCAGCGGAATGTAAACAATCTCGCCGGCCATTTCGCCGCAGACCCCGGTCCAAATCCCGGCCTTCTCCGAGGCCTCGACGGTAAGCCGGATAAGATCCAAGATTGCCGGATGGGTCGGCTGATAAAGATGCGCGACATGTTCATTCACCCGGTCCACGGCCAGGGCGTATTGAATGAGATCATTCGTTCCGATGGAGAAGAAATCCACCTCGGGCGCGAGGTGCCGGGCGGCCAACGCCGCAGATGGAATCTCAATCATAATCCCAAGATCCACCCGCGCTGCCACTTCTTGGCCTTCGGCTCGCAATTCCTCCCGACATTCTTGCAGCAGGGCCTTGGCGGCCCGCACTTCGTCCAAGCCAGACACCATCGGCAAAAGAATTTTCAAGTCTCCGTGCACGCCGGCCCGCAAAAGGGCTCGCAACTGCGGTCGAAAAACTTCCGGATGCCGCAGACAAAAGCGAATCGCCCGGCAACCGAGAAAGGGGTTCTCTTCTTTGGGCAAGGTGAGGCTCTCCGAAACCTTGTCTCCACCGATATCGAGCGTGCGGATGATCACCCCGTGGGGAGCACACTTTTCCACAATGGAGCGATAATTCTCGTATTGCTCTTCCTCACTGGGAGGGGAGCTGCGATTGAGGTAGAGAAACTCCGTGCGATACAGCCCAACACCCTCCGCACCACAGGCGGCAACATCCTCCATCTCCTCCGGCAGCTCGATGTTCGCCGAGAGAATAATGCGTCGTCCATCCGCGGTAGTAGATTGGGTGTCGCGAATGAGTTCCAGCCCCTCTTCGACCTTTTCTTTCTCCAACTCAAGCTTGTCGTAGAAGGCCAGAGTCTGCGGTGAGGGATGTAAAATCAGCACTCCGGAGTAGCCATCCAGCAACACATCATCTCCAGTGTTGATTTCCCGAATGGCCTCACCGAGCCCAACAATCGCGGGAATGGAAAGAGCCCGGGCCATAATCGCCGTATGCGAGGTTTTGGAGCCGCCTTCCGTGGCAAAACCCAGCACCATCGAGCGATTCATCACCGCGGTATCCGAGGGCGTGAGGGTCGGAGCAATGATGATATGAGGCTGGTCGTGGGTGGCCAACAGCCGGTGATCGCACCCCATGAGGTGACGCAAAATCCTGCGGGTCACGTCCTCGATATCAATCACCCGCTCGCGCAGGTAGGGATCGTCAATGGCCTGCAGGGTCTTGCAGTATTTCTCCGCCACGCGATGGAAGACCGTCTCGATATTGAGGAGATTTTTTTCCAAACTCCGCAGGACCTCATCAATTAAGGTTTGATCTTCCACCACCAGGAGATGGGCATCAAAAATTCCCGGGTCTCCTCCGCCGATCGAATCCGCAATGCGCTGCTGGATTTCCAAAATTTCCGCACGGGTCGCAATGAGAGCAGACTCAAAACGGGCGATTTCCCCAGGCAGCTCATCGGGCCGGATTTTCCGCAGCGGAACTTCCTCTTCTTCCAGCCAATGCACGAGTGCCTCGGCCCGGGCAATGCCCCCCGCTGCCGCGACACCGCGAAATCGTTTTTCGGCTGCTACCGCCGGGAGTGGGCTCGAAGCTGTTTCTTCCACGGGTGGGGGATTTTAGCTCCCCCAACGCCGAAGGCAATAGTTCATTCTTCGCCGAACTTAGATTCGACCAGGCGCGCCAGCTCGGCTAGCACCGCCTCCGCGTCCGGCCCTTCGGCAAAAACGTCCAAGGACGATCCCTGCCCGGCGGCCAGCATCATCAACCCCATGATGCTCTTCCCATTGACTCGCTCACCATCTTTCTCCACCCAGATCTCGGACTGGAACCGATTTGAGGTCTTGACGAAAAGAGCGGCCGGGCGGGCGTGGAGCCCGTTGCGATTTTTAATCACGAGAGTGGATTGGGCGGCAGCCATGAGGGTGGGAGTTGGGGCTAGGATTGCGGTCGCATCATTTGCAGAAGACGGTTATTAAATTCAAGGGCGGAGTTGTGCCCCATGGATTTGAGCTTCTGATCCAAAGCTGCCACCTCGACCAGGCGGGCCAAGTCGCGCCCGGTGCGCACCGGGATGGTCACATGCGGGACGGAGATTCCGAGAATTTCGTAAGTTTCCCCATCCAGCCCGATGCGGTCAATGTCGTCCATCTCGTGCCAATCTTTCAGAGTCACAACAAAATCCAGCCGCTTCTCAGGTCGCACTGCGCCCGCCCCAAAAACTGCCGCGACATTAATAATGCCGATCCCGCGCACCTCCATGTGGTAGCGACTGATCTCAGACGACATGCCCAAAAGCTCCCGCCCCTCCAGCGCCCGCACCTTGGTAATATCATCACTCACTAAGCTGTACCCGCGCTCGATCAACCCCAAAACACACTCGCTTTTGCCGATTCCACTGTCCCCACGGATGAGGGTGCCGATGCCCATTATGTCCACCATGCTGCCGAACTCCGAAGTCGTCGGAGCAAACTCCCCTTCCAATACCAATGTGGCGGCGTTGATGAATTTCATGGTGATGGAATCCGTGCGAAACAACGGAATTTTGTGAACTTCCGCGACCTCCGCCAACGGTTCGGGAATCTGCGCGCCCCGCGCCACCACCAAACAGGGAAAATTGCGCGCCATCATCGCCGAGAGCCGTTCCCGCGCCACTTCGACCTCCAAGGAACGCAAATAGCTCAGCTCCGCCGCACCAAAAACCTGAATCCGCTTGGCCGCAAAATAATTCAAAAACCCCGCCAAGGCCAACCCAGGGCGATTGATGGTCGGCTCCCGAATTATCCGCTGCATGCCGTGGCTCGGACCAGCCAACCGCAGCCCCAAAGAAGACGCATGGTTGGCATAGAATTGCCCCACAGTTAGGGAGGGCACGGTTTTCTTGCGGCGGCGGGACATCACATGGTGAAACTTTCGCCGAGATAAAGTCGGCGGCTGATCGGGTCGTTGAGGAGGAAATCTTTATCGCCCTGGCTCTCCACGCGCCCCTCGTAAATCAGATAGGCCCGATCCACAATATTCAGCGTCTCGCGCACATTGTGGTCGGTGATCAAAATCGCCAGTCCCTTCTTGCGTAGATCTTGCACAATCTGCTGCACATCAAAAACCGCGATCGGGTCCACCCCGCTAAAAGGCTCGTCCAGCATGAGCAGGGAGGGATTCGTCACCAGCGAACGGGCGATGGTCAGTCGCCGCTTTTCTCCACCACTCAAGGTAATGGCGTGATTTTTGGCCAGGTGAGTGATGCCAAATTGTTCCAGCAATTCCTCACACCGTTCTTTGCGCTGCTTAGCGTTGAGCGGCTGGGTCTCGAGAATCGCGAGGATATTTTCCTCCACCGTGAGCTTGCGAAAGATGGATTCCTCCTGCGGCAGATACCCCATGCCTCGCCGGGCCCGTTGATACATCGGCAAATCCGTGACGTCTTGATGCTGGAAATATACTTTCCCGCCATTCGGACGCACCAAGCCAACAATCATATAAAACGAGGTGGTTTTGCCCGCCCCGTTCGGCCCCAAGAGCCCCACGATCTCCCCTTCCCGCACATGGATATCCACCCCATTAACCACCGCCCGCCCACCGTATTTTTTGACCAACTGATCAGTGCGCAGGAGGGCTCCTTCCGGGTCGGTCGGAGCATGCAGCGGAGGCGGCGGGTGCTTCATCGCCCACCCTCCCCGGCATCCACAATCACCGTCTTGCTGCTGCCGATGGTGTTAATGCGCCCCGCCCGATTGAGGATCATGCGCGTGGTGCTCTCCGTGGAGACATGGGCGTTTATGCCCTGCTGCACTTGCGGCCACTCCTGCAAATCAATATCGCCCGTATCCGGAGTGAAAATCGCCTTCCCCGCGCGGGCTGTGGAAACCACCTGCGACCCGCGATTGTCGGTATTTTCTTGCCGAATGACCACGTTGCCCGTCGCCTCGACACGCTGGAGTCCCCTGCCTCCGGGCTTGAGAAAAGCCTTCAAGCGATCGCAGGTGAGGGTGAATTGCGGATCCCGCACCACCACCGAGCCAACAAACTCCGCGAGGCTGGTCTTGTTGTCAAATTTGGCCTCCTCCCGCGCCGTAATGATTGTTTCCGCGCCTTTGGGCCTCTCCCCGCCGAGATTGGCAAATCCCCCCTTCGCGCCCTCATCCCGGCTGGCTGGATTCATGCTCGGCGAGCTTTGACCCCATAGGGCTACTGGGAAAAACGAAGCAACAAGCAAGCACTGAAGAAATAGTTTACGGAGCATCATGGTGTGGTTTCGAGGCGGTCAAGTTCGTGAATCGTCATGGTGACGTCGCCGCGCAGAGTGCCGGATTGTTTGGCCAGGTCAAAATCAATCACCTGGCCAGTAATGGTGAAATCCTCGCGGGCGATCTTGGCACCATCCGAGCCGTGCAGTTGCTTGGTCTCGAGATTGAAAGTCGAGCGTGGGATGGTCACTTCAAATTTCTCGTCCTGCTCGTCAAAGAAAATCAGCTCCATTTCCTCCATTTCCACATCCCGGTCATTCAGACGCCGCGCCTTTTCGGCGCTGAGCTGAAAAATCAAACGCCCATTTTCGTCATGGTGCGGAATCCGGATGCCCAGGACGTCCTGCCCTTCGACGGTTGGGATATCAATATTCAGCGGCTGGCCCTCCTCGGGCGTGGGAGAGGGAGTCGGCTCCTCCTGAGCCCACACCCCCACCAGCCCGACCAACCAGAGTCCAAGCCCGAAGTGAACGATTCTTAAAAACACAGCTGGGAAAAATCGCCGCAAAAGCCGCCGGTTTCAATCATTATTCCAACCGGGAAATTCGCCACCAGGCAAGCTCCGGCAGCTGTCATGACTTCCCGCTACCCACTAGAACCCTGCGGGGTCAACGACCGCAAAAAATAAGGGCCAGATCATGGCGGCGAGGACTCAATTTGACTCTGGTCTTGGCGTAAGGCTCCACTCCCTTCTCAACGAATTCGCGCGCTTTTGTGCCGGCTCGGATCGCCTGCTCGTCGGCTCCTCCCTGTTCAGCGGCAGACTTCCTGACCTCCTTCGTGTTTTTCATGGGAACAGAAATGCGCTGTCTTTGCGCCTTCCTGCGGGAGGGTTTCGTTGGGGAATTGACTCGAACGCCTGCCCGGCGTTCTCGCCCTCCGGGCTTGCGCTCCGCAAAAGTCTTCTCCGGCCGTTCTCACGGCATTCGAGTCACGCGCGGTCACGGGGTCGAGGCGGAGGTTGCATTGATCTTCCCAGCGGCACGGGCGCGGCTGCGCCAGCAGCCTCAGCCTGTCGGCCTTTCGTTCCGCGAAATCCTTCTCGCCGCTTCCCAAGCAGCTCGAATCAAAGCGCGCCTTGCTCAACACCTTGTCGCGAAGCCGTAGCGCAGCGGACAAAGCCAGCCGCAGGCTGCCTGCCAGGGCGAGCAAAGCGAGATAATTGCACGCCCGGATGACCCTTGGCGAAGTCGGCGGCGTGCGCGGCGATCTTGTAAGCGATGACGCCGTCTTTCACGTCCTTCTTGTTCGGCAGGGAGAGGTGTTCCTAGGGCGTGACGTAGCAGAGCATCGCGCCGCCGGTGGCCCGTGCGGCTCGCACCCAGCCGATCATCGCCGGGCCGATGCCGCTGGTGCTGTGGTCGTGGTTGCGACTTCGCAAGCTCCGCCGCAACGACGCCAGGCGCAAAGATTTTGGAACGGCATCCTGACCGGCTGCTTCCACGGGGGTGAGCGGGCCTCGCCCCGTGAGATGACGCAGGCTATCTAACGGAGCGAGCGTGTAGAACGGGGAGTGCGGGCGTCCCGCCTGCCGCGTCCGGCGTCGCGCCGGACACATTGGATCGCGAAAGAGGTTTCGGCGGGACGCCAAAACCGACACGCGAGCCGCGTAGCCATGTTCTCCTCGATCGTGTGCATGGGCAACTGGCGGCAACGTGGTTTGCTTTGGGCAAAACTCCTCAAACGGTGAACACGCCACATTGTCGGAAGTGTCAGCACGACGCTTTGCTTTACCGAAAATTGATGGTTTGTCGTTCAGGCAAACCGTTGTCCAGAGATGGTAATAGGCAGCGTAGCGCACTCGTGACAGTGGCATCTTCTCATTATTTGAACCGTAGGGCGGATCAAAGTAAGCAAGGTCGGCCTCCACTCGCGGCAGCACGTCAAAAATATCGCCACGGCGGACGGCATGCTTCTCCGTGCTCAGGATCAGGCGCGGCACTTGCAGGTGCAGGTTGTTGTAGGAGCGCGGCGACCAGTCGTTGAGGTAGGAGGCAAAGTGACCAAGCGTGCTTTCCACTTCGTCCAGTGCAAGAATCAGGCTTGCCAGCGAGACGGCCCGCTCCACATCCGTGAGCGAGAGTCGGTCAATTTCCTCTCGGATGGCATCCAGCCGTCGCGTGTTGTGCTTTTGCCACGGCTTCTTGAGACCATCATCGTTCACCGAGCAGCCGCCATTGGGTTCGCCAACATAGTGTTCGGTCAACCAGCCATCTCGTCCTTTTCGAGCAAGGAAGCGCTGCTTTTGAAGTCGGGCGCTCCCCCTCCCGGGTTGTTGGGCACCAAGAGCGTAAGCTCCTGGCTCTGGAAAGCAAGCTGGCGATGCGCACCGAGGCCCTCGCCGAGCTAATGGGAGAAACTGGCGGGCCCGTTACGGGAAGGCCAACGAGCACAACTCGTGGATCGCGCGCGACCACTGGATCGAAGGTGGGAGCGCGACGAAATCGTGAAGTTCGCCCGGGAGTTCCCCCTGGAGGGCTACCGCAGGCTCACGTTGATGCCTTCGCCTCCCGGCTTCGGCACCCTTTGGGCTGCCGATGGCAGTCTGTCTCGGGGCTTCCCAGCCCATCGGCTCAAGGAGTTCGTCCGCGTGGCCGGTCTGACTCACGTCAAAACCTCGCCTTACTATCCCCAATCCAACGGCAAAATCGAACGTTGGCACAAGTCGCTCAAAGCCGACTGCATCCGCATTCACGAGGAACTTTTTCCCTCTTTTCGGCCCACGATTGGCTTGAATTCTGCTCGCCTTGCAAGGAGATGAAAAAGCCATCGAAGCCAGCACGCAAATCAGCCGCAAAGCCGGCAGCGCCGAGATCTTGCGACCAACGTGACTGTCGCTTCAAGAACGAAACAGATGCTGCTTTGGAAGGTTTGAACGTCCCCGGGGTCCCGGAATCCTTCTGCCGCCTGATGAAAGATTTGGAGATCTCCTACCAGATCGCGCGAACGCTGCAGGAAAGCTATGATTTGAAAAAAGTTCTGCTCAAAGCCTTGGAACAAATGGCCGGTTCTCTCGGTCTTTTTCATGGAAATCTGCGGATTCGGAATCGCGCAGATCGAGACAGGATGTTTGAAGTCTCAAGCGGACTCGGCAGCGGTGAGGCACTGCACCTGCCCCCGGATGTTCTTGAGCGGGCAATCTCCGATAGCATGGAGCAAAATTGCCCTGTTGTCGTTCCAGATACCGCTGAACCGGATCTGGTTCACATTTCTGCCGGGGATGCGGAGTGGATTCACCCTCTTCAAAATCATGGAGGAATGACTTTTCTCGCAGTGCCTGTCGCGCATGGTGGCGAGATCTTCGGCTCTCTGAGCGTTGTCCGGGGACACAAGGGAGGGCAAAATCTTGAGGCGGATGTGCGACTTCTCACCCTTATTGCGGGATTGATTGCCCAGGCCGTGAAGCTCCGCCGTGATTCGCATGAACAGATCGAGGCCCTGCGCGAAGAAAACGAACGCCTTCAGCACCAGCTCCAGCAGCACTTCCGTCCGGATAACATGATTGGTAACTCCCGGGCCATGCAGACTGTTTACCACTCGATCGAACAGGTTGCCAACAGTGCCACCACTGTGTTGATCCGGGGAGAGAGTGGGGTGGGCAAAGAACTCGTCGCGCACGCCATTCATCAGCGCAGCCCGCGCGAGGGGCGTGCATTTGTGAAAGTCAATTGCGCCGCGCTCCCCGAGAGCATCGTGGAGAGTGAACTCTTCGGCCATGAGCGAGGCGCATTCACCGGCGCCATTGCAATGCGCAAGGGACGCTTCGAGCTCGCTCACCGGGGCACCATTTTTCTCGATGAAATCGGCGAACTCCCCCTTGCCACCCAGGCCAAGCTCCTGCGCGTTCTCCAGGAAAAGGAGTTTGAACGGGTGGGGGGGACGGAAACGCTCCGCTGCGATGTGCGCATTATCGCTGCCACCAACCGTCCACTTGAGGAATTCGTCGAGGCCGGCACTTTCCGCCAGGATCTTTATTACCGCCTCAATGTTTTCCCCATCTACGTGCCCGCTCTTCGGGAACGCAAAACCGATATCCTGCAGCTCGCAGACTTTTTTGTGGAGAAATACAATAAAATAAACGGCAAAAATATTCGCAGGATCTCCACTCCGGCTATCGACATGCTCATGAGCTATCACTGGCCGGGAAACGTCCGTGAACTCGAAAATTGCATCGAGCGAGGCAGCATTCTTGCCACGGATGATGTGCTTCACGCCTATCACCTGCCTCCCACGCTGCAAACTCCCCAGCTCCCTCCGGAAGATTCACGTTCAACTCTGCAGGCAGCAATGGATGGCTTCGAACGGGAACTCATCATCGATGCGCTCAAAGCCCACAAAGGCAACATGGCGGCCGCCGCTCGCCACCTCGGCCTGACCGAACGAACGATGGGGCTTCGGGTCAAAAAATACGGCATCGAACCCAAGTCCCTGCGCTAGCATGAAGACCCGCACACGACTTCATGAAGCGTTGAGCATGGCTTTGCGTGCATAGTTTTCCCCGGGCCTATCCAGCTCGGACCCGTCCCCAGTCGGGTATTTCCCACACACAGGAAGGATTAAAACTCCGTTCCTACATTTGTGTAGGTTTTGCGACGCGAATTTTTTTGTCAAACAGCGGAGTGCAAGTTCTTAAAGCACTTTCATTAAGTGACTTATGGTGAAATTCCTCGCCTGCTTTTAGAGATTGGCACGCGATTTGTTAATGGAATAGCAGGTCCGGAAAATCCGGAAACCACAGCAAAAATCATTATTCCACAAACTGGAAAGGAAATCATATGCGCAAAATTGCCATCTACGGAAAAGGGGGGATTGGAAAATCCACCACCACTCAAAACACCGTCGCCGGCCTCGTCGAAATGGGTCGCAAAGTCATGGTTGTCGGTTGCGACCCGAAAGCCGACTCCACCCGTCTCCTGCTCGGCGGTCTCGCCCAGAAGAGCGTCCTGGACACCCTCCGCGAAGAAGGCGAAGACGTCGAACTGGAAGACATCCGCTCCGAGGGCTTCTGCAAGTCCCTCTGCGTGGAATCCGGCGGACCCGAACCCGGCGTAGGCTGCGCCGGCCGCGGCATCATCACCTCGATCAACATGCTCGAGCAGCTCGGCGCCTACGAAGAAAACGTCGGTCTCGATTACGTCTTCTACGACGTCCTCGGGGACGTGGTCTGCGGCGGATTCGCCATGCCCATCCGCGAAGGCAAAGCGGAAGAAATCTACATCGTTTGCTCCGGCGAAATGATGGCGATGTATGCCGCGAACAATATCTGCAAAGGCATCGTGAAATTCGCCAAGACCGGCGTGGTCCGTCTCGGAGGCCTCATTTGCAACAGCCGCAACGTGGACCGCGAAGCCGATCTCATCCAGGAGCTGGCCAAACGCCTCGGCACCCAAATGATTCACTTCGTGCCCCGCGACAATGACGTCCAACGCGCGGAAATCAACCGCAAAACGGTTATTGAATGGAACCCCGAAGCCAAACAAGCCGATGAGTATCGCACCCTGGCCCGCGCGATCGAAAACAACACCAACAAGGTCATTCCTACGCCGCTCGCCATTGATGAACTCGAAGCGCTCCTCATGGAATACGGCCTTTTCAACTAATCCGGCCGCCATGGCCACAGCTCACCACCGAAAGGAACCCACACCATGATCGCCGAAGCACCACCCGCCAACCCGGGAGAAATCGACTCCATCAAAGGAGTCACTCCCGAAGAACTCCGCGCCAAGATGCTTGACGGCCTGCCCTCCAAGACGCTCCGCAAGCGTTCCAAGCAGGTCCTGCTGAATGACCCCGATTCTCCCCCCGAGATCGGCGCTAACTCCCGCACCATCCCGGGCATCATCACCCAACGCGGCTGCACCTACGCCGGTTGCCGCGGTGTGGTCATCGGCCCCATCCACGACATCCTCCACATCACCCACGGTCCCGTCGGCTGCGGCTATTATTCATGGCTCAGCCGCCGGAATCTGGCCCGGGTGGAGCCCGGTCAGACCAACTACCTCCAATATTGCATGACGACCGACATGCAGGAGGATCACATCGTCTTCGGCGGGGAAAAACGCCTCGCCGAAGCTATCCGCGAAGCCTACGCCATCTTCAAGCCGAAGGCCATTTCGGTCTATGCCACCTGCCCGGTCGGCCTCATCGGGGATGATATCCACAGCGTTTGTCGCCAGGCCAAAGATGAGCTTGGCATCAACGTTTTTGGCTTCTCCTGCGAGGGCTACAAAGGCGTGAGTCAATCCGCCGGCCACCACATCGCCAACAATGGCGTGTTCAAATACATGATCGGCCTCGACGATGAGCCCGTCACACATCCCTACAAAATCAACATCCTCGGCGAATACAACATCGGCGGGGATGCCTGGGAAATTGATACGCTCCTGCGCAAATGTGGCATCGAGATTCTCGCCACCCTGAGCGGAGATGTCTCCTACGACCAGATCACCAAGTGCCACCAGGCCGACCTCAACGTCGTCATGTGCCACCGGTCGATCAACTACATGGCCGAAATGATGGAAACCAAGTTCGGCATCCCGTGGTTCAAGATCAACTTCCTTGGAGCCGCCTCCACCGCCAAATCACTGCGCAAAATTGCCCAATACTTCGGCGACAAAAAGCTCATCGATCGCGTGGAAGAAGTCATCGCCTCCGAGATGGCCGCCGTTCGTCCGATCCAGACCGAACTCAAAGCCAAACACCAGGGCAAAAAAGCCGCCCTCTTTGTAGGCGGTTCCCGGGCCCATCACTACCAGGAGCTCTTCGCCGATATTGGCATCGAGACCATCTCGGCCGGCTACGAATTCGCCCACCGTGATGACTACGAAGGCCGCGATGTTCTGCCCAGCATCAAAGTCGATGCCGACAGCCGCAACATCGAGGAACTCTCCGTTGAAGCCGATGCCGAGCGCTTCCGCCCCCGCATCAGCCCGGAAGCCAAAGCCAAACTCGTGGAGGCCGGGTTCACTTTCTCGGACTACCAGGGAATGATGCGCGAAATGAAAAAACGTGCGCTCATCATCGACGACATCAGCCATCATGAACTCGAGACCCTCATCAAAACCTGGAAACCCGACATCATCGGCTCCGGCATCAAAGACAAGTTCATCGTCGAAAAGATGGGCGTCCCCTGCAAGCAGCTCCACTCCTACGATTACGGTGGACCCTACGCCGCCTTCACCGGCGCCATCAACTTCTACAAAGAAGTCGATCGCATGCTCTCTACCAAAGTCTGGAGCTACGTCGTCCCGCCCTGGAAGCAGTAAAAAACCTGAAACTGCAAATCTCAAATCACAAAAACCATGTTAGACGCAACCACATCCACGGTTACTCAGCGCAACGCGCTGAAAATTAATCCGGCCAAAACCTGCCAACCCATCGGTGCCATGTATGCCGCTCTCGGTTTGCACAACTGCATGCCGCACAGCCACGGCTCCCAGGGCTGCTGTGCCTACCATCGCAGCCAGCTCACCCGGCACTTCAAGGAGCCCGTGGTCGCCACGACCAGTTCCTTCACCGAAGGCGCTTCGGTCTTCGGCGGCCTCGCCAACCTCCAGCAGGCCATCGTCAATATCTTCGGGATCTACAACCCGGATATCATCGCAGTCCACACCACCTGCCTCTCCGAGGTCATCGGTGATGACATCCCGACGATCATCAAAAAAACCCGGGACGAAGGCAAAATCCCCGAAGGCAAAGTGGTCATCCACACGAACACTCCCAGCTTCGTGGGTTCGAATGTCACCGGCTATTCCAACATGTGCGTTTCCATCGTCAATTACCTGGCGGAAAAATCGGAAACGCCGGGCGGAAAAACCAACATCTTCCCCGGCTGGCTCGATCCTTCTGATATGCGGGAAATCAAGCGCCTGGCCGCCGAACTCGGCGCCCCCATCACGCTTATGCCCGACACCTCGGACGTTCTCGACCTTCCGCAGACCGGTGTTTACGAGATTTATCCCAAAGGCGGCACCACCCTTCCCGAGCTCAGAGCCCTGGGCGACAACGCGCTCACTATTGCCTTGGGCAAGTTTACCGCCCATCCCGCGGCGGAAGCCCTCGAGAAAAAATGCGGGGTGCCCTTTGAAGCACTCGACGCTCCGATCGGCCTGACCAATACCGACCTCTTCCTCGATGCCCTGCGCAAAGCCGCCGGGGTGGAAGTGCCCCCCTCGATTGAATCGGAGCGCGGTCGCCTCCTCGATGCCATCTCGGATATCGGCCAATACTTCCACAATGTCCCCGTCGCCATCTTCGGCGATCCCGACACTGTGGTAGGCCTCACTCGGTTCGTTCTCGAACTCGGCATGATCCCGAAATATGTCATGACCGGCTCCACCGGCAAAGCCTTCGAAGCCCGAGTTCACGAGCTCCTCGATGGCCCCGTGCCCAACGCTGTGGTCAAATCCCAGGCCGACCTCTTCGAGCTCCACGAGCACATGAAGGCCGACCCCGTCCAGCTGCTCATCGGCAACACCTACGGCAAACAAATCGCCCGCGCTGAAAGCGTGCCCTTCGTCCGTGCCGGGTTCCCGATCCTCGATCGCGTCGGCCACCGTCTCTTCCCCCTTGTGGGCTACCGCGGTGCCATGCGCCTCGTCGAGAAATTCAGTGACGCCCTCCTCGACCACCACGATCGCACCTGCCCCGAAGAGCGGTTTGAGCTCGTCCAATAGCGCCCCGTCAGGCCTGTCCGACCATGCCCAACATCGCCATCCTCGAAGAACGCCAAGCCCAGATCCTCCGCAAGGAGGACCCGGGTCAGGTGGCCTGCGGAAAACGGAGCCTCGCCGGCTCTGTTTCCCAGCGCGCCTGCGTTTTTTGCGGATCGCGTGTCGTGCTTTATCCCATTGCTGACGCCCTCCACCTTGTGCATGGTCCGATTGGCTGCGCGGCCTACACATGGGACATTCGCGGAGCCCAATCCAGCGGACCCCAGCTCCACCGCAACAGCTTCTCTACCGACCTCCAGGAAAAGGATGTCATCTTTGGCGGTGAGAAGAAACTCGCCGCCGCTTTGCGCGAACTCATCGAAGCCACCCGCCCCAAAGCCGCCTTTGTCTATTCCACCTGCATCGCTGGCATCATCGGTGACGATGTCGCCGCCGTGTGCAAAACCCTCACCGCCGATCTCGGCCTGCCCGTCATTCCCGTCGAAAGTCCCGGCTTCTCCGGCACGAAAAAGGACGGCTACCGCGCCGCCTGCGACGCGCTCTATAATCTTGTTGGCACTGGCGACACGACCGGTATCGGACCCCACAGCATCAACCTCCTCGGCGAATTCAACATCGCCGGCGAAACTTGGATAATGAAAGACTACTTCCGCCGCATCGGCGTCGAAGTGGTTTCTTGCATCACCGGCGACGGCCGCGTGGACGAAATTCGCCGCTGCCACGGAGCGAAGCTCAACCTCGTGCAATGCTCCGGCTCCATGATGCACCTCGCCCAGCGCCTCGAGGAAGAATACGCCATCCCGCATCGCCGCGTTTCTTTCTTCGGCATCGAAGACACCGCCGCCGCCATTTACGACACGGCTGCCATTTTCGGCGACCCCGATCTCGCACGCCGCGCCCGCGACCTCGTCGGTCAGGAGCTCGCCCGCATCCAACCCGAACTCCGCCGCTACCGCAAAATCCTCAAAGGCAAAAAAGCCGCGATCTATGTCGGTGGAGCCTTCAAAGCCTTCTCTCTCGTCCGCGCCCTTCGCACCCTCGGCATGCGCACCGTCCTCGTCGGCTCCCAAACCGGCAACCCGCAGGATTACGCCCAGCTCAAAGAGCTTTGCGACCCCGGCACCGTCATCGTCGACGACTCCAACCCCCTCGAACTCGCCAAATTCTGCCTCGAACTGGATGTCGACCTATTCATCGGCGGCGTCAAAGAACGCCCCATCGCCTACAAACTCGGCATTGGTTTCTGCGACCACAACCACGAACGCAAGGAAGCTCTCGCCGGTTTCGAAGGCATGCTCAACTTCGCCAAAGAAGTCCACGCCAGCGTCATGAGCCCCATCTGGAAATTCACCCCCCGCCGCGCCAACCGGAGTCTCCACCATGTCTAGCACCGCCGCACTTTCAGATCTGTATGACAAGTCCGACCCGTCCACGCTGCCCGACCTCCGGCATTGCACGACGGCCACCCGCAATGCCTGCAAACTCTGTACGCCGCTCGGAGCCTGCCTGGTTTTCAAAGGCGTGCGCGGCTGTATTCCCTTTCTTCACGGGTCCCAAGGTTGCGCCACCTACATCCGGCGCTATCTCATCAGCCACTTCCGCGAACCCATGGACATCGCGGCCTCAAACTTCGCGGAAGACACCGCGGTCTTCGGCGGAGCGAAAAACCTCCAAATCGGCCTCCGCAATGTCCACCGCCAATACGCTCCCGAAGTCATCGGCCTGGCCACGACCTGCCTAAGCGAAACCATCGGCGAAGACATGCCGGCACTCGTCGCCGAGGCCCACGAAAAGGTTCCCGGGCTTTCCCCAGTGGTCAATGTCTCCACCGCCAGCTATCGCGGTTCGCACATCGACGGCTTCCACGATGCCGTCACCGCCCTCGCCACCCAACTCGCCGAACCCACCCCGCGCCACGACCGCATTGCCATCCTCCCCGGCATGGTCTCCGCAGCCGACCTGCGGCACCTCCGCGAACTCGCCGCCGCCTTTGGCCTGCCCTCCACTCTGCTCCCTGATTACAGCGACACTCTGGATGGAGCCACTTGGAGCGATTACGAGGCGGTCCCCCCCGGCGGCACCCCCGTCGAAGAAATCCGCGCCCTGTCCGGCAGTCCCGCTCTTCTCGAACTCGGTGCTACCCTCGCCACCAGCACAACATCCGCCGCCGCACAAATGACCGAGCGCTTCGCCACGCCGCGCTACGCTTTGCCACTTCCGATCGGTATCAACCACAGCGATCAGCTGCTCACTGCCTTGAGCGAAATCAGCGGAAAGCCCATCCCTGCTCCGCTTGTTGCCGAACGCGGACGTCTCATCGACTCCATCGTCGACGGGCACAAAATCACCTTCGGCAAACGCGCCATCATTTTTGGCGAGGCCGACCTCGTCATCGGGCTGGCCTCGTTCCTCTGCGAAATCGGCGTCCTCCCGGCCCTCGTTGCCTGCGGCGGGAAAACCGCCGACTTTACCACCACCCTCCGAGCCGCCGTTCCCGATCTTCCGCCCGAAACCATCATTCGCAACGGAGCTGACTTCGCCGACATCTCAGCGGAAGCCCGCGAACTCCACCCCGACCTTCTCGTGGGCAACAGCAAAGGCTACGGCCTCGCCCGCGAACTCGAGATCCCCCTCATCCGCACCGGCTTCCCCATCCATGACCGCATCGGCGGGCAACGCCTGCTCCACCTCGGCCACCGCGGCGCGCAAATCCTCTTCGACACCATCGCCAACGCGTTCCTCGAACGCAAACAAACCCGGTCCGCCACCGGCTACTCCTACCTTTGATTGACCTATGAGCGCCTGCGTCCATCCCGAAAAATTCGCCCTCGACCGTCATCCGTGCTACAGCATCGGCGGCAGACACCAGTTCGCCCGCATCCACCTGCCAGTGGCCCCGCGCTGCAACATCCAGTGCAACTACTGCAACCGCAAATTCGATTGCGTCAATGAATCCCGCCCGGGTGTGACCAGCGAGGTTCTCACGCCGGTCCAAGCGCTCGCCTACCTCGAAGAGATGGTGGAAAAAATTCCCAGCATTGAAGTGGTCGGTATCGCCGGCCCCGGGGATCCCTTCGCCAATCCCTATGAAACCATGGAAACCCTGCGCCTCGTGCGCCGCCGCTTTCCCGACATGATGCTCTGCCTGGCCAGCAACGGCCTTCACATCGGAGCCTACATCGAAGAACTCATCGCCCTCCAAGTTACCCATGTGACCATTACGATCAATGCAGTCGACCCCGCCATCGGCGCTCTCGTTTATAAATGGGTCCGCGATGGCGAAGGCCCGCTCAAAGGCGAAGAAGGTGCCGCCCTCATGATCGAACGCCAACTCGAAGCCGTCGGTCGCCTAGCGCACGCCGGAGTCCTCGTCAAGGTCAACAGCATCGTGGTTCCCGGGGTCAACGACACCCACATCCCCGAGATCTCCCGTGTCACCAAATCCCTCGGCGCCACCATCATGAACTGCATTCCTCTTTGCCCCGTCGAGGATACCGCATTTCAAGACCTCGACGAACCAGACGCCCTCATGATGGCCCGCGTCCGTCTGCAATCCGGCCAGAACCTCAGTCAAATGACCCACTGCGCCCGCTGCCGCGCCGATGCCGTCGGGCTTCTAGGCCAGGACCAATCCCTCGAATACACCGAAACCATGCAAGCCTACACTCACATGCCCACCACCATCGACGCCACCCGACCCTACATCGCCGCCGCCACCCAGGAAGGTATGCTGGTGAATCAACACCTCGGCGAAGCAGACAAGGTGATTCTCTACAGCCACGATGCCGCCACCGACGAATACGAAATCGTCGACGTGCGCCATCTCCCGCCAGCCGGTGGAGGCGATGACCGCTGGAAAAAACTCGCCACCGATCTCTCCGACTGCCGCGCCATTTTGGTCAGCGCCTGCGGCCCCCGCCCGAAAAAGATCATCGAAGGCTTCGGACTTGCCGTGGTCGAAATGGAAGGCCTCATCGAAGAAGGTCTCGAAGCCCTCTTCCATGACGAAGAAATCCCCGCCTCCCTGCAACGCCGCTTCACCTCCTGCGGAGCCAGCTGCTCCGGCAGCGGCCAGGGCTGCTCCTGACGCTTAAAACTTAGACCCTAACCTTCAAACTTAAACCTTCCCATGTCTCCATCCGTCATCCAAGCCCTCGAAAAACAAGCCGACCACGAACGTCTGGCCTCCGCTCATTACCTCGCCCTCAGCCAATGGTGCGAAAACGAAAACTACTCCGGGTTCGCCGAATTTTTCAAAATGCAATCCGGCGAAGAAACCGAGCACGCCGCCAAGCTGCACGATCACCTCGTGGATCGCGGAGTTCTGCCAACTCTTGGTGCCCTGCCTGCCATCGCCAACAGCTTCAAACTCCTCACCGAAGTCGCCCAGCACGCCTTCGATCTGGAACGCGCCAACACCGCCGGCATCCACGCCGCTTACGAAATCGCCCTCACCGAAAAAGACTACCCCGCCCAGGTCCTTCTCCACTGGTTCATCTCCGAGCAAGTCGAAGAAGAAGCCTGGGCCGACAAGATGCTCGGCAAAGTCCGCGCCGCCACCTGTGCCGGAGCCCTCACCTACCTCGACCGCCACATCGTCAAAGAACTCACTCAACCTTAATCCTTAAATCTCAACCATAATTCTTAAACCTTGTTATGACCACACCCGCACATCATCTGTTCGTCTGCGCCAGCTTCCGAGCCAACGGAGAAGCCCAAGGCGTTTGCCACAAAAAAGACTCCATCAGCCTGCTGAGTTATCTGCAAAACGAGATTCAGGATCGCATGCTGGACGGCATCGAAGTTTGCGTCACCGGCTGCATGAACCAATGCACCAAAGGCCCGATCATCGTCGACTACCCATCCGGCCACATCTACGGCAAAATCACCGAAGAGGCCATCGATGCCATTCTCGATGCCTTCGAAGAAGACCGTGTCGCCGAAGAATTCCTCGTCTCATGACTCCGCAAAAGGCCCAGTGTGGTGCCCCCGTTTGGTTCGTGGATACGACCCTGCGGGACGGAGAACAAGCCGCTGGGGTCGATTTCTCCGACCGCCAGCGCCGCGCGATCGCGCGCGGTTTGGTCGCGGCAGGCGTTTGTGAACTCGAGGTCGGCATCCCGGTTTCGGGCGAAGAAGCCCGGCGCCGCATCGAGCTTGTCGCCCGCGCCACTCCCGATGCCTGGCTTCTCGCGTGGTGCCGGGCCCGCCGGGAGGATCTCGCCGCTGCCGCACTCTGTCCGGTCGAAGGGGTGCACATTTCTTTTCCGGTTTCGGATTTGCATCTGCGTATCTGGGGCAAAACCCGTGCCTGGGTCCTGCAAACGTTGCGCGAACTCTCCGCCGAAGCCGCAGCCCGCTTTGATTACTTCACCGTCGGAGCCCAGGATGCCTCGCGGGCCGAACCCGAATTCCTCGCCGAATTCGCGCATGCCGTGGCCGAAACCCGTGCCGTGCGCGTCCGTCTGGCCGATACCGTGGGGATGCTCACGCCATCTGGCACCACAGAAATGGTGACCAGAGTTCGGACCGCAGCGCCTCAACTGGCCATCGAGTTCCACGGTCACAATGACCTCGGCATGGCCACCGCCAACACCGTCGCGGCCTGGCAGGCCGGAGCGCGTTGCCTGAGCACGACCGTTCTCGGCCTCGGCGAACGCGCGGGCAACGCCGCATTCGAGCAGGTTGCCATGGCTCTGCAAGTCGCCTGCGGGGTTGCAACAGGCATCGATACCCGGCGACTTCCAGACCTTGCTCGCACCGTCGAATCCGCCGCCCGCCGCTCCCATCAACCGCGCCAACCCGTGGTTGGTCGCGGCATTCACCGTCACGAGTCCGGCCTCCACGTCACCGGGCTCCAGCGCGACCCGTTGGCCTACCAAGCCTATCCCGCCGAACTTGTCGGTGCCAGCCCGGAGCTTGCCCGCAAAGAATATCTCACACCCTCACCTGCATGAGTTTTTCCATCGCCCGTATTGAAGAAAAAAGCCCCGAGTTGTTTCAGCTCGTCGAAACCCGCAAAGTGCGTCTTGCCGGCCCCGAGGGTCCCATCGCCAAACACGTCCTCGCCCAAGCTCAACCCGAATGGTCGCTCGAAGGCTCCGCTCTGGCCAAGACCCTGGCCCCCGCGGAATGGGCTGGGGCCAATTTATGGCTGATCTGGCAGGCTCCCGAGGAACCGCCCTATCGCGTCCGCCACATCCCCGGAGTGAGCTCCGAGTTTTCCACGGATCTCATGGTCCAACTCGAGCTGCTCGAGGTCAGTCCAGACAACACCTATCGTCCACTCGGCAAACTCACGGGCGAAGCCCTCAGTCTCAGTGGTGGTCGCATCACACCCAAAGCCAAATGGACCTGGACCGCTCCCAAAATGTCCATCGGCAGCACCACCCTGGGGTAAAATTATGATCACCGCTGACATCCTTTGGATCTTGCCCGCGTTGTTCATCGTGGCTGCGCTCTACGGAGCCGTCGGGCATGGAGGAGCCTCGGGTTACCTTGCCGTGATGGCTCTGGCCGCTATGGCTCCAGCCACCATGCGTCCAACCGCCCTCGTCCTCAATGTCGCGGTGTCCCTTATTGGCGCGATTCTCTTTTTCCGCGCCGGGCACTTTCGCGGCAGCCTTTTTTGGCCGTTTGCGGTCTTTAGCATCCCGTCTGCCTTCCTTGGCGGAATGATCAAACTCCCCACCGGGATTTTCCATCTGCTCCTCGCTGCCGCCTTGGCCCTCGCCGCCGCCCGCCTGGTCCTGCCACAGCGTCATTACGTCATCCGCAAAGCCCCGTTCTGGGCCGTGGCGGTTTCGGGGTGCGCCATGGGTTTGCTCTCCGGCCTCATTGGCGTCGGTGGGGGCATTTTTCTCACACCTCTCCTGATTTTCTGCCGGTGGGCCGATGCCAAAACCGCCGCTGCCGTCTCTGCGCCTTTCATCCTTGTCAATTCCCTGGCAGGCCTTGGCGGTCTTGGGCCGCAAGGAATCTCCGCCATTGCCCCAGGGTGGCCCCTCATGATCGCCATCGTCCTGCTTGGCGGCAGTCTCGGCGCCGCCTGGGGCAGCGGAGCCGCTTCTCTCAGGGGACTCAAATGCGCCCTCTCTCTCGTCCTCCTCGTCGCTGCATCCAAGCTCTTCCTAACATGACAAAGCAGAAGAATTTCTCCTCCCCGGATTGCGTTTCGCCTGCCTCCGACAGATGGCATGTTGTAAAATGCAAGTAATTTGTAATGAAGTCTCGATGCGGTTTGTTGATTCTCATTTTGCAAAGTATTTGCATTATGAACAAAATTCCCTTCACAAAAATTACTCGCGGCTCTTTTCGGCAGTTCATTGCTCATCAGGGCTCTGTCGGCAGAGGCGCAATCCATTTATACATCGGGTCATGGGAACAGCGGAGCTGGCTACGACGATTTGGCCAAGGAGTTTGAACCGCACTGGCCCCTTCACAGCGGTGCGATGGTGGACGGAAGTCCGGTCGGGTCGGATTCCGAGTTTGAACCGGCGAACCTGATTGTGCGAGGGAATTCAACCCGCACTTCGCCTGCCGGGTCGAGTTCTATTCTTGGGGTGGCGGATGGGGCGGTAGGATGGGTTCCTCGGCATATCAGCCAAGTTTGGGCTTTGGAGTTGAAGAGTTTGATCCGGGCGACTGGTCGGGGCCGATCACGCTTACCCTGACGGGGTGGACGATGCCCGGCGGCTCCGAGTTTGCGCTCTACACAACAAATCTGGCTGGCCCCATGGTAATGGACCGCATTTTTTCCACTTTTGCACCCGGAGCGACCGACTTTGGCAAGAGCTTCGATATGACACCGGAAGACCATCTCCATTTTCAGTGGGGATTCCCGATGGTGTTTTGGTTCAGCGTCAATTGAAAAAACGGGTTGAGACGTTACGGAGTGGGCGGGTTGGTTTTGGCGTTTGAATTTTCGTTGTAGCCTGGCCTGGGCGAGTTTCTTGTCGCGGTCGGCCAAGACGGCCACTTCTTTACCGAGAAGCTTGTCCAGCGGGGTGATGTATCCGATGGCGGAGTGGAGGCGAACGGTGTTGGAGTGCTCGACGAAGCCCGCGATGAGGCGGCGGGCCTGCTGGATGTCGAGCGGGGTGCCGGGGCGAATGCAGTCGGCTTTGAGCGACTTGTGCCAACGTTCGATTTTGCCGTTGGACTGGGGATAGTAAGGCGAGGTTTTGACGTGAGTCAGACCGGCCACACGGACGAACTCCTTGAGCCGAGGGGCTGGGAAGCCCCGAGACAGACTGCCATCGGCCGCCCGAAGGATGCCGAAGCCGGGAGGCGAAGGCGTCAACGAGAGCCTGCGGTAGCCCTCCAGCGGGAACTCCCGGGCGAACTTCACGATTTCGTCGCGCTCCCACCTTCGATCCAGTGGTCGCGCGCGATCCACGAGTTGTGCTCGTTGGCCTTCCCGTAACGGGCCCGCCAGTTTCTCCCATTAGCTCGGCGAGGGCCTTGGTGCGCATCGCCAGCTTGCTTTCCAGAGCTAGGAGCTTACGCTCTTGGTGCCCAACAACCCGGGAGGGGGAGCGCCCGCCTTCAAAAGCAGCGCTTCCTTGCTCGAAAAATGTGTTGCCCGCTTTAGTGGATAGGAAGTCAGGCGGGCTGTCTCGCTTGCGCTCGGCTTTGCTACCGGTAAAAAAGCCTTGGGTGGATATGATGCTTGTCGCACACATCGCTCACCGGCACATGCTCGATCAGCTGCTCACGCAGAATGTTCACTTTTTGTTCCGGGGCGAAGTTACGTCGGATTCTTTCCATTTCGGGCTCCATGTTGAGCCCACTCTTTACCGCATCTCAGCCACTTTTCCATTTCCGTCTGGAGCAAAACAGCTCGCCACCGACACCCTTCGAAGAGCGCGCGACATCGCCGACCGGAATTCCCGCTTTGGTCCGGGTGTGATCCGTGGCGTGAGTATAATCGTCGTCAAGAGCGCGCCGACCGAAGCGAATCGCTTTCTGATGAAGTGGTTGATGGGCATGAGGCGTCCCTCTCTGCCGATTGCGAGGAAGGCGCCCTTGTCTTCCGTGTGGGGGAAGACCTGCGAAGTAGGCGGCCCGACGAGAATGGACTCGATCAAGCGGGACGCGCGCCGGACGCCCCGCACGGAGTTCTTCCGGAATCCGGGAATCCCTGCCGCCCCAGGTTCGATAAATGAAAAAGGAGAGAGGATGTTGAAATCATCCGGCGAAGCGGTGATGTCGTATTCGCCTGGGGAATCATCGTCCAGATCCTCTTCCGTCCCCGTCCGATTCGATACGGTGATATGGGTGTCGCTCGTGGGATATATGTCTTATCTCAGGCGCATCGAAATCACGCTTTCGCGTAAAGCTCGCTGCCCTTCTCGGTGAACTCGCGGGACTTTTCTTCCATGCCGCGCTGGAGCGCCTCGTCCTCGGCGATGCCTTGTTCGGCGGCGTATTTGCGGACGTCTTCGGTGATCTTCATCGAGCAAAAGTGCGGGCCGCACATGGAGCAAAAATGCGCGGTCTTCGCGCCTTCCTGCGGGAGGGTTTCGTTGGGGAATTGACTCGAACGCCTGCCCGGCGTTCTCGCCCTCCGGGCTTGCGCTCCGCAAAAGTCTTCTCCGGCCGTTCTCACGGCATTCGAGTCACGCGCGGTCACGGGGTCGAGGCGGAGGTTGCATTGATCTTCCCAGCGGCATGGGCGCGGCTGCGCCCGCAGCCTCGGCCTGTCGGCCTTTCGCTCCGCGAAATCCTTCTCGCCGCTTCCCAAGTGGCTCGAATCATAACGCGCGGCGAATGGTGGCCGTGCGCAAGCACCGCCGTCTTTTACGTCCTTCGTGTTCGGCAGACCGAAGTGTTCCTTGGGCGTGACGTAGCAGAGCATCGCGCAGCCGGTGGCCCGTGCGGCTCGCACCTCGGTCAAAGCGATTAAATCTGAACCCGCCTCTGCGCTCAATCAAATCCCGGTTCAACCACGAATGGACGCGAATCTACACGAATTCGGTTCAACGCAAAGATGCCAAGTTGCGAAGAATTTCAACCACGAATGGACCCAATGGATACGGGCAAAATGCCGCCAAAGCAAGTGTGCTTGCGAGCGGCAGACAAATTTTGTCCAATGCCGATATGAAACTTCTCCATTCCGCCGACTGGCAACTCGGCAAGTGTTTCAAGCAATTCGGCAGCAAGGCCGAGGAGTTGCGGCAGGTGCGGTTTGAGACGTTGCGCCGCGCGCTCCAAATTGCACGAGAGCGTGGGGTGGATGCGTTTGTTGTTGCGGGCGATTTGTTTGAAGACAACGAGGTTGATGATTCGGTTGTTTGCTCGGCGGTCAACGCGTTCGCGGAGTTTTCAGACGTGCCTGTCTTCTTATTGCCCGGCAACCACGATCCATTCATCGGGCCGGGCTCGGTCTGGAATCGTCAGAGTTTTCTCGCCGCGCCTAAGAACGTGCGTGTGTTCCGCAATGCCAAGTTTGTGGAAGTTGGCGACGGTTATTTGCTAGCCTCGCCGTTACAGCAAAAGAACTCCACGATTGATCCGAGCCTCAAGCTCGTTGAATTAGCCGCTTCGCTTTCAACAGATCGAGTTCAAGTCGGCATCACCCACGGCGCGCTGGCCATTCCGAGCAAGCACGAGCTGAATGATTTTCCTATCGCTCTGAACGCCGCGTCACGCGCGAAGCTCGACTATCTCGCGGTCGGCCACTGGCACAATTGGCATGTGGGGGATGATGGCCGCCTGCTCATGCCCGGCACGCCGGAGACGGACGAATTCGATCAAACGGACTCCGGCTTCGTTGCGTTGGTGGAAATCAACGGACGTGGCAAGCCGCCGCACATTGAGAAGCTGCATGTCGCGACCCTCGGATGGCACACTCTGGATTTCGATTTCCTGGACGTGGAGGCCGCCCGCCAGCATTTGCAGACGGAAATCAAGAGGCTGAATGAACGTGCCAAGACTTCCGTCTTGCGCGTCCGTGTGCGCGGCTCGGCGGCGAGGGATGTTCTGACGGCCACCCGGCAATGGCTTGATGGTTTGCTGAGGCCGTTTCCGCTTGCTCAGTTGCAGGACGAAAGCAGCCTCGCGCTTGCACCGGCAGAGCTGGATTTTCTGAAGACCAAACACCCGATTCTCTCGCAGGTGTTCGCTGATTTGGATCAGCTTTCCGCCCTGACCATTGGCACGCGCAATGATTCCAACACGGCAGAACCTTTGACACCTGCCGACAAGGATAAGCTCTTGAGTGACGCATACATCGAACCTTCGGAACTCAAGGCAAAGCACTTCGAACTCGCGCGGCAGTTGTTGCTGCAAAACCTGCAGGAGACCGTGTGATTATTGAATCCATTGAGCTTGAACACGTCGGCCCGTTTAGGCGGAAGGCCGCCATTGGGCCTTTGCAAACCGGCATCAATGTGCTGGCTGCGCCAAACGAGACGGGCAAGAGCACGTTCTTGCGCGCCGCCG
Source organism: uncultured Chthoniobacteraceae bacterium (assembly GCA_964595865.1). GTDB lineage: Bacteria > Verrucomicrobiota > Verrucomicrobiia > Chthoniobacterales > DYNR01 > CAZQRL01. The sequence continues at coordinate 130,914 of CAZQRL010000010.1, forward strand.
CCCGCGCTTTGTTCGACAAGCACACCTGCAAGG
>CAZQRL010000011.1:0-125813 GCA_964595865.1 uncultured Chthoniobacteraceae bacterium
CCCAGATCTGGCCTCCGCTCAAGAACACCTCCAACACCTCGTCCTCGCCTACGCCAAGTCCGCACCCAGACTCTCCAAGTGGATGGAGAAAAATATCCCCCAGGGCTTCACCGTCTTCTCCTTCCCTCCAGCCCACCAACGCAGACTCCGCACCAGCAATGCCATCGAACGCGTCAATCTCAAACTCAAGCGCCGCACCCGCGGCGCTGCCCTTTTCCCCAACGAAGCTCCCCTCCTCCGCCGCATCTCTGCACTCTTCGCTGAAATCAACGAGGAGTGGTCCACAGGCAAAATCTACCTCAACATGAACCCCTCTAACCCGACCCTCATGTAAAATCTGTTTTCCAGAAAAATATTTGCACCGCCGAGAAAGAAAACCCCGAAACGGAGACCTTGGCTCCGGACAGCATTTCATCGCCGATGTTTGTGGGTTCGCCCAAACCGTAACCAAAACGGCCCTTGCCGTGCTGCTGAGGGTGAATTTCACCACCAAAAAGTTAATGTCTGTGTTGGAGATGGCGAGGTTGCCGGCTAAGAAGCCATAATTTTTTACTCGAAGACCGTAGTTTGTGGTTCCAAAGTCGCCTATGCTCAAGCCGAGTTGAAAAATGCGGTTGGAATCTAATCCGCCCACCGTGTTCAATTCAAAAGCGCTTTACTGCGTGTTGATGCTCGTGAGGGGGTTCTGCACCAAACTCATGTAAACGACCGAATTTGAATTCGTGGCGATCGCAGTTGTCAGGTTGCGGAACACCCTTCCAGCCACAGGGTCGAGGGAAACAGACCCTTCAGAGTTGGCCACGGTTCCCGAGCCATTGCTGAAAGTCAGGTTGGTGGCAGAGATGGTGGCATTAGAGGTCCCTGGTGTCCCCCATGCCCCCGTAAACCCGGTCACTGTCGCGTTCTGGCCCACCGAGTTTCCGCTGCTGTAGTTGGGACTTCCCCCGGTGAGAAAGTTGACCACAACTGTCTGGCCGATTGCTTCAGGCGTTGCGCCGAGGAGGAGTGAGCCTGCCGCAGCAGACAGCATGGAGTTCCGGAGAATTTAATTGCGAGAAGAGATTTGAGGTTTCGTGGCGTGAATCATTTCCACACGGAGGACGATCTCAGAAAATAAGCATTTTTGGTTAATAGGGGCATATGGCGATCAGGCAATCCAATGCGCTATCCGTGAAAAACGCGCATCGCTTGCAGAGCTCATGCCTTGTGAACACCCGTGGCAGGGGTGGCATTTTTTATCCCAACTGGCTGCGGGGATTTTTCGCCTTCCGGATTGATCTTTTTCCCCAACTGGGAATGATTTTCCTCCGTGCCTGGTGGAACTGGAAAACTCCGGCGGCACTTCACAAGTTTATGAAAATTCAACGTGCTCTTCTTTCCGTCTCCGACAAGTCCGGTTTGGTGGACTTCGCTCGCTTCCTCGTGAGCCACAAGGTGGAATTGCTTTCAACGGGTGGCACGGCAAAAGCCCTACAAGACGCGGGTCTGCCCGTATTGGAAATCTCCCGCTTCACGGGCTCGCCAGAAATCCTCGATGGTCGGGTGAAAACCCTACACCCGAAAGTGCATGGTGGTTTGCTTTACCTGCGTGGGGAGGAGTCGCATGAGCAACAGGCCCGCGAACATGGCATCCGGCCGATTGATCTCGTGGTCGTTAATCTGTATCCCTTCGTTGAAACAATCAGTCGGGAAGGGGTGACCCTGGAGGAAGCAATCGAGCAAATTGACATCGGCGGCCCTTCGATGATTCGCAGTGCGGCGAAAAACTACCGCTCGGTCTCGGTGGTCACCTCACCTGCCGACTATGCGGCGGTACAAGCCGAGATGGAAGCCAATGATGGGGCCACCACGCTGCGGCTGCGGGAGCGCTTGGCGATCAAAGCCTTCGCGACCACTTCGCAATACGACGCCGCAATTACGAACTACCTCAACGGCGAACAAGAAACCTGCGCCGCGTTCATCCTCGATCTGCCTCTGGCCAGTCGGCTGCGCTACGGGGAGAATCCCCACCAACACGCCGAGCTCTACGGCAATTTCTTCGACTATTTTGAAAAGTTGCACGGCAAGGAGCTCTCCTACAACAACCTCCTCGATATCAATGCCGCGGCGGGGCTGATCGCGGAGTTTGCCAAGCCCACAGTGGCGATTCTCAAACATACCAATCCTTGCGGCGTGGCCAGCGATCCCGATCTCAAAGTGGCTTGGGAAAAAGCATTCGCCACCGACCGGCAGGCACCCTTTGGAGGCATCATCGTCTGCAATCGCCCTATTACCTTGGAACTCGCCCGGGCGATCGCGGAAATTTTCAGCGAAGTCATCATTGCTCCAGACTTCGAGACCGAAGCTCGCTCCCTGTTGCAAAAGAAGAAAAACCTTCGTCTGATGCGGTCCTTGCGGGAGCTCCCGGCGCATAGTCGGGATCTCCGCAGCGTTGTGGGCGGGATTTTGGTGCAGGATGCGGATACGGCCGACCTCGACAAGCTGGAGCACAAGGTAGTTAGCCATCGCCCGCCCACACGGGACGAGCTGGAAGCCATGGAATTCGGCTGGAAAGTCGTCAAACACGTGAAAAGCAACGCCATTGTTTATGCTGGCAAAGATCGCACCCTGGGAATCGGAGCGGGCCAAATGTCCCGTGTGGATAGCTCGCGCATCGCGGTCTGGAAAGCCAACGAGGCCGGACTGTCCCTGAAAGGCAGCGCGGTGTGCAGTGACGCCTTTTTCCCGTTCCCGGATGGCCTCATCGCCGCAGCGGAAGCAGGTGCCACCTGCGCCATCCAACCCGGTGGATCGGTCAAGGATGCCGAAGTCATTGCCGCAGCGGATGAGCGCGGGGTAGCAATGCTCTTCACCGGCACCCGCCATTTCCGGCACTAATTCTTCGCCCCTCCTTTTCCCCACCATGATTTCCCTCGGAGTCAATATAGATCATGTCGCCACTTTGCGGCAGGCCCGCTACCGTTTGGACCTGGATTCGCCGAATGCCGAACCCGACCCCGTGGCGGCCGCGCTCATTGCGGAAGCCGCCGGAGCCCGCGGGATCACAGCTCACCTGCGGGCCGATCGTCGTCACATCCAGGAGCGCGACTTGCTGCGCCTGCGCGACTGCCTTACGACCAAGCTTAACTTAGAAATGGGGCATAGCCCGGAGATTCTCGAGTTTGCTTTGCAGCTACGTCCGGAGGATGTCTGCCTGGTGCCGGAAGCTCGCCAAGAAATCACTACCGAGGGTGGGCTGGACTGCATTGGCCTGGAAGGGGATCTGGCTCCCACCGTGCGCACTCTGCGTGAGGCCGGCATCCGGGTGAGTCTTTTTATTGATCCCGAAGCTCCGCAGGTGGAAGCCGCCGCCCGCCTGGGGGCAGACTTTGTCGAGCTGCACACGGGAGCCTATGCGAATAGTTTTGGCCCGGAGCGAGAAATCGAGCTCACCCGCCTGAATTACGCCGCGCAGATCGGGAAGGAGCTTGGCCTGCGCATCAATGCCGGGCATGGACTGAACTACCATAATGTGTCCCCGATTCTAAAACTCCCGGGCTTGGAAGAGCTGAACATCGGTCACTCGATTGTCTCCCGCAGCATCAGTGTGGGCTTTTCCACAGCGGTTCGGGAAATGGTGGCCCTGCTCACCGAGGGTTGAGGCTTCCCGATTGCGCTCAACCGCGCTTCCACTGCAGCAGCACCAGAACCACGGTTCCCACCACCACGGTGCAGGAAGTCATGGCCATGGCCTGCCCGATATTGCCTTGGTCGAACTGCGTAAAAATAAAGCTTCCGATGGTCTGCACTCCCGGGGGCAGTAGGATTATTGAGGCCACCCAATCCCGCAGGCAAACAATGAATGTCGTCATCCAGGCAGCGATGAGACCCGGTTTGAGCAACGGAAGGACGATGTGGCGGAAGACCGCCCACGGGCTCGCTCCGAGAACTTGCGCGGCTTGCTCGAGGTTGAGCCCGATGTGCCGCATCCCGGAATCCGCGTAGCGCAACCCATCGGATTGGTAGAGGGCGAAGTAAGCCAACGCGAGCAGCCAGATGGTGTTATAGATTTCCAACGTGATCCACGGGGCGTTCCAAGCGAGAATGAAAGCAATCGCAATCACGATGCGGGGAATCATCCGCGGGAGAAGCCCAATGGAATCCAGAAGGTGTGCGGCCCAGCCGGGGGAGCGGCGAATGCCATAGGCGGCCAAACCGCCCAGAAAGATACAGAAGGTGGCGGTGACGGTGCTGAGAAGGAGGCTGGTGGTGAGGGCCTGCCAGGAACCGGAACGCGGCTGAAACAAATCCCGGAAATTGGCCAAAGTCCAAGTGATTCCCGAACCATCCCCGGCCCCCCAATTCGCCACCAAGCTGGTAGCCAGAATCACCCCGTTGGGCAGTGCCGCTCCGAGGAGAAAGAGAAAGCCCAGCCAGCCCCATCCCAAAGCGATTCCCCAGGGTCCCAAGGTAAGCTGCCTGGGAGGCACCGGGCGCGAGCGAGGGAGCGGATGGCGAGATAAAAGCATCTTTCCCAAAGAGAGCAAAGCGATCGCCCCCACGCACAGCAGCACCGAGAGCGCAGTGGCTAGAGGCAAGTCCACCGGCCATGAGGTGGCATAAGCATAGATTTCAGCCGGCAGCAGCGGGAGGTTCGCCCGGGGCCCCATCACTGCCGGGACGCCGAAGTTCGAAATCGCATCCAGGAAAACCAGGATGCCGGAATTAAGAATCGCCGGAGCCAGAAGCGGCAGGAGGATTCGCCAGAAAGTGGTGGTTGGGCTGGCACCGAGAGTGGCGGCAGCATCTTCCAGGCGTCCGGGAATCCCGCGCAGAGCCGCTTCCGTAGCCAAGGCAACGGCCCCATAGGAGGCCAGCACCATGACGAAGGTCACACCCCAGAAACTGAAGAACCATCCTCGCACCGACTCCGGGAGCCCCCCCGGTAACCAAGTCGCGAGCAACAAGTCGGCAAAGCCACCGGGCTGCAGAGCCAGCACATAAGCCAAGGCATTGAGATAGGCCGGACTCATGATTGGAATGAGCAGGAGAATCCTCGCCCAGCGTGCCCCGGGAAGGTTGGTCCGTGCCAGGAGCCAGCCGCAGGGCAGACCGAGAACCCAGGCCCCCAGCGTGGTGCAGGCAGCCCAGGCGAGGGAGTTGCGCAACATTTCCACCAAGCCCGGCGTCTGCCACATGGTCCAATAAACTGCGAATGGGGATTCCGCATCCCCAACCATCCAGCCGGGAAAGAAACTCTCCAGGAAGAGCACCAGCAGGGGATAGGCAATAGTGAGTCCCAATACCCCCAGCCCCATCCAAACAAACCACCGTGCCACCCGCGGATTCATAGTTCCTCCTCCTGGCTCTCGGCGGGCAGGATCACCGCCCGCTCGATCTCATATTGAAAACGGCGCAACAACTCCCGTTGCCCGCTCAAAGCCGCCCGGGCATCGAAAGGCAAAGCCGCCGGCACACCGAAACGAGCTCGCACCGGATCCAGGGCCACTCCCTCCACCGCCGGGAGCAAAAATTGTTCCGCCACCATCTCTTGCACCGGCTGAGTAAAGCAGTGATCGAGAAATTTCCGCGCCTGGGAGATCCGCTGGCTGCTGGCCATAATGCCCGCAGGGCGCAAGACAAATAGGGCCCCGTCTGTGGGAAAACGCACCTCCAGCGCCTCTCCGCGAGCGATTTCCCGGCAGATAATGTAGTCCGCCGCACAATAGACCGCATCATAAGCTCCGATCGAAAGCCCGGTGATGGCTTGGCTGTTGGCCCCAACGATTTCCAAACCGCGCTGCCGGGCACGTAGGAAGATTCGCCAGAAATCTTCCGGATGCATTTCGTGCAACGCCAGGACGAAATCTCCCGCAGTTCCAGAGCGTGAGGGCGAAGGCATGGCAATACGCCCGCGCCCCACCGACACTCCATCGGCAAGAATCGAACGCCAGGTGAAATCGTCCACTCCTTGACCCACGCGAAATGCCACCCCTACTGCTGCCGCACCGACGGAATGCCAATAATCCTCCCCATCGGACCATCCGGGTTTGGGGGAGAGCAAGGTCGCAGGACGGTAAGCCACCAGACGTCCCGCCTCCTGCAAGCCCACCATAGGAGTCTCTGCCGCAAGCATCAGCACATCCACGCGTGGATGATATTTTTCCGCCTCGACCTTGGCCATGATCTGGCCCGTCGTGGCACTAAAGAGCTCCACCTTGATGCCGGTCGCGGCGGTAAAGCTGTCGCAAATTTGTTCCGCCAAGTTCCGTGGTCCGGCGCTGTAAACCACCAGACGCTCTTCTTTCCCGCCACAACCAAGGAAAAAAAAACCCATGAGAGCGCCGAGAAAGAGAGCCGGAGTGAGCCGTCGGGGCTCGTAAAATGCGAATGGCCTGCGGAAGAAATTCACAGCGAATGGCAAGCTGCTTTGGAGAAACATGCCGAGGCCCGCCGCCCGGGCTCGATGAGGTGCGGATGGAATCCGCGCAGCACCCGGCCAGATTCTGTTTCGAGAAAAACTTCAAACTGCCCACCCACGTAGCGGGAAATCAAACAGACCCCCGGAATGGATTCTTCGCCGGGCAGCAGGCTGATTTCACGCGGCGAACCGATCACGATCCGCACCTGTTCGCGACGGATCATGCGCCGTCCCTCTTCGAGCAAATTCGCCCCTCCGAGAAACTCCGCCACGTAGGCGGTTTTCGGGCGAGCGTAGATTTCCTCCGGAGTATCCACCTGCTCGATCCGCCCCCCGCGCATCACGGCCACCCGGTGAGCCACAGTGAGGGCTTCTGTCTGATCATGCGTCACGTAAAGAGCCGTGACCTCGAGGGTTTGAATGATGCGGGCGATTTCATCGCGCAAATCCTCGCGCAGGCGGGCATCGAGGGCACTCAGAGGCTCGTCGAGCAGGAGCAGCCGCGGTTCCACCACAATCGCCCGAGCGATGGCCACGCGCTGCTGCTGGCCTCCCGAAAGCTGGGCCGGGTATTCCCCTCCCCGGCCTTGCAGTCCGACCCTCGCCAAGGCTTCCTCAGCCCGTTTTTCCCGCTCTGCTCGATTCATTCCCCGCAAGCGCAAACCAAAGGCGACATTCTCCCCCAGGGTCATGTGTGGCCAGAGACTGAAGTCCTGGAAAACCATGGCAAATCCGCGCCGACGCGTTGGCACCTGCGTTCCCGGCCCATCCAGGACGCGACCATCGCACGTGAGCGTTCCCCGATCAGCTTTGAGAAATCCGGCGGTGATATTAAGCAGCGAGGTTTTTCCACATCCGCTTTCTCCCAAGAGCGCCACACACTCCCCACGGTCCAGCCCGAGGGAGATTCCCTCGAGCACGACCTTGTCGCCGAAAGCTTTGCCAATCGCGTCGAAAAGTAAAAAGTCTCCCATATACTTGATCCAAAATTAATCTTCCAAAGGAACAAGAATCCACAGGTGACAGAATTGTCACCAAGAAAAACCGGACTCCGCCGACCGCTTGCTTTTCGCTTGGGGCATGTCGGGATCTCCCTGGCCCGCTCCTTGAACCTCTGCTTCAACCCTCCCCATGCGCCTCTCGCATAATTTGTCTCTGGTGCTCGCCTTGGGCAGCCTGGCGATTTCTCTTCCGTTGCTGGCCGCCGAACGGGTCGCCTTCACGTATCTGAGCCAGGAAAAACAAGGGGGCTTAGCCTCTCTGGAAATTGGGGAAGAGGGCTTTGCCAGCTCGGCGGAAATTCTGGCGGATGCTTTGCAAAGGCCCTTCAAGGTGGCGGTTAGCGCAAGCCGTCAAGCCATCGCTGCCGTCGCGGGAGGAAAAGATGCGCCGGAGATTCTCTGGTTCTCTGCCGATGGATCCCCGGCTCGCCGAATCCCCATGGAGGCCGAAATCAGCGACGTGGCTTTCGTGGGCGAGAGTCTGCTGGTTGCAGCGGGGAAAGGACGCTTCGATCTCATCGAACCTCCCGGGGAAATTCGTGAGTCTCTGCGAGCGCGCCAGGTCTTGCAACCGCCCGGCCACAAAGGCGAGCACCTCCTGCCCCTCGACCGACAGACCGTCTTGGTTTCTTTCCAAAAAGATGACCCCGATACCGATGCTTTGGGAAATCGCCTGGCGGTGTTGGAGATGGATCCGCTGCGCTTCACCCACGACATCCTTCTGCGCGAGGCGCTCCCCCAAGTTGAGTTCCCTGCGGAACTGCCGGTGGCCATCCTGGCCACCGGCCCGACACCGGAGGTCCTCGCTGCCTTCCCCGCCGCGAGAACGGTGACCGTTACCCTCGATGCTTACGGTGCGATTTTATTTGCCTCGCTCCCATCACTTTTGGAAGGCCGTCTTGCCGAAGTCACCCTCCTGCCCGCTGCCCCCGCAGGAACTTTCGGCACGGCTTTTCCTGATCGGGTCTTGGGCTTCACGCACGCCGACCGCCCTGTGCTGCTCGTGTCCAATGCGGCTGCGGCCGATCAGGGAGGTGCCTTGGTGTTTTTCGATGTGCTGGAGCGCAAGCGGCTGGTGGCCTACCCGATGCCCTGTGGGGCAGAGATTCCCGTGCAAACGGACCACTATCTCGCCACCGTGCTCTCGGGGAAAACGAAGTTTTGGCAGAATGGCCAAGTCGCATCGAAAAGGCGGCCCGCGAGAGAATTGGTCGGCTTTGTCCTTCCCCCATCCTCCGAACCCATCACGGAAAATAACCTCGAAAAATTCTCCGTAGCGCTCCCGATTGATCCGGTGGCAATCGTCGGACTGAAAAACGACCGGGTGATCGTGCTCGGTCGTGAGGAAAACCGAGGCGAGGCTTTGCTGATAGATTTACCAGCGCGAACCATCCTCGCTCGCGTTCCGTTACCGGGTGCACCGGTGCGGGCCAAGGCTTGGTAGTTTGCCCGAGGCTGCTATCCTCCGACCAGCGCTCGGTAGAGCTTTTCGTGCCGTTCTGCAGCGGCACTCCAGGAACAATCCATCGCCATCACGCGCTGAAGCAAAGCACGCCATTCGTCCTGGGACTGCCACACTTCTTCCGCACGGCGAACTGCATCCACCAAGGCATTGGCCGTGAAATCGTAAAACACAAAGCCGGTTCCTGCTCCGGTGGTGGGATCGTAATCCTCGACTAACTGCCGCAGGCCACCAGAGGCCCGGGCGATCGGCACGACCCCGTAGCGCATGGCCTGCATGGTGCGCACCCCACCTTCTTCCAAACGGGCTGGGGCCAACAAGATATCCGCCCCGGCGAAAATCTTTCGCGCCATGATTTCGTCGGTGCGGCGCAAGAGGGCCATCTTTCCGGAGTGCTTGCGGGCGGCAATTTGCAAATGCACTTCGTATTCGGGTTCGCCTTGGCCGAGGACAATGAGACGGTTGTCTCCGGCCAGAAGCCGATCCAAGGCGGGCAGCAGAATGTCGAAGCCCTTATTGCGCAGCAGGCGCGTCACCATACCGAAGACGGGCCGTGTGGGATTCGGGTCCAGATCACACTCTGCCAACAAAGCCGCGCGGCAGCGCGCTTTGCCCGAGGGATCCGCCAGGGAAAACCGCGCGGCAATGTGCGAATCCGTGGAGGGATCCCACTCCGTTGGCTCCACGGCTTCAGGAATGCCCACGAGTTTGGCCCGTTGCTCGCGCAGCAAAGCTTCCAAGCCACATCCCCGGCCCGGCTCCATGGCTTCGTTGATGAGGATCTCACTCGGAAAAACCACCCGGTCGGCAAAAACCAGACCGGCTTTAAGAAAATTCAGGCTGCCGTAGAATTCAACTCCGGAAGGCGAGAAATAGTTGGAAGGCAAATTGGTGAGCCCGAAATCGTAGCTCCAGAAATTTCCCTGAAAGCCGAGGTCATGCACCGTGAGCACCTGTGGGATGGTCACTCCGCGCACCTTCGCCAGGACCGGAATCATGCCGCAGGGCCAATCGTGTCCGTGAATGACTTCCGGCGTGGGATCAAGACGACGCGCGAGCTCGATCACCGCCTTGGCAAAGTAAATAAACCGGGCGGCATTATCCTCGTAATCCCGGCCCTCATTGCCGTAGAGCCCGCTGCGGTCAAAAAACTCGTCCCGCCTGAGGAAGAAAACCTGCAATCCAGAGGGCAGACGCGTCTGAAAAACCTCGCACTCGTAGTTGGCCTGCCCCACTGGAACCGAGAAACGCACTTTGGTCGGCGTGGGCGGAAAAACTTTTTGTTCTCGGGCGGAACGGAACATCGGCAAGACCACACTCATTTGGTGTCCCCGGGCCTGCAAGGCTTCGGGCAAACTATGCAAACTGTCTGCGAGGGAGCCGCTCCGGGCAAAAGGAGCCATCTCGGTTGCCGCCATGAGAATCTTCATCGGTTCCTGCTTTACCATGTTTCGCCGGATCCTGTCACGCGGGATGCAAAGCCCCGAGCGGCACGGCGGCGCAGCGTTTCTTCCTGGCTTTCAGACCGCCGAGGCTTGGCAGAGCGCAGGATTCCAGGCAGGATGGCGTCGCCATGGAACTCTCCGGCTTTTTGCTATCTCTCGGGTGGATCGTTCTGGCAGGAGCTGCCTTCCTATTGGTTGCCCGCTGGCTGCGATTGCCCTCCATCGTTGCCTATCTGCTAGCGGGCCTGGCCTTGGGGCCTTTCCTGGGCTTGGTGGAGAATTCGCCTTCCCTGCACGAAGTTTCGGAACTCGGCATCGTGCTGCTGCTCTTCCTGGTTGGGCTTGAGTTGAGCTTCAGCCAAATTCGCGACGTAGGCAAAGTGGCCATCGTGGCAGGGCTGGGACAAGTCGTTTTCACGGCTCTCGGCGGGTTGCTTTTCTGCTTCCTCCTCGGCTTTGGCTGGATGGACAGCCTTTTTCTTGCAGTGGCGCTGACCTTCTCCAGCACCGTGGTAGTGGTGAAAATCCTCACCGACAAAAACGAGATGAACAGCCTCTACGGGCGCATCGCGGTGGGGATTTTTCTGGTGCAGGATTTGGTGGTCATCGTGGTCCTGACCTTGCTTACCGGTCTGAAAATCGGCGGCGCCGGCACCGCGGCCACGGTGCCGCTGTGGCTGGCCATGCTCAAGGCCTTCGGTGGCATGGCGCTACTGCTCGGGGTGGCAGCGATGGCCTCGCGTTGGTTGCTTCCCAAGCCCTTTGCCTCCGTGGCGGGTTCCCCACCCACCCTTTTTGTCTGGAGCTTGGCTTGGTGCTTCACCTTGGTCGGATTGGCCAAGTGGCTGGGGCTTTCCATCGAGCTGGGAGCCTTCTTCGCTGGACTGAGCCTGGCGCAATTGCCCTATCACCGGGATTTGCAGCATCGCATCAAGCCTCTGATGAATTTTTTTGTTGCGGTGTTTTTTGTTTCGCTCGGGTTGGGTATGGACCCCGCCGGGGCCTGGGCGGATTGGCTCCCCATTTTGCTCCTCTCGCTCTTCGTTCTCATCGGCAATCCGTTGATCTTTATCTTCATCATCTCCCGCATGGGCTATGGCCGGGAGACCTCCTTCCTCACTAGTGTCACGGTTGCGCAGATCAGCGAGTTTTCTTTCATTTTCGTTGCTATGGGGGTGGCGGGAGGGCTAGTCGGCGAGCGTGCCATGGGCATCACCGCCATGGTCGGAGTCATCACCATCGCCGCCTCGGCCTATCTCATCCTCTACAACCGCCAGTTGTATCGCTGGCTACAAAGGCACCGCCTGTTGGAATGGCTGGGAGCGGCGGAGAAACACGACGAAGAAACTCGCGCTGGCAGAGAGGGGCATATCATCGTCGTAGGCATGAACACCTTGGGTCGTCGGTTGGTGGAAGCTCTCCACGCGCGCGGGGAAAAAACGGTGGCTTTGGATACCGACGCCCGGAAGATGCGGGGCTTGCCGGGAGAAAAAATCCTTGGCAGTGCGGACTATGCTGATGTGCTGCAAGATGCCGATCTGGACCGGGCCAAGCTAGTCATCAGTGCCCTGCGCATCGAGACGGCCAACGACCTTCTGGCCTATCGCTGCAAAAAAGCCGGAGTGCCCTGTGCGATCCATGCGGTGGACCTTTCCGTGGTGGACAATCTGTTGGATTTGGATGCGGACTACTTGATGCTGCCCAAGGTGGACGGCGTGAAGTGGCAGGCGCGCTGGTTAAGAGAGAAGGGGATTCTGCCGACATGATCGAGCTCGCCCTAGTTCTAGGAGTGGCGGCCTTGGGTTACGGGCTGGCACTGCGTTTGCGAATTCCCCCGCTGCCGCTTTTGTTGATTCTCGGCTGGTTGCTCTCTCTCACCCCGGTGGCACCGAGCGTGGAGTCGGCGGCAAAGATGGTGGAGTTGGGTGTCGGCTTTCTTGTCTTCGCCGCCGGGATCGAACTCTCCCCGCGCCGCTTCATTCATCAGACTCGTGCGGTTCTCTGGGTAGCGGTGGCCCAATTTGCCCTCGTCGGGCTGGCTGCTTATGGGCTGGCCCGCTTGCTGGGGCAAGAAGTCCTGCCGGCGTTGTTCGTAGGGTTTGCCATCTCTGCCAGTTCGACGTTGGTGGTGGTGCAGCATCTGCGGCATCAACAGCAAATGTTCCAACCTTTCGGACGGCTGGTCACGGGCGTCTTACTGTTGCAAGATGCCTTCCTGATTCTCCTGTTGGTTTTCCTAGTGGCTTGGCCATTGGGCAGCGGTGCGGTGTTGGGTTCCCTGGGAGGGATGGCCTTGTTGAGCGGTGTGGCCGCTCTTTGCCACTTCTGGATCGTGCCTTGGCTGGTGACCCGGCAGCGGCCGGATGATGAAATGCTGCTGCTGTTTGCCATCGGTCTGCTTTTTGCCTTTATTACCGCCGCCAGTGCCCTGCGGGTGCCTCCAATTGCCGGCGCCTTTCTCGCCGGTTTTTCCCTTGCGGGTTTCCCCGTCAATGGTCTGGTGCGGGGCCTGGTGGGGTCACTGTCCGATTTTTTCCAAGCCATTTTTTTCACCGCTCTGGGCAACTTGTTCGTCGGGCTCACCTGGGGCATCGTCGGGCAGGCGATCTTGTTCTCGGCCTTAGTTTTTCTCATTACGCCGCCAATTGTGACCCTTTTCGCCGAGTGGCAAGGGCAGTCCTCCAGGTCGGGTATCGAGAGTGGTTTGCTCTTGGCACAGACCAGTGAACTGGGAATCATTCTGGGACTCCTTGGTTGGCAGCAAGGGGTCCTCGACAGCGGGCAATTCGGCCTCATTGCCTTGGTGGCCGCCATTACCATGTCGCTCACACCTTTTCTAGCTACGGACTTCATCACTTGGAAAATTCTCCACTGGCACCCTGGTCGGCAAAGGCAACTCGCGGGGCTTGATTTGCAGGGACACATCTTGGTCCTGGGGCTCGGGAGTGCGGGAATGTGGGTCGTCAAGCCCCTGATTCAAGCCGGTCATCGGGTCTTGGTGGTGGAGGATGACCCACGGGTCATTGAACAACTTGGGCAGACCAAAGTTGCTTGGTGGCGAGGAGATGGCTCCGATGAGCAAACGCTCCAGGCGGTGCGTGCGCGCCAAGCCAGCCTGATCCTTTCTGCGTTGCCGCGCTTGGCAGATCAGCTTAAGGTGATTTCCCATGCAGAGGGGGTGCCGGTGGTGGCCAGGGTTTTTGAGGAAGCGGAAGCGCGGTTGATTGAACGCGCGGGGGGGATTGCCATCCTCAACTCCGAGGCCGCCGCTGAGCAATTTCTCAACTGGTTCGAAAATTTCTGCTGTCAGCCCAAGCCTGCAAGCGCGCAAAGTGCTCCGCAATCCACCGCCAAATCGTCCGCATGAAAACCTTACCTCGTCCCCTCATTTTTACTGGCTCCCGCGGACGTCTGGCATCGGTGCTGGCGGAGCGCTTCGCCCGTGCGGGGGCCGAAGTGGTCTTGGTCTCGCGCACCGGAGGCGGCAACCATCTGAGCTACGAGGATTTGTGGAACTCCACCTTGTTGCAAAGTGGCGGGGCGCTTTTGCATTGTGCCTGGAGCACGGTGCCCGCCACTGCCGAAGCCCATCCTGCCTCAGCCTGGCGGCAGGATTTGCCGCTCCTGGCGCGGCTCCTGAGCGAATTACAAAACGCCGGACCGGAGCGCGCTCCGCACCTTTTCTTTTTTTCCTCCGGCGGAGCGGTCTATGGCGAATGTCCACAGCCCGCACGGGAGGATGGCCCATTGCAACCCATCAGTTGGTATGGCCGGGGGAAAGTCGCAGCAGAAACCCTCCTCGGCCACTTCCGCGATTCCTTTGGCCTTCGCGCCGCCACACTGCGCATCTCCAACCCCTACGGTTTTCCCTATGTGCCGGAGAAACCGCAGGGTATCACCGGAGCAGCCTTGCGTGCCTTGAAGACCGGCTTGCCCCTCCCGCTCCTCGGCGGCGGGACCTCCCGCAAGGACTTTTTGCATCTGGAGGACCTTTTCTCCGCTTTGCAGAGCATCTTGAGCTGTTGCCTCGAGGGGACTTGGAATGTCGGCGCGGGCGTGTCCCATTCCATTCAAGAAGTGTTGGCGACGCTCTCAGCCCTCACCGGCCGGACCATTCCGACGAGGACAGTTCCCGCCGCTGCGTGGGATGTCCATGAGAGTCAACTCGATTGTTCGGCTTTGCAGGAAGCCACGGGCTGGCAACCGAAGTTTTCTCTCGAGGAAGGTTTGCGAGAAGTGCTGCGTGCTACGGGGTAGGGCCGGGATCCAGCTCCACCGCACCGGAGGTCCGCACCTTGGGATCGTCCAACATCGGCAATAGGAAAAAGCCTCGTCCTCCAGTAAAGGGAATCCATAACCCACGGTAAGTTCCCCGCCGGGTGACTTGATTCGGCGCGGTGCCATCTCGAACCGCAAAGCTGCCGGAGAATAACCCGGTGCGGAGATTCAGAGAGAGGGAGAGCGCATGCGGGTTGGGTGAAATTTGGAAGCGATTCTGCGGCGTCCAAGAGAGAGGGATTTCTGGAGCGGGATTCGAAGCGGCCACTTCACTGCCGAGGAAGCGGAGGGTCTGCGAAGTTTGGTTTCCGCCTAAATCGAGAGCCTTGAAGATCGTGCCATCTGGCACCACGTAACGCCGCCCCTGCCAGCGGAAATCCTTCGGGGCAAAAGTCTGCGGACTGAAGCCTGGCTTCGTGGACGTGCGCGACCAGTTGATCGTGCCATTTATGGAAGATCGGCTAGTAGCATTGAGGCCTACGAAACTGGCGGTGGCATTCATTAGGAGAGAACCTCCACTGCTCAGGTTCTGCTGCCAGAGGTAGCGCCCGCCATTGAGCAAGGGAAAAGAAGACGTTACAGCGGTGCCATCAGGGAGCACTCCAGTCACCCGGGCTGGCCCCGGTGAAATCATTTCCACGACAAAGAACCCTTCGCCTTCCGGAAGGCTGTCGGCTTCGGGATCATCATCTGCCAGCGCCATGTGCGTATGGAAGCGGGAGTATTGAAAGCCAGTGGGCGTGACGGCGCGGAATCCTGCTAGCGTTAGGGACTGATTGCCCTGGGAGAGCGTGGCATTGATTGAAGTCGTGGAAAGGTTGCCGGAAAGGCTGATCGCGGGTGCATTTTTACGCGGAAGATTGACCGAGAAGCTGGCCGCTGAGTTGGTGATCCCACTGAGCAATCCACCGCGGAAACGATGCGTTGTTCCACCCAGGCGGAGGAAGCCGCTGAAGGCTCCATCGGCGGTCGTCGTCAGGCTCAGGAGCCCGCCAAGGTTTTGATTCCACTCGGCTTGGCGCGGCACCAAGGCTTGAAACTCACCCAGTGGTCCGATGGCGGAGACGTTGAGCGGTAGATTCACCGTTTGCGCCACCCCGGCCACATTCCGGGCAATAACCCGAAGCGTGTAGTTTCCGCTGCGCGTGGGAACCCCGGAGATGACTCCCGTTGTCGCATTGAAGGTGAGCCCCGGAGGCAAACCACTGACGCTTACCGAGGCGGGACGGGTCTGCTCGAATTCATCCCAAGAAAGAGTAAGGGAATAGTTTTGCCGCACTGGTGCAGTCGGGACGAACGGGGTGCGCAACAAGGGAGCTCCGGTGACCGCAGAGACTTGGCGGGACACCGTGAGGCCGCGCGTTTCCCGCCCCGTGTTCGGAGCCAAGGGAGGGAGCAACTCGGCTTGGTAGATTCCGGAATCCTCCGTCTGAAAACTGGTGACCCGTAGAGTTCCCGTGGTCGCACCGCGGATCTTCTGCCCCTGGTCGGTAAGCACCTCGCCATTGCGCCGCCACTGTAGCGTAAAGCCAGGGCCAGCGAATTTTGCCGAGAGTGTGCCGGTTTGCCCGGCCCGGACGCTCAACGGGGTGTCGGGAAACTCCAATACTCCCACGACAATCGGATTGGAGCGGGTGACCTCACCGGTCGGATCAGTGCCCACTAAAACGTAAGTTCCGGCATCAGCAAGCCGAGCGGCCGGGAGGTTGAGAACGAATTGGTTGGCTCCGCGCAGGGGCCGTCCGTCTTTCTCCCATTGCCAGGCCCAGCCGGGAGATTCGGAAAGGTCAGCGCGAATCACCCCCGGCTCCCCGGCACGGAAATGCCGGGCTCCAAAGTGAATCAGAAAGCTCATGTTCTGCGTGATGTAATGGCCGTCGCGGTCCTCAATCTTCAACCGCACAATGGCCTCTCCAGGAGAAAGACTGCGCAGACGCAAGAGCGAACCATCTAGCGAAGCCTCGACCACCTCCGGAGCCGAGTTCTCTTCGATGGTGAAAGTGAGCGGGGAAATTCGCCGGGCGCGATGAATCTTTAGCAACTTGGATTGGTTCATCGCGACTGGAGCAGAGAGGCTCTCGGTGAAGGGCCAATCGGACATATTTTCCTGGTTGTTCCCGGTGCCTAAAAGAACCGGAATCGTGTAGCGCGGTTTGGCCGCCAGATCGTCTAAGACTGGCAGGGAGCCCTGCGCCAATCGGCCAAAAACCGTGAAACCCTCATTCTGATTGTCGAGATTTTCACTGTTGTTCGCGAGGTTGAAAAAGAAATTCGTGGTGGCACTGTTGGGCTGTCCACTCACCTTGGCCATGGCCACGGTGCCTCGCAGATTGGAAATTCCTGGTTCATTGAGGGGCGAAGGCCGAGCCGCCACGGAGAAAAACCGATTGGGGGCGGCAACCGGGTAGAATCCTCCACCTTGGAGAACAAAACCGGGAATCAGGCGGTGGAAAACGGTTCCATCGTAATCGCGCGCCTCGACGTAGCGGAGGAAGTTTGCGACAGTCTGCGGGGTGGAATCTGGGTATAGAAGAATATCCAGCGGACCGGAGGTAGTTTCCAGGCGCACGGCAGCTCCAGCATCTGGATCGCGGTAGTATTCCGCCAGGTCGAGCTCCAACTGCCCTCCGACACCTAGTTGGGGACTGTTGTAGGAGCGGAAGAGTTCGGGCGAGCTATCGTTGGGCGGCCGGATACGCAGGGTGAAATTCTGCGAGACGCTGCCGTTGTAGCCGGTGAAAACTGGGGTGAAGGCCATGCGGAAAACGCCCGCCTCGGTGGGAGTGCCAGAAAGCGTGAGATTTCCCGAATCGTAGGCCATTCCAGGTGGAATCTCCCCGGTGAGGTTAGCCGAAATGCGGGCGGATGATGAAGTGGTGTTGAAGGTGAAAGAAAACGGGGTGCCGCGCGTGGCAGGCTCGAAAGCCCGGCTGGAAACTCGCGGGGGGCGAACGTTGAGGATAAACGTGCCGTTGATCGAAGCAGCGTTGGTGAAATTCGCGGTGAAGGTCGTCGTAAAACGGCCGATCGTCGTGGGAGTGCCGAAAAGCTCGCCGGTCTCGCCATTGAACGAAAGCCCGGGTGGGAGATTAGCTGCCGTGAGGCTCGTGCGGTCATTCGGCGAAGTCGTTTGAATTTCGATGCGGTAGGGCTCCTGCCAGTTGGTCTCTTTTTCGACGGGGCTAAGCCAAGGCTTGTCATAAGGAAATCCGAAGTTCCCAATTTCTTCGTTTTGGAAGAGATTTTTCGTCGTGACCAGAGCGACGTTGGAGTAGGCGGTGCCATTTCCTGAAGCATTGGCGCCTACTGCGGGCAGCGAGCCGCGCCAGGCCCGCACGCGAAATCGCCGCTCGACGTTCGGGGTGTCGAAGCCTGTGATATCCACTTCGGTTTTATTGAAGAGCAGGCTCCCCAAGTGCCGGAAATCTTCATCCTCAGGTCGCTTCATTTCCACGGCAAAATACTCCTCGGTTGTGGAGTTATCCTGCCAACTGAGCTTCACCACCCCGTTATCCATGGCCACTGCCGTGAGGCTGGTAGGAGCGAGAAACTTATCCTCCGGGATGGTGACCTCAACAATCTCCGAGCTGGGTGAAAGGGCCGCGGGATTCACGGGCTCACCGAGAAAGGTGTAAACTCGGAACTGCACTTTGGCGCCAACGGTAATCGCCTGGCCATTGAGGGCAAACGAACCCTCCGTTTCCCTGGCCTGCACCGCATAAACCGAGGTGAAGGGTCCCTGAGATCCCAGGCGAGCTTGGATCAAAAACCCATTTTGCGGACCTTGCGTGGCATTCCAGCTGACCGTGAACCAACGCAGGGGGGCACCATTCTGCGCTGTGGCTGCAGGTTTGGTCGTGGAGGCCTTCAGACCAGTTGGCTTGGGAAGAGCCGCCTGGGCAAAAGTGGCAAAGAAACACCACGCTCCTGCCAAAAGGAGAGGTAAAGCAGGGCGAGGCCCCAAGCCCGGGAGGGAAAAAAGCATATTCAACAAAGACTGATCTTGAGCGCAGATTGTTCAAAATCTCCCAAAAACCACTGGCTTTGGAAAGAGCGGAGTTAGTATTTGCGGTTGAGCGCGGCGGTGAACCAATCTTGCGCTGGAGCGGCGACTTGGCGCCCTGGGCGTTCTTTGGAGCGGATCGGACCGCGAGCACCCGCCTCGGAAGTCCGGGTGCCAGAGAGCTCGGGCGCAGTTTTCAACGAGAGGCTGATGCGTTTGCGCGCCAGGTCCACCTCCAAAACCGTGGCCATCACTCGCTGACCGACTTTCACCACTTCTGCGGGATTTTTGACGAATTGATCGCTCAGTTGGCTGATGTGTGCGAGACCGTCCTGGTGCACCCCAACGTCAATGAAGGCGCCGAACGCCGCGACGTTGGTGACGATGCCGGGGAGCTTCATTCCCGGTTTGAGGTCCTCCATTTTTGCCACCTCCTCGGCGAAGGAAAAGACCTCGAACTGTTTGCGGGGATCCCGCCCGGGCTTGGCCAACTCGGCCAAAATATCCCGCAGGGTCGGCAGCCCCACTTCCGGAGTCACATAGCGGTCGAGAGGAATCTTTTGCCGCTTGCCAGGATCGCGCAGGAGGTCCGGCAGCGCACAGCCCGCATCTTTGGCCATTCGCTCCACCAAATCGTAACGCTCCGGATGCACCGCGCTGGCATCCAGTGGATGCAGCCCATCGCGAATACGCAGGAAGCCGGCGGCTTGTTCGAAAGCCTTGGGCCCGAGTCCGGGAACCTTGAGGAGCTCGCTGCGCGTGCGGAAGGGTCCGTGCTTTTGGCGATATTCGATAATCCCGGCCGCCGTGCGATGGTTGAGTCCGGATACATACGCTAGGAGATTTTTGCTCGCGGTATTCAACTCGACGCCCACGTGGTTGACGCAGGAAATCACCGTATCATCGAGACCTCGCCGCAGGGCGTTCTGCTCCACATCGTGCTGATATTGTCCGACACCGATGGACTTGGGATCAATTTTTACGAGCTCAGCCAGCGGGTCCATGAGTCGTCGGCCGATGGAAATAGCCCCACGCACGGTCAAGTCGAGATCGGGAAATTCCTCGCGCGCCACTTCGGAGGCCGAATAAATCGAAGCTCCGGCCTCGCTCACCACGACCACGGGAATGGCCGGCGGGAGTTTGAGCGAACGAATGAAAGCCTCCGTTTCGCGGGAAGCGGTGCCGTTGCCGATCGCGATGGCCTGGAGCGAGTAACGCTGCACCAGTGCCAGGATCACCTCCGCCGCCTCGGCGCGTTCGCGCGCGCTCTTCTCAGGATAGATGACCTCGTGGCCAAGGAGATTGCCCTGCTCATCGAGCACTGCCAACTTGCAGCCGGTGCGGAAACCCGGATCGAGGGCCAGGACCCGTTTGGCTCCCAATGGGGCCGCCAGCAGCAATTCCCGTAGGTTTTCCGCGAAAACCCGAATTGCCTCTTCATCCGCCTTTTTCTTGAAGTGCAACCGCGCCTCCCCTTCGAGCGAGAAGCCCAGCAAGCGCTTGTAGCTGTCCTGCACCGCCAGCTGCACTTCCCGTGCGGCGGGGCACTGGCCTTTGACAAAACGGCGCGTAAGCAAAACCAGGGCCTCCTCCTCGGGCGGCGTGATGCGGGAAAAAAGAAATCCCTCCGCCTCCCCACGGCGGATGGCCAAGAAGCGATGCGAGGGACACTGTGCCACCGGTTCTTCCCAAGCGAAATAGTCCCGGAACTTGGCGCCCTCCTCCTCCTTCCCAGCCACAACGCGGGATTTTAAGACTCCCTTGGTGAAGTAAAGCTGACGCAACTCGGCCCGGGCCTCGGCGTCATCATTGATCCTCTCGGCGAGAATATCCCGCGCCCCAGCCAGAGCGGCAGCCACGTCGGGGACTTCCTTTTCGACCGAGACGAAAGCCGCCGCCGCCCTGGCTGGATCGGTAGTGGGATCTTGGGCCCAAAGAATCTCCGCAAGCGCTTCCAGACCGCGTTCGCGGGCGATAATGGCCCGGGTGCGCTTCTTCGGGCGGAAGGGCAGATACAGGTCTTCCAGCACGCTCAAAGTCGAAGCCTGGTTAATTTTTTCCGCCAGTTCGTCAGTTAGCAGGTTGCGCTCGCGCAACGATTGCACAATGCTCAGCCGGCGCGCTTCCAGAGCCTTGAGTTCCTCCAAGCGATCGCGGATGGCCGTGATTTGCACTTCATTTAACTCGCCAGTGCGTTCTTTGCGGTAACGCGCAATGAAAGGCACGGTGGCACCTTCTTCGAGCAAGATCGCCGTGGCCGCCACTTGCGCCGGCCGCAACTGGAGCTCCTGAACCAGGGTGGGAAGATGTTTTTCGAGCAAGGAATTTTCCATGGGGTGAAGCTCGGGAAATTACTCCGAGGTAAGCGCAGGGGTTGTGGGTGGATCACCGGGGTAGCGACCTTCTTTGACGACCGGACGACCGGCCGCCACCACGAGATTACATGCCTCCACGCAGAGCAAGGGAATCTCCCCTTGGGCGAAACGGCGCCGGAGAGAATCCCGGTCCGTTTGCTGCAGGAAATGGGTCTCTCCGGGACGCAGGGGCCAGAGGATATGCCGGAGACAGCCTGACTCTCGTTGGCAAGTGCGCCCCAGCAACTCGCAAGTCTGAGCATCGGTAATCTTCCCGACGATGCGATACATCCCGGTTTGCCGGTCCACCGTTTCCCGCCAGGGCGTGGGCCGGATCGCGTCCTGCAGGAAGTCGCACCACATGCCCAAAGCCGCGGGGTAAAAGAGGTCGAGTGCCAGTCGCAGATCACTTAGGGAAGACAGCTCCATCTTCCAACCGCGCCGCAAATTCGGCGCGGTCTTGAGAGGCCGGTAAGCACCCCAGTCATCGTAAAGGGCAATTTTCACCGCGTCGTTCGGATCCGAGGAGCAGGTTGGCACTGCGGCTGGGTCGTCCTTGACGTGGTGTAAAAGGACCCTTTCGCCGCCCAGGGAGAGCACGCGAATTTGCCCGATGACAAAACCTCCACGGGCCAGCGACTCGGATAAAAGCCGGGCAATATCACCCGGTTTTTTCGCGCGGGACTCCACGGGAACGCAAAGAGCTCTGGGAGGTTCCTAAGAATGTCGGCGCCGTTTGACCTTGAGTTGGGCAAGCGACTTTTGCAGGGTGGCCTGCACGGTGGCCAATTCTTCCGCCCCAAGCTTTTCATCCATGGCCGAGGCTTCAGCGCGCTTAATGGCTTCTTCGACCGCCGACTCATCTATGTCCGCTTCTTTGATGGCCATATCCGTAAGCACGGAAACTTTATCCTGCGTCACTTCAATAAAGCCCTCTCCGACGGCAAGAAAGAGCTCCTGGCCATCGTGGTGAACGCGCAACTCACCGGGCAGCATGCGGGTCATTAACGGAATGTGCATCGGCAAAATGCCCAACTCGCCGTCTATCCCGGGCAGCACCACGGAGTCCACCTCGGCAGAGTAGGCCAGGCATTCCGGCGTGACGATTTCAAGGAGGATTTTGGCCATGCCAGGAGATTAGTCGCGGATTTGATCTATGCTGCCCTTCATGTAGAAATTGCCTTCGGGCACATCGTCGTGTTTGCCGTCGAGGATTTCTTTGAAACCGCGCACCGTCTCGGCGATGCTGACATACTGACCGGGAGTTCCGGTGAAGACTTCCGCCACATGGAAGGGCTGGCTGAGGAAGCGCTGGATTTTCCGGGCGCGGTAAACGGTCAGCTTGTCCTCCGGCGACAACTCATCCATCCCGAGGATGGCGATGATGTCCTGCAGGTCTTTGTAACGCTGTAAGACCTTCTGCACTCCACGAGCCACCGCATAATGCTCCGCTCCGACGACTTCTGGGGCCAGGGCTTTGGAGGTCGAAGCCAGCGGATCCACCGCCGGGTAAATCCCCAGTTCAGCAATCGAGCGCTCCAATACGATGGTTGAGTCGAGGTGGGCAAAGGTGTTTGCCGGAGCCGGGTCGGTGAGGTCATCCGCCGGCACATAGACCGCCTGGAACGAGGTGATCGAGCCCTTGGTGGTCGAAGTGATGCGTTCCTGCAGTTGGCCCATTTCTGCGGCCAAAGTCGGCTGGTAACCCACGGCGCTGGGCGTGCGGCCCAAGAGAGCGGAAACCTCCGAGCCCGCCTGCGAAAAGCGGAAAATGTTGTCAATGAAGAGGAGCACGTCCTGGTTTTTCTCATCGCGGAAGTATTCCGCCATGGCCAGAGCAGTGAGGGCCACGCGCAGGCGAGCACCGGGGGGCTCGTTCATCTGGCCATAGACGAGAGCGACTTTGGATTTCGCGAGATCATCCTGCACAATCACCCCGGCATCACTCATTTCTCCGTAGAGATCATTCCCCTCACGCGTGCGTTCGCCGACCCCGGCAAAAACCGAATAGCCCCCGTGGCCTTTGGCGATGTTGTTGATCAGCTCCATGATGACCACCGTTTTGCCGACCCCGGCTCCCCCGAAGGCGCCGACCTTGCCGCCCTTGGTGAATGGGCAGATGAGGTCAATAACTTTGATACCGGTTTCGAGAATCTTCGCCTCCGTGTCTTGCTCGGTGAGCGCCGGTGCGGGGCGGTGAATGGGGTATTTTTTCTCGGTGACGACCGGGCCGCGCTCATCCACCGGATCTCCTGTGACATTAAAAATACGCCCCAGCACCGCCTCGCCCACAGGCACGGAGATCGGGGCACCGGTATTCGTTACAGACATGCCCCGCTGGAGACCTTCGCTGGAGGACATGGCAATAGCGCGAACCCAATTTTCGCCGAGGTGCTGCTGCACTTCGAGCACCAGCTTGGTCTCTTGGCCGCCGGTGTGGAAGTGAATTTCCAAGGCGTCGTAGATTTTGGGCAGGGGGCCGTCGGCGGGATTGAATTCCACGTCCACGACAGGGCCGATAACTTGCACGATTTTTCCGGTGGTCATAGGTAAGTTGAGAAGGAGAGTTGAGGCGGGTTATTCGAGAGCCATCTGGGCAGTGGTAATTTCCAGCAACTCGCTGGTAATCGAAGCTTGGCGGATTTTGTTGTATTCCAAAGTGAGGTCTTTCACGAGCCCCTTGGCATTGTCGGTGGCATTTTTCATCGCCACCATGCGGGCACTGTGTTCCGAAGCCCGGGCGTTAAGCAGCATTTGGTAGATGCGGAAGTGCACCGAGTAGGGCAACAAGGCATCGAGCACATCTTTGGCTGATGGCTCAAAGAGGTAGGGAATTTCCGTTTCGCTGCTGCTGGTCGGAGCTTGGGAAGTCGCCTCGGAGCCAGGGCAACTTTCCTGGGAGAGCGGCAGAATGGGAGCCAGACAAGGACTTTGCACCAGGGTGCTAACAAAACGCGGATAGAGCACGCTGATGCGGTTGACTTCTTTACTGAGAAACTTCTCCAAGCAAAATTGCGACATCGCTTTACACTGCAAGAAGGATGGGGAGTCCGGCAGGGCGAAATCGGCGAGGAGGTTGCGGCCCAGCCGCTTGAGAAACTGCACCCCTTTGCGCCCGCTGGCGACGAAGTCGGTCGTCTCTTTATCCAGCGTGAGAGCCTCCCGCAGGAGGTTGGTATTGAGCGCTCCACAGAGTCCCTTGTCCGTGCTGAGCAAGATCACCAAGTGACGCCCACCCTCGCGAACTTCCAAAAGCGGATGCAGACTCGATTCGACACGGGCCTGCAGGGAGGCCAGCATCTTCTGCATCAAGCTGGCATAGGGTTGCCCTGCTTGGGCCGCCTGCTGGGCCTTGCGCATTTTGGACGCCGCGACCATTTGCATGGCCTTGGTGATCTGCGCGGTGTTTTTTACCGACTTTATCCGGCGGCGGATATCCCGGGTGCTTGGCATGGTTGGTTACGGCAAAGCTTCTTAGCGCCAGATGGTTTTGAACTCTTCGAGCGCGGCTTTGAGCTCTGTTTCGAGTTCCTCATCAAAGGCTTTCTTGGCGAGCAATTTGGCCAGGATGCTTTCCTTGCGGGTCTTAAGAAACTCTTCCAGTTTGCTCTGGAAATCCTTCACCCGCTCGATCGCCACCTCGTCAAAGTAGCCGCGCTGCATGGCGAAAATCAGCGCCGCCTGTACTTCCACCGGCAGCGGGTGGTATTGTTGCTGTTTGAAAAGCTCGACGATGCGCTGCCCACGGTCGAGTTGGGCCTTGGTTTTGGCATCGAGATCGGAGCCGAATTGGGCGAAGGCTTGTAACTCACGGAACTGCGCCAGATCGCCTTTGATCTTCCCGGCCACTTGCTTCATGGCCTTGATCTGCGCTGCTGAGCCGACCCGCGACACTGACAACCCCACGGAAATGGCCGGACGAATCCCCTGATAAAACAAGTCGGTTTCGAGGTAAATTTGCCCGTCAGTAATCGAAATGACGTTTGTTGGAATGTAAGCAGACACATCGCCGGCCTGAGTCTCAATGATCGGCAGCGCGGTCAGAGAGCCGTTGCCGTTATCCTCATTGAGACGGGCTGAACGCTCCAACAACCGGCTGTGCAGGTAGAAGACATCCCCAGGGTAAGCCTCGCGACCAGAGGGCCTTTTGAGCAGCAGGGAGACCTGGCGATAGGCCACGGCGTGCTTGGAAAGATCATCGTAAACGATCAAAGCATCCATGCCGTTGTCCATAAACCATTCCCCCATCGCGGCTCCGGCGAAGGGAGCGATATACTGGTTTGTGGCCGTGTCGGAGGCCGGTGCTGAGACAATGATGGTGTAGCGCAGAGCGTCCTCGGCCTCGAGGGTCTTGATCACTCGGGCGATGTTGGAGTTCTTTTGCCCCACGGCCACGTAGATGCTGTAGAGCGGGCGGAAATCTTTATCGCCCGCCGCTTCGGCAGCCTTGTTGATCCGGGCCTGATTGATGATCGTGTCAATGGCAATTGTCGTCTTACCGGTCGCGCGATCGCCGATGATGAGCTCGCGCTGACCGCGTCCGATTGGAACCATGGCATCAATGGCCATAATCCCGGTTTGCACGGGCTGGCTCACGCTCTTCCGCTTGACTATCCCGGGGGCAATTTTTTCCAGCGGATAGGAAACTTTCGAGTCCACCGAACCTTTTCCGTCCAAGGGCTCACCAAGCGGCGTGACGACCCGACCCAAGAGCCCTTTGCCCACTGGCACGGAGAGCAAACGTCCCGTGGCCTTGACCTCGTCCCCCTCTTTCACCGAGGTGTAGTCCCCGAGCAGAATCGCCCCGACCTCGGTCTCTTCCAAATTCAGGGCCAGCCCATAAAGTCCTCCTGGGAATTCCAGCATTTCATTCAGCATGCATGCGCTCAGTCCTTCAATGCGGGCCACCCCGTCACCGATTTCCCGGACGGTTCCGACGTTGCTGCGCGTGGTGGAGGATTTTTTGATCCCCTGAATTTTATTTTCGAGTTCTTGCAGAAGGTTGCTCATGGAAGTGTGATTGGCAAAATGATGAAAAGTTGAAAGGCGTTTGGCGTTTAGGCGGATTGGCGGAGGGCTTCCAGACGGCTACGGATGCTACCGTCCCAGACATCACTCCCGACCTGAACCCGCATCCCACCGATGAGATTGGAATCCACCGCGAAGGCAAACGTGAGGTCTTGGCCAAACTTCGCCCGGAGCTCCTGCTGCACGGTGGCTTGCGTCGTGGCATCGAGCGGAGTTGCGCTGGTGATGCGGGCATGCCGCTTGAGGAGCTCGAGGCGAACGAGGCGGGTGAATTCCTGCAGGATTTGCACGTAGTGCCGGGGCTTGTCTTTGGCCAGCGTATCCGCCACTTCCCGCACCCGGGCTGAATCGAGTTTGCCATTCACAAAGGCGAAGCTGAAAAGTTCGCGACTTTGCTTGCGGGCTTCCCGGTTGAGCTTCATGGCAGGTGAGAAAAATTAGGCGGCGAGCTCTTTAGCGGTCTCGGCAGTGAGACGACTCTGGTCAGCCGGAGTGAGAATTTTACCCGTCACACGAGCCGTAGTATCCACCACCAAATTGACCATCTCCTCCTTCACCTCGGCCATCATTTTGGCGCGTTCAAGCCCAATGGACTCGCGGGCCTTCACGAGAATTTCTTCAGCCTCGCGAATCGCCTGCTGAATTTGTCGCTGGGTGGAAGCCTCAGAACTCGCCCGGGCTTCTTCAATCAACTTGCTGGCGTTGTCATTGGCTTGCCGGAGGATTTCCTGATACCGCAACTCCGCCTCGGCGAGTTGTTTTTTGATTTTTTCGGCATTGAGCTGGCCTTCTTCAATGCGCTTCCGCCTTTCTTCAAGAATGCCCAACACCGGCTTGAAAGCAAACTTAGACAAAAGCAAATAGACGATGCCAAAGAGAATGACCTGGCTGAGAAACTTCGGCCAAGTGACGCCAAATTCCGAGAGCAGGTTGGTTAAAACATCCATGGGAAGAGAAGGGAAGCTGACCAGGTGAACCCGGTGACGACAGAGTTTGCACTCCGTCGCCCCGGGTCATGCAGGATTGGTGGATTAGCGGCCTTGGAAGGCGATAATCAAAGCGTAAATGGCGATAGCCTCGGCGAGAGCCATAGCAATAATGCTCAGGGTGAGCACTTTGCCGGAAGCTCCTG
Organism: uncultured Chthoniobacteraceae bacterium; assembly: GCA_964595865.1. Classification (GTDB taxonomy): domain Bacteria; phylum Verrucomicrobiota; class Verrucomicrobiia; order Chthoniobacterales; family DYNR01; genus CAZQRL01. Next base: position 27,104 of record CAZQRL010000011.1, read on the forward strand.
GGTTGCGGCCGACAGCTTCGACAGCTTTCATGCCAATGAGACCGATGCCGAGGGCGGCGCCGGCACCGGCCACAGCGAGGGTGAGACTTCCGCTCACTCCGGAGATGGCGGCAGCGGCTTCAGCAAGCAATGGGATCATAGTTTGTAGTGTGTTGGTTGTTTGTGGTTGTTTTCTTCATCGCCCGCGGATCTTTGCCACGGTCCCGATGAGGAAAGGGTGCAGATTATTTCAGTGCGAATCGTCGTCGTGGCTGGTGGAAAGTTGAATATAGACCGCGCAGAGCATGGTAAAGACCGCCGCCTGCAGCAGTCCGATGAGCACTTCCAAAAAGTAAAACGGCACCGGGATGATGATGCTGAAAATCCCGCTAACCACCGGAGGCAGCCCGAGGGATTTGCCCAGGGTGATCATGGTCACGAGAAGATTCTCACCGGCGAAAACGTTGCCAAACAGACGCAGGGAGAGAGAGACCGGTCGGAAAACCGTGGAAATCACCTCAATGAGCCCGACAAAAAGGAACAGCGGCGCGAGCAGAAAGGCCAGTACGCCTTTGAGCCCGCCTTTGACCCCGAAGGTATGTTGCAAGAAGCCCACGAAGCCGAGTTCACGGAGGGTCCAGTAGAGCCACAAAATCATGAAGACCGTGGCGATTCCCAAGGTCATATTCAGGTCCGCAGTCGCTGGCCGAAGAATCGGCACTTCCACTTCTTTCAGGGTCAGAAATCCACTCGTCGGTCCCCAACCGATCGAGCCAACCCCGGGAACCAAAGCAAACCAATTGGCGACTAGAATGAAAATGAAAATAGACCCCAACAACGGGAAGACTTTCGGGGCCATGTGCTTGCCAACAATACCTTCCACGGTGTCGTAGAGCGTCTCCACCAAGGCCTCGAAGAGATTTTGCCGGATCCCAGGAACCAGTTCCATCCTTCGAGTGGCACTCCGCGCCCACAAAATGACCAGACCCACCACCACTGCAGCCACAAAGACGGAGTTCGTGAGCCACTCAAAGAGAGGAATGTCCGGCACCACAGACGACTCCCAAGGCGATTGAGCGCGCAGGGGCACCGAGGCAGCAAGGAGGGTGGAGAGTGTCATGAAAGAGTGGAGAGGAAAGATTGGCAAAACCAGGATGCGAAGCGGAAAACAACCACCGCTCGATCCTCGGATTCGGCCGGAAGCCGAAAATTGATTATGCAGCCCCCTGAGGTTGGCAAGCGGATTTTCCAATGTGGAATAAACTTTTTCTCTCCGCCTTGCTCCAAGGCTCAACCTCCCCTCAGGAAGAAGGAAGTTGTTCGGTCCGCCGATTCCTGCTCAGGCAATCGTGGCGAAGCGGCCCATGATGAAGGCTTTTTAGTTGAATCCCGACCAATGCTGGCTACCTGTATCGCCCATGCCCGCTTTTTCCATCGTCTTCGCCCTGATCCTGATCGGTCTTGGACTAGGAGGTTTCGTCTCCACTGGGTCCACTCACGTCACCGCCCTCATTCCTGCCTTTTTCGGCACGTTTTTCCTCATTCTGGGGATCGTCGGATTGCGCGGAGGGGCCATTCGTAAGCACTCCATGCATCTAGCAGCGGTCCTGAGTCTTGTGGGAGTGCTGGGTGGGCTGGGCCGCAGTCTGCCCAAACTTGGCACGGTTCTCGCGGGACAACCTGTGGAGCCGAGCGCCACAGCCATCTGGCTGCAGTTTTCCTTCGGCCTTCTTTGCCTGGTTTTTCTCACAGCGTGCCTTCGCTCTTTTATTCAAGCCCGTCTCAACGGCAAAACTTCCGCCGCCGCTTTATGAAATCCCTCCCCCGCTTCTCTCGCTCTGGTAATGTCGCCTTGGCCGGAATCATCCCGGTCATTCTGTTGCTCGTCGTCGTCCTTGTGGTCCTTGGAGGTCTCATCGTCGTGGTGGATGCCGGCAATGTCGGAGTGGTCAAACGCTTCGGTGCTGTGCAGCGTGAACCTCTCCCCGAAGGCCTCCACTTCAAACGTCCCTTCATGGACCAGGTCGAGCAGATAGATGTCCGGCTGCGTCCCTCGCACAACAAGGCTTCCGCAGCCTCCAAAGATCTGCAAACCGTCACCACCGAAGTCACCGTTACCTATTCTCTCAACGGAGCCCTTGCTCCCCTCACCTTCCAACGTATCGGTCGCCCCCAAGCGGTTTCCACGACGGTGGTGGAACCAGCAATCCAGGAGTCTGTCAAAGCTATTACCGCTCAGTTCACCGCCGAGGAATTGGTCACTCGCCGCGAACTCGTCAAGCAACGCATTCAAGAGGCTCTGACCTCCTTTATTGATCGCACCTTGCGGGAAAAGGAGCTCGTCGGGGCAATCAACATCGCCAACATCGCCATCACGGATTTTAGCTTCAGCGAGGAGTTCAACCGCGCCATTGAGGCCAAAGTAAAAGCCGAGCAGCAGGCTCTGCAGGCCCGCAACGAAAAAACCATGCGCGTCACCCAGGCCGAAGCTGCCGCCGCAGAACGCAAGCTCGCGGCCGAAGCCGCTGCCTACACCATCGAGGTCGAATCCGTGCAGCGGGCGGAGGCTATTAAGCGCGAGGCACAGGCCTTGCGCGAAAGTCCCGAGATCATCCAACTCCGGGCGGTGGAAAAATGGGATGGCGTCTTGCCAAGAATCTCCTCCAGCGGGGTGGTGCCTTTCCTCAATCTCAGCGAAATGGAAAAAACCTCCTCCTCTGGCAGTCGGAGCAGCAACTAACCGCCCACACTAAAGTTGCAGCAAAGCTCGCGGATCTGGAAAAAAAGCCCCTCCCCATCGCAGAAAACTGCGCACGCGAAATAGATCAGTTGGTAGGCCCCCCAGGCTCAAGCCCCCCGGCCATTTGCGCCACCAGCGCCGAAATTTCCGCGCCCGCTGGAGATCCTCGGGCAGGTAGTAGCGCTGCCTGATTTCCTGCATTTCCTCGGCAAAGGACTTGGAAAGTTCCGCTTGGGTGGAAATCCCCCCCAAGGCAAAAATTGCCACTGGCCAGGCCCCATAAACTGCGGAAAGTTTCATCTCCCGCAGGGCTCGCAGCATCCAGTCGTAATCCCCGCCGAATTTCAGACTGGCATCAAAAGGACCCACCGCTCGCCAAGCCTCCCGCCGATAGAGAGTCGCCTGCTGGCAAATGCTGCGTTCCGCCAGGGTGAGGAAATTCATTTGCCGGTGCCGCCGCAGCTGCCGCAGCCCGGTAACCGGATCCTCCCGCCATACATCCCCAAAAGCGATTTGCGCCCGCGTCCTCTCCAACAACCGCAATAAATCCCCCAGCCCGCGCTGGTCCGCCCGATCGTCGTCATTGAGAAAATACAAGACCTCTCCCTTCGCCCGCACCGCCCCTTGATTCATCGCATCGTAGAGACCAGAATCTCCCTCCCGCAGATGCACCACCGGCCAAGGAACCGCACGCGCGTAGTCGGCAATGAGCTCGTGCGTGCCATCCGTCGAGCGGTTGTCCACCAGCAGATGCTCAGAGGGAGCCGGCTGCATCGCTCGCAGCGCCTCAAAAAACTTGGGAAGTTGCTTGGCCCGATTCCAAGTGGGAGTGATGATGCTGAGGGAGAGCATCCGGGATTCTAAAACTCCAGCGGCCGCACATTCAGGGTGGAACGCGCCCCCCACGGCTCCGGCTCTCGCTTGGTGTAAATCATCCCCTCATCACTGAGAAAACCACTCACCACCGGCCGCTCGGTGGTGGCGCAACCGCTCCCCAAGGCGACCGCCCCGCTTGTGAGCAAGATCCACAGCCACTTCATGGCTGCAACCGTGCAATGGTCCAAGGTGCCGCCTCGTTTTCCCGGGAATAAAGGAAGCGGTCATGCAGACGATTTGGCCCGCCTTGCCAAAACTCTACGGAATCCGGCACCACCCGAATCCCTCCCCACCACTCTGGCATGGGGATTTCTCCATCGGCAAACTTCTCCTTCAGTTGCCGAAATTTTGCTTCCAGCAAGGCCCGCGAGGAAACGATTCGGCTCTGCTCGGAAACCCACGCCCCAAGTCGGCTGCCAAATGGCCGACTCAAAAAATAGGCAATGGATTCCGCAGTGGAAATGCGCTCCGCCCGCCCCGTGATCGCTACCTGCCGTTCCAACGGCAACCAGGCGAAGAGCAAAGCCGCGCGGGGATTTTCCGCCAATTGTTGCGCCTTACGGCTGCCGTAGTTGGTGAAAAACACGAAACCTCGCGCGTCGTAAGCCTTGAGCAGAACCGTTCGCGCCGTCACCCGCCCGGCTGCATCCGCCGTGGCCAGAGTCATCGCGTTCGGCTCCAGTAAATCCGCACCCCGAGCTTCCTCAAACCAACGCCGGAATTGCTCCACCGGATCAGCCAACAAATCTTCCCGCCGCAGCTCCCCGCGCGCATAGTTGCGGCGCAAATCGGCCACCTCCCCCGGCAATGAGACATGATTTTCTTCTGGCTTCATTCTTGACTCAAAAGTCCTCTTAGTTCTAGATTCCTTAACAGCCTAATGAAATCCGCGTCTATTGCAACGTCCGCCGCAGCTCCCCACGCCAATCCGATGCTCCGAGAGGTGGAGCGAGTCAGTTGGGACGGCAACGAGGCCGCCGCTTCAGTCGCTTACCGGATGAGCGAAAGCATTGCGATTTATCCCATCACTCCCTCCACTCCGATGGGAGAATTTGCTGACGAGTGGGCGGCCAAGAAGAAGCCGAACCTTTGGGGCACGGTGCCCAGCATCACCGAAATGCAATCCGAGGCGGGAGTCGCGGGTGCCGTGCATGGCATGCTCCAAAGCGGTGCCCTTGCCACCACCTTCACCGCCTCGCAGGGCCTGCTGCTGATGATTCCCATCCTCTACAAATTGGCCGGCCAACTGCTTCCGTGCTGCATCCACGTCACGGCAAGGACCGTGGCCACCCATGCGCTCTCGATTTTCGGCGATCACTCCGACATCATGGCGGTGCGGCAGACCGGCATGGCGCTCCTAGGTTCGACCAATCCCCAGGAGGCTCACGATCTGGCCGCCATCGCCCATGCCGCCACCCTGCGTGGGCGCGTGCCTTTTATCCACTTCTTCGACGGCTTCCGCACCTCTCATGAAATCAACGATGTGGAAGTGCTTTCCGATGATCTGCTGCGCGCTCTGTTGCGGGAGGAAGATTTGGCCGCAGTGACCTCTCGCGCACTCAGCCCGGATCACCCTGTTCTGCGCGGCACGGCACAAAATCCGGACGCGTTTTTCCAGGCGCGCGAAGCCGCCAATGTTTATTATCAAGCCCTTCCCGGCTTGGTGCAGGAAACCATGGATCGCTTCGCCGAACTCACCGGGCGCCAATATCATCTTTGCGAATACTTCGGAGATCCCGCCGCAGAGAAGGTGCTGGTCCTCATGGGTTCCGGAGCGGAAACGGCCCGCGAAACCGTCCGCGCCTTGCAAGCCGAGGGGCAGAAAGTCGGGGTCGTCACGGTGCATTTGTATCGCCCTTTCCCGGTCGAGGCTTTTGTTGCAGCTTTGCCGAAAACGGTGCAACGCGTGGGCGTTCTTGACCGCACCAAAGAACCCGGCGCAGTCGGAGAGCCGCTTTTCCAAGACGTCGTCGCAGCTCTGGCTGAAACCCGCTCCCAGGGTTTGATTGCTCCCGAGGTCTATGGCGGGCGCTACGGTTTGGCCTCCAAAGAATTCACTCCTGCCATGGTCCGCGGAGTTTTTACCGAGCTCGCCGGACCCGCCCCGCGTCGGCACTTCACAGTGGGTATTCAAGATGATGTCACCGGACTCTCGGTAAACTACGACCCCTCTTGGCAACTGGCCATGCCCGGTGTAACCGAGGCCCTTTTTTATGGTCTTGGCTCCGATGGCACGGTCGGGGCCAATAAGAATACCATCAAAATCATCAGCGAAGAGACCGGGGCCCACGCCCAGGCCTATTTTGTTTACGACTCCAAAAAATCCGGCGGCATCACTATTTCCCACCTGCGTTTCGGCGCGGACCCGATTCGCGCCCCCTACCTCGTGCATCAGGCAGATTTTACCGCGTGCCACCAGTGGCATCTTCTTTCCCAATACGACATTCTAGCCACCGCGAAGCCCGGCAGCACCTTCCTGCTAAATAGCCCGCACCCCGTCGAGGAAGTCTGGCACCATCTGGACCGCGAAACTCAACACGCCATCCTCGAGAAGGAACTTCGGGTTTTTGTTATAGATGCCTACCGCGTCGCACGGGAGAACGGCATGGGCGGCCGGATCAATACCATCATGCAGGTCTGCTTTTTTGCCCTCGCCGGGGTCATTCCTGTCGAGCAGGCCATCGGGGCCATCAAACGCGCCATTGCCAAAACCTATGGCCGCAAAGGACCCGAAATCGTGGAAAAGAACTGCGCTGCCGTAGATGCTTCGCTCGCCGGGCTGCAGCAGCTCAACGTGCCATCGGAGGTCACCTCCACACGACACCGCATTCCCATGGTTCCAGATTCAGCTCCCGACTTTGTGCGTGCGGTGGAAGGCGTTCTCTTGGCCGGTCAAGGAGATCTCCTTCCCGTGAGTGCCTTCCCGGTGGATGGAACTTGGCCCACCGGAACCAGCAAATGGGAAAAACGCAACCTCGCCCAGGAAATCCCCGCCTGGGATGCCGATCTCTGTATCCAGTGCAACAAGTGCGTGCTGGTCTGCCCCCACGCTGCCATCCGCGCCAAACACTACCCCGTCGAAGCCCTACAGAACGCCCCCGAGACCTTCCTATCGGCACCTTTTCGCTCCCCCGAGCTCAAAGGCCATCGCTACACCATTCAAGTTGCCGCCGAGGACTGCACCGGATGCCGGCTGTGCATCCAAGTGTGTCCTGCCAAAGACAAAACCAACCCACGCCACAAGGCCTTGGATGCGGTCTCCCAATTGGAACGCCGTGAAGTCGAGCGCACGAATTTTGCCTTTTTCCTCAATCTGCCAGAACCCGACCGTGAGCGTTTGCGCCCCGACTTGGTGAAAGACTCGCAATTCCTTGAGCCGCTCTTCGAGTTTTCCGGGGCCTGCGTCGGCTGCGGGGAAACGCCTTACCTCAAGTTGCTCAGCCAACTCTATGGCGACCGGGCCTTGATCGCCAACGCCACCGGCTGCTCATCAATCTATGGTGGCAACCTCCCCACCACGCCCTACACGACCAACCGCGAAGGCCGCGGCCCCGCCTGGGCAAATTCCCTCTTTGAGGATAACGCAGAATTCGGACTCGGCCTCCGCCTTGGCTTGGATCGGAAACGCGAGGCCGCTCGCCACCTTCTGAAGCACCTCGCCCCACGACTCGGCGACGACCTCTCGCACGAACTCCTCACCGCCCACCAGAACACGGAAAAGGAAATTGCCGCCCAGCGCGAACGCGTCAACCATCTGCAAAGCAAACTGGCCGCACTCGATCTACCGGCTGCGCGCGAGCTCCGCACCTTGGCCGATTACCTCGTGGAAAAATCGGTCTGGATTGTCGGCGGGGATGGCTGGGCCTACGACATCGGTTTCGGTGGACTCGACCACGTGCTCTCTTTGGGTGCCAATCTAAATATCTTGGTGCTCGATACCGAGGTTTACTCCAATACCGGCGGCCAGGCATCCAAGTCCACACAGGTCGGTGCGGTGGCAAAATTCGCCGCCAAGGGCAAGGAGCGCCGGAAAAAAGATCTTGGCCTGCATGCCATCAACTTCGGCCATGTTTATGTGGCCCGCGTGGCCTTGGGGGCCAAGGATTCCCAAACCGTGAAGGCCTTCACCGAAGCCGCCAGCTACCCCGGCACCTCTCTCATCATCGCCTACAGCCACTGCATCGCTCACGGCTACAACCTCGCCCATGGTCTCGAGCAGCAAAAGCTCGCCGTGGATTCTGGTTACTGGCCGCTCTATCGCTATGACCCCCGCCGCAGGGCCGAGGGGCTGAATCCCTTCGTGCTCGATTGCGCGCCGCCTAAAGTTCCCGTGGCCCGTTTCACCGAGAACGAAGTCCGCTACCGCCTGCTCGGAGCCATGGATCCCGAGCGTGCACGCGAACTCGGTGAGCTCGCCCAGACCCAGGCCGAGGAACACTTCGCCTTCTACCAAAAACTCGCCGCGCCCTTCGCTCCCAACTCCCCTCCCTCCTAAGTGAAAACCGCCATGCTCAGCACCTCCTACCTCGGCTTGCCGCTGCGCAACCCCTTTCTCATCGGCGCCTCTCCACTCGTGGAAAGCCTCGACAAAGTTTTGCAACTCGAGGATGCCGGTGCCGCGGGCATCGTGCTACATTCCCTTTTCGAGGAACAACTCACCCGGGACGCCGAAGCCGCCGTCACGGCCCTGGAGAAATCCGCCGATTCCTACGCCGAGGCCCTCTCGTATTTTCCCGACTTGGATGATTACACCTTCGGGGCCGAGGACTACCTGCACCAGATCCGGCGCATCAAAGATCGCATCGCCATTCCAGTAATTGGCTCTCTGAACGGGCGCACGGCAGGTGGTTGGGTGGATTATGCCCGGCAAATTGAACAAGCCGGAGCCGATGCTTTGGAACTCAACATCTACGACCTCCCGACCTCCCCCGACATCTCGGGGGAAGAAATTGAGCAACGTCTGGAAGAAATCGTCCGCAGCGTCCGCCAACAAATCCGCATCCCCTTGGCGGTTAAGCTCGCTCCCTTCTACACTTCCCTCCCGCACGTCATCAAACGCATCGAAGCCTGCGGAGCCAATGGCGTCGTGCTCTTCAACCGTTTTTATCAACCCGACCTCAATATCGAAGACCTTGCCGTCGAGCCTCGCCTTTATCTTTCCACCTCTTCGGAATTACTCCTACGGTTGCGCTGGATGGCCATCCTCCATGGGCGCACCCCGCTTTCGCTCGCGCTCAGCGGTGGAGTCCACCATGTGCAAGACGCCGTCAAAGCCATCATGGCTGGCGCCGATGCCATTCAGGTCGTGTCCCTGCTGCTCCGCCAAGGCGTGGACGCCTTCCCGCCTCTGCTACGCGGTTTCCAAGATTGGATGGAGGAACACGAATACGGTCAGGTTTCCGAGATGCGCGGCTGTCTCTCCTCTCTCAAAAGCCCCGACCCCTCCGAATTCGAGCGCGCCAACTACCTCCGCGTCCTTCAACTCTGGAAACCCTGATTCCCCCCATCCTGTCAGAATCTGGCTGGCTACTCGGCTTTCATTCCGCCTCCCTAACACACCGTTAAAAAACGGGTCGTTTGGGGTTCGCAGGTATAAACCTACAAACCGCAGTCTAAATCACCTCGAAGGGCATGAAGAGCATGGAGATGAGCAACTTGAAGCACTTTCTGCAGGTGTCTGGTGTTCACCCAGGAGGTGAATCGGATGCCGATTTTCGAAGTCGCTTTTTTCTGCGCCACTTCAAGTTGCTGCAAGTTCTTCCCAGTAAATTTTGCGGTTCTTCGAGAGTAGAACTGCGGGATTTAGGATCAAAGGCACCATGGCGAATTCTCCGAAACAGCAGCTCTGGGGCCCGGCCCGGGTGAAGTTAACCACCGAAAAACGCTGCCGAGCAAAGCCCCGCAGCCATGCTGGGGCCAGCAGCACAGCCCTCGGCGAACTGTAAAAGAACCCGGTCACGTCGCGGTGATACAAAATCCGGGAGGCCTCCTTCCTATTGCGGTAGGAGGCAAAATTCACCCACTCCACCCCGTGTCCCAACTTGCACTGCCACCTCTCCGCGTCCCCGGCCGTTCATTCCTCCTGCTCCCCATCGGCCATTGAAACGCTTCAGATGCAAGACCTTTGCCAAGCCGCGCGGGGAGGAGTGATATTTCCATAGTCTTTCTCATCCATGAGTATTCCCCTGCCCTTACAGCTTCTCTGGCCGCAAAAGCGCTGGGTGGTTTGCGCTCTGTTGGGACTGCAAACCTGGAGCCTTCAGGCGCAGAATACGACTTCTCTCTACACCATTGGCAACAGCTTCAGCGACCACGCGATCGGGATTAGTAACGTCGCCCTTTCCTTGCAGCGTCCCCTGGATTTTGGACGGCACATGATTCCGGGGGCTGGGTTGGGTTTTATCTGGAATAATCCGGGATCTGGAATCCAACAGCAGGGTTACTACCCACAGGCTCTGCCCGCCAAATCCTGGAATTTCGTCACCCTGCAACCATGGGATGAGACTCTGGGCGGAGCTGCCACGGCTGCCAGCCAATTCACCAACCTTATTTACACTCACCACAGCCAAACTCGGGTTCTGATTTTGGCTACCTCCTCTCTGGGAAAACTCCCGATCAGTCCGCCGGGGGCTTTTGCGGCGGGATTCAACACCCAAAATGCCTCCAACACCGGCTCCAAGGCTTTTTTCCACGGCGTGGTGGATCAGCTGCGCACGAACTTCCCCGGGCGCCCGATCGGCTTGGTGCCCATCCAACACGTGATTGCCGAGCTCGATCGTCGTCTCGGGCTGGGGCACTCGGTTCCGGAGGTCAGCTCCCTGGCTGATTTGCTGGATTCCACCAACCACTTCAATGCCCGCGGTCGCTACCTGGCAACCCTGACGCTTTTCTCCACCATGTTTCGCGTTCCGCCCACGGGAGCCATGCGGCAGGAGTTTGCCAGCGGGTATTCCGTTTCCCAGGCGTTTGCGGAATATGCCTGGCAACTGGTCTGGGACGTGGTGAGTAACGAACCGTATGCGGTGTATGAAGTCGGAACAGGTTTGCCAAATGCCGTCATAAGCGCTTTCCCTCTCCGAGGTCTGGCCCCGCTCACGGTGCAACTCAGTGGCTCGGGCTCTTCCGATCCGGATGGCTCGATCGTCAGCTGGCAATGGGATCTGGGGGACGGAACCACCGCCAACTCCACCAGCACCACTCGCACTTTTGCGGCCGGGGTCTGGCCGGTGACGCTCACGGTCACCGACAACGAAGGAAAGACCGCCCAATCCCGGGTCTTTGTCGAAGCTCGGACCACCGCCATGGAGCCCATCGCCTTGGAGGCAGAATATGCCACCATCGGTTCCAAATGGCAGTTTGTGGAATCCGCCTTTGCCTCGCTGGGACGGGCAGTGGTGATTAACCCCATCTACAATCGCGCCACCACATCCCCCGATCCTGTGGACGCCTCTGACATAGTGCGATTCGAATTCAATGTGCCCACCACGGGAAACTACACGCTGCAGGCTCGGGTGAGCGCTCCCAGTGCCGAAGACGATTCGTTTTTTGTCCGGGTCAATGGCGGAGCGTGGTTTAACTGGAACAACATCGGCAACCGCAGTGCCGGATACGTCTGGGCGGCCTTTCCGAACCAACTGAACCTCAGCGCGGGTCCGGCCGTGATCGAATTTTCCTGGCGAGAAAATGGCACGGTTCTGGACAAGATTCAGCTCGCCCGGAATAGCACGGTTCCCAACGGAATGGGGCTGCCAGGGATCAATGTTCCTTTTGACGATCAGGCACCCACTTCTCCCACGGGACTCACCGCCACGGACATTCGTGTCAATGGCGCCACGTTGTCCTGGAACGCTTCCACAGACAATGTGGGGGTCGTGGCCTATCAGGTTTACCGCGATGGGATCCTGGCCGGCACGACAAACGCCACCACCTTCAATGCCACGGGGCTTTTCCCCTCCGGAAACTACAGCTTCACCGTGCGAGCCCGGGATGCCGAAGGAAACCTCTCCAGTCCGTCCCCCCCCTACTTCGTCCAAACTCCGGCCAATCGCGCGCCCACGGCCGTCATTTCTCCCTCGGTCACGGTCGGGTTGGCTCCGCTGACGGTGACTTTTTCGGGCAGCAACTCCACCGATCCCGACCCGGGTGACGTCGTCATCGGCTACGAGTGGAACCTGGGGAATGGACCCGAGGGAGAATCGGTCGTGCAGCTCACCCGTAGTTTCTCCCAACCTGGAAACTACACCGTCACTCTCACCGTGGTTGATCTCTTCGGTGCCCAAGCTACCACCTCCGTTACCATCATGGTCCTTGCGCCCACGCCCCAAGCCCAGTGGCGGCAGGAGCAATTTGGCACGCCGCTCAATTCCGGCCAAGCTGCTGATACAGCAGATCCGGACGGAGATGGCTTAAACAACTTTATCGAATACGCTCTCGGCCGTAACCCCCTCGCGGCCAACTCCCCAGCACCGATGGAACTCGACCTGGCAGTCGGCAAACTCCGTTTCTTCCGCGCCCGTGCGGATCTCGATTACCTCATCGAATCCTCCACAGATCTCTCCACCTGGACAGCCCACAGCTTCAACCCCGGCACCGTCGGCGAACAAGTCGAAGTCTCTGTCCCCTCTCCTAGCCCCCAGCGCTTCTTCCGCTTGCGCATGACCTCACGCTAATCCCTATGCTTTCTGAAGCGCTTCATTTTCATAGCTCCACTTTCCGCTTCTGGCAAAACTGAAACCGGACTTCACTACCACCACACACCCACTCCAACCCGAGAAAAATTTAACCCTCCCTACTCACACTCGCCGGAGGCCTAGTTCTGGCCTCACCTACGCGGGCCTGGAAACTACCGGAAACGCCACCCCGTGGAATGTGAATACGGAAAGCGCATCGCGAGGCTTCGATGGTTCCTCCAGCTGGCTCTCTGGAACCACCAAATAATTCTCCCTGCTCCTTTTGCCGACCGACAACCTTCTGTCAGCGGGTTATCGGGCTTTGTTTTTCAACCTCACGTATAATGTAATTCCTATCGGCACGACGGCGGCTTCGGTGCTGCCCCTTCCCGAACCCGCTGCAGTTTTCTTGCTTGGAGCAGCGGGGCTGCTGCTCAGTCTGCGGCGCTTTCGCTCTTCCGCTTCCAGCCCCGCACTGAGTACAAATTCCCACTCCTCCCGCTGCCGAAGAAGTGTCCCAAGTTGAATCATCTTCCTCCGCGCAGCCAATTTCTAATCCGGATTCGCCTTTTGGTGAGTGCGGATTTTTTTTGGTTTTTTTCTCGGAGAGTTGCTCGGGGCCGCACGCTTTTTCGGCCCTGGCGGATGGGGCGGGATTCGAACCCGCGGTGCCGGTTAAGGCACACACGCTTTCCAGGCGTGCACATTCGACCGCTCTGTCACCCATCCGAGACCCGGATTACGAGGTAAACGGACAGCCTAGGGTAAAGAAGCTGCATTGACAACCGGGAACACTGGCAGGAGGCTGATTTTTTCACAATGTGGGAATGGCTTTGGATGAATTACAAGCGCCCCCTGCTTGGGCTGGCTTGTTCAGTGACCGCCGCGATGGTCCTAGGGCTGGTGTGGCATTTCGCTCCCCAGCGGGTCGTTGAGAGGGAGTTTGTTGGCCTGCTGCGGGCTCTGGAGAAGCGCGATTGGAAGAGGGTCACCGGCCATCTGGCGGAAAGTTACGAGGATCCTTGGCATGAGAACCGCCGCCAGACTGTCGCGCAACTGGCAGAGGTTTTTCGGCAGTTTTTCTGGCTGGAAATTCGCCCGATCGAGACGCAATGGCAACGTCTGAGCCCGCAGGAGTTCTTGCTTATCACGAGGCTGGAGCTCACTGGCGAAGGCACGGCCTTGGCCAGCTTGGTGGTGCAGGAAGCGAACAACTGGCCGGGGAAGTTTACCCTTCGTTACGTGCGGCAGAGTCGTTTTCCGGGCGACTGGAAGCTGCAGGAGGCCCAGCCGCATCCGCCTCCGACTTGGTGAGCTTGGCTAAAGTGCTGGGAGGTTCGCGGAAGGACATCCAGACCAGCAGAAACGCCGCAACGCAGATGCAGGAGTCAGCGACATTGAACGCCGGCCAGTGCCCGTAGAGCGGCAGAATGAAATCCAAGAAATCAATGACGTGCCCGTGCCAGATGCGATCCGTGAGATTCCCGGCCACGCCCGCAAGTAAGACGGCCACAGCAACGCGGGTGCCCGGCTGCTGAAAAGTCCTCCGCCACCACAGCAGCAAGATCACGCAGAGCGCCACCGCAGACAGGACCAGAAAGAAGGTATTGTTACTCCGCCCCATGCCAAAGGCAGCTCCGGTATTGTAAACATGCACCAGATTGAAGAAACCCGGAATAATGGGAATTTCCGCTCCGGGTGCGATCCAATGCAGAACGGCGAGCTTGGTCGCCTGATCAAGCAGATAAAGGGGCAGGGAAAGAGCCGCCAGTAAACGCCAGGAAGCCATGCGGACGTGTGGTGGCAGGCCTCAGCGGGCGCTCACCGCCTCCTCGCAGCGCCCACAAAGCCCCGGGTGAACCGCAGATTGGCCGACCTCTTCCCGATGCCGCCAGCAACGTTCGCAACGTTGCCGGGGAGTTCTTTCCACTTCGACTTTCCAATCAGCTCCGGCGCGGATTTTCAAGTCGCTAAGAATAAGAAACTCCTCGAGCTCGCTCTGACGCTCGGTTACCGCCGGATACCGCGCGGTGGGGACTTGTAAAATCACCCGAGCCTCGAGCGGCTTACCGATGATGCCCGCCTTGGTCGCAGCCTCCACGCTCTGGGCCACCCGAGCCCGAATGTCCAACCAGCCACGCACCTCTTCCACCGCCGGATCTGCAACATCACTCGCTTCGGGAAAATTCTGCAAGTGCACCGAATCGCCAGGAGAGAAATAGCCCCAAGCCTCCTCGGCGGTAAAAACAAGGATCGGAGCCAGCAGACGCGTGAGGGCACTGAAAATCCGGTGCATGGCCGTTTGCGAGGCTCTGCGCCGCAAACTCCCGGCCGCATCGCAGTAAAGCCGATCCTTGGTTATATCAATATATTGGCTACTTAACTCAACCGCGCAAAACTGGGTGAGCAATTGATAGACCCGGTGAAATTCCAGCTTCTCGTAAGCTGCCCGACACTCCCGAATCACCTCGTCGAGCTCGCCTAAAATCCAGCGGTCCACGGGGGTAAAATCCCCCGGCGAAACCGCATCCCGCGCGGCGTCAAAGCCCGCGAGATTGCCCAGGAGAATTCGCAGGGTGTTGCGTAGTCGGCGGTAGGCATCGCTCAGGCGGGTGAAGATTTCCTCTGAAAACGGCACATCGTCGGTGAAGTTCACGCTGCAGACCCACAGGCGAACCAGGTCGGCGCCGTATTTGTTCACATAGTGCGCGGCATCGGTCGGCTTCTGATAGCCCCCTTGTTCGGATTTGGAAATTTTTCGCCGCGTATCCACATCCACGACAAATCCATGGGTCAGAACGGTGCGATAAGGTGCCCGATCCCGCAGGGCGACTGAGGTCATGAGCGAGGACTGAAACCAACCACGATGCTGATCTGTGGCCTCCAGGTAGAGATCTGCCGGGGCAGAAAGAGCCGGGTGAGCTTCCAGGACCGCGAGGTGGCTGACGCCGGAATCAATCCAGACATCCAGGGTGTCCAAACGCCGGTGAGTGCCTTCGGGGAGAGCCAGTTCCTCATTCCACCGGGCATCATCCCAGCTGAACCAGCAATTCGTGCCTTCGCGGGCGACTAGATCAGCCACGCGGAGGATGAGTTCCGCCGAGAGCATGGGCTCGCCGTGCTTATCATAGAAAACCGGCAGCGGCACGCCCCAGGTGCGCTGCCGCGAGATGCACCAATCCGGTCGCGCCTCGACCGTCCCGCGGATGCGATTGCGTCCCCAGTGGGGAATCCACTCTGCGGCATCCACAGCGGCCAACGCCCTTTCGCGCATGGAATCTATGCGAATAAAAAATTGCTCCACCGCCCGGAAAATCACCGGAGTCTTGGAGCGCCAACAATGAGGATAGGAGTGCTGGTAGGCCTCCTGCAAAACCAGGGCCCCGCGCTCACGCAGAATCTCCACCACTTGCGAATTCGCCGCAAAAACCAACTGCCCCACCAACTCCGGAACCCCACATTCTGCTGTGAAGCAGCCGTGATCATCCACCGGTGAGAGCATTTCCAGACCGTGCTCCTGCCCCAAGTGATAATCATCTTCCCCATGTCCCGGGGCGATATGCACACAGCCGGAGCCCGCTTCGAGCGTGACGAAATCGGCAGTTAGGATTGGCACGGAACGCTCGAGAAAAGGATGGCGGGCTACCGTGCCCAGCAAGTCAGCACCGTGCCACCGATGACGCACCGAAGGCGGGTGCACCCCCAATTTCTGCGCCAGCGAGGTCAGGAGCCCCTCGGCTAAAATCACCCGCCCATGACCGGGTAACTCCACTTCGACGTAGGCCAGACGCGGATGCACTGCGATGGCCAGATTGGCTGGCAAGGTCCACGGCGTGGTGGTCCAGATGAGCACTGCCGCCCCGGCAAGCTCCCCGGCAGCCACCGGGAACTTCACAAAAACAGAAGGCGATACTTTTTCCTGATACTCCACTTCAGCCTCTGCAAGGGCCGTTCCGGCGCCGTAGGACCAGAGTACTGGCTTCTTCTTGCGATAGACCAGGCCGCGCTCCACCAAACCCGCAAAGGCGCGGAGGATTTCCGCCTCGTAAGCCGGGTCAAGAGTCAGGTAGGGATGCTCCCAATCGCCCAAGACCCCCAAGCGGCGAAACTGCGCCTTCTGCACCTCAATAAACTTCCTCGCGTAGGCTTCCGACCGCTCGCGAATTTCCACCGGGGACAATCCCTGCGACTCTTTGACCACTTTGAACTCGATCGGCAGCCCATGGCAGTCCCAGCCGGGGACAAAAGGAGCACGGTATCCGGCCATGGTCTTGGATTTGATCACCAAGTCCTTGAGCACCTTATTGAGGGCGGTTCCCATGTGCACGTCCCCATTCGCAAACGGTGGGCCATCATGTAAAATGTATGTCGGAGCCCCCGCGCGGGCGGCTTGAATTTTTTCGTAGAGCCCCTCCTGCTCCCAACGCTGCAAGAAGGCCGGTTCGCGCTGTGGCAACCCCGCCTTCATGGGAAAATCCGTTTGCGGGAGTTGCAGGGTGTCTTTGTATTCGCTCATGAAGCGGATACAGCTAACGCTTCCCTGCCCGGGGGTCAAATCCCGAGAAACTCTGCTTCCCTACTCAACGGCCTGCATCCCCACGATCGGTGAGCCATAGCCGGTCATTTCCAAGTAACCGCGCCCACGAAGTGCCTGACCTTTCCGCGTGCCCTGCGCCCGGATCGCTCCCTCCCAGTAAAAAATTGGCGGCTGGTGGAACTCTTGTTTCTCTAGCGGAGTGGAGATTTGCAACTGCAACTGCAAGGGCGCGATTTCCAGCTCCCAAGCCACCGGGTAGCGGCCTTCAGTTTTTGAGCTTTGCCAATGCCGACGTGGCTCCAACCGGAAGTCCGCATTGGTAATTGCGGTTGTTTGCCCATCAGGACCAATCCAGGTGCCTCCAGAAAAGGGATCCCGCCTTCCATCCCGAGTGCGAATTTGGAAAAGCATGAGCTCGGATCCATCCTCAAATTGCAGGCTGAACCAATCCCAACCGGTCTGCTCAGCAGTGAGTTGGTTCGTGGCCCATTCGTGATCATACCAAGTCAGTCCCTCAACCAGATGCCGCTGCCCTTCGATGTCCACCCAGCCCTTGGTTGCCAGCCGGGTAAAAGAGTAATAATGCGAGGCTCGGCCCGGGCCAGCGGCTTTCTGACTCACCCCATCCGCCCCGTGAAAAACGGGTGCTTTGAGCGAATGCAACTCCAACTCGATGCCTACTCCTCCATCCTGCGCCCGCAGTCGCCAAGTCCCATCAGGCCTTTGCTCGGCCCGCCAATCCTCAATCCAAACCCAGCCCTCTTGCGCAGCCGATTCGTCGTTGGCCTCTCGGGCTCCGGCCTCCCCAAACGCGCCCCGGCTCCAACGGTGAAAGTGCCGATAATTTTGTCCCGGCAAATCCGCCACGGCAAAATGAGCGAACCACAAATCCCGCACCGCGAAGCGACTGGTGATTCCGGGCGGCAGCTCCCGCCGCATGCCCTGGCGGAAAAAAGTTAGTTGGTAGCCAAACTCGCGACCTTCTGGAGAAGCTAAGTTCCCCGTGAAATACCACCACTCGGTCTTAAAGTCCCGATGGCTCCCGTGATCCCGGGGAAATTCATAACGCCATCCCGGTAAAGCCAGCGCCCAGTCTGCAGAAAGATCAGCCCCCTCGGTCACCTCTGCAGAAGCGACTTCTGTTGAGCCCATCATTAGGCTCGGGCTGAGGGCAATGGTGAGAAGCAGTTTCATCATCTGCAAACTAAACGAACGTAAAACTCCATTAGCAGCGGAAACTTCCGTTTCCACCCAGGGCGCCCTGGGAAATTCTCGAAGGTTTGCCCTTGACTTACGATCCATCCCGCCTCATTCCGTCGCCCAATCCAACTGCAACCCCGCACTGCTCCCCCCATGAAACCCTTCCTTCTTTCCGCTCTGGCCTTCCTCGCACTCACCCTCTTTTCTGCGATGGCCCAGGAAACCCACGTGGTTGCTTATCCGACAATTGAGGAACCCAGTTTCCTCATTGAAGTCCCGGAGACCTGGGAACTCACACCGGCGGAGAATGATGGCGAATTTTTTCACCTCGATGGCCCCACAGGCGCCCTCTTTTCCTTCCGCACCATCCCGGGTGATGAAGAAACTCTCAAAGCCGCGATTGACGATACCCTGAGCCACATCCGGAAACTTTTTACACAGGTCGAGCTCAGCGAGGCCAAAGATTGGACTCCGGGAGGCTTGAGCGGTTTCTATGCGACGGGCTCTGGGAAAAGCGATCAGGGAGAGGATGTCAGCATCGGGGTGGCTTGGTGTGAATTGAACGATGGGAAGCTGGCTCAGATGTGGTTCGTCACCGCTGCTGACGATGCTAAAGGGATGCGCGAAGCGGAAAATATCGCCAATTCCCTGCAGTCCCCCACAGAATAGGGCGCCTCTCTTCCTCATCCCATGAGT
This sequence comes from uncultured Chthoniobacteraceae bacterium, assembly GCA_964595865.1. Lineage (GTDB taxonomy): Bacteria > Verrucomicrobiota > Verrucomicrobiia > Chthoniobacterales > DYNR01 > CAZQRL01. The sequence continues at coordinate 45,801 of CAZQRL010000011.1, forward strand.
GCTGATTCCTTCACAAAGACCACCAGCACTTCCTGGGGTGGACGCCTCGCAAACGCCCTCGGAGGTATTCTCTTTGGCGTAGTGCTGTTTCTCGGCTCTTTTGTGTTGCTTACTTGGAACGAGGGCCGGGCGATCAAGCGGGAACAAACGCTCAAGCAAGGCGCGGAGCAGGTCATTTCCGTCTCCCCGGAGAAAATCTTACCGGAGAATGACGGCAAGCTCATTCACTTCACCGGCACGGCTGAGGCGAAACAACCCGTGAGCGATCCGATTTTCAGCATCACCGCCAAAGCCCTCAAACTCCAACGCGCCGTGGAGATGTATCAGTGGAAGGAGTCGGAAAAGTCCGAAACCAGGCAGAAGCTCGGCGGCGGCGAGGAAACCGTCACCACCTACTCCTACAGTAAAGTCTGGTCGGAGATGCCGATTGATTCTGGGCAATTTCAAGTTCCCGCTGGTCATGGCAATCCCGACAATTGGCCCGTGCGGAGTGAGATCTTTGTCGCTACAGGGATTCATGTGGGAGAATTTGTCCTCCCTCCCCAGCTGGTCGAGCGCATTGACAACTTCACCCCACTGCCCGCGACGGCGGGGGAAGCAGAGGCTGCGGCGGAAGCTCACGAAGTGGATATCAAGCTCACTCCGGATGGAGGATTCTATCTCGGTGCGGATCCTGCCAATCCGGCGGTGGGTGATTTGCGTATTCGTTTTCAACAAGCCTTGCCCACGGCGGTGAGTGTCATCGCGGGACAACTCGGAAATACCCTGGAGCCTTTTTCGATGGGGCGCACGGGTTCAATCGAGTTGTTGCAGGTCGGCACCTACAGTGCGGAGCTCATGTTCCAACAAGAGCAAGAAGCCAACGCCACCTTCACCTGGATCCTGCGCCTGGTCGGCTTCCTAATGATGCTCTTTGGACTCCTACTCATTACGAATGTGCTCTCGGTCCTGGCCAGTGTCATTCCGTTCTTGGGAAATGTGGTAAATGCCGGCGTCAGCCTCCTAGCCTTTGCTGTGGCCCTGCCGCTGACTCTCGCTACCATCGCCCTGGCTTGGCTGGCCTACCGCCCAATGATCGGCATCCCGCTCCTCATTCTTGCCGGAGTCTCCATTTTCTTTGCCGGAGCCAAGCTCCGAGATGCCCGACGCCGCGCTGCTTGACTTGGCTTTTTCTGCGGGCGGAACCAAGGACCAGGCCGTCTCCAGCGTATCGGCATCGGTCGGTGATTTGTCGCGCCGAATACGCTTGATGCGAGGAAAGCGCAAGGCCAACCCACTGGCATGGCGGGAGCTGGGACGGATGGAGTCGAACGCCACCTCCAGAACGATTGCGGGCCGCACGGTGATGCGCCCATGTTCCCGACTCATTTCCAGAGCCAGAAGCATCGCGGTGAGTTCTTCAATCTCGGCATCGCGCAGGCCCGTGTAGGCCTTGCCAATGGGCAGTAAGGCTCCGGCCTCCCCTCGCACGGCAAACGTGTAGTCACTCAGCAATCCGGCGCGTTTCCCATGTCCGTATTGCGCCGCAACTATCACCACATCGAGAGTTGCCTGCGCCTTTTTCAGCTTGATCCAAGAGAGCCCGCGCCGACCCGGAGTATAGGCCGAGGACGGATCCTTCAAGACCAGCCCCTCATGGCCCCGCGTTTTGGCTGCCAGGAAGGCCGCCTCTATTTCCTTGGCCGAGCGAGCGACTCGCCGGGGAGGCACGACCAAGGGCTCCGGTAGGCGCAGGTTTTCTAGCAACTCCCGTCGCTTGCTCAGCGACCAGCGGAAGAGGGTTTGGCCCGGGCGGTAAAGCAAATCAAAAGCGAAAAACCGCACCGGCACTTCCTGGGTTAGGAAGAAATCCGGATCATTTCGCCCGAGACGCTTTTGCAGCTCCGCAAAAGGCAACGGTCGTCCCTCCGCCCAGCCAAGGATCTCCCCGTCCAAAACGAATGCCCCCGCTTCCTCTTCCAAGGCCTGGACAATCTCGGGAAATATCCCCGTAAGGTTGCGCCCCTCCCGGGAAAAAATTTCGGTCCGCCCTCGCTCGTGGTGAATCTGCGCGCGGATGCCATCGAATTTATCCTCCACCCAAACCTCCGGGGCTGCGGATTCTTCGGAGGCAAAGCGTCGCCAGACTGATTCGGCATCCGGCTCAACGCCCGCGAGCATGACTTGCAGGGGACGGAAAAGCACCAGCCCGACTTCCTCCAGCCGCCGGGCGCGGGCCAACGCGGCGACCCGACCTGCATCCCCAAGCAACATCACTGCTTCTGCCACCTGCGTATGGGGAACTGCAAAGGCCTGGGCGATCGCTTCCACGATGAGCCCCTCCCGCAACCCGATGCGCAAATCGCCCAACAAAACCTTGCAAAGGTAGCCCGCTTCGATGGGTGACATTCTCTCAAGCTGCTCCCGCAACAACTCCATGCGAGCAGCCACACCGCGACTGGCTGCCAGCCGATGCAGATAGGCGACCATCTCGGAAAGCTCCAGCTTCACTGCGGCGGCAGGCTCGGGCAGGAATCGGGCTGCCGCCACGCCCAAGTCCGGCTGCCACCGCGCCTGCTGGCGGAATACCCCCTCGTCCACGCCCGCCACCTTGCAGAGAGCTTTGCGCAAAACCACCGGGCCGAGCACCACCCCGCTCTCCGAAGGATCCGGGAACGTGCGCCCGGTGAACCAGGCCAAAGCCCGAGGAAGGTCCGCATCCGTAAGGCGCCGCAGGTAGTCACTCAGTAACTCAACCTTGCGAATCCTCCCGCTGGCATTGCCAATGGCCTCTGCCACGGCACAGAAACGACCCCACCCCGAATCGGTCGGCGCTCCGGGCACGCGCAGCAGCAAGCCCCGCGTAGGCTGCTCAACAGCCAGGCTAAGTTCCAACTGATCCGATTGCCCAAGAGCCCAGGCCTCATAGCCCCGCTGCCGCAAATCGGCGGCCAACTCCCGGGCAAATCCATGCACAACGAAAATCCGTTGCGGCTGCACCAGCTCCACCGCCCGCAGCAAATCGGGATAGTCCGCGTGATCGCTGAGAGGAAAAGCCGCATCGCACTGATACCGATGCACAGCACCCGGCTCCAGCGCCCACCCGCTAATCATTGCCACTCGCCGACGCGGGATTTTCTTCAACAACATAGAGCCCTGCAAACTCGGCGGGCATATTAGCACCTGGCCGGTCAGCGGCTGGCAGGTGTATTTTTTCACTTCGGGCCAACGGGCCTCATCCGCATCAGCACCCTCCAGTTCCTGCACCAGACGCGTCATTTCCCAAACCGCTGGGTGAAGCACCACCGGCATCCCCTCCCCGGCCAACACCCGAATGAGTTCCTGCGCCTTTCCAAGGGCATACCCCAAAAGGATTGGCGTGTCTCCATCCTCCAAAGCCTGCCGACAAAAAGTCCGAATCCCCTCCATCACCTCCGAGCTTGGAGGAAAACAATACCGCGGCAGCCCAAAGGTGGCTTCGAGAATCAATGTTTCCGCGCGGCAAAACCGTGCCGGATCCGAAGAGAGCCCTTCGCGCAATTTGAAATCCCCGGTGTAGAGCAAGTCTCCCCGCTCACCGCAAAGGTAAAGCTGCGCCGAGCCAAAAATGTGCCCCGCTGGCAGGAGCCGCACCTGCGCCGAGCCAAGCTCCCATGCCCGATCGTAGGGTAACTCGACAAAAGTTCCGGTCCCAGAGCCAAAGCGCGCGCGCATCAATCGAGCCGTGGCGGGCGTGGCCACCGTGCAAGTGTGGTGCCCAGTATGATCGCTGTGGGCATGGGAAACAAAAGCCAACTCCGACGGTCGCCGGGGATCCAGAGCCAAGTTATAATCTGGAAGCCAGATTCCCTGGCGCCACTGCACCCGGATCCCCTCCGACAGAACTGATTTGGATGAAAAAATCATAATCCGTGCAGCCGCCCGTGCAGCCTCCGCAAATAGAGACCTGATACTTCCACCCCCGCCAAGACCGTTTTTTCCCCAGCTCCCACAACTCCTGTGGAGTTTCGGGTGCCAGCCGCGAGGAAGGCAACCAATCCCCATGCGAGGCTGGCCCGAAAACTCTGCGAGGGGCCAGCCAGTCGGCCGGGCAGCTTAGGCTTGAGGCGGAGGACGAACTACCGAGGCAATGACCTTAGGACTGCCGCAGGTCGAAGCGATCGAGGTTCATCACCTTGGTCCAAGCCCGGACGAAGTCTTGGCGGAATTTTTCCGCACCATCGTCACAGGCATAGACTTCCGCCAGAGCACGCAGTTGGGAGTTTGATCCAAAGACCAAGTCCACCCGGGTTGCGGTCCAACGCACCGCCCCGGTTTTACGATCGCGCCCCACATACTCCTGGGCCTCTTCGCTGGTTGGGCTCCACTCGGTGCTCATGTCCAACAGGTTGACGAAGAAGTCATTGGTCAGTTGACCCACTCGGTCGGTGAAGACTCCGTGTTTGCGGCCTCCGTGGTTGACGCCGAGGACGCGCAATCCGCCCACCAGGACGGTCATCTCTGGTGCCGTGAGGGTGAGGAGCTGAGCTCGATCCAGGAGCAGTTCCTCGGCCTGCACGGCGAAGCGAGTCTTTTGGAAGTTGCGGAAGCCATCGGCTACCGGTTCTAGCACGCCGAAAGATTCGACATCCGTTTGCTCCGCCAGCGCATCCATCCGCCCGGGGGCGAATGGCACCTCCACCGCCTGACCAGCCAGCCGCGCCGCCTCTTCGATTCCAGCTCCTCCGGCGAGGACAATTAAATCCGCCAGAGAGATCTTCTTGCCTCCGGCAGCAGAAGCATTGAACTCCGCTTGGATTTTTTCCAGGACGCCGAGGACCCGGGCTAATTTTTCCGGCTCGTTCACTGGCCAGTCCTTCTGCGGAGCCAGGCGGATGCGGGCGCCATTCGCCCCCCCACGCATGTCCGAACCACGGAAGGTCGAGGCCGAAGCCCAAGCCGTGCCGACCAACTCGGCAACCGTCAAGCCACTGGCCAAGACTTTGGCTTTCAACGCGGCGATGTCCTCCGCCTCCACCAGCGGATGGTTCACTGCGGGGATCGGATCCTGCCAGATGAGTTCCTCGCTGGGCACTTCCGGCCCCAGGTAGCGCGAGCGCGGCCCCATATCACGATGGGTTAGCTTGAACCAGGCTCGGGCGAAGGCCTCGGCAAACTCCTGCGGATTTTGCAAAAAACGGCGGGAGATTTTCTCGTAGGCCGGGTCGAAACGCAGAGAGAGATCAGTGGTCAGCATCGCCGGGGCGTGCTTCTTATTTGGATCGGCGGCATCCGGCACGGTGCCCGCGCCCGCGCCATCTTTGGGAATCCATTGCCAAGCTCCTGCCGGGCTCTTGGTCAACTCCCACTCGTAATTGAAGAGATTCTCCAGGTAGTTGTTGCTCCACTGCGTGGGCGTGGTCGTCCAGGTGACTTCCAACCCACTAGTAATGGTGTCGCCGCCTTTGCCCGTGCCGAAGCTGCTTTTCCAACCCAATCCCATCTGCTCCAGCGGAGCGGCTTCGGGTTCCGGACCGACATGACTGGCATCCCCTGCTCCGTGGCATTTGCCAAAGGTGTGTCCCCCGGCAATGAGGGCTACCGTCTCTTCATCATTCATCGCCATGCGGGCAAAAGTCTCCCGGATGTCGCGCGCGGCGGCCACGGGGTCGGGATGGCCATTCGGCCCTTCGGGATTCACATAAATCAAACCCATTTGCACCGCCGCCAGCGGATTTTCCAATTCGCGGTCTCCTTGATACCGTTGGTCTTCGAGCCATTTCCCTTCCGAACCCCAATAAATATCTTCCTCCGGCTCCCAAATATCCGCGCGCCCACCGCCAAACCCAAACGTTTTGAAACCCATTGTTTCCAGCGCGACGTTGCCAGCGAGAATCATCAGATCCGCCCAGGAGAGCTTGCGCCCATATTTCTGTTTGATGGGCCAAAGCAGGCGCCTGGCCTTGTCGAGGTTGGCGTTGTCTGGCCAGCTATTCAAGGGAGCAAAGCGCTGACTGCCGGTGCCGCCGCCGCCGCGACCATCTCCGGTGCGGTAGGTTCCCGCACTGTGCCAGGCCATGCGGATGAAAAACGGCCCGTAGTGCCCGAAGTCCGCCGGCCACCAATCTTGCGAGTCCGTCATCAAGGCCGCCAAATCGCGCTTCACCGCAGCCAGGTCCAGACTGGCGAATTCCTTGGCATAGTCAAAATCCTTGCCCATGGGATTCGAGAGTTCGGAGTGCTGATGCAGCACTTTCAGGTTGAGTTGATTGGGCCACCAATCCCGGTTGGAAGTACCGCGCCCGGCGGCTCCGCCATGGTGAAACGGACATTTTGCTGCGCTAGTTTCGTTGCTCATTAGGGTAGTTTGGGATACCTACCATCGGTGTCAGGTTGCAGCGGGTCAAGCCCTCGACTAGCCTCGCCTAGGAGAAAAATTTCTTTTTCCTTTTAGAGTTTGAGCTTGCCAACTCGGCAAAACAGCTCATCATTTCGCGTTCCTCAAGATTTACCTCTATGGCTTACGCGATCATTCAAACAGGCGGTCAGCAGCACCGGGTGCAAAAAGGCGACGTTATCGAAGTCGCTCTGCTGGATGCTGAAATCAACTCCACGACCACCTTCTCCGAAGTTCTTCTCCTGGCCGACGGAGACAAAATTTCCATCGGAACCCCGCTGGTGGCAGGTGCCACGGTCACGGCCAAAGTCGTTGACCAAGTCAAAGCCGACAAAGTGGTGGCCTACAAATTCAAACGCCGCAAGGGCTATCATCGCACCGTCGGGCACCGGCAAAAGCTCACGGTCGTCGAGATTGAATCCATCGCGGCCTAATTTTCCGCAAAACCTCAACCCTTCTCCCAAGCACCCTCACCATGGCACATAAAAAAGGACAAGGCAGCGTCAAAAACGGTCGCGATAGCATCAGCAAGCGCCTGGGCGTGAAAAAATTTGGCGGCGAGAAAGTCATCCCCGGAAACATCATCCTGCGCCAGCGCGGGACCAAGTTCCTCCCGGGACGTAACGTCGGGTTGGGGCGGGACTACACGATTTTCGCCCTGGTTGAGGGGCAAGTGAAGTTCGACCTCGGCGGACGCCGAGTGAATGTCGAACCGGCCGCCGTTTCCGGTAACTAATTCGGTCGGCCGCACCGGCCCCGGCACCATGGCTGCCGCCACGCTTTCCGGTGCCCTCGATCTCAACGAGGAATCCCTCACAGCTCTTTTGGCAGCTCGGGGATTGCCCAAATACCGCGCGACGCAAATCCTGCACGGGCTATATCGGCAGCGAGTTTCCTCCTGGGACCAATTAACCAGCCTCCCCAGCTCCCTGCGCCGCGAGCTGGCAGATGAATTACCAATTCGCTGGCCGCGTCTGCTGCGCGAGCAAGGCTCCGCCGATACGACGCGGAAGTTTCTCTTCGAGCTGCCCGGCGGAGACCGCATCGAAACGGTGCTTATCCCCGCCTCACCAGCGCTTTATGGCGGGCCTTCGGATCGTCGCACGCTCTGCGTTTCCAGTCAGGTCGGCTGTGCTTATGGATGCAAATTCTGCGCCAGCGGTCTGGATGGGTGGAAGCGCAATCTCACTCCTGGAGAAATCATCGGGCAATTCCTCGCGGCGGAGGACCTCGCCGGAGAGAAGATTCACAACTTGGTTTTTATGGGAATGGGCGAGCCGTTGGCAAATTACGATCATCTCATGCGGGCCATCGAGATTCTCAACGCTCCCTGGGGGCTGGGCCTAGGCGCCCGGCACATGACTCTTTCCACCAGCGGCTTGGTGCCCCGCATCCGCGACTTGGCCCAACAGCCCCGGCAAATCCGGCTCGCGATTTCCCTTCACGGGGCCACCGACGAAGTGCGGGAAAAAATCATGCCTGTGAATCGGCGCTACCCTCTCGCTGAGTTGCTCGACGCCTGTATCGAATACACCCAGCGGAAAAAACAATATCTCACCTTCGAATACATCCTCATCGAAGGCCTCAACGCCGATCCCTCCCACGCCCAGGATCTCGTGCGCCTCGGTCGTCGCCTACGCTGTAAAGTCAACCTCATTCCCTACAATCGGGTGGAAGGACTCCCCTGGGAACGCCCTTCTGAAGCGGCGCAAGAGGCCTTCCTGCAGATTCTCACGCAGGCGGGGATTCCTGCCACGCTGCGCCGGGAAAAAGGTCACGACATCGCTGCAGCTTGCGGGCAGCTGCGCCTTCAGTCGCTCAATCCCACTGCGGGATCTGCCACCCACCACTAGCAGACTGTGGAAAAACTGGGCGCGGTCGCGCGTAGAGCAGGATCGGGGCCATGGCAAGCAGCGAGCGACGCGCATCCCCTCCTCTGCCGGGCTGCAAGGAGCGAGCGGAAGCGGCAATCTTGTGGGCTGTGCAAAAGGCCTCCTCTCGGTTAGACTGTAAAAAGTATGGAATCTCTCTCCCCTGCTGAACTCCGCCGCTTGGATGCTTCCCACCACATCCATCCCTTCACCAACCACCACGCCATGCACGCAGAGGGCACCCACCTGCTGCTGCGGGGCGAAGGCTGCCATCTGGTGGATGATCACGGTCGTCGGCTCCTGGATGGCTTGGCGGGACTGTGGTGTGTGAATGTCGGCTACAACTGCGCGGCGATCGTCCAAGCGGTGCAGCGGCAGATGGAAGAGCTACCGTATTATCCATCCTTTTTTAACTCCACGACCGAGCCCCCCATTCGCGTGGCAGAGTTTCTTGCTCGTCGAGCTCCTGCACGCCTGAATCGGTTGATCTTTTCCAATTCCGGTTCTGAAGCCAACGAAACTGCGCTCAAGGCCATCCGCGCCTATTTTCGCCTGCGGGGGCAGCCACAAAAAATGAAAATCCTCACCCGGTCCTTCGCTTACCACGGGGTGACCTTAGCCACCGCCAGCATGACCGGTCTGCCCACTTGCAACGAACCTTTCGGTTTGCCCATGGAGCCCTTCCTCCACGTGCCTGGCCCGAATGCCTGGGCCGCCAACCGGGAAAAAGATCCCGAGGCCTATGGCCAATGGTGCTTAGAGGAGACCGCGCGGATTATTGAACGGGAGGGGGCGGAAACGATCGCGGCCTTTTTTGCCGAACCCATCCAAGGCGCAGGGGGAGTCATCGTTCCTCCCCCGGGATACCTCACCGGTCTGCGAGAACTCTGCCGGGAGAAAAAGATTCTCTTTGTCGCAGATGAAGTCATCACCGCCTTCGGCCGGCTCGGAGATTGGTTTGCCTCGAACTTGTGGAATCTCGATCCCGATCTCCTCATCATAGCCAAAGGTCTCACCAGTGGCTACCTGCCACTCGGGGGAACTCTCATCTCCGATGAAATTGTCGAAACCCTCTACGATGGGGGCTACTTTGCCCACGGGTTCACCTACAGCGGCCATCCGAGCTGCTGCGCTGCCGCTTTGGCCAATCTGCAGGTGATTGAATCCTTGGGTTTGATTGAGCGGGTGCGTGATAAGATCGGGCCGTATTTCCAAGAAAAATTGCAGGCCCTGCGCGAACACCCCGCCGTGGGAGAGGCGCGAGGATGTCAACTAATCGGAGCGCTGGAACTGGTGCCGCCCGGCGGGAAATCCGCCCTACCTGCCGCAGTGCCTCTAGGGCAGCGAGCTGCCGATTTGATTCGCGAGGAAGGTGCAATCGTCCGCGGAATTCGGGATTTGATTGCGCTTTCTCCGCCCCTGATCATCGAAGAGGCGGAGATTGACGAACTCTTTGCAGCCATCGAGCGCGGACTGAATCGCCTGCATCCGTCTCTCTCCTAGCCCCCCTCAAGCGTTTCGTTCGGCTTCCAGGGCGGCAATTCGGCGACGGTCTTCATCCTCCGCAGCCTTTTGTTGCAAGCGACGACGATGCACCAGCCAGGCCAGGGCTGCTCCGAGCAACAAAACCAGGACCAAGGTCTTCAGAGCGGGACCGAAGTGGTTTGGGGCGGGAAGGGTTTCCAGGGAAAAGGTACTGGTCTGGGCGATCGGCTCTCCGAAGCGGTCCAAAGCCACGATGCGTAGCGGGAGGCGCACCCCAGCGGGAAGGTTCTGCAGTGTGTAGCGGGTGGTCCGGTCGGGTAATTCCTCGGTTAGAGTCGGGGAAAATTCCACCCAGCGGATCTCGAGCTCGCCTTGCTCGTTGGGGAGGATTTCACGGCGTTCCAAACGATGGCGATCCACGTTTGCCGTTGCGTCTTGGAAGCTGAAAACGAGCTCGTGTTGGCTGCGCCGGAGAAGTTGCAATTCGTGGAAAGGAATGGGGAGCTGGTCTTCCAACGGGGGCGTGCTGGCGGTTGGCGGGATGAGCGGCTCCGGAACGGCGACTCGGGGCGGGGGACGCGTCGCGGGAGAGGACTCTGCCTCGGGCGAGGCAGGCAGTTGCATGGGCAGAGAGAAAATCTGCTCACCACTGCGAAAAGAAAGCTCGGGGGCACCGCGCAGAACCGGACGTCCCCGCAGCTGAAACTCCACTTCCCGACTCTCACCCGGCGGCAGAAGCAAAGGCGAGCCCGGGGTGGACCGCAGAAACTCCGGCATCTCCCAACTCAGTTCCGCGGGTAGTCCGCCGCTGTTTTTCCAAACCACCGCTGTCCGACCCCCGTCTTGGGAAGTGAAATCGAGCATCTGGGAGGATTGCAAAACCACCTTGGGCGGCAGCGGAAAGATTTTCACGGGAAGGCGCTTTTCGCCCAAGCGGGTTGCGAGCACGAGATGACCTTCTTGGGCCCCCACGAATTCTGCTCGGCGCCGCACCGGCAAGGAGACTTCACCCTCCGCAGGCACCGTCAGCCGTGGTGGAATAAGGACTCCCTCTGGCCCAGAAATTTCCACATCCAGCGATTCCGGAAGGTAGTTGGAAATTTTCACTGTAGCTATGGCATCTGGGCGACGGGAAATTTCCAGCTCCATCGGCTGCACCCGCCACTGCAGTCGGGCCCGTGCGCGCAAGCTGATGGTGCGTGGATACGGCCCCAAGATCCGCAACGTCCCGGCATACTCCCGCTCCTCGAAGGGCGTGAAGGTCAGAGGCACCAAAAGCTTTTCGCCGCCGGCGATGGAGAACTCTTCCCCGATCCCGAGATGCCAGTCTCCCTCTACCACCAACTTGCCGCGCAGCAGCCCGTCTCCGGCATTCGCCAACTCCACAACGGTCTGCACTTCTCCTCCGACCGGCAATTCTCCGAGATCCAGACTCTCTGGCGCATGCAGCCGGGCCGGCCTTGGCACGACAAATATCCGCACTCGGCCCGGTGCCGACACCGGGCTTGCAGGCCCTTGGACAGCGAAGGTGAATTCATCCACCCCCGTTTCGAGGCCGGCTCGGTAGGGAATCGTGGCCAAGCCCTCATGCGCCGGGCTGAGTGTTCCGAGCTGCCCGAGTCGAGGTTTGCTCCGCAACAGGAACTTTGCTTTACGGGCATCCCGTCCTCTGGCCCGCAAAGTGATGACTACCGATTCCCCACGATTGACAGTCAGACTCTGTTCCTCGGCTAATGGCGGAGGCGGATCAAGCACCTCCGGAGCTGCCCAAGTCTGCGAGGTCAGCAGGAAAAGCCCTGCTCCCAGCAACAGCAATGGGGTCCAGCGCGGTTGGCCTACACCTTGCCATTGCCCATGTCCGCAGCCAGGCAGCAACCAGGGGAAAAGGAACTTCACGCGATGAAGGGCAAAGCTAGACCTTGCCGTAGAGCGTGTTCCCCGACGAGCGCAAAATCCGAACTGGAAAGACCTCCCCGATGAGTCTCGGAGCTCCGGCGAAGACGACGATCTTGTTGGTGCGACTGCGTCCAGAATAGCGGTCCGGATTATGGCGACTCGGCCCCTCGCAAAGCACTTCCTCAGTCTGCCCGACGCGGGCGGCTAATTTGCGCGCGGCGGAAGCGTTGACCACTTCCAGCATTTCTTGGTGGCGCCGCTCCTTGATCGCCTCGGGGATCTGGTCTGCCTGGGCTGCAGCGGGGGTATCCTTGCGGGGCGAATAGCGAAAAACAAAAGCATTGTCGAATTCCAGCTCGCGCACCAACTCCACGCTGGCAAGGTGATCCTCCTCGGTCTCTCCAGGGAATCCGACAATCAAATCGGTCGTCAGGGCCAAATCCGCTCGAGCGGCCCGAAGAGACTGCACCAATTGACGATATTTGGCTGCGGTGTAGCCCCGGTGCATAAGCTTGAGAACCCGATCCGAGCCTGATTGCAACGGCAGGTGCACATGCTCCATGAGTTTCGGCAAGCGGGCAAAGGCTTCGATCAAGTCGGAGCGAAAACCGATCGGGTGCGGCGAGGTGAAGCGCAGGCGCTGCAACCCGGGGACAGCATGCACGGCTTCCAGCAGCTGCACAAAGGGGCTGCGTCCCTCAACCTTGGGGAATTCGTGCCGACCGTAAAGGTTGACGATTTGTCCCAGCAGGGTCACCTCCCGCACGCCACGCCCCACCAGCTCGGCCACCTCGGCCACGATCTCCTCGATCGGTCGGGAGCGCTCCGCCCCCCGAGTGTCCGGCACTATACAAAAGGTGCAGCGCATGTTGCAGCCCTGCATGATGGATACGAAGGCCGTGGCCTGTTGTTCGCGCAGCGGCTGATCGCGAATGGTGGATTGGGAACCCTCCTCTTCGGCCACATCCACAATGGGACGTCGTTCGTCATCCATGAGCCGTTCCAGTTTTTGCTGGTAGAGCTTCTCCACATACTCCGCCACTCGATGGAACTTCTGCGTCCCCACCACCAAATCCACCTCTGGCGAAACCCGCAACAGTTCCTCACCCCGGCTCTGAGCCATGCATCCAAGATAACCCGTCACCAAATGTGGACGACGACGACGGAGCTTTTGCAACATCCCCATCTTGCCAATCGCCTTCTGCTCCGCCATGTCCCGCACGCTGCAGGTGTTGAGCAAAATGACATCCGCATCCCTTTCATCGGTAACCATGGCAAAGCCGCGTTCTTGCAGCATTGAAGCTACCTGGGCGGAATCCCGCTCGTTCATTTGGCAACCATAGGTTTTGAGAAAAACGGTCGGCATGATAAAACTTCCAGCCTAGGCAAAAGCGGAGATTTTCCAAGCCTTGGGAAAGAAAAAAATTTCTTCCGCGGACCAGCCCGGGCTTGGTGCCAAAGCGGACTGGAGCTATGGTCACCCTATGCCATCCCCCTCCGCCCGTGGATATCACATGCCCGCCGAATGGGAGCCGCACGAGGCCACTTGGATCTCTTGGCCCCATCGGGAGGGCATCAGCTTTCCAGATGCCTATGACCGCGTCCTGCCGACTTTCGTCGCCATGGTCGAGGCCTTGGCCAGTTCGGAAAAAGTTCGCATCAATGTGAAAGACACCGGGCAGGAGAAGGAGGTCGGGCAGCTCTTGGGCGAGGTGGCGAGAAACCACGTGGAGTTTTATCACATCCCGACGAATGAGCCATGGTGCCGAGATCACGGGCCGATATTCGTGCGGCGTCAGCATGATCCCAAGCTGGCCGTGGTAGATTTTGGCTACAATGCTTGGGGATGGAAGTATCCGCCTTGTGACCTGGACGATGAAGTGCCGCAGCACGTGGCACGAATTTTAAATCTTCCGCTTTTCAATTACGGAAATTTTGTTTTGGAGGGAGGATCCATTGATTCCAACGGATCCGGGGCCCTGCTCACGACGACGAGCTGCCTTTTGAATCCCAACCGCAACCCAGGACTCACGCAACAGCAAATCGAAAAAAAACTGCGCGATGCGCTCGGGGTGTCACAAATCATCTGGCTGGGAGAAGGCATCGAAGGTGATGACACCGATGGTCATGTGGACGATATCGCGCGCTTCGTCAGTCGCGATACGGTCCTAATGGCTATCGAAGAAAACGAGGACGATCCGAATTATGCCCCGCTGCAGGCCAATCTCGAGCTCCTCCACTCTACCAGCCTGGCCGACGGCACCCCCCTCAAAGTCCGGCACCTCCCCATGCCGCCGCGCATCCAGCGCAAAGGTCAACGGCTTCCGGCCAGCTACGCCAATTTCTACATCGCCAACACCGTGGTCCTCCTCCCCGTATTCCACGACTCCAACGACGCCTGGGCCGAGTCCATCCTGCACGAGGCCTTCCCAGGCCGCAAAATTGTGCCCATTGATTGTCGGGAGCTCATCTGGGGACTGGGGGCTTTTCACTGCCTCACCCAACAACAACCCTGCGCCGTCTAACGGTTTTACCAGAAGGAGAACTGACAGCAGCAGTGCGGCGGAGCCATAGTCTTCGAGGTCAGGGGTTGCATTTCCCACTAACGGCTTCGCTTGCCTCTTGCTCATTCGATTTTGGCTAAATTCTTCCCGTGTCTTCCACTTTATCCGCTCCTGATCATGCGCGTTTCGTCTGGCTCAAGGACTGTCCGCCCAGCCGGAACCTTTTCGTTCGTTTTCAGCGCCGCCTCAGGCTGGCGTCTGCGGTTGCCGAACCTTTCTGGCTGCACCTTTTTGCCGACACGCGCTACCGCCTAAGGGTGAACTCCCAAGTGGTGGCCGCCGGACCGGCTCGTTTTGTGACGACCCATCCGGAGTATGATTCGCACGATCTCGCGCCCTTCCTCATGCCCGGAGAAAATCTTGTTGAGGTGGAGGTGAACTATTTCGGCGCCTCTTCCTACCAATCCATGCCCGACGGCAAGCCCGGTTTTATTGCCTGGGGTGGCAATGCGGAGAACGATCTGGCCACCCCGGGAGCGTGGAGTGGCCATCTCCTGCACGCTTGGCGCGCCGACGCTCCCCTCTTCAGCTTCGCGCAAAATCCGGTGGAAATCTGCGACACACGCCAAATGTCCACTGCGGAATCCCGACCGCTGATTATCTTAGACGGAGAGAATTGCCCTTGGCAGCGGCCTACTGCTTACTCGGGGCGGCCGATTCGGCGGAACTTCCAAGCACCTCGCGGCATCGAAGTGGCGGGTCCCTTGGCCAACGGAGAGAAGCTTTACGGATTCATGGGGCACAACCCAGGTTACCACAATGCTAACGGAGCCCCCGAGCAACCCTTCGTCGGCTTTGCTACTTGGATCTTGAGTCCCTGCGCGCAAACGGTTCGGTTCAGTTGTTTTTGGAGTGACCTTTTCTGCAATGGGGAGCCCCTGGCTGTAGATACCGAAACCCCCTTCGGCAATCACGGCTACGCCAAGGCGGATTTGCTTGCCGGTTGGAATCTGCTCACCGGAAAGGTGCAGTTGCTCACCGAACTCTGGGCCTGGTGCTTTGGAGTTCCCTCTCAGGCTGGCTTGAGTTTGCATGCCTGTCGGGACCAAAACTGCCCCGATGTCTTTGCCCTCTCGAAGGCAGATCTCTCGGGAGATATCCAACTGCCAGAGCTGGATGCGGATCGGGCTCCCGAGGGATGGCTAACCTCCGACGGCGACGCCTCCCTCTTGACTCCTGCCCGCGTTATGGGATGGGACCGAATTGCGCCGAATGTCCATCGGGACATACCTCTCACCCGTCTGCCGGAGTTTTCTACTTTCCACGCTCCAGCGGCTACCTGGTGCTTCTCCTTCCAAGGTGAATTTTACGGTTATTTGGATCTGGAGGTGGAGGCTCCATGCGGGAGCATTCTCGACGTTGGTTATGACGACTGGCAATCGGCCGATGGCGGTATCGCACTCTATCGCTCCAATCCCTTCACGGATGCCGCCGATCGCTTCATTCTTGCGGGCGGGCGGCAGCGCATTGAGGGCTTCCATCCCCGCGGCGGTAAATTGCTCCAGGTCACGCTGCGATCGCCGGACGGTCAGCCAGCTGCCCTCTCGCTGCATCGGGCAGGGTTCCAATCGCGCTGCACCTTTCCTGCGGACGAGACCCATTTTTCTTGCGACCAACCCGCACTCACTTGGAGCTGGCCGACGGCCCTGCGGACATTGGTGGTCTCGAGCGATGAGTCCTTCACAGATTGCCCTTGGCGCGAGCGGGGATGCTACATTGGCGATTCCTGGGTCAGCTTACACTTGGAACATCTACTCCAAGGTGACTTGGTCACCGCGCGACGGGTGCTACGCCTATTCGCCCAAGCCAGTCTGCCGGATGGACAGCTGCCTTGCTGCGCTCCTTCCTGGCTGCGCAAGCCCCATGAGGACTTTTCTCTCATCTGGATCCTCGCGGTGCGGGATTATTGGCAACTCAGTGGAGACCGGGAATTGCTGCGGGAGTTGTGGCCCACTGTGCAACGCCTTCTCGACCCAAATTGTTTTGCCCAAGACGAAACCGGGCTTTGGAACTCCACCGGGCGGCGGCTTTTTATTGATTGGGGAGTGCTTCCGTCGGAGCGCGAGGGGGCGGCCAATGCGGTGATCAATCTGCTGCGCTACGGGGCACTCCAGGCCGCAGGGGGCATCGCCGGGGCCTTGGAAGACCCCGTTTCCCGAGAACGCCTTCTCACCGAAGCAGAGCGAGTTTCTTCGGCAATCCGGGAGGCTCTCTGGCAGGACTCACGTGGCACTCTGCGAGCCTGCAAAGATTCCGAAACAGCAGCTCTGCATGCCAATGTGCTGGCTTTGTTTTTGCGCTGGGGAACGGAGGCGGAACGGCAGCGCATCTTACAGGAAATCGAACCCCGCCTGCGCCGGAATTTCCGCCAAGGCCTCACGGCGGGTCAATTCAGCGGACATTTGGAGCTGTATTTCCTTAACTTCCTGCTTCCCGCCTTGGCGGAACATGGCCGCCCAGATTTGGCGGAAGCCCTCATCGCCGAGCACTATGGCTACTTGCAAAGTTTGGGTGACGACACCCTGCCGGAGTGCTTCTGCCGGGTGGAAGTCGGCGTTGGTAGTCGCTGCCATGCTTGGTCAGGTGCGGCGGCGATTTATGCCGCGCGCTATGTCCTTGGTTTGCAACCGGGACCAACAGGTGATCCGAACATCTGGATTTGGGAACCCAAAGTGCATGGCATCCGACAAGCTGCCGGTCGGGTGGCCCACGCGCGAGGTTGGATCGAAGTGGATTGGAAAAATGTCCATGGCACCTTGGAAGTGAACCTCACCGCTCCGGAAGGCGTGACGATTCTCCGCACTGAGGCGGCGCGGAACTTTACCTAGAAGGTGAATCCAAACCCGAAGAGCACCGCGCCAATTGGATCTCCGGGGCCGCGAATGAGATTGTAGCCGTAGTCCACGCGCACGGCGCCGATCGGGGTGTAGAGTCGTGCTCCCACCCCCAAAGCTACGCGCGTGTAGTCCCAATCATACTCCGCCAGCGTGAGGGCGAGATTACCGGCATCGAGGAAGGTCACACCGTAAAAAGGACCCAAGATGGGCACTTGCAACTCCCCGGTCAGCAACCAAAAAAACTCCCCACCGATCGGATCTCCATCCGCATCGCGCGGCCCCATCCCGTCGAATTGGAAGCTGCGCACGGAATTCGGTCCCCCCATAAAAAATCGCTCTGGCGTGGGGATCTCCCCCGTCCCACCAAAAGGCGCAATGAGCCCGATGCGGTGATTGAAAACCAGGAAAGGCACAAAAGGGCGCTCCGGGGTAATTTCCCGCAGGGGCTGATAAAACGTCGCTTGGGCTTCAGGCTGGAAAAAGTTGATCGTCCCGCCGAGGGCCTCGGTGGCCAGCCCGAGTTGGTAGTCCAACAGGAAGCCCTGCATTGGAGCAAGCGGGTTGTTGCGGCGATCGAGAGTCTGCCGCCAGGCCAACATCCCCACAGAATAGCTTAACTCGTCGGCACTCTGCATGCCAGCTGCCCCGAAGATTTCGATGTCGAAGACCGATCGCCAGAGATACTGCAGCTGAAAGGCGGTTTGATTCGGGGGATCAAACTGTCGCCCGATTCCCACTCCCGCGCCAAGAAAACTGGCGCGGTAGCCAGGCATTTCCGAGCGCAAAAAGAACGCGATGCTATCCGCCCGAACTTCAGAGTTGAAAAGCATTGGCTCGATGAGTTGCAGCGATCCTCCGTAGCCCAGGGCTGAATAGGCTCCCTCGATTTTCAACTCCCGCAGGGTCCCCAAAAGGTTCCGATCCGAGTAGCTCAGGTTGACAAAAAATTGCTCCCATTGGCTGTAGCCAACAGTCCCGCGAATTTTGCGCGCCTTCCCCTCCTCAACCTCCACGTTGACATCCAGGACCTCCCCCTCCCGTTCGACCAACTCGGTGCGGACCTCCGAAAAAGCCCCGCTGAACCACAGGCGTCGCTCTCCAGCCAGCAACGCTGAGCGATCATAAACCTGCCCCGGGCGCAATCCGAGCCGGTTGGCAATCGCACCGCTAAAGGTTCGCTGATTCCCCCGGATATCCAGCCCGCCGAAACGATAAAGAGGCCCGGGGCGCAGTTCCACGCGCACAGTAACGTCCCCATTTTCTTCGTTGAGCTCCGGCACCACCGCCACCTCTGCCCGATGAAATCCGAGATTTTGCAATTCCCGATAGAACTTCCCGACCAAAAGAACTTCCTCCTCATCATTCCACGGGGTTCCCTGCAGCTCGTGGCCCAAATCGGACAAACCCTCCGGCTTTTCCCCGGCCAAAACCACCTCACGCACGAGAAATTGCGGCCCTTGAATGACGAAAAACTCCACGTCCCGGGTTCCTGGAGCCCCGCCATCCACAGGTTGGAAAGTTACCTCCACCCGCAGGTAGCCCATTCGGCGATAAACCGCCGCCAAGTCATCCGCCGCCCTCCAGAGCGCCTCCTCGACAAAGCGCAGCCGCGCGGTGAAGGAGCGGGCGGAGAGCCGAAGAGACTGCAGGACAATATCATGTTGCCGAGTCGCAGAAAGAGCCTCCCCGCCTTGGAAGGTGAAGCGTCCGAGATAGGTCACCGGCCCTTCGTTGATGAGAATGCCCCCCTTACGCGCCAGCGCATCATAACGATAGCTGACCTCTGCCCCAGCAAATCCCTGCTCCAGGTAAAATTGCTGCACGAAAAACGCGGCATCATCCACTTCCGTCAACTCCAGAGGAGCCTCAGAGCGCACGTCCAGCTTCCGTAAAGCCCGCAGCAAGTGAGCCTCAGAGAAGCTCTCGGCCCCCGCAAAAATCAGCCCCGAGGTTGCCGCGGGAGCCTCCCTCACCACTTCGTTACCGGGTTCCACGGGTGGCGCCGGCGGAGCTTTCTGCCACCAGCCCCAAAAGCCTAGCAGCACCGCCAGCAAACTATTCATCGAAAACGAATGGAGTAGGTGAGGCCCGCGCCAAGAAATCCCAAGCCATCCCGCTGGGCCATGATGCCCAAATTATCCGTGAGGCGGAACTCCCCGCGCATCGTGGCACGGGTCCCCGGGGTCAGCCCCGGCTGAGTGGTGATCTGCAAGCGGTTAATGAGTGAGTCTGTATTGACCCCACCGGTCTCAAATTGCCGAGCCATGGTTTTCAGCAGCAACAGGCCCCCTTGCCCAATGGCTGCCTCGCCAAATCCGCTCCCCGACTGCAGCCCCGGAGCCAACCCCGTGGTCAATAGGAGCAGGATTTCCTCCTGCGAGAGGGGCGGATCAGACCGGGCGTAGAGATTCCCCTCATTGAGCGGACCTCGAGCGATCAGGGTGATTTGATATTCCAGAACTTCTGCCGAGCCCCGCACATCCAAGATTGGCACCCGGGGATTCAGCGGATCCAGGTAAATGAAGCCCTCCGGGATATTGACGACGGAAAAAGGCAAGTAAGCAAAGAGATTGCGCAAGATGATGCGCCCCGAGGGCTGAGGCTGGCCCAGCGTTCCGCCGAGGCGAATCTCGGGAATGATTTCTCCGCTGGCTAAATTTCCGATGAGCAAGAAAGGAGTGGCGTTCTCGATCTGCAAATCCAAGACCCAGCGATCCAGCGGAGGCGGAACCAATCCCTCCAATGCCGGCAGCAGCGGCATCGGCTGCACCTCGCTGGCGGCAGCCTGCAAAAGCGGGGTGATTTCCAGCTTTTGAAAAATTCGTCCATCTACCAGACCAATCCGCCCTCGTAATACCCCTCCATCCAAGCCGCCTTGCAAGGTCAAATCCAAGTCGGTCCGCAAGCGCGTTCGGCGATCCCGCAGCAACAGCAGATTATCCCCGGTGACTCGTAAATCCACTTGGGGCTTGGCCGGATCCGCGAAGTTGCCCCCGCCCCGGATAGCAAAGGCACCGGCCCCGATCGTCCCTCCGCTGTCCTCAAGCTGAAAGGATTGCCCATCGAAGCGACAAGTGAGGTGGAGGTTTTCCAAAACTGGAGACTGCCGCTGAGGCTGCCAGAGCCCGTCACGGAGTTGTAACCTGCCTTCAATCTGCGGAGATTGCCAAGAACCGCCCAATTTGATTTCTGCACCAAGGGTGCCAGCCAGCTTGTGAAAGGTCGGCAGAAGGGGCTCGAAGGCCGTCACTGGGGTGGCTGGCCAGAGGATTTCCCCGCGCAGTTCGCCGGTCGGCTCGACCCACTGGAAATCTCCATTATCAACGCGAAAGCCGAAGGGCGTTTCGACTTTCCAGTTGATAGGGCGAACCAACGGCAGCAATGCCTCGCCGGTGCAAACCAGGCGTCCGTCGCTGGCCTTGAAGGTGGTCTCCAGCCGACGGACCCACTCCCTCCGCGCAGCATCGGTGCTGCGCAAATCCTGCCAAGACATGCTTCCTTCCAGCACCGGCGCAAAGATGGTTCCCTGCCCCTGCAAAGAGAGCCTTCCCCTTCCCTGGACTGCAAGCTCTTGCCCAAAAAGCCTGCCCAACCGCGTGAGAGAGAGCTCCGTGCTCTGCAGCGAGACATAGTAGGGCTTGTCGGGTAGCAGCCCACTCCGCCAGCCTCCCTCCTGCAAAATGGAGAGCGGATTCCAGGGCAGGAAAATTTGCCCATCGAGCAACTTCTCCCTTCCACCTTGCAGCAGAAGATTGCCCACGTAGAGCCCGGAGCTGCCTGCGGATAGGGTCCAGGTGAGGTTCCAGTCCTGCTGCCGCAGGGAGGCCTTGCTGAAATACCAACTTTCCGGAGAGTAGGTCGCGGCAAACTCCCCGCTGACCGGCCGCGGCATCTCCGGCGTGCGGAAATCCTCCAGTTTGAGTTCGAAAGCCCCAGAGTGACGCTGCCGCGTGCCATCGCCGCGCCATTGCACATCCAGTTTGCCGCCCAACGAGGATGGGACCAGTCCCTCTGGGAGCCATTGGTCGAGGACTTGTAAATCCGCTATGGCCAAGTGTAGAGCTCCGGCATAAACGTTGGGTGTCCGCGTTTGCATCGTTCCGCTGGTTTCCAGCTGCAGCTGTTTGCCTTTCACCCATCCTTCGCGCACTTCCACCTCCTCTGGGGTGACGAGCACCTCGGCCCCCAGATCTCCCACCTCCACCCCACGCCACTTGAGCGATGCCCCGCTGACTCGCACCCGGGCGGAAGGCTCCCCGCCGCGCAAAGTCGCATCGGCTGTAGCCCGTAGGCTTCCCTCGGCTTGCGTCAGGTCCGTGCCCACCAAGGCAGAGAGAGCCGCTAAATCGGGCAAATCCGCCCGGAGCTGTCCCGCAACCTCCGCTTTCAGCCAATCTCCAGATTTCGGCAGTCGCACCTCACCTTCAGCCTGCACTTGGTTCTGACCTTGCAGGAGCAAAAACTCCGAAAGCAGCAAACGCCGTTCCCCCAGCCGCAAACCCGCCGATAGCAAATCAAAACGCCTGGGGCCCCAGGCCACTCCCTCCGCACGAATGATTCCCACCGCCTCTCCTGTGGACCATTCATCGGGAAATCCACGAAAGGTCAAACGGGCTTCCTCCACCCGCCCTTGGATGTCCTTGGGAAGTCCGGCCCACTCCGTGAGCTCAGCCAGATCCACTTTGCGCGCCCAAGCCGATACTTCCAATGCCTGGCGAGACTGCTCAATCGGAAACGCGGCATCCATGCGGGCCCATCCACCAAAGGCGGCAAACTCCGCCCGCAATCCCGGACCGCCACGACGCAAAAGCGAAAGCTCAAACTCCGTCACCTCCAAGCCATCTCCCAATGGAAGCCCCAACAAATAGAGTCCCCCACCCCGCCAAATGCAGCTCCCACTGGCGGCAGGCAAAACTTTACCCCCACCAGGCCAAGTCAGCTCCAATCCGCCAATTTGCATGTCCCCCACGCGCCCTTCGCGCACGGCGAGTCCCAACTCCCGCAAATGATAAGTCTGTCCATCGGCCAGAACCTGCAAATAGTCCACTCTCCCCTCCAGAGAAGCCGGCAGCATCCGACGCACCCAAGGAAAGAGCTGGTCTTCCTGCTGCGGGGTGAGTGCCACCAAGGGCTCCGGAGGCGGAAAGCTCTCGGAGCGGTAATCCAAAGTTCCACGCACGCCACTCCAAGCCAATCGGCGTATCCACTTTCCTTGGCCCCAAAGAAGCTCGGACACTGCCGCAGGAGTGACTTCAATCTCCCGGATTGTCAGCTGGGTAGCGTTGGACTCCGGAGCGCCCGGGGGCGGCCCAAGCTCCAAGTTGCGCAGGCGGAGAGGGCGTCCGATCCCGCCTTCGATTTCCACTTGCACCAAAGAAAAACCCAAGGCCGGCAAGGCAGACTTCAGCCCACTCTCGACCAAGCGCGCCAACCACAGTCCGTGCCAATGCCAGACCACTCCAGCCAACCCCAAGGCCACTAACAATGCGAAGACAAAGATTTGCCGGGTTTTCCCTTTCCCCGCAGGAGGAGTTACCGAGGTCGTGTGCTCTTCCATGGATGAAAACCTTAAACCACCACCCGCAAGGAGGCGGACGCGGGACCAATTCCGAACTGCTCGGTCAGAAACGAATACAGCCCGCCGCAGCGAGTGCTACGACGGGCTGTTGTTCCCCCCAGAACAATCTTTCGAATGGCATCAGAGTAGTCTCGGCCGCCAATCATGCAAGGATTTTTTTGCGATTTTTTTTCGCTTGGAGCTTTTCTCATTGCCGATCAATACCTTGCAGCTGAAAAAATTTTTCTTTCCCAAGGAAAATTTCTTTTTCCAGAAGTTTTTCCCCAGCAAAAAGAAACCGGGCCACGAAAAATTCGCCAGCCAGGAGGAGGGGTAGCCAATGGCGATCATCCTCCCACATTTCGTGATAGGGGATCGAGTCCAAGCGCGTCCAGAGCGGGGTCGCTTCCTCGGTTTCGATAGCCTCACCGGAGTGTTGATGGGCGAGAAAAACCCCGCACCGCAGGCTATAGCCATCACGAAATTGAAATTGCAGTTCACCACGCAGTTCGGGTTTTAGCGGAGTCACCCCCAGCTCTTCTTGGGTTTCGCGAATCGCGGCCGCAAGTGCTGTCTCTCCGGGTTCGATGCGGCCTCCGGGACCGTTGACCTTGCCGGCCCCCAGCCCACGCTTTTTGCGAATCAAAAGAATCCGCTCGGCTTCAGTAACGAAACAGAGCGTCGCTCGGTCCACTGGAACCCATTGGTCCCAGGCGACGAATTCCGACTTTTGATACTCTGGCAGAGGAGAAGCGTGCATCAACTTGCCGCGGAGCTTTCCGCGCTCCAGCCGGGGGAAGCAAGCAGATTTCCGAGCTTCACGGCCCGGCAGACTCGCGAGCCTTCTGCTGCTCTTGCTCGGCGAATTCCCCCCGATGCTCGTAAAACCGCTGCCGGGCGACGACACTTTCAATATAGTTCTGGGTTTTGGGAAAATCCATTGCCGCCCGAAACTCTTGGGCGTCCGGCCCTGCGGAGGCTTCGAGCCAGCGCTGCACCCGGGAGGCTCCGGCGTTGTATTCGGCGAGCGCAAAAGGTCGGGGATCATCCCGGTCGGCGTGTTTGCGCAAGGCCCGGGCCAGATACCAGGTTCCCACGTCTAAATTGACCCGCGGGTCGAAGAGATCGGTCGGTTGAAATGTCTCGATCCCGGTAGCTTGCACCCAATCGGCCGCTGCTGGCTCCATGACTTGCATGAGTCCCCGCTCTCCAGCCGCCCCAGTGGCATCTTCGCGAAAGCGGGATTCCTGCCAGACCACAGCTTTAATGAGCCGCGGATCCACCTGGTGCTTGTGGGCCATTTCCCAAATTAGGTCGTCATATTTCCGATAGGCCGAGTTGGGCAGCCACTCTTGCAAAGCATACCACGGGTCGCCGGCTAGGAGAAAAAAACCGGCCAGAATGCCCAATAGCACTGGTAGGAGCAGCCGTAAATCGGCGCGGGTAGGGCGATTTTGCTCTTTCAGAGTATCTTTCATTTAGGCTAGTTTGGCAGTCTTTTATGTCAGTTCTCCGGAAAACTCCAGCCTGGGGCTTGGTAGTCGTCTCGTTGGCTCTGCCGACGGTCCTCTTCGGGCAAAACTCCCCGCCCCCCGCACTTCCCTCCCCGGCGCTGGATCAGAACGCGGTCGTCGAGAATCCCAAGCCGACTTGGGAAACCCAAAAACAAGCCCGCACTTTTCAGCTAAATATCCCCGCCCCGCGCGGGCAAATTGTGGACCGCAACGGCCTGCCTTTCGCGCAAAACCGCCTCAGCTACAACCTTGCCATCAGTTTCCCCACTCCGCTCGATTGGTCGGATGACCAAGTCCTCAATTTTGCCCGGCAGCAAATCACCCTCGCCCGGCAGCTTCTGCAACGCGAAATCCCCATCAACGAATCCGCGATTCTCAATCATTACCGCAACCGCGGCCTGCTTCCTTACGACTTGGCCGAGGACCTCAGCCCCAAGGAATTGGCCGTGGCCACCAAGGGTCTGACCCCCAATCTCATCCTGCGACAGACCTATCTGCGCTACTATCCGCAGGGGCAAGTCGCGGCTCATCTGGTCGGTTATGTCGGCCGGGTGGCTCCTCTCTCGGTGCGCCCGATCGAAAACCGGGACCTCATTTTCCCCGACAGCGAAGGACGCGAAGGGCTGGAAAAAATCTTCAACGACCAGCTCACTGGCATACCCGGAATCCTGCATGTAACTTTCGACGAGGAAGGCAAAAAGATGTCTGAGCGCATCGCCCGTCCGCCCGTGCCTGGCAACAATGTCATCACGACTCTCGACTCGCGCCTGCAGGCCATCGCGGAAGATGTTTTGGCCAAAAACACCAAACGCGGAGCCATTGCCGTGGTGGAAGTGGGCACGGGCGAAATCTTGGCTCTGGCCTCTTGGCCGACTTTCAATCCGAACGTTTTCATTCCGGTGATTTCCCCAGCGGAGTTTAACCGCCTGCAGAACGACCCCTCCGTGCCGCTCTATCCGCGCGCTTTCCGCAGTGCTTATCCTCCAGGCTCCACCTTCAAGACCATCACCGGTCTGGCAGCCCTGCAAAGCGGAGCCATTACTGCGGAGCAAAAATTCAACTGCCCGCCGAGCTTCGCGGTTGGCAATGTGGTTTTCCGTAATTGGAAGAAAGAAGGTGCCGGAATGCTCAACTTCCAGCAAGCCATGGCGCAGTCCTGCAATACCTACTTTTATCAAGTGGGGCTCAAAACCGGTGGTCAACCCATCGTGCAATGGGCTCGCCTGCTCGGTCTGGGCCGACGCACTGGCTTGCCGATTGAAGCTGAGTCCGCCGGCAATATGCCCGATGATGACTACATGCTCCGGGTGCACAAACGCCGCATTCTGCAGGGCGATGTCGCTAATATGAGTATCGGGCAGGGAGATATTTTGGTCACCCCGCTGCAAATGGCCCAAGCCATGGCGATTATTGCCGCCAAGGGCAATTTTTACCAAACCCGCCTAGTCAAACAAGTCCAAGCCCTCGATAACAAGGTCGTCGCAGCTTATCCGAACCGCCTGCGCGATCAGCTGCCGATTGATGCTGAAGTCCTCGAAGCCATCAAAAAAGCTCTGGTTTCCGTGACCGAGGGCAGTGGCGGCACCGGCCACCGGGGGAAAGTCAAAGGCATGCAGGTCGCGGCCAAAACTGGCACCGCGCAGTGGGGGCCTAAAGCCCGTCAACGCACTGCCGCTTGGTTCGCCGGGTTCCTGCCTGCGGACGAACCGAAATTTGCTTTTGCCGCTGTTTATGAGGCCGACCCGGGCGTCAAAGCAGGGGGCGGATCCCACGCGGCTCCGCTGATCGCCAAAACCTTCAACGAATACCTGCCCTTGCTCGGTCCCATCTCCAGCGAGCCCCAGGTGCGCTATCAATCCGATGAACCGGATGATGTGCCCACCCCCGAACCAGAACCCGCTCCTGATGATGCGGAGATCATGGAAGAACCGGCTGATCTTTCCAACTGAGGCCGCATCTCTTCGCCTCACCCACAGGAGCTTTGCCGAGGAGCAAATCCAGGGAAAAAGGTTTTTGGGATTGCGCTCACCGGGACCCGGGGTCAGAATACCCCCATGCGAAAATCCTGGTTTTGGGTGGTCCTCTTAGGGCTGCTCGGTAGTCTGGTAGCGACCCCCATGCCCAACATGGTTCGCACCCGCGTGGCCGACGGGTTTGATTTCCCAGTCGGCAAGCCCGATGCCGACGGATACTACATCTCCCGTGGCTGGTTGCGCTATCATCCGGGGGAGGATTGGAATGGCGTTGGCGGGGGAAATTCCGACCTGGGTGCCCCGGTTTACTCCATCGGCAACGGAATTGTGGTTTTTGCCCGGGATGCCAGGCGCGGTTGGGGGAATGTCGTGATCGTTCGCCACACGTTCATCGAACGCGGGCAACTCCGCACAGTGGATTCTTTTTACGCCCACCTGCAACGCGTCACCGTACGGGAAGGTCAGCACGTCACCCGGGGAATGCAAGTCGGCACCATCGGCACCAATCGCGGAATGTATACCGCTCACCTCCACTTCGAAATCCGCCAAAACCTCGCCATCGGGATCAATCGTTCCGCGTTCAAGATTGACTTCAACAACTACTACAAACCCAGCCCTTTCATCCAAGCCCGCCGCAACCTGCCAGGCACCGGCCGCAGCGCTCTCGTGGCGGTGAATACCTTCACCATGCCCAATAGCAAGTTCGACCTGCCCTCGGACGACTCGCGTGGCCAACGCAGCCGCTCGCAAGTCGCCAACCGGGAGAGCAACCGCAACAAAACGAGCGAAAAATCGGGCACCCAGTTCACTATTGATCGCTATAGCGACCTGCGGTATTGAGCGAAACCGACGCAGTCACGATTCCGAACCACCGCCTGGGGCGTCTGCCACGC
The DNA here is from genome assembly GCA_964595865.1 of uncultured Chthoniobacteraceae bacterium. Taxonomy (GTDB): domain Bacteria; phylum Verrucomicrobiota; class Verrucomicrobiia; order Chthoniobacterales; family DYNR01; genus CAZQRL01. Next base: position 72,746 of record CAZQRL010000011.1, read on the forward strand.
GAACCCCGGTATGGCACAACCTATCGGCTCCCCCAAGGGCCACGGGTGCAGACTTGGCTTTTTGGTTTTTGGACCGCCCTGGTTTTTCTTTTCCTTTACACCCCCATCATCTTGTTGGTGGTGTTTTCCTTCAACGACTCGAAGCTAAACATCCGTTGGTCTGGCTTCACCACGAAGTGGTATGGGGAATTGCTGCAGAACCAAATCCTGCTCACCGCCTTTCAAAACAGCCTCATTGTCGCGGTGGCGACGACCGTCCTCTCGGTATTCCTCGGCACGGTCGGAGGCTGGCTGTTGCATCGCTACCGCTTCCCCGGTCAAAACGCCCTCGATCTGCTGATTTTTGTCCCTATGGTCATGCCCGAGGTGCTGATGGGAGTGAGCCTGCTAATTCTTTTCGTCAATCTGCAGCTCAATCTGGGATTCCTCACCCTCATCATCGCACACACCACTTTTTGCTTCCCCTTTGTGTTGGTCGGAGTGCAGGCCCGGTTGCAGGGGATTGATCCGTTTTTGGAGGAGGCAGCGATGGACCTGGGAGCGACGCCGGTGCAGGCCTTCACCCGCGTGATTGTGCCCTACCTCATGCCGGCCATTATCTCCGGGGCCCTCATGGCTTTTACCCTCTCCTTCGACGAATATATCGTCACTCTTTTTACCACCGGCGCGGAATCCCAGACTCTGCCCCTGAAAATCTATGGCATGGCCAAGATCGGTTTGAATCCGCAGCTTAACGCCCTCAGTGCCCTCTTTGTAATCGTGACCATCGTCGTTGTGGTCCTCAGCGAACTCGTCCGCCGGAATCGCTAAGTCAATCCGGCCACCCGCAGAACTTATCCACCATGTCCATAGAAATTTTCCCTCACCTGGACCTGGAATCGCTAATTGAGGGGCTGGAACCGGGGGATTTTACCGCTGGCGACTTGCCGATTCCCATCCCTGTGATCGTTCCGTCGGTGAGCTTTGCGGATGAAATGCGCCGCCGGATTGCCTCCCGGCAGGGCGTTTGCATGGGGCAGGATTGGCAAACCTCCCAAACCTTTCTGGCACGGATTTTCACAGGAGTTGCCTCGGAATTTTGGCAACGGAAGCAACTTCGCTGGACGATTTTGCCAAAGATCGACGCGCTGATTGCGTCAGGAATCTTCCCCCCAAACTGCCTAACCTTGCGGGAAAAATTTGCTGTGGCCGATTCGTTAGCTGATCGCCTGGAGCAGTATGGCTACTGGCGTCCGGAAATGCTCGACGCTTGGGCCAAGGACCAGGCGGTAAAGTTCCGGGTGCGGCCCCAAGAAATGGCTAAAGCAGAGGCGTGGCAGCGGAAATTCTTCCGGAGTCTTGGCGATCTAGAAACGCATCCGGCGGTGCAAATCCGCCGCCGTCGGGAAGATCGCCAATTCCTGGATAAAACTGCGGAGCGTTTTCCGCGCATTCTTCTCATTGGCTCCGGAAACCTCAATCCTCTCCTGCTGGAGCTTCTTGGGGATTTGGCGGAAGCCGGGAGCAAAATCACCCTGCATTTGCTGCTGCCCTCGCTCGGTTATTTGGGCGACCTCTTCCGCAGAAGGCAAGTTCCCACAGAGGCGGAGTTGCCCGAAACATTCGCCGATCCGGGAGCCCATCCACTGCTAGAGACTCTGGGGCAACAGGCGATCGGCGAATTCATTCTCCTGGAAAAGCTGAACCTGGATTACTCCCATTGGCCGGAGTGGACGCAGACCGGGAGCCCGCCAGCAACCTCCCTACTGGCGCGCTTGCAGCACGATATTCGCAGTCTGCAAAACCCCAAGAAACAACGCCAACCTGCCGACGACTCCAGTGTGCGCATTCATTCGTGCTTCGGGATCCGACGTGAGTTGGAATGTTTGCGGGATGAACTCCTGCGAGCCTTCACCGAACTGCCCGACCTGCAACCTCACGAAGTGCTCATCGCGGCTCCTTCTTTGGAGCCCTACGGCGAGGCAGCGGCGGCTTTTCTCAACGAAGCGGGCCTGCCAGTGCGCCTTACCGAACGTCCAGCCACCACGGCCGATCCGGTCCTCGAGGCTCTCCTGGCTTTGCTGGAAATGGTCCATCGCGGACGCTTCGCGGCGGCAGAATTGGTGGAGTTTCTCCGCCTCCGGGCGGTGCGGCAGAAGTTGGAGTTCACTGACGAAGGATTCTGGGACGAGAGTGTCGTGGAGGAGTGGCTTTTTGCTGCCGGGCTCACGCACGGGCTGGGTGACGAGCTTCCGGTCCCCCATGGAAGCTGGCGCTTTGCTCTCGACCGGCTTTTGGGTGGCTTCTGGCTCGGGCCGGATACCGCACAAACCTATCCGGGTGGCGGAGAAAATTTTGTTCTTCCTGTAACCGGTGGTCCCTTGGCCGATTCCCAAAAAATGGACCTCTTCCTCTCTTGGTGGGCCGAGTTGCGTATGGCCTTGCTATCTTGGAATCTGCCCACTTTCCCCGCGGAATGGGCCCAACGCTGGGAAGTTCTCGCTACCCGGCTCTTGGCGCGGGATGCGGATGACCTCGCGGCTCTCGCCCCGCATCTGGCATTTCTGCGCGTGCGCCCCACGAACCTGGAAGTAGATGCCGGAACTTTGGCGGACTGGTTGACGCATGAAATCATGCCGGACGAAGGACGGGTCTTAATAACTGGACAAATTACCTTCGGACGCCTGCGGCAACTGCAGAACCTCCCGTGTCGGGTTTTTGCTATAGTGGGAATGAAGGCGGGAAATTTCCCCGGACAACAACGGCTGCCCTCATGGGACTTGCTCTCCGGCAACCCGAGCTGGTGGGACCGCCACCCGGTGCGGGATGATCGGCAGCTGTTCCTCGATGCATTGCTCACTGCTCGAGAGCGGGTCATCATCACCGCCCCCAATCGCGACCCCCGCAGTGGCAAGGCAGAGCCTTTTTCCTCTTGTGTGGAGCTACTGCAAAAAACCCTCGAACAAATGGGTGCGGAACCGGGTCAGCTCTTGGTGGAGCACGCCTTGCAGCCCTACCGACTGGATTACTTCCTGCCCGACTCATCGCTGCCACGTTCTTTCGACCGGGTGGCTGCCGAGGTTTGCCAGACACGACAAGCGGCCACAGTAAAATCTCCGGAGCCCTTCTGCTCGAGCTCAATTTCCTCCCCTCTGCCCCAGAACAGTCAAACGCTTTCCGCTGCAGTCTTAGCCGGATTTTTGAAAAATCCCGCCCGGAGCTTCCTGCGCGCCTTGGGAATTCGCCTCGAGGAATCCCAACCTGGCGCAGAAGCCTGGGAGAGATCTCCCTTGGAGTTGGACAACCTGGCTCTTTGGGAAGCCAAGCGCTGCTACATTGAAGCCTGCCTCCCCACCGGCACTCCCTCAAAGCATTTGCTAGCGCGGTTGCAAGCAGATCGCGCCTTACCGCTTGGTGTTTTGGGAAGGCAGCAGTGGGAGCAAATCCACCGCGAGTGCCAGCCCCTCGTCGCTTCATTGCAGGCTCAATGGGACGATGCGCTCTCGGTGCAGTTGCCAGTCAACGCCCGCTTCCAACTTGAAGCCCGCCTGCAATTATGCCGCGATAAGCAAGCCCTCCTGGCCTGGACTCCCGGCTCTTTCAAAGAGCCGAAGCATTTCTTGGAACCATGGATTGAGCAACTTCTGGCGGTCGCTGCCGGCATTTCCAAACCCATCCTGCTCTATTCCCCTGAGGCCCCCGAAGGAAAATCTTACGCTCCCACCTTGGACCAAGCCGCCTCTCTGAGCCTGCTCGAAACTCTCCTCACAGCTTACGAAGCGGGTCGGAGTCAGCCCCTGCCCTTCGCCCCCCAAACCTCCGAAATCTTGGTGAAAAATCCCGACCAGACTCCAGAGCAAGCTCTGGCGGCCGCCCAGCGAGAGTGGACCAAGCAATCCGACTACGGAAGCACTGGTGAGGGGTTAGCCCCCGAGGCCCAGCTTGCTTGGCGCGATCGAGATCCTTGGGGCGACCCCGAGAGCTGGTTCCACTGGGCCAAAGCCATCAGCTCCCCCCTTCTTGCCTGGAAAAAGCTATGATCCCCGAGACTTTCCAACTGCTCGATTCTCCCTTGCCAGTCGGGCTTACGGTGATCGAGTCCTCCGCCGGCACAGGCAAAACTACCGCCATCACCCTGCTTGTTCCTCGGCTGCTCTTGCAGAAAGAAATTAGCCGACTCAGCCAAGTGGCGCTGGTGACCTTCACCAACGACGCCGCAGCGGAACTGCTCGGGCGCGTGCGCAAGACGCTCCGGAGCTTGGCCGAGGGGCCTGAACCCCGTGCGGAAATGCCCGACCTCGCCACCCTGCGCGCCCAACTTACCGACCCGGCTCTTCGGCAAATCCTTCGCCGAGCTGTCCAGGATCTGGATGAATTACAGGTCTCCACCATCCACAGTTTCTGCCAACAGATTCTGCTAACCGAAGGCACGCTCTGCGGATTCCCCACCCTGCCGGAGATTCAGCCCAACTTGCAAAGCCTCCTCGAGGGATTCGTGCAGGATCTTTGGGAACAGGAAATCGCTCCCGACCCTTGGAACGCAGCGCTCACCTCGGCAGGAAGTTGCTCTCCGAACTCCGACTTGGGCCAGCTCTCGCGCTGGTGGAGCGACTACGAGGCGGAATTCTCCCCCACTCCCATTACGCTCAATGAAGCAACGGCTGCGGTGCAGGATTTCTTCAAGGAATTGCCGACCGCCGGATTCGACGAATGGCGAACTATTTTTTCCCAAGTCAAAAAGTGGAACAAAGGCGCACTTGCCGCTGAGGAATATGAAGCATTGTTTCGGCAACTGAATGTCTCTTCTCCCGAGGCTCTGGAACCCGCGCTGGCCTCTGCCGCAGTTCTGACCAAAGCCCCGGGCTGGATGGAGGCCCGCAGCAAAGAAGGCAAAGCCGCAAAGGCCGAAATCGAAAAATCATCGCTCCTGCAATGGCTCAACCGGCTCCCGCTGGAAGTGCAGAAATGGAACTGGAACCGCCGTATTCACTGGCTACGGCGCTTACAGAGTCGTATGCGTGAGCACCTGCAGAGCTCCCGTCTCATCACCTACGATGGACTTATCGAGGCGGTGCGCTCGGCATTGCGAGGACCCCAAGGTCCACAACTCGCCGCCCGACTCCGCTCACGCTGGCAAATCGGAATCATTGATGAATCGCAAGATACCGATGCCCGGCAGATGGAAATTTTCCGCACCGTTTTCCTCAGCGAAGAGGCTCGCCAGTCCGGGCATCGGCTCATTCTCATCGGAGATCCCAAACAAGCCATCTACGGCTTCCGCGGGGCAGATGTGAATACCTACCTCGAAGCCAAGATCTTTCCCGGCACCACGAATTACCTGCTCAATAAAACCTACCGTTCGCCGGAATCCTTGGTGCAAGCCGTCAATGCCGTATTTCAACGCCCGGATAGTTTCCTCAAGGCTGGTTTGGATTTTTTCCCCGCTACTTCGGGCGTCAGCGAGGCACTCGATCTCATTGTCGAGGGTCAGGTGATAACCGAACGCCTGCATTTTTGGATCGCCCCCGACTCCGCAGCGCAGGAACTCTCGAACCAGGATCAGCGCCTGCAACGAATCGGTGGGGCCATCGCGCAAGAAATTGTCTCGCTCCTGCAAAAAAAAGCCCACCTGCGCATCGGCGGCACGGAGCGCTTGGTGCAACCCGCCGACTTCGCCATTCTCGTTCACCAGGGCTGGCAGGCAGACGCCCTGCAAAAAATCCTCCGGGCCGCCGGGGTGCCTTCGATCCAAGCCGGAGGCGAGAGTGTCTTCCACAGCGAGGAAGCAGCGGACTTAGTTTGTCTCTTGCAGGCCTTGGAATCTCCTCGTCGGGCCCAACGGCGGCACACCGCTCTTGCCACCCGTCTATTGGGCTTTTCCGCCGAGGAGATCGCCCGGGTGGAGCAAGACCAAGACCTCTGCGAGAAAATCGCGCTGGCTTTCCTCAGTTGGGCAGAAGTTTTCACTACGCAAGGCTTCGCTCGTTGCTGGAGCGGATTGCAAACCGACCTGGAAAGTTGGTCGAAAAGTCTTTGGGTGCGCCTTGCCCAAAACCCTTCCGGCGAACGCCGCTTGACGAATCTCCGACACCTGCTCGACCTGTTGCAGGAAGCGGAATCTGCCGGTTTTCGCCGCCCCGGGGAATTGCTCGCCTGGCTCGAACGCGCCCGGCGTAATCCTGATCTCCAGGAAACCGAACACCCGCTGCGTCTCGAAACAGACGCCAATGCGGTCCGCATTTCCACCATGCACGCCGCCAAGGGACTCGAATATCCACTGGTTTTTTGCCCCTTTCTGTGGCATGCCCGCGATGCGCAAGATCCCGTTCGCCGCCCCCGTCCCAATCAGCCCCCGGAGTGGTCGGAGTGCGCTCTTTTGCCCAAGGAAAGGGCCCAGCAAATCCGTGCGGAACAGATGCGTTGCGAACTCGAAGATCGTTTGCGCCTCGCCTATGTGGCCCTCACACGCGCTCAAGTGAAACTCTGGGTCATTGGGGGACAGGTTTCCGGAAAATCCCACAACCCATCCTCCGCCTCGGCGCTGGATTGGTTGCTCCGGGAGGATGGACAGAGCTACTCCTCGGACTGGGAAGCCAGCACTTGGACTTTGGGACGCGGATCTCGCCACTCGCAAGGTGCGAAATTGCTCCAAGGTCTCTGTGCCAGCCCGGGAGCAATCGCCGTGGAGGACCTTCCCCTGCCCACCACCTCCCGGTGGCAAGCTCCAGACGCAGCGGCTCCCGAAGCCCCGCAAGCCCTCCCGGCCCCCTCTATTCCCACCCCTTGGAGCCTCACCTCGTTTTCCGCCCTCACCCGCGAAGCCCATCCGCACGGCGAAAGGGAGTCCGCAGTAACGAGCGATAGCGCGATCGCCCCGAACCCTTTTGCCACCGCTCCCGGGGGCATCGCCGTTGGCACCGCGCTCCACGCGTGGCTGGAGAGCTGGGATTTTTCTTCAACGGACCTCCCCCGCTGGCAGCAGCATCGCCAGGCTTTCGCTCTTCCAGAGGCACCCGCAGCGGTCTGGGACAACGGAGTGGTCACCATGTTGGAAGAACTCCGTGAAGCGATCCTGCCGGTCTGGGATTGTCCCATCCACGCCGCGTGCCCTTTGCCCCAAGCCTCCGAATGGCACTTCCAACTCCCCATCGGAGTCAGCTTGAGCGCGCAAACTCTCGCAGAAATTTTTGCGCGCCATGGAGAGGAGCGTTATGCCACCCTTCTGGCACAGCTTCCGACCGCGACCCTGCGTGGTTATTTGCAGGGGTTCGTGGATCGGCTGGCCTGCGCCAACGGAAATTGGGGGGTCGTGGATTGGAAAACCAACAAGCTCCCCGGCGGCTACGGCAGAGAAGCCCTGCAGGAATGTGCTGAGACGAGCCATTATTGGCTGCAAACCCACCTCTACCTCGTCGCCCTGCGTCGCTTCCGCCCTCTGGAAAAATCCCCAATCGCTTGGCTGGTTTTTTTGCGTGGAGTGCGCAAATACACTTCCGAGGGAATCCTCTGCGTTCAGCCCTCTAGTGCCCTTCTGGATGACCTCACGGCTCTTTTTACTCCGACTCCATGACTACCCCGCCAGAGCCCACCGCCTTCCCGGCGCATGAAGAATGGTTGCAACGCCGCTGGCAGATTTCTGCGGATACCTTGCCGACGGTCCGCCGGTTGCTCGAAGCCGAAAAAACCGGTCATACCGCCATCGCCCTGGAAAACCCTGGAGAACTTTCTCTGCCGACCTCCGAGCCGGCGGTTTGCCCCATCGTGACAACCGTCTGGCAAGGCGCCACCTTCTGGCAATCCGCCCGCGCCCATGCCGCTGAAGCTACTATTGCCCGCCAACTCTGGCATCTCGCCTCTCATTCTTCCCCGCTCGCACTTCCAGCAGAAACCGCCCAAGAACTCTTTCCCGGTCAAGCGCCCGATGACCCCCAGCTCCTCGCTGCTCGCCTGGCTTGGAACCGCCGACTCGCTCTCATTACAGGCGGTCCAGGCACCGGAAAAACTTACACCCTTGCCCGCATCCTGCTTGGCCTGGCCCGCGGCGGGATACCGGGTGAGGTCATCTCCCTCCTTGCTCCAACCGGCAAAGCCGCCGACCGCATGCGGGAGGCGATCCTCGCGGCTTTGTCCACCTTACCAGCCAGTTGGGCAGCCGAGTCGGCCGAAGTCCGCCACGCTGCCAGTCAAGCCGGGACCGTGCATCGTTGGCTTCTGCGACGAAGCCCTCCTCCAGCAGAGCAGCCAGACGTCGTCCTCCTCGACGAGTGCTCCATGCTCGATTTGCACCCTTGGGCAGAAATCTTGCAGGACTTTCCTCTCCGGCGTCGTCTGATTCTGGTGGGTGATCCGCAACAGTTGGAAAGCGTGGGACAAGGAGCCGTCTTCGCCGCTCTGACTGCGGAAGCCAGCCGTAAGGACTCGCCGCTGCATGCTTGCCGGGTGCATCTGCAAACCGTCCATCGGCTGCAAAATCGCCCGGCGATCGCCAAATTGGTCACCGCAGTGCAAAATAACCAGCCCGTTGCCGCCTTGGAGCTTTTGGGCGATGGGAAGAAAGATCAAGATGCCGAGTTGCACTGGGTAGAGCTGCAGGGCTCCCTGCCGAATCCGCAACTCTGGCCGCGCTCGATTCAAGCCCTCTGGCAAAGCTTGGCCCAAGCCCCCACCGCGAAGGAAGCCCTCCACACGTTGCGGCAACTCGGTCTGCTAACAGCCCACCGCGAGGGCCCGTTCGGGGCCCGCCCGCTCAATACCTCCATCTCGCTTTGGTTAGCCCGGCAAGGAACCGTCGGCTTCCGACCGATCTTAATCGGTCGCAACGATCCGGAAACCGGTCTGCGCAACGGCAGCCTCGGCGTCGCCCGGGGCGCAGAAGCGTGGTTTCTCAACGCCGAGGGCGAGCCAAAAAAATTTCCCCTTGGGCAGTTGCCGGAGTTCTCGGAAGCCTGGGCCATAACCATTCACAAAGCTCAAGGCAGCGAATACGAGCACGTCGCGGTGGTTCTCCCCCACGCCGAAAGTCCCCTCCTTGCTCGCGCCCTACTCTACACCGCCCTCACCCGGGCCCGCAGCCAACTCACCTTGTTGGCCTCTCGCGAAGCACTCACCCAGGCCATCGCCACGGCAAACCTCCGCACCACCCTGCTGCCCAAACACTGGCACGACCTTGAACTCCGGAATAGTCTCTAGGTCTCGCCGCAGCAAAACAGCTGCCGCTCTGGAGCTTCAACCCTTAAGAGCTTCTGACTGGGCGGCTCCTGCGATTTTTTCTTGCCAGTGCCAGCCCGGCCAGCGTGGCAGCAAACACCAACGTGGCGGTGTGGGGCTCGGGGATAGCAACGAAATTCGAAAGAATGATGTCGTTGCCAGAAATGTTAACCAAGAAAGATCCCTCGGCGAAATTGACCCTCCCAAGTCCGTCCAAATTTCCAAAGGTGCCCAGAATGGCACTATTTGAAGAGAAAATGGTGAAGGTATCCATGGAGTCTGGCGTAAAGGAACCCAAGAGACCGACTTGCAGAAAGCTGTTGTTCACGTCGAAGGCACTAAACCCCCCCTCGCTCAGGAAGTCGTAGTCCACACCCTGAACAGTGCCACCAATTTCAATATTCCAAATCGTGGCGGAGGATACCGAAAGATCGTTGCTGATGGTGAGATTGCCCGCGGAGTTTCCAGGGGATAGGATGCCGGTGGTGAGCGAGACATTTCCGGTAATAATGCCGTTGCCGCCAAGGGTGCCACCGGCGATGTTCAAAGTCGCCAGAGAATTACTCACCGTGCCACCGTGCAGAAGGAGCGAGCCTGCGTTCTGTGTGAAAGTCGGTGCCGTAAAGTGCGTATGAAATGTTAGGGTGGCGTTGTTGCCGACGTTGATTGTTCCGTTATTGGTTGTTTGCCAAAGCGAGAGCGTGCCGTTGTGGATATTCATCGTTCCCGCAGCCAGGTTATGCGTGACAACATCGAATTTGGCCGTGCCGACACCCCCACTCTTCGTGAAAGTTCCATTGTTGGTAAAGAAATTGGTCGTGGTTGTGCCGCCACCCTCGATGAGCGCGTCAAACTGGAGATTTAGGGAGCCACCGGTTGCGTTCGTGAAGCGAGTGGTCTCGCTGCCTCCGCTCGGCTTCATGGACAGGTCGCCGGCGCTCCATGTGGCATTGCCGAAGTTTTGCACCTGGGCGCCACCGAGCATATAATGGGTGCCATTGTGCATGGACATGCTACCCTGAACGATGACATTGAGACCGTGAAGCCCGGTGTTGTAACTCGGCCAACCACCGGAGCCATACCAGTCAAAGTGTCCTGTGACGGTCAGCGATCCGCTGCCAAAGAGACGCCCCGCTCCAGCAGTGTGAAACGACAGGTTGCCAGTGGTGGCGTGATTGTTGAAGACCATATCAATCGCAATGAGAGTCGTGTTCCCATTAATGTTGTAGGTTGAGTCGGCATTGAAGATCACCGAGCTTCCGTAGGTTCCGGTTACATTACCGTTACCGCTGATGCTGCCGGTGGCGGTCTGGGTGAGTGGATTATTACCGACCACAAGAGTGGTCAGACCGCTGCTCAGAGTAATGTTCCCGGAATTGATTCCACCTCCGACGATGAACAGGTTCCCGGAGTTGAGATTCACGCTGCCAGAATTATTGAAAACCGACCGGGTGACGACGCTAGCGCCCCCGGAGGTGTTGATGTGGATAGTTCCGGCGTTGCTGAAGGTCTGGCTGCCTGGGGAGTGGTGCCCGATCGAGGCATCGCTGGTCAACGCCACGTTCATCACTCCCGCAGAATTGTTTATGAAAGTCCAACTGGCTCCGGAATCACCGCCGATGTCGCCACCGTTCCAGCTCAATGTGCCGCCGTGGTTAACGATAGTGCCCCCAAGCATACTGTGGTTGGAAGCAGAACTAATGGTCGAGTTTCCAAGCAGATCCACGGTCATGCCCCCTGCGAGCACTCCCGCCGCCCAGTTTAGACCGTGGTTGATCGCTAGTGTGCGAGCAGCGGTGCCAGTCACTGTGCCCGTGCTTTGGGTGAAGGCCTGGATAGCAATGTCTTGGTCCAGGGTAATCGTCCAGTTGGTGTTGAGAATGGCGTTGTAGGTATCGCCCGGGTTGGGCTGGCCATCGTCGGGATAGTGGGGGGTGTCCCAGTTGGCGGCGTTGGCCCAGGTACCATTGCCCGCGAGCGACCAGGTCGAGGTGGTCTGAGCCTTCAATGGATAACAACAGCCCAACGCGAAGCAAAAGCAGCCAGCCAGAGTGAGGTAGTTTTTCATAGGACGCAAAGGTGACTTCTGAGAACTACTCCAATCCCCACGGCTTGCCCATCAGCCGATAGGATGAAAATGTTGCTTTTTGACAAACTATCTGCTTTTGGGGTGGAGAAACATGCAGGCATGTTCCCAAATGGCCGCTGGTTTGAACCAGATTCTCCTGGAAATCTACGGGGCGCAAAATCTGGTCCAGTTTCGCGAACGAGCCTTGGCTGGAGTCCGGGAGCTCTTTGGTGGCGAGATGGTCTGCCATAATGAGCTGAACTTGGTGGATGGTTCCTCCCTCAGCGTCCTAAGTCGGCCCGTAGAGGGCTTTGAGGCTCTCCGCCCCGCGTTCTTCGAGCACGTGCAGCAGCATCCCTCCATCCAGCATCACTTGGCGGCAAACGGATCAGAAAGCGAAGCTGTGAAAACCAGCGATTTCGTTAGCCAACGACAGTGGCGTAACACCGGACTTTACCGCGATTTCTATCGTCCCCTTTCTGACATTCGCTATCAGCTTACCATCGGGCAGCGCATTGATAACTCCTTGATTTTCTTTGCTATCAGCCGCAAATGCCTAGATTTTACCGAGGAGGAGCGGGACATTCTTACGGCTTTGCGCCCGCATTTTATCCAAGCTTACCGGAACGCACAGTGTCACGAGGCTCTGGCTAAACTTCAAGGCCGCCCCCAAGAAGCGCCCGAAGGCTCCTCGTCCCTGAAAGCCAAAGGTCATCCCGCGGAAAATCAGAACCCATTCGTTACTGATCCTCGGGCGGTGGAGTTCGTTTTGATGCGACACTTTAAGCTCAGTAAAGCCGAGGCCCGCGTGCTTCGTGCCCTAGCCAGCGGGTTGTCCAATGCGGCTATTTGCCAGGCCTTGTTTATCAGCCTACCCACGGTGAAATCGCATTTGGCGAAAATCTATCGCTGCCTGGGAGTTAGCAATCGCGTGGAAGCGGCTTTATTAACCTCCCGAGTCCTGCAGAGCTCCGAATCTGTCGGCGTTTCAACAGAAAACAGACTGCTTCACCGCAAATCGGCACGTGCGGAGAATAGAATTTGAGGGACTCAAAGGCCGGTAGGATGTGGAAAAAACTCCCACGGGAGGGAAAAACGTTCGGAAAGGGCAGCGGCCAAGGCCTTAACCCCGAAAGTTTCGGTGGCATAGTGGCCAGCATAAAGGAGGTTGAGGCCGAGTTCCTCCGCGGCTGTGAACGTCCAGTGCGACCCCTCGCCGGTGATGAAGGTATCAGCTCCCGCCGCGGCGACTTTTGCCAATTCGGAAGCCGCCCCACCCGTCACCAAGGCCACCCTGCGACAAAGGGCTGGCCCACCAACCGCCACGCTTACCGGCCCCTCCACGGCAGCGGCACAGCGTTCCCGCAATTCCGCGAGCGGGATTTCCCAATCTGCCACTAAGCCAATCGGCTGACCAAAGGTTTCCAAACATGGCTGCGGTTGCGGCATGCCCAGCAGCCGGGCTAGAACGGCGTTGTTACCCCACTGCGGATGCCGATCCAAGGGCAGATGGGAGCTGTAGATGGCCAAATTTTCTTCGATGCAGAGTCGCAGTTTGCGGTAGCGGGCACCAGTGATCGGAGCCCCTCCCTGCCAGAAAAGCCCGTGATGAACGAGCAGCAGTTCCACACCGGCGGCCGCTGCAGCCACCAGGGAGGCTTCACAAGCATCCACCGCAGCGCCGATGCGGGAAACTTGGCCCCGATTCTCCACCTGCAGTCCATTCCACGCCCCCGGAAAATCCGCTCCTTCGGCGCCCTGTAACTCCTCATCCAACCATGCCACCACCTCCGCAAGAGGCACGCCATTCATCGCCAATAGCAGACAGCTTTTGCCCGTCTCAGCGACGGTTGAGCTTGGCTAACAAGCGCAGGATTTCCAAATAGAGCCAAATCAGGGTCACCATCAGACCGAAAGCGCAATACCACTCCATGTAGCGTGGAGCCGCAGCCTCAGTGCCCCTTTCAATCAAATCGAAATCCATCGCCAAATTGAGCGCTGCAATGATGACAATCACCACACTTACTCCGATACCCAATGGCGTGCTCTCATGCAGAAAGCCAATCGAGGCGCCGAAAAATCCCATCACGAAGGATGCCAAGTAGAGAACCAGCACTCCCGCGGTGGCCGCAAAAACCACCGTGCGGAAAGTGTCATTCACCCGGATAATCCGCAACTGATAGAGCAGGAGCATTGCCGCCAGAGTCCCAAAAGTGAGCATGATGGCTTGCAGCACGATGCCTTGAAACTGGGCATTATACATGGCGGAGATACCGCCAAGAAAGAGACCTTGGAAGAGGGCATAAATCGGCGCGGTGACAGGAGCCCAAGTCTTCTTGAAAACCGTGATCATGGCCGTAATAAAGCCTGCAATGGCCCCACCTAAAGTCAGCATTTGTCCAAGGCCGGTGGCGTGCTGTTGCCAGGTGAAGGTCGTTCCTAGAATGACCAGCAGCAAGAGGGTGGCGGTGCGGGTAATCGTGCCACTGAGGGTCATGGTTGCTCCAGAGTTTGCTGGAGCCAGGTTTTCGAAGGCAGCAGGTTGCAGAGTAGGGTTCCCAGAATTCATAGTGCCTCGTCCATAAGGCCGAACCGATTCGGAAACAAGCCGTTTCCTGCCCCAGGAGGAGGCGGATTAGAACTCTTCCGAAAACCAATAGCGTGTGACGATCGGCAGCTACCCCTCTTGTTGAACCACCGGGGAGATGCAGCTCTCCGGGAATCGGCAACTCCCACTGCAGCTCTAGCTGCTCACCTTGCCGCTTCCACTCCAAGCTCACGACCCCTTGCGGCGCTTGCCTCCTTCCTTGAACCCAAGGCAATTTTTTTTGGAAAAACGGGCCGCAGATGGTGCGGAGCAGATCCAGGGAAGATTCCGGCCAGGCAGCGCAGGAACCAGCCCGCAACCGCACCCAAGTTGGCATGCTTGTGAGAAAGAAAATCACGCTGGGTTAGCCCTTCCTAGAGCAAATCGTGTTCGCCAGCTCGGGCGAGCACCTCGGCCGCAAAGGTCTTGCCGAGGAAGCCGGTGGTGCATGGATTCTCCCGCTTGCGAATATCTTCGACCAACACTTGCAACACGCGGGATTGATAGACCGAAGGCGTGAGCTCGAAAAAGAGCGGCCTCGCTTGGGGATGGACGTTGAGGTAGGTATCCGTGGCGTTGGCAGTCCATAAATTGTCGGGGGGCGAGACTCCCGTCCAGTCGCAGTCCCTCGGCATGAGTTTTCCCGCGGATGAAATCGATAAGTTTCTGCGGAATGTGGAAGCCAATGGCTACGCCCCGAAGACGGACAAACCGGTGGAAAGCTGGTCTTCCTCTCCCGCCGCTGCCGCCCGGTTTGCGGAAACCACCGGACGCGGTTGGTCGGTGATCGTGGAGGCTCCGCGCCCCGATCCAAAAAAGTTCAAAGACATCTCGCCCCTGGTGCGGGAGTTTGCGGGGGAAATCGCCAAGCAAAGCAACCCGCCGGTGACCACGGAAAGTGAATGGTTGCTGGCCAGTGGACCGATGAAGGTGCGGCGGATTCGGCGAGATAATGAAACTCGCACGGTGCGGATCGAGCTTCAGGAAAGGGGGACGCGATGAGCCTTGCGATTTGCCCTCCGCAAAAGCACGTCCGTGTGTTTTTCGAGGTAGCGGCCGTAGCTATCGGCTTTCGAGTGCAGATTGCCTCGCCGCGCCCGTTTATCCGGCTTCATGGCCAGAGCCCGGCGCAACTCGGCGGGCGGCTGATGGAGGAGCTTTTGCACGATGCAAACATGCGCCCAAAGACGAGGGAGGTCAAGCCATGAACCTTGAGATCACCGACCAGGTCACGCCTGTCCTCGCCCGGCGGCAGACGCAACTCGAAGATCGCACTGCGCTGCACGACGAAATTTCCACGGCGGTGGAAAAGCTGGTGACCGACAACCTACTGGCCCGATCCCGCAAGCCGAACCGCCTGGGCGGAACCTCCACGGGATTCTGGGGACGGGTGCGGGATTCCGTAGTGGCGACGGCGGATGCCTCGAGCGCGATTTGCTAGCTATCCCCTTCCCACAAAACTCGGCCCCGGCTTCACATTCCAGGGCGTCGGGTCTTTCACCTCCAAACGCAAGAAAAAGTGCTCGCGGGGATATCTACCCAGCCCTGAGCTGTCACTGCGGGTCCGGGAACCTCTATTCTGAAAAATGGCTCTTCCTACCTCCAGGTTTCATCGCCCTCTTGCACCCACGGGATGGTTTGCTTGGCCTCCAATTTCGACAAGGGAAAAATTTTCAGAAAGGGCGCCGTGGCCAAAGCAAGCTGCGCTAAGGCGAACCATGCGGTGGCGTGCAGGATCGGTGAGAAAAATTTCAGGGGATAGGTTGCAGGGCGATTTGCATGAATGCGGCAGGCATTTTGCTGCAGGAGAAAACGACGTAACGGGATTGATCTACCAGTAAATGAGAGAAGGAGAGGAAAACCTCTCCACACGTCACCTGCTTGGCCTCAAAATCCACAGGCAAAAGGACGCGAAAATCCGCTTGCTGAAAATTTCCTGCCACATCGATTCGCAAGTATTGTCCGGGCTCGTCGTAAACAAACTCGTAAGCACAATAGGTGTCCGAGGCTGGGTAATGTAGGCAGGCGCGCACATGCCGTGCTTCCGTGCAAGTCCACCGCGGGCTGATCAAAACTCGGGAAAAAGCCGCAGCCTGGTCTTCGATTCCGGCCATTCCGTTCATCAAGCCGTGGAAGACCGAGGCCAAGGCCCAACACAACGGCAGCCCACCCGAGTGGGTCCTTAGACCGAGTCCAGCAGGTGCAGAGCGAGCTGTGACCGCGCAAAGCATCAGCCCGCCTGCCGCACAGGCCCGCAGTGGCGAGACATCCACCTCAATCGCCGTGAGAGCCTTCTCCGGATGCGGATTGGCCAGACTGGCCACGAAAACCCCGGTGTTTTTCCAGACTCCGTTCGGCCCTTGCCATCCGATCTGGCAGAGCGTGGGCTCATCATAGTGCGCCGGAGGGACCAAGCTTTCGGGAAGAGGATTCCACCAGTGGCCGATTTCAAAGCCCGCGCGAATGAAAACTGGGTGTCGGGTTCCATCCGCATAGAGGAAGTGATAAATCGCCACCGGAGTTCCGCGAGGTTGTGCAACTGCCGTGGCATGCAAGAAGGCCAAGCTCGCAGCATGTGCGGCCTCCGCAGGAACACGCAAAAGCACCGACGCATCCTCCCGTCCCAAATGCAGCACCGAGCAGCCCCCATGCGCTTGCGGATCCAGGATCTCAAAGCCCACTCCGGCAAAACTCCCGCGCCCTACTGGCAGACCTCGCAAGTCATTTTCCCCTTCGTCTGTCCACGCCGCCACCCCAGGATGCTGACCGTAGCGCAGCCCTCGGTTGACCACCCCACGCAGGTCAATCGGCCACTCCTCCGCAACCGGCATTACGGCCCCCTCTGGCAAACGACGATAAACTTCAAAAAACTCACCTTCCTTCTGCTCAGCAATTTGCGCCACCCGCCGCAAAATATCTGCCGCATAAGACTCCCGCCCATGGTCGCAAGCGGCCTTGGCCAGTTCTCCCGCCGCAATCAAACAGATCCCCCCATTCATGTATTCCCCAGCCGCTGGCCCATTAGCCGGCCACTGCTCAGCGGAATAGGGCGGATCCATGGTCCACCACTCGGCAAAACTCTCCCCAGCCCGGGCTTCCCGCCGCCGCTGATACTCATCTAAAATCTTTCGCGCCATCTCCGCAGTGGGTAATCCACGATTGATGGTGTAGCCGGTGGATAAACTCAGCCGCTCCCATTCGTTGCCCACCACGGCAAACACCGCCTCTTCATCCAACTCAGCCGGAATCATGTGCCCATAATGAGTCTCGCGAAAAAGTTTCTCATTCGCCCGGGCCCGGAAGACCTCCGCCTCGCGCAGCAACTCCTCGGCCCGTGAGGCTTTCCCAACCGCCGCCCAGAGCACCGCTAGTTGACGGTGCTGTTGATAAAAACCGGAATTATCACCGTGGAAGAGAAATGCCGGGTCTTCAGGATGCAGGCAACGATGATCACCTGCACAAAAAGCCGGATGGGCAAAGTCCCAGCTATCCATGCAGAAAGAGCGCGTTACCAGGCCGTGGCGTTCATTCCAACGCCGAGGATCCTGCAGGGTATAAAGCCGGGCCCTCTCCAAGGAATCCAACCAGCCAGCCACCCAGCCTGTATCGCCCGTGGCCTGCCAACCGTGAAAGACGGCCTCCGTGATGCAATACTCCACATCGGCCTCAATGGGAATCCTCCGGGCCATCCAGCGTCCCTTTTCATAGTAAGCAAACCACCCCTCTCCCAGAGCCTCACAAAACCAATTCGGCTGCCCAGAAGGATTGGCATGCCAACAATCCCAAAAACTGCCATCCGGCCGTTGCGTGCGCAGCCACAGCTCCGTGCCAGAAGTCACCTCCCGGCGAAAATACCGCGTAGCCTTTAAGGTGAACGCATGATCCCGACTCCAGCACACTTCAACCGCATGCGCTCTTCCCTCCAGTTCAATCGGCGGTGGGCGCGTGCCGCTGTGAAGCATTTGCCGCACCACACGGGAGAAAAGTAGCTCCCAAAGGCGCTGATCGCACTCCAGCGATGTCTGGGCCACAACCCGAAACGTGCCCACACAGACCGCCGCCGAACCTGCGTCCGCTTCCCACCAGATGGAATGCCAGCCCAAGGCTCCACGCACGGTGAACTCTCCGCTCCAACCAGACTCCGAAACCCGAAACCTCCCGTAGCTAAGCCCTCGACCATCCCGCAACTCCACCCAACCCAGGGCATCCGTAGTCCCGGGAAACTCAATCCGTCCCCTCTCCAGCGGTTGCCAAAACTCACTCTTCCCGTCTCCGGCAGCCGCAAGGCGGGAAAGCTGAATCTGCACGGCGGGAAACATAACCACAGGCCCATCGCTCTATTCAACAGATTGCAGCAAATAAAACTCCCTCTAGCTGAATCCGTTGATTTTTATTGCAATTTACTTGCATTTTTGACGGAGGGCCCTAGAAGTTTCCGGCGATGAAACTTTTCCACGCCTTTTTCATTCTGATCTTCCTTTCCGCTGGAGCTGGGTCTTTGTTAGCCCACGGGCCGGGCCATTTCCACGGCAGCCGAGAAGCAGAGAGCGCCGTCAATGCCGCTCTGGACCTCGAACCCGACGGGCAACCACCCCGTTTGTCGCCCCAACCCAGAAGCGCCCCGACCCCCGAGGGAAAATCCCTACAAAGCCCGGTGCCTGTCGCTCCCGCAGAACGAATCTGGGGAGCCTCTTTGGCCACCGGATGGGAAAGTCGGCATGTGCATTACGGGGTGGATGAGACCGGCCCTGGTGGGGCTTACACCACAGAACTCTCGTTGCAAGTGGGCGACCTCTTGCTCGGCGTTTGGAACGGATTCGGTACTGGCAACCGCTTTGAGGAATGGGACTTCACCGCCGCCTACAATCTCGCACTGGGGCCAGTTTTTCTCATCCCAGGTTACAACTTTCGCTACACCCCCGGCATCGTCGAACAAGGCCATTCTGCATCCCACGAAGAACACCATGACCACGATCATGAAGCAGAGCAGGAATCCGCTCACTCCGAGGGACATCTTCACCGCACCTACGGTAACGAACTCTTTCTCGTCTTGGGCACCACCGCCTGGCGCTACGTTACACCGTCCGCAGTCTTCATCTGGGATCTCAACAATACTCCCGGAGCCTTCATGGAGTTGCGGTTAGATGGCGAGATCCCCCTGTTCAATAATCGCTTTACTCTCGAACCCTACACCCTCCTTGGATTGAATTTTGGCTACAATACCCGCTCCTACTACGGCTGGAACAACTGGCAGTTCGGCTTGCAAGGCACTTGGCAGATCAATGAGGTGCTTTCGATTTTTGCCGGGGTGAACTACAGCGTGGCCATGACGGCTCTGCGGGAGATTCAGCAACCTAACGTCGTCTGGGCCAACGTCGGTCTGCGCTTTGCCTACTGAACGCCTCGAAGCTTCACCCACACTGAGTTACGATGCTGCCGTTGAGCTCGCCCTCGACCGCCGCATGCGTGAACGCACCATCAACGCGCTAAAATCCCGCCAAAGTGGTAGTCCCCCGAATAAGTGGCGAGGTCGAGCGCAGATTAGTAGAGGTTTTTGTGGTGGGTCGGAAGTTGCTTTCGAGGTTTTGGCAAGGCGAGATGCAAGCGAGAGAAGTGTGGCGCCGACGGCGCTTGTTCGCGGTAGGATAGCCGCTGGGGGAAACTCCCAGAGCATCGCAGAGCGCAATGCTCGAGTCGTTCTTCCGCACGGGGTCAATCAGCGCATACTGCTCTGCGGGTCTTCGGAGATTAGGCGCTTGGCTTTTTTTGAGCCGCCCGCCCGGATGGCTTTGTAAATCGTGTTCGGCAACACCCGAGTTCCCGCCCAATGTCCGGAATGCTCATCCCCGCCTCCAGCCTTGGCTGCACCTGCCCGAGCCGCTCGTGGTGACCTGGAGCGGCGCACCGTGGCCGCCCCAGACGGCAAAGATCGTGAGTGATCAATCGTAGAAAGGATCCCACATGGCGCTTTGATCTATGGAGAGCATTTGCATCTCCGCCGCAGCCATTTCCTGATCCTCCGCGATACCTTGTTGGACGGATAGTTTTTGGTAGGCGGCGTATTGTTTTGGTCCGCCAACATAGACGACGTTGTTCTTCGGATCGGCAAAGAGGTAGCGCATGGTGTTCCCGCGAGCGTGGCTGAGGAGCTTGTAGGGCTGGACGGAATTCATTGCTGCTTGCTTTTGTGGGGTGTCAGCCGGTTGGACTTCGAAGCCCGAAGCCACCAATAGCTGCTCCGTGCCAGAGGCATCCATTTCGTTGATTACGGCACAGCCAGTGAGCAACAGCGGGAGAAAAGCGCAAAGGGCAAAAAAGGGGCGCAGCAAGGCATTCATGGCCTCCCTCCTACTAGCCAAGCGGCATCGTGCCAAGCTCTATTCGGCCCGCCTGCCAATTATTCGCCCGTTTGTCAGACCGAAGTGGAAATTCCCCTGAGCAACAACGGAAAAATCTCCGATCGAGCCGCAGTTCGCTTGACCCAAGCGGAAGAACGGTTTCCGTTTTGTCCCGCCACGATCCTTGTCCGTTGCCTCCGGATAAAAAAGCCCGCCTGGCCTCTTTGAAGCCCCTGCAGATTCTGGGAACTCCGCTGGAAGAGCGCTTCAAACGGGTAACTTGTCTGGTCACTTGGCTGCTCGATGCTCCCATGTCCGGGAACACCCTGGTGGACGGCGAGCGGCAGGGGTTCAAATCCATCCAAGGACTCACCGCCAGCGAGACCCTACGCGAGGTTTCCTTTGCACCCACACCATTGTCGGTGACGAAATCCGCGAAGTCGAGGACGCCACCCTGGATGTGCGCTTCCATCGCAATGCCTAGGTCAGCGGCGATCCGAGGATGCGTTTTTACGCCGGACACCCGGTCAAAGCCCCGGATGACAAAAAAATTGGTGCCCTTTGTGTTATCGCCCTGGCCATTCTCAACCAAGAGAAATTCTGTCTAGCAATGAGAGATATTGACCACTTCAAGCGCAGCAACGATTCGCACGGCCACGCTGCTGGGGATGCCTTGTTGCACGAGGTGGCCAAGAGCATTCTCTGCAGCATCCGCGGCGAGGATTTTGCCTGTCGCATGGGCGGCGAGGAGTTTCTCCTCAGGTTCGGCGACCCGCACGCTTCCGAGGCCTTGCAGATTGCCCAGCGGGTGCGGGAAGCCATTCGCTGCAAACCCAGCGAGGCGGAGGGCTGAGAAATTCCCGTTAGCGCCAGCATCGGGCTGGCTACTTTGACCTCGCGGCGAGCATCTCTTGCGAAGAAGCGATCAAGGTGGCTGATGCTAATCTTAACCGCGCCAAGGAGAACGGCTGGGATTGCACCGTGTCCCATCTCGAAACCCCTGCCTGAGGCTGCGCGTCCCCTCGTTCCCAGCAGGCCAAACCCTCCTTTTTAGGGCACTTTGTGGCCGTTGCGAGCTTCCAGCAGACGATAAAAGTCCTCGCGGCGGTAGGCCAGGGACAAAGCATCCACAGAACGCGCGATACGTTCCGGGGTGGTAGAGCCAATGATGGGCGCGACTTGGGACGGCAACCGCAAAATCCACGCCAGGGCGATCAGCCAAGGCTCGGAATCGTATTTCGCAGCCTGGCGGACTAGTTCCTCACGCAACCGCGCTTCATCGCTCGCCGTGAAAGTATTGCCCCAGGCCGGATAGGCGACAGCTCCCAGCGGGCACCAAGCTGTGGGAGTAAGGCCGCAATCCAGACATTGATCGAGCGTGCCATCCTCCAGCGGCCGAATATGATGCAGATTGATTTCCACTTGGTGGCAAACCAGCGGAAAGGGCAGCGCGGATTGCAGCAGTGCGACCTGGCTGGGCCGAAAATTACTCACCCCGAACCACCGCACTTTGCCGCTGGAGCGCAGCTCACAGAACGCCCGGCAAACTTCGTCCGGATGAAAGAGATAATCCGGACGATGCAGCAGCAGCACGTCCAAATGGTCAGTTTGCAAGCGACGCAGCGAGCCCTCGACTTCGCGGAGGATGTGCTCATAGCTGAAGTCGTAGCGCGCGGGATCTTCGGGGGTGGGATCTCCGGCAAAGCGAATGCCGCATTTGCTAGTGAGCAGGGTTTGGTCGCGCAAGTGGGGCATTTCCCGGAAAAGCTCACCGTGAATGCTTTCACATTGCCCACGCCCGTAGATGTTGGCGTGGTCAAAGTGGGTGTAGCCCGCCTCGTAGGCCGCCAAGAGAGCTGCCCGGCCGCGAGCCCGGGCCGCAGCAGTGCCATCCCCACTGATGCGCATGCAGCCATAAATGAGACGGGAGGAGCTTAGCCCGGAAGGGCCGAGGGGGAGAGTTTGCATAGTTTGTCAGGCAGTTCCAGGATGACGCAGGCTTTCTTGCAAGACCGGCGGAAGCTCTTGCGAAATAAACGAACCATCCGGCCCCAGCCGCACCCGGGCGATCTGCATGGTGCCTTGGCAGAGCACCACCGCATCCCGCCGGACGGTGAAATCATAACGCAACCGCCGGGATTCCAGCAGCAAATGATCGAGCATGATTTCCAGTTGGTCCTCAAAGCGCGCCGGGGCATGATAACGCGCTTCCACCCCCACACGCGGCCAGCCGATCCCCTCCCCCATCCGCACCACTCCCAACCCGCGCATCCAATCATGCTCCGCCTCTTCGACGTAGGCTAAGAGCCGGGTAAAATGCACCACACCGGCCGCATCGGTATCGGCAAACTGGACCCGTCGGGAAAAGCAATGAAATGGCATGGTGGCGTGGCTTTCAGCTCATGTGGGCAATGATATTAACCCCAAAAGCACTGCAGGAAATCTTCCTCGCTCCTTCCTTGAGGCGGGCAAAATCATAGGTCACGCGTCCACTACCGATGGCACTGTTGAGGCCCTGAATGATGAGATCCGCCGCTTCGTTCCAGCCGAGGTAGCGCAACATCATCTCCCCGGAAAGGACCACCGAGCCGGGATTGACCATGTCGAGGTCGGCATATTAGGGGGCGGTGCCTTGCGTGGCCTCGAAAATGGCGTGACCGGTGAGGTGGTTGATATTTCCCCCCGGGACGATGCCGATACCCCCGGACTTGGGCGGCCAAGGCGTCGCTGAGATAGTCTGCGTTGAGATTCAGCGTGGTGATGACAGCAAAATCTTCCGGCCGAGTGAGCACTTGCTGCAACGTGATGTCGGCAATGGCGTCTTTGTTCACCACCCCATTCGGCAAGCGACACCAAGGGCCACCTTCTATCTCTTCTGCGCCAAATTTGCCCTTGGCCAGCTCATAGCCCCAGTCACGGGAGGCCCCCTCGGTGTATTTCATGGTGTTGCCTTGATGCACTACGGTCACGGAACGGCGATTTTGCTCTGGAGCATGTTGAATGGCGGCCCGCACCAGCCGTTCCGTCCCGGGGCGGGAAACAGGGTTGATCCCCATGCCCACGGCATCGCTGAAGTCTGCCCCGAAGCGGATTTTGGCGAAGTCTTTGGGAAAGGAAGTCTGGAGAAACTCCAGGGTTTGCCGCGCCGCCGCCGAGCCGGCCTCAAAATCAATCCCGCCATAGATGTCCTCGGTATTCTCCCAGAAGATGACCATGTTGACCTTCTCGGGAGCTTTCACCGGACTGGACACCCCGCGGAAATCCTGCACCGGCCACAGGCAGTCATAGAGATCGAGCATCTGCCGTAAAGCCACATTGAGGGAACGACTCCCACCGCCGACCGGCGTTGTCCGCGGCCCCTTAATACCCACCAAAAACTCGTCAAAGGCCTTGACCGTGTTGTCGGGCAACCAGGTATCCAGCGTTTTCTTGCATGCTTCGCCCGCGAGCACTTCCATCCAGGCAATTTTGCGCGCGCCTCCAGAAGCCCGTTGCACGGCGGCGTCGAAAACCCGCACGCTGGCGGCCCAAATATCGCGTCCGATGCCATCCCCCCGGATAAAAGGGATAATCGGATTAGGTGGGACCGAGAGTCGGCCTCCCGCGAGGGTGATTTTTTCGCCCGGCGGCGGTTGTAAATGAGCAGAGGGCACGGCGAACGAGAGTTAGATTCGCCCCGGAGAGAATCCAAGCACAAATCGGGCTTCCCGGGCTTTCTCATTGGCAGAGGGCAGCCTTCCTGCCATTACTTTGCTTGCCATACTCCACCCCTCGATGGATTACCTGCTATTTGCCCAAGGAATGCTCTTCGTTCTCAGTGGCATCCTGGCTTGGAAGTTACACCGCCGGAGCCGCAAGGGGCTGGGCACTTGGGCGGGGTGGGTGATCTTGTCCTGGATCGGGGCGATTCTCAGTTTCTGGAAAATCAGCGGGGTGATTACCGGGGGCTGGGAAGCGGATCCGCTGTGGATCTGGCTGGGAGGTGGCGCGGCTGTTGGCTCCCTGGCCTGTGCGAAAGGCATCTGTCTATCAAACAGACCGCTCTGGGTCATCCCCGCCACCACGGCACTGGCATTTATCCTTTTTGAGATCGTAAAGGCCACAACAGGGCTCGGAACCCTCCTGGCCTTCATCCTCTGGCTGGCCGTTTTAATCGCTGCGGTGGGAAGGATGTTTTTCCTCGCCCGTTCAGCTTCGACCTTGATCCGCCAAGCTTATTGGCTGCTGAGTCTTGGGTTGCTTTTGCTGGCCCTCCTTCCACTCTACCTGTTCCACCCCCTCCCGCCTCCAGAGTATTTTTTTCTCCTGCCGGATTTCTTGCAGCAGAAGACCTTACCCTTGCACATTGCCACCTTGGGAGGAGGCTTTCTGATCTGCCTCGGGCTCTGGACCTTTTACCACGAGGAATCCGCTGGCTCCCTGATCAGTGGAGCGACTTTCCGTGTGGCTTTGCACCGCGGGTATTTCTTCATCTTGCTTTTCCTCGGGCTGCTGGCCGGATTCTGGGTGCTGGTGGACCGGGTTACCCATTGGCAGCAGGAGGTCTTTAGTGAGCAATTCCGCAGCCAAGTTGCCTTGGGGGCCACAGGGTTGAGCCCGGATTTGCTTCGCCTTGTGGGTGGCGAGGCCGAGGAAAATCTCACCGCCGACCACACCACAGTGCGGAACCACCTGCGGAAGATTTTGCAAATCGCCCGGGACTACCGCTTTGCTTATCTCCTTACGGAACGGGATGGGGAGCTGGTGTTCTTGGCTGATGCGGAAGATCCGCAACACCCCGATTACTCACCCCCGGGTTCGGTTTATGAAAAACCGCCGCCGGAGATTTACCGGGTCTTGCGGGAGGATGCCCCGATCACTGCCGCACCTTACTCGGATGAATTCGGGGTTTGGATTTCTGCCTTTGTGCGCGCTGAAGCCCCCAATCGCCGGGGCGAGCCGGTGATTCTGGGATTGGACCGGGATTTAGGGGATTGGCTGCGTTCGCAGGTCGCGGTGCGAATAGCCTCTTGCACCGGGATCAGTCTCATTCTGCTCATCCTCACGGGGTCGTTCTTTTTCAATCGGGAAGCCGAGGAAGGCCGTTGGGCGCTGCATGCAGGACAGGCCACCATCCGCCAGGCCCTCAAGGGAACTGAGGTGGCCATTTGGGAATGGGATGCGTTGCGGGATTGCTTCCGCATCGAAGGACGATGCGCTCTGCTGCCCGGGCTCTGGCCAGAACCTCCACAAACTTTGGAGGAATTTCTCGCGGCCCTTCCCAAGGAGGTCTCAGAAAAATTACAGCGCCTTCTGCAATCCCGGGGGAAGGAACGCGAGGAGTTTGAGATGGAGTTGCCGCTGAACCTGCCTGGGGCACTGGGAGAAAGATTTTACCTCCTGCGCGGGAGCGTGGCCCATCGCAATGAGCAAGGAGCTATCACAGGATGGTTGGGGACTTTGATTGATTTCACCAAGCGTGCGGAGCAGGAGCGCGAGCTGGCTTTGAGCCGTTCGATGCTGGAAGCCGTGGCGGCGGCGGGCACACGAATTCTTGAGACTCCTCTAAGTGATCCCCTGCCCTGGGCCGATATCTTGGCCCTCTTTGGCCATCGGCTGCAGGTGGACCGGGTCTATGTCTTTCGCATGTTCGCGGATGCCGGGGGGTGGTCCTGCTCGCAGATTGCCGAGTGGAACAAAGGCACGGCTGCCCCACAGCTAGATAATCCGCTGCTGCAGAATATCTCCATGGAAGGAGAGAACCTTAATCGCTGGCGCGATGCCTTCTTGGATGGACGCCCGATTTTTGGCCTGGTGCGGGAATTTCCTCTCCCCGAACAGGACATCCTTTTACAGCAGGATATTCAATCCTTGGCCGTCTTTCCGATTCGTGTGCGTGGCACCCCCTGGGGCTTCATCGGACTCGATCAATGTCTGCGCCCGCATCGCTGGCGCACCGAGGAAATCGCCATTCTTGAATCTGCAGCCAATCTACTGGCGGTGCGCCTGGAACGAGAATTGGAGGATTCGGAGGCCCGGAAAAAGATCCAGGTCCGGGAGGCGGCTCTGCGCCAAGCCAAGGAAGTCGCCGATGCGGCCAACCGCGCCAAAAGCACCTTCCTGGCAACTATGAGCCATGAAATCCGCACTCCGCTGAACGCCATTCTCGGCATGGCCACGCTCTTGCAGGAAGCGGACCTGCCGGCCGAAGCCCGCGAATACGCTTCGACCATTTCCCAATCCGGCCGCGCTCTCCTCGCCCTGCTGAGCGACATTCTCGACTACTCCAAGATTGAGGCGGGGCACATGGAACTCGAAATCACCGCCTTTCAACCTGAAGAACTCCTCCGCGAAGCAGAAAAATTTGCCGAGCCCGCCGCCCGCAACAAGGGACTACGCTGGCGCCTGCTCCGCCTCGGCCACCTCGATCGCCCTCTTCTCGGCGATCCCACTCGTCTACGACAGGTGCTTTTCAACCTCCTCTCCAACGCCCTCAAGTTCACCGCCAACGGCGAGATCACCCTGCAAGCCGAGGCTTTCCCGGAGGCTGACTCCGGGAAGTGGAAGCTCATCTTTGCCGTCAAGGATACCGGAATCGGCATGTCCCTCGAAGCCCGCGAACGGCTCTTCCAGCCCTTCCTCCAGGCCGATTCATCCATCACCCGCAAATTCGGTGGCACCGGGCTTGGGCTGGCGATTTCCCGCCGTCTCATCGAGCTCATGGGAGGATCTCTGGCCGTCGAAAGCGCTCCCGGCAGCGGCTCAACCTTCTCCATTACGCTGCATCTTCCGGAGAGCCCTCGTAATGCGGCTCTGGCCTCTGCGCCCGACGAAGAGCCGAAGCAAGCAGCAGAAACGATCGCCCCGCTGCGGATTTTGCTCGTCGAGGACAATGCGGTCAACCGCAAGGTCGCCCGGCTGATGTTGGCCAAGCTGGGGCAGGAACCTGTGGAAGCAGTCAACGGGCTCGAAGCCCTGGCTTTATGGCGCGAACGAGACTTCGATCTCATTCTCCTGGACCTGCAAATGCCGGTGCTGGATGGTCTGAGCACCGCCCGCCGCATCCGCGCCGAACAACCACCCGACAAACCCGTGCCCCGCATTTACGCCTTTACTGCCAATGCCTTTGTGGAAGACCGCCAAGCCTGTCTGGCAGCCGGCATGGATGGCGTGCTGACCAAACCCGTGACCTTGGACCAATTGCGCAAAGCCGTGCAAGAATCCCTGCCCTCACTCGCATGAGGCCGCGTTTCTTATTGGTGGACATTAGCAACTCCTTCACTAAGGCCGCCTGGACCGATGGCGAGCAGATCGGCAAAGTCCATCGCCACCCGACCGGTGAGCTCGACCGCAGTTTTTTCTTGGAGCAATTCCCGGCGCTGCCCGCCCACCCGATCGTCCTCTCCAGTGTGGTGCCATACGCGACGGAGGTCTTGCGCGAATTGCCCGCGCCGAAATTATGGGAGGTCTCCGCCGCGTTAGACCTGGGAATCGCCATTGACTACCCCCACCCCTCGCAAATCGGAGCCGACCGCTTGGCCAATGCGGTGGCCTGTGCGGAGCTACACGGATTTCCCTCGGTGGTGGTGGATTTCGGCACCGCCGTGACCTTCGATGTTATCTCTGCTAAGCGAGCTTATCTGGGGGGGGTCATTGCTCCGGGTTTGCAGGCCATGACGTCCTACCTGCACGAAAAAACCGCCCTCCTTCCGCGGATTCGCCTAGAAGAGCCGCACCACGTCGTTGGCCGTTCCACCCAGGAAGCCATGCTCAGCGGCGCAGTCTTCGGCTACCGCGGACTCATCCGGGAGTTGCTCCGGGAAATCCGCCGGGAAGCCTTTGCCGGCCAAGCAGGAACCATTGTGGCGACCGGAGGCGACGCCTTACTCATCGCCGGCGCGGTCGGTCTTTTCCACGCCGTGGATCCGCTCCTGACCTTGCACGGACTACGCCTCATCGGTCTGCGAGTCGGCGCTTGAGGAGCCCGAAAAACTCCCGCGGATGGTGCCGCGCGTGGCTTTTTTTGGGCGGCAGCAAAAGGAAGTGCCGGGAGGGAAAGATTGACGAGGGAGATTTCCGTGCGGGTGCAGGGGGGGTTGCAAACGCTCAAAGAGAGAACTCCCACCATGCAGATTCCAGCCATCCAGCACGCGGTAGAGTGCGATCTTTACGAGCTCGAGAAGGAACATCCTCGCGAGGTTCTAGACCCGGCCCCAGGCGATCATGTCCCAGGGAAACCTCGGCACCGCGTCTCCCGCGCCAAAGCCCCATTACAACACCGCCACCAACTGCGTCCCGACCATAGCCGAGAAAAGCCGCAGATCCGGAAAAGGCGGCAACCAGAAGGGGCCGACGGCGCGCGTGATGAAAAGCAGCAAATGCCCTCCGGCCACCAGCTGCAGAAACATCATGGTCTGAACATCCGGCGCATCCAGATGATACAAATTTTTGCCGAGATGGAGCAGGGCAAAGCTCTGGATGACCGCGATAAGCCCCAGCACCGAAGAAATCAAAAAACCCGGCGGCATGTCCCACTGCACTAGGTTGGCTGTCGCCCGGGCGTTGTCAAAAAAGCCATAGGCATTATCGGCAAGTCATCCAAAAGGGCAGGGGGATAATCATCACCGCGCTAAAGGGGAAAAAATCCAGGAGCAGCACCGAAAGGATTGCCGGGGTCGTGAAGGGCACCGCGGCCATCAACAGCACCGAAACGTATTCCGCGCGAGAAAAGAGGCCTTCGCGGGAACACTTCCCATCCATCGCCGCCGGCTGATCCACCACCAAGATCGCTGCTAAAGCAAGCGTAGGAATAATGAGAAGATTGCCGATGCCCACCACGCTCGCAGAAAGTGCGACTTCGCTCCCGCCGTGGCCACCAACTTTGCCGAGCGCCTCAAAAAAAAGGTCGGTTGCTCCAATCGCCGTCACCACCAGCGTTACTCCCACTTTTTGACAATCGAACCCGAATACACCGTATCTCCCCGCTTCTTCGCCACTGCCAGAGACTCTCCCGTGAGCGCCGCCTGGTCCACGCAGAGGTAATCTCCCCCCCAGGAGGACTGCATCCACCGGAATTTTATCCCCCCAGGCGCACCCGAATGAGATCGCCCGGAACACATCCCCCCGCTGCCACATCCCCCCACTGCCAGTTCCGCAAAGGCTTGGCGGTGAGAGCGAGGGTTTTTTCCAAGCTGCCAGTGCATTCGAGGCGGCTCTTCCCTCCCAAAATCCCAGCACCGCGTTGAAAATCAATATGAAGGGAATGATTCCAAAACCCACCCAGTCTTGGATGAGCAGGGCCATGATCACCGGAGCTTCGACCATCCGCGGCCAAGGCCCCCAAAAGTAGCCGAGAAATTTCTTCCGCTGGCTCTCCTCCTTGGCCTCGATCGCATTGGCCCGATAACGCTGGGCGCGGCGGCGGCTTCCGCTGCGGTGAGCACCTTGGCGGGATCCACTTGCCACGAACGGAGCACTTCGGCAGGCGGAGGCCGAGGGGCGGAATCGCTCATAAGTCGGTCTTTCACCAGGGGAAATGAAAATCCGGCGCAAAATAAGGGACCGATAACTCCGAAAAGCTGCAGAGAACCAAGCAAATTCCCGCGCAAGTGGATGTCGGGCGATTGACAGGCTTCGGTCCTTGGCCTAGGAATTACAGCCGCGCACCCGTAGCTCAATTGGATAGAGCGTTGGCCTCCGGAGCCAAAGGTTGTGGGTTCGACCCCCGCCGGGTGCAAAAACACGCAGACCGATCATGGTAAGGGACAGGTAGCCTTGCCTGTCCAGCGAAGGAAAATCGGCTTTCTTTGGCCTTGCGCGGGCGACCGGGCCGGTCGTCCCCTACCTTTTGGCCATTTTGTTCATTCTGTCTGGATTCCTAGAAATCCGATTAATCCCGTCCTTTCATTGTTGGTGACGGAAGCATGCACGAGGAAAAGGAGAAGCCCGTCCGACAACCTCCTGCCGAACGGGCTCCAATCCAAAAGTGCTTGCTCTATATCGAATCAGTGCGAGCGGGTGCGGTTGCGCCGCCGAAGAAAAACCCACGCGCTGAGGCCAAATCCCAAAAGCGCCCAGGTCGAGGGCTCGGGGATCACGTTCAGATACAAGGCAGAGGTTCCGCTATCCACGGTGAATGAAGCGGTAAAGCCGCTGGCAAGGTTCGTGTAGCTAAAGTCACCTGCGACAAAATCTGTTGTAGCCGTCCAGTCCACGAGCTTATACCAGCCGGGTGAGCCGGTACCGGCGAAGTCAAAGGTGAACGAGCTGCCGGTTCCTTTGAGGAAACTGCCGCTGGTAATGTTTAGGAGGTCCTGCGTGCTGTCGCCGGAGTTGGCGAGGACAAGCGAGGAGGCCGCCGTGCCGAGCTCGAAGACCCAGGCGTCCCCGGAGTTCCATGTGACGTTGTTGTTGACAATGAGGGTTCCGATGCTGTGGCCGGGGCGGAGCGAACCGGTAATGGCAGTCGCTCCGGTGATGGTGCCGGTGCCTGCCAGGACCCCGCCACTATTAACCGTCACAATGTTGTTGACTAAGGTCCCTGAATCCATGAGCAGAGTTCCTGAGTTATTTACCGTCACCGGGCTAGCCAGTTGCCCGATTCGGTCCACTGCACCGAGCGCGATATCGGTGGCAAAAGTGTTGCCAATAGTTCCAACGGTGCCGTTGAGAATGACCTGATACTCATTCAGAATACCGGCGATCAGACGACCGGTGGCGATGTTTGTTCCAGTTACAGCCTGACCAACGGCCATGGTGCCGGTTATGGGAGCCACAAAAGTGAGAATTTCACTTTCGATTCCGCTGTTGCTGAAAGTGCCGACAAGGTTGCTTCGGGCGGCAGCTTGAATGCGGGAAAGGTGCAGCGTTCCTTCATCAATGGTCACGCCTCCAGTGAAGGTGTTATTGGCCGTTAGTTGTAGCACGCCGTCTCCGGTTTTGCGAAGCGAGGCCGTTGTATTTCCGGAGCCTCCGTTGGCGAGAAGAGCATCAATGAGCATCTCGGCTTTGCCAACTTCCAAGACTGTGGAATTGGCAATTGCGAATGTCCGCTCGGCGTTGCCGACGTTGGCTCCCGTATTCAAGTTGATGAGGAGATTGCCGGTATTGACCCGTTGGAAAACCGCCTGCTGTTCCGCGCTGGCGGCGTAGCTGACGTTGGTGAGCAGATTTAGGGTGCCATTGGCGGTGCTGCTGTGAGTCAGAAGCCCTCCGTTAAAGGCCAAGCCGGTGCCATTGTTACTGAGAGTGAGACCGGGGGTATTTCCGAGGAGAATTTGCCCGCCATTGCTAGTGACTGTCCCGTTGAGCGTGGCAGTAATTCCACCAACGCTGAACAGCGCATCACGTGCCAAAGTCACATTGGAAGTTGACGCCAACCCCGCACTTCGATTGAGCACCAATCCGCCACCGCCGCCGACCATGACGTTGCCCGTTATGGCGGCGTCCTTGTTTAGATTGAGGGTTCCGGAATTCACATACACCGTGCCGCTGTAGGTGTTCGGGGTGCCAGCCGTGGCAGTGGCGTTACCGAAAGTGACCGTCGTGATCCCGGAGACGGTAATATTCATGGTCCCGGCAAGGACGGAGTTTAGAACCAAGCTGGAAGTGTTTGAGTTGCCGGTGTTAATAAAGAGTTCGTTGGTGCCGGAAGTGATGGTGCCGTTAGCAATGGTGTAGTTAACGTTCCCATTGGGCGACAACCCAAGTGCTCCTGCGTTTAAGGTAAGGACGTTGTTCCCCAGCTCTAAGGTGCTGGCGGTTCCAGTGCCAAGAAAGGCCAGCGAATTAAGGGTCAGATTTGACGAGACCGCATTGGTCATCACTCCGTTGATGCGAACGTTGGAGGTCGCATTGTAGGTGGAGGCCCATAACGAGGCATCCAGGGTGGCATTCGTCGAGGCAACTCGCGTGAGTTGGTTGTTGTTGGATGAATTAATATATAACCACTCCCCGCGGCTGGTGGAAAACCAAGGAAGCAAGGCATCGGTAGTCAGCCCCGTGGGGTTGGTGATGCGGATGTTGTGGCGAAGGACATCGGAGGAGTCCACCGTCATGATAAGGGTTCCCCGTCCATCCGGGCCTCGGGTCAGGTTTCCGAGGTTGACAATCTGTCCCGCAGTGCCTTGGCTGTTGAAGATAAAGCCTGTGGTGCTGGCGACCAGGCTGCCAATGGTTTCAGTTCCGGTGGCGTTTCCGCTCCGGAAATCAATTCCCCCGCGGTTTGCAAGGGTAATGGTGGCGTTATCACTGATTCGGTCAGAGATCCCCGGTGAGGTGGCCAGATTGAGGGTGAGCAACGGCGCCGTGAAGCCCTGATTGCCGTTGGAATTGGTCAGCACTACGGAAGGACGATAACCCACCAAGTCGAAACGGGTTGTCCCGTTCATGGAGGTTGCCGGGTTGATGACGATGGATCCCGACCGGATGAGGACATCTCCGGTGAAGGCATCGTTGGAGACAAAAGTCGAAAAGTTGCCGAAGATCAGATTTCCCCCTCCGTCCTTGACGAGACGGGTTGAACTCGCCCCCAATGAAAGCTGGTTGGTCGCGCTGTTATTGTCACCGATCGCCACGCCGCGAGTGGGATCAGCACTGGCGATGAGAAAAACGGCATTGGTGCCGCTGAGCGTCAAGTTGGTATTTATTGTCGCACCATTGAGATTGAACCTACGACTGCCTGCGTTTGCAGACGTGAGACTGGCAAACAGGCCGGTCAGGGTTTTGTTGCCGGTGACGGTAACAATCGGGTTGGTGGAATTGTCGGTGGAATAGCCAAAATTTGCGAAGGCTCCAGAGCCTGGCCAAGCCTGATAAATGGTGCCGTTGTAACTTGCAGTGCCGTTGTTCGTGCTGGACCAATTGAGCAGGGAATCAGACCAGGTGCCATTAAGCCCCCCGGCAGGAGTGTTCGGTAGGACAGTTCCGTTGGTTAGGTTACCTGTAGTGCCTCCCCAGTAGAGAGTCTGGGAGGGGGCTGGGGTAAGAGCTATGGCGAGTGCGAAACCCGCCGCGAGAAGGGGTTTTTTTATGTTCATGTAAGGGTGGGGTTACAGCATAGCCAAAGAAATAATCCCTAGCTTTGGCAAGAAAAAAATAATCCGGAAACGACCTCTTCGCTGGACCTTCTCTTCGTTGACCGATGGGTCGGGACGGGCGGCCTCGCCTGTCTGCCGGGGGCGAATTCGGTCATCCTTGGCTATACGCTAAAGAGCGAGCCGCTCCCGGCCTGATGGCTGCTTGCCGTTTATCTTCCCTCTTGGGAAATCCCAAGAAACCATGAAGTTTCTTTCCAATACTTTCTTGGAGACGAAGCGGGTTGAGCTCACTCTGAAGTTTTTCCAAAACCTCAATCTGCTTGGGAGTGAGTCTAGGGCAGGCTTTCAGTCTCTTAAACTTTTCCTCATGGGTGAGGACATTGCCCAGTGGCATCAGCCGGCAGACTGTGGAAAAACTGGGCGCGGTCGCGCGTAGAGCCGGATCGGGGCCATGGCAAGCAGCGAGCGACGCGCATCCCCTCTGCTGGGCTGCAAGGAGCGAACGACGACGCCAGTGCCCCTATCCTGCTCGCGCCGATACGGTTACGTCGCTTTGGCCAGCAGGCCGCGTTGCGGCGGCGAGCCCAGCCCGCAGAGGGGAGGCTCTCGCCTCGCGCCTGGCCTGCATGCCAAAGCGCACCGCAACGCGACCATGCCGAGTTTTGCA
Organism: uncultured Chthoniobacteraceae bacterium; assembly: GCA_964595865.1. Classification (GTDB taxonomy): domain Bacteria; phylum Verrucomicrobiota; class Verrucomicrobiia; order Chthoniobacterales; family DYNR01; genus CAZQRL01. The sequence goes on from CAZQRL010000011.1 coordinate 106,608, forward strand.
ACAGTCTGCCAGAAGGCAACGTTTCAATCCTGCCCCACCTCCTCTGACCTCCCAGGTGTATTTTCATTGGCGTGAATTCGCCGAGGAAAAAAATTTCGGAAAATTGCTTGGAGGTGGGTAGGAGTGGAGCTATAAAACCCAGTTCTCCCGGTGAGGGCTGCCGGTAAATTTCTTTGCGGGCGGCAGGCATTATGGTCGGGAGGGAACGACTCGAAAACATGAATCCTACTCTTGTTGCTGAAGCCAGCAAAATCATTTCGGATCCGCACATTCTGGTGAACATGGTTTCCAAGCGGGTGCGCCAGTTGAATGCTGGCCAGCGTCCGATGGTGCCTACCACGGTGCGGATGGGCTACGCGGATATCGCCCTGGAAGAGATCATTCAAGGGAAGCTGGCTTACCAGCCCGGGCCGGCGGCGGTGCCGGGGACGCGGTAGCGCCGCGCGGGGCGGGTCTCCCCATCCGCACCAGACGGGGCGGTTGGCGTCCCGGGCAAGCGGCCTTCGAGCATGAGCACGAGCGATATTGCCAGCAATCGCAAGGCCCTGCGGGATTACCACATCCTGGACCGTTTGGAGGCGGGGATTTCTTTGCAAGGGACGGAGGTCAAATCCATCCGGGGGGGGCTAGTCAATCTTATGGGTGCCTTTGCCAAGGTTGAGGGCGGGGAAGTATGGGTTTATGGCCTGGACATCCAGCCCTATGTGCGGGCCAGCCATGAGCAGCATGAGCCCAAACGGGCGCGCAAGCTGTTGCTGCACCGGCGGGAGATTCTCAAGCTGGCCAATGAAGTAAATTTGAAAGGGCGGACGCTGGTGCCGTTGCGGTTGTATTGGAAATCAGGACGGGTCAAGGTCGAGCTGGCCGTGGGCAAAGGAAAAGATCACGCCGACAAGCGCCATGATCTCAAAGCCCGGGAGGCCGAACGCGAAGTGGCCCGGGCTGTGGCGCGTCGCCGCTAACTCGACTCTTCTCTGCTTATGATTGAAGCGATTATTTTCGATATTGGAAACGTGCTTTTGAAATTCAACTACCTCATCGCGGCAGAGCGGCTGCGGCTGGTCAATGGGTTGCGCGAATTGCCGGAGCGGGATCCGCTGGTCGAGGCGAAGAATCTCCTAGAGGCGGGGCGAATCTCGCGGGAAGAGTTTCTCCAGCAGGCACGGGCGGCTTTTTGCCATCGTGAAGACGAGGCATCTTTTCTGGAAATCTGGGAGGATATTTTCCATCCCAACTGGCCGATGGTGGAGTTTGCCCGAACCTGGCGGGGGAAGCTGCCGCTCTATTTGCTCTCGAATATCAGCTGCATTCACCGGGAGTATATTTTCCGGCGTTATGCGTTTATGGGGTTGTTTGACCGCGGGGCCTTCAGCTATGAGCTGGGATGCCTGAAGCCGGAGCGGGAGATTTATCAGCGGGCGGCGGAACATTTGAGGATCGTGCCCGAGCGGACGCTTTTCATTGATGACATGCCGGAGAACATCGCGGCGGGAGCGGAGTTTGGGCTGCGCACCGTGCGGTATGATTTCCGGAAGCATGGGGAATTTCTCCGCGAGGTGGCGGAGCTTGGGTTGACCTCTCCGGCTAATTCTCCTACATCGAACCTGTGAGCCTTACATTCGCCGAACTCAAACGTCTTTACCAGCTTCCCTTCTTCGAACTCATCAGCCAAAGCCGTGCGGTCTATCTGCAGCATTGGCCGGAACATACAGTGCAGCTTTGCACGCTCCTGAGTGTGAAAACCGGCGGCTGCAGTGAAGATTGCGGCTACTGCTCGCAGAGTGCGCACCACCAGACGGGTCTGGAGCGCCAGCCGCTGATGACGGCGGAGCAAGTCCTACCGATCGCGCAGCGAGCGCGGGAAAATGGCTCGACGCGGTTTTGCATGGGGGCAGCCTGGAAAGGGGTGCGGGCGGGCGAGGCAAAATTTGCCACGATGCTGGAAACCGTGCGCGCGGTGCGGGATCTGGGGATGGAAGTTTGTGTGACGTTGGGGCAGCTCGGGGATGAGGAGGCAAAAGCCCTCAAGGAAGCCGGTGTCACGGCCTACAATCACAACATTGACACCTCGCCGGAGCACTATCCGAAAGTGGTTTCAACCCACACCTTCGAAGATCGCCTGCAAACGATTGGAGCGGTGCAGCGTGCGGGGCTCTCGGTCTGCTGCGGGGGGATTCTTGGGCTGGGCGAGAGTGAAGACGATCGTCTGCGGATGTTGGAGGTGCTCTGCGGTTTCGATCCGGCTCCGGAGAGCGTGCCTATCAATTGCCTGGTGCCCATCGAGGGCACGCCGATGAAGATTTCCGGGGAGGCGGTGCCGATATTCCAGCTCGTGCGGCTCATTGCCACCACGCGGATCGCCTTGCCAAAGGCCAAAGTGCGGCTCTCTGCCGGGCGCACTGCGCTCTCTCCGGAAGGCCAGGCGCTGTGTTTCTTTGCCGGCGCCAATTCGATTTTCTACGGCGAGCAATTGCTGACCACGCCCAATCCGGGAACCAACGAAGACTTGGCCCTGCTGGAGACGCTGGATCTCAAGCCGCTCGCTCCCTTCGCCGAATCCCCCACCCCGGCCTGATCTGCGGCTGCAATTATGAAAATCGCACTGGGGTCGGATCACGCGGGCTTTGCCTACAAACAAGCGATCGCCGCGTGGCTGCGGGAGCAGGGGCATGAGGTGCTGGACTTCGGCGCCTACGGCCCCGAGGCCTCGGACTATGCGCTTTTCGTCATCCCGGCAGCGGAAGCCGTAGCGCGCGGAGAGGCTGAGCGTGGGATCGTGCTCGGAGGATCGGGCAATGGAGAAGCCATCGCGGCCAACAAAGTGCGGGGCATTCGCTGCGCGTTGTGCTGGAATCTCGCAACGGCAGAGCTTTCCCGGCGGCACAATGATGCCAATGTGCTCTCGATCGGAGAACGCATGATCTCCTTGGAAACCGCCCTCTCGCTGCTGCCGGTCTGGCTGGAAACGCCCTTCGAGGGCGGCCGCCACGCGCGCCGAATCAGCCAGGTGGGCCTCTACGAAAGAGGCCAGCCCTGGCGCTGATTCCGCTCCCCTTCCGCGCACTGCCCGCAGAGCTCCCGCAGGTGTGCCGCAGTGCCTTGGCGGAGGTTCAGAAAGTGTGAATGAAGAGCCCGGAGCGCAGCTTCGGCTCGAACCAAGTGCTCTTCGGCGGCATGATCTGCCCGGCATCCGCTATGGCCATGAGCTGCTCGACCGTGGTGGGATACATCGAGAAAGCCACGGCAGCGCGCCCATCGGTCACCCGGCGCAGGAGCTCCTCGGGGCCGCGGATGCCACCGATGAAGTCAATGCGGGTGCTGGTGCGAGGATCGGTAATGCCGAGAATCGGAGCCAAAAGGCGATCCTGCAAAATGCTCACATCGAGAGCAGAAACTGGATCGGCAGCGGGATCGGGTTCCGCCTTCAGCCCATAACACCTACCCCCGAGAATCATGGTGATTTCGCCTGGGCGGGCCGGGCTGGCCGGGGCATTTTCCGTGACAGAAAAGCGTTCCCGGACGGCGGCCAGGAAGCCGGCTTCGGAAAGACCAAGGAGGTCATGCACGGCGCGATTGTAAGGAAGGATGCGCAACTGCGAGGCGGGAAAGAGCACGCCCAGGAACCAGTTGTATTCCTCCTCGCCGGTGTGCTGCGGATTGGCCGCGCGGCGCTCGCGCCCGACTCGGACGGCACTGGCGGTGCGATGGTGCCCATCGGCCACATAGGTGCAGGGCACTTGGCGAAGCAATTGGCAAAACTCCTCGCCTCCGGGAATCCGCCACACCCTGTGGCGCACGCCATCCGGAGCGACGAAATCAAAGAATGGCACTGCTTGTTGCCGGACGGCCACAAGGCGATTGAGCTCCGCCTGGTCGCGGTAGGTAAGGAAAATCGGACCGGTGTTGGCGGAGAGGTCTCCGACCAGACGGGTGCGGTCATCTTCTTTATCCTGGCGAGTTTTCTCATGCTTTTTGATGAGATCCTGCTCGTAGTCCTCGACGTGGCAAACCACGGCGATGCCGGTCTGTGCGTGGTCGCCCATGATTTGCTGGTAAAGGTAAATGCAGGGCTCCGTTTCCCGGACGAGGGCTCCCTGGTCCTGCAACCGCCGGAAGTTCTCCACCGCTTTGGCATACACAGCATCGGAGTGAATATCCGTGCCCGGCGGGCAATCAATTTCCGCGCGATCCACATGCAACAAGCTGAGGGGATTCCCCTCGGCCAGGGCGGCGGCCTCGGCGGTATCCACGACATCATAGGGCACACAAGCCACCTGGGCTGCCAACTCCGGGGTGGGACGCAATCCACGAAAAGCACGAACTCGAATCATAGGGCAGGCAGAGCTACCGCTTGGCAGCCGGTTTGTCAAAAAACCTTGCGGAGGATTACGGGGTGCGGTGGCCTTGGCGGGCGCGGTGGCGTTCCAGGAGCCAGCGGACGCCGAAGTAGCTGGCCAGGCTAATGGGCACACCGATGACCAGCGAACCAATCAAGATGGGTAGGCCCGCTTGGAGGAAGGTTGTCCAATGCAGAAGCTGCTCTGGATGCAAATCCGCCATGGCCAACTTCGGAGGGAGGTGATGCGGCTGGCTGAGAATCCAATAGCCGAGGTCGTATTCCATGCGCAGGCTGAAGGGGAGAAAGGGCGTGAACAGGTCATGCAAGGAGACGCCGATGAGAGCGGCGGCGGGGCTGCCACGCAGGGCGGTAGAAGTCGCCAAGGTGAGGAGGGTCTTGAGGCCGTAAAAGGGGGTATAACCCCAAAAGAGCCCGCAGGCAAAGCCGAGGGCGATCGAGTGCGGCGTCGCTTCAAGGTCGAAAAGCCGGCGCAAAAAGGCCTGCCAGCGCGAGGCGGTGGAGCCGGGTGGTGAAGATTCGGCACTCATTCGGTGGCAGGCAATTTCGGCTCCGGCACGCGTGGAAGGCTGGCATCTATCGTCACTTGGCAGGGCCACGTTTCTCTTTCCGTGGAGTCCCCAGGGCGAGAGGTGCTCTGCAGGAGCACGCGCACTTGGCCATTCGGAGCGGGAGGATCCACCTGGCGCACGATGGCGCCGAGTTTGCGCGGGTTGCCGCTGGGAAGTGAGATCCGTGCCTGCTGACCCGGCAGCACTCGACCGAGAACCCGGGCATCGAACCACGCCTCAATGGTGGAACCGACTTCCCGTGCGGGCGGAGGGGTTTGCTCATCGTTGGCCGGGGGGGGGCCTTCGACAGATTCCGCAGCGGTATTTTCCTCGGCGGCCAGACGCGCAAGTTTGCCGGCGGCCAATTCCCACCGCAACTGCCGCGCCTCGAGGCTGCCGTATTCCTGCCGGGCTTGGGCGAGGAGGAACTTGGCTGTGGCAAAAGAGGCGCGGGCAGAGATGTAGGCGCTTTGGATTTGCGAGGCGGCCAAGGGCTCCAAGGCTCCGGTTTCCACCAGAGGCATGAGCTTTTCATGCCGTTCGGCGGCAAAATCGAAATTCTCCTTGGCCTCGCGCACCATGACGACCGCTTGCTCCAGCGCTTCCTTGGCGGCGGCGAGGTTCTCTTGCAGCAGGCCCAGCTCGATCTCCGCTTCCGCACGGGCTTCGCGAAGAGACTCGCGCTCCACTTTGCCCGGAGCCTCCGCCACCAGGGCTGGCGGGGCGGGATTATCCTCGGGCGGCAGGTCGGGAGGGACGACACGCAGGATGGCATCGCGGGTGGAGAAATTGCTTTGGGTGTAATCCCACCACGTCCCTGCTCCAGCGACCAGCCCCAGGGCCAGAAGACCCAGGACAAAAATCGGACCGCTCCGCACGCGGGCCTGCGGACGAGAAAGAAGGGGTCTCATTGATCGGGAAAAGTGAGCAGGTGGGCGAAACGGCGTCCGGAATCGGTGAGGCGCGGGGCCTGCGGCGTGCCGCGGATGAGGTTGCGCGATTGGTGGGAAAGCGCCGGACTGGAGGGACCGAGCCACTCCACGCGGGGTTCAGCCACCCGCGCAGGCCGCGGTTCGATCCGCATGGGAATGATTTGCTCTGAAAAGGTCACGGCCCACGCCGGAGCAGTAGCTGGCTCTCCGCGCGGCACCATCCAAGGGTAAAGCTGCAGGAGATCGAAGTAGGGGCTATCGTTGACCACGATGCGGAAGAGGGGCGTCTGGCGGCGGATGTAGTCCGCAGCGGAGGTTTGCGGGTTGGCCCGCACGGCTCTGAGGAGGCCAATGGGGTCGAGCCCGACGAGGTTCAGGCCATTGAAGATGCCATGGCGGTTGGGCTGGCCGGCTAGGTATTGCTCGAACCAGGCTTCGAAGTTCCGCTGCAGCAGCAGGCAAAACTCAAAGTGCAGATGGGCCCGCTCGCGGTTGATCCCCGCGCCGGTGTAGCCAAGCTGCCCAATCGGCTGGCCCTGCCGCACTACCTCGCCCGGCTGCACGCCGATGGAGCGTAAGTGAGCGTAGAGCGTGTAGTAAGGAGAGCCATTTTGCAGATGCTCCAAAATGAGATACTTCCCGTAATTGGAAGCCCGGGCATCCTCCGAGACGTGCACGACTTTGCCAGTCGCAGCAGCTAAAACCGGGTCGAGGGGTTCTCCGGCTCCATCCCGCCGCACGGGCCGGATATCAATGCCCTCGTGAAAACGGGTAAAAACCAGCTCGTTGCCAACGCGGCGGGGATCGCGGGTGAAACCATACTGCCCACCCTCCCAGGGCTTGGTGGTCTGGCCTTCGAAAACCCGGTCCACATACATGTAGAACTTCGCCGGTTGCCCCTCCCAGATGGCGCGATTTTCCGTGGGGAGGACGATCCAAGGCAGTGTCTGCTGGGCCGAGGCGGGGGACGCGCATGCGCCAAGCAGCAGGACAGAAAGTGCCGCGCCTCGACCGGTAAGGAGCGGCTCCCTCATGGTGCGACCTGACGAGACTTCTGCCGCGCGCGCGTTTCCTGGGGGCTTTCTCCGATAAAAGGAAGTCGCTGCGCCATGGCGACGATTTCCTCGGGAAAGATCCCCCCCGGCACATAGACGATGCCATCTTGGATGGGGCGGTCAATTTTCATCCGAGCCAGCGGACGGCCATTAAAAACCATTACGAGGAATTGATCGCGCTTGGAGGTCGTGATCTGCTCCAAAGCATTGCGCCCGTGGGCATCGAGCTGGAAATAAACAGCCATGCCCTGCCCAGCCGGAGAGGCGAAGGGATGGAAGGCTTTCACTTCCAACTCCGTAATCATGGGCATTTTTTCCACGATGACCTCGCGGGGCGGATTCCCCACGGTGAGCGGAAGCGTGAACGAATCGCCGTCGCGCCGATTGGTCTCAACGTGCATGCGGAAAGACATCGGCGGAGGCTTTTTGGCAGAGCCGAGGCTCAGAAGACCAGCCAAGACGAGGAACCAGAGTAAAAGACGACGCATAACGAAGTGGGTAGAAGGCAACTTTAGGATCATTTAGCGAAGCTGAGAACTTGGAGTATGTTGGAACGGAATGCGATTACCAACGCCACAACGTGGCTGGAATCCGCAGCCCAGGGTTGCAACGCTTCCTTGGGTCTGCGGTCGGTCAAATATGAACCCTGTCGGGGTTTCTTCAATCCCAGACATATCGCTCGTCAAAAGCCAATCCGTGTCTGTGCAGAAACGCCCGAAACTCATCCTGAAAAGAACCTTGGCGTGGTGTTCGGCCTAATTTGCGAGAGAGGAGCGCACGTCTGGTAACTTGGTCGCGCTCACAGAAAAGGCCCCCTATCCCGCCTGCCAAGCAAACTGGGCGATCTGCGGAAAACGCTCTTGCACCCAGACCTAAGAGCCACGCTTGAGCGCTTTACCAAGATTAGCTTGGGAGATGCTTCGGCCGGGCGGAAGCAAAATATGGACGTGATCGGCTATGGACGTGATCGGCTACTCCTCCGATCAAGATGGGTGGACAGGGAAGATTTTTGGCAATCCCGCCAAGGAAAGCAGCAAATTGGGAGCATGTGGTCGCGTATGACAAAACGGCAACCGGTCTTTGGGGGGAAAAGATGAAGCGCACACTACGCTGGAAAGCGGTTGGGACATGGAACCGGGACACAAACCCGTTGAGGTTGGACATTGATCTTCCAACACCCAGGGTAGCTCAGCAACCCTGGGCTCTTGGACGGTTTTTCCTTCGGGAAAGTTCTCTTGGCAGGACTACTGGCGAGGGGGCCGGTTTGGCTGTGAGGTCCTCGATATTTCCGACAAGTTTGCAACTTCGACTCATTGCAGCTTACGCCCACCGAGGTAACTCTGGGAGAAAGTTGCCTGACAAAAAGACCCGATCTGCGCCCTCGAGGTTCGCATTTGCAACCGCGCAGGGAATCCCTTACAACCCTGCACATGCGCCGTTTTGTCTGCCTTTTTCTCCTGGTGGGAGCAGGGTCTCCGCTCTGGGCCCAATCGCCTACTCCTTCCCCCACCCCGCTGACCGAAGCCTTGCTCCTGGCCGAGCTGGATCGGCGGCGTCCGGATGAGGTAAGCCCATTTTTTGCCGTCAAAGAAGCCGACGAGTATCTCAGCAGCCCGGAAGCCCGGCGGCGGGCGGATCAGGAAGGCGTCGCCATTTATCCCAACACCGCTAGCTATGACTCGGCAGATCGGATTTTCGGTGGCTTTTTCCGTTCCCTGGCCCGCTCGGTGCGTTTCGGCCCGGAAAAATCCGCTTCGATGCTCACGATCCAGGTCAAGCCCGAGCCGGACTTCCTGCTGGCAGAGCGCCGGGAAATCTCGGCCACCCTGACCATTACCAACCATAGCCGCAAATTGCTGCGCCTATTTTTTCCCACGACGCAACGTTTTGATTTCGTGATTTTCGATGAATCGGGCCGGGAGGTGGAGCGGTGGTCGAATGATCGGGCGTTTGAAACCAAGGAAGGGGTGGTCATGATCAACCCCAACGAAAAGGTGGAATACTCAGCATTTTTGCCAACGCGCGAATTGCAAGCAGGGCAGACCTACACGCTGCAGGCGCAGATCGCTGGTAACGAAGAGTTTTCCACTACGATCCTTCTCAAACCGCGCTGACGCCATAGCTAAGGAACCGCCGGGACGATGTTGTCCTTTACCTGCCGAGAACTTGTTCCGGAGGATGAGGAGTCCTGGGAGGAACTGGTGCGGAAGTCGCCGCAGGGCAATGTTTTCCTTTCCGGAGCGGTATTGCGCTTGCTGGCGGAGCACGAGAAACCACGGGCAAAGGTTTTGCGCGTGGGGGCTTTCACTCCAGAGGGGGAACTCTGCGCGGGCTGGGCAGTCCTGCAACGGCGACGCTGGATTTTTCGCTACTGCAGCAGCTTCCCGCTTTTTTATGCCGGCCCCCTCTTGGCGGCAGAGGCTCCCCTTACGGCTCATCCTAGCCACCGCACGCGCTTGCTCAAAGGTTTGGCCGAAGCATTACAGAACCATCTCGACATCCTGGATACGGAAGCTGCTCCCGAACTCCCCGAGGCTCGCGGGCTAGACTATGCGGGTTGTCTGGCGGAGCAAACCTACACGCATCTCTGGCCCGCCGGACCAGCAAGCGAGGTGGCTAGCCATCTCAATCGCAGTAAACGCCGCGAAATGAAAGCTGCCGCCGCCCGGCATACCTTCGCCTGGCAACCGGCTACCCCAGAGCTCCTGCAACGCTTTGACCAACTGCACAACCGCACCTTGGAAAAATTCCGCTGGGAAGCACCGCCCCACTGGCGCCAAGCTCTCTTGGACAACATGCGGGAGCTGGAGAAGTTGGCAATCTGCCGGATTTTCACGGCCAAGCCAGCAGTGTCCTCGGACCCGATTTGCGCGGCTGTCTCGGTGTTGCTTTCTCTGCCGCAGCGGCGGGCTTGGCTCTGGCGGGTGGCCTACGAAACCGATGACCCGGGGCTTATCCCGGCTCTCTACGTGCGCGCTGCCGAGCAGCTCAAAGAGGAATTCGGCCCGGAAATCACCATAAACTTCGGTGGCTCACCGCGACTCTCGCTCACGCTCTTCAAGGATCACTTGGGGGCCATTCCCACGCCGCACTGGATCATCTCTTGGCAACGACGTGGATGGAAACCGCTTCTCTGGAACGGGGCAGCAGCTTTGAAAGAAATCGCCCGCCGACGGCTGCACCGCCGGCGCGCGGTCTTGGCGGGGAGCTCGGATTTTTCAGCTCGAAAGTTGGGGAAACGCGGCGGTCTGGCAGAAGTCTCCCTTTCGGGTGGGACAGATTCCGGGGAAAATCTGGCGACCCTCGGGGAGGCTTTCGGCTAATGCACAACGTGGGCAAAACGCAACAAAAAGCTCCTTGCTAAAATACCTCCGCCTGCCCATACCTCCTCGCAATGGACGTCGAAATTCTCGCCCGCATCCAATTTGCTTTCACGGCGGCCTTTCATTACTTGTTTCCGCCTCTGAGCATCGGCTTGGGCGTCTGCCTGGTAATCATGGAGGGCATCTGGCTCAAAACCGGGAATATCCTCTATCACAACATGGCGCGGTATTGGACGCGGGTCTTCGCTCTTACCTTCGCGATCGGGGTTGCTTCGGGCATCGTCTTGGAATTTGAATTTGGCACCAACTGGTCCACCTACTCGCGATTTGTGGGCGACATCTTTGGCAGCGCGCTGGCGGCGGAAGGGATTTTTGCCTTTTTCTTGGAAAGCGGTTTTTTGGCCATCTTGCTCTTCGGCTGGAATAAAGTCGGGCCAAAGTTGCACTTTTTCTCCACCTGCATGGTTACTGCCGGAGCTCATTTCTCCGCCGTCTGGATTGTCGTGGCAAATTCCTGGATGCAAACCCCGGCGGGCTTCCACCTGGAGCGCACGGTCAACGGAGTGCCCGAGCCGTTGCCTCCGGATTACATCGTGCAAGCGGCAGACTTGGGATCTATTCGCGCGGTTGTAACGGACTTCTGGGCCATGGTGTTCAATCCCTCCTCCATGGAGCGCCTGAGCCATGTGATCTTCGGTTGCTGGATGGCCGGAGCCTTCCTCGTGGTCAGCGTGAGTGCTTATTACATCCTTCGGGGACGTCACCAGGACTTCGCCCGGGCTTCGCTGAAGGTCGGACTCATCGTGGCAACCTTCGCCTCGCTGGCGCAGTTGGTCACCGGCAGCATCTCCGCCTCGGGGGTCCTGGAAAATCAGCCGGTCAAACTGGCGGCGATGGAAGGGGTTTTCCAAACCGAGGACTACACGCCGATGGCCATCGTGGGATACGTGGATATGAAAAAAGAGGAAACCGTGGCCCTGCAAATTCCGGGGCTGCTGAGTTTTCTGGCCTATCAAAATTTTAAGACCCCGGTGAAGGGCCTGCTGGAATTGCCTGACGATGCGTTCATTCAAGCCCGGCATCCCGCGGCTACAGCGGAAGAAATCCCGGCCCTGCGACGCACCTACTGGCCCAACGTGCCGGTGGTTTTCACCATGTATCACCTCATGATTTCTATCGGCATGGCCTTGATCGCTTTGGTGCTGGTGGCGTGGTTTTTCTGGTGGCGAGGCTGGCTCTGGAAAACCGATTGGTGGGTGGCCCGGGCTTTCTTATTTCTTTTGGTGCTTTCGGTGCTGGGACCACAGATTGCCAATCAATCGGGCTGGTTCACCGCCGAGATGGGACGGCAGCCGTGGATCGTGCATGAGCTCTTGAAGACCTCGGAGGGAGTTTCCCAGGTGGTCACTGCCAATCAGGTGCTGGCTTCGATTTTGATGTTCCTCTTTGTCTATACCCTGCTCTTCCTGGTCTTCATCTACCTGCTGAACCGCAAAATCCAGCACGGCCCGGATGAGGAGGAAGAGAGCAAAGAAATGCCGGAAACCTGGCGGGCTTTGGCAGAGCGCAAACAGGCCGCACGAGTCTGAGTGGAGGAAAGGGGCATGGACTTAAATATTGTCTGGTTTGTTTTGGTGGGGGTGCTTTTCACCGGGTATGTGATCTTGGATGGCTTCGATCTGGGAGTCGGTGCCCTGCACCTTTTCACAAAAAAAGATGAGCATCGGCGGCTTTTCCTGAACTCGATTGGCCCGGTTTGGGATGGCAACGAGGTCTGGCTGGTCACCGGAGGCGGAGCTCTTTTTGCCGCCTTCCCCGAGGCTTATGCGACGGTCTTTTCCGGATTTTATCTCGCCTTCATGCTCCTGCTCTGCGCTTTGATTTTCCGCGCTGTGGCGATCGAATTTCGCAGCAAGGAGACCTGGCCTTGGTGGCGCACCATGTGGGATGTGGCCTTCAGCGTCGGCAGCATTCTTTCCTCCTTCCTCATCGGCGTGGCCATGGGGAATATCGTCCTCGGCGTCCCCCTGGACCAAAACCACGAATTCGCCGGCACCTTCCTGGGCCTGCTCAACCCCTACAGCATCTTCTTCGGAGTCACCACGGTCTTTCTCTTTGCCGTGCATGGGGCGATCTACCTGGTGATGAAAAATGAAGGGGAGCTGCAAGATCTGGTGCGCAGTTGGATTCGACCGCTGATCGGCATTTTCCTTACGCTTTTCATCATTTTCAATTTGCTTACCCTCGTTTACGTCCCCCATGTGCTGGAAATCGTGCGCGGCCGCCCCTGGATCATGATCACTGTGACCCTGAGCGTGCTTTTGATCATGAATGTGCCGCGAGAGCTGAGTCGGCGCAGAGATTTCCCGGCCTTCTTATCCTCGTGCGGAGCGATGATCTTTCTCATGGCCACCTTCGGCTTGACCTATTTTCCGCACATGGTCCTCTCAATGCCCAATCCGGAAAACAGCCTGACCATTTACAATGCCGCTTCTTCGCAAAAGACGCTCGGGATTATGCTGATTATCGCGCTGATCGGCGTGCCCATCGTCTTGGCCTACACGGCGAGTATTTATTGGATTTTCCGTGGCAAAACGAAGCTGACCACGCATAGTTACTAAAGATGAAAAGTGCAGTATTGTGGCTGGTGTTCTGGTTGGTTGGGGTGGGCTTGGCGGAAGCCTGCGTGGGCTGTCGCACGCCGGGGGAGTCTTTGAGCGATCCGACAAAAACCATCCAAGCTGGCTTGGCATTTTCCTGGAGCGTGCTCTTCATGCTGGGGGCGATGTTTGCCGCCGTGGGGATCCTTATAGGGACCATCATTCGCGCCTGTCGGCAGGCCACCCGACCGTAAGGTCATGCTGACTGCGGAGGATTTGCCGGCCGTCAACGCCGGGCTTAATGGATTGGCAACGCTGCTTCTCACAGCCGGGTTCGTGGCTGTGAAGTCCCAACGGAAAGTCCTGCACGGCTGGTGCATGGGAGGAGCCTTCGTCGTCTCGGCCATCTTTCTTATCACCTACGTCTGGCATAAAATCCTTGTTGGCGGGGTGCATACCCCGTTTGGCGGCGAGGGCCTCATCCGCACTTTTTACTACGGGATGCTGCTGTCGCACATTCTCCTGGCGATGGTCATTGTGCCGCTGATCCTCATCACGCTCCGCCAGGCAGCCCGGCGGGATTGGGCACAGCATCGTCGCTGGGCTCGCTGGACTTTTCCAACCTGGTATTACGTCTCCGTTACTGGCGTGCTGGTTTATTTTTTCCTCTACCAATGGTTTCCAGCAGCGAAATGAACTCGCTTCCCACGCCACCAGGAGCAGCGGGCTTGGCCTCCCCTGGCGTCTTGGATGCTCTTGTCTATGACCATCACCAGCAACGGGTGATTTTGGCCATGTTTGAAAAAAGGCCCTGGAATCTCGGGGAGGAGCAACTCTGGCAATTGCAGGAAAAACTCAACGCCTACCTTTCCTTTGTCCTCGATGGCGAAATGCAAGAAATGCATCCGGAACTCATCGGGCGCCCGGTTTGCCTGCAACTCCGCACCGTCCACCCCCCATCACCCGAGGCCCTGCAGTTCATTGAATACGCCACCCGCCAACTCGCCCTGCAAGATATTGCCTTCGAGGTCTGGGATATCAGCGAAGAATCCTCTCCGGCGGAAACGGACTAATCTTTAGTTGTGGCCTCCGCTGGCTGGGGCAGTTGCTTGAGATGCACCCGCAAAACGCGGCGACCATCGGATTGAGTCACGGTAGCGAGGTAGTTGCCGATGGTGAGTTGTTCGCCAGGCGCAGGAATGTGGCCCATCGCGGAGGTGATGTAACCTCCAAGCGTGCTCACCTCGCTGTCATCCAGTTCTGTCTCCAGAATCTCCGCGAGTTCGTAAAGAGCCATCGCTCCCTCGACTTCCAACTCCCGATCATTAATCCGGCGCACCTCCTCTTCAGCGGCATCAAATTCATCATTGATCGAGCCGACCAGCTCTTCCAGCACGTTGTCCAAGGTCACAATGCCGACTGCGCCACCGTATTCGTCCACCGCCACAGCCAGGTGTGCTTGCTTGGAGAGAAAAAAACGCAGCAGCTTCTCCAGGGGCATCATTTCCGAGACATGCAGAAGCTCGCGTTTGATAGAGAGGAGATCTTTTTCGCCGCGATGCACGAGGGCCAGGAGGTCCTTGATGTGGACCAGGCCGATGGATTCATCAATGTGTCCCCGACAAAGCGGGAAGCGGGTGTGCCGGGACTCGATGGCATGGGCGACCTGCTGGTCAAAATCCTCCTCCAGGTCCAGATAGACCACCTCCCCGCGCGGAGTCATAATGTCGCAGGCCACGCGGTGCTTGAGGTCCAGGGCATTGATTAAAATCTCCTTGCCCAAAGGCGTGACCTCGTTGGCCTCCTCGCTTTCGGAAAGAATGACCCGCAGCTCCTCTTCGCTATGCGCCAGCTCGTGTTCCCCCACCGGCTCAACCTTGAGGATGTTTTTCAAAAACCAGTTGGCATTGCCATTGAAGAACCAAATGAATGGCCGCAAGGCTTGGTAAAAAAGGTGTAAGGGACGGCTGACCGCGAGGGTGACTGCGAGAGATTTGCGGATGGCGAGCGATTTCGGGGCCAATTCGCCGAGGACGATGTGCAGATAGGTAATGAAACCGAAAGCGAGAACGAAAGCCGTGGGATGGACAATCCAGGGTTGGTGGATGCCGCAGAGAGCAAAGAATGGCTCCAACATGGCGGCTAAGAAAGGCTCCCCGAGCCAGCCGAGGCCGAGAGAGGTGAGCGTGATCCCCAGTTGGGTGGCACTCAGATAAGCATCAAGATGCGAGACGATTTTTTTCGAGGAGATCGCACGCGCATCCCCCTTTTCCACCAAGGGCTCCAACTGGCTGGAGCGCACCTTGACGATGGAAAACTCCGAGGCCACGAAAAACCCATTCAGCAAGACCAAGAGAAGGATGGCCAGGAGCTTCAAGAAAATCACTCCCGAGGAGTCCCACTCGGTGAGAACCGGGCTGTTGTCCACAGCGAGAGCCAGCATTGGAAAAATCATGGGGCCAGAAGGGCTCAGAGGCGTTCGTAAACGCCCGTGTCCCGTTTTTCCAGCACCGTGAATCCGGCTCGCTTGGCCTCACTAACGGAGAGAGGGCGGGTGAGTTTGGGGGTATTCACGGAGGAGATGACCTTACGCACGGGCTTTTGGCAAAGCGGGCATTTCTCGAGCGGGGGACGGGAAGCTGGCCGACGAATCTCAAACCGCCCCCGACAGATCTTACAATCGCCTTCAACCAATTCGTATTCGTAAATTGGCATGGTCAACAGATCTTAGCCCGCAGCAGTTATCATGCCGAGGCCTGATGACCGGTCTGGTTTTAGACGACCGGGAACACGAACCATCCCGGTGAAATACCCGGGAGTCCGCGCATTCACCAACTGGATTTGGTCACCCCGGGAATAAGCCCGGCGGACGCGAGTTCGCGGAAGGTGATGCGGGAGAGTTTGAAGCGGCGCATGTAGGCATGCCGACGGCCCGAGACCGCACAGCGATTCACAAGCCGAGTCGGGCTGGCGTCCCGGGGAAGCATGGAGAGTCCCACGTAGTCGCCTTTGGCCTTGAGTTCGGCCCGCAACTCTGCATACTTCGCTACGGTTTTCCGTTTGCGTTTGTCGCGTTCGAGCCAGGATTTTTTTGCCATAGGGCGGGCTAAAGTAGTCGGCTCCCACCGGGTGGCAAGCTCTTTTTTACAGAACTTGCCATTTTTTCATTCCCGTGGTTGAGGGACGAAAGATTCTGCTTGGGCAGACAACGGGAGTTGTCGCAAGGGAAAAGCTGCGCTAGAAGAACCGAATGAACGAATTCTCTCCCCCGAGTAAATATCAGACCTACCTCCTCATCGGTCCTCCCGGAAGCGGCAAAGGCACCCAAGGGAAAATCCTCGGCTCCATTCCCCGCTTTTTTCATTTCGCGTGCGGAGATGTGTTCCGTTCGTTGGATACCCGGACCAAGCTTGGGCGGGCCTTTTTGGAGTATTCCAGTCGGGGGCAACTGGTTCCGGATGAGCTCACCGTCGAGCTCTGGCGGGCTCGCATCAAGGATGAAGTCGGAGCGCACGAATTCAAACCCGACATTGATTTCCTCGTGCTGGATGGGATTCCCCGCAGCCTGCGCCAGGCGGAACTGATGGAAGAGCTGGTGGAGGTGCGGCGGGTTTTTCATTTCTCCTGCCCTGTGCAAGAGCGCCTCGTGGAGCGGATGCGGAAACGGGCTATCAAAGAAAATCGCCTCGACGATGCGAGCGAGGAAGTAATCCGTAAACGCTTGGAGACCTACGAGCGGGAATCACGGCCGGTGGTGGACTTTTATGGCCGGGAACGGGTGCGGGAAATTGATGCCACCCAACCGCCGCTGCATGTGCTCGGAGAAATCATCAAAGAGCTCAAGCTCGACGGGGCTGGCTTGATGCCCGAGCAAATGCGGGCTCACTAGGCCCACCCTGAAGGCGGATGCGTCTGGTCTTCCTCGGCAGCGGCCTGATGGGCCTCCCGGCGCTCCGTTGGCTGCAAGAAAGTTCGGGGTATCCGCTGGTCGGCGTGGTTACCCAACCTGACCGCCCGGCCGGACGCGGTCTGCAGCTTATCCCGGGACCGATCAAAGCCTACGCTGCTTCCGTGGGGCTACCGATTTTGCAGCCGGAAAAGCTTCGGGAGCCGGCGGCCGTGCAGACCTTGGCGAATTGGGCAGCAGATCTCCATATCGTTGTGGCCTTCGGGCAGATTCTCTCCCGTGAAGTGCTGGCCCTGCCGCGCATCGGGACTATTAATTTGCACGCCTCCCTACTGCCCCGACATCGCGGGGCTAGCCCTATTCAAGCCGCCATCTTGGCGGGCGATGCAGAAAGTGGACTCACGGTGATGCATGTCGTCCCGGAATTGGACGCGGGGGATATCATTCTGCAAAAACGCCTGCGGCTCGCCGAGGATGAGACCGGTGGCAGCCTGCATGACCGCCTGGCAGATCTGGGTCCGGCTGCGTTGGCCGAAGCACTGCCGCTTCTCGCAGCGGGGCAAGCCCCCCGAATTCCCCAGGATGCGTCGCAAGTCACCTACGCGGGCAAGTTGTCCAAAGAGGCTGGCAAGCTCGACTGGCGGCTGCCTTGCCACCAGTTGGAACGCCAGGTCCGGGCTTATCATCCTTGGCCCGGAGCGTATGCGATTTTACCTCCCAGCGATGCTCACCAAAGGCTCAAAATCACGCGCGCTCTAGCTCGGCCAGAAATTAACTCGGACCGTCCTGGGACCGTCCTGACCGCTGCCACGCAAAAGCTTTTGCTCGCTTGCGGCGAGGGTGCCCTGGAGATTCTCGAGGCGCAGTTGCCAGGACGCAAAAATCTGCCGGTGGCGGACTTGCTCCGTGGTTGGACACCGGCCCCACTTTGGCCATGAAACGCTCCGCCAGTTTCCGTTGGGTGATTGGGTTGGCGATTGTGGTGGCCCTGGGGCTTCTGGGGGGACTTTGGCTGCGAGCGGAAATCTCGCGCTACTTTCGCAGCGAAGCCTTCCGCGAGTTGGTTTCGCAAAAAGCCTCCGAGGCACTGAAACTGCGCGGAGAGTTTTCCACGCTACGCTGGTCTGGGTCGGAGGTTTATGCGGAAAGCTACACCGGCTCCGGAGTAGAGGCCCTTCGCAGCCTGCAAGCCCAGGGACTGCGGGCGCAGCTTGTATGGCGTTCGCTCTGGCAAGGCAAATGGGAAATCGAGCGCCTCGATCTCCAGCGTGCCAAACTCGAGTTTGCCAATCGCCAGCAAACCGCACCCCCCTCTGCCCTACCTGCTCCGGCAGCGCCGCCCCGGGCTTGGTGGATGGCTTGGTTGCCGCAACAACTCCACGTAGCGGAAATCGTCTGCCAGAGCACCGAAATTCGCTGGGGAGAGTCTGTTCTGGAGGGCTCCCGCGTCACCTTGCGACCGGAAGGCCAAGCCTGGCTGGTGGAGGCTCGCGGTGGCAGATTGCAACATCCAGCCTTCCCGGAAAATACGGTGCAGATTCTGCGTGCTCGCTTGGTGGAGGGAGCTTTTTACCTAACGGAAAGTCAGGTCGAATTGCCGGAAGGCGGACTTCTGACCTGCCGTGGAGAAGCGCTTTGGCGGGAAAAAACTTCGCAGTTCTCCGTGGATTTCAGCGGGCTTCCCGCGGAGAAGATCGGGCCAGAGGGATGGCGGCAGCATCTCACCGGCCAAACTTCCGGGGAGCTGACAATCAGGCACAATCCTGCTGGCCGGCAAATTACCGGCACCGTTGTTGTCTCCGATGGGATGCTGCAAGGCCTTCCGGTGCAAGACGTCCTGGCCCGTTTCACTCGCTCTCCACAATTCAAGCGACTCCCCTTGCAGGAGCTTTCCGCCCGCTTCCGCCTGGAACCTGATGGCACTCGGGTGGAATCTCTGGTTTTGGAATCCAGAGGACTGCTACGCGTCGAAGGCGAACTCGAAGTCGGTCCGCACACCGAAGCGGATCCCACCTTACGGGGGGATCTCGCCATGGGGTTGACCTCGCAGACTCTGCGGTGGCTGCCGGGCTCTCAGGAGCGGATCTTCCGCACGTCCCGCGGCGGCTATCTCTGGGCGGACCTTCAACTCAGCGGCACCTTGCATCATCCCCAGGAAGACCTCTCCCGACGCCTCGCCCTGGTCATGGGAGAGCAGGTCTTGTTGGCGCCGACCAATCTGCTGCAAGAGGGCGGTCTGCGGGCTTTGGAAGGTGGCGTGGATCTGCTCTCGGAGGGCAAAAATCTCCTCCGCAACGGCACCAACACTGCTACCGAAGGAGTCCAGTCCGCCCTGGATCTACTCACGCCGCTCCTCCCTGGCAAACGCTGACCCGCCTGTGGCGGCAAGTCAAAAAGACCCCGGGGCGTAAGAAAGCAGGCGATATGCTGGCTCCTAACTCATGACACCGAGGGGGCGGCGGCACCAATTCGCCGCTCCCG
>CAZQRL010000012.1:0-14963 GCA_964595865.1 uncultured Chthoniobacteraceae bacterium
GCTGCGGGAACCTTCTTCCAAGGCACTGGGATAGAACGCTACGCCGTCGCGCACTGGTGGGATAGCAAACTTGCTGGGGCCGAGACGGGTGGCGAGGGTTTTGGGTTTGAAGCCGTTGGCGCGTCCGAGTCGGCTTTCGCAGCGCTGGTAAGGACGGGCTTGGAGAACGGCGGAGCGTTCCTGGACCGTGGCCTCGTTGACGAGGAGGCTTGCGATCCAAGGTGAGCTTTCACTTTTACACAACAAACTTTACACCCCCCCGCGTAGTTGCTCCTGCGTGACTAGAGGCAAGCCTTTTCTGGTCTCAACATACTTATGCGCTCGTCAAAGATATGTGAACAGTATTGAGGCCAGGCGCCAGGCGCGAGGCATCGCCCCCGGTGTCGCCGTGCTCTCGGAGAGGTCGGAAAAAATCCCCTCCTGGATGAACGGCGGCTGATCCGCGGAACCTCAGAGACGCGTGGCGCCGCCGCAGAGGAACGTCACGGAGAGGAGGGTATTGACTTCAAGGTCTTCGGAAGCGCTTCTCCGCCGGCCCTTCGGATGCCGCTGCGTCGCTCGCGAAATTGCGCGGCAACCGACCGGGAGTCCGCGGTGGGAAACCGTAACGCCGCTCAAGAGCCACGCCGGCCCGACGCGGCGGGCCCTGACGTGTTCGACCCCAACCCATGTATTTCAAATGCACCGCCCTCGGCCGAAACCAGGGCTTCTGGTGGGCCTAGCCGATTTAATTGCTTTAACAAACGACGTTTTGATGCGACGCCGTGCGTTGATCATAGTGGAGAAGCTATGCGTGGTTCCCCCTCCGCTTTCCTCCCCGCCATTATTGTCGCCCTCCACCTCGGACTTCCTCTCCGCGCCCAGTTCGCCCCCGAAGAACTCCCGCAAGTCGGCTACCACCTCTCGGGGCTGCACTATTACACTTCACCCTATTTCGCCAACGCGTTGGCGATGGAGGATCGCAACTGGCGAGTGGCCCGCCCGAAGCCCGGAGGTCAATCCTGGGAGGTCGAGCTGTTCGCCCCTGGCGCCGATCAAGTGGACAGTCTCGGCAACCCACGTTACCTGGGTTCGAACGATCTTTTCCTGCAGGCGGTGCCCGGTCAAAATTCCCACGAGTCCGCCGTTTTCAGCGGACGCATCGTCGTGACGTGGCAGGGGGAGGCGGACATCCGCGTCCACAACGGCGCGTTTCTCGCCAACGGTCAGAACACCGCCGGGCAACCCCAGAGCAGCGGGGCGGAAACCGGCCGCCTCGTCAACGGCGTCCGCGTCTATCAAATGCCCGCCAACCCGAACGGGATCGATGTCCGCGTTTATTCCATCAACGCCTCCAACCATCCGCGCGACATCCGCGTCTGGCTGGCCCATCCGACCACCGGCCAATCCCTCATCAACCAAACCTTCCATCCCAGCCTGATCGCCCGCATCAACGACGCGCCTTGGGGCTACATCCGCTTCATGGATTGGGGGCCGACGAACGCCAGTCCGCAAAAGGATTGGGCGGACCGTCGTGTTCCGCGCCACACCTTCCAAGCCGGCATCCTCAACCGGCGCGACCCCTCCGAGGGCGCGCCGTGGTTCACCGAAAACGGAGTCACCTATTACTTCGAGGGAAACCGCGACACCGGCGTCGCATTCGAGCACTGGGTCGCCCTGGCCAACGCCACCAACAAACACATGTGGATCTGCGTTCCCCACCTGGCCACCGACGACTTCGTCACCAAAATGGCGCAGGTCATCCGCTTCGGCTCCGACGCCAACGGCAACCCCTACACCTCCGCGGTGAGCAACCCCGTCCACCCTCCCCTCAACAGCAATCTCAAAGTCTTCATCGAATACTCCAATGAAATCTGGAGCAACGGGCTCTACTTCCCGCAGGGCAACTGGGCCGAGGAACGGGCCCGTGCGCTCGGCATCACCCGTGCCCAATTCAACGCCCGCCGCTTCTGTCAGGTCTGGCGCATTTTTCAAAACGTCTTCGGCGGCAGCCAGCGCATCGTCAAAGTCGCCGCCGTCTTCACTGGCGTGGAGGACTACACCAGCCGCTTCCTCAACGAAATCCGCGCCTTCGGCGCCGGTCTCACACCCTACCAGGAACCCGACCTCATCGCGCCCACCACCTACTTCGGCAACGGCATCCAGGACTGGGCGCACCGGCGGGCCATCCAGCAAGCCGGCGCCCCCGACGAATGGTTCTACACCACCCAAAGCTTCGATCACGATGGCCGGCCCGAAACCCCGCCGCGCCCCGTCTCCAAGCCCCTCAACCATTCCTATTGGACAAGCGCCGCCTTCAACCGCCACCTGGAAGAAGCCCATCGCGAGTGGATCCGCCGACAACTTTCCGGCGACAGCGAACAGGGCGGCGGTTTCGACGCCACCAACGAAGGCGGCGGTTTCGCGCCGTGGATGCGCCAACTCGCAAGCACCGTTTTTCCAACGCCCAAGCCCCTGGTCGCCTACGAGGGCGGCCCCTCCCTCTACACCGATTATATGGACGGCGACGACGCGCGCGACGACGGCGTCACCAACTTTATCCTGGCCATGAATCGGCACCCCCTCATGCGGGACACCTATCGAATCCACCTGAATCTGGCCAAAAGCAAGGGTCTCTGGAGCCACATGATGTTCACCGACGTCTCCATCTGGGGCAAATACGGCCAGTGGGGCCACCTCGAGAGCCTTATCCAAAACCCCGACTCCTCGGTCAAATACACCTTCATCCGGGATTGGATCCAGGAAGCCAACACCCTCCGGCACATCGACCGGCCCCGAGGCTTCGTGCCTTCTTTCAACCGCGATCCCCTCCTGCCCCAAAGCCTCGTCAATACCTGGTATTCCGCCACCATTGGCGCCGCCGGCGGTGACGGCGCGCGGCAAGTCGCCGTCATCGGGCAATCCCTCGTGCCCGGCCTGAACGTTTCGGTCTCCGGTGATTCCATCACGGTTTCCGGCGCCCCCGCCGCCACCGGCTCCTCCTTCATCTTCGCCCGCGTCCGGGATGCGGACGGCGACCCCGCCTGGCGCATTTTCGGCCTACGCACGGTTCGCCGCTCCACCGACCCCGCCGCCACCGTCAATTTTGAAACCAACCCCGTCACCGGTGACAATTCCGTGAGCGAGCCCGTCGATATTTCCGGCTACCGCTTCACCTCCTTCGGCAACGATGCCGGCCGAGGGTTGGCCATCCAGGGGACCGGCGCCGGCTGGGACGAAGGCTGGGCCTCCCGTGTTCTCTTCGGCCGCATGTGGGGTACCCACCACCGAATCGCCCGCGCCGACGGCCGCCCCTTCGACCTATTCGATCTCGACGTGGCCGCTATCGATGCCCGTTCGCTTAAAATCACCGCCTTCGCTTCCGGCGGCATCACCTTCGAGCGGGTGGTCAATCTCACCCAACAAAAACAGCCCATGACCCGCGTTTCCTTGGACTGGGTCATGCTCGAGCGGGTCGAGCTCCAATGGTATGAGCACTTCAACGCCACCGGAGGATTCCGCCGCGGCGCGATCGACAATCTCCGCTTCAACACCGGCGTCGGCGTCCCCCCCGATCCCGGTGGGGGCGGGGGTTCCGGCGGCGGCGGGGGCGGAAGTCCGACCATTCCTGCGGCCCCCAGCGGCCTGACGGCCTCGGCGGTATCCTCTTCTCAGATCAATCTGAACTGGACCGACAACGCCGGTGATGAAACCGCCTACAAGGTCGAGCGGGCCACCTCTTCCTCCGGGCCTTGGACCGAGATCGCCGGATCGCTGGCCGCTAACACCACCAGCTTCCAAGCCACCGGTCTGGCCGCTTCCACCACCTACCATTTCCGCGTCCGCGCCTCCAATGCCGCCGGAAACTCGAACTACTCCAACACCGCCTCCGCCACCACCCAGGCCAGCGGCGGCGGGGGCGCCTCCAACGTCGCTCTGGGCAAACCCGCCACCGCCTCCACCACCGAATCCGGTCGCCAACCCTCCATGGCCAACGACGGCGACCCCAACTCGCGCTGGACCGCCTCCGGCGGTACGTTCCCGCAATGGTGGGAAGTTGATCTCGGCGCCCCCCACGACCTCACGGCAGCCGATATTAACTTCGAGGGCCCCTCGGCCTGGCGCTTCCGCATCGAAGGCCGCGCCTCGCCCTCCGATGCCTGGACCATGCTCGCCGACCGCACCTCCAACTCCAATTCCGCGCAAATCTTCAACGAGACCCTCGCCAACGGCGCCGGCAAGCGCTACGTGCGTGTCACCATCACCGGCTATACCGGCGGGACTTGGTGGGCCAGCCTCCGGGAAGTCTCCCTTTTCGGAGCGCCCGCCTCGGGCGGAGGGGGAGGCGGCTCCGGCGACGGCCACCCTGGCGCGGGCCAAGGCGCCGGATCCATCACCCGCGACGTCTGGCTCAACATTTCCGGCACCGGCATCGCCGACATTCCCGTCGGGGCCGCCCCGACGTCCACCGGAGCCCTGACCTCCTTCGAGTCCCCCACGAACTTCGCCGACAACTACGGCCAGCGCGTCGAGGGCTACCTCCACCCTTCCACCTCCGGTTCCTACACCTTCTGGATCGCCGGCGACGACTCCGTCGAGCTCTGGCTCTCCACCACCGATCAGCCGGGCAACCTCGTCCGCATCGCCCACCACAACGGCTGGACCAACCCGCGCGAGTGGAACAAATATCCGACGCAGAAATCCGCCCCGATCAACCTCACCGCCGGCCAGCGTTACTACATCCGCGCCTTGATGAAAGAAGGCAGCGGCGGCGACAACCTCGCCGTCTCCTGGCGCCGCAACGCCACCAACCCCGCCGACGGGGACGTCACCTTCATCATCCCGGGCTCCGCCCTCAGCCCACGCCCGTCCGGAGGCGGGGGAGGCGGCGGCGGCGGCGCCTCCAACGTCGCTCTGGGCAAACCCGCCACCGCCTCCACCACCGAATCCGGTCGCCAACCCTCCATGGCCAACGACGGCGACCCCAACTCGCGCTGGACCGCCTCCGGCGGTACGTTCCCGCAATGGTGGGAAGTTGATCTCGGCGCCCCCCACGACCTCACGGCAGCCGATATTAACTTCGAGGGCCCCTCGGCCTGGCGCTTCCGCATCGAAGGCCGCGCCTCGCCCTCCGATGCCTGGACCATGCTCGCCGACCGCACCTCCAACTCCAATTCCGCGCAAATCTTCAACGAGACCCTCGCCAACGGCGCCGGCAAGCGCTACGTGCGTGTCACCATCACCGGCTATACCGGCGGGACTTGGTGGGCCAGCCTCCGGGAAGTCTCCCTTTTCGGAGCGCCCGCCTCGGGCGGAGGGGGAGGCGGCTCCGGCGACGGCCACCCTGGCGCGGGCCAAGGCGCCGGATCCATCACCCGCGACGTCTGGCTCAACATTTCCGGCACCGGCATCGCCGACATTCCCGTCGGGGCCGCCCCGACGTCCACCGGAGCCCTGACCTCCTTCGAGTCCCCCACGAACTTCGCCGACAACTACGGCCAGCGCGTCGAGGGCTACCTCCACCCTTCCACCTCCGGTTCCTACACCTTCTGGATCGCCGGCGACGACTCCGTCGAGCTCTGGCTCTCCACCACCGATCAGCCGGGCAACCTCGTCCGCATCGCCCACCACAACGGCTGGACCAACCCGCGCGAGTGGAACAAATATCCGACGCAGAAATCCGCCCCGATCAACCTCACCGCCGGCCAGCGTTACTACATCCGCGCCTTGATGAAAGAAGGCAGCGGCGGCGACAACCTCGCCGTCTCCTGGCGCCGCAACGCCACCAACCCCGCCGACGGCGACGCCACCTTCATCATCCCGGGCTCCGCCCTCAGCCCACGCCCGTCCGGAGGCGGCGGCGGGGGGACCGCCCAGGCCGTTTCCCTTGAAACTTACGATCCCCCGGCGGCCAAATCCAACCACACCCACCGCCTCTTCGACGAAGGCATCGCCAGCGGCGGATCCTGCGCCGTCCTCGAGGGCAACGGCGCCGGCGCCTTCGTCACCTACGCCATGCCCAACGTCCAGCCCGGCGCCTATACCATTTACGTCCGCCACAAACGCGCCTCCAACCGCGCCGTCTTCCAGCTCGCCACCGCCGATTCCCTCGGCGGCCCCTACACCGACCGCGGCGCCCCGATCGACGCCTACAACGCCGCCATGGACTACGTCGAAACCGCCGTCGGTACGGTCAACTTCAGCGCCGCCGGCGCCAAATTCATCCGCTGCACCGTCACCACCAAAAACGCCGCGAGCTCAAACTTCTGGATCGCCGTGGACCGCATCCGCCTCCAGCCCTGAAGCCCTTCGAACCATTTCCGTCCGTGGTTTGTTTCGGCGTCCGTCGGGAAAATCGTGCGCGGGCCTTACGGGGCGGGTTGGCGCGGCTGGCGCCGGGGTCCGAATTGGGCGTGGGACCGCGGGGATAGCCCGCCACGGGCAGCCATTGGTGATCGCGGACGTTAGCCGCCAAAGAGAAGGAGGGACTGAAGCATGTCAAAAATCCTGGTTCTTGGCGGCACAGGTTATACGGGTCGATTGATTGTCCAGCATCTGTTAGAGAACTCCCAAGCGGATATTACCATTGCAACGCGGAATCTCGACAGGGCCCAAGCCTTGGCCGATAAACTCAATCAGCAATATCCTGACCATCGTGTCAAAGCAATCCACGCTGATGCGTCGCGAATAGATTCGTTGCATCTGGCGTTTGCGGATCAGATGATGGTGGTAGTCGCTGCGCCCACCACCGCATACGCTGAAAATGTCATCCGAACCTGTCTGGAAATGGGTTTGGACTACTTGGACGTGCAACTCGGTGCTCAGAAATTTGATTTGTTGCAATCACTGGCGTATGAAATCGAACGAGCCGGCCTTTGTTTCATTACCGAAGCTGGCTTCCATCCCGGTTTACCCTCCGCGTTGGTGCGCTATGCCGCTGCTCACTTGGATAGCATTGAGAGCGCCATCACGTTAGGCTATCTGAACATGGGCAAAGACTTGCCGTATTCCTTAGCGGTGGACGAGGTGGTCGAAAGTTTCAGAGTATATAACGGACAGGTCTTCAAAAATGGCTCATGGACGAAGACCAATTCATACGAAACGCGCACTTGTGAATTTGGCGGTGATATCGGACGCCGACGCTGTTATTCCATGTTTTTAGAAGAGTTGCGCCCTTTGCCCTCCACGTTCCCCTCGCTGCGTGAAACCGGCTTTTATGTGTCCGAAACGCACTGGGTACTGGATTGGGTGGTTATGCCGATCACCTGGGCCTGGCTCAAGATAGCGCCGAAGGCCGTCCATTCCATCGGGAAATTCTTGTGGTGGGGGATGGCTACCTTTCATAAACCGCCCTATCGGGTCGAACTTCAGGTTCAGGCTGCCGGTCCTAAAGAAGGACGCCCAGTCACGATACGGTCAAGCGTTGCCCATCGCGATGGATACGAACTGACCGCCATCCCGGTTGTCGCAGCCTTATTGCAGTATCTGGATGGTTTCGCCAGAAAGCCCGGCCTCTGGATGATGAGAAACTTGGTTGATCCGTTCCGTCTTATTAAGGACATGGAGAGGATGGGCGTTACCTGTGCGACCAGAATTAAAGAAGAAGCAGCAGAATGTCCCTAGAATACCAAGCGGCCAACCACGGCTTGCACCCGACACGCTGCGCTTGCTTCGCGTGCGGGTGAAGCGCAGGCTGTTGGGCAGAAAAATGTCTGTGAATCCAAGCGTCTTTTCGATTAGCTAAGGTCCTGAACTT
This sequence comes from uncultured Chthoniobacteraceae bacterium, assembly GCA_964595865.1. GTDB lineage: Bacteria > Verrucomicrobiota > Verrucomicrobiia > Chthoniobacterales > DYNR01 > CAZQRL01. Next base: position 7,736 of record CAZQRL010000012.1, read on the forward strand.
TCGGATTTTCCACCAAGACTGAAGGCAAGGCCGTCGCCCTACTCCTCCTGTAACCCCGCAATATCAACCCATACCTCTATACATCACGGCCACTGTTGAAACCCCCAGCGCACAGCACGCACTCGACCTGATCCAATCAGCAATCAGACGCAAAGAAGCAGACTATCCAGGCAAGGTTACCATCTGCGGATGTGACCCAGTGCTCTCCTCTCGGCACCGTTTTGGCGAGGTGATGGCAGCCGCTCAGGCCAGCCTCGGAATGTGCCTCGGCGACATTTGGCATCGGCGGGGTGGTGCGGTGCAAGATGTGACCGCCGACGTCACCGCTGGCGTCCACCAACACCATGGTATCGCCTTCATGCGGCAGAACGGGCAACTTCTCGGCTTCAACGACTACGGTGCGGCAGGATCGTTTGATGACCCGGTTGGCGGCAATTTCTACGCGACTCGTGACAGTCGATTCATCAAGTTTGAGATGCTCTATCCGCGTCTTCGGGACGCCGTTTACCGTGTTCTCAAGTGCGCCCCAACGGCTCGCGCCGTCGAGCGGGCCGTGGGCCAGTGGGACGCCGAAGCCTTAGAGGCCGCCTTGCGTGACGAGGGAGCGGCTGTTGGCGTCGTCCGCACCGCCGCGGAATGGCGCCGCCACCCGGTCGGTGCCCGGCTCGCGGCCAAGCCCGTCGTGGAGCTTACCAAGATCGGCGAATGCGACCCGATCCCCCTGCCAGACGGGCTTCCGTCCGACGGCCGCCCGCTGCGCGGACTCAACGTCCTCGATTGCACCCACGTGATCGGCGGACCGATCACCGCCCGCACCCTCGCCGAATTCGGGGCCAACGTCCTGCATATTTCCCGCCCGGATTACCCCGACCACATGAACTGGCGGCTCGAGACGGACATCGGCAAGCGCGCCGCCTACTGTGACATCCGCCAGAGCGCGGGGCGCGAGGCGTTTTACCGCCTTCTGCAGGACGCCGATATCTTCACTTGCTCCTACATGAACCTCGACGAAAAGGGCATCTCCCCCTTAGCCCTCGCCGCCAGCAAACCGGGCATAATTGCCCATGAGTTACGGTGCTTCGATTTCGAGGGCGAATGGGCCAACTTCCGGGGCTTTGATATGCTCGCCATCTCAGTCTCCGGCTATGTGGACGAGGAGGGGGCTGTGGACGCCCCGCTCATGCCGGTGCAGAATATCTTTGCCGATTACCTTGCTGGCTACGTGGGTGCTGCCGCCATCACCGCCGCCCTGCTAAAGCGCGCCACCGAAGGCGGAAGCTGGCAGGTCCGCGTGTCCCTGACGCGCATGTGCATGTGGGCGCAGGACATCGGTCTGCTCGATTCTGCCGCACTCGACGGCACCCGCCCTTGGCAGGATATTGTCAATCAGGCCGACTTGCCGCTTGCTACGATCGACGGCCCTTTCGGCGAAATCACATATCTTCCGAGTTTGTTCAAGGTTTCGGACCTCAAGCCGGGCTATGATCGATCCACTCAGCCTCTGGGCTCTTCTCATCTTCTCTGGAAGTAGGAATTGCGAAAGCGCGAGCAGGATAGGGGCACTGGCGTCGTCGCTCGCTCCTTGCAGCGCAGCAGAGGGGATGCGCGGCGCTCGCTCCTTGCCGTGGCCCCTATCCTGCTCTACGCACGACCGCGCCCAGTTTTTAACAGTCTGCTAACCCCTACCCGCTGTCACACCAGATGCTTGGTCGCTTGGCTCCCGGCATCTGCCGCGCCAGCGGTCCGGGGCAGGTGATCGGGGACTTTCGGCAAAAAGATGAACACCGTATCCTTGTTTGCACTTTTCTTGTGCTTTGCCGTGCTTCCAACAAGCGCAATCGAGATCGTTCCTGTTCCTCTGAGGTGCTCCCCATCCTTTGGACAGGATCGAGGGTTTCTATGCTATAAAAATTCTTCGGAAGGAGCGAACTGAACGAGGTCAGGCTCGCCCCCTCCCGAAGGGTTTTTGGGTGATCGGAAATATACCGCCGCAGGCGGGTTGTTTTCAAGGTTCTGCTGAGGCCGCTCATGGTTGTAGAAGCTGAAGTAGCGATTCAAGCCTTCCCACGCCTGAGTTGGGGAGTCGTAGTCGTGGAGCTAGACCTCCTCGTATTTGACTGAATGCCAAAGCGCGCTGAAGGGCACTCAGACAAAGTGAGATGTCGGCTGTATTGGATTAATTCCCAGGAAATGACGGAACGACTGAACCAGTCGAGGATAGCCACCAGATAAAGGAAGCCGGTGCGCAGGCGGATGTAGGTTATATCGCTGGCCCAGACCTGGTTTGGTCTTTGCACCTGGACGCCCCGCAGAAGAGATAGGGATAGATCCGATGATTTGGAGCCGCCTTGCTCAAACGTGGCTTGGGATAAATTGCTTCCAGTCCCATGACGCGCATCAAGCGTCGAATCCGCTTGGGATTGACGGCCAGGCCCCGACGTTTCATCTCCATCCGCATGCGCCGAACCCCGTAAAAAGGCTAGCGGGTGTAGGAATCGTCGAGATGGCGCATGACGATCAAATCCTCCGCGCCCACTCCCACAGGCGTGTAGTAGAGCGAACTGCGGCGGACTCCCAACAACTCGCATTGCCGGGTCAGATCGAATTGCGCCCCTAGCCTTTCCACCAGGGCTCGCCTCTGATGCACGCCAAAGCTCCATACTTTTTTAAGCCAGTCGAGTTCGCATTTCAGCCGCCCCACTTCTGCAAAAAGACTGCTCTCCAGATCTTGACTCCGCCTCATGGCTTCTGCGGCCCCACGGCCCAGAACTTGAGGCAACCCTTGAATCGCTTCCCGCTTTCAGGCACTCACCTGCGTCGGGTGTATCCCGCTCTCTGCGGCAATCTCGTTGATGGTTTTTCGTTCCCGAATGGCTTCCAAAGCCACCGGCGCTTTCACCTCCAGACGGTGTCTGCGCCGCCGTTTCTTTGCTCCGTTTTCCCTCATTTTTAGGTCGCTCTTTCTATCTCAAGGACCTGTCCAATTTTTCGGGAGCACTTCAAGCCGAGGATCTGCAGATTTCCTTCCAAACCACCCCCGAGGTCCCGGAGACGTTGCGCGGCGATCCGCACCGCCTGCAACAAATCACCACCAACCTCGTGGAGAACGCCTTAAAATTTACCTCGTCCAACCGGTGTCCCGCCCAGCACGGGAGAAGGTTCTGCAAGCTTGGTTGCGGTAGTTTGCCGCGGCCTCGGCCGCCCCGAACGATTTTTTCGTTGGGCAATCGGCGACCTTGGCTCATCCTCCCGGCCTAGCCATGCATCGTTTCTTTCTCCCACCGACGGATTTCCTGCAAGATCACCCCCGGCTCAGTGCCGAGGAGACGCATCACGCCTGCCAGGTGCTGCGCCTTCCAGAAGGCGATAAAATCACGGTCTTCGACGGGGCGGGCAATGAAGCCCGTGCGCGTTTGGGGGCGGTGGTCGGCGGCCGTGCAGAACTTACCCTGGAGCAACGCACCAGCTCCACCCCCCTGGCTTGCCAGATCACCCTTATCCAGGCGGTGCCCAAAGGGAAAAATATGGACCTGATCGTGCAGAAAGCGGTCGAGCTCGGGGTGGCGCGCATTATTCCCCTGCTTTCCGAACGCACTGTGGTGCAACTCGATGCCGAGGAAGCCCGCCGCAAGCAGGAAAAATGGCAGGCCATCGCCCTTGAGGCCTGCAAGCAATGTGGGCAGAACTTTCTTCCCGCCGTGCACTTACCCATCTCGCCGCGGGAGTATTTTCAGCGCCCCGAGCCGCATGAGTGGAATCTCATCGCCTCCCTGCAACCCGATTCGCGTCACATCAAAGCCACGCTGGCCCTGGCGCAGGAAACTCTGGGGCGCTCCCCTCGCAGCCTGGCGGTAATGATTGGTCCCGAGGGGGACTTCACCCCGGCGGAATCGGCCCTTGCCCGCAGCCAAGGATTCCATCCGGTCACCCTTGGCCCGATCATTCTGCGCACGGAAACGGCGGCCATTTATTGCCTGAGCGTCTTGGCGCACGAGTTGTTCTGAGCCCCCGGAAAGCTCTCGCATCATCCCGCACCGGGCACTTCCGAAATTTGGGGCAGGGCTTCCCGCAGGCGCTTGAGGGCTGCCCGGCCCAGCTCCACCGGGCGTTCCAGTTCTGCCAACGTGAGCCGGGCTCCGCGCGTGGGACTGATCTCGATCGCCGCCACGCGATCCAGATTGACCATCAGGGAGCGGTCCAAGCGACAGAACGGCGGATTGGGCAGGCTGCGCTCATAATGACCCAGAGGATGGCAAATCAGCAGCGGAGCCTCGCCCTCCACGGTCACGCGGGTGAAGTCCCCGTCCGCTTCGAGCAGCAGGAGCTTTTCCTGCGGGGTGATAAGGGTGCGCTCCGGGGTGCGTAGGCAAAGGCGGTCGGTCTCGCTCAGCGGCGCGGCGGCCACCGATTGCCCGAGGGCTTCCCGGGCCCGATCGAGTGCTTGTTGCAAGCGCGGTTTGAGAACCGGTTTGAGCACGTAGTCCACCGCCGCCACCTCAAAGGCCTGCACCGCGTATTCGCTGTAAGCAGTGACAAAAATCACCAGCGGGGGCGCGGTGAGCTGCCGCAGCAAGGCAAAACCATCAGCCCGGGGCATGCGGATATCCAGGAGCAAGACGTCCGGAGCCGACTCCCGGATTTTTTCCAGAGCCGTGCTCACGTTCTCGGCCTCATCACAGAGCTCCACTCCGGGAATCTCCTCGAGCAACTGACGCAACGCCTGCCGTGCCAGCGCCTCGTCCTCTACGATCATCACGCGGAGCATGGCGTCCCTCGGAGTTGCAGTTCTGCCACGACCGTACCCGCGTGTTCCGTGAGGGTGAACTCGTGGCGCTGCGGGTAGTGCAAATCGAGGCGGCGGCGCAGCGTTTCCAGCCCGATGCCGGAAGCTCTCTCGCGCTGCGCGAGGGAGCCCGAATTGCTCACGCGAATCGTGAGGAGATCCCCATGGACCTCGCCTCGCAACTCCATGTGCAGCCCATCGGTGGAGCTTTCCAATCCGTGCTTGACGGCATTTTCCACCAAGGGTTGCAGGAGGAATCCCGGAACCAACCGCGCCCGCGCCTCCTCGGGCACTTCCACGGAATAATGCAAGCGCTCTCCGAACCGCGCCCGCTCGATCCGCAGATAGGCCTCCATCGCATCCAGCTCCGTGGCCAGGCGGGCGATGGGTTTTTTCCGGTGGTCGAGCGAATAGCGCAGATAGCCCGAAAGCTCTCCGACCATGGCGATGGCATTCTGCGGATGCGGCCGGATTTCCGCGGCGATCCCATTGAGGGAGTTGAAAAGAAAGTGCGGGTCGAGTTGGGCCCGGAGCATTTGCAATTCCATGCGCTGGGCTTCGCGTTGGGCTTCGGCCCGGCGATTGGACTCGATCGCGCGCTCCGTCTCCGCCCAGAGCCAGTAGAAGCCCAGACTCCACAGCATGAAGGTCGCCCACATGATGAGCACCCGGAGGATCGGCCCGACGAAAAAGTCGGCCATGGGATTTTGCCCGCCCATGAGCCAAGTGTAGCCCATCGCAGCCAGCCCCTGCAATAACGCCGCCCCCAAGCTGCACCCCATCACCAATAATCCGGCCAGCAGTCCGAATTCCCGCCGCGCCGAGCGGTAGATAAGCCGCAGCACCAGCGAGAGCAAAAGGCAGGTGCCCTCCAGCAGCAGCGTGGCCAGCAGTGCTTGCGCGGGCGCTTGTCCCAGGGCCAACCGGAAGATCAAAGCCAGCAGCCCGTAGAACCCCCAAAAGAAAAGATTGAGCTGCCAAAAGGCCAACCCAAAGGCAAAGAAGCCGCGCCAACCGGCAGGGGGAATGTAAGGCCGGACCATGGCGAAGCATTGGCAGGCCGCGCCTCTGCAATCAAGGCCAACTCCGGCTGATTCACCGAGTTTGCTCGGCGTTTCATCGAGTGCGAGGTGCGGGTCGCAACAAGTCGGCGTAAGCAGGAAACGTTCACCTTTCTTGCAAACATGAAACTGTTCCTCTCTCTTCTTGCTCTCCTGGCCATGAGCATGCCCGAGGCCTTCTGCCACGGCTCGATGGCCAATCCCGTGAGCCGGGTTTATCAAATATTCCTGGAAAATCCCATGTCTCCGCGCAGCGATGCCGGGCGGGCGGCGGTCCTCGCTTCGGGCACGCAGGCCTTCTACGATTGGAATGAGGTCTCGCTCCTTGTTCCGCAGAGAAATTATCGCCAGCTCATTCCCGATGGGCAGCTCGCCGGAGCCGGGCGGGAAAAATACCGGGGGCTCAACTTGGCGCGGGTGGATTGGCCGGCGACGCGCGTGCAGCCCGGACGCTACGATTGTGTATTCCACGCCACCACTCCCCACGAACCCAGCTATTTCGAGGTCTATCTCACCAAGCCGTCCTACAATCCGACTCAGCCACTGCGCTGGGATGATCTGGAGCCGCTGCCCTTTATGGTGCCACCCTACCTGCAAGGAAACACCTATCGGTTCTCGGTGAACTTGCCCGCACGTGTGGGACGGCACGTCTTGTATGTAATTTGGCAGCGCCAGGATCCGGCGGGTGAAGCCTTTTTCTCCGCCAGCGATGTGGACTTCGGCGGCTTCAATTACGACCCCGCCTTGGCAGTGGCCAACGTCCCCGCTCCGCTCAAACCCAGCATCGAGGGCGGCTGCGGAACTGGCTGCACTTGCCCGATCGGGGAGGCATCGCCAACCCCGACCCCGCTTCCGACTCCTGTCGCTTCTCCAACCCCCGCCACCCCACCGGGCACCCCTCCCGGGTCCAACCATGCCGCGCTGCAAGTGCGCCAGGAGATTGTGGACGACTGGGGCAGCGGAGCCCAGGTGCGGGTGGTGCTTTCCAATGCCAGCGATGCTCCCCTCAGTGATTGGACGCTGCAATTCGACCTCCCAGGAAACATTGGCGACTTCTGGAATGCCACGTTGCAGCGGAATCCGACCTCGCCGAAATATCGCGTTACTCCCGCGGCCTGGAATCGCACCATCCCCGCCCGGAGCAGCATAGATTTCGGCTTCATCGTTCAGCCCGGTGGCCAGTCCGCGCGGTGGCAAAATCCCTCCACCGCCCTACCTGGAGCGAGCCCCATCCCGCCACCCACAGCCACCCCCACCCCTGCTCCGACGCCGTCCCCGCAGCCCACCCCTACACCCACCCCTGCACCCACTCCGGTGCCCACGCCCCAACCCACGCCCCAACCCACGCCCCAACCCACGCCCCAACCCACGCCCCAACCCACGC
>CAZQRL010000012.1:15063-72761 GCA_964595865.1 uncultured Chthoniobacteraceae bacterium
CGCTGCCAACCCCGCTGCCGACGCAGGCAGCATTGGAGGTCACGCATCGCATCACGAATTCTTGGGGATCGGGCATGGAAGTCTCGGTGGTGGTTCGCAATCGCAGCGGCCAACCCATCACAGATTGGTCGGTGGCCTTTGATTACCCCTCGACCATCACTTCGGTCTGGAACGCCCGCCTGCTTCCGCAGCCGACTTCGCCGCGCAATCTCCTGCGACCGGAAAGTTGGAACCGCACCCTCCCGCCCGGCGGCAGCGTGGAAATTGGCTTCCTGGCCACACCGGGCAACCCCGCTGCCAGCCTGCAAAACCTCCGCGTCGAACCCACGGGAATCATCTCGCCAACGCCAAACCCCTCGCCGGTGCCTTCTCCCACCGCGACTCCCGCACCGACCCCGGTGGCTGGGCCAAGCCCAACGCCAAGCCCCACACCAGCTAGCACCCCAACCCCCACGCCCATGCCAACACCTTATCCCACGCCGCAAGCTGGCCAGCCCGATTTGCGCCGAGTCGTTGTCGGGTATTTCGTGGAATGGGGAATCTACGCCCGCAACTACCATGTCGCCGATATCCCGGCCGACAAACTCAACGTGATCAACTATGCCTTCGCGGACATTTCTCCGGCCGGTGAGGTCACCCTTTTTGACTCCTGGGCTGCCGTCGAAAAGGCTTACCCCGGCGATCGTTGGGACGAACCCCTGCGCGGCAACTTCAAGCAGTTGCAGAAACTCAAAGCCGCCCACCCGCACCTCATCACCATGATTTCCGTGGGCGGATGGACCCTCTCCGGACGCTTCTCGGATGTGGCCCTCACCCCGGCCTCTCGGGAAAAATTTGCCGCCTCCGCGGTGCGCTTCATTCGCCGGTATGGTTTTGATGGGGTGGATATTGATTGGGAATACCCCGGCGGGGGCGGACTGGAGTCCAATGTCTCCCGTCCGGAAGACAAACAAAATTTCACCAAGCTCCTGGCAGAGCTCCGGCGTCAGCTCAACGCCGCGGGAGCCCAGGATGGCAGGACCTATTACCTTACGATCGCGGCCCCGGCCGGACCGGATAAAATCGCCAACATCGAAGTGGCCGCCATCGCCCAGCACCTCGATTGGATCAACCTCATGAGCTACGATTTGCATGGCCCTTGGGAAAATGTGGCCAATCACCATGCTTGCCTTTACAGCCGCCCCGGCGATCCCCTGAGCACTCAGGCCGCGATAGATACCTGGCTGCAGTTGGGCACCCCGGCCCACAAGCTGGTCCTGGGGATTCCTTTCTACGGCTATGCCTGGCGCGGGGTTGGACCGACCAACAATGGCCTCTTCCAGCCCGCAGCCGGAACAGCTCCAGGTACTTGGGACACCTCGGGATTCACCGAATACTGGGACATCATCCGGCGGCTGCAAACCGCCCCGCAAACCTGGCGGCGCTATTGGGATCCGGTAGCCAAGGCTCCGTTCCTCTACGCCGTGAGCCAACAGGGCGGCACCTTCATCACCTACGAAGACCGCGAGTCGCTCGGCCACAAGCTGGACTTCCTGCGGCAGCGCAACCTGCGCGGGGCCATGTTTTGGGAGTTGAGTGGGGACACCAAGGACCCGAACACCTCTCTGCTTGACCTCCTCTCCCGTCAACTCCTGCCACCCACACCCTGACCTGCCCCCCGATCCGGCGGGCTTAGGCTGGAGGACCGCACCTCCCACCCAGGCCGCCGGATCATTACGGCCCTCGCGGGTTCGTTTTGAGTTGCAAAAACTTCTGCCGAAGGCCATCCTCACCCCATGACATTGCAGCAGTTGGCCAGCCTCCCTGTGGTCAATGAGGATTTGGTGTCCGAGCTTTACGGCGACACGTCTGATCCCGACATGGTGGAGATGCAGACGGAGTTGTGGCAAGGCATCAAGACGGATTTGTTCCGGGAGCTGGAGGAAATCAGTCAGCTCTGGCAAAAGGGACCGGGTGAAGAGGTGCGGAGGATGATGCACCGTGTGGCTGGCTACACCGGCAGTGGGGGGCTGCAACGGTGCTGCGAAATTCTCCGTGCTGCCGAAAAGGCCACGCTCGACGCTACGGAAGTGCCGGCCGGTTTGGTGATGGCCAACGAAGCGGCCCGCGAAGGAATCAGCCAGATCGAGGCGCGTTATCCCCATCTCGCGGCTGGCAGCTAAGCCCCGCCGGGATGGACTACTTCCTTTTCCTCCAAGGGTTCGGGCTGTTTCTGGGGGGGGTTTTTATCCTCTTCCTCGGCAAGATTCCCTCCCTGCAACGACTCGTCCTCCCGACCAGCCTCTTTTGCTTTTTCTACACCGTCCTCTGCGGGCTGCAGATTTCCGCGGGCCTGCGAGAAGACGGGGACCTTTTGGAGGGAGTGGCGGCGCTGTATGGCTTCCTGGCAGTGCTGATGCTTTTTGCCGCTGGCACCCTCAGCCTGCAGCGCACTTGGCGTTCGGCGCGCTTTTTTCTCTGGTGGTTGCTCCCTTTGGCTATCTTCCTGCTGGGTAGTCTGACTTTGCGGGGAGTGCCCACGCAGAACCTGCTGGTCTGGTCGTTTGGCCTGCCGGGAGCACTTTTACTGGGTGTGGGAGTGCGCTTGGCCGCCCGCCAATTTTCCGGCCCTCTGCAAAGGCGCCTGATTTTCCTCGCCTACGGATTTGCCGCATTCGCGCTGTATTTTTTGCTCACCGCCGGTCAGCTCACCGCCTACGGGTTGACTCCAAATGGGGAGTTTCCCCTGCTGGCCTTGGTCGGCGCGGGCCAGGCCTTTTTCCTCCTCATCACCCTCTGGCAGACTTACGAGTTCACGCACCATCCGGAGATCCTCGAAGCTTCCGCCGCCCGCCCCTTCTCAATTCGGAATGTTATTCTTCCGCTTTTCCTTCTGGCCTGCGTCTTGGGCTGGGTCTTCACCCAATGGCTGGGCGCGCAGCAGGAAGAGGCTCTGTTGCGAGCGCTGCTCCTGCGCACCGCCCTCATTGAGGATGCCCTGAAGCCGGAGTCTTTGGAACAGCTCCCGGCGAATCTCAACGAACCGGGCCATCCCGCGCAGCAGGAGGTGCGGCATACCTTGCAGCGCTTCAACGAACACGTGGCCGGAACCCTGGAGGTCTTCCTCATCACCCGCGATACTCCCGATGGCATCTGGTATTTTCTTTCCGACTCCACAGGCGAGGACGAGGAAGGCTACTTGTTACCCGGTCGGCCCTTCCAGCGCCTGCACCCCGGCTTGGACTGGGCGGCCATTCTTGCTGGAGAAGCCTGGGTCTCGCCCGCGATTTTGTCAGAAAAGGGCCTCACCCGGGAGCTCCTCACGCGTCTGCGGGGAGTCGGAGGTTCGCGCCCGATCGTCCTTGGGGTGCGTCTGGAGGAGCAAGAGATTCAGCTCGAGGTGGCCCGGGAACGCCTCATTGGCATCGTGGTCACGCTTTGCTTTCTCGGATTACTTTCCGGTGCCTATGCCACCCACCGGGTCAATGAAACCGCTGGCCGGGCCATCGAAGCCACGCGACACCACCTGCTCCTCGCGCTCGATAGTGCCGGACTTTGCACTTGGGAATATCACCCCGAGTCCGGTCTATTCTCCTTGCAATATCCGCTCTCACGCTTCTCTCCCCAGCTCCCCCCGGGCGACTTGCCGCACCTAGAGGATTTTTTTGCCCTGCTGCCGGAAAACGAACAACGTCTCGCCCGCGAAAAAATCGAAGATTTGCAGGAGGGGCGCACGGCGGATTTTGCTTTGGAGCTGCCGATTCCGCTGGCTGGTTCCAGCGAGGTGCATTGGCTATGGTGGAAGGGTGGAGTGAGCCAGCGGGATCTGGCAGGCAAACCGCGTCTGCTCTCGGGCACCTTGCAATCCATCCAGGAGCGGGTCACGGTGCGCGAGGCCTTGGAAAAGAGCCGCGAGTCGCTCCGGCAAGTGGTCTCTACGGTCTCGGAAGTGATTTTCGAGACCGACGCCGATGGCTGCTGGACGTTTCTCAACCCAGCCTGGACGGAGCTCTCCGGCCTTGCGGTGCGGGATTCTCTCGGCCAATCCATCAACCGTTTCCTCGGCTTGGACCGCAACCAAGCCTTGCGCCGGAAAATCGCCTCCTTCTTCCATGGCTCCGGACCGGAGCGGCTGCATGAAACCCTGCCAGTGCGGCGGGTGGATGATACCGAGCTGTGGGTTGAAATAACCGCCAATCGCCTCCTGCGTCCGGATGGCAGCACGCGCGGCATGGTGGGGACCCTGCGCGATGTCACCGCCCAACGGCGCAACCAGCGCATCTTGGAATCCATCGTCCTCATCAACTCCGGCCTTATTTCCGCGCGTCTGGAACGTGAAGGATGGCAGTATTCGCTGCGCTTGCTCGGCGAGGCCGCCAACCTGCGCGATGCCTGGGTGGCTTCCTGGATCGAGGGAGACTTTTTTCCTCAAGCCCATTGGTCGGAGGAGAAGACTGCCGACCGCGAGTTGCCGACGCGGCTACCGGAGGGCTTCCGGGAGTGGCGGTCGGAAATTGAAAAAGGGAAGGAGTTCATTTGCCGACCCACCGAGCTCCCGCCGACTTTGCGGGAGTTTTTCACCGCCCGCCAGACGGCGTCCGTGCTTGCCTTGCCGATTTTTTGCGGGGTGGATTTTTGGGGGATGCTCTGCTTCGAAACTGGCCGGGAGAGCCGACCATGGGGGCGCGAGGAGCTGGCCTTGCTTCGTTCGGCTGCGGCTGCCTTCGGCCTTTGTCTGGCCCGGCAACGTGGAGATGATGCGCTGCAGGAAGCCACGGATAACGCCCGTCGTGCCGCTGAAGCCGCCGAAGCGGCGAACCGGGCCAAATCGGCTTTCCTCGCCACCATGAGCCACGAGATTCGCACGCCCCTCAACGCGGTCATCGGCATGGCCTCCCTCCTGCAAGAGAGCCACCTCACCCCGCAACAGCAGGAATATGCCGGGACGGTCGTCGGGGCCAGCAAGTCCCTCCTCGATCTGATCAACGATATCCTCGACTACAGCAAGATCGAAGCCGGGCGGATTGATCTGCACCTGGAAGAGGTCAACCTCGCCGAGCTGTGCATCGAGGGCTTGGAGTTGTTGGCTCCGACGGCCCGACAAAAAGGCATCCACCTCGCCTACGACATCCCACCGGGCTTCCCGGCTTCTTGGAAGCTCGATCGCATGCGGGTGCGCCAGATTCTCCTCAACCTCCTCTCCAACGGCGTCAAATTCACCGCCCGGGGTGAAGTGAGCCTCTCCCTGCGCTCCACCGCGACCTGCCCGGGTCGCCAGCGCCTGGAAATTCGCGTCTCGGATACCGGGATCGGCATCCCGGCGCAAACGCTGCCCAAGCTCTTTACCCCCTTCCTGCAGGCCGACTCCTCCATCACTCGCAAATACGGCGGCACCGGCCTCGGGCTAGCGATCACGAAACGTCTCCTCGAAGCCATGGGGGGAGGGATTGAAGTGGAAAGCACCTCTGGCGAGGGGACGCGGTTTCTCATTTCCCTCGAAGCCGAAGTTCCCGATGCCAGCCCTTGGTTCCACCCCGGCCCAATCCAACGCTCCGCCAGCCAAGCCAAGATCCTTCTGGGCATCTCCTTTGCATCTTCCCGCCATTTGATTAATTCCTACCTCGGTGTCCTCGGCTACCAAGTGCGCACAGTGGAAAATTTTCCCGCGCTGGCCAAGCAAGTCGAAGACGCTCCCGAGGGGGCGGTGGTCTTTTTCGATCGGGATTTTCTTCCCGCGCGCGGGCAGCAGGAGTTGCCCCGCCTGGTGCAAGTGGCTGCGGAAAAAAATCTCCGCCTGCTCCTTTTTGCCGACCGGCCACAGGATCTCGCTCCCGGCTTGCGCGCCGCTCTCACCGGCTGCCTGCCGAGACTTTTCCGCATCCCGGCCCTGCTTTCCCTGCTGCAAGAACCCGCCACTCACGCCCTGCCCACGACCCCCGATCCCACCAGTTCCACAGCAGTCGGCGTGCCGTCGGGAACCTCCTCCGGTCTGTCCGGCGTGCGGGTCTTGGTGGCGGAAGACAATCCCAATAACCAAAAAGTGCTGCGCCTGATGCTGCGCAAGCTTGGTTGCCACCTGCAGATGGTCGAAAACGGCCTCCAAGCCATCCAAGCCGCCCGCACTAACCGTTTCGACCTCATCATTCTCGATCTGCAAATGCCGATCATGGACGGCTTGACGGCAGTCACAAAACTGAAAGAATACTACACAAGCAGTAGTTCCCCGCGTCCAGTCATCATGGCACTTACGGCTAATGCATTTGAAGAAGACCGGACCGCTTGTCTGGCCGCTGGTTTTGACCGCTACTTGGCCAAACCCGTCTCCGCCAGCCAACTCCGCCAAGCCATCGAGGAGTGTCTAGCTACCTCCACCACCTCATGAGCGACCCTTCTGCCAATCCTTCTCCCGAACCCTCCTACGTCGTCGGGATCGGCGCTTCGGCGGGAGGCCTTGAGGCCTTGCGGGCTTTCTTCTCAGCCATGCCCACCGATACTGGCATGGCCTTTGTGGTGGTGCAACATTTAGCCCCCGATTACAAAAGCCTCATGGTGGAATTGCTCGGGCGCTCCACGGCCATGCCCGTGCTACGAGCCGAGGAGGGGATGGCGGTGCGACCGAACCATATCTATCTCATTCCGCCGCGCTACAATCTCACCATCGCCGAGGGGGTGTTGCATTTGCATCCCTCGCCGCTCGGCAAATCCCTCAACCTTCCGATTGATATTTTCTTCCGCTCGCTCGCCGCTGCTTGCGGCGACCGGGCCATCGCCATCATTCTCTCCGGCACGGGCAGCGATGGCGCCCGGGGCATTCGCACTGTCAAAGAAGCCGGGGGCATGATCATGGTGCAGGAGGAGGCCTCGGCTAAATTCGCCGGCATGCCCTCGAGCGCGATTGCCACTGGGACCGCCGACTTCGTCTTGCCGGTCGAGCAGATGCCCGGGCAGTTGATCAATTTTGCCCGGCATCCTTTCGCTGCCCGCCCCCTGCCCCAGCAAGCCCTCATTCCCGACGAATCCAGCGAGCTCGAGCGCATTTTCCAATACCTGCGCGAGAACAGCGGACTGGACTTCCGCTCCTACAAACATGCCACGCTGGCCCGGCGCATCGAACGCCGGATGAATATCGCCCAGCTGCAAGATCTGGGAGAATACGTGGATTATCTGCGGCACTCCCCGGCCGAGGCGGCCGCGCTGAGCAAAGATCTGCTGATCGGGGTGACCAAATTCCTCCGGGATCCGGAATCTTTCGATGCGCTGCTCCCGCATTTAGAAGAGCTCATGCAACGCAATGTGGCCCGACGGCAACTGCGCATCTGGTCCGCGGCCTGTGCTTCGGGGGAGGAGGCCTACACCCTGGCTATTCTCGCCACGGAGCTGGTGGAGAAAAAATTTCCCGGCCTGGAGGTGAAGGTTTTTGCCACGGATGTGGATCGCTCGGCCTTGGAAATCGCCGGGGCAGGGCTGTATCCGCGCAGTGTGGTGGCGGACCTTCCCACGGCCTGGCAGGAACGCTATTTCCAGCCTGATGGCGAGGATCACAGCCGCGTGCAGCGCGCTCTCCGTGACCACCTCATTTTCGCCCGGCAGGATTTGCTCAGCGACCCGCCCTTCACTAAGATTGATTTGGCGGTCTGTCGCAATCTCCTCATCTACCTGCAACCTCAGGCCCAGCGCAAGCTCCTCGGCTTGCTGCATTTCTCCCTCCAGCCCGGCGGGCTCCTCTTCCTCGGCAGCAGCGAGACCCTCGGCGATATGAGCTTCGCCTTCGAGACGCTGGATTCCAAGCACCGCATTTACCGCAAGCTTTCAGATGTTTCGATTCCGCTTTCCGAAGCCATGGGCTCGGCCTTGGAGCCTGTCGGCAAGTGGACCCAAACCCTCGACGATCGCCTGCATCGCAGCGCCAACCGTCCCGGCGTGAGCAATCCCCTGGAATCCATCCAGCAGCACCTGCTCAATCGCTTCGCTCCGGCGACTCTGGTCTGCGACTCCCGTTTCCAACTCCTCTACACGGTCGGCCCCATTGCCCAGTATCTGCAACTGCCCACCGGTCCGGCCAAGCTGGATGTCATTAAAATGTTGCCACGCGATCTTGGCCTGGCCATCAGCACCGCCGGGGCCCAAGCACTGCGTGAATCGCGCTTGGTCGAGTATCGCGCCATCGAGTTCACCCCGGCCAACGGAGAAAAAATCTCCCTCCGTTTGCAGGCCGAGCCCTTCCTGCATCGCCGCGAGGATGGAATCCTCCTCCTGGTGAGCATCCTTCCCGAACCCCGCACCGAGGAAAGCGCCGACTCGGCACGCAGCTTCGATCTCGACCAACAGCTCCTCACCCGCATCAACGAACTCGAGCGCGAACTCCAGTCCAGCCGGGAAAACTTGCAGGCTTCGATCGAGCAGCAGGAGACCGCCAATGAGGAGCTCCAGGCCGCCAACGAGGAGCTGCTCGCTGCCAACGAAGAACTGCAGAGCACCAATGAGGAATTGGAATCGGTCAACGAAGAGCTCTACACCGTGAATGCCGAATACCAAGGGAAAATCCAGGAGCTCACGGAGTTGAACGAGGACATGGAAAATTTCACCCGCAGCACCGAAATCGGCACTCTCTTCCTGGACCCGTCCCTCACGATCCGGCGCTTCACCAAAGTCGTTGGCCAATGGACCGGTCTCGTTGAGGGCGATGTCGGGCGCAACCTGCGCACCTTTTCTGATCCCCTGCTCACCCACATCGCCCAGGTCGCCCCGACGATCTTCCGGCAGCAAAACGCCCGGGAGGTTATTTTCCGGCAAGAAGGCCTGCCGGAGTATCTGCTGCGCTTCTCGTTTTTCCACAAGCCGGCCGCGTCCCACCAGACCTTGGTCGTATCTATCCTGGATATTTCCCGCATCGCCGAAATGCAGCGGGAGTTGGATGCCATCTACGAGACTGTGGATGTGGGGATCTGTGTCACCGATGCCGAGGGCAAATTCGTGCGGGTGAACCCGGCCTATTGCCGCATCTATGGCTACAGCGCCGAAGAGTTGCTCGGGCAATCCTTCACCATGGTCGTGCCGGAAGCGAATCGCGAAAAAGCCGACCAGTTGCACCGCGACTTCATTCGCAGCGGACAGGAGATTCCCGCGGTCTGGGAAGTCGTGGACAAACAAAACAAGCTCCATCGGGTCGGCGTGCGGGCCAATCTCCTGCAACGCCGCGATGGCAGCCGGTTCAAAGTCACCGTTGTTACCGATCTGGAGCAACTAAACTTCCTCCGCCAGTCTGGCCCTCCGCCCTCCCTGTGAAGAAGAATTCCTCCGCCCCAAACGAAGACCCCCACCGCAGCCTGCGACAGCGGGCGGAGCGGATTCTGCATTACCTCCACCGCACCCCGAACCTCCCCGAGGCGGCCGATTTGGCAGAGATCATCCAGGAGCTAACCATTCACCAAATCGAGTTGGAAATGCAGGGTCGGGAGCTGCGGGAGAGCCAACAAAAGCTCCTTGAGGCCCGCGAGCTCTATTTCCAACACTTCGCCAACGCTCCCATCCCGGTGATGTTTTTCAACCGCGATGGCTCCATCGAAGATTTCAACCTCCAGGCCGCTGCCCTGCTCGATTTGCACGGCACCCGCAACCACCCTGTGCCAGCGGTGGTTTTTGAAAAACTCCTGCCGCGCCCCGATCTGACCCTCTTCCGCAAGTTTTTGGCCGATTGTTTTCACAATCTGGGCCATCAAGACTTGGTCCTCCCCAGCCTCGCCCTGCGCGGTGCCGAAGGCCGGGAACAACATTTCTCGGTCACCTGCCGACTGCTCAGCCGCAAGCACAGCCACGTTGCCGCCCTGTATTTTCAGGATGTCACCGCCTCCTGGCAACAGCAGCAGGAATTCGCCCGCCTGGCCCTCATCGCCGAACACACGCGCAATGGGGTGCTTTTTACCGATGCGCAACAACGCATCGTCTGGGCCAATCGCGCTTTCACGCAGATCTCCGGCTACACCCTGGAGGAAGTTCGCGGGAAAAATCCGCGTTTTCTCCAGGGGCCCGACACCGACCGCGAGACCAAAGGCCGCATGCGGAGAGCCCTGCTAAACGAACAGGGCTTCCACGAGGAAATTCTCAACTACCACAAAAACGGGCGGCGCTACTGGATAGATATCGAGTGCATCCCGATTGAGGAAAAAGGCGAGATCGTCGGATACATGGCCGTGCAGAGCGACATCACGGCTCGCGTGGATCGCGAGCGGGAACTGCGCAATTTCCATACGGCCATCGAGCAAAGCCCGCTTGCCGTAGTGATCACCGACCCGACGGGAAAAATCGAATTCGTTAATCCTGCCTTCGAGGCCATCACCCAATACACACCCGCCGAAGCTATCGGACAAAACCCGCGCATTCTCAAATCGGGGATGCAGCCTCAGTCCTTTTACGAGAAGATGTGGCAGACCATCTCCTCCGGTAAGGTCTGGAAAGGCACCCTGCAAAACAAACGCAAGGATGGCACTTTGTATTGGGAGTCGGCCAGCATTGCACCGGTGCTCGATCACCGCGGCAACATCAGCCGCTATATCGCCGTCAAGGAAGATATCACCGCCAGCTACTCCGACCGCGAGGAACTCAATCGCACGGTGGTTGAGCTGCAGAAGACCAAGGAATTTCTCGAGCAGACGGAGCGGGTGTCCCGAGTCGGTGGCTGGGAGGTCACCCTCAATCCCATGCGACTCTTCCACAGCACGGTCGTGCGGGAGATTCACGAGGTCGAGCCCGGGACGGAGCTCAGCATGGAGGACGCGATCAATTTCTATCGCGAGGGTGAGGATCGGGAACGCATTCGCGCTGCGGCCTACCGTTGCCTCGAGGAGGGGGTGCCCTTCGATGTCGAGTGCCGGTTTGTCACCGCGCGCGGTCGGGAAATCTGGGTGCGGGCCATCGGCCAGCCTCGGATGGAAGACGGCCGCATCGTCGGCATGTTTGGCACCTTCCAAGACATCACCGAGCAGAAGAACCTGCGCGAGCGTCTGGAGGTCCTCCTGCAAGAGGAAAAACGCCAGCTGCGCTTTATCTACGATCTCACCCAGGCACTCCCGGTGGCCATCTTCACCAAAGATCTGCAAGGCCGCTACATTCAGTGCAACCCGGCTTTTCTCGCTTTGCACAAACTCTCCGCAGACCAAGTTCTTGGCCACACCAGCGCCGAAGTTTTCCCCGGTCCGGACGGCGAGCAGTTGCACCGCTACGACATGGAGCTCATGGCCAAGGAAGCCGGTCCGTTCCAATACGAAACCATGGCTCTTTCCACGCATGTGCCCGTCCTGACCACAAAGTCGGTCTTCCACGATGATGGAGGTCGGGTCGCCGGGTTGGTTGGGGCCCTCACGGATATCTCGAAAATCAAGGAATTGGAGGAAAACCTCCGCCAGGCCAAAATCGAGGCCGATGCTTCGAATCGCGCCAAGTCGGCCTTCCTGGCCACCATGAGCCATGAAATCCGCACCCCGCTCAATGCCGTCATCGGCATGGCCTCCCTGCTCGAGGAACTCACCTTCGATGCGCAACAGCGCGAATACGCCCACACCATCGTCACCGCGAGCGAGACGTTGTTGGCTTTGATCAATGATATTCTTGATTACAGCAAGATCGAGAGCCGCCGCCTGGAGATTCACGCCGAGGAATTTGTTTTCGAAGATTGTTTTCTGGAGCCCGTGGAGTGGTTCAGCCGTGAGGCCATGGAGAAAAATATCGAAGTCACCCACTATCTCGACCCGGCGGTCCCCAAGATGGTCTATGGCGACAAACTGCGCCTGCGGCAGATCCTCATGAATCTCCTCTCCAATGCGGTAAAATTCACGGAAGCCGGGCAGGTGAGCGTGGAAGTGCGCCTTGGCCAGCCTTCCCAGCCTTTGGAGCCTCTCGATGGTCGCCCAGCCGTCCGACTGGATTTCCGCGTCCAGGACACCGGCATCGGCATTGCGCCTGAAGCCCAGAAACGCCTCTTTCATCCCTTCTCCCAAGCCGACTCCTCTATCACCCGGCAATACGGAGGCTCCGGTCTGGGACTGGCCATTACCCGACGGCTGGTGGAGCTCATGGGGGGTTACATTTCTCTTGAAAGCGAGCCTGGCGTCGGCACCACCTTTGTCTTTTCCTTGCCTTTTGGGGTCGGTCAGACGCCTGCCAAGCCCACTCCTCCCGAGCCGTCGCTGCAGGGCCGAAACTTGCTGGTGGTGGATGATGTCCAAGTCAATCGGGAGCTCATCGAGGCCTTCGGGAGTCGTTGGGGTATTCACGTCCAGTCCGCCGCCTCGGCGGCCGAAGCCCGGCGACTGCTGCAAAATGGGGCCACCTTTGATTTCATCATTCTCGATTACCAAATGCCGGTGGAGGATGGGGCCACTTTGGCCCGCAGCCTAGTCGCCGACCCCAACTGGAAAAACATTCCGCGCCTCCTGCTGAGCTCGGTCACGGAACCCGCAGAAACCTTCGAGAAGGGCCTCTTCGAACTCGTCCTGCACAAACCCCTGCGCCCCAGCAAACTGAAGAGCCATCTCCTGCGGCTGCTCTCCCAAAGACCTCTTCCCCGCCTCGGCACCCCGGCGGCGGGACCTTCCCTGGCCGCCTCGCAAAAGGTCCTCCTCGCCGAGGACAATCCCAACAACCAAACCGTGCTGCGGCTCATGATGAAAAAACTCGGGTGCGAATTCACCATCGTGGAAAACGGAGCCCTGGCCGTCGAAGCCGCGCTGCAGAATTCCTACGATATCATCCTCCTCGATGTGCAAATGCCCGTCATGGATGGACTCACCGCCGTGGCCAAGATTCGCCAGCACTTCGCCGACAAACCCAACCGGCCCTACCTCGTCTCTCTCACTGCTAACGCCTTCGCTGAAGACCAAAAGGCTTGCTTGGCAGCAGGCTTCGACTTCTACCTCGCCAAACCCGTAACCCTGCGGCAGCTCGAGGATGTGATGGTCCGCCGCCCGACCGAAGCGGCCTCGTAATCCCCCGCTTGCCTCTGGCCGTAGGAGGCGAAGGGAAATCCACCGGGCAGGGTTCAATCGCGTTTGTCAGCGCGGGGTGGGTGGACTATAGACGCAGGACGCGCGTGGGTTCACCGGTTGATTCCCGCACCGCGCCTCAAACATGAACTCGCCTCAACAACCCGAGAAGGAAATCCAGGAACTGCGCGAACGGCTGGCGCGGTTGGAGGCTTCATTGCAGGCGGCGGTGCCATCGGACGGGGCCAGTCCCGGTGAGGAATCCGATGAGCGCTTTGCTCCTCCGGAGTTGCGCAAAGTCCGGGAGCCGCTCCTTGCGCCAAAGGAAGCCGCTCTGCCTGCCACGGCATCGGATTTGCCTCCGCCCCTGCCGGAAGTGCCCCCGCCCCCTCACGCGGAAGTGCCGCCGCCCTTGCCGCAGCTAAGTCCAGCCCAATCCGCCACGACGAAGACTTCCTGGAAATCCCACGGGGCCTGGACCGCGGAAAATTGGCTCGCCCGGGTCGGGGTGACGGTTTTCGTGGTGGGGATTCTGCTGTTTTTGAAGCTTGCGCTCGATCGGGGCTGGATCTCCGCCGTGGTGCAGCTGGGCCTCACTGCGGCTCTCTCCGGAGGTTTCCTGCTCGCCGGCTGGAAGCTGGAAAAACAGCGCCAATCCTTGGCCGGGCTGCTCTTCGGCATCGGCATTGCCGGGCTGTTTGGAACTATCCTGGCGGGGCGGGTCTTTTATGGGCTGTTGTCACCGGGCATCGCCTGCGTGCTCACGCTCCTCGTGGCGGCGGTGGGGCTTTGGCAAAGTCTGCGAAGGGAAAAGCCGGTTTTGGCATTGGTGGGGGTTTGCGGGGGATATGGCGCTTTGCTCTACTTGGGGAATCCGGCCTTGGAGGTAGTCCTGCCAGTTTTCCTCGGCACGGTCTTTTTCACCTTGGCGGCCGTGTTGCATTACCTGCGCGGATGGACGGTGCTGTATTTGGTGGGGGCGCTGCTCCAAGGATTGCTCCTGAGTTGGTTGGCGGCGAATCACCTGCATGGACGCTGGGCTTTGCTGCCGGGACTCGCATGGTTCGGGCTTCTCGGGTGGTGGGCCTCTTGGCGCCGCATGGGGACGGTGCTGGAGGGGAGGCAAGCGGAGACCTATGCAGGGTTGAGTTTTTTTGGCGCGGCATTTCCTCCCGGGTTGGCGGTGCTGCTGGCCAGTTGGGTCTGGACTGGGCGGCTGGGCGGCCTCGGCAGCGAGTTGGTGCAAAACCTGCAATCCGGGGGCTTCCTCATCGTGGCGTTGCTGCTCACGGCGGCCGGGCTGGGGCCGCTGGGAGCGGGACGCCCGGCAGCCTGGCGCATGGTGCAACTGGTCACCGGACAGGCCTTCCTCACCTTAGCTCTCCTGGGTTGGCTGGGGGGCAATGTGCTCCTGGGTGCCCTCACGCTGCAAATGCTGGCCCTGCTGCGCCTTGGGCGCGGCAAGGGATGGCCAGGCCTGCGGCTGGGAGGATATTTGTTGGCGGCCCTGGTCTTTGGCTTCGTGGTGGCCATGAGTGCCCAACTTGCCACGGGCCTGCGACCGGCCGTGCCAGCGACTCTCTGGACGCTGCTCTTTGCCGTGGTGGCGTTTCTCTTGGCGGCTCTCTGGGCGGGAAAACCTCGCCCCGCGGACGACCGATCGGCGGGGAAGTGGCTGCTGCCTGGTGTGGAGCCGCAGGGAGCCTACCAAATCCTGAGCTTCGTTTCCGGTATGGTGGTGTTTTGGGGATGGGCGGCGGCGAAAGTTTGGGCTCCGGCGGAAGTGGGATTTCTCCTCGGGCTCTGGGCGGGCGGATTTTTTTTCCTCACGCGCAAACCGCAGCCAGTGCTGCGGGGAAAGGTGGCAGTGTATTTTGCCGGAATGGTGCTGGCCCTGGTGTTTGCCCTGGCAGCGGCCCACCGTCCCGCGGAGGGCTGGCCATTTTTCAATTGGCGGGCCGGGATGGTGTTGGGGACGCTGCTCTGGGTGAGTGGGGTGGTGCGGGGCACGGGAGAAGCGGCTGCGGTGCTGCGCTGGTCGGCCTACGGGATCTTTCTCCTCTGGCTGGCAGGGCAGTTGGGGAGCCTGCAAGGAGGCGTGTGGGTGAGTCCGGCGTGGGCTCTCTGCGCGATCGCGTGGATGGCTGCGGGCGTGCGGCGGGGCCGGGCGGATTGGCGGCGGGCGGCGATCCTCACGCTGGTGTTGCTCCTAGGGCGGTTGTTTCTCGTGGATCTGGCAGCACTCGACCCGGTCTGGCGCGCCCTCATATTCCTCGGTATCGGCGGGGCTCTCTTGCTGGCAGCTTTTTATTTGCCCCGCTGGACCCAAAAAGCTCAGCCTCCTCCCGCCAACCCACCGGAAAATCTTCCCCCTCCTCCGCCATGAAAACGCAAATCCGTATTCCCATCCAAGTGATGTATTTCGATACCGATGCCGGCGGTGTGGTGCATAACATCGTCTATCTGCGCTTCATCGAGCAGGCCCGCACGCTTTTGGCGATGCAGCTCGGCATGGACTTCGCGCACATCCGGCGCACGCAGATCCATCCGGTCGTGGTGCGAACGGAGATTGATTATCTGCGTCCGGCGTTGCTGGGAGATCAGCTCGAGGTGGCGGGGCAGGTTTGCGAAGTCACCGGGGCGCGCTTTTGGGTGGAATTCACCGTGGAGCGTCCGGCGGATGGGGCGAAGCTGGTGCAGTGTCGGCAGGCCTTGGCCCTGGTGCAGATGCCGCAGGGGCGGGTGTTGCGACTGCCGAAAGGATTTCCCGAAACGGTTGGGTTGATCGGCTAGCGATGGCTGCACGGGGCAAAACCAGGGGCGCACCAGCGCACAACCGGACAGGGCATTGGGCGGGGGGAATCGCCCTGGCCATCCTGGTCGTGGCCGCGGGCACCCTGCCGTTGGTCTCGGCACCTTGGGGCGTGCTCTACAATGAAACCGATGGCCAATACGCTGCGGCGGCCCGCACCATGGTCGAAGGGGGTTCCTGGTGGGTGCCGCAAAACAATGCCTCTCCGCGTTTAGTCAAGCCCCCCTTGCTCTATTGGATGCTGGCCGGGAGCTTCCGTGTTTTTGGCCTCAGTGAATTCGCCGCCCGTTTCCCGAACGCCCTCGGCGTAGCGATGTGGGTCCTGGCCACCGCTTCGCTGGGCTGGCGGATTTTTGGTTCCTGGAAGCCGGGGTGGATGGCCGGAGCGATTTTGCTCAGCGGGCTGGGCATGGCCACACTGGGACGGATCATCATGCCGGAGCCGTGGTTCTGCGCCTGGCTCACTTGGGCCATCCTGGCCGGCTGGGTGGCTTTGGATGAAGGCCGCCGGGCGCGTTGGTGGGGAGTGGCTTTTTGGGGCTTGGCCGGCCTGGCGACCTTCACCAAGGGCTGGCACGGCTTGCTTTTGCCGGTGGCTATTGTCGGGCTCGGCGGACTCCTCGCGGGGCATACGCGGGGGCTGCGCGGACTCTTCCTTTGCTGGCCGGGCTGGTTCCTCGCCGCCGCGATTAATCTGCCCTGGCTGCTTTCCATGGAGTTGCAGTTCCCGGGTTTCTGGCATCACTTTTTTTTACAGGAGGGGGTGGGGCATGTGGTGGGGCTGGAAACCCCCGAAACCCACTACAACAACGTCCCTCGGGCCACCTTTTTTCTCCTCCATATAGCCTGGCTTTTTCCGTGGATCTTGCTCTGGCCGCTGGCCTTGCTTTACCGGCCGTATTGGCAGCGAGTGACGACGGATGGCTGGCTGGTGCTCGCTTGGGGAGGGATCGGCGTGGGCATCCTGCTGGCGATGGGGCAGCGGCAGGATTACTACGGGATGTTCGTCTGGCCGGTTTTTGCTCTGGCTGTCACACGCGTCTGGCAGGCGGAGGCCGGGGACTGGGTGCGATCCTGGGCCAGCCTGGCACTGGCGATCCTCGGTGCACTCTGCCTGGCCGCCGCAGTGGCCTTCCCCGCCTGGCGGGAAATCCTCCCGGCACAAACCTCCGCCCTGGCAGAACGCGCCACCGCCGCCCAGACGCTGGCGGCCTTCGATGCCGGAGTCTGGCAATCCTTGCTTTTTACCATGGCCGTGGCAGGCGCGGGCTTGCTCTTCGGCGGGGCTGCCAGCTGGGCCTTCCTGCGGCGCGGACACACCCAGGCGGCTTTTCTCAGTTGGTTCGCCGCCGCCCTCGTGCTGAGTCTCTGCGGCTCGGCAGGGATGGGCCGGGTGGCACCTTATTTTTCCCATGCCGAGCTGGCGCGGTGGTTGCAACGCAATGACCCGCAGGCGACTTGCGTGGCCTTCGATGGCGGCCTGGATACCGGGAGCAGCCTCCTCTTCTACTGGGGCAAGCCGATCTACCTCGTGCAAAGCCATCCGGAACCCGGATTTGCCGCCCGGAAATTTGGCCTCGGCCAGGAGTATTTCTGGAGTCCAGATGACCTGGCAGCCGCTTGGAATGGACCGCAACGGGTTTATCTCATCACCGAGGAGTCGCTCTTGCCGCAGTGGGAGATTCTTTTGCCCGGGGCCCGGCCATTTGCCCGCAGTGGCACGCAGGTGCTCATCGGGCGGTGAAACTGGACTGCCTCGCCCGGGACAGGGCGCGGACCTTCGGCTCCGGTGGGTGAGCAGGCGGCCAATCAGCCGAAGATTCCCGGGCACCGGGGTTCGAGCATGCGCTTTTGCGGAGGTTGTGGCAGGTCTTCCGGGCGAAGGTGAAACTCCCGCACCAAATCCGCCGTGAGTGCCGGGAACGCTGCGGCCAGCCGGGCCTCCAACTCTGCCCGCGTGGAATAGCTCCCCGGCTCGATGAATTCCCCGCAGGCTGCCCACACCGGCACGCGACGCATTGGCAGCCAATTCCCTCGGTGATAAAGCCGGTCGCTCCCAAGAATCACACAGGGCAAGACCGGCACGCCGTGATGATGCGCGAGCAGAGCCACCCCAGGCCGCAGTGGGGCACCTGCCGTGATTGAGCCTGCTCCATCGCGAATCCCTCCCTCGGGAAAAATCCCCAACACACGCCCCATGGCCAAATGCTGCCCGGCGGTGCGCAAAGCCGCCCGATCAGCCGTGCCCCGCCGCACCGGAAAGGCACCCACCGAGCGCAGCAGATAGGCAAACCACCGCGCCTGGAAGAGCTCTTCCATGGCCATCCAATCCAAGGGCCGCCGGGCTATCACACTCCAAAGTGGGGGATCGAAGTGACTGATGTGATTGGACGCCAAGATCCACGGACCGCCGCGCCGGGTGCGCTCACGGTGCAGTGCCCGGATACGGCAGCTGGTAGCGAAGATCGTCCGCATGACCTCCCGCCACAGCCGGTTGGGCACTTGCCAGCCGGGGCCTGCCTGCTGACTGCGGGGAGCTGCCGATGCCTCAGCCATGGATGCGCCTTCGCTTGCTTCTCGGAGCCCTCTCGCAGCTCAAGGACGCGCCGCGGCTTCCACCCCGCTCTGCAGCCCCTCAAGAAGAATTTTCTCCGTGAGCAACTCTGGGAAGGTCCTCGGCGGGAGGCGGTCTCCGGCCGGGTAGAAAACATAGAATGGCACCCCGACCCGGCCAAATTTTGCCAGCGCGGCAGTGATCTCTGGGTTGGCGTTCGTCCAATCGGCTTTCATCGGAATGATGCCATGCTCGGCCAGGAAAGCGCGCACTGCCGGGGTATTGATGGCCGTGCGTTCGTTGAATTTGCAGGTGATGCACCAGTCGGCAGTGAAGTCCACAAAGACCGGCTTTCCCGCCTGCAAAAGCTCATCCAGCCGCGCTTGGGAGAACGCTTCCCAAGCGATACTTTCCGCAGAGGCAATGGCCCCGGATGCCTTCTCCGGAGGCAGGGCGCGAGCGAAAGCACCACCGAAGAAGTAGCTGCCACCGAGGACGGCAAGGAGCGCGGCCAGACCTGCCAGCCAGCGCGTGCGCGGTGTGGAGAGCGCCCCGCAGAAGGAGCCATACAGCCAGCAGGCGACTCCAAAACACAAAAGCAGGGCCAAAATCCAAACCATGCCCGCCACCCCTTTTTGCCCCCCCAACACCGAGAGCAGCCAGACCAAGGTGGCCAAAAGCGGGAAGCCCATGAATTGCTTGAGCCGCTCCATCCAGGCTCCCGGCTTGGGCAAAAAGCGAATCCACCCCGGCCGCGCCGAAAGCAGCAAATACGGGAAGCCCATCCCCGCCGCCACCGAGGCAAACATGGCCAGGATCACTCCACTCGGTTGCGAAAAGGCAAACCCCAGCGCGGTGCCGAGAAAAGGCGCCGTGCAAGGCGTGGCCAGAAGCGTGGCAAATATGCCCTGGAAAAAGGACCCGCCAAGCCCTTCCCGTTCCGCCAACCCGGCCATGCTGGCACCCGCCCGACCCGGCAAGGCCACCTCGAAGACTCCGAAAAGATTCAGGGCAAAAACGAACACCAGCACCGCAATGAAGGCAATGAACCAGGGATTCTGGAACTGAAATGCCCAGGTCACTTGGGTGCCGGAATTTTTCAGCAAGACCACCAACAGCCCCAGCCCGAGAAACCACGCAAAAATCCCCGCCAAGAAGGCCAGGCCGTGCGCAAAAATCCGCCAGGGACTCTCGCCTGCCTGCCGGATGAAGCCGAAGATTTTCAAGGAAATCACCGGGAGCACACAGGGCATGAGATTGAGGATGAACCCCCCGACGAATCCGTAAAACAGCGCCAGCCAAAGCGAGAGTCCGGGCGCAGCCGGAGTTTGGGGCGCTGCCGCTTCCGGGCTTAATTCGGGGCTCGGAGTCGCTGCCGCGGTGGGGGCCTGCCAAGGGGGGGATTCCACCAGCCAGGCTTTTGCTGACTGTGCCTGGGGCAGGTAGATTAGCCCGCGCTGAGCTTGTCGGCCCGGCACTGCGAGCAGGGTTTCGCCAGCAGCCGCGCTGAGGAGCTTCGTGTGACCTTCGATGGGAACTTCCCCCTCCGACTGCTCAAAGGGGAAGAAATCCGCATGGGGAAAGTCTCCGGCGAGCTGCAGGCGCCAGCCTTCCGCCGTCGGGGTCCACGCGATGGCAAATGGAGGTTCGGTGGTTTGGGGAAGTTGGGCGGAGTATTCGGCGAAGGTGGCCTCGTTTTGCGGCAGGGCGGAGGATTCCACCGGGAGAGTGAGTTCCAGAGAGGCGGAGCCGGGAATACAGATCGCTTCGCAAACCAGCCAGTTGGCCCGCACCCGCACGGTAGCCTCATTTGCCGAAAAGGTCTCCGGCACGCGCACTGTCTGCCAAAGCAGGACCTGCTTCTTGTAGGCAAAAACTTGCAAGTCTCCCGGTTCGATGATGCGGCGGGGCACCGGCCATTGCAGTGGACCAGCCTCCCATCCCTCCGGCCACTCCCACTGCAACTGCGTCGCCAGCCCGGCATCTCCAGGATTGCGCCAATAAATATGCCAGCCCGGCACCAGATCGAAGAGCACCCCGAAGGCCAGGCTCTGCCCCGGCACCACCGCCGTGCGGTCGGCGATGAGATTCGCCCGCACCAGCTCCACGCCTTGGTGCACTTGCGCCCGGCTCGTTCCAAGCAGGCCGATGGCCAACACCCCGAGCAGGAACGCGTAAAAAAAGAGCGGTCTTTTCATTCCCCGGGGACTCTTCTTTCATCCCCCGACTCGCGCAACCCAAAAAGCGCTCCTTCCGTCTCCCGCACGGTGCGGCAAACGATGGCAGCGGGGCCCAGACTGTGCTAAGGCTTCCACCATGCACGACCCCATCCAACCCTATGCCGCGGCTTGTCGCGAACCCGCCGCGGTTTTTTCTCCAGGCAGTGCGGAGGAAAAAGCCGCCCTGGAGCGCTTCAGCCGCTTTTTTGGTCAGCTTACTGAAGCCAATGCCCGGGAGCTCACCCGGGAAACCTACGCTGAACGGTTCTTTTTCCATGATACCCTCAAGGTGGTGACGGATCGCGCCGAGCTGGAGGCCTACTTCATCGAAACCGCGCGCAATACCGAGTCGGTGGAGGCTCGTGTAGAGGATGTGGCGCGCAGCGAATCGCACTACTACCTGCGCTGGACGATGAACATTCGGTTGAAGAAGTTTCGTCGCGGGCAGACTCTCCGCAGCATCGGCCTCACCCATCTGCGCTTCAACCCCGAGGGGCGCATCGTTTTGCATCAGGACTACTGGGATGCCTCGGCGGGATTTTTCCAGCATGTGCCGGTTTTGGGCTCCGCCATCCGGGCCATCCGCCGAATGTTTTAAGATGCCAACTCCTCACCGCCACGTTCCGATTACCCTGGCCCTGGCCTGCCTCCTCGGGCTCTCCTCTTGGGCTGAGGGCGCCGAAAGGTCCCTCGACACGACCAAACCGCCCACTCCCGAGCAGGTAATGGAAATCCTCGCCGCTGGTCCGGAAGCAGCGGAGGAAATTCGCCAGGCAATCTGGGAGAGTTGGCAGCCTTCGCGGGGCGGGTTCCGAGGCTCCATGTTCCGCCCGGCTCCGCAGCAGTGGCTGGACCTTGCCCGGTGGAAGGATCTCCTTAGCGAATCGGAGGACGAGGCTTGGGCGCGTTTCCTGGGCTTCTACTTGCAGCGGGGAGAAGAAGATGACAGCGGCCGTCCGAGCTTGGTTTACCGCTTGCCGGGGCAAGTTTTCAGCGAGGAGCGCCCGGGCTTCACTGCGGAGGAACTGCGCGAAATCGCCACCTTTCCGCAGCAGCGCGAATTCTACGCCAAGCTGCTTCTGCCGCGGGATTTCCGGTGGCAAAAAGGGCAGGTGGGTCAGCACCTGCCAACGGAGTTAGCTTTGGCTCTGGCGCAAAATCCGGCCCGCCTGCGGGAGTTTTTCTGCGTGCTGGCTCCGGGCGATTTCCCTCCGGGCGTGCTGCAAAATCTCGCCCGCCTGCAAGCCCATAATCCCCAGGCCTTCGAGCGCTACTTCCCCTTGGCTCTGGCCTTGGCGGTGGTCTTTGACCAACAGCCTCCTCCCGACTGGCCGCATCACCAAGTGGACCCCTCCGCTTTGCCCTCCGACCGGCTTCGACTGGAAGAGCGCTTTGATTTTTGGGTGGATGGATTGGAGAGCAAGAAACTCCTCCCGGGCACCGCAGATCTCGGGGCCGACGAGTGGAAATTTGTTGTGGATGCGCTGGTGCCGCCGGAGGAGTTGGAGTGGGCGCGCAAAAACGTTCGCACGGCGCGGGGACAATTTCAGCGGGTTTTCAGCTCCATCAAATATGACTTCCCGCGGGTGAAACGGCAGGCCTACAGCTGGCCGCACGCGGAGACCTATTCTCTGGCGAATATCCAGCAGCGCGGCGGCATCTGCGTGGACCAGGCGTATTTCGCCGCCATTGCCGGGAAAGCCTTGGGGCTGCCCACGCTCTTTTTCACAGGGCAGGGTGCCGACGGGGGCCATGCGTGGTTCGGTTTCCTCAAGGCCGCCAATCGCTGGGACTTGGATGCTGGGCGTTACGAAAACCAAAACTACGCCGTCGGGCATGCCCAAGATCCGCAGGTCTGGCAGCCCATTTCCGATCACGAGCTGCAATTCGTCAGCAGCCGCACCCGTGCTACCCCAGCCTTTCAAGCCGCCGCAGCGGATCTCGAGCTCGCCCGCTGGCAAGCGCAGCGCGGTGAAGCCGCCGAAGCTCTGCGGGCCGTGGACAGCGCGCTCGCCGCCGCTCCGCAGCATGCCGAGGCCTGGGAGGAAAAGGGCCGTCTGCTCGTTGCCACCGGAGCCGATGCCGGCACCCAGACCGCCCATTGGGAAGCCGCTCGCAAAGTTTTCCCGAATAATCGCGACCTGCAAACCCGCTTCCAAGCCCGTCAAGCTGCTGCCCTGCGGGAGCAGGGTCAGGATCGCACCGCCCGGGAGCTCGAACAGCGTCTGATCAGTCAAAATCAGCGCCAGCGTTCCGATCTGAGCGTGGAAGCCGCCGCCCGGAAGGTGCAAGAGCTGGTGCAGGCGCAGGATTGGGAGGCGGCGCTGGCGGAGTTTCGCCTGCAGGCCAATCGGCTCGGGCGCACCGGTGGGGGAAATTTTTTCTACGACATCGTGCGCCCGCTTTACGCGGCCCTGTTGGAGGCGGACCGCCTTCGCGATGCCCAGCGCGTGCTTGACCAGGCCCGGCGCACCCTCCAACCCGAGCGCGACAGCATCCTCGATCAGGAACTCAACCGCCTCGCGGCAGAGAGGGAAACTGCTCCGCCGAAAAATTAGGCCCGGTGCGCGGGGAATCGAAAACAGCCCCGCCGACCAACCGGCGCCTGCGGGAGGGATTGCGGGAATGGTTCGGCTACACGGATTTCCGCGATGGGCAGGAGGTGGTGATGCCGACCCTGCTCGACGGACGTGCGGCTTTGGCCATTTTCCCCACTGGAGCGGGAAAATCTCCCGGCTACCAGCTCCCCGCTTTGCTGCTGCCGGGACTGGCGCTGGTGGTTTCGCAGCTCAGCGCGCTGATGAAAGATCAGGTGGATGGTCTCTTGGAGCCCTTGGGAGCCCCTTACACCAGCTTCCGCTGGCGATTCCTCACGGAACCAGAGCGCATCCTGGCCGGGCATACTCCCGCCCGACAGGATTTTCTGCGCCGACTTTTTGCCGTGGCGAGGCGCGGTCCTCGCTGGGATAGCCTCGAAACTGCCGCGGCCGCTGAGCAGCTGGGCCAGCCCGCGGAGCGTCTGCGCAAGGCTTTGCCATATCTCGCAGAAGCCGGGAGATCGAATTGAAACCCACCCGTCTGCGCCACCAATTTTGTCTCCTTCCCGGGGCGCAGCAAGAATCTCCCCGGGCGGTGGCCGCACGTTTGCCAGAGCCCTTCCAACGCCGCGAACCAAACGCTCTGCTGCGCTGGGGGCAGGAGTTCCAAGCTGGCTGCTGATCCCAGCCGCCAAGCTCAGCACCCCACCTGCGAGGCAAACAAATCCAAGCCCAGAGCTTGCGAGAGATAGCGCGCCACACGCTGCCCTTGCACACTGTTCCCGACAGCATCGAGCAACGGTGCATACGTGCCCAGCCCTCCTTTGCCTGGCGAAACCGTGACCATTCCGCCACTAATTCCACTCTTGCCCGGCAGCCCGATCTCGCAAAGCCAGTCCCCGGAATTTTCGTAAAGTCCCGCCGTGGCCATGATGGCCAAGGTCTGTCGAGAGACAGCCGCCGAGACAACTTGTTCTCCCGTGCAGGGATTGACGCCAGCATCGGCCAAGGTGGCACCCATGGTGGCCAGATCGCAGGCCGTTACCCGCAAGCAGCATTGCCGCGTGTAAAGATCCAGGGCTTCCGCCGGGTCGGCATAGATTTTGCCATAGCTTTGCAGAAGCTGCGCGATGCTTTGATTGCGAAAGTTGCTCGCCCGGGCCGAAGTGTACATCTCTTCATCCACCTGCAGCTCCCGCCCGGCAAATTTTGCCAGCCCTTCGCGCAAGAAGCGCCATTTCTCCGCCGCGTCCTTCCCTGGCACAAGGCTGGTCGTGGCGATGGCCCCCGAGTTGACCATTGGGTTGGTCAGCCCCTCCGGATGTCTTTCGATGGCGCTTAGGGAGTTGAAGGGGAAGCCTGTGGCATTGACGCCCACCTTCTCCCGCACCACCTCCGCTCCCACAGCCTGCGCCACCAAGGCAAATACGAAGGGCTTGGAAACGCTCATCAAGGTGAAAGGAATCTCCGCATCGCCGATGCGCTGTTGACGCCTATTGATACCGACCAGACAAATGCCGAAATGCTCCGCCGGCACCCGCGCCAAAGCCGGATAGACCTGTGAAACCCGGCCCTCCCGCAGCCCGCGAAACTCCGCATAAGCCGCTTCCACCAGCCTGCGAACTTCTTCCGATGGTGGAAGCTGCCCGGTGGAAACGTAACGCGCAGGAGACGACATGGGTCTCTTCTCGGGAAAGCCCTCCCGACCTGTCAAGCAGGCAGGCGGGAAAAACCTGGCCGTTCAGCTGGCCGGACGCAACGCCACCACAGCATCACCCCGCGGAGGGAGAAGGATTTTTCCCGGCCTGGTAAGGTCCGCTTCTCCGGCGAGCAAAGCAACGGTCCACGCCTCCGGATAAGGTATGCTCTGCGGCTGCGCGCCGGTATTGCAGATAAACCAAAATCGCTCCGCACCACGGCGACGTTCGGCAAAAACCATCTCTGCCGGAAGATCGCCCGCGCCCCAAGGGCTCGCGAGCCCGAGCTCCTGACAAAGCAATGCGGAAAAATCTTCCAGCCAAGCGCGGTCAAACTCCCCGGCCAGATAGTGGGCTGTGCCCGCTCCGCAGCGATTTCGCAACCAGGCCGGTTCTCCACAGCACAGCAACTCCCCGGGCGAGAATCGCGCTAAGATTTCCGCGCCCTGCGCATGCACGCGCCCAGCCACTCGGGCGCAGGAACCATCGGCCCGAAATCCCGGCAATTCCCCGGAGGCAACGCCGAGATGCCGCCCACTCGGCAGCGCGTCGAGCTCCTCCAGCCAAACCCCGAAAACCTCCCGCAACCCATCCCCTGGCCAACCTCCGGTGAGGCATTTGTTGTTTTCATCCACCCACCCCGTGAGGCAGGTCGTTACCACGGTGCCGCCCCGCCGGACGTAGGTCGCCAAGCGTTCCGCCACCGCGGGATGCAGGAGAAACAAATGCGGTGCCAGAACCAAGCGGGCCCGTTCCCATTCCGGACGGCGACTGTCCACAATGTCCACCGCCAGCCCCCGCCGCCAAAACGGACGGTAGAACTCCTGGCAGGCGAGAAGATACTCTGTTCCCCCATGCGGTGCTCCGTCAGTCAGTGCCAGAGCGCGCCGGGAGTCATGATCGTAAAGCAGGGCGATCTCCGCCGGTCGGGTGCTGCCCAAGACCGGACCGAGACGGGCATAACTCTCGCTCAAGCGCTGGACGATGCCAAAGGTGCGCGTCTGCTCGGAGCCGCTGTGATCCACCACCGCACCGTGCAATTTCTCCAAACCTCCGCGCCCCTTGCGCCACTGAAAATAGCACGTCCCTTCGGCACCGTGCCCGATCGCTTGCAGCATCTCGGCGCGGTGCAAAAATTCCGATTTGAGCGCCTGCGGGCGCTGCCATTGCGGCGTCTCTGGGCAGCTTTCCATGAGCATGAAAGCGCGGCCAGGTCGGAAGTTGCGCATCCAGTCGTGCTTGAAAGCACAGGCTAAGAACCCGTCTTCCAAAGAATCGCGGCTGAGATGCAACCCAGGGTATTGATCATCCGCCACCACCTCCACCGCCTGCGCCAACTCGGCGTAATCAATCCACGCCTGCGGCCCCATGAAGTTCGTCGTGATGGGCACTTCCCGGCTGAAGCGCCGCACTACCGCGCTTTCCCACGCAATCCACTCCCGAATCTGCGAGTTGACGTAACGCGACCAATCCAGCGCGCAGGCATCGAGCGTGGCATCCCGTGGCTCGATCTCCTCCCAGGCGGTGTAACGATGCCCCCAGAAATCGCTCCACCAAGCCGCGTTCAGGCGGTCGAGGGTCTGGTAGCGTTCCTGCAACCAGACCTGCCAGCGCGCCAGGCAAAGTGGGCAATAACATTCTCCTTGTTCTTCATGGCCGCCGAGTTCGTTGGAGAGATGCCACAGCCCCAAAGCCGGATGCCCCGCGTAACGCTCGGCCAGTCGCGCGATGATTTCCTCGGCCTTGGTGCGAAAAATCGGCGAGCTCCAGCAGAAGTTGTGGCGCTTGTTGAACCGCTCGCGCACCCCGGCGCGGTTGACCCGCATGACCTCCGGGTAGCGCGCCACCATCCACGGCGGTCGCGCGGCGGTCGGGGTGGCCAGGATGGCGCGGCAACCGTCCGCTGCCAGCTCATCCAGCACGCGATCCAGCCAGGCAAACTCATAGACTCCTTCGCTCGGCTCCAGTCGCGCCCAGGAGAAAATCCCCACGCTAAAGGTATTGCAGCCGCAGAGCTTCCGCAGCCGCCGGTCTTCCGCCAAAACTTCCGGCTGCTCCAACCATTGTTCCGGGTTGTAATCCGCCCCGTGCAGGAGGTGAGGAAAATTTGCCATCAGGGGAGCAAGGGACGGGGCAGACATAATGCGGCGCCAACTAAAGCCGCCCAGCAATCTTTTGGCAACAGCGGTCTCGCCCCCCCTGCCGCAGAAGGTTGCTTAAGCCTTTCAACTACCTCTCGCCCCGCGCACAGCGGCTTTTTGCGCGCTTGCTACTTGGAGCGAAATCGGGAAACCTTCCGCGCATGAAACCTTCTGCCTCACTGCCTCTCTGGACCTTTGTTTTGACGCTCCTCTCTGCCGGAAGCCTGCTGGCGCACACGGGTCACCTCGAGCCCGCCGCCGGGAGCGCCTTCTCCACCGGCCTGCTGCATCCTTGGACCGGGCTCGATCACCTGCTGGCAATGCTGGCCGTGGGGCTTTGGGCGGCTCAACTTGGTGGCCGCGCCCTGTGGTTGGTTCCGACGAGTTTCCTAGTGGCCATGGGGTTTGGCGCCGGGCTGGGATTGACCGGTTGGACCCTGCCTTGGCTGGAGCAGGGCATCGCGGCATCGGTATTTCTCTTGGGGCTGGCGATTGCCCTTTCGGCCCGGGTCCCGGCCTTTGTGCCAGCCCTCCTGGTAGCCGGATTCGCCCTTTTCCACGGCACCGCACACGGCGCGGAAATGCCGACCGGAATCTCCAGCGCCGGCTACTTCTCGGGCTTTCTCCTGGGCACCGCCTCACTGCATGCCTTGGGCTTGGGGCTGGGGCTGGCTCTCGGTCGCTTCACCCCCGCCGTGGCCCTGCGCGGCCTCGGCGGAGCCATCGCCTGCATCGGCCTGAGTCTCCTCATTTTTTGAACCGCTTCCTTTTGCCTACCCCATGAGCGCACATCCCATCTCCGATTTCATTGACCATCACTATCGTCATTTCAACGCTGCTGCCCTCAAAGACGCCGCCGATGCCTACACCCGCCACCTGCAACAGGGTGGGCAAATGTTGGTTACGCTCGCCGGGGCCATGAGCACTGCGGAGCTCGGCCTCTCCCTGGCGGAAATGATCCGCCAGGACAAAGTCCACGGCATCGTCTGCACCGGCGCCAATTTGGAAGAAGATGTCTTCAACCTTGTGGCGCATGATTTCTACGAGCGCATCCCGCACTACCGCGACCTCACCCCGGCAGACGAGCAGGCCTTGCTCGACCGCCACATGAACCGCGTTACGGATACCTGCATTCCGGAAATGGAAGCCATGCGGCGCATCGAAAAGGAGATTCTCCGCGAGTGGATGGCGGCCGATGCGGAGGGCGAACGCTTTTTCCCGCATGAGTTTTTCTGGAAAATCCTCGACTCACCCGAACTGCAAAAAAGCTTCCAGATTGACCCGAAAAATAGCTGGCTCCTGGCGGCCAAGCAGAAGGGCCTGCCGATGTTTGTCCCCGGTTGGGAAGATTCCACCCTGGGGAACATGTATGCCGCGCATTGCATCCAAGGCGACGTGAAAAATGTGCACACCGTGCGCACTGGGATCGAATACATGATCGCGCTGGCCGATTGGTATGTGCCTACCAGCACCCAGAGCTCCATCGGTTTTTTCCAAATCGGTGGGGGGATCGCCGGGGATTTCCCCATCTGCGTGGTGCCGATGCTGCATCAGGATCTGCGGCGCGAGGACGTGCCGCTCTGGGGCTATTTCTGCCAGATCAGCGACTCCACGACCAGCTACGGCAGCTACTCCGGCGCCGTGCCGAACGAAAAAATCACCTGGGGCAAGCTCGGGCAGGACACCCCGAAATTCGTCATCGAATCCGATGCCACGATCGTTGCCCCCTTGATTTTCGCCAAGGTGCTCGGCTGGTAAAAAGCCCCGCGCAATTCCTTGGCAAATCCCCCGCGGGCGGTCTAGCTTGGCGCGCGCATGGTGGAAAATTTCGCATCGCTGGTCAGCAAGAAGGCCTTCCAGTTGAACCTCGACCACGGGGTCTATGGCACTTTTGCCGAGATCGGGGCCGGACAGGAGGTCGCGCGGCGGTTTTTCCAGGTCGGCGGGGCTGCGGGCACCGTGGCCAAGACCATGTCCGCTTACGACATGACTTTCAGCGATGCTATTTACGGCACCGCCTCGCGCTATGTCAGCCGCGACCGCTTGCAGAAAATGCTCGATCACGAAATGGAGTTGCTCCTCGAGCGCCTGGATGCCAAGTGCGGTGGGGAGAAGCGCTTCTTTGTTTTTGCCGACACCGTCGCCGCGCGCAGCTTCCGGCGGCATGATGAATCCCACGGCTGGCTGGGCATCCGCTTCCAGCCCGCACCCCGCGCCCCACTCAGCCAGATCATCATCCACGTGCGGATGCTCGACCCGGAGAATATCCAGCAGCAGGAAGCCTTGGGAGCGATCGGGGTGAATCTCATCCACGGCGCCTTCCACCTGCGGCACCGTCCCGAGGCCCTCATCGGCTCTCTACTGGATGATCTGACCCCGGCAAGAATCGAGGTGGACATGATCGAATTCTCCGGGCCGGAATTCCTCCAGGTGGACAACCGCATCATGAGTTTGCAGCTCGTGACGCAGGGGCTGACGCAAGCGGCGGTCTTCCGGTGTCAAGGGGACGCAGTGCAGCCGGCGGATGTTTTCTACAAAAAGCCGCTCCTCGTGGAGCGCGGGAGCTTCCGTCCGCTGACTTTGCTGACCAATGATTTGTTGGATCAGGCGCGGGAGATGTTTTTAGAGGAGGAAGGTCTGCGGGGGGAGGAGCCGGAAGTGCTCATGGAAATCACCATGCAGAATCTGCTGCGGGCCGGCACGCTGGACCTGCGCGACTTCCTCGACCGCGTGGATATGCTCGGGGCCTTGGGACGCACGGTGCTCATCTCCAACTACGGCGAATACTACCGTCTGGTGGATTACCTCACACGCTACACCGATCGCATGGTGGGCCTGCCACTCGGCCTCCCGGCGATGCATGAGATTTTCGACGAAAAATACTACCTGCATCTCGATGGTGGCATCCTGGAAGGGCTCGGTCGGCTCTTCAAACAAGGGGTCAAGCTCTTCGTTTATCCCGGGCTGCAACCCGATGGCTCTGTGCTGACCGCCGACCAATTTCAAATCGCCCCGCACTTGCGCCATCTCTTTGCCCACCTTCTGGAAAACCGCTTCCTGCTGCCAATGAAAAACTACCGTCGGGAATATCTCGGCATCACCTCCTCGAATGTGCTGGCGGCAATTCGTCGGGGGGACCCTGCCTGGAAAACCATGGTGCCGGAGGAAGTGGCGCGCATCATTGAAGAGCGCTCTCTCTTTGGATTGCGATGAACCTGGTCCGCATCCTCCTCGGGGTTTTTCTGCTTGCCGCCGTGGGTTTTCTCTCCGGCTGTGGGCCTCGGCAGGACCCGCAGACTCTCAAGGTCGGCATGGATCTCACGTATCCGCCTTTCGAAAGCATCACCCAAGAGGGAAATCCAGTCGGAGTGAGCGTGGATCTGGCCGTGGCCCTCGGCGAATACCTCGGGCGTCCAGTGAAAATCGAAAACATCCCCTTCACCGGCCTCATCCCGTCCCTGCAATCCGGAAAAATTGACCTCATCATTTCCTCCATGACCGATACCGAGGAGCGCCGTGGTTCCATCGCCTTTTCCGATCCCTATCTCTCCACCGGGCTGGCGCTTTTGGTGGGCAAAGATTCGCCGGTTCAAGCAGCCGAAGATCTGTATGCGCCCGGGCGCAAGGTCGCCGTGCGCCAAGGCACCACTGGGCAACTGTGGGCCATGGCCAATCTCCCGCAGGCGGACTTGATCGTTTTGGAAAAGGAAAATTCCGCCGTGCTGGAGGTCATCCAAGGCAAGGCCGAGGCCTTCATTTATGATCAAATGTCGGTCTGGAAAAACCACCAACAAAACCCGCACACCACCCGGGCTTTGCTGGCTCCGGTACGCGTGGAAAAATGGGCTATCGGGCTGCGGCTGGGGGATGATGCGTTGCGGGAACAGGTGAATGCATTTCTGCGGGACTTCCGGGCCCGAGGGGGTTTTGAGGAATTGGGAGATCGCTATTTGCACGAGGAGAAAAAGGCCTTCGCGGAGGAAGGCGTGGAGTTTTTCTTCTGAGCCGGGGGACACGCGGGATGGACTGGCGGAGGTGGTTTTGCGACCGCGCGGAAACTCCGGCTTATCGCGGTGCCAAAACCCTCACCCTGGTGCTGCTACTGGGGCTTTTCTCCCTGGTGTGTTTTGCCCTGCTACGAGGAACAGCCTCGAATTGGGTGGCGGTCTGGGGCTACCGCGTGGCTTTTTTCCAAGGCTGGTTGCTCACGCTGGGGTTGGCCGCCGCCGCCATGATCGGAAGCACCCTGCTCGGCCTGCTCACAGCGATGGCCCGCCGCAGCCCGCTCCTCCTCCTGCGCCAGTCCGCCCTGCTCTATATCGAAATCGTTCGCGGCTCGCCCTTCCTGGTGCTGATCCTTATCGGCTACTACGTGGTCTTCGCGGCGGTGGGTCTGCACGAGCGCCTGATTTCTGGAGTGATCCTGCTCTCGGTTTTTAGTGGGGCCTACATGGCGGAGATTTTTCGGGCCGGGATGGAAAGTGTGGGGCGCTCGCAACTGGAGAGTGCCCGGGCTATTGGGCTCACGCGGCTGCAAACCTACCGCTTCGTTATTCTCCCCCAGGCCCTGCGGCAGACCCTGCCACCCCTGGCCGGACAATTTGCCTCCCTCATCAAAGACTCCTCCCTGCTCTCCATCATCGGCATCAGCGAAGTGACTTTTTCCGCGCAGCAAATCAGCTCCGCCACGTTCAGCACCTTGGCCGGGCTCCTGCCACTCGCCCCCGCCTACCTCATCCTCACCCTGCCGATCTCGCTCTACTCGCGCTGGCTGGAAGAAAAGGCCCGCTTCGAGACTTGATCAACCCCCGCTGGCCGAGCGGGGAATCCACAGCAGACGACCGCGGGTCAGCTCCAGCAGGATCTCTTGAAAAGCCGCGCGCAAGTCCGGAGCTCCTCCCACTATCCGTGGCACCGGCACCGGCAGCACACCTTGGGCCACCAGGGTGGAATAATGCGCGAAAAGCTCCTCCTGGCTGTGCGCGCCGTCGCATTGGGTCAGCACCGCTGCCGCAGCCTCGGAAGCTTTTTCCGACTGCAGATCGCCCCGAAGAATGGGAAGATTCTCCGCTGCTTGCACCCGACTGAGCGGCGGGACGAAGGGCTTCTCTGCCAGCGTGGACGTGGGGAGGAATTCTCCGAGATCTGGCGTGCTCACTTCGGCCACCCCGGCCACAAGGAAGCGTCCCACGAGGGTGTTGATAGTATTCCATTCCTCGTTGGTCGGAGCTGCCGGCAGCGTGGCCCCGGCTTCGCGCAAAACGCCCCGCGCTCCTTCGATCATGGCCGGGAGGCTGAGAAAAACGCCCGGATGCCCGGAGAGGAAATGCAGGGCTGCCTTGGCCAGCGGATCCCGCGAGGCAAACTTCGAGCCATTTGGGAAAATGAATTCCTCGGTGACTTCGCGGTCAAGGTTGCGCTGCTCATTCAGCGGGCGCGGGGTCGTGGCATAGAGCAGGTGCCGCAGGCGGACAAAATCAATCGTGCGGTTGATTTCCAGACCCGCACGGCAGAGCAGCGTGGTGCGAAATTGTGTGTTGCGGGCGAAGTCCATGTATTGCTCGCCATCCACCACCGAGCGCTTGAGCATCTCCACGACTTTGCCAGCCTGTGGACCAAGGTTGGAGGGGAAGGTGGCAGAAATGGCGGCCTCGCTGACATATTGCAGTCCCGCGGCTTCTGCTCCGGCCATGAATTGATGGAAAAAGCAGGGGTCGTTGGTGTCCTCGAGGTATTCATGGAGGAAGTAAGAAGGCTCGGAGCGGGCAAGCAGCATTTCCACGCTGGCCAGCCACTTGGCCAACCACCCCTCCGGTCCGCCTGGAGCCGTCTCGCGCAGGAAAGAGACAAGAATTTTCGCCTGGTTGAATTTTTCCAGCGGATCTTCATAGCGCTGGGTGTGATAGAGGAGCATTTCCCGAATGACCCGCAGGTGAGCCCAGCCGGGGAGGGTGTTGTAGCTCACATAGGCCATGCCATGGGGCGTGAGCTGCTCGCCGCAAATAGTGAGGATTTTTTTCTGAATCTCCGCTGAGACCCAGGAATAAACGCCATGGCTGGTGATGTAATCGTATTCCCCATCCTGTTCGGGGCTGATGTCGGCGATGTTCCGATGCTCGAATTTCACATTCCTGAGCCCAGCTTTGGCGGCAACGCGCTGGGCGTTCTCGATATGCCGCGCCGAGAGATCAATCCCATGGAAATGACTCTCCGGATAGAGCTGGGCCAGACTGAGCAACGTGAAGCCCTGACCACACCCGAGTTCCAAAACCCGACAGCGCGCCGGCGATGGGGGCCGCAAGCCAAAAAGTGAGCCAATGGCCGCCATGCGCGAAGGAGCCATGCGGGGAAAAGAAGCAGCCAAATACTGAATGCGATCGTAGGGCGTTTCGGCGGGCGCAGAAGAGGCGGTGGTGGGAGAAGGGGACGAGGGGCTCATGGGGCTAATTTGGCTGCAGCACCTTCCGGAGCTGCGCCTACCCCTGCAAGAGTAAAATGCCGCCCGGTCGGCGCTTTCGCGCTGTTCCGCCAAGCACCTCACACCCCTTCGCCCCTGCCCCAAACAGAGGACCTTGGTTGGGGGTCAGGGATTTTCCAGTTCCTGGGCTTCCACGGCTTCGACGGCACCGGAAAATCTCAGGGCCAGGCGCCGGGGACCGTGGATCGGTTGAGCTGGAGTGAAGGCCCGCCAGACCGCTGCGCGCACCCGCGGGTGCAACTGATCCGCATCGCTCAAAGCCCAAGCAGTGGATGGCACAGCCGCCAGGGGCAACGGGGCTGTCGGAGTTCCAGCCAAATTGCCCCAGGGATTGATGGGTGCAGAACCGGCGGGATTGTCGGGGGGGACCACGGCCATATTGAGAACGAACGTGCGGGCCTCGCTCCAGGGAGCGGAAGGTTGCACCGCGCGAAAAGCCCGGGGGAAGGCTGGTGGGAGGAAAAGCGCTGCGGGTTCGGAGCCGAGAGTGATCCCGAGGTAGGGTGCCAAATCCCGGGCCAGTCGCCCATCGCGCCCGGGATCGGGCACGGGAATCTGCCCGGGCCACATCGGACCCGGCAGGCGACCCTCATGCTCCGCCGCAAATTGCTGCAAACCCAGCCCGACCTGCCGCAGTTGGGTGATGGCACGCGTGCGCTCGCTTTTTCCTCGCAGACCACCCCAGGCGGAATACACCAGCCCGCCGAGAATCGCTAGGATGAGCAGGACGACCAACAGCTCCAGCAGGGAAAACCCCCGCTTACTCAGGCAAGAGACGGACAATTTCGTGCGGTTCGTTGAGCACCAAGTAGAGCAAGCCATCCGGACCGAAGCGCACATCACGAATGCGCCCCAGCCCACGCAGGACAATCTCATCCTCGACCACCTGCCCCCCACGTATCCGCACCCGCCGCAGCTGTTGCGAAGCCAGCCCGCCAGCAAAGACGTCCCCCTCCCAAGCCGGGTAACGCGAGCCATTTGCCACAGCCAAACCGCAGGCCGCAATCGAAGGTGTCCACTGCACCACCGGAGAAGTGAACTCGGCTCCTTCGGTGCGTGACGTAATGGGCGTGCCGTTGTAGTTCATTCCGTAGGTGACTTCCGGCCAGCCGTAGTTGACGGCGGGTTGGATGCGGTTTAGCTCATCCCCACCGCGCGGACCGTGTTCGGTGGCCAAGAGCTCGCCTGTTTTCGGGTGGCGCACCAACCCCTGTGGGTTGCGGTGCCCGTAGCTCCAGATCTCCGGCAGCGCCCCCGGGGTCTTGCGGAAGGGATTATCCTCCGGAATCCGCCCGTCATCATGCAGACGGAAAATTTTCCCTTCGGGCCGGGAGAGGTTCTGCGCCTGCGGGGGCTGGCCGCGATCGCCCAAGGTGAACCACAGATAGCCATCGTGAAAAACCATCCGGATGCCGAAATGCACGCCCGCGCTGCCATAGGTCTCCAAGGCGGCTTGCCAGATCGTTTCCTCGTCTTCCCAACGCCCATCCCGGATCCGCCCCCGCACCACCTTGGTCTGCGCAAGCCCCTCTGCCGCCTTGGCCGGATCCGGATGCGGAGCCGTGAACCCCAGATACACCCAGCCGTTTTTGGCGTAGTCCGGATGCAGGGCGACTTCCATGAGGCCGCCCTGCCCGCGGTGCAGGATCGGTGGCAAGCCGCTAATCGGTGGGCCAAGTTCTCCTGCGGGGGAAATGATCCGCAGGGTGCCCGGACGCTCCGTGACCAGGAAGCTGCCATCGGGCAGGAACGCCAGGGACCACGGAATATCGAGGCCCGCGGCAACCCGCTCGGGCCGGAAACGAACTTTCTCCGAAGCCACGGTCTGGCCCAAGGTCGGGCGGGCCGATTCCTGTCGCGCCAGGAGTTGGGCATTTTCCCGTTCGCGAATAAATATCACCAAGGAGCGGATTTCTTCCGGCGCGAGAATCTTTTCGTAGGGCAACATGCCCATTTCCGGGATGCCTTCGCGGATGACCCGGGTCAGGTCCGCATCGGAACTCCCACGCTGCCAAACCCCGTCCACCAGGGAGCCACCGAGTCCGCCATCCAGATTCTCCCCGTGGCAAGCGGCGCAATGTAGCTTGCTGAGCTCTTGGACATTGGCAACGGGCTGGCTCCGAGCGACAGACGAGAGCAGCAGCAGCAGGACTGGAAAAAGGGCATGCATTCGATTCATAAGCTGAAATATCGCCGTGCAAATTTGCGCCAACCCGTTTCAACTACTACGAAAATGACACCCCGCAACTTCTTTTGCCCGGTGAGCGCGGCCTAAAGGTTCATGTCAGTCTCGGGTTCTCCACATCTCAATCCTACCCCGCTTCCCGCCCGCACCTGGGTCGAGTTCGATTGGTCGGCCCTACGTCACAACGCCCTGGAGGCTCGGCGGTTGGCCGGAACGGCCGGATTGCTGCCGATCATCAAAGCCAACGCTTATGGGCACCAAGCCCGCGCCGCGGCCCGCGCCTTGGAAGATTTGGCAGATATTTTCGGGGTGGCCAATGAGGCGGAAGCGGAGCACCTGCGGGCAGCGGGGCTGCGCCAAGATCTGGTCTTACTCAGCTCGTGTCTGCCAGAGGAGCGAGCGGCGGCGGTGCGCCATCGCTCGATCGTGACGGTCTCTTCACGGGAGGAGGCACTCAGTTATTTATCGGCGGCTGCGGGAGAAAGGCCCCGCTGGCATTACAAGATAGACACCGGGATGGGCCGGCTGGGGCAATGGAAAGAAGATGCCCTGGCGGAGCTGGCCGAACTGGCCCGGGAAACCCGTGGCACCGTGGAGCTCATTTCAACCCACCTTTCGGCTGCGGAATCCGATGCGGACTTCACCCTGGAGCAACTGCGCTGGTTTGCCGCCGCAGTGGCGCAACTGCGGCCGCTTTTCCCGCAAGCCCGCTTCCATGTCCTGAACAGCGCCGGCTTGCTGCTCTACCCCGAGTATGCCTTCGATCTGGTGCGGCCGGGTCTGATGCTCTACGGGGTCAG
The DNA here is from genome assembly GCA_964595865.1 of uncultured Chthoniobacteraceae bacterium. GTDB lineage: Bacteria > Verrucomicrobiota > Verrucomicrobiia > Chthoniobacterales > DYNR01 > CAZQRL01. The sequence continues at coordinate 51,443 of CAZQRL010000012.1, forward strand.
TCCCCTACCTCCGCCAATCCAACCTGCCTCCCTCGTGCAACTCCGCCCGGTGCTAGCCTGGAAAACCCGCATCGCCCTAGTGCGCGACCTGCCACCGGGCCGCCGCATCAGCTACGGCGGTGACCACGTGACCACCCGGCCGACTCGCCTCGGGCTCCTGCCGGTCGGCTATGCGGATGGCTACTTCCGGCAAATCCCCAGCGGACGCGCTGCGGTGCTGGTGCGGGGACAGCGCTGTGCGGTGCTGGGGCGGGTCACGATGGACCAGATTGCGGTGGATCTCACGGATCTTCCCGGTGCGGCAGAAATGGCTCCCGGGGAGTTGGTGGTGCTGCTTGGGACCATGGGGGAAGCCGAGATCACCGCCAACGAAATGGCCACATGGGCCGGGACGATTCCTTGGCACGTCTTCACGGCCATCGGACCCCGCGCCCGACAGGTCGTCCAGGAATAGCTTTTCCTGCCCTCCGCCCCGTGAACGCCACCGGCAGCCTCGTCCTCGGGCCGGGGCTTTTCTTTCTCGGGATACAGCTGGTCGGCGAACATCTGCGGCGGCTTTCCGCCACTAGCTTCCGCGATCTGCTGCGCCGCACCACCCACTCCGCACCTCTGGCTGCTCTCACCGGTCTGCTCTTCGGCGCGATGATGCAAAGCGCCACCGCCGGGACCTTTCTCGTCGCCAGCATGTTGCGTTCGGGGCTCGTGGAAGCTCGCCGGGTCCTGCCGGTGGTATTCTGGTGCAATGTCGGGCCCACCGCGCTGGCCTTTTTGCTCTCGTTTCCCATCCAACCGGTGGTGGCCTTATTGGTGGGATTGTCCGGGATCGGCTCTGGCATGCTGCGGCAATCAGGTCCCCGGGCTGTAACAGGGATTGTGCTGGGCATCGGGCTGATTCTCTCCGGGCTGGAAGCGATGGGTGCCGGAGCAGGCGGGTGGAAAAACCAAGCTTGGTTTTTGCCCGGGCTGCCCGTGGCCAGCCAAGTTCCCTGGCTGGCCTTCCTCGGTGGCGTCGCCGCCGGCAACATATCCACACCCGCCATACCGGCCGGAACAAAATAGCTCTCGGCGGCAGCGCGGCGGGGTTTGAGCCTAGCGGCTTCAGTCGTCCTCCGTGGTCGGACGCAGCTCGACGGCCTCGGAGACTCCATCGGGCCGGGCATAACCAGCGGCGAGATTCCAGGGTGCGGTGAGAATCAGCCCCTGGAGAGACGTCCGACGGCCCGAGGAACTGCGGAAATTTCCCCGCCAAGCTCCCGGGCCTAGTTGCAGCCAGAGCGCCTCCAAACCGGTGCCCGGAGCCAACGCGATGCGGTGATTCTCTGAGATCGTCACCGGCTCGGGCGTTTGCGTGGAGCGAAAGAAGGTCGCATTGTCTGCGGTGAGAGGGAGATTCCAGAGTATCGTTCCCCGGGTTGGACGCTGATAGAGCGAACCGCGCACGGCCAAGTCGGTCTGGAAGCCCACCACGGCAGGTGAACGGAGGGAAGTCCAGCGCACGGTGCCGACGAGGGGTTTTCCTGCCAGGCTGATGTCTATCGGCACGTTGCCCATCACGCAGCCGTCTCGCCCCTGCCGGGCGAACATCGCCCAAGCTCCGGAGGGAGGGAGAAAGCCAGACCACGTCAGTGTGGCGTGATTGGCCAAACGTCCGCTCGCTGAGCAACGGCCATTGGCCGAAATGGTCAGCCGGTTATAGCCCGTGCCGGCTGGAGCGGAGGGCTCGGTTTCATCCGCAAAGAGCGCGATATGGTATCGGCCCACCCAAGCGGTGGCCGGATTGGTGCGGGCGTGCCATGGATTGCGAAAGCCATTGACGGGCAATTCTTCCAGCCCTTGCACCACGCGACCGGTGAGTTGACCGGCGGTGGATTCTTCCATTCCCACAGTCACTTCAAGTAGTAGCTGCGGACCGGGAGGTTCATCGAGGATGAAGGTTCCCGCGCCTTCTGTCGAGAGCTCACCGCGGAAGGGAAAACGCCGCATCCCCAGGTCCACCCGGCCGCTCACCACCCCCAGCCGGTTCACCTGCAACTGCACATTTCCTCCCATCTCTTCATTGAGTGTTCCGGGAGGCAGGACGGCTTGGTAAGTTCCCGCGGCGATGGGGAAGGGAGTGGTGAAGGTGAGGGGGATCCGCGTGGTGTGGGAAGTCCCGGCACTATTGCTCGCATTGAAGCTCACCCAGATCTTTCCCAGACGCCGGGTGGCTCCCGAGAGGGTCTGTGTCATGGGTGAAAAAAACAACCCGGATGGCAACCCGGTGACCATCCAGCTGGTGGGATCGCCCGAGGCCAGGAGCTGGAGAAAAATGTTCTCTCCGAGAGAAAAAACCGGCGGCTCGGCGGGCTGCAACACCCCCGGCACCCAAGGACCAACCGCTTCCCACACTTCTTCCCCATTCAAGGAAACGAAGCGCACCTGACCCTCCGCAGCTGCCAAGGTCACGGGACCATAAGCCCCCCCGCTGGCAGGAAGCTGCCACACCAAACCATCGCGCGAGGAACTACCGGCCGCTTTGTCCCCTCCGCTGAGCACGAAAAGCCCCTGGTAGTTGACCAAATTCAGTGGCCAAGGTCCGGAGCCCGCCGCTCCAGGTTGCCAGCTTTCCGCTCCATCCAGCGAACGAAAGACCGCGCCCCCTGCCAGTGCGGCAACGACCACCGGACCATGGGCGGAGATTCCGCGCACATCCTGCAAACTCGGCAGCGAGACGTCCTGCCAAGGCCCGAGGGGATCCTCCGCCCGCAAGACCGTGCCCTCTTGGCCGCCAATCCACCACTTGCCGCCGCTGTAAACCGCCAAACGAAACGGCGCCCGATCGGGAAACTCTACCTCTTCCCAGGTCTCCCCATCGTCTTCCGATACGTAAGCTGCGGCTCCCTCGCCCCCACTCAACCGCGGCTTTTGCCCCACCAGCAAAAACTTTCTCCGGTCGGTAGCCAGACCGGAATAGGAAGTGCTGTTGCCTCCGGGGGAGGGCAGGGTGGACCAGGTACTTCCGCTATTTTGCGAGCGCAGGAGGAGGCCATTTTTACCAGCGATCATCCACAACGAATCCGCCCCAGCCAGGCCCCGCAGTCGCCCCCAATCATTCTCTTCCGTGCTGATCGGAAGATCGCAAAGTGCCCAGCTGCGTCCATTCGTGGAGCGCACCGCTTTGGCAAATCCAGTGGAATTGGAGCCGACGGAAAGAAATCCAGTGCCGCTGAAAGCCGTCGCCTCCGCACCGTAGCCGAGATTTTCCAGACCGCTCGGGTAGCGCACCCAAGCCAAGGCCGCGCCACCCGGACCATTCGGATCGCTAATCGAGAAAAGAACCGTGCGCACATTGCCGGCGAAGCCACTGCGAAGGGCGTAGAGAAAGACTTGGTAATTTCCCGCTTGGGTGGGTTTGCCGGTGAAGGTGCCATTGGCCGAGAGCTTCACGCCCGGCGGGAGTCCGACTGCATGGAAGGTGGCCCCGTCGGGCTTGGAACGCAAAGTGCGTCCGATGGATCTTCCCAAAGTGCCGGGGATAATTTCCGGAGCGGACTCCGGGGTTACTAACGGAGGATTGGCTACCGTGCTCATGCGCCCGTAGGTGCCCCCCACCGCAAGAAAGCCTTTGGGGCCGAAACCCAGCGTCCCCCAGGCACCTGTGCCTCGGGCCGGTATCCATTGCAGGCCATTGAAACTCATCGCCCCCGATTGGGCCTGGGTTCCGCCGGAGAGAACAAACCGACGATTTCCATAGGCCACCCCGGCGATCCAGCCACCACCCGGTTCGATCACCACCTGCCAAGTCGCTCCATGATCCACCGAGCGTTCGACCACGGTGCCGCCGCCAGCAGCTCCGACAAGAAGAATCGTCCCATTCCCAGCAGCGATGGAATGATACGACCCGGTCGCGGCCCCCTGCGTGACTTCCCAGGTCGCCCCCTCATCGGTGCTGCGGGCGATCACCCCACCCTCCCCGGCCACAATCCACACCCCCGGCAACACCAGCGGAGTAGTTAATCCATACTCCGTATCCACATTGCTCTGCTCCCAACTGAGGCCCCGATCCCGTGAGATGAACACCGCCCCCCCAACCGACCCCCCACCGTGCTCATCCGGCTTCCAGCCCCGCCCGCTAGCCAGCAGAATCCCCTCGCCCCCGGCAATGCCAATGAAATTCGCCATCCCATCCATTACCGGAGGCTGCCGCTGCCAGGTGCGGGCATTGTCATTCGAAAGCAAGAGCAGACCACTCGGGCCGACTGCCGCCCAAGTGCGGTTGCCCGAGCCGGTTCCCTCCACGTAGGCTAAAGCGGAGACAAACTCCCACCTTCCCTCCGGGTTTGGCGTGACCTCCCCTTGCTGCCAGGCCAAGCCATTGGCGGACCACGCAAAAGACGGCACTCCTCCCACCGTGCTGGCAATCACGTAAAGGTCATTCTTTCCCGAAGCGGTGCCGACGACTGCTTGGGCGTAGGTCGCCTCCATGTTGATCCGCCGGTCGGCCCAAGTGAGGCCCTGCCTGGCCGCCAACAGCTCGGTCCCCAAGGCGCAAAAAATCAGCCCGCCGACCGTGCTCCGCAGAAGCGTGGCCAAGGGGAAAACCAAGCCTCGTGAACGCAAGGGCATGGCGATAAACTTAGCAGAACGGGGAATTTGTGCCACCCCGGAATTCGCCGGGCTGCGTGGGGTGCGATGGCTAGGCGGCGAGGGTCAGGATTGCGGGGTGGCGGCCGGGGATTCCGGAGTTTTCCGCAACGGCAGCCCGTTGTAAAATTCCTCCAGGTAAGTCCGCACCGTGGGCCATTTCACGTCGGTTTTACCCTTGGTGAATGCTTCGCGGAGGGCTTCGGCGCGTTTGGCCACCGCCGCTCCGAGACTCTCTGGCGTGACCCCGTAGAGCAGCGCATAGAGGCGGGCCAGCTCGGTGCGCAACCCGTCCCCAAAATCTTGTCCCTCCACCATAACCCAGGCGTTGAAGTGGTTGCGCCCGGCAGCGGCGGCGTCCATCTCTGAGCCGAGGTCGCGCTTGAAGATGGCGTAGTGCTCGATGAACCGCTGGGTGGAAGTTTCCTGCAGCAGGGGATCCGAAGTGGAGAGGATATTTTTTGTCTCCCGGGCCGCCTGCTGGGCGAGCGTGAAGGCACGCGCCGGGCTGAAGCCGAAGTCCCGGTCAAAAAGCAGATAGTATTCTTTCACCGCGCCCCAGATTTTCCCTTCCGCCACCGCCTGCCAAGCGGCGGCTTCATGTTTGGCGGCCTGGGCCGGGTTGAGGCGGGTGAGATCCGGCGTGCGTGGCCAGAGCACATAGACCAAAAAGGCCACCAGAATTAGCGTGAGGATTTTGGCAAAGGGGCTCATACCGCAGGGAAATCTACGGCGAGCCCTTTCTCCCAGTCACGGCGAAAATGACCTTCCGTTCCGGCAATTTTTGCAAAAAAGGTTGCGCGATTGAGGTTCTTGGGCATCTTTCGCCCGCCATGAATAAACTTCTGACCTTTCCCGCCGCCCTTGTCCTTGCCCTTGCCCTTCAAGCCGCTCCCGCCGCTGATGAAGCTAAACCGATCACTCTGGAAGAGCTGAACGCCGCGCAAGCAGAGTGGTGTGCGCGCCTGGTGGCCATCAGCCAAGCCCATCAAAAAGGAGCAGATGCGGAGGCCGTGGCGGTGAAGGCTCTCGATGATCTCTACAACTTCGACAACGGGGACGTACTCTTCAAACCCACGCTCACCCATGGGGAGCAAACCTTCCGTCCGACCAAAGATGCCGCTTTGGCTTACTTCGTCGGCGGCAACGCGGAGTACCCCAACGACAAAGGCTTTGCCCGCAATCCCTTTGTCTCCGCCCGGGCACAGATCAAACATTACTTTACCAAAGGGGATGTGGCCATCGCCATGGGCAACGTCTGGATTACCGATCAAGACGGCCAAGAAATCATGGTGGACAAAACCTTTGGCTACGTCCGCGAGGGCGATAAATTGAAAATTGTCGCCCACCATTCCTCTTTGCCCTATAAACCCTGATCGCCTGCGGGCGATCCCACACCGGGGACGGTAAATCCGCCCCCTTCGTTTTAGGAAGGCTTGTCTTCGGCCAACGAATTGTTAGGCTCCAAGCCATGGTTTCCGGCCCTACGCCCGAAGCAAGTCTTCCTCCCTGCAGCCCAAGCGGGTTGTTTATCTTCTTTCGAGCGGCAGGGAAAACTCTCGCCCTACGAAGCCAGGAGGTGCAGCGGCTGGTGCTGCTGCCCTCCCTGCTGGAAGTTCCCGGGCTACCGCCGGTGATACAAGGTTTCTTTCCCACCCCACACGGCCCGGTCCCAGTGCTCGATCTGGGGATGTTGTTGAGCTCCAATCCCACGGAAAAAACGGCCGAATCCGTCCTGCTGCTAACGCAGCACCAAGGACAGCCTGTGGCTTACCTTGCTGACCGTGCGGTTGGGCTGGGCCAAGCCACAGCGGTTGTCGCTCCTGGTGCAGGAAGCCAACGTCCCAAAGTTCTCGCCGAATCTCTGGGGCAGAGTTTTGTCCGCTGGGCTGAGGAAGAGATCCCATTGCTAAATCCGGCGGATTTGTTTGGGAGTTATGAAGCGCAAGTCGCGGCCGCTCTGCGACGGCTCGTTGCCGATCGTGCGGTGCCGCTCATGGCCGTGCAGGAGTCCGCGGTTGGCACGGAAGCTCTGGCATGAGCCTGGGAATGGTATGAAAACCATTTTCCCCCGTCACCCCGCTGCCAATAACTCCCTGCCTCCGCTCCCGGCCACCACACTCACAGCTATCATTCGCCTGCTGGTTCGAGAGACCGGGATGGTCTCATTGGCAGGGCGCGAGGGCGAGGTGGCAGCAGCAGCAATCCTGCACGCGCAAGAACGCGGTTTCACCCACTGGGCTGACTACGCCGAAGGATTGGCCGATCGGCAATTGCTCCTGGAAATAGCGGAGCGCCTGACGATCGGGGAGACCTACTTTTTTCGCCATGCGGAGGTCTTTGCGGCCTTGCACTCGGCCGTCTTTCCAGAAATGGCCCGCCTGGGACAACCGGTGCACTTCTGGTCCGCTGCTTGCTCCATCGGCTGCGAGCCTTACTCCTTGGCCATCGCCTGGAAGGAATTCGGATCGCAATTCGGCGGCCTTCTGCCCTCCTGCGAGATTCTGGGCACGGATCTGAATACCTCCTACCTGCGCAACGCCGAGGAGGCGGCCTTTGGGGAATGGAGCTTCCGCAATCTCACTCCGGAGTGGATCACCAGTCACTTTTCTCCCTTGCCGGATGGTCGCTACCTGCTGAACCCCGCCTATCGCCGCATGGTGCGCTTCCGCCCTTTCAACTTGCAGGCGGAAGCGGACTGGACTTCCGTTCCCGAGCAATCCTTCGACCTCATTTTCTGCCGCAATGTGATGATTTATTTTGACCCGGGGGAACTGGGGATGTTGGCAGAGCGCTTTTGGCGGGCTTTGCGACCGGGAGGTTGGCTGGTGGTCGGCTCAAGCGAATGCACGCCGGATTTTTCGAATCGTTTCCAAGTGCGTAATTTTCCCGGTGCGGTGCTTTATCAAAAGGCGACCGAGCCAGCGCTCACTCCCGAGCTGAAAATCAGCACCCCGGCACCCCCTCCAAGCCCTGGGGCAAAAAAAATCCCCGCCACCTCCCGGACCTCTCCGACCACGGCAAAACCACGCCAAGAGCCCTCGTCTGCTGCTGCCAAAGAAGATCTCTGGGCCTTGGCCCTCGGGGGAAAATGGGACACCCTGCGCACGGAAGCCACCCAGGCATTGCTCCTGCGCGAGACCGATGCGGAAGCGCACTTTCTCCAAGCTGTCGCGCTGCAGGCTTTGGAAGACTTTTCTGCCGCCGAGGCTGCCTACCGCCGGGCGCTCTTTCTGAATCGCTCGCATGCCGGAGCGCAGTTGAATCTCGCCCTGCTTTTGGCCGATTCTCCAGAGCGTCGCCCCGCTGCGGCCCGTGCTCTGACTACGGCGCGCAAAGTCCTGCAGGAGCTGGCCTCCGGCCGCAGCCAAGCCACGGGAGCCGGGCCAGGAGAAATTTTTCTTTGCCCGCAAGGGATGGTTTCCCTCATAGATGCCCAAGCCGCCTTGGATCGTGCCGCCGATCAACTCGGCCAGACCCCCTGATTTTATGACCGTCCCCGCCCCCGAACTCGATGCGCTTTTCGCCGCTCGCGCGAAATACCTGCGGGAGAGTCAGCACGCTGGACAGGAAGAAGGCGTGCAAGGTTTGGGGGTCCTCGTTTTTGCCTGGGAAAATCTTCGCCTCGCCGTTCCGGAGGCCGATCTGGTGCAGGTCCTGAGTGCTCCTCGTTTGCTCCCCGTCCCGCGTTGCCCGCTGCCGCATCTCGGATTAGTCGTCTTTCGTTCCACCGCTTACGATGTTTATTCTTTGCCGCATCTGTTGGGACTATCCCGCGAAGCCTCAACCCCGATCTCCCACTTGGCCCTGGTGCGCCGGGCTGGCCAGATCTTCGGTTTGGCCATGGGCTCCCCGACAGATTTCCAGGGCTTGAATCCCGCTGCGGCCACCTCTGTCGCCGCGCCCGATTGGCCGCGGCCTATCACTACCCAGTTTCCTGGCCCCCTCTACTTGCTCGACTTGGGCAGTCTTTCGATTTCCCAAGATCCCTAGCTCTATTCTCATCACCGACCAACCCAGATCCACAACCACATGAATACCACCAACAACATTCGTTTCGGCATCGGCGGCAAATTGCTGGCCCTCTTTGGCCTGGTCTGCCTGCTTTTCCTGGCGCTCATCGGCTACGCCGCCTTCCACATTCACCGCACCGGTGGCCAGTTGGAAAAACTCAGTCACAAACAGATCCCCGCGCTGCTCGCAAGCTCGAAAATCAAGGATGCTGTCTTTGCACAACAGAAAATCCTCGAAGACGCCCTCCTCGCCTCGAGCACGCTCTCTACCGAAGCCAACGCCGAGGCAGCAGCGCGCTTGCAGCAGGCCGGAGCCCCAGCCCGGGAGCTCCTGAGCAATAGCTCCGCTGGATTGGCTCTGCGGGAGAACCTCAAGTTCATGTATGATGCCGAGAACCAACAGGGGCATCTCGATGAGGAGGAGGCCCAGGTGCTGAAAATTGAACCCGTCGCCGAGCTTTTCGCCTCCTACGAATCCGGTGCCCTGGCACTGTTAAATGGCACCAGCTCCATAGATGCACGGGTGGTTTTTCAACGCTCCGATGACATCATTTCGCACCTTGAGGATCTCGATCGCATCGCCCTTGGCTTCGTGAGCGAAGACGCCGAGATGCTTCTTTCCGAACAACGCACCCTCACCCTCACCGTCCTCATCAGCGGGATCGCCCTCGCCCTCACCAGCACCTGGCTCATCGTCGGCCTCGTCGGCCGCATCACCCGCCCCCTCGCCGAGCTCACTCGGGTTTCGCAACGCATCGCCGAAGGTGACCTCAGCACCAGCGTCACACCGATCGAAACCGGCGACGAGTTGGCCGTCCTCGGAGCGGCCTTCTCCACCATGCGGGAAAACCTCCGCACGCAGACCGAGCAGATCCGCGCCGGCGTGGAAATGCTCGGCGCCGCTATCAACCAAATTGGAGCCTCCATTCAGGAACAGGCCGCCAGCGCCAAGGAGGAGGCTGCCACCATCCAAGAGATCACCACCACGATGCAGGAAATCCAGCAGTCCGGTGGCGAAATCAGCAACCGCGCCCGCGAGGTCAGCAACGACTCCGACGGCACCGTGATAGTCGGCGAGCAGGGACTCGAAGCGGTGGGACGCACCACCGAGAGCATGGAACGCATCCGTGAACAGGTCGAAGAAGTCGCCGAGAAAATCGTTAGCCTCAGCGAAAAAACCCAGGCTATCGGAGAGATCATCGCCACCGTCAACGAAATCGCCGAGCAATCCAACATCCTGGCCATCAATGCCGGCATCGAAGCCGCCTCCGCCGGTGAGAGCGGCAGCCGCTTCTCCGTCGTCGCTCAGGAAATGAAGCACCTCGCCGACCAGGCGAAAAACTCCACCCGCCTCGTGCGCGGCATCCTCGAGGAAATCCAAAAAGGCATCAACACCTCCGTGATGCTTACCGAGGAAGCCGTCAAGCGCACCGATTCCGGGCGCGCCCAAGCAGGCGTCACCCTCGGCACCATTCAAAAACTGACCGACTCCATCCAGAGCAACGTCCAGACTTTCGGGCAGATCATAGCCGGCACCGGTCAGCAGCAGATCGGGATCAATCAGGTGGTGCAAGGCATGCAGGATATCAAGCAGGCCGTGCAACAAACCGTCAGCGGCATCACTCAACTGGAACAAGCCACCCGCAGCCTCAATGATATGAGCGCCAATCTGCGCGGGGTGGTGGCGCGCTACAAACTTTGAAAAACCTAGCGGAAAAACTCCGGGAGGTTTTTGCCCAGGAGGCAACGACCGATCTGGCGGCGCTGGAAGCGGCCTTGGCGGCCTTGCATCCCGGACCTCCAGTTCCCTCTGTCTCCGAGCTGGCTAAGGTGTTTCAGTTGGCCCACAAAATCAAGGGGGCCTGCCGGGCGGTGGGATTCCGCATCGGGCAGACCTACGGCCACCAAATAGAGTATCTTTTCCGCGCCTTGCATGAAAAGCCCGTCGAGCTCGAGCCGGCGCTCCTGCAAGATGCGCAGACGGCGTTTGTTGCTTTCGCCCAATCCGTCCGCGACTATCTGGCCGGCCAGCGCGTGCAACTAGACATCGGCCTCTTCGAGCGGATGAATTCCCACCTCACCGCCGCCGGCTCAGCCCATCCGGCGGAGCTGCCCCAGATCACGGATGTTCCCGCCGACGCCTCTCCAACCCCCGACCCGACACCCACCACTCCCCCAGCAACGAAACCGTCGGAAGCCCGCCGGGGGGAGCTCAATCAGCGCCTGTTGCAATCATTCCGCGCGGAGGCCGCCGAAATCCTTGAGACTCTGCACCGCGAGCTCGACAAACCTCTCGACAATCCCCACGACCCTCCGGACTTTGCGGCGGCTCTGCGCGCCGCCCATACCCTCAAAGGTGCCGCCCACGTCGTGAAGTTGGAAGCTGTCGCTTCCCAAGCCCATGAACTGGAAAGTCTCCTGCGGCGCGGCGTCGAAGCTCAGGATACTCCGGACTGGCCAACTCTCCTTGCCGAAGCCCGCAAGCTGCTGCATACCATCGAGAACAACCTCGGGGAACAACTCGCTTCAGCGGCGACTGCGGCACCTCCTGCTTCCACTCCCACGGCCAGCCCAGCCCCGAATCCCGCCCCTCCCGCAGATTCCACCCCGGCGGCGGCAGCATTCTACCGGGTCGAACGCGAGCGGATCACCAAGCTGGAAGAGGCGTTTTCCGAGGTCCTGGCTGGATTACCCCGACTGGAGGGACTCTGCGCTGAAGCCGTGAGCCTGCAAAATGAGCTCGGCAGTTTCCTACGCGAGGAGGAAGTCCTGCGGGGTGGCTTGGCCTCGTTTCTCTATCGCGCTCCGGAAAACCGCGAGCATGCCCGCGCCGCCAGCTACGTGAACCACGCCAGCCGCCAGCTGCGCTTGCTGCAGCGGTCCCTGCAACGCCTGGAATCTCGGCTGCGCCGCACGGCCTCTTTGCTGGAAAGCCGCATCGAGGTCCTGGACCGCGAGTTGCACGGTCTGCAGGTCACCCGTGCCGGCGAAGTTCTCGCTGGTCTGCGCCCCATGGTCGCAGATTTGGCCGAACACTTGGGCAAACCCGTGGATCTGCAAGTGCGGGGGTTCGAAATCGGCATGGAGCTGCCGGTCTTGCAACGGCTGCGCGGTGCCCTGGTGCACCTGCTGCGCAACGCCGTGGACCATGGCATCGAACCCCCCGAAGCCCGTCGCGCCACCGGCAAACCCGCCCGTGCCACCATCACTCTGGAGCTGGCCCTGGCTGGAGGAAATTACCAACTGCGCATCAGCGATGACGGACGCGGTCTGCCCCTCGCAGAAATCCGCCAAGCCGCCGTGGCAGCCGGCCTGGTCTCAGCGGATCAAGCCGCCACGCTCCCACCTGAAGCTCTGGCCCGCTTCATCTTTCGCGGAAATTTTTCCACCGCCCGACAGCTCACGCAGATCTCTGGACGCGGGGTCGGTCTGGCTTCGGTGGAAGAGACCATCCAATCCTTGGGAGGAGAAGTTTCCTGCCAGTCCACCCCGGGGATCGGCACCACTTTCATTTTGCGCTTCCCCGCCTCTCGCGCCGGAAGTCGGGCCCTCCTGGTGCGCTGCGCCGGACAGACCTTCGCCCTGCCCATGCGGGCAATACGCCGCGTCACCCAATTTGCTCCGGCAGATATTCAGGTGCATGATCAAGGAGCTCACTGGTTGCACGAAGGGGAAACCCTCTCCGCCGCCCGCCTCTCCGATCTTTTGGCTCTCCCGCCGGAACCGGCAGCCGACTCCTCCCCGGCGATCGCCCTCATGGAAAGCGGCGGGCAGACTTGGGCCCTGCTTGTGGATGCAGTTCTCGGTGCGCAGCAAGTGGTCTTGCGCGAGCTGCCTCCCGGTGCCGCAAAAAACCGCCTCTTCGGAGGCTGGTTCCCCCTCGACGATGGGGAGGCGGGACTGCTGCTCGAGCCGGAAGCCCTCTGGCAAACCCGGCATGGCACCTCTCACCAGCACACCGCCTTTACCACCGAATCCTCCGAGGCACCTGCTCCGGCCCCCAATGCCACCCCGTCCATTCTCGTAGTGGATGATTCCTACACCTCCCGCACGCTCGAAGCGGGAGTCATCGAGTCTCTCGGCTACCGGGTTTTTCAAGCGGCCGACGGTTTGGAAGGGCTGCGCGTCTTGCGTGGCGAGCAGGTGGACTTAATCCTCTGCGATATTGAAATGCCCCGGCTCGATGGCTTCGGGATGCTCGCCGAAGTCAAAAAACACCACCGCTTCCGCGATATCCCCTTCATTCTGATCTCCTCCCTGGAAGATCCCTCCGTCATCGAAAAAGGTCTCGCCCTCGGCGCGGACAGCTACATTGTTAAACGGCTCTTCGAACAGGGGGATCTGCGCGAAACCATCCGGCACTACCTATGAATCCCGTGCGCGTTCTCATCGTTGAGGATTCCCCCACCGTGCGCCTGCTCTTGGAGGAAATCATCCTCGCCGATGCGCGTTTGCAGTTGCTCGGCTCCTGCGCCTCCGGCGAAGAGGCCCTGCGCTTTGTCGAACGCCAGCGCCCCGATGTCATTTCCATGGACATTCTCCTCCCGGGGATAGATGGCCACGAAACCATCCGGCGGCTTTTATCCAGCCACCCGATTCCGGTGGTGGTCATTTCCTCGACGACTTCCAGTGCTGAAAGCCGACACGCCATGGAAGCTCTGCACGCCGGAGCGCTCACCGTCCTGCCCAAGCCGGAAGGCCCCGAGGCGCCAAACTTCGACCGGCAGCAAAAAAAAATTACCGATACCCTCTATTCCATGAGCCAGGTGCGGGTGATCCGCCGCAGCGGACTCCGCGCTAGCAAGAGCCCTCCAGCCCCGGTAACTGCGCCACCGCCGCCCCGCTCCGCGCCACCGCCCCCTGTGTCTCGTTTACCCGCCGGCCAGAGCACCCGCATCGTCGGCATCGCCGCTTCCACCGGCGGCCCGCCTGCATTGGTGGACCTGCTCGCCCCTTTGCCCAAGGATTTTCCCCTGCCCATTCTGCTGGTGCAGCACATCGCCCCTGGCTTCGGAGAAAGCTTTGCCGAGTGGCTCGACAGCGTCATTTCCCTGCCCGTCTGGATCCCCCGAGTCGGCGAATCCCTCAACTCCCCGGGCGTGCGGGTCGCGCCCGATGGGCTGCATCTGGGCGTAAGCCGGGGCACCGTGGTTCTCCTCGACACCCCCCCGGTAGGCGTCCACAAGCCCTCAGCCGACGTGCTCTTTCAAAGCCTGGCGCATGAGTTCCGGCGCTCTGCTGCCGGCTTCATCCTCACCGGAATGGGACGGGATGGAGCTCGCGGTTTGCTCGAGCTGCGCCGGGCCGGAGGCCTCGCCATCGGGCAGGAAGAATCCTCCTGCGCGGTCTTCGGCATGTCCCAGGCCGCTTGGGAAATTGGCGCCTGCTCCTCCCTGCAAACCCTTCCCGCCATGACCCAGCTCTTGCGCCAGTTGGCCGAACATTCCACCGTCTCTTCCAAGCCGCTATGAAAGCTGCCCGCAAAATCCTCATCATCGAAGATTCCCCCACCCAAGCTCTGCAGATGCAGATCCATCTCGAGGAGGCCGGCTACGAGGTGGATGTGGTCAACACCAGCTCGGACGCTCTCGATTATCTCAACGATGTCCTGCCGGATCTGATCCTCCTCGACTTCTACCTCCCCGGGTTGCGTGGCGACGAACTCTGCCGCCGCATCAAGAGCAATCTCGTTACCCGCCACGTCCCGGTGCTCATGCTCACCGCCCAAGAAGGCGACAGCACCGAAGTGCGCGGCTTGGACAGCGGGGCGGATGGTTTTTTGGCCAAATCGGTGGATCGCGACATCCTCCTGCTGCGCATCGCCGGGTTGCTTAACCGCTCCCGTATGGATGAAGATCTCTCCGCCGGTGCCACCCACCACCACCTCAACCGCGGCCGCATCCTCGCCATTGATGACAGCCTCACCTATCTGCAGTATCTCACCGCAGAGCTCGAGCCCGATGGCTACATCATGGATACGGCCTCGAGTGGTGAGGAGGGGTTGGAAAAGCTCAAAGCCAATGCCTACGACTGCCTGCTCGTGGACTTGGTTATGCCTGGGATTGATGGCTTGGAAATCTGCCGCCGCGTCGAGGAAATGCGTCAGCGGGATTACAATCCGATCGCGGTCCTCATGCTCACCGGGCATGAGACCAAGGACGAGCTTAGCCGCGCCCTCGGGGCTGGCGCGGACGATTTCGTCGGCAAATCCAGCGATATCGCGGTCCTGCGCGGCCGCATCCGCGCCCTGCTGCGCCGGAAATTTTTCCAGGAGGAAAATCACCGCATTCTCTCCGAGTTGAAAAACAAGGAGTTGGAGACCATGCGGGCGCGCATCGCACAAGAAGCAGCCGAAGCGCGGGCCAAGTTGGCCGAGGAACTCAAGCAGACCGCTGAGGCCAAAGCCGCCCTGGTCGAAGAGCTGGAACGGTCGCACAAGGAATTGCAACTGGCCAAAGAAGCCGCTGAGGCCGCCAACCAATCGAAGAGCGAGTTCCTGGCCAACATGTCGCACGAAATCCGCACTCCGCTCAACGGCGTCATCGGCATGAGTTCCCTCCTTCTCGAAACCCCCCTCGAAGCCGAGCAGCAGGAAATCGCCCGGACCATTCAAACCAGTGGGAACGCCCTGCTGAATATCATCAACGACATTCTCGACCTCTCGAAAATCGAAGCCGGCAAACTCGAAATCGAAGAAATTCCCTTCGACCTCAACAAAGTCCTCGAACATTCGGTAGACGTCTTCGCCACCGCCATTGCCGGACGCCCCGTGGAGCTGAACTACGGCATCGCTCCCGACCTGCCTTTCGATCTGCTGGGCGACCCGACCCGCATCCGCCAGGTGATTCTCAACCTGGTCGGGAATGCCCTCAAGTTCACTGAGCGCGGCAGCGTGGAGATTCGGGTCGCTGCCCGGGAGCGCGGCCGCACCGACACCAAGGAATGGATCGAGCTGCAGTTCTCCATTCGCGATACCGGCATCGGCATCGCGCCCGAAGTCTGCTCCCGGCTGTTTGATCCCTTCACTCAGGCCAGCTCTGGCACCGCGCGGCGCTTTGGCGGCACCGGCCTCGGCCTGGCCATTTCCAAGCGCCTCAGCGAAATGATGGGCGGCGAAATCTGGGTCGAAAGCCAACCCGGGCACGGCTCAACTTTCCACTTCACTCTTCGGGCCGGCCTGCAACCGCACCCCGCCCCGATTCCCCAACTTCCCTCGCGCAAAGTCCTGCACTTCTCGGCCTCTCCCTCTGCGGCCACTTACTACCTCGCGATGTTCGAACGGCTCGGCCAGTCCGCTTATTGCCTGGAGGAGCTCAGCCGTCTCCCCCAAGCCCTCGCGCAGGAGCCTCCTATCGGTCTCCTCAGCCTCGATATGCGGCTCGATGAAGAAACCCTGGCCCTCCTCGCGAATTCCCTGCGCCCTTACCCCGAAGCTCAGCAGCCCCACATCCTCGTCTGGTCGAAGATTGATGAATCCTCCCGCGTCCGCGATGCCCTCCACCGCCATTTCCCCGATGGACGCTCCCTGCTCTCCCTCAAACCGGCCAAACTCAGCGCCCTCGCCGAGCGATTAGTGGAAATTCAGCCCGCCGCCTCCAACCACCCCGCGCAGCCCGCTGCCGCCAAATCCAGCGAGTCTTCCGAAACCGATGACCTCTCCCGTTTTTCTCTCCTGCTGGCGGAAGACAACAAGGTCAATCAACTCGTCGTGAAGAGCCTCATCAAGAAGATGAATCTGGTGCCCGATGTCGCTTCCGATGGGGCGCAAGCCGTGCGCATGGCTGCGGAAAAGCCCTACGATCTCATCCTGATGGATCTGCAAATGCCAGAGATGAGCGGCATCGAAGCCACCCGCGCCATCCGCGCCACCCCTCTGGAAAAACAACCTGTCATTGTCGCCCTCACCGCCGGCGTCCTGCAGGAGGAAGAACGCGAAGCTCTCGCGGCCGGGATGAACGCCTTCCTTTCCAAACCCATCCGCGCTGAAGAACTGCGCGAAACCATCCGTAAGTTTCTCCTTAATCCTTAAGCGTGCCCCTAGCCCGCATATCTCATAAGCGATCTGCTGCGACTTGCGGGAGGCAGTTGGGAACTGCGTTGGGCTCGTATGGGCTCTCAGGCAGTGTGTCATCACACAGCCATCGGTCCGATCCTTCGCCCGTCTTGTTCCCACCAGCCTCGCGCGGCGTCTCGCGACGATCTTTGTGAGATATGCGGGCTAGCGCAAGGGACCGGAGATTTTGCCATCGTAAAGGGCTTTGCCAATGATGGCCCCGTGCAGTCCCGGCATGGCGGCCAAGGCCTCCAGATCGGCACGGGAGGAAACGCCGCCGCTGGCAATCAATGGCAACGCCGCTGCGGCCTGCATTTCTCGCAAGGCGGCAAAGTTCGGCCCCTGCAACATGCCATCGGTGGCAATATCCGTGTAGATAATCACCCCGGCCCCAGCATCTTCGACCTGCCGGGCAAATTCTGTCGCCCGCAGGGTGGTCGGCTTTTGCCAACCATGCGTCGAGACCCAACCATCGCGAGCATCTATCCCGACCGCCACGCGCTCCCGACCGAACCGCCCAGCCACCTCGGCCACAAAATCCAACGACTCCGCAGCTTTTGTTCCCAGCACTATCCGGCTCACCCCAGCGGTCAATGCAGCCTCCACCGCAGCCACCGACCGCATCCCACCTCCCAACTCACAAGGGAGGGAAACCGCCCGGCAAATCTCCGCCACGCGGGGAAGATTGCGACACTCGCCTGTGAAGGCCGCATCCAAATCCACCAAATGCAACCAATCTCCACCGATCTGCTCCCAGCGTTGCGCAAAGGCCACCGGATCTTTGGAATACACCGTGCGCGCCTGCGGATCTCCCCGCTGCAGCCGCACCACGCAGCCCTCCATCAAGTCTATCGCAGGTAAATAAAGCATCGTCCGAAGTCTTTCCTTCTCTCACCCATTTCCAAGGCCCGGCAGGCTGCCAAGGAAATTCGCCAAAATTCGCAGGCCGGTCGCCTGGCTTTTTTCGGGATGGAATTGCACCGCTTGCACCGCGCCCTGCCCGGCCGCTGCGGCAAACTCGCCCCCATAATCACACCAAGCCGTCACCAAACCGGAATCCTCCGGAACAGGATAATACGAGTGCACGAAATACACCGCCGGAGAAGGTAGGTCTGCCCAGTCGGCAAAAAGGGGGGAAGGTGCCCCGGGCCGGAGTTCATTCCAGCCCATGTGCGGGATTTTCCCAACACCGGGAGCAAACCGGCGCACCGCGCCGGCCCAAAACCCCAGCCCCGGCACCCCCGGACTCTCTTCGCTCCGCTCGAAAAGAATCTGATACCCCAGACAAATCCCCAGGAAGGGACGCCCCGCCATCAGCCACTCCCGCAACGGCGCGAAAAGCCCCCGTTCCTGCAGGCTGCGGGAGCAATCTCCAAACGATCCCACCCCGGGTAACACCACCGCCTCGGGCTGCTCCCGGGCAAAGGCTTCCCGCCCGGGCAGCCAGCACGTGCGCGCCCCGACCGCTTCAAGAGCTTTCTGCACGCTGCGCAGATTCCCCCGCCCGTAATCCACAATACCCACCAACGAGCCCATGAAGACCTCGGTTCAGCTTTACAAGGCCCCTTTGGTGGATGGGATCCCTTGCACCCGCGCATCCAAGCTGGTGGCCACATCGAGAGCCCGTGCCAGTCCCTTGAAAATCGCCTCCGCGATGTGGTGCGCATCTTTTCCTGCCAGCACCTCCACATGCAGCGTGAGGCGCGCCTGCATGGCCAATGCCCGCAGGAACTCCTCCACCAGCTGAAAAGGAAATTGCCCGATGGCCTCGACACCCTCCGGAGCACGATAGCTGAGATACGGACGTCCGCTGCAATCCAGAACCACCCGCACCAGCGCCTCATCCATCGGCAGATAGAAAAATCCATACCGCCGCACCCCGACCTTGTCGCCCAGAGCTTGGGCGAAAGCCTGCCCCAAGGCGAGCCCGGTATCCTCGACCGTGTGGTGGAAATCTACTTCCAGATCCCCCGTGGCGTGGACCTCCAAGTCAAATAATCCATGCGCGCCGAAGAGCTCGAGCATGTGATTGAAAAACCCGATTCCCGTGGAAATCGCCGTCTTCCCGGAGCCGTCCAGATCGAGGGTCAGCTCAATGGAAGTCTCGCGCGTCTGGCGTTTGATTGAAGCCGTGCGTGGCATGAGAAGCAGGGATGGAGACGGTTACCCGCCTTGGCTAAAACCTCCGGACTCTGCTGCTGGAGTTTCGCGGCTGGCTTGTTCTTCTTTGATTCGCGCCTGCAGTCGTTGGGCGGTCTCATTGGCCGGCCAGAGGGCCAAAGCCTGCTCGGCCTCCGTCTGGGCAGCCTGCAAGTGACCCCGGCCCAAGGAGGCCCTTGCTTGGCTGGCCAAGGTATTGCTCTGGCGCATCTGCTCCAACGGCAGTGCCCGCAGGCGCGCTTGCTCCGTCCCCAGCGTATCGCGCACTTTTTTCACACTCTCCGGCACCGCAGGGAAATACGGGAGAAATTTTTCCCCAGCCGCCTCCGCAGCTTTGACCCGCGCTTGAAATTTCTCCACGTCCCGCTGCCGCGCGGCACGCATTTTTTCCTGATCCGCGGGCGACGAGAGGGCGATCCCGCGCTCCCGCTCGGTTTCTTGGATGGCAAAGTTCCGCTCCTCATGCGTCAGAACCCGCGAGAGTTTTTCCATGGTCGCCAGAGCCATCTCGGCGGCAGTCGGCAGAATGCTGCTGCCAGGGTATTGCTTTTCCAGGCTCAGGTAAAGATTCAGCGCCCGGACCAAGTCCCCGCGTCCCTCGGCTTGTTTCATCTCGGAAAATAGCTTCCGTGCGGCAATCTGCTGGCTCTCTCCCTCAATCTCCGCCGGACTCAACCACCGCCCTCCCAGCTTTACCGCGCCTCCGGCCACCTTCTCCTGCTCGCTGCGGGCCAAGCGAATTTCCGCCCGCACGGGCCCCACCTTCGACGAATACCCATAGTTGCGGATAAAATCTTCCCGCTTTTGCAAATACACATCGTAATCGCCCGGTAGCAACGCATCCTCCGGCAAAGGAAATTTCGCTAACTCCTCATACGGGGCGCTATCAGCCGCCTTGCGCTGCACCTGCCGCACCTCCGCACGTGGAAACCGCTGCGCCTCGGTAATCGTCTCCGAAAAACGCGTTTCGATGGTCACGAACTGATCGTCGGCTTGAAGGATTTTTCCCTCAATCACCGTCCCGTTTTGGAGCGTAATGCTGTCAGCCTGCGAGAAATGAAGGGCCGACCCCAATCCCAACCAGAGAGCCAGCCAGCGCGCGGAGGAAGTCATGCGAGTCATTTCCGAAAAAAGTTGCTCCATCCCACGCCGGTTGCCAAGTTTTTTAGGGAGGTTATTCGGTTTTCGTGGAACGCCAGCGCCGGGATGTTCGCGCTCTGCGAGAGAATGAATACGAGAGAGCCGGGCCGTGTTTTGTTGACGAGCCCTACCTTGGGGATTTGCGGCGTGGTCGCTGTCTGCTCCAAATGGGCGAAGCGGGAGATCGCTGAGGGGGCGCCGCCAGATTGGGGTCCGGCGGCGTGGAAGCTGGCCGAGCGAGAGAGCCGCATCGGATGGACTGCGCCGCAACGCCGGGAGCGCATTGGGCTGGTGGGGCAGAACCGGCGGTTCTTGGTTTTCGGAGCCACGCCAATAACCCACCTGGGTTCGAGAGAGCTGAGTTTGGCCCCCAAGCGCTGCCCCATCACTGAGAGGCAACCCACGGCTACCGCCCGCTGCTGGCGGAGCCGAGCCCGGCGGAGCCGGGCGAGATAGCCTGCGTGCCAACGCCGCCCAAAGGGCGCAGCAGCCGCCGGGCGGCGGATGCAGCAAACCTTCACTGACATCGAGAGCTAGGCGGGCAGTTGCAACAAGGCCGCCCTCAGAGGAGGGCGGAGAGTAGGCGCACGGGCATACGGAGACGGTGACAGCATTAGCGCTTCAATGAGGCCGCCCTCAGAGGAGGGCGGAGAGAGAGAGAATTGCCTGGGAAAACATGAACAACACAACAGCTTCAATGAGGCCGCCCTCAGAGGAGGGCGGAGAGCACGCACACACACCACGCACCATGAAAACCATGAAACTGCTTCAATGAGGCCGCCCTCAGAGGAGGGCGGAGAGCATCTCGGTTTCTCCAGGGCGGGCGCTGGTCCGCACCGCTTCAATGAGGCCGCCCTCAGAGGAGGGCGGAGAGTCGCAACTCATCACGAGTAATTTCCGCACCATCCTTGCTTCAATGAGGCCGCCCTCAGAGGAGGGCGGAGAGTGTTCAAAATCCTGCAATCTTTATTTTTCTCCGATAAGGCTTCAATGAGGCCGCCCTCAGAGGAGGGCGGAGAGCTTTTTGGCGTCGACGCCGCGTGGGACCGTGGGGCGGCTTCAATGAGGCCGCCCTCAGAGGAGGGCGGAGAGATCACGGCCTCACATTTGCACAGGATGTTGTGTCCGTGCTTCAATGAGGCCGCCCTCAGAGGAGGGCGGAGAGCACGGTATCTGTGCGACCATGCGATGAGGCCCACCGCTTCAATGAGGCCGCCCTCAGAGGAGGGCGGAGAGGAGATTCAAGAAATCAATACCCATCTTGAATCTCTCACAGCTTCAATGAGGCCGCCCTCAGAGGAGGGCGGAGAGGACCCGGCCAAGCACTACT
>CAZQRL010000012.1:72861-74070 GCA_964595865.1 uncultured Chthoniobacteraceae bacterium
GCTTCAATGAGGCCGCCCTCAGAGGAGGGCGGAGAGGACCCGGCCAAGCACTACTCGCCATCTCATCTCATGGTGCTTCAATGAGGCCGCCCTCAGAGGAGGGCGGAGAGAAAAGTTGGTGGGAAAGATTTAACTTTTCACTGAATTTGCTTCAATGAGGCCGCCCTCAGAGGAGGGCGGAGAGTTGATGAGTTGATGAGGTGGGTTTTAAAAGCCTGAAAAGCTTCAATGAGGCCGCCCTCAGAGGAGGGCGGAGAGCGCATTGTCTGTCCGTGACATGCGCGCCATAGGCCTCGCTTCAATGAGGCCGCCCTCAGAGGAGGGCGGAGAGCTGACGACTGGATGGATTAACCGCATGCAATCTCCGCTTCAATGAGGCCGCCCTCAGAGGAGGGCGGAGAGGGTGTGCGCGGCGGATAGCATCCGCGCGGGCAATTGGCTTCAATGAGGCCGCCCTCAGAGGAGGGCGGAGAGATGCACAATGTTAAAAAAGCGTGAAGGTTTGTGTTTAGCTTCAATGAGGCCGCCCTCAGAGGAGGGCGGAGAGCAGGATCAAGACCTGCGACTGGAGCAGGGTTTGCAGGCTTCAATGAGGCCGCCCTCAGAGGAGGGCGGAGAGACGAACATCGCCGACCTCATCGCCAAGCTCCATCCCTAGCTTCAATGAGGCCGCCCTCAGAGGAGGGCGGAGAGCAATCGCTCCATCGTATTACCCCATCACAGTCAGCTAGGCTTCAATGAGGCCGCCCTCAGAGGAGGGCGGAGAGCACCGCCGACCTACCGTGACGCGCAGTGTGGATGCGTGGCTTCAATGAGGCCGCCCTCAGAGGAGGGCGGAGAGAGGGCACGCACTGTCTCTGTGCGACCATGCGCGGCGGCGCTTCAATGAGGCCGCCCTCAGAGGAGGGCGGAGAGTTGATGGCCGCCGACAAGTCCAGAAACAATCACGGTTGCTTCAATGAGGCCGCCCTCAGAGGAGGGCGGAGAGAGCGCGTTAGTTCTTTTGCCTTCTGCCGCAACTCTCCAAGCTTCAATGAGGCCGCCCTCAGAGGAGGGCGGAGAGAGCTCCAAATCCAAAATAAGCAGCGTTGAGACCTGGCTTCAATGAGGCCGCCCTCAGAGGAGGGCGGAGAGAGCGGGGCCGGTGTGATGACCGGCCCCGCCATTTGGTCAGCTTCAATGAGGCCGCCCTCAGAGGAGGGCGGAGAG
>CAZQRL010000012.1:74170-125365 GCA_964595865.1 uncultured Chthoniobacteraceae bacterium
CGGCCCCGCCATTTGGTCAGCTTCAATGAGGCCGCCCTCAGAGGAGGGCGGAGAGGCAAGGCTAAATTTGATATAAAACAGGGAATGCCCGCTTCAATGAGGCCGCCCTCAGAGGAGGGCGGAGAGTTGGAGATTTTGCAGAAAATAGTGCGGTGAAACCGCAGCGCTTCAATGAGGCCGCCCTCAGAGGAGGGCGGAGAGAGCGAACGGGCATACGGATACCGTCCGCGTCCTCATTGCTTCAATGAGGCCGCCCTCAGAGGAGGGCGGAGAGTTTGTGAGGCATTGCCCCAGTCATAGCGCAAGAAACTCGCTTCAATGAGGCCGCCCTCAGAGGAGGGCGGAGAGAAAAACGCCAACATTGCTTACAAGATAGCCAGAGAAGCTTCAATGAGGCCGCCCTCAGAGGAGGGCGGAGAGACTAGAGTCAATGGGGGGAGACGTGACCTTCACGTGCGCTTCAATGAGGCCGCCCTCAGAGGAGGGCGGAGAGAAGCCGACGTCCAAACCGAAACCTCAAGCAAAGCCGAGCTTCAATGAGGCCGCCCTCAGAGGAGGGCGGAGAGTGGACGACCCCCAGCGGCAGCACAAGGATACTCTACCCGCTTCAATGAGGCCGCCCTCAGAGGAGGGCGGAGAGAATATATGTTTTCCCAATGCCAGTAGAATGACCCAACGCTTCAATGAGGCCGCCCTCAGAGGAGGGCGGAGAGGCCCTCTCTCTACGATAGCTATGCGCATGACGCCCAAGCTTCAATGAGGCCGCCCTCAGAGGAGGGCGGAGAGAATATATGTTTTCCCAATGCCAGTAGAATGACCCAACGCTTCAATGAGGCCGCCCTCAGAGGAGGGCGGAGAGGATTCGCCCTGCGCCTGCGGTGGTGCATCTCCATCGAGCTTCAATGAGGCCGCCCTCAGAGGAGGGCGGAGAGAAACAAAAAAACAGGAGACCAAGCCAAAGATTCGGAGCTTCAATGAGGCCGCCCTCAGAGGAGGGCGGAGAGTTCCCGTCTTCGGTGAATACTCGACGAGATTGCTTAGGCTTCAATGAGGCCGCCCTCAGAGGAGGGCGGAGAGACACACACACCACACCACACCACACACCACGCACACACCATGCTTCAATGAGGCCGCCCTCAGAGGAGGGCGGAGAGTCCAAGAACGACACTTATCGGCTACAATAGGGCGTTCTGGCTTCAATGAGGCCGCCCTCAGAGGAGGGCGGAGAGACCACACCACGCCATGAAAACAAAACCCATAAAACCAGCTTCAATGAGGCCGCCCTCAGAGGAGGGCGGAGAGTGGCCTAGCTCGGCTGCCCACCGGAGAGCATATTCCTCGCTTCAATGAGGCCGCCCTCAGAGGAGGGCGGAGAGCCATAACGCTGTGCCGATTCGTTGTCTGAAAAGCCTCTCGCTTCAATGAGGCCGCCCTCAGAGGAGGGCGGAGAGACTCTGCCCAAGACGCTATCGATGGCCAATGGTCTAGCTTCAATGAGGCCGCCCTCAGAGGAGGGCGGAGAGCACCACACCAACCACACCACACAACACAACACACCATGGCTTCAATGAGGCCGCCCTCAGAGGAGGGCGGAGAGAGCCAAGGCACCGGAGCTTCAATTTTCCCCCTGAAAGCTTCAATGAGGCCGCCCTCAGAGGAGGGCGGAGAGCTTCAAGTATTGTGTAGATGCCGTCATCGTCAAGGCTGGCTTCAATGAGGCCGCCCTCAGAGGAGGGCGGAGAGCCCTGCTTGCGGCGGGGGCGGATGTCCACGCCCTGGATGGCTTCAATGAGGCCGCCCTCAGAGGAGGGCGGAGAGACCAGCATTTGTCGAAATGGCCTCTGACCTAATCGAAGCTTCAATGAGGCCGCCCTCAGAGGAGGGCGGAGAGAAATATGGTAAAATTGAACCCTATGGACGACCTACACCGCTTCAATGAGGCCGCCCTCAGAGGAGGGCGGAGAGGATTCAGACCGTTGGCTTATCGCCGTCCAAGTGAATCTGGCTTCAATGAGGCCGCCCTCAGAGGAGGGCGGAGAGAGACACACACACACACCACATCACACACACTACATCACGCTTCAATGAGGCCGCCCTCAGAGGAGGGCGGAGAGGGTCAGTGGCATCGTGAAGCGTAATCCAAGATCGAGTCGCTTCAATGAGGCCGCCCTCAGAGGAGGGCGGAGAGCAGGATTAGCCTCAATCACTGTTTTACCAGATTTCTGCTTCAATGAGGCCGCCCTCAGAGGAGGGCGGAGAGTGTGAGGATATGTTCTGGTGTGGTGTCTGGAGGCGCTGCTTCAATGAGGCCGCCCTCAGAGGAGGGCGGAGAGAAGCACTAGGCATAGAAAACGAAAAAACAGGAGACGCTTCAATGAGGCCGCCCTCAGAGGAGGGCGGAGAGATAACGGAGTTACTGCAAACAAGGTTATCGCTATTACTGCTTCAATGAGGCCGCCCTCAGAGGAGGGCGGAGAGCAAATTATGGGCCACAATCTTGGGTTCTTGAATCACCTAGCTTCAATGAGGCCGCCCTCAGAGGAGGGCGGAGAGAGTCAGGCGCTGGCTTAGTGGAGAAGATTGGCCAAGCCTGGCTTCAATGAGGCCGCCCTCAGAGGAGGGCGGAGAGGTTCGGCGATTGGGATGACATTGAGCGGGTAGATGAGCTTCAATGAGGCCGCCCTCAGAGGAGGGCGGAGAGTCCGCGAGGAGTTGACAACTCAGGGTGAAATGCCGGGCTTCAATGAGGCCGCCCTCAGAGGAGGGCGGAGAGAGCACTCTCGTAAAGCCTTGCAAAACAAGGAGCAAGTCTTTGTTTTGCGAGCGGTGCGATAGCAAGTCGTGTCAAAGCCAGAACAAGAGGCTTTGAATTGGTGTAAGTAATTGAGTGAGAACATGCGAGAGGTGGCAGTAATTGGGTGCGGCATGGAATCTCTCGGGCCGCGAGAAGGTGTTTTGGTGATGTCAAAGAGCTCTGGCTTCCGGGAGCTTGAAGCTGCGGAACACGGTCAGGAGATTACACGATATAGCATGGAGCGTCGAATTTTGAGTAAGGTTGGCCCAATGCGGAAATCACCCGCTCGCCGCGGCCTTCGCTAGGACCCAACTCGATGAAAAGGATCTGGTCTTCGGAGTGGAGGAGGATTTCTTTCAGCTCGCCCTCCATTTTTAGGCGTTCCTGGGGTGAGAGATCACACTCGAAAACCGAGAATTGCAAATGGGTTCCGTAATTGGAGCAAATGCGGAAGATTTTCCGCAGCCGCTTGGCATTGCGCACATCGTAAGAGACAATGTAGGTTGAGCGCATGGTAAAAGGGACAGGGGGGGTGCGTTCTAGCGGGTAAGAAAAGGAAGATAGTGGGGGATTTCCCCTTCCAAAGCGCGGCAGAGCAGACGAGCCTGCAGCTCCAATACCCGGCGATAGCAGACTTTGTAGCCGAAGATGGGGTGGGTGATGAGTGCGTTTATGCGCTGTTCGTAGGCCAGAAAAAACTTTTTTCGGCCTTCTGCCGAGAGATTGACCGCATTGCCGGCTCGCACGAAATCCTTCGGGTGCAGCATCCCATTATTGACCGCCGTGATTACAGCACTGTCGGCGATGAGCGGGCGGAATTCCTCCATCAAATCCAAGGCCAGGGCCGGACGCCCGGGGCGGATTTGGTGGTAGAATCCCTGCCAAGGATCCAGCCCCACGCTGAGAAGGGCCACGGTGCAATCTTTGGCCAAGAGGCTGTAGGCCAAGGATAGCAGAGCGTTGATCGGGTCGGTAGGAGGGCGGCGGTTGCGTCCGCGAAAGTCGAAGGTCAGGGCTGGTTCAGCCAAGGAGCCAGGAGATTCCAAGCCCGGAATCTCGTCTTGCTCAGCCTTCAGCAGGGTGGGGAAAGCGGCAAAATACGTTTGGGCTGCCGCCCCTTCAATGCCCAGCAGGCTGGAGAGGGAAGGGGCTTGCGTGGCGTCTTCGGCAGCTTGTTTGAGACGCAAGAGTGCGTGTGTGGGGCTCGGAAAGGCATTTCGTTGCAGCAGGGTGCGGGCGTTGCGGATTTTGCCGGAGATCATCTGACGGGCAAGGCCAAGGCAAAAAGCGGAGTCGCCGGCCCGGCGGAATTGGGCCTGGCGGGAGAGAATATTGGGCGCGGAATGGCCCCGGGAAAGGCCATAGAACCAGCCCCCCAGGGAAAAATAGAGCACCGGGATATCCTGCTGCAGGAGTTCCCGCAGAGCCTGCGTGGTGAGCTGGACTTGGCCAAACAGGGCTACTTGATGCAAGTCGGCCAGGCGCACGGAGTCGAGTTTGCGGTCTTTCTCCCGGATCTCCAAGACTCGACCTTTGAGGGTCACCTGGGTGCCCTGCGTGGTGAGATAAAGCGCGCGGGTATCGGGTCGAGGAGCAAGCAAGCGGCGAATGGCGAGCACCTCTGGGAGCATCGGCGCGGCGGAAGAAAGCTCTGGCTCGCTGGTAGGAGATTCGTCCGGGCACTCCTCCGAATTTGTCGGACCGCTGGAGTCCGAGAGGAGGGTCATTTCATCCGGCAGGCAAATCGGGGCCAGAGAGCAGCGCACGCATTTGGGGGAATCCACCAGAGGAGGCGGACGTTGCCGCTGGCGTAGCAGCTCCCTTGCCTGGGAAAGTGCCTCACCAATCCACTGCTCTATTTCCGGGGTGAGGGTGAAAGAGACTCTTTGCTTGGTCGCTCGATAGTAAATGACTCCCCGGTGGCAGCGATAACCGTTTTCGCGCAGCAGGAGGATTTGCAGACCAAGTTGCATCTGGTCCGTAGGCCAAAGCGTGAGCTGGCCGTCCTTTTCCGGAGGCGAGCCTGCTTTGTAGTCAATGGGCTCCACCTCTCCGGTATCTGCGTTGGCCTCCACCAAGTCGAGTTTGGCGGTGACCCTAAGCGCGGCCGAACCCAACTGCACACTGCGGGCATGCAAAACCTCCACCGCTTCCCGGGAAACCGGGTCCTCTAAGGATGCCGCCGCTGCCATTTTGCCCGAGCCGGCATCCACCCGGCGGTGTAGTTGCTGGCCGCGCTCCGTATCCGCACTGGGCAGAAAAACTCCCTCCACATGCTCGAAATAAAAAAGCCGCGGGCAATAGACGAATTCATTCATCATGCGGGCTGGGAGGTAGTCGTGATCTTCTCCCTCGAAGTGGCCCGCGTCATCCAGCGCGTGAGTTGCCTCCGCCTCGGCCTTGGCAATGGACGGAGATGAACTTCCGACCGCTGGGTCAAGTGGCTCCGACTCGGATGGTTGATTCTGCGGGGATTGCGCGGGTCTCTTTGCTTCCGAAGGCTGCGCTGGTTGGGCCGTCAGGGAAAATAGCTCTGGTTGTGCCTCGGAGTGGTCCCGGCCCCGCCGATAAGATCTGGACCTGGAGGAGAACGCAGTCACGCGATTTTAGCCATCGGCAAGGCCGAGTTTTTTTTGACTTACAACCATGGCCCTGCAAGTTCCGCCTCACAAAAATTCCACGCCAGGACAGCAGGGAAACGCGGGGTTGGCCGTCACTAGGACCGCGTTTTCAATGGTGGATTGAGCCGCGAGCAAGCGGTCAACCGGATCCCGGTGAGCCCACGCCATGCCGCCAGCCGACAGACGGGAAGCGGTCACTGGCAGGGTGGTCCAGCGCTCGTCGAGGATCCATCTCTCAAACTGTTGGCGGTGGCGGTCAAGCGTCGTTATGAGTCTGGTCTTCAAAGTAAGCTCATTTCATTCTTGGACCGGGACGAAGAGGCCGAGGCCGAAGTGGGAGGAGTGGCCGAGGGCCAGCGGGCCGGAGACAGGGTCAGGGAAGACGAGGCGGAAGAAGCCCGCGAGGCGGCGGCCGCCGTCGTCGGAGCGCTTTTGGCGGAAGCGGCGGAATTGAATGGAACGCGGGCCGGTGGGCTCGCCCGTCCGGGGATCGGGTCGGCGGGTGTTGCCATCGGGGTCGAGGCAGAGGGCGATTTCGACGCGGCCGGGGTCGATGGTGGGGTGGTTGCGCCCAAGCCAGCGGGTGAGTTCTTTACGAAGCTGGTAGAGGAGAAAGCGGTGGGGATCGGCTCCGCCGCGCTCGGTGTGGAGAAGGGGGCCGCGGGTTTTCGGATGCTCGGGGCAGAGGAACGGGGTGGCGGAGATCCAGTGAGTGGCGGATCGGAGCGGGCCGGGGCGGAATTCTTTCAGGCTACCGAGGCCGGTGAGAATCACTCCGAGCGGGTGGCCGGAATCTTCGGTGTCTGCCGTTTTAATTTGGCGGAGGGAATCGATGGCCTTGAGTTCGGCCGGGCCGAAACCGGCGGAGGCGACCACGGTGAGGTGGTCGAGGCGTCCGTCGCCGTCTTCGTCCGTCGGCAGATAGTAGGCGTGCGTGTGGTCGGTGAGCGGGGTGCCGTCGGCGTTCTTGCCCGAGAAGACGGCGGACTTGCCTTTGACATCGCCTTCTTTGGTGATCCAACCGTAGCGGCTCATCAGGGCAATGCGGGCGGCCTCGCCGATGCGGAGGGTGTCGGTGGCGAGCGGGAGGACGGCGGAGTCGAGGGCGAAACGGGCGACCTGGATGGCGGGGCGATCCGGGGCGCGACGGGTGCGGGTCTTGGGCGTGGCGAGGGCGTCCTTGCGGCGCTCGTAGTCGAGCCAGCAGGCGCCGGGCGGCATGGACATGCGCCGCTCGTGAAGCCACAGGGTCTCCATGCACAGGTGCCAGTCGGGATCGTAGAGGGGGGTGACCGTCGTGGTCTTCGCCTTGCCTCGTCCGGTGGAGGATTCGTGGCGCGGATTGCGGTCGCTTGCGAACGCGGTGGCGGGATCGACGCCGAGCACGCGGACGACCTCGCCGGTGGGTGGATGGCCGTTGATCGGGCGGCAGTTGATGGCGTCGAGCGCGGCGGTTGCGGCCCCGGGATCCAGCAGGCGGGCCTCGCACCAGCTTTCGGAGCGGCCCAGAGTGCCGAGGAGGGGCAGGAGTTCGGCAAGGCCGGTGGCCTGAGTTTCGGGCAGATGAAGGTGTCGCCAGACGATCCGCACCGGAGCGTCCTTGGCGACGGCGACGAACGAATCGAAGACGAGGGTTTTGTCGCCCGGACCTTTTTTGAACCACGGCATGTAGTGCCGGGTATGGCCGAAGGTGGCGGGCGGCAGGGCGAATTCCGGTGGAGTGCACAGGGCTTCGAGCAAGGCGCGCATCGTGTCTTCCGCGATGTGGTCGGCCTTGCGCTTCCACGTGGCGACGAGGGAACGGAGAAGGCGGTAGGGCGAAGGTGGCCATTCGACGGCGCCCTCGTTCACATGCCGCCCCCACGGCGTGGCGTGGAAGCGCCCGGCGGGAAAAGTGAGTTCGATGGCCGTCATGGCAAAGTAGCACAGCCAGCCTGGCTGTGTTGGTTTTCGGGACTCAGGCTGGCAGCCTGAGCTACTGTGGCAGCCTGAGCTACTGTATATTCCTCCGGCCTGAGCCCGGCCTTGGCGGGATTGGTCCGAATGTATTCGCGGATTTTGAAGAAGGCCCTGGGATGGCGGACGATGTGATCGTAGCTCTCCGCCTGCCAAAAGGGTCCGGTCCGATTTAGCGCCCGGTTGATCCGGTTCGCGGTGAACGATTTCCAGGTGTGCAGGATGGTCGAAAGCTCGAACCCCGCCATCGGCATCACCAGCGCGTGAACGTGGGTGGGCATCACAACCCAGGCGTCGAGGTCGTAGCGACTGCCCTCAAAGTGGGTCAGGCTTTCCACCACCACGGAACGGATGTCTGGTCGCCGCAGCCAGCACGCGCCCGATCCGGCGTCGAGCAGGTCGTGGATGCGCCCGCCGAACCGCCTCCAGTATTCCGCCATGGTCGCATCGTCACGCGGTTCGGGATGGGATGCCAGCCAGGCTTGGCGTTCGGCTTCGAGTGTTTCGAGAACGGAACGAGGGAGGGAATCCGCCAGACGGTAGGTCACGAAATACCAAGCGCCGCTCTGCCGCCAGTGGGGGAGGTTGCGTTCGGCGGTGGCGATTTCGTCGTAGGGGTTGAAGTAGCCGGAGTCGGGTAGAGCGGCACCTAAGGTAGCACAGCCAGCTTGGCTGTGGGTTGGTTCAGGACTCAGGCTGGCAGCCTGAGCTACTTTCGCAGCCTGAGCTACTTTCGCGGCCTGAGTTACTTTCGCGGCCTGAGTTACTCTTTTGTCCATGTGACCTCCGTGACGCGGGGATCGGCGAAGAGGTTGGGGAGGTTGCCGCAGGCGGCGAGGTGGGTGCCGGCCTCGATGAGCAGGGTGGCTTCTTCCGGCACGGTGAATCCATCAGGCCGGGTGACCTTGATGTCGCCGAAGAGATCCAGGTCGCAGGCGGTTCGCAGGCGCAGTCCGTGGCTGAGGAAGCGACGGATTTTGAAGAGAGCCAGGGCGATCAAGAGCTTGTTCGCAGACTCCGGCAGGCCGTAGCCGCGCAGCAGGGCAAGATCGAGGTTGAAGTAGGCGGTGATGCGTCCGGCGGTGAACTCGGTGCGGTGGAAGGGGACGTTCCCGAAACCCTGTTTGGTGTCGCCACCGGGATCGACCCGATCGTTCTTTACCCCGCCGCTTTCAGCCACGCGCACGTCGCGGGCCTCGATGAAGCCCGAGAGGGCACGCATGAGGCGCAGACGGCCGCCGGCCAGTTCGCTCTTGGCGAGGAAGACGCCGTGAAGCAAGGCGTTGGCGTCGTATTTGAGGACGAGCCGGGCGAGGTCGCGGATGCGCACCGGACCGATCTCCATCCCGGCGGCATCGGCCTTGAGTCGGTCGAAGACCGAGCGGTCCTTGCCCTCGAGGATGTAAGGAGAATTGATCCGGTGGGCTTCGAGAATTGAGTTGGTGAGCGGGGAGCCGTCCGGGTTGTTGACCCGGATGTAGGGCAGGCCCCTGAGTTCTGGGATGAGGTCGTCGTTGGCCTCGTCCCAGATGGTGAGTTCGAGCCGGTTGGCGACGGATTGGGCGGACTCGACGAGCAACATCTCGGTGCCGTCGGGCGCCTTGTAGCGAGCTGCGCCGAGATCGGCGAAGCCGGTGGGCTGGAAGCGGTCGCCTTGCAGCGGTTTGAGTTCGGCCTCGATGAGGAGTCGGGGGGCGGATTGGAGTGCGGTGTAGTTCATCGTGGTAGGACAGGCTGCCAGCCTGTGGGTGGGTTGGGGTTGGAAGGCACAAGGTGGGAGTCTGTGCTGTTTTCGGGGACGAAGAGGCCGAGGCCGAAGTAACGCCGGTCGCCCACGAGCAGTGGTCCACGAACGGCACGCGGAAACACGATCCGCGCATGTATGAAAGGCGCTCGTTCGCCCTTGGGCTGGTAACGCTCCGCCCGTTCGGTGGCTCTTAGGAAGGGACTGGGGGTCAGTTCCACTTGGCAGGACTCGACGAGGTCCGCAGGAAGGCGGATGTGGCGCAGGCTCGCGCGCAACAAGCGCGTCCACTCCGCCAAGCGCCGGAGGTGGCGCTCGTTGCTGGAAAGCGGCGTGCCATCCGGAGAATGCGTGGGAACCTTGAAGCCGCGGTCAATGGCAACCGGTGTGACCGATACCCAGCATCGACTGGAAGCGGCGTAGAGCCGCCAGACCTTGTCGTTGCGGATCGGGTCAACAACCTGTCGAAGCCAGTGGCCGTGTTCGATCTCCTCCCCGTCGAGGCTGGCAGCAAGCGTGCGGTAGATCGAAGCGGCGGCGGCGGCTGTGTTCTCGTTCGCGTAGCCGAGCAAGGCAAAGCGCCGAACGCGCCCGTCCGCTTTGCCATTCAGACTGATGGAAGGCAGGGGCACGAAGGCCAGATGCGGTTGCTGGGCGTGGCCTCCGGCGGCAGCGTGGCCGGAGATGAGTTCCTCGGCGAGTGCCGGCTCGATCCAGCGGTCGTGATCCTTGGCAATTTTGCAGGCGAGGGCACGGAGAGGGCTTCGCCAGCGGTGAGCGTTGACGGCGTCGCAGACCTCCGGCAATTGGTCCGGGTCGCCGGTGTCACGGAGGATTTGGAAGATGGTAACGTGGACGGGGAGCAGGCCGGCGGCAGCGTCGCGGACATAGGGTTGCTCGCGCAGAAAGAGCCGCGCCGGGCTTTTGGCCTCACGCGCCCGCCGCTCGCCGGCTCTTTTGAATTCAGCCAGGAGTTCATCCGTGGACTTGGGCCTGGCGGTGAGAAGGGCGACATCCTCCGCCTGGGCCGAAGGACGCCAGATTTCGAGGGAATCGTCCACCTGCGCCTGATCCACGTCCGCGTGCCAGAGGACTTCACATTCCACGCGGTCTTCTGCGCGGCCCAGGTAGCGGAGCCGGGCAGCGGCATCGCGAAGAGCGGGGAGGTGATTTTCTGCTTCGCAGGAAAACGCCGGGGTATCGCTGGTCCAGCGGTAAGCGGCGAACAGCGGCCCAGCGCCGTCTGGCGTGGCGCGCAGGACGGGTGCGAGATCAGGGTGATACCGGGCAAAGTCGCCTTCGGCCGGGCTGTTGTGGGGCATGGCGACCTGCAACGCACGGCGATGCCCGCTATCGTCCGCGAGTCGGCTGGCGATGACGTCCGGCGGCGGCAGCGTTTCCAACCAGCGCAGCGCGGCGAGGGTTTTGCCCGCGAAATCCTCGCGCAATGCGTCCGGCAGGTTCGCCAGCGTTGAAGCGATGAACGCCTTATGCAGCCGCGCCGGCGCGGGCGGCCAGTCGAGTTCATCCTGCAGCGCGCGGTCCTGACGCACGCCGGTGTAGCTGTGTGCAAGGTAGCGGCATTGGATGAGCAGTTGGGCCATGTCGATTAGCTCGATTGGTTGTCGCCTTCGGCTTCGGCTGCCGGCGCTTCGGGTGGCAGGGTGGTTGGCTCGCCTTTGCCACCACGCGAGGTTCTGCCACCACTGCGAGCGGCTTTCTTTCCACTCTCCAAATCGGTTTTGAGGCTCTTGGCATCAGATTCAAACAGTGGGAGCTCCGCAGGGATTTGCAGTATCTTGCGCGCCTTGTTGGCGACTTCGATCAGCAATTCGCGATTGTCGCACAGTTCCTTCAGCGCAGTGGCGTCCTTCGAGTCTTTGCCAGCACCGAGGATTTCCGTCTTCCTGCCGGTCGGCAGAAGTTCGCAGCCTGAGCGCAGCCGATAGCTCCCGGTGGAGCGCGGATACCCCTCGGCCAGAAGAGCCAAGGCGAGCAAGTAGCAGCGGGCGGCGTTGGTCAAATCCTTATCCGGTTCCGGCTTCTTGGTGCTCCCTTCTTTGCCTTTTTGCGTGCTTTCCTCCGGTTTGAAACAGAAGATGCTCGCGATGTCTGTCAGCGAGACGAGGGCCAACCGCTCGATCCGTTCGGCAAAGACGCCTCCCAGGCCGCTTCCGAGGGCGTTGCTGAATCCTCGCTCGGCCATCTTGTCCGCCCATTTCTTCGCCTCTTTGCTCGCCTTGGCTTTCTCGTCGTCTTCTGGCACCTTGGCGTCGAATTCAGAGAGTTCCTGCGCGAGGTTTTCGTTCCCGAGGACGACGGAAGCGCACTCGTCCTTTGAGTATGGGCCGGTGTAAAGCGAGCGTCTTTCACACGGCACCACGTTGAAGGCGTCAATACGCGCGAGCAAGATCCGGGCGTGTTTGTGCTGGTAGCCTTCAGCCCGGCTGTCCCAGAAGCCAAATATGATGCTGGTCGGCATCAAGCGCAGCAGCGGCAGGGCGTCGCCGTTCGCGAAGGCTTTAATCGCTTTGGCCGCGACCTCTTTCTGATTGGAAGCCCGGACCCGAAAATCAGCCACACGGTGTGGTAGCGCCAGCAGGCTGGCATTCGCTTGGTCCGCGAATTCAGACTTTCGCGGAATCTTCGCTTCGGCCTGGGGCACGAGTTCCCTCAACTCCTTGTCATCGCGGAATGCGATCTCGGTTCGGTTGGCGTGCGATTGTGGCGAATCCATCGTGCAGTGGCGGGCGCTCTTGATGTATCGGCTGATGCGCTTGCTGCCGTCTTTGGCCGACTTCTCGCGCAAGATCTCGCCCCACTCTATGCCGTTGAGGTCATAGACCGGAGGCGCGTTGGTGCCTTCACCCGCGTAGGAGGGCGGAAAGACGGGGAAGTCCTTGCCTCCGGCGGCTTCGAGGGTTTCGGTGATGCGGATGACAGCAGGCAGTTGTGCCGCCGTCCCCGGTTTGCGGACGTCCATGCCGAGCAGGGCGTCGAGGTGCTTGATGGCGTCTTCGAGTGTGAGTTTGGTATCTTGGCTCATAGTATTGATGGTTGAATTGTTGCGGGCGGGAAAAACTTGTAATTGCCGGCATCGCGGTGACCGGCGGGGCGATTGCTGAATCTGTTGCGTCGCGCGGGCAGGCCGACGATGCGCCCAGTGGCTGCCAGCGCGGCCATCGAAAGCGGAATGGCCTGCGTCCACGCAAAGCCTTGCAGCGCGTTTTTCTCCGCCTGCCGCTTCCTTCGGCGTTGTTCGACTGGTGGTGGCCATGCGTGGGCAGGGACGAAGAAGGCTGTGGCAGCGAAACTAAGGAGCTCGATCGCTGGGTAAAATGGGTCAAGATGGCCAGTGCCTTCGGCGTCGGATGACATGCCGGCATCGCTGGCGTGCTGATTCACGCGATAATCGAAGCCCCAACTTCCAGCCCCAACGTCGGAATGGTTCAACCAGGTCGGACAATTGTCAGGCAGGGGCAGCTTCCCTTTCTGATCAGGAAGTGTCTTGCTGGGATGGACGCGTCCGGCAAACACCTTGAGCGGCGTATTGTCGGCTTCGCCGGAGAGTGCGACGAACGGGTTGATGCCAATTTCGTCTCCACTCGTGACCAAGCCGGAGGATGCGCCGCCAAGGCCGGGATGCCACTCCATCGCCCTGAGGAAGTCGTGCGCCTTGGCGAAGAGCAGCGAGCGGAAATCGCCGGGCGGGTGTTCGGCTTGAATGGCGAACTTTCCCGGCTCCGGCCACCAACAGAGGCGCGCTTCGCAATCAGAACCTTCCACCCGCCGGGCAAGGGCCGCCAGAGCCAGGCCGGAGAGAAAATGGGCAAGGTTTCGCTCGTCCAGGTCGAGGATGAGGGTGGTGTCAGATTCCATCTTCTTCGTCCTCCATATCGTTTTGGTTTTCCGACAGGATGCGGCTGCCCTCGGCGTCCGCCGTTTTCAGCAGGGCTTCGAGATAGGCTAACCGCCAGCGACCGAGTTGGCGCTGCAGGCGGGCGAAACGCTCGGCGGCTTCAAGGCGCAGAGGGTTGTGCTTTTCGGGCTGCATGTTCGGGGTGAGGCCGTCGTCGGCGATGGAAGGCCGGAGATGGCCGTGGTGGGAGCCGACGAGGTGGAGCAGGAGGTCGTGCCACAACCCATGGGTGTCTTCAGTCACTTCCGGCGGCGGCGTGGCACCCTTGCAGACCAACACCCGCAGCGATTCCCACTCATGGCGGAAGCCGTTGAGGGGGGCAGGCCGTTCCAAATCCGGGTGGAGCTTGGCGATTTCGGGGTCTCCTTTCGGTCGGCCGAAGGCACGCTGCCATTTGGAGAAGCGTTTGCCTTCGTCATGAAGCCGCGCGGCGGTGGTGAGGAGCGTCCGCAGGAAATCATTGCTGGGGGTTATGGCATCGGCGAGGCGGTGGGCATCGGCTGCGGCACGGGTGAGGTGGCCGGGAGTGCCGCCGTGGTTGTCGAGGTATTGCAGGTCTTTATCCTGCAACGGCTTGGGGCGGAAGTAGCGGAAGGCGTATTCGGTGCCACCGATACGGAGTCTCCTCAACAGTGGGCGCTCGGTATTGAAGGCGTCGAGATTGGCGGCTGGGATGACAGCATCTGCTATTTTGGGGTCGGTATTCCATAACCATGCGCCATCGGTGCCGGTGCGTCCGGTGGCTGGCTCGATGGTGCGGCGGTAGCGAGCGGACTTGGAGACGCCGTCGAGCACGTCGCTGATGGCGGTATTTTTGGCCTCGTCCTGCTGGCAGTCTTTGAGGAAGGCTTTCGTGGCCCTGCTCTTAACGTCGATGCTGGTGGAAAGAATCATCACACCGTTTGGCCCTAGGGCGCGGATGGCGGCGGCGGTGGATTCACCGGGCAGTTTAGCACGCCATACAGTGCGGGATTTGCCCCTCAGCCACTCAACATCGCGGTAGATGAGCGGCTGAGCCTCGGCTTCGGGCGTGGCGAGCCAGACTCGCACGGCGGAGAGGGGAATCTGATGCAGCTCGGCGCGGAGTGGGGGGAAGCTTTTGAAGATTTCCGCCACCTCGGCGGTGACATCTGGAGATTCGGTGTCTTCTTCGTCGTCGCTGGTGACTTCGCGGAGGGCTTCGAGCTCCAGCCTGAACGCCACGCCGACGAGTGGCGTGCCTTCGTCGTTTTCGCCTAACCCGTAGAGGTAAGGATGCGGCGAAAGCTGTGGACTGCGCTCCTCAGTGGTGGCGCTCCAGTAGTCGAGCACGGTATCGGT
The DNA here is from genome assembly GCA_964595865.1 of uncultured Chthoniobacteraceae bacterium. Taxonomy (GTDB): domain Bacteria; phylum Verrucomicrobiota; class Verrucomicrobiia; order Chthoniobacterales; family DYNR01; genus CAZQRL01. The sequence continues at coordinate 88,525 of CAZQRL010000012.1, forward strand.
AAGCGGCGGCACGGTAACGGGTCCGGCAGCAACTCGCGCCAAGGGACGCTTAAGCCACTTAGAAGGCTGAGTGCATGTGCCACTCTTGGGTCTGAGCACTCTCCAAGTCGCGGCTTCGATGAGCGATTCAGTATGGTTTGCGGCACCTTTTTCATCCTCCGCTTTCTCGTCGCTCTCCTCCTTTTTCACGTTTTCGACGATCCAGTGTGTGCCCGCCATCATCTTGGCAGAATAAGGGGCGGATTCGTCATTCAGCGCCCGAACGACTTTGCAGAGCTGGCCTTTTATTTTCTGCTTTATCTCTTCATGAGTGGCAAAAACCCGCATCGTCGGTGCATCCCCTTTCCCGTCCTCGTGGCGGCGGCTCAGACCGCCGCGCCTGTCCAGGCGACCAAGCCGTTGCAATAACGTCGGCAGCGGGGCAAAATCGCACAGAATCTCATCCGCGTCGGCATCGAGACCCACTTCCGCAGCAGCGGTGCCAATGAGGAAAAACCGTTCGGGAGGGTCTTCGGGTGAAGGTTCGACCCTTTCGGTAAGAAATGCTCGGAATGCAGGGCGTTCGGCGAGGCGGTCACGCTCATAGCCACGGAGGCGCCCGGTTATCTTGCAGATACGCTCCGGCGCGATGCCCCGCTTCTTGATGCCGTCTGCGACTTTGTCCGCCACACCCACTTCACGCACAAACACCGCAATCCGGGCGGCTTTGGAGCCGAAAGCGGCCTCGACGAGTTGCTGGATCAGTATCTCCTTTGGCTTCTCGCCTGTCGGCAGTCCAGCGATGACAACGCTGCGAGTGTCCGCAGCCAGGATGCGGTCCTCGATGCCTGTGCCCGTTTTTTCGTCATCGGACAGACTAAATGGCGGTGCCGCCGACGGGCGGGGCAAGCCCGGTGTCGCCGAAAGCTCCGTGAGCCAGAAGGGGAGCCTGGCAAACATGGCGTCCAACGGCGGTGGCAGGCCATTTGTCGCCTCGGAGCACCGTCCGTGAAGTTGCCTTAAGGTAAGCACGAAGGCGGGAACCAAGTGCGCTTCATCCACGGCAATCCATGAGTCCACGCCCAGCAAGCCGGCCTGCTGAGGTCGTCCCCACTTTCCCAAGCCGTAGCCCTGGAAGAGCAGGCGGCTGCCGATCTGATCCACCGTTCCGATGATGAGTTGCGGGACGGTCGGCCGGATGGCCCACTCGCGGTCTGCCACAATCTGTCCGCGAAGCTCGACGACGTCGAAGAACTTGGCCGACCCGCCGCTCAGTGCGCGCAGACCTTCGCGCGCTGGTTCCAACGCTGGAGATCCATCCGCCGTCAACTTTTCCTTCAATTCCGCTGCAATGGCGAATACCTGCTGAACAAGCACGCGGCGATTGACGACCCATACCAGCCGTCGTGGCACTGGCTGACATTCATCGCGGTTTTTGCCATACCATGCCAGCGCGAGCAACCAGATGACAGCCAACTGCGTCTTGCCTGCCCCGGTAGGAAGGTCAACCAAGCGCGGATACTGGCCCGTGATTACCTCTTTGAACATGCGCTTCATCCAGTGCATCGGCGGATCGCCGCGAAGATTCTGATACTGGATCACGAAAAAATTCAGTGCTTTGTCCTCCGCGTCGGACTTCTGGGAGTCTTTGGATGTCATGCTCCGCCTCCTTTCAGTTGTCTAACATTGCGGGCGGCGAGGGTTTGCATTTGGCGGATGGCGATGGCGTTGATGCGCTTGAGGCGGTCGGCCTGAGGAAGGCCCATGTGGATGAACTCGGCGTTCATGTTTTCCGGGTTGGCGAGGACGAGGAGCTGTTCGAGGGTGGCGTGGTCGCGCATGTTGCCATCTTTCTCCGGGTTGGCATCGCGCCACTGGCTGGAGGTCCTGCCAAACAGGGCGACATTGAGGAGATCAGCTTCGCAGGCGTAGGTGATGGCGGCTTGTTTGGGCGTGACCTGCGGCGGAATGAGGTGGCTCTGGATGGCGTCGGTGTGGATGCGGGGCCGGACAAGGCTGCGGTGAGGATGTCGATGGTGATGGGCGCGGGTTTGGTGTTTTCGGAGCTCATGTTGGGTGATGTTGGTTAGGGTTGTTTGGTGAACTACAGGCTGGCAGGTAAGCGGGGCCACAGGCTGGCAGCCTGTGCTACTTTGGCGGCGGATGACGTGCGAATGGGGCCGCGCCCGGGTGGGCGCGGATGGGGCTTGAGAGGGCTGAGGTGGCAACGGCTACGCATCAGCTTCAAGGGGGCCCGCGGGGACGGCTCGGAGAACCGTTCACAAGCGGGATGATGTGGTTTGAGACCAATCATGTTGTGATGAGTAGCAGTTGAGCAAAGATTCGTCAATTGGAAAATGTAGGACAGGCAGCTTGCCTGTCAGGTGGGGGGCACAGGCTGGCAGGAGGCAAGGGACACAGGCTGGCAGCCTGTGCTACTTTCGCCCACAGGCTGAGAAGAGTGGCGGGATGGATAGGCAGGAGGAGGGCGGCGGCGAGGCGGGTGGGGTCGAGGCCGGCGGGCGGGGGGTCGCTTTGCCAGTCGATGTCGGCGGGGATGATGTCGGCGTGGCGGGCGCGGCGGCCGGCGAGGGTGCTTGCTTCGGGCAAGTTTCCGGCGCGGAGGAGTTGGAGGAGGCGGGCGTCGGGGCGGACCAGGATCAGCTTTTCCCAGAGGGCGGCTTCGCGGGGTTCGAGGTTTTTGGGGCGGAGGGATTGGTGGTGCAGGCCGGTAAAGGCGGTTTTCAGCAGGGGGTAGATGCGCGGCAGGGGCGGGGCGTCCACCGGCGGGCGGGGCTCGGCGGTGGCGGGGCGGGGCTCGATGCGGCAGCCAAGCAGGCCCCAGAGGAGGGCCTCGATTTTTTCGTCGTCGAGTTCGTCGTGGAGGAAGGCGGAGAGGGTGGCGGGGCGGACGCTGCGGCAGGAAGCGAGCGGGGGCGCGGGGAGGCTGTCTTTTTTCCAGGCGAGGACGCGGCGTTCGAGGACGGCGGCGAGATTGGCGGCGAGGTCGCCGCGGCTCCAGACGGCGTCGGTGCTGTCGTCGTTCCAGTCGAGTCCGCCTTTGTTGCTGCGGGCGATGGGCTCAAGGTTGGTGCGGATGCCGGGATCGCCGGAATCCCCGCGGATGCCGGCAAGGGCGACGGCGATTTCGAACTCGGGGGAATGGTCATCGGCGGCGCTGACCCAATCGGAGGAAAGACCGCGCAGGGGATGGAGCCAGGCGTCGGCGCGGAATTTGGGGGAACCGGCGAGCAGGCGTTCGGTGTGGCCGAGGGCGATGAGAATGGCTTGGAAGCGGTCGGTGCCGCCGAAGCGGCAGTAGTCGAAGACGGCGGAGTCGAGGCGGCGCAGGGCGGCGGGAAAGCGGGCGGGAGCTTTGTCGGTGCAGGCGTTGCGGAAGCGTTCGATCCAGGCGTCGGCTTCACGGAGGAGATGGACGTTTTCGCGGGAGCGGACGTCGAAGCGGCCGAGGGGCGTGGCGAGGAAGGCAAGGCCGTTGCGCTGGAGGAAGCCGTGGCGGGAGAAGCTCCGGATGCCGCGGTCGATGCCGTGTGCGGCGACGGCTTTGGCGAAATCGACGCTAGTGCGGGACTGGGCACCGGACCATTCAGCGCGGCCTTCGCCGAAGAGGCGCTCGAGTTCGGCGAGGCGGAGGGGTTTGTGCCAGAGAGGAAGCCAGATTTCGCCTCGGGCGGTGTTGCTGTCCTTGCGTTCGACGGAGTCGCTGTCCTGGGCGGTCGGGTTGACGGTGAAGGGGAAGGCGGCTTTGCCGAACTGGCCGGCGCGGCAGCGGCGGGAGATGGCGCCGGCGAGGAGGGGTGTGCCTTCGATGAGGAGGATGTAGTCCCAGGGGTTGATGGTGGAAGAGCCTTCGAAGCCCTGGGTGGCGTTGGGACCGCCGATGTCGCCGGGAGAGAACTGGCCGATGGAGGACGGATGGAGGGTGGCCAGACCGTCGGCGAAGATGCTGGAGGCGAGCCAGGCGGAGGATTCAGGGTGGTCGAGGACGAGGAGGATGTTGGCGAGGAAGTTGGCGGAGAATTCCATGCGGCCATCGACGCCGCCGGATCCAAGGGCGGGAGCGACGGAGAAGCCGTCTTCGCCGATCTGGAGGCAGGTGTCGAACCAGCCGAGGGCGTCGTCGGGGAACTCGGTGCGGATTTGATAGAGAATGGTTTCTTTGAGTTCTTTGACGCGCTTGGTGACGGTCTTGAGCTGCTCGAGTTCGGCTTCGGTGGCCTGCTTGGCTTTTTTCTTTTTTTCGAGCGCTTTGGCGTCGGCGCGGGCTTGGCCGAACTCCTTGAGGATGGTCATGGATTCGATCTTGGCGATGGCGTCGCGGAGCGGGGCGAGGCGGGGATCGGTGGAGGTGCGGATGGCTTGGATGGTCTCGAAGCTGGATCCGCTCTCGGTGAGGAAACCGCCGTCGCCGTTCCATGGGGAGAAGAAGGGGCTGGGCTGGTAGCGGGTGGCGAAGAAGGCGGTGAGGGTCTCTCGGTCAAGGGAGGTGTGGAGGCGGAGGCGTCCGGCCTGCCAAGCGGCGCGGCACTGGGGGTCGGCCTGCTGGGAGACAAGGCGGAAGACGCCGAGGGCCTTGAGGTAACTCATCAGGGGCTCGGGGGTGCAGCCGGGGAGTTCGAGGAGGCTGGTGGCAGGTGTAAGACTCACGGGGTGTGGGTATCGGGGTTGTTTTGCTTCCATGCGGCGGATAGCAAAATAGGACAGGCAGCGTGCCTGTCGGAGAGAGGGGACACAGGCTGGCAGCCTGTGCTACTTTGGGTGTGGGGGTGGTGTTGCTCCCAGACCGCGCGGTCGGTTCCGATGAGGCGCTGAATGTCCTCGGGCTTTGGTAGGGCGACGAGGTAGCGGGAGACAAAGAGCCGGTGGTCGAGTCCGGCGGTGGCGGATATTGGAGTGGGACAGGCAGCCTGCCTGTTGGAGAGGGGATACAGGCTGGCAGCCTGTGCTACTTTGAGCGGCGAGACGTAGTCGAGCAGGGCGTCGTAGTTCATAGCGAAAAGGGTTCGGCTACGCTTGCGTGGTTGGAAGCGCGGGCGTCGGCGGCGCGGAGGAGGGCTTCGAGGTAGGCGAGGAGGAAGGGGCCGAGGGTGTCCCGGAGGGTGAGGGTGCGTTCGGCCCAGGATGGTTCGCCGGTGAACGGGGGCGTTTCGCAGAGGCCGAGTTCCATGGGTTCGAGCGAGAGGGGGAGTGCGGGGGCTGTGATGCCGCCGCCAAGGTCGCAGGCGGGCAGGGTGTCGCCTTCCCAGAGTCCTCGGGCGAAGCGGCGGTCGGGCGGTTGGGAGGAATCGGTCGGAGGGGTGTATTCGTCGGGCAGGGAGCGGATGGTGAGGCGGACTTTGCCGTGGTGGGAGGCGGCGAGGTAGGCGGCGAGGTCGCGGGCGGGTCCTTCGGGAAGAGGGAAGCCCGATTGCGGATGGAGAATGCCGAGAGCGGAGGCGAGTTCGTGGCGGAAGTGTTTGCGGCGCGGGTCGGAGGGATCCGGCAGGTTTTTGGGGAGGCGGCCTTTGAGCCAGGCGTCTCCTGGAGCTTTGGCGATGGGGGAGGGGGTGAGATCTTCGGGGATGAACTTGTGGGATCGGGCGGCTTCGACACGCGCTGGGTCGAGTTTCGCACGGAAGGCTGGGTGGGATTTGCCCCAATCGTGCCAGCGGGCGGCGTGGCGCAGGGCATCGAGGATGGGGATGGGCGGGTTGGTGGCAGTGAGTGACGGGCCGAGGTGCCGGAGGAGATTGTCCAGGGCGAGGCAGACGGCGTCGGTGTGTTGGGCGAGGGTTCGCCAGACCGCGGATTCGGAGGTGTCGTCGTCTTCGTTGGAGGCGGGTAATGTGGGACAGTCAGCTTGCCTGTCGGAATGAAGACACAGGCTGGCAGCCTGTGCTACGTTGCCGGTCCAGCCGAGATCGGGGTGGTAGCCGCCCTGGGTAACGTGAAGGAGGTAGGTCTGGCCGGGGATGAGGGCATCGGGTTTTACGGGCTGCCATTCGCGGTCGAGGAAGCTCCAGCGCCAAGCGGAGCCCTGCTTGCCGAGAAGGCTTTTCAAATCGCCGATGCCGGTGGGGCAGAGTTCCGCGCGCCGCGGAGCGGGCTCCTGGATGTTGTCGTTGGGGGTGCGTCCGGACCATTCCCGCCAGAAGACGCTGACATGGCTCGCGTCCGCGTCGCGGATGAAGCGGTCGATGTCGAGGTCGGCCCCGGCGAGGTCGGGGGTGGTGTCGAAAAGTTCGACGAGGTCCTTTCGGCGGATGACGTGGCGGAAGACGGGGCGGTCGGCGTCGGGGGAAGGGAGGGATTCGAGGGTGGCGATGGAGGCGTCCAGGGTCTTTGAGAGGAGGTCACGGGCAGCGGCGAGCTGGTCGGGCTCGTAGGGGGCTGCGTGCCTGGTTTCGTCGAGATCGAACCAATGGATGCAGGCGTCGGTGAAGTGCGGGCGGCCGTTGGTGTCGAGCCAGCGGTTGCAGCGGCCGAAGCGTTGCACGAGGGAGGACCAGGGGGCGAGTTCGGTGAAGAGGGTGTGGGCGGAGAGATCGACGCCGGCTTCGATGACCTGGGTGCTGACGACGATGCGGCCTGGCCCGGCGGTGCGGATGGCATCGAGCACACGGGCGCGGTCGCCGGGGAGGAACTGGGAGTGGAGGAGGATGGGGGGCGGGTGGTTTTTGCCGAGCGCTTTGACAAGGGCCGCGTGGAGGGCGCGGGCGCGGCTGACAGTGTTAACCACGACGAGGTTAAGGTGGTCGGGCGTGCGGTGGGTAGTGATGTAGTTGGCGACGGAGGAGAGGTTTGGTTCACCGCCTGGGCAGGTGGTGCGCAGGAGCTGCTTGGGGGCGGTGCGGAGGGCTTCGACGCGGGCGCCATCTCGCTTTTCATCGTCGGTGAGGGTCAGCGGGGAGGCAGCGGTGAGGTTGTTTGGAAAATCGACGGTGTGCAGCCAGTCGGGGCGAATGGTGGCGCTCATCCACCAGCTATGGGTATTGTGGCTGCCGAGACCTGCAATCTGGGAGCGGAAGCCTTCCAACTGGGTGGTGGCGGCGAGGCCGCTTCCCATCAGCTGCACCTCGTCCATGACCCAGAGGCAGTCGTTGTTGAGGAGGGCGAAGTGCATGGGCCAGCGGTGGCGGGACATGCCGTAGCCGCGATTCAGGGCGCGGGAGAGGAGCATGTCCTGGGTGCCGATGAGGATGGCAGGTTCTTCGGGGTGGATGTCCCAGTCTTTGTCCTCGGGGTCTTCGCCGCCCATGAGGATGACGATACGGGGTTTGGTGGTGGGGAGGTGACCGGCGGTGGCGAGGTTTTCCACCCATCGTTTGATCTCGTCGCGGGTCTGTTCGACGAGGGTGCGCATGGGCAGGCAATAGACGAGGCGGCGGGGCCAGTCGGGGCACTGGAGGGCGACGCGGTTCCAGAGCCAGGCGAGGGTGACGGCGGCGGTTTTGCCGAGGCCGGTGGGGATTTCTATGAGGCGGGAGGCGCAGGGGACGCCTCCGGCGAGGGGTTGTTCGCCGGGGGGGCCGCTTTGCTCGCCGCAGGCGAGGCGGCACTGGTAAGGATATGGCTCGTTTCCGGTGGCGGCTTGGAAGAAGCTTGCGAAACTAGGCTGTTTCATGAGGGGGAATAAGCTCGGGGGCAAATCGGGCAAGTCGGATTAAAGTCACGAATCTGCGAATTTGCAAAGTGGATAAGGACCAACGGCTGTAGATGCGTGGCGATCGGGATGAGGAATGGGCGAAGGTGCAGCACCGGGGAGCGCGAGACATCTTAGATGGGAGGCAGATTAACTCTGGATTTCCAGGAGGTCGCAGCGGAAGGTGCGGGGTTGTTGGCGGGTATGGCAGAAGGCGGAAAGGTAAAGGGCGGGGAAGCCTTCGACGGTAAAGAGGCCCGAGGGGCTGATGCGGCGGACTTGCCCGGGGTGGCTGCCGCCCAGGTAGGAAATAGAAAGCGTCGCCCCGTGGCGGATGGCGTGCAGAAGGACCCGTTCTCTGGCGCCCAATTCCACTCCACGGGTGGCCTGTTGGGGGGGAAATTCATACCCAGTGACTGGATGCCGTGGGGCGGTGCTCCATACGGCTAGCCAGTCGGGGTCATCCCAAGGATCATCGAGTGGGTTGGGCTTGGGACAGGGAAAGAAGGGGGTCAAGCCAAGCCAGCGAAGGAATTCGGCACGAGTGATCATGCCAGAGACCCTACTACAGGGGGTGGGACATTTACGGGGTTACCCCCGAAAAAATTCTGAAAAATTTTTCCGAGCTTGAGACACGCGGGGAGCCGATGCGGGTGAGGAATAGGAGCCCATCGGGTGGAGCGGCTTTTTTACAAGCGGAAGTCGGGTTTGGTGGGTTCTTCGGGTTCGTCGAGGAGGATGGCGGGGGGAAACTCTTCCGGAAGGACGCGGAAGTCGGGCAAGACTTCTTCCTCCAGATCGGGTAGGGTTTCAGGTGCCGGGTCGGGCGCGGGGCGCGGGGTGGGTTTGGGTTTCGGCTTTGGTTTGGCCGCTTGTGGGGAGGGAGCCGGTGGGACGGAGATATTTTCGTTGGGGACGTAGCCGGAACGTCCGTCGGGCAGCTGGACGAGGCTGAAGCCAAATTCTTTGCGTAGCAGGAGCACTCGATCGCCGGTGCGCAGGGAGGCATCGGGACCTTGGATTTGTTGGGGACCGCGGGTGTAGAAGGGGGCGAAATCTTTGACGACGGCCATCTCGGGCGCGTCCGCCGGGGCGAAGGTGGGGGTGGTGGCACACCCGGTGAGGAACCCAGCCCCGAGCATTAGTCCACAAAGCAGAGCAAGCAGTTTCATCGCTAAAAACAGCCGTTTAGCGGGAAAAGCGGTCGAGGAAAAGCGGGAATGGAATGCGCGTCAGGACAACTCGGCGAGGATGGCCTCGAGGGCGGCGGCTGGGTCGGGGGCGTGACTAATGGGGCGACCGATTACCAACCAATCGCTGCCAGCGGCGACGGCGGCGGCGGGACCCAAGATACGCTTTTGGTCTGCGGGATCACTTCCGGTAGGGCGAATCCCCGGGGTGACCAGCCGCAGGCTGGAACCAAGCTGTTCGCGCAGGGAGGGAACTTCCAGCGGGCTGCAGACCAATCCGCCCAAGCCGGCTTCTTGGGCCAGCTGGCCGAGCCGGAGGACTTGCTGGGGGATGGCGCTGGGGAGGCCGATCGCTTGGCACTGAACCGCATCCATGCTCGTGAGGAGGGTGACGCCCAAAAGGAGCAAATCGGAACCGGCCGCAGCTTGGGCGGCAGCGGAGAGCATGGCTGGTCCACCGAGGGTGTGCAGGGTGGTCATGGCGACGCCGAGCTGGAGGGCGGATTCCACGGCGTGGGCAGCGGTGGCCGGGATGTCGTGGAACTTGAGATCCAGGAATACCTGCAGGCCACGTTCGCGGGCCACCTGCACGATGGTGGGGCCTTCGCGCGTGTAGAGCTGGAGACCGATTTTGGCCCAGGCGAGGCGCCCGTCGAGCTTTTGCAGGAGCTGCTCCGCGCTGGCCCGATCGGGCACATCGAGAGCGAGGATAATGCGTTCGCGGGCTGTCTGCGGTCCGCTCAAAGACACTCAGCGGACGTTTTTGAAATCCGATGGCCCCTGCGGAGCTTCCCCGGAGGTGGAAGCGGGCTGGGGAAGGCCTTTACGCAGCATCTGGGTGTAGGGTCCATCCACGCGTTGCGGGAAATACATGTCCCGACGGTTGGCCAAGGTGGTGCAGCCGGTGGAGAGGAAGGTGGTGGTGAGGGTGGCGGTGGCGAGGAGCAGGAGGGTGGGTTTCATCGCGTGGCGCGGGAGGTTACTTGAGGTGTTTATTCCACTCGGCGATTTTTTTTGCCTGAGCGGCAAAAAGGGCAGCGGTGGAGTCGAGGATTTCGATGCTCTGAATTTTGTCTCCTTGGGAGATGCGGTCCACCACATCCTGGCCCGAAGTGACTTCGCCGAAGACGGTATGTTTGCCATCCAACCACGGGGTGGGGACATGGGTGATGAAAAACTGGCTGCCGTTGGTGGCGGGGCCGCGGTTGGCCATGGAGAGGATGCCGGGCTTGCTATGTTTGAGGCTGGGAACGAACTCATCCTCGAAGGTGTAGCCCGGGCCGCCAGCTCCGCTGCCAGTGGGATCGCCCCCTTGGATCATGAAGTCCTTGATAACGCGGTGGAAGCTAATCCCATTGTAGTAGCCGCGCTGGGCCAGGTTGAGAAAATTGGCCACGGTCACGGGGGTCTGGTCGGCGAAGAGCGTGACGGCGATGTCGCCCTGGTTGGTTTTGATGATGGCGCGGATGGGAGAGACGGAAGAATTCATGGAATCTTCAGCCTTGGCCATGGGGAGGGCGGGAGCAAGCAGCAAAGCCAGCAGCGTGACGGAAATTTTGCGGAAAACAAAGTTGGGCATGGAGGAAACTTACGCTATGGGAGAGCCTAAATGTCTCAGCACCCTTCGATTGTCAATCTTGGATTGGTTCAGCACCGTTGCACGGCCGACCCGGCAGAAAACATGGCCCGAGCGGTGGCGGGGGTGCGGGAGGCGGCGGGGCGCGGAGCGCGAATCATCTGTCTGCAAGAGCTCTTCCAATCGCTGTATTTTTGCCAATCTGAAGAGCATGCTTACTTTCGCCTGGCGGAGGCGATTCCCGGGCCGGCGACTCTGCAGCTGGGCGAATTGGCGCGGGAGCTGCAGGTGGTCTTGATTGCGTCGCTATTCGAAAAACGGGCTCCGGGTCTCTTCCACAACACGGTGGCGGTGTTGGATGCAGATGGTTCGTATCTCGGCAAATACCGCAAGATGCACATTCCGGACGACCCGCTGTTTTACGAGAAGTTTTACTTTACGCCGGGGGATTTGGGGTTCCGGGCTTGGCAGACGGCTTTCGGAAAAATCGGGGTCTGCATTTGTTGGGATCAGTGGTATCCGGAAGCGGCGCGGCTGACGGCTTTGCACGGAGCGGAGATTCTCTTTTATCCGACGGCGATCGGTTGGCATCCGGCAGAGAAAGCGGAGTTTGGGGCGCGGCAACATGCTGCATGGGAGACGGTGCAGCGGGGACACGCCGTGGCCAATGGCTGCTATGTGGCCGCCCCAAATCGGGTGGGGCACGAAGCGCCGGCGGGAGGGGCGGGGATCGAATTTTGGGGGCAGAGTTTTGTCGCGGATCCGGCCGGGGAAGTGATCGCGCGGGCTTCAGTCTCGGAGGAAGAGGTCCTGGTGGTGCCGGTGGACTTGGCGCAGGTGGAGTTTCAGCGGCAGCATTGGCCGTTTTTCCGCGATCGTCGGATTGATGCCTACGGGGACATTACCCGGCGGATGATTGACTGAGCGATGTGGCGGATGGGGTCAGTCGGTCTGTTACTGGGGCTCTTGCTCGGTGTGGGGACTGGGGTTGAGGCGAGCCCGCAGGATGGCTGGAAGGTGCTGGACCAAGTGGTGTGGCCGCGGGAGCAGAAGGTTGGGGGGGTTGCGGTGGGCGGGCTATCGGGATTGGCCTTTGATCGGGGGGCGGGACGGCTCTGGGCGGTGAGCGACAGCCGCAAGTGGCCGAGCAGTGTGCTTTTTCAATTTGCTCTGGGAGTGGGGGAAGACGGTCGGCTGCGTTGGGAGCCTGCGGGGGTGTTGGCTTTGCGGGAGGCGAAGAAATTGCAGGAACCCTTGGATGCGGAGGGAATCGCGCTCTGGACACGACAACGGGTTTTCATCTCGCATGAAGGATCGAAATCTGGACGCTTGGCTCCGGGTATCGCTTGCTTCTCCCTGCGCACCGGGCGCCCCCTTTTTTCCCTGAAACTACCGGACTACTTTTTTCCCAAGAGTGCCCAGGATATTTTTGGCCTGCAGGAGAATCGGGGGTTTGAGGGCTTGAGCCTGGGGGCGGAGCAGCGGCTGTTTGCCATCAATGAATCGCCGTTGTTGCAGGATCTCAATCGTGCGGGGGCCGACCAGCGAGGACCGGTGCGCCTTTTGCGCTACGATTTGCGGCGGAAAGAGGCGTTGCCGGAGCAGCGGGCCTACGTCGCTGAGAGCGATGGGGTCTTCACTTCGGTGGTGGAGTTGCTGGCCTTGGATGGGGCCCGGTTGTTGGTGTTGGAGCGGCAAATCCTTTTGGCCGTGCCGCCGCGGGCGCGTCGTTTCCGGCTGTATGAGGTGGATTTTGAGCAAGCGGATGCGACCGATGTGGCTGGGATGGCGCAGCTTCGCGGACAGAAAATCACCCCGCTGCGGAAGAGGTTGGTCTTTGATTCCGGGGAGGCGGGATTGCGCAAGGTGGATAACATCGAGGGGCTGACCCGGGGTCCCGATTGGCAGGGGCGGGCCACGCTGCTCCTGGTGAGCGATGATAATTTCAGCCCCTCCCAGCAGACCGAGCTCTGGTGGCTGCAAACGAATTTTCCGGCCTCTTCCCGCCGATGAAGGGTGCGCATTTTTTCCAAGCTTTGGCTAAGGCTTGCCTGGTGGTGGCGGCTTTTGCCTTGTTTGGTGGGCATTGGGCAGTCCTGCAATCCATTGCTTGGATGGGGATGTTCTGGAACTACACGCAGGAGAGCGGGTGGCGAAACGGGCTGGAGAAAACCTTCTCTGGAGAGGCTCCGTGTGCGCTCTGCAAATCCATCGCACGAGGTCGTGAGACCGAGCAGAAAGAAAAATCCACCGACCTGGGCAATCCGGAGTCCCTCAAAGCGGCGCTGGTGCAGTCGGTGAGCTTGCCTCCCCGGCACTGGGCGGCAGCTGCCGGCCCTTGCTGGCGTTTGAGCTTGCTGATGAGTCGGGTGATGCCTTTGGAACCGCCGCCGCCACGAGGCGCCTGAGTTTCTTCCGTCTTTCTCCGGCCAGCTTCTCGGCTGGCAAACAGCAGGCGCGGCGCGTCGCCACGTTAGCTCGGCCCCTTCCCGCGCACACGGGTGCGATGGGAGGCTTCCTGCCCTCTCTGGCTGTGTGGCCCGTTCGGGCAGGGCAAACCTCAACCAAGAAACTTCTTCCAATGAAACTTTTGTCTTTTTCCCTTTTCCTCCTTTTTCCCGTCTTGGCGCTGGCGGGTGAAATCAGCGCCGTTCCCGGTCCAGATGACCAAGGTGGCATGATCATGCCCATGGTCACGATTGTTGCTACAAGTGGGCCGGCCACGAATCCCACCAGCGGAACGATCAATATTTCGTTCTCGCCTTCCAGCACTCCGGTTTTGCGTCCGCTCACCGAGTGGAGTCCGGGGTCCTGGTTTGCTGACACGGCGGCGTGGCGGGGCGATTTGAGCCCGGTGGATGGGAGTGTGCCCGGGATGCCGACAGTCAATGCAGGCGATGGGGCGCTCTTCAACAATCAGTATGGCTTCATGTTCATGAGCATGGGCACCATGATGATGGCCCACGTGCCGGCGGGGAATGCGCTCGCGATCAAGCTGGACTCCATCACCACGACAGAACTGAAATCCTTCAATTACAGCAACGCCGCCAATCGTTGGGATCAGGTTTTTGGCACGGTGGGCTCGCAGGTCCTTTGGAATGGAAGCATGTGGCATAATTACTTCACGCTGCCGGCAGGCGCGGCGGCGGGCAGCTACACGGCGGTGTTTGAGATTTTTCTCGCCAGCACGCCCTTCACGGGGACGACGGGCTTTGCGCAATATGATGCGGCAGCGCTCTCGGCAGTGAAAAATACCAACTTCACTTCGGCCTTTGTGACCTACAACTTCACGGTGATTCCTGAACCGACGGCCGGGATGCTTTTGGGGTTGGGCGGTCTGCTGCTGGTTTGGCGGCGGCGCGGGGGGTGCGCGTGAAGCTGCGGCGGCGGGCAGCGGCCTGGGCGGGCTTCAGCCTGGTGGAGTTGCTGGTGGTGCTCGCGGTGGTGGCGGTGCTGGTAGCCCTGGGAGGGACTGCTTGGCGGTCTGCGCGCGAGCACTCCCGCGGGGTGCAGTGTCTGCAAACCCTGCGGTCCCTGGGGCAGGGTTTGTTGCTCTATGCCAGCGACCATGGCGGGGAGCTGCCGCGGAGTTACCACAGCGCGGGGGCGCACCGGGAGCCGGGCTGGGCATTTTCGGTGATGCCCTGCCTAGGGGAGGAGCCGCCGGAGGACTACGTGGCGTGGGGGCGTCTCTTCAACCGCCGATTCCGCTGTCCGGCGGATCTGAACCGTGATCCTTCGCGCTACAGCTACGGGCTGAATGTTTATTTCGAGCTCGATCCGCAGGGCGACAGCTACCCCGGCAGTCCGCGCACCTACCGAAGCATTTCCGCGCTGGCCCATCCCGCGCGCACGATTCTCCTGGCGGAGGTGCGACCGGAGCCTTGGGCAGATCACTTCATGTGCCATCTTTGGCGCAGTGCGACGGCAGCCCGTGCTGCCCTAGCCGTGCCGCGACACCGGGGAAAAAATCACTTCCTTTTCGCCGATGGAGCGGCACGATCTCTCACGGAGGCCGAAACTTTCCCGACGCAGACGGGAGCCTGGAATCCCTGGCATCCGGAAGGGCTGCGCTAAATGGAGAGGCTGGAGGGAGGCGCTACTGGCGCAGCAAGGGTCGCAGGTGTTGGCCGGTGAGGCTGGTTTTGCGGCGGGCGATCTGCTCGGGCGTGCCGGCGGCGAGGAGGCGACCGCCTTTTTCTCCCGGACCGGGGCCGAGATCGAGCACGTAGTCTGCTTCGGCGATGAGGTCCAAGTGGTGTTCAATGACGATGACCGTGCCGCCTTCATCCACCAAGCGATGGAGGATCTGCAGCAGGCGCTGGACGTCGGCGGCGTGGAGTCCGATGGTGGGTTCCTCAAGCAGGTAGAGCATGGATTTGCCCTTGCGACCGGTGCGAATGAGGGTCTCGGTGGCGCTGGAGCGGGAGGCCAGTTCAGCCACGAGCTTGATGCGCTGGGCTTCACCACCGGAGAGCGTGGGGCTGGGTTGACCGAGCTGCAAATAGCCCAGGCCAGTCTCGGCGAGCAGCCGCAGCGGGCGGGCAATTTTTGGCACGGGGGCAAAAAACTCCACTGCCTCGGCGATCGTCATGGCCATGACGTCGCCGATACTTTTCCCTTGGTAGAGGACTTCGAGAGTGCCGGGGTTGAAGCGTTGTCCGCGGCAGTCCTCGCAAGGCATGTAGCTGGTGGGCAGGAAGGACATCTCGAGTTTGATGACGCCCTGGCCCTGGCAGGATTCGCAGCGTCCGCCTTCGTTGTTGAAGGAGAAACGTCCCGGTGCGTAGCCCCGCAGGCGGGCCTCGGGGAGGCTGCTGAAGAGCTTGCGGATTTCGTCAAAAACTTTCACGTAGGTGCCGGGGGTGGAGCGGGAGGTTTTGCCAATGGGGCTCTGGTCCACTTCCAAAACTCCCCCGAGCAAGGCTGCGCCTTCCAGGTCGTGCCAGCAGCGGGGTAGAGACCGATCTGCCTGGGTGGGGCAGCGCAGCGCGGTGCGCACCGCCGGGAGGAGCACCCCGCGAATGAGCGTGCTTTTGCCTGAGCCGGAAACTCCGGTGACCACGGTGAGGCGGCCGAGGGGAATTTCCAGCGTGAGGTCGCGCAAGTTATGGCGGGAGGCTCCGGAGAGTCGCAAGCGCGGGGTGGCGGGAGTGATGGGTCGGCGGGAGCCGCGCAGAGGGTGCGCGGGAGGTTCGCGGAGGTATTGTGCGGTGAGGGATTTCGGGTGGGTGAGGATTTGCGGCAAGGTTCCAGAGGCCACAATCTCCCCGCCTGCACGCCCGGCGCCTGGCCCGAGATCTATGATATGCCCGGCGCGGCGCATGGTTTCTTCGTCATGCTCGACGACGAGGAGGGAATTGCCTTTGGCGACGAGGGTGCTCAGGGAGTCGAGCAGGCGGGCGTTGTCGCTGGGGTGGAGCCCGATGGTCGGTTCGTCGAGAACGTAGAGCACGCCCCGAAGGTTGGAACCAAGTTGGGCGGCGAGGCGGATGCGTTGGGACTCGCCGCCGGAGAGAGTTTTGGCGCTGCGGTCGAGGGAGAGATATTCCAGGCCGACTTGGTTGAGGAAGCGCAGGCGTTGTTGGATTTCCGGCAGAAGGTCACGGGCGATGGTGGCTTCGCTGCCGTGAAAGCGGAGCTTCTCCAACCAGGCCAAAGCCGAGGCGGCACTACGGGCAGTAACTTCGTGGATGCGGGTCTCCGCGAGGCGGACAGCCCGGGCGACCTCATTGAGGCGCGAGCCGGCGCAGACGGGGCAGGTGTGGGCGCTGCCCTCCTCGAGATTCTCGAAGCATTTTTCCTCCGCGAGTTCGGCCTCGGCGACGGTTGCAAAATCCCGCGCGGGAGCCTCCCGCCAGACTTCGCCAAAACCACGGCAGTGCGGGCACCAGCCATGCGGCGAGTTGAAGGAAAAGAGCCGCTGATCCAGCTCTTCGAAGGCCTCGCCGCACTGCGGGCAATTCATCTCGGTGCTGATAAGATGGAAGCGGCCACGGGCGTCGAGCAGACGGGCGGTGCCGCGACCAATTTCCACGGCTCGGCGCACCAACGCCTCGAGGGCCGCGCCGTCGTTTTGTTGCCGAGGCAATTCTCCGATGAGGACATCGAGGTGATGTTCCTTGAAGCGCTCCAATCTTTGGAATCCAGCTACCGGAGTGAGGGCCCCATCCACGAGCAAAAACTCAAAGCCTTGCCGGGCAGCCCAACGGGCGACCTCGGTGTGGAAGCCTTTGCGGCCACGCACCAGCGGGGCGAAGATTTGCAGCCGACCGTTGGTGAGGAGTTTTGCCGCACGCTCGACCGCCGCAGCGACGGTGTTTTTCTCCACTGGAACCTCGCAGCGCGGGCAATACTGCCGACCGAGCTTGGCGAAGAGCAGACGCAGGAAGTGATAAATCTCCGTAACGGTGGCCACGGTGGATTTGCCCCCACCACGGGTGATCCGCTGCTCGATGGCCACGGTCGGGGGCAGCCCTTCCACCCAATCCACTTCGGGCTTCTCCATCTGCTGGACGAATTGCCGTGCATAGGGCGACATGCTGTCGAGGAAGCGCCGCTGGCCTTCGGCGAAGAGAAGGTCGAAAGCGAGGGTGGACTTGCCGGAGCCGCTCAGGCCCGTGATGACGACCAGCTCGTCGCGGGGAATTTCCAGGGAGATGTTCTTCAGGTTGTGTTCGCGGGCTCCATGGATGCTGATTTTACCCTTGTGGGCGGGGCGGGGAGATTTTGCCGGGCGGAGGGAGCGGTCTGACGGCTCCAAGCCGAGCACGGGGCGGAGGTGGCGTCCGGTATGCGAAACGGCGCAGGCGGCGATAGTCTCGGGCGGACCTTCGGCGACAAGTTGCCCGCCGAGGTCGCCAGCCTCCGGGCCAAGGTCGAGAACCCAATCGGCGGACTTGATCACCTCTAGGTTATGTTCCACTACCACCAGGCTGTGGCCCTCCTCCACCAGGCGCTGGAAGACCCCGAGGAGGATGCGGATGTCATCAAAATGCAAGCCTGTGGTGGGTTCGTCGAAAATGAGCAACGGTCGGCGGCCGGCGGTTTTTTGGGCGCCATCGAGGAGGCGGCGGACGAGCTTGAGGCGCTGGGATTCGCCACCGGAGAGGGTATTGACGGGTTGTCCGAGACGGAGATAGTCGAGCCCGACTTCCGCCAAGAGGGAGAGCGGGCGGGTGATTTCCCGGTTATCTTCCAGAGCGGCAAAAAACGGGATGGCCTCAGCGGCGGTCATTTCCAAGACCTCGTGAATGGAGCGCCCGGCGAGGCGGATTTCCAGCACGCGCTTTTGAAAACGGCGTCCCTCACATTCCGGACAGCGGAGGTGGAGGTCGCTGAGAAACTGCATTTCGACTTTCTCGAAGCCCAGTCCCTGGCAGCGCTCGCAGCGACCATTGCCGGAGTTGAAGGAAAAGCTTGAGGGCGTGAACCCGGCAGAGAGGGCGGCGGGAGAAAGCCCAAAGAGTTCACGGATGGAGTCGAAGACCCCGAGGAAAACTGCCGGGGTGGAGCGGGGGGTGCGGGCGAGGGGCGATTGGTCCACCAGCACGACTTCATAAAGATCGAGCGGGGCCCGCACTTCGCGACAGAAGCCTGGAGCCTCCGCTTCGGCAGTCGGGTCGAGATCGAGATTGCGGTAGAGGACGTCTTTGACGAGAGAGCTTTTGCCCGAGCCGGAGACCCCGGTGACGCAGCAAAAGACTCCGAGGGGGATGCGCACGTCGAGTTTTTGCAGGTTGTGGTGGCGGATGCCGCGCAGCTCGATGAATTCCTTCGGAGGTCGGCGATGCCGGGGCAGAGGGATAGTTTTTGTGCCGGTGAGATAATCGGCGGTGAGGGAGCCCTGCACCTGCTCGATAGCCTGGGCCGGTCCGCTGAAAACCAGCTGCCCGCCAGAGCGACCACGCCCCGGACCGATGTCCACCAGGTGATCTGCCGCCCGAATCACCGCCTCTTCGTGTTCCACCACCAAGAGGGTGTTCCCCTTGTCGCGGAGCTGCTCCATGATTTCCACCAAGCGCCCGGTATCGCGCGGATGCAGGCCGACGCTGGGTTCGTCGAGGACGAAGAGGGTATTGACGAGCGAGGCACCGAGGCAGGAGGTGAGGTTGACACGCTCAAGTTCACCGCCGGAGAGGGTGCGGGTCGGGCGGTCGAGGGTGAGGTAGCCCAAGCCCGCGCGGTTGAGATACTGCAAGCGGGAATGAATCTGCCGGTGGACCAGACGCGTGCCAGCATCTTGCGCGGTGTTGGGGAGGGTGTCGGCTAGCGCGGCGAAGATTTCCTCCAGGCTGCGGAGCGGGAGTTGATTGATCTCCGGGAGGGTGAGTTGGCGTTCGCCGACGGGCAGACGGTAGGCGAGCGTCTCGGGTTGGTAGCGCCCGCCTTGGCAATCCGGGCACTGGCGATAGGCGCGGTAACGACTCAGCAGGACGCGGATGTGCATCTTGTAAGTGCGCGACTCCATCCATTCGAAGTAACCTTTCACGCCATACCAACGACCGGCCTCCCATTTCTCCTCCGCAGAGCCCCCGGGTTCTCCGAGAATGACAAAATCCTGCTCCGCTTGGGGCAGCTCCTCAAAAGGCAAATCCACGTCAATGCCCCGCTCTGCGCAGTGGCGAAGCAAATCCTGCTGGCACTCTCGGGAAAAGCCGGACTGAAACGGCCGCACCACGCCCTCGGCGATGCTCAAGGTGCGGTCGGGCAAAGCGCGGGCGAAATCAATTCCGATCGTGCGCCCAAAGCCACGGCAGGTCGGGCAAGCTCCCAAGGGATGATTGAAGCTGAAGAGTCCCGGGGTCGGCGGACGCAGGTCGAGGTCGCAATGGGCACAATGCCAGCCGGTGGAAAAGGGATGCGCCTGCAACCCCTCGGTCTCGACGACTTGGATTTTACCTTGCCCAAGGCGCAGGGCTTGTTCGAGGGCCTCTAGCAACCGGCCAGAGGTGCGACTGCTCACTGTGAGGCGGTCTTGCACGACTTGCACCACCGCGGGCAACGAAGCGGGGAGCGAATCCGGCTCGTCCGTGCGACGCACCTGCCCGTAGAGCAGCACGCGCAGATAGCCCTGCTCGCGGAGAAATTGCAAGAAATCTGCCGGATCGCGCGGGGTGCTTTCGGCTCCAGTCTTGACCGGAAAGGTGATCAGGACCGCCTTGCCCGCGCAAGTCGAGCGAATTTTTTCCGCCAAGGAGGCCGCTGTCTCCGGCTGCACGGCCCGCTGGCAGGACGGGCAACAGCCCCGGACCAAGCGGGGAAGCAAGACTTTGAGGTAATCGTTGATTTCGGTGATGGTCCCGACCGTTGAACGGGTGCTTTTGACGTGATTGGACTGCTCAATGGCAATGGCAGGGGGGATGCCTTCGATGGCATCCACCTGCGGCTTGTCCATCCGATCGAGGAACTGCCGGGTGTAGGGACTGAAGGTTTCGACATAACGCCGCTGGCCCTCGGCATAGACGGTTTGAAAGGCCAGGCTGGATTTGCCGCTGCCGCTGGGGCCCGTGACAACAATCAGCTGGCCGGTGGGTAATTCCAAATCGAAGCCGGCGAGGTTGTTTTGCCGCACTCCGCGCAGCCGGATGTTGGAAGGAGAGGCGGTGGGGGGAGGCTGCACGACGTTCGATTTCATGGTTGCAGGTTACGTCTGCCCGGGCTGCGCCGAAGCAGAGAATCTGTCCCTTCGCCCCCGCGAGGGTTGCCCCATTACTTGGCGGTCTTCTTGGTCGGATTGCGCCCCGCTTTTTCCAGCTCTGCTGTGCGCAAAAGCACCTGGGCACGCATGGTTTTTCCCGCTTTGAACTTCACGGTGGCCCGCGCCGGGATCGGCACATCCTTGCCCGGAGAGCGCGGATTCCGACCCACGCGCGGCTTGGTGAGGCGCACTTCAAAGACCCCAAACTTCCGCAGTTCCACATCCTCCCCGTTCGCCAAAGCCTCCGTGATGTAATCCAGCGTCTTTTGCACCACCTCGAAAACCTGCAGCTGGGTGAGCCCGGTCTCGTTGCTGATCCGCACTACCAAGTCGCGTTTTGTTAAGTTTCCCATATCGAAAAAATGATGGTCTTACTTAAGGGCGAAGGTGCCGCTTGGCAACCCCGAACTGTTCAACGAACCCTCGCCAAGGTGTTCCAGAGGCCTTCGGGCGGGGGCGAATCTTTTCCTGAAGCGGGCTTTCGCGGCGATGGGTGGCCGGAACCGAAGCAGCTTGACTTTGCCGACTCAGCCCAACAGATTGCCGGAGAGTTTTCTGGTGAGGTGGCTGAGAGGTCGAAAGCAGCGCTTTGCTAAAGCGCCGTAGCTCAAAAGGCTACCGAGGGTTCGAATCCCTCCCTCACCGCCAGTAAGTCCTTGGCTGAGTGCCCATCGAATTCCGCGGGCGCGAGTCTGGCTCCGTTACCCCCGCAATTCCCCAGCGGAAATTTGTTCAAGGGTTGCAGTCCGCTGGCAAGGCAGCGCAAAGGGAAGATCTACCACTGCCCTTGGACCAAGGGTGCCGCCGCCGCAGCTACCCCCCAACCTGCACTTTCGGCGGACAACAGCCGCCGCGGGACGCACCGGCCTTTTGCGGTCGAGCTTTTCCTTGCCAACCCGAAGCGGCTGACTAGAAGAAAGAGCGTCGTAATTTGCCGCACAGACGAATCATAGAAGGTAAACCCAACACTACGCATGAGCTCCACCGAATCCGCCGTTCCGCTGCTTAACGTCCAAGTGGATGGCGAATGGAAACAATTTCCTAAAGGCACACGCCTGATTGAGGCCTGCATGAAGAGCGGGAAATTCATTCCGCACTACTGCTACCATCCCAAGTTGTCCTCGCCGGGAAATTGCCGCATGTGTCTGGTGGAGCTCGGGATGCCCAAGATGGGGCCGGATCGCAAACCGGAGTTGGGGCCGGATGGGCGCCCGGTCATTGCCTGGGGCCCGCGCCCGGCGATTTCCTGCGCCACGGAAATCAGCGAAGGCATGGCGGTGAGGACGAATTCCCCGATGGTCGAGGAATGTCGCAATGGAGTGATGGAATTTTTGCTCATCAACCACCCGCTCGATTGCCCGATCTGCGATCAGGCCGGGGAGTGCCGACTGCAGGAATTCAGCGTGGAGTTTGGCAAAGGGGAATCGCGTTTCCTGGAGGAGAAGGTGAAAAAACCGAAGCGGGTGGATATCGGCAAGCACATCATGCTCGACGATGAACGCTGCATCATGTGCTCGCGCTGCATCCGCTTCATGCAGGAAATCGCCAAGGATGACGTGCTGGGCTTCACGCAGCGCGGCAGCCACACCACGTTGACTGTCTATCCCGGGAAGCGTCTGGATAACAACTACTCCCTGAACACCGTGGACATTTGCCCGGTGGGGGCCCTGACTTCCAAGGACTTCCGCTTCAAAATGCGAGTCTGGTTTCTCAAGGAGACCAAGACCATTGATGTGAACTGCGGCACCGGAACGAACATCCTCGTCGGCAGCCGCCAAGATGTCATTTACCGCATCACGCCCCGGGAAAACGACTTCGTGAACTCCTGCTGGATGCCAGATTCCCATCGGCTCAATTTCAAGTATTTGCATGATGAGGCCCGGCTGACCAAGCCACTCCTCGGGGGGCGGGTCGCCAAGTGGAGTGAGGCCTTGGCAGGCGCGGGCCAAGCTTTGAAAACCTTTGCTCCCGGCGAAATCGCGCTCCTGGGCTCCGCACGGGCGACGAACGAGGAGCTCTTCCTCGCCAAACGCCTCGCGAAGGCACTGAAAATTGAGCTCACGGACATCCTGCCCCGGCCGCAAGAAGGGGATGGCTTCCTCATTGCCCCGGATGGCAATCCGAATACCAACGGGGCGATCCTGATGGGCCTGACGACAACGCAGCCGGGACACCGGTTGGCGGAAATGGTGGCCGGGGTGCGCAACGGGAAAATTAAAGCCCTCATTGTGCTGGGTGAGGATGCGGTCAAAGCCGGTTTAGCGGAGGAAGATCTCGCCAAGTTGGAGCTGATCGTGGCCACGGATATTCTTCCCAACCGCACCACGGCCAAGGCGCACTTCGTCTTCCCGGCAGCGGGGTTTGCCGAGAAACGCGGCTCCATGATCAATCTCAAGGGGCGCCTCCAGCGGCTCAATCAAGCTATCAAGGCTCCTGGCGAGGCCCGCACCGACTGGGAGATCCTGCGGGATCTGACAGCCGCAGTCGGCGGCTCCAATGGGCTCTACACGATTGAAGAAGTTTTCCAACTGATGGCCGTCGCGCATGCGCCTCTCGCCAATCTGAACCTCGGTAAAATCGGGGATCTCGGGGTGCAGCTGGAGGGGCTGCATCTTTACCAACCCGTGCCCGTCGCATCCGTCCCGCCTGCCACCCCGGCCTTTGCTCCGTTATGATTCCCGATCTGGCCCAACTTTCCGCTTTGGCTTTTCAGCCGGAGATTTTTCTCACTTGGACGACCCTGTTAAAAATCGGGGGACTCTTGGCAGTGGTGTTGTTTCTGGTTTCCTACACCGTGTATGCTGAGCGCCGGGTCAGTGCCTTCATCCAGGATCGCTGCGGGCCGAACCGGGTCGGGCCGGAAGGGCTCATTCAGCCCATCGCCGATGCGATCAAACTCCTTCTGAAAGAAAACTTTATTCCAGCTTCGACGAATAAGTTTTACTACTTCATCGCGCCAAAGCTGGCCATGATCCCGCCCATCCTCGTTCTGGCGGTGCTGCCCTTTGGGAGCACGCTCTTCGGGGTGCCGATGGTCATCGCCAACATAGATATCGGGGTGCTGTGGGTCTTTGCCGTGTCTTCTTTGGGGGTGTATGGGATTGTCCTGGCTGGCTGGGCGTCGAACTCCAAGTATCCTTTCCTGGGAGGCATACGCTCCAGCTCGCAGATGATTTCCTACGAGTTGGCTCTGGGACTTTCGGTCATTCCGGTCTTCATGGTCGTAGGCACCTTGAATCTCCCGGATATCGTGCGTTACCAGGTGGAAAATGGCTGGTTGGTGGCGCCCTTCTGGCCGCAGGGTTTTGATCTGGCCACGGCTCTGCGCGACCCTTCGACGATTCTGGCATCCTTCGCGGCGGGTTTTTCTTTGCAGCGCGTCTTGCTCTGGCTGCCTCTTTTCCTCTCCTTCCTGGTTTTCTTGGTGGCGATTTTTGCCGAGACCAACCGGCTGCCCTTCGACTTGCCTGAGGCCGAGCAGGAGCTCGTGGGGGGGTATCACACCGAATACTCTTCGATGGGGTTTGCGCTGTTTTTCCTCGGGGAGTACGCGGCGATGATTGCCGGGTCGGGCGTGATTGTGACGCTCTTTTTGGGCGGCTGGAGCCTGCCGCTCATTCCGGATGGCTCGGCGACTTCGTTCTTGGGGCTGGCTTTCATCCCGGAATGGTTGGCGGGGGCGCTTTGGGGACTGGTGAATATCGGGGTCTTTTTCGCCAAAGTCGTGGCGCTCTTGCTCTTCATGATTTGGGTGCGCTGGACGTTGCCGCGTTTCCGCTATGACCAACTGATGAAGCTCGGCTGGTATTTCTTCTTCGAGCTGGCACTCTGCAACATTTTGCTCACCGCGATCATCCTCACTTTCGTTAAGTAGTGTAACACTTCACCGGCCATGGCCCTCGTCGTTCAACGCGCAAAACTCTCTCTCGCCGAAAAGCTTTACCTGCCGGCTCTGCTGGCGGGACTGGCGATCACGCTCAAGCACTTCAAAGACCGTCTTTTGGGAAAAACCAAAGTGACGATGCTTTACCCGGAGGAAAAATGGGACTCCCATTTGCCGGAGCATTACCGGGGCGCGCCGACGTTGGTTAAGGATGAGCACGGGCGTGAACGCTGCGTGGCCTGCCAGCTGTGTGAGTTTATCTGCCCGCCGCGGGCGATCACCATTCGTCCGGAGGAAATTCCCGCGGAGGATCGCTGGGGCAAGGTGGAAAAGCGGCCCCGGGAGTTCGAGATTGACATGATCCGGTGCATCTACTGCGGGCTATGTGAAGAGGTGTGCCCGGAGCAGGCGATCTTTCTCCGCAAGGATTACTCCATTACCGGGGAGAGCCGGGCGGAGATGGTGCATAACAAGGCCAAGCTCTACGAGCTGGGAGGGGTGCGCACGGGTCTGGTGAACAAGTGGAACGAGAAAAAATAACTTTCCGCTTGTTCGCTCTTCGCCCTTTGCCCTAACCAAATAGCGCCTTCCATGCAGCTCGCCCTCTTTTGGATTTTTGCCTCGTTGATGCTCGTTTTCGGGGCCCTGGTTATTTTGCTGCGCAATCCAGTCTCCAGTGCCATGAGCTTGGTGCTCTCCTTTGTCTCCTTGGCGGCGCTCTTCATCATCCTGGAGGCCTTCTTTATCGGGGTCATTCAAATCCTCGTTTATGCCGGGGCGGTGATGGTGCTCTTCCTTTTCATCATCATGCTTTTAGATTTGAAATCCGAGCGGAGTCGGCGGGTGAAGATCTCCGCTTGGGTGGGCGGAGGCCTGGTGCTCTGTGGTTTCACCTATGCGATCGTGCATGTGGTGCGCAGCTTGCCTCTGGCGGGGCAAACTGCCGCTCCGCTTCCTGAGGGGTGGGGCAGCGATGTGGCCCAGGTGGGGCTAACGCTTTTTTCCCAATACAACCTGCCCTTGCAGATCATTGGGGTGCTGTTGCTGGTGGCGACCATTGGTGTGGTTGTGCTCAGCCGAAAGGAGCTGAAATAAGATGCTGACTTTGGGTCATTTCCTGGTGGCAAGCGGCCTGCTCTTCATGATCGGCTTGGCCGGGGTTTTGCTGCGGAGAAACATCCTCATTATTTTCATGGGGCTGGAGCTGATGCTGAACGCGGCCAACCTTTCCCTCGTCGCCTTCTCGCGTTTCCACTTGGATGCCCTGGGGCTACCGAACTTCGACGCACAGGTCCTGGTGTTTTTCATCATCACAGTCGCTGCGGCGGAGGTGGCGGTGGGGCTGGCCATCATTGTGGCGCTGTTTCGGGCCAAACAGACGACGCACGTGGAAGATTTGGATTCCTTGCGCTACTGATGAATACGCACGTCTTTCCCTGGGTTCTGTTATTTGCGCCGCTGCTGGCTGCGGGACTGATTTTGTTTCTCGGACGGTATGCTAAAGCGATTTCGGCGGGCTTGGCCATCGGCACTGCCGCACTGACCTGCGTCCTGAGCTGGGCCATGGTCTTCGGCGAGGATCCGACCGTGCCCCTGCGCTTCAACTGGCTGGATTTCAGTTCTTTCTCCCTCAATTTTTCCATCCCCATCGGCCTGACGATTGATGCGTTGAGTCGGCTGATGCTCGTGGTGGTGACGAGTGTGGCGACTTTGGTCTTTATCTACTCCACCGGCTACATGGCGAAGGAGGAGGGCTATGCGCGCTATTTTGCCGGGCTGAGCCTCTTCCTTTTCTCGATGCTCGGGATTGTCCTGGCGGACAACTTCCTGATGATGTTTATCTTTTGGGAGTTGGTCGGGGTAAGCTCCTACATCCTCATCGGGCATTATTACCGGCGAAACTCGGCGGCCGAAGCTGCCAAGCAGGCCTTCACGGTCAATCGCGTGGGGGACTTTGGCTTTCTCTTGGGGATCATCTTGCTCTGGTTTTACACGGGCTCTTTTTCCTTTGGAGAGCTCACCGGGAAAGCGGCAGCCTTGGCAGAGGGAAATCCGGCGGCCCTAACGCTGGCTTTGGTGCTGATTTTCTGCGGTACGATCGGCAAGTCGGCGCAGATGCCCTTGCATGTGTGGTTGCCGAACTCGATGGAAGGCCCGACCCCGGTTTCCTCGCTGTTGCATGCGGCCACCATGGTTGCGGCGGGGGTTTACATGCTGGCACGGATTTTCCCGATTCTCGAACTTTCCGCCGGGGCGCTGGTGATCATCGCGTGGATCGGTGGCATTACCTGTCTGCTGGCGGGGTTAATGGGGATTCAGCAGAATGATATCAAACGCATCCTGGCTTATTCGACCATTTCCCAGCTGGGCTACATGGTCCTGGCCATGGGAATCGCTGCTAATGCTGAGGTGGGGATGTTTCATCTGGTCAACCACGCCTTCTTCAAGTGTCTCCTGTTTTTGGCTGCCGGCTCGGTGATTGTCGGAATGCACCACGAACAGGATATCTGGAAAATGGGCGGTCTGAAAAACAAGATGCCCATGACTTTCTTGGTCATGGGGGCCGGGGCCTTGGCTTTGGCTGGGGTGCCGCCATTCAGCGGTTACTTTAGCAAAGATTTGATTATCGAGTGGGCTTGGGTGAGTAACCGGCCGCTTTTCTGGATTTCCGCAGCTGCGGTGGCCTTCACCGCGTTCTACACCTTCCGGCTTTTCTTTGTGGTATTCTTTGGGGCTCCGCGTTCGGTAGAGGCCCGCCAGGCGCATGAATCTCCCTTGGTAATGTTGGTGCCGATGATGATCCTGGCGGTGCTGGCGCTCAGTTCCGGCTGGCCGTTTATTGCCAAGCTCTACATTCACCCGGCGCATCCGGAAGACGTTCCTCTGCTGACGCGGCTCATCATTTACGGTTTCCTCTTGGTGGGGATCGCCGGGGCGGCGGGGCTTTACCTGCGCGGGCCAAAGACCGATCCGGTCTCGATCCCTCTCTTTGCCAACCGGCTCTACATTGATGATTTCTACGGCTGGTTGGTGCGCTGGGTGCAGGGGGGCTTGGCCCAGCTGTGTGCCTTTTTGGACCGCTGGGTGGTGGATGGCCTGGTGCATTTGGCCGCCCTCACGGCCTGGGGGGCGGGGTATGCCTTGCGACTGTTGCAAGTGGGGAACTTGCAGGCTTACAGCTTCTTCTTTGGGGCCGGGGTGATCGTGTTGCTTTATCTTCTTCTCTCTCGCTAGCGGAGAATTTTCTTTCCCATGAGTGCGCTTTTCTTCGTCATTCTGATTCCGCTGCTGACCGGACTCTTTTGTTTCCTGGCTCCGGGAACGGCGAGGAAGACCGCGCTGCTGGGGGCGCTGTTAAATACGATTCTCATCGCGGGGCTCTTTTTTAATTACGACCTTGCGGCCTCTCGAACGCATCAGTTTTTCATGCAATGGGCGGTGGTGCCGGCCTGGGGATTAAATTTCACGCTCGGGGCGGATGGATTCTCGCTGGTGATGCTCTTGCTGGCTGGCGTGGTGACCTTGGCGGCGATCTGGGTGTCTCCGGAGCCCGACAAACAGCCGGGGCTCTATTACGGCAATGTGATGTTGATTTCCGCCGGAGTCATTGGGGCCTTCGCCTCGGTGGACGTGTTCTTTTTCTATGCTTTCCATGAGCTGGCCTTGATTCCCACCTTTCTCCTCATCGGGATCTGGGGCAGCGGGGATCGTCAGGCGGCGGCCTGGAAAGCCACCATTTACCTGGCGCTGGGCAGTTTTGTTCTGCTCCTGGGTTTGATCGGGTTGTATCTCAGCGTGCCCACGGAGATGCGCACCTTTGACATGCGCATCTTGGCAGAAATGGGCAAACAAGGGATTCTGCGCCCGGATGCCTGGGTCTATCTCTTGCTGCTCTTCGGCTTTGGCACATTGGTTTCGCTCTTTCCCTTCCACACTTGGGCCCCGGCGGCTTATGCTTCGGCTCCCGCTCCGGCGGCGATGCTGCATGCCGGGGTGCTGAAAAAATTTGGTCTTTACGGGCTCTTCCGGTTGGTGGCCCCGATCTTCCCTGAGACCATTCAGGCTTGGTCCCCGTTGCTCCTGGGGTTGATCATTTGCAACATCCTCTACGTTGGTTACGTGACCACAGCGCAGAAGCGCTTGGACTGGATGGTGGGGTATTCCTCGGTGATGCACATGGGGTATATTTTCTTGGGGTTTGCTGGAGGGTTGTTGAATCAGTTGAGCTCGACTGGTGCGGCGCTGCTCATGTTTGCCCATGGATTGAGCGTTGCGGCGCTGCTGGGATTGGCGGGCCAGATTCGCCAACGCACCGGGACGTTGGAATTTTCTGAACTGGGTGGTCTCGGAAGAGCCACGCCGGTGGCTGGGCTCCTGTTTGGCTTTGCCACCATGGCTTCGATTGGTTTGCCTGGGTTCGCCAATTTCGCCGGGGAGATCCTGATTTTCTTCGGAGCTTTTGCCAGCGGGGGAGAGCAGCCCTACAACCTTTTCCAAATTACCACCGTGGTCGCGGTCTGGGGGGTGGTGATCTCGGCGGTGTATGGTCTGCGGGCCTACCGGGCGGTCTATTTCGGTGAGACGCCGGAGCGCTGGAAGGGACTCTCCGACCTCGGTTTGCAACCCCGCCTGGCCCTGCTGCTGCTGCTGGCGGTGCTGTTGGTGGTTGGCTTTTATCCGCAGCTGCTGGTGACCTATCTCACCCCTGCCCTCATCGCTCAATGAACCCGATTTTTCTAGAAACCATTCTGGTCTGCACCGGCTTCTTCCTGATTCTGGTCGAAGCCTTTGCGGAGTCGGTCTCGAAAAAGGCTCTTGGCTACTCGGCTCTCCTGGCCGTGGCGGCAGTTTTCGGACTGACTTTCCTGGCCGATGCCAACGCCATGAATCCCGCTGCCGCGTATGCGGCCTATTACTCGGCGGATGCGCTGGCGATGTTTTTCAAGCAATTCCTCCTGGCCGCGACCTTTTGCGTGATCCTACTTTCCCTGGAATTCACCCCCGCCTTGCTGAAAGCCCTTCCCTCGGCCAAGGCGGGAGCGGGAGCGGGAGAGTTTTACAGCCTGCCACTTTTTGCCTGTGCGGGGATGATGTGGATGGTTTCCGCGACGGATTTCATCCTCATTTTTGTCTCCCTGGAGCTGGTCACAATTACGTTTTACATCCTGGTGGCTTACATGCGCAAAGCCCACGGCTCCTTGGAAGCCGGGGTGAAGTATCTCATCCTGGGAGCCCTTTCCACTGGCTTTGTGGTCTTTGGGATTACCTGGATTTTTGGCGTTTTTGGCACCACCAGCCTGCCCGCCATTGCGGAGAAGCTCCCGGAAATTTCCGTCGCGCAGCACCCGGGGTTGCTCTTTGGCCTGGGATTGGTGCTGGTGGCGTTGGGATTCAAAGTCGCGGCGGTGCCATTCCAATTCTGGGTGCCGGACGTTTATCAAGGTGCGCCAACGCCGGTGACGGCTTTCCTTTCCGTGGCCTCCAAAGCGGCGGGATTTGTGGTGCTGCTGCGTGTCTTGGAGCCGTTTCTGGTGTTGCCGGCAATTCAGAACAAAGTCCTCTTGGTGGTGGCGGTCTTGGCGGGAGCGAGTTTGATTTTGGCCAACTTGGCCGCGATCCCACAGACCAATTTCAAGCGCCTGTTGGCTTATTCCAGCGTGGCCCATGCGGGTTATCTGCTGATGGCTGTGGCGACGGTGCAGACAGGCATTGCCGGGCCGACGATTGCCTTTTATCTCACCGCCTATTTGATTATGACCATGGCTGCTTTTGCGGTGATGATTGCCGTGAGCAATGCGGTAGGGGCGGATAACATCAGTGACTTCAATGGGCTGGGCAGACGATCGCCGTTCCTCGCCGCCTGCCTAACCTTGGCGGTGCTTTCCATGGCTGGCCTGCCTTTCACGGCTGGATTCTTCGCCAAATTTTTCCTCTTTCAGGCGGCGGTGGCAGCGGGGTTGATTCCGCTGGTCGTGATCGGGGCTGGGGCGGTGGCCTGTGGTTTCTACTACTACCTCAAAGTCGTGCGGGCGATGTATTGGATGCCGGTGCCGGGTGATGCGGAGACGGCGGCCCCTTGTCGCGTGTCGTGGCCGGTGGCGGTGTTGCTCGCAGTTTTGGCGATTCTGACCTTGGTGCTCGGGGTTTATCCGACCCCGGTCTTTGCTTTGTTTTACTAATTGAAAAATGATGAGTGGGAAGCCGCGCGCAATTGTGATTGTCGGCGGAGTGGCGGGGGGAGCTTCCTGTGCGGCCCGCTTGCGCCGACTGGATGAAAGCGCGAGCATTTTGATTTTTGACCGCGGGGCGTTTGTTTCCTTTGCCAACTGCGGGCTGCCCTATCATGTCGGGGACGTCATTCCCGAGGAGAGCAGTCTCATTTTGGCCAGCCCGGAACTCTTCCGGGATCGCTTCAATATCGAAGTGAAAATCCGTCATGAGGTGCTGGCGATTGATCCGCAGCAACGGGTGGTGCGGGTGCGTGACTTGGCCCGGGGAGAGGAATTCAGCCAAAGCTACGATGCGCTGGTGCTCTCGCCAGGGGCCACGCCTTTGCGCCCGCCGATTCCGGGGCTGGAGCTGCCGGGGGTTTTCACGGTGCGAACGATTCCGGACATGCGGGTGATTCGGCAGTGGATGGAGGAACGCTCGGCGAAAAAGGCCATCGTGGTCGGTGCGGGATTTATCGGTTTGGAAATGGCGGAAAACCTGCGTCATCGGGGCTTGGAAGTGACGGTGGTGGAAATGGCCCAGCAGGTCATGCCGCCGCTGGATCCCGAGATGGTGCGGCCCTTGGAGTTTCATTTGCGGCATCATGGCATTGACCTGCGCCTGGGTGATGGGTTGGCGGCCATTGAGCAAGTGGCAGTCGGAGGGCGGAGCCAGCTGCGCGTGAAAACCCGGAGCGGTTGGGCGGGCGATGCCGATCTGGTGATTTCCGCTTTGGGGGTGCGGCCCGATAGTGGCTTGGCCAAGGCGGCGGGACTGACGCTCGGGGCTCGCGGAGGCATCCAGGTGGATGATCAACTGCGCACCAGCGATCCACATATTTTTGCCGTTGGGGATGCGATTGAGGTCAAAGATCTCGTGCTGGGGCAACCCACGTTGTTGGCCTTGGCAGGTCCGGCCAATCGGCAAGGGCGCTTGGTGGCCGATGTTCTCGCGGGAAGAGAGGTGCGTTTTCGTGGGGTGCAGGGCACGAGTGTCTGCGGGGTGTTTGAGATGGCCATTGCCGCCACCGGAGCCACGGAAAAGGGCTTGTTACGCGCTGGCCGCACCGACTTTGCCAAGGTCTATCTGCACCCGAAAAACCATGTGGCCTACTACCCCGGCGCGGAGATGATTCATTTGAAGGTCCTCTTCGAACAATCCAGCGGTCGCTTGCTGGGAGCGCAGGCCGTCGGTATGAAAGATGCCGCCCGGAAGATTGATGTCTTTGCTTCGATGATTCAAATGGGGGCCACGGTCTTTGATCTCGAGGAGGCCGAGCTTTGCTATGCCCCGCAATATGGGGCTGCCAAGGATGCCGTGAACTACGCTGGGATGATCGCGGCGAATGTGCTGCGTGGAGACATGCCGGTGGTCCACTGGGTGACCGGGGAGCTGCCGGATCCCGCGACGAGCTTCCTGCTCGATGTGCGTGACCCCGACGAATTTGCCGCGGGTTCGGTGCCTGGAGCGGTCAACATTCCGCTCCCCCAACTGCGCGACCGGCTCGCTGAACTGCCCCGCGATCGGGAAATTCTCACCTTCTGCCAGGTGGGGCAGCGAGGTTATTATGCCTGTCGGATTCTCGTGGGCCATGGCTTCCGCGCCCGCAATTTTTCCGGGGGCTTCCTGACCTACCGCGACCAGAATCCCGCCCGCGACCAGAATCCCGCCCGCGAATAGGCTTCTGCGGGGTGCCCGGGAGCCTTTACTGGCCCGTCGGGGCGGCGGGTTCGATCTCCAGGCTGGGAACGGCTGCCAGCAGAGTGCGGGTGTAGTCTTCCTGGGGATTGCGGTAAATTTCCTCGGGAGTTCCCGTTTCGACGATTTTCCCGCGATTGAGGACGACGACGCGATCGCTGAGGTGTTCGACGATGGCGAGATCGTGGGCAATGAAGAGATAAGCCAAGCCCAGCTCCTCCTGCAAATCGCGCAGTAGATTAACGATCGCTGCTTGCACACTCACGTCGAGAGCGCTCACCGGCTCATCGCAGACAATAAAGGCCGGCTCCACGGCCAAGGCGCGGGCGATCCCGATGCGCTGGCGTTGTCCGCCACTGAATTCGTGCGGGTAGCGTCCAAGCATTTTGCCATCAAGTCCCACGCGCCGCAGCAACTCGGCGGCCTTTTCTTGGCGTTCGCTTTTGCTCAGCGCGGGAAAATGAATCTCGTAGGGTTCGGTGAGAATAGCTCCGATGGTCAGACGCGGATTCAAAGATCCGAAGGGATCCTGAAAAATCATCTGCATCTGCCGGCGCAGCGGACGGAATTCGCGCTCGGGCAGTCCAAGAATTTCGCGGCCTTGGAACTTCACCGAGCCGCCGGTGGCGGGAGTGAGGTTGAGGATTGCGCGGCCGATGGTGGTTTTGCCGCTGCCGCTTTCTCCCACCAGCCCCACGGTCTCACCGGCCTGGACCGAGAAGCTGACATCATCCACGGCGCGGATTTCCCCGACGCGTCGGCGGAGTAATCCCCCATATATGGGAAACCACACCCGCAGTTTTGTGACTTCGAGCAAGGGCTGACTCATGCGGTGAGTGCCGGGTGTGCTAGCCGAGCGGCGTGCTCCATGATTTGCACCGCGTTGAGGGCGGCCCCTTTGAGAAGTTGATCGCCGCAAATCCAGAAACTGAGGGCATTCTCCAGGGCACAATCCAGACGGAGGCGACCGATGCGGCAATCATCTTCCCCGGAGCACTCCAGTGGCATGGGGTAGCGAGAGTTCTGCGGATCATCCACAACTTGCAGTCCCGGAGCCGCTGCCAGCACTTCCCGTGCCCGCGCCAAATCCACCGGCTCGACAAACTGCGCGGTGACCGCCACGGAGTGAGAACGGTAAACCGGCACCCGCACGCAGGTTACGGAAGCCCGGAAGTCGGGCAGGTGAAGAATGCGTCGGCCTTCGTTTTGCATTTTCATCTCTTCCTTGGTGTAGCCATCGTCGAGGAAGCGATCCACTTGCGGAATGACATTGAAAGCGATCTGGTGGGGATAGACCGAGGGCTGAATGGTCTCCCCTCGGGCCAACGCGGCGACCTGATTTTCCAATTCGAGAATTGCTTGGGCTCCAGAGCCACTCACCGCCTGGTAACTGGAGGCGATGACCCGCCGGACTCCGAAGGCCCGATGCAGTGGAGCCAGCCCGATGAGCGTGATGGCGGTGGTGCAGTTGGGATTGGCCAGGATGCCGCGGTGCCCGGCGATATCGGCAGCGTTGATTTCCGGAACGACCAAAGGCACATCCGGTTCCATGCGAAAGGCCGAGGAATTATCCACCACGACGGCTCCGGCGGCAACAGCGTGCGGGGCAAACTCCCGGGAAATGGAGGCTCCCGCAGAGAAGAGGGCAAAATCCACTCCGGAGAAAGAGGCGGGGGTGAGTTCCGAGATGGCGATTTCCTGGCCCTGGAAAGGGAGCTTGCGACCGGCGGAGCGTGCAGACGCCAGCAGGCGCAGCTCACGGAGTGGGAACTGGCGTCGTTCGAGCACGCGCATCATTTCCACTCCCACGGCCCCGGAGGCACCGACGATTGCCACGGTGAAAGATTTACTCATTGAGAAAAGCTCCAAATTATGCCTGCCTGCAGGGGAAATGCAACGTCAAGAACCCTCTGAGAGCTCGCCGGCGCCAGTGACTCCAAGACCCGATTGGCTGCTGCGCGTCTCGGTAGCCGGGCAGCGGGTGGAACTCTGGCATGCGGGGACACGGGTCGCGGAATATCCCGTGAGCACGTCCAAATTCGGCTTGGGCTTTGTTCCCGGCAGCTTCCGCACCCCCACCGGCCGCTTTATAGTGGCTGAGAAAATCGGCGCCAATTTGCCTGCGGGAGCCATTTTGCGAGGACGTCGTTTCACGGGAGAAATTTTTCCCGTTGGGGAACCAGGCGCGAAGAGCGAGGAGGATTTGGTGCTGACCCGCATTCTGCGTTTGCACGGCTTGGATGAGCCCAACCGCAACACCTGGGAGCGCTACATTTACTTCCATGGCACCAATCAGGAGGAGCAGATCGGGCAGCCGGCCAGTCATGGCTGCATCCGGTTGCGCAACGCCGATATGGTCGAGCTCTTCGAGCGGGTGCCCTGCGGAGCCATGGTGGAAATTTTGCCGCCGGACGCGGCGGGCTCTTCAGTCCCGGGCCAACAAGGCAAATCCGAAGACGGCACCTCCGGCATCGGCTGAGTTCTCCGCCCAGATCCGGCCGTGGTGCGATTCGATGACTTTTTTTGCGATCGCCAGGCCCAGTCCGTGACTTTCCTCCCCGCCGGTCGGTTTGGCTGAGAGCTGCTGGAAGCTTTTGAAAACCTTGCCGGCATCCTCCTGGGTCAAGCCAGGCCCGCTATCATGGACCTCCACAGACACCTCCCGATTCACTTTGTGCGAGCGCACCCGGATGGTTCCCCCCCGGGGACTGAATTTGATGGCGTTGGAGAGGAAATTATCCAGCACTTGGCGCAGCCGCACGCGATCTCCCGCGACCAAGAGAGGGGCGGGGCTGATTTCTTCGGAGAGCGTTTGCTGTTTCAACTCCGCGAAGTGCCGATGATATTCCACAGACTCCGTTACCAGGGCGCGCAGGTCGAAGATTTCCAGTCGCAGCTGCAGACGCCCCTGCTCCAGTCGGGACATATCGAGCAGGGTCGAAAGGAGGTGCAGCAGGCGCTTGGATTCGTCCTGCATAAGTTGGACAAACTCCCGGGCCTGCTCTTGCTCGGGTGCCAACTCTTCCGCCAAGAGCTCCGCGAGGCCGCCCATGCCGCCGACCCCGGAGCGCAGGTCGTGCGCCACGACCCCGAGAATATGCCCTTTTTCTTCGTTGGTCTGACGTAGGGCGGCGTTGGCTTTTTCCAACTCCAGGCGTTGGATCTCCAGCTCGGCCACGAGCTCGGCGGCGGTGGCATTCGCTGTGGCCAGAGTTTGATTGAGGCTGTCAATGCGCGCGTTCTTGTCCTCGATCTCCCCGATGAGTTCGGCGGCGCGGGCGTTGGCCATCGAGAGCTCGCGGTTCATCTCCTGCAGAGCCCGGTTTTTATTTTCGATTTCCGCCAAGAGCTCGGCGGATTCGGCAGCCGCCCGGGCCAGGCCCTGATTGAGAGTGAGGAGATGTTCGCGCTGAGCTTGTAATTCCGCCAGCAGTCCATCGGCCTCCTCGACGGCATGCACGAGAGGAGAGTGCTCGGCGGCGAGCTGTTTGATTTGCTCGCGCAGGGCCTTGAGGCGGAGCAAGGCTTCGTCTGCTTCGACTTCAGAGGCTGAGGGCATTCTCAAAAAGTGACCACGGTGGAGCCGGGACCGATGAGGCTCACCACAGAGGTCAGCCCGGTGACTTCGGCTCCATCCAAGAGCATGGTGCGCACTTCTTCCGGCCGGACGCTGCAGTAATACTCGCTGCACGGAGCACACACCAGGAGGCGTCCTCCGAGGGAGAGGAATTGCTCGACATATTCCGCCAGCGGCTCAAATCCCTCCACCCGCGTTCCCGCCAGAGAATCGCGATAAGACCACACCGTGCCATCCATGGTGCAAAAAACCGCGGCGGTCTGGCCCATGGCCAGGGCAGTGCAAGCCCAGGAGAAAGCCAGGGTGGCGCGGGTGCCGCGGTCTTGTTTGCCGGTGGTCAGGACGACCATGGTTTGAACCGTTGTTTTGTTTTCTTGCATAGCTGCCTCCTAGATGAAGAGGGTGATTTTTCCTTTCAGGGCGATATTGAGGAAGGTGGAGACCCCACACCAACGGGTCGCCTCGCCTTCGAGCAAATCTTCACTTTTCCAGCCGAAGAGCTGCAGTGAAGTATCGCAGCAGTAGAATTTCGCCCCAAGATCCCGCGCGCTGGTCATCAGGGTCGGCAAATCTTCCACGCCGTGCTTTTTCAGAAGCATCCCCATGGCCCACTTGCCAAGCCCACCCCAGTGCATCTTCGAAAGTGGAGCCCCGGCAATACTGCCCGGGAGCATCTGCCCGAGGAGATTTTGCATCCAATTGCGATTCAGGCGCGACCAGAGGGATTTTTTGCGCAGGGCGGTAGCTCCCCAGAATGTGAAAAACACATGCACTTCCTGCCCAAGGGCCAAGGCGCCGTTGGCAATGGTGAATGCGGCAAATAGCCGATCCCATTCGCCACTGAAGCAAATGATGGAAACGCTATCCTCCCGCGGATCGGACGGAGGAGCCGAGCGCGCAGATAACTGCTCCTCGAGCTGCTCGACCCGGCGACGCAGTGCTGCCACTTCCGCCGCTTGGTCCCCGACACTCATATCAGCTCGATCTTAGCTTGGCTCTGGCCATTGGCACTCTGCAATTCCAAGAGCAGATTCCCGGTCGTTTCGCACCAAGCTCGCACATCGCTTTCAAAAGCCAGGTCATCTGCCTGGATCAGCAAAACCGTGCCCGGGGGATGTTGCCGTCTAGCTTTGGCCAATTCGATGATTGGACGCGGACACTTCAGCCCCCGCGCATCAATGAGGATAGGGTTTTCGGCCATAAGATGGAGGAATTCCTATTTACTCCAGCAGCCATCCCTTTGGCAAGGAGGGAACTTGCGGGGAATGGCTGGGCCGTGCAATGTTGCTTCCTGTCAAAAAGACCCCGGGGCGTAAGAAAGCAGGCGATACGCTGGCTCCTAACTCATGACACCGAGGGGGCGGCGGCACCAATTCGCCGCTCCCG
>CAZQRL010000013.1:0-118447 GCA_964595865.1 uncultured Chthoniobacteraceae bacterium
AACCCAACCCAACACGATAAAATCCTATGGCCGCTGCAACTGCTGAAATCAACACACCGGAACACGACCGCCCGTCTTCCCCAATCGCGAGGCCTGACCTTTTCCTTCAACAGCCAGTAAACGCCGGCACCAAAGTCAGTCCATTTCCCGATTGTCTCCGTCGGGGGCGTGCGTCTAGCTTTAGCGATACCAATGAATAGTTTGTCGTTGTTTGATTTGCGTGGTGAAGTGGCCGTGGTGGTCGGAGGAACCGGGGTTTTGGGTGGAGAAATGGCCTCCGCTCTTGCGGGTGCAGGAGCGGCGGTGGCCGTGTGTGGGCGTAGCGCCGAAAAAGGTCAAGAGCGAGTTCAGGCCATTCTCGCTGCCGGTGGCCAAGCGGAATTTTTTCCAGTGGATGCAGCGGACCGTTCGAGCGTTGAAGCCCTGCAGACTTCGGTGCAAGAAAAACTCGGCCCCACCACGATCCTCGTCAATGCCGCTGGCGGCAATGCCCCCGCAGTCACCGTCACCCCAGAAAACCCGTTTCCGGGAATCTCCCTCCAAGCTTGGCGAGAATCCTTCGATTTGAACCTGATCGGCGGTGCTCTCCTTCCCTGCCAGGTTTTCGGAGCAGAGATGGTCAAGCGGCAAAAAGGCAGCATCATTAACATTGCCAGCGTATCTGCCCATCTGCCGCTCAGCCGTGTCGTGGCCTACTCCGCCGCCAAGGCTGCCGTGCTCAACCTTACGCAGTTCTTGGCCCGAGAGTGGGCTCCTTTCAAGGTGCGCGTCAACTCCCTCACCCCGGGCTTTTTCCCTGCCGAGCAGAACCGCCGCCTGCTGTTCCATGAGGATGGTTCCCCCACCCCTCGCGCTCAGAGCATCCTAGGCCACACTCCCATGGCCCGCTTCGGCACAGCGGAAGAACTCGCCGGGGCCACCATTTTCCTGGCTAGCAACAAGGCTTCGGGATTTGTCACGGGAATAGACCTGCGCGTAGACGGCGGCTTTTTGGCCCAAACCATCTAAAGGCCATGGCGGTGCACACTTTGCGGGCAGAACCGGGCAGTAGCATCTCAGGGCCGGCCTTGAGGAATTTTCTCGCCGACTTCGCGGCCGATTACACCTGGGACGATAAAAAAATTCTCCTCATCGTTCCTGATGCCACCCGCACCGCGCCGGTCGGCATGGTTTTTCAGGAACTCCACCAACAGCTCGGCCCGCGCTGCCGTGCCCTGGATATCATGATCGCCCTGGGCACGCATCCTCCCATGAGCGAAGAAGGCATCTGCCAGCGACTGGAAATTTCCCTTGAGCAACGGCAAACCACCTACTCCAAAGTGCGCTTTCTCAACCACGCCTGGGACGATCCCGCCGCCCTGGTTGAGTTGGGACAGATCCCCGCTCAGGAAATCTCCGAACTCTCCGGCGGACTTTTTTCCATGGATGTGCCCGTGGAGATCAATCGCCACCTGCTGGAGTATGATGCCGTCCTGATTATCGGCCCAGTCTTTCCGCACGAAGTCGTCGGCTGTTCAGGCGGCAATAAATATCTCTTCCCCGGCGTGGCTGGACCACAAATCCTGAACTTCTTCCACTGGCTCGGAGCCACAATTACGAATCCACTCATCATTGGAAACAAGTGGACCCCCGTGCGACGCGTGGTGGATCGAGCCGCCGCCATGGTGCCCGTGGAACGCCGTTGCCTTTGCCTCGTGGTGGAGGGGAAAAACTTTGCCGGGATCTTTGGCGGCTCCCCCGAGGAGGCCTGGGACCAAGCTAGTGATCTCTCCCAAGCTTTGCACATCGTCCGCAAACCCCGCCCATTCCAGACTGTCCTCTCCTGTGCTCCCGCCATGTATGACGAACTCTGGGTCGGCGGGAAATGTATGTATAAGCTCGAACCGGTTGTGGCCGATGGTGGAGAGCTCATTATTTTTGCCCCCCATATTCGTGAAGTCTCCATCACCCACGGGCGACTCATCGAGGAGATCGGCTACCATTGCCGAGACTATTTTCTCAAGCAGTGGGATCGCTTTTCCCATTACCCGTGGGGCGTTTTAGCCCATTCCACCCACGTGCGAGGTATCGGCACCTTCGATAATGGCGTGGAAAATTGCCGCATCCAGGTCACCCTGGCGACGGGAATTCCCGAAAGCACCTGCCGCAAAATTAATCTTGGCTACCGCGATCCCAACTCCATCCGTATCGAGGAATTCACCAACCGCGAAGATGAAGGAATTCTCTATGTGCCCAAAGCCGGAGAAATGCTCTACCACTTGGAGCAACGCCCCCACTGGGCCGCTGCCAGCTGAGATCTCTCGCGGATTTCTTTGACCCTACTGCTCATCCAAGCCGGGAGCAATCCCCTTCCCCTTCACCCCAGCCCCGCAGCATGGCAAATCTGCCACAAAATCTACCCGGGTTGATTTTTCGCGCTTGTCCTACCCGCTATTTTGCCAATTCTCTCAAGAAACGCTGTGCGCTTGCCTCCCCAGAACCCCACTTCCTCGAGAAGGGTGCTTCTCTTCTTCTCTCCGACCGTATACCGTTAAGGAAATTTCCCTCTCCTGCCCCGGTAGTTGTGCGGTAGGATTCAGTAGGCCCACTTTTTCCCTCATTCTTAGATTATCATCCCTCGATGGCCGCAAACTCCTCTGCCCGTAATGTCATCCTGATCACGATCGAAGAGGCCCGTGCCGATTGTTTCGGTTTCTTGGGGCATCCGCTGCGCCCGAGCCCTGCTCTGGACGCCTTCGCTCAGCACGCTGTCGTGCTGGAAAATCACTTTACCGTGCATGGCAAATGTGTCCCGTCGCGCTTCGCAATGCTCACCGGAAGGCATCCGCACACCGATGGCTCCCGCGCCATCAACCACGAATGCACCATTCCCGATCAGGCACCGAATCTCCTGCGGTTCCTCAAAGCAAAAGGTTATGAAACCGCATTCTTTGGGCACAATCACACGCACGAAAATTTGCTTACGGGGGACAACCGCCCCGGGCATAGTGCTGTGGATTATCATTCCTACAGTGAGGGAGAATTCGCGGAAATGTTGCAGCGCTCCTGGCCGACTCCTCCCCAAAGCTACTTCCCCACAAATCCTCATCCCACACCCTGCCACGGCACACGCTGTCTTTCGGGGCCGACTACCGGATTTGAGGATGAAAATCGCGCCGCGCAAGCGGTTCACTATTTGCAGAAGGTGCGCGATCGTTCGCGTCCGTTTTTTTTGCACGTCAATTTCAGCAACGCCCATCCACCTTACAAAGCTCCGGAGCCCTATTACTCGATGTTCCCCCGGGAAGCCGTCGAACCGTTTCCTCTCTCGGAGCCGGAGAATGCCTGCCTGCCCATCCGCGCCTTGCGCGAATGTCGCTGCGCCGGGGAACTGGACGAGGCTGGCGCACGCGAGCTCCTCGCGGTCTATCTGGGCATGATCGCCCGCGCCGATGCCGCCACCGGCCGCGTTCTCGATACCCTCAAATCCGAAAACCTCCTCGCAGATTCCATCGTCATTGTGACCTCCGACCACGGAGATTTTGCCGGACAATATGGTCTGCCGGAAAAATGGGATACCGCCATGCAAGATGCCCTCTTGCGCGTCCCCATGGTTTTGTCCGCGCCGGGGCTCGAGTTGGGCCGTAGATTTTCCGGCCTCAGCGATCATGTGGACCTCGTGCCAACGATCTTGGAACTCCTGGGCTACGAACCCGAGTCTGCATGGGGCCTGCATGGGCAATCCCTCGTCCCCGCTCTCGCAGGTGCACCCGCAAAGACTTATGTCTTTGCCGGAGGCGGGCACGAAGAAGCCATGTGGCAGCGCTTCAATGCACCGGTCTGGGAAGAAAAAAACGGTCGCAAATTTCCCACCGTGCAGGGCAAGCAACTTACCTACGCAAAATACCCCGCCTCCATGGCCCGCACAAAAATGGTTCGCTCGGCTGATTGGAAACTCATCATCCGTCTCGAAGGTGGCAACGAACTCTATCACCTCAAGAAGGACCCGTTTGAAATGAAAAATCTCTACGGCCAGCCCGGAACCGAGGCCGTTACGACGGAGCTGTTGCAGCAACTGGTGCTCTGGTGCCTTCGCACCGATCCCGACCGGCCGTTTTTGGCCGACGTCGGTGCCTGACCCGCCGAAAAACTGCCCGACCGAATTTTTTCAACAATGACCAACCACCCAGCCGCGCCCGCTGCTGCCCAAGCGCGCCGAGGTCGAAAACCTCCTGCCCGTCGCCGTGTCCTCCACGCACATCGCCTTTGGCTTCGTCCGCATGGAACCCCTCTTCATGATCCTCGGCCAATCCGCCGTCGGCCTCACCCTTAACCAACACGTCGCCCTCCACGATGCCCCTTCGCCGGGCTGGGCACCCGCTTGCTTGCCGACGGCTAGCACTTGGAATCCTCCCGGTCGTGACGCCTAGTGGCAGGCGTGGTTGGTGTCACCGGATGGCGATCCCGCCTGCGTCGTTAAGCGTGCTTAGCAAAAAAATACGCGCGTCCGCCATCTTATCCGGTGTCCGCTTCCTGCTACCGCCGCGATCTCCTAGGCGACCGCTGGATCGTCCACACGATCCTCACCCCGCGCGCCGACACCAACAAGGGCTCCGCCACCCCGTTTCTTGACACCCAGTTCGCCGCCCAGCCGCCACCACCCGCTTGAGCCTGCGCCTCGCCGAGCGCCTCGACCCCCAACTCGCCCGGGCGGCTATCTGCAGAGCAAACCCAACCGGACGAGGCACCCTCCCCTGCGA
The DNA here is from genome assembly GCA_964595865.1 of uncultured Chthoniobacteraceae bacterium. Classification (GTDB taxonomy): domain Bacteria; phylum Verrucomicrobiota; class Verrucomicrobiia; order Chthoniobacterales; family DYNR01; genus CAZQRL01. The sequence goes on from CAZQRL010000013.1 coordinate 4,740, forward strand.
GGGCTGTTCTCCGGGCTTGCTTCGCCGGGATGAAGTTTGCAGATTGCCGGACATGGCTGCTGCATTTTCTGATCCTTTTGGTGTTTTGCGTTCGTTGACCATCCGTCCCGGAGTGGAGGGAAAATACTACTCGCTGCCCGAGCTGGAGCGGGCCGGTGTGGGGCCCATCTCGCGTTTGCCGGTGAGCATTCGCATCGTCCTCGAGTCGGTCTTGCGCAACTGTGATGGCCAGAAAGTCAGCGAAGAGGACGTGCGCACTTTGGCAAATTGGAATGCCGCCGCACCAGCTTCGGCGGAAATCCCTTTTGTTGTCGCACGAATTGTTTTGCAGGACTTCACAGGCGTCCCTCTGCTGGTGGACCTGGCTGCCATGCGTTCGGCTGTGGCCCGGCTGGGGAGGAATCCGAAAATCATCGAACCGTTAGTGCCAGTGGACTTGGTCGTGGACCATTCTGTGCAGGTGGATTTCTACGGGTCGGCCGAGGCGTTGCAGCGCAATCTGGAAATGGAATTTTCCCGCAACCGCGAGCGGTATCAGTTCCTGAAGTGGGGCCAGCAGGCTTTTGAAACTTTCGGTGTGGTGCCGCCGGGCATCGGAATTGTCCACCAAGTGAATTTGGAATATCTTGCCAAGGGCGTTCTTTATACAACCAATCCTGATGGTTCGCGGCTCTATTACCCGGATACTCTCGTGGGCACCGATAGTCATACTACGATGATCAATGGCATCGGTGTAGTAGGCTGGGGAGTCGGTGGGATTGAAGCCGAGGCGGGGATGTTGGGGCAGCCCGTGTATTTTCTCACTCCGGAAGTGGTCGGGGTGCATCTCACGGGGCGTCTGCGGGAAGGCGTCACGGCGACCGATCTGGCGTTGCATATCACGCAAATGCTGCGTGCCGCCAAAGTCGTGGGCAAATTCATCGAATTTTACGGAGAAGGCGCGGCCTCGTTGCCCCTGCCTGACCGTGCCACGATCGCAAACATGGCCCCGGAATACGGAGCAACAATGGGCTTTTTCCCGGTGGACGAGGAATCTGTCGCTTACTTGGGCGCCACGGGGCGCACCGAGGAGCAATGCGCGGCCTTCCGGGCTTATTTCCAGGCGCAGGGCCTTTTGGGCATGCCGGAAAAAGGCGCGATTGATTACAGCGTGGATCTGGCGCTCGACCTGGCCGATGTCCAACCCAGCGTTGCCGGCCCGAAACGACCGCAAGACCGCATCAACCTCCCGGCGCTCAAATCAACGTTCACCTCTTTGCTGAGCAAGCCACTCAATGAGGGAGGATATGGTCGCGCGGCAGGGGATATCTCCCGCCACAGTGAGTTCAACTTCTCGGGAGATCCCGCGGGAGCAGGCGCCCTAGGCGCTGAGGCCGCGGTGGCCTCCCTGTTCGATGGCAGCGTGCTCATCGCCGCCATTACCAGTTGCACTAATACCAGTAACCCCAGCGTGATGCTGGGTGCCGGATTACTGGCTAAAAAGGCGGTCGAGCGTGGCCTGCGAGTCAGCCCCTTGATAAAGACCTCGCTCGCTCCAGGATCCCGCGTGGTGCAGGATTACCTGGCCAAAACCGGACTCCAGCCATATCTGGACCAGCTCGGGTTCCAAATCGTCGGCTACGGCTGCACCACCTGTATTGGCAACTCCGGCCCGCTGCATCCGGATATCGAAAAAGCCGTCACCAGCTCTGACCTTGTGGTGGCGGCGGTGCTTTCTGGCAACCGCAACTTCGAAGCGCGCATCCACCAGAACATCAAAGCCAACTTCCTCATGTCGCCCCCGTTGGTGGTGGCATTCGCACTCGCCGGGCGGGTGGATCTCGACTTAACCACCGAGCCTCTGGGCACGGACCAAGAAGGGCATCCCGTCTTCCTGCGCGATCTTTGGCCGAGCCTTGCGGAAATTCGCGCCGCCATGCAATCGGCTCTTAAACCCGAAGTCTTCCGAAAACTTTACACCGACTTCGCCGAGCAAAATCCCAAATGGAATGAGATTCCTTCCTCCGTGGGAGAAATCTACGAGTGGGATCGGCAGAGCACCTACATCCAGGAGCCGCCCTTCTTCACCGACTTCTCCATGGAGCCGGGAACGATTGAAGAAATCCACCAAGCCCGACCGCTGGGCATCTTTGGAGATTCCGTTACCACCGACCATATTTCTCCGGCTGGGGCCATCAAAGCCTCCTCCCCTGCTGGGCGCTACCTGCAGGAAAACGGCATTGCCCCGGCAGACTTCAACAGCTACGGCAGCCGGCGCGGTAACGATCGCATCATGACCCGGGGCACCTTCGCCAATGTGCGCATCAAAAATCTCATGGTCCCCGGAGTGGAAGGTGGAGTGACGAAATTTTATCCCGGAGCCGAGGAAATGAGCATCTACGATGCGGCGATGCGGTATCAGGCGCAAGGCACTCCGTTGGTGGTGATCGCCGGGCAGGAATACGGCACGGGGAGCAGCCGCGACTGGGCGGCCAAAGGCACGCGTCTCCTTGGCGTGCGGGTCGTGGTGGCTGCAAGCTACGAGCGCATCCACCGCTCCAACCTGGTCGGCATGGGGGTGCTGCCCTTGCAATTTCCGGAAGGCGTCACCGCACAAACCCTAGGTTTGGATGGCAGTGAGACCTTCTCCGTCCTCGGACTCAGCGAGTCGTTGCAGCCGCGGCAGGACCTTACCTTGCGCATCACTCGCGCCGATGGAGCTTCCCAAGACCTGAGCGTGAAGCTTCGCATTGATACGCCGATCGAGGTCGAATACTACCGTCACGGAGGCATCCTGCCTTTCGTGCTGCGCCAGATTCTTCAAAGCCAGACCGCTTAAGCCATCGTTTGCTCTACGCGGGCAGCCCCCGCACCCATGGCCCGCAGCTACCAGCTTAAGACGTCCGTTCCGCGCCCCGGCAAAATCAACTTTGCCGCTGAACTGAACGCCGAGCAACTGGCGGCGGTGACCTGCGATGGTGGACCGGCGCTGGTGATAGCTGGAGCAGGCAGTGGGAAAACGCGCACCCTGACCTACCGAGTGGCTTGGCTGCTTGAGCAGGGGGTGCCCGCCCACTCCATCCTCCTGCTTACGTTCACCAACAAAGCCGCCCGAGAAATGCTCGAGCGGGTGAATCGTCTATTACCCGGCCTGGCGGAGGGAGTCTGGGGCGGGACATTTCATTCTTTGGGCAATCGCCTGTTGCGTCGGCATGCGGAAAAAGCCGGCTATCGCCCTGGCTTTACCATTCTTGATCGCGAAGATCAGGAGGACCTCATCGAGTCGGTGGTTGCCCGGGAAGGGCTACGTGGGGCCGACAAAAATTTTCCCAAAGCCGGAGTTCTGGCAGACCTTTTCAGCCTTGCGGTCAATACCTGCCAACCTCTTGAGCAGGTCGTGCAAAGCAAATACCGGTATTTTTACCGCCTTCTGCCGACCCTGGAAAAATTGGCCACGCTCTACGCGGGACGCAAACGCGAGACCAACTCCCTCGACTTTGACGATCTGCTCGCCCAACCCTTGGCCCTGCTCCGGGACAAGAAAGACCTCCGCGAGAAATACCAACGGCAGTTTAAGCACGTGCTCGTGGACGAATATCAAGATACGAATCTGCTCCAGGCGCATTTGGTGGATGTGCTCGCCGGGGGCAGTCAAAGCCTCATGGTCGTGGGAGACGATGCCCAGTCTATCTATTCCTGGCGCGGTGCGGATTGTGCCAATATCCTCGATTTTCCCCGGCACCATCCGGGCACGCGGATCTTCAAAATCGAGACCAACTACCGCAGTGTGCCCGAAGTGCTGCAAGTGGCCAACGCGGCCATCGCGGCGAATGAGCAACAATTCCCGAAAAATCTCCGGGCCGTGCGCAGCGGGGGACTTAACCGCCCGGCTCGGGTCAACTTGCCGACCAACAACGACCAGGCAGCCTTTGTGGCCCAACGCATCCTCGAGCTTCAGGAAGAAGGCATCGGCCTGGAAGAAATGGCCGTTCTTTACCGAGCACATTTTCATTCCATGGAACTGCAGCTGGAGCTGACGAAACGTGGCATTCCCTTCACCCTCACCAGCGGTTTGCGCTTTTTCGAGCAAGCCCACATCAAAGATGTCGCCGCCTGCATGCGCTTCGTCGTCAATCCCCAGGACGAAATTTCTTTCAAACGCGTGGTGCGGCTTTTCCCGGGCATCGGAGCCCAATCGGCGGAGCGCCTGTGGCAAAAAACTCGCGCCTTACTGGCCGAGGGAGTGAATTTTACCAAGCTGCACAAAGTTGAAAAAGTTCCGGGAAAAGCCGGGATGTTTTGGCAGCAGTGGGTGCACACCTTGGAGGAATGTGCTCCTGGCGGGCAACCGACCGCCCCGCAAGCCATGCTGCAGAGCATCCTCGAAGCCTATTACGATGATTATTTGCGCAACCGTTATCCGAATTACGAGGCTCGTCGGGACGATCTCGATACCCTCACCAACTACGCCGCAAACTTCGACTCCACCGAGGAATTCCTCGCCCAGCTGGCCTTGCTCAATTCCGTGGATGCCCCTGGCGCAGAAAGCCTCCGCGAACCCGTAGAGGCCGATGGCCCCCGCCTAACCCTTTCCAGCATTCATCAGGCCAAGGGTCTCGAATGGCGGGTGGTCTTCCTCATTTGGCTCACTGATGGCATGTTTCCCTCCCAGCGCTCGGTGGAAAATGCCGCCGCCTTGGAAGAAGAACGCCGCCTTTTTTACGTCGCGGTGACCCGGTGTGCAGACGAACTCTACCTTACCTGGCCGGACCTGCGCCTAAATGCTGGCTACGGAGATGCTTTTCAACGCCCTTCCCGGTTTTTACAGGAACTCCCCACCGACCTCCTCGAAGAATGGAACGTCGAATCCCGCACCGCTGCCTCCTGGGATGACGAGGAAGAAAGCGACTGGGCAGACGAAACGAAGGAAGACGATCCTTTCTAACCCACGGCCTGAAGCGTGGCTCGCACCTGGGCAGCGGCCCGAACGTCGTGCATCCGATAGATGTGCCCTCCCCGCAATAGGCCGCCGACTAAGGCGGCCACGGTCCCGGCATCGCGCTCCCGGGCGTCGGGCAACTCCAGCACCCGTCCGATGAATCCTTTGCGGGATATTGGCAGCAAAAGCGGCCGGGAGAATTCTTGCAGCGTGGTTAATTCACGCAGGAGCCGCAGATCATCTGCCGCGGTTTTGGCGAAGCCCAACCCAGGGTCGAGCACGACTTGTTCCCACGCCAATCCGACCCGAGCACACCGCGCCAAGCGATCGCGAAAAAATTCCCGCACCGCCGCCAAGACATTTTCGTGGCGGATGTGGCGATGATCCTGTTTGGGCAACCCAACGGTATGCATCACCAGCAGGGCACATCCAGCCTCCGCCGCCAGTCTGGCGGGAGACTCCTCGGCCAGACCACTCATATCATTCAATAAATCCACCACCCCCGTAGCTAAGACACGGCGCATCACTCCCGCGCGCCAGGTATTGATGGAAAGCAGCGGCTGCGGCAGGGATTCTGGACGGGGCGGGCGGTGAGCACGCAGGAGATCGGGCCAAGCCTCCAGCAGGGGTTGAAGGCGACGGAGCTCCTCAGCTTCGGAAATCGGCGGACGATTGGGGCGGGCGCTTTCCGCTCCAGCATCCAGAATGTCTGCCCCATCGGCGAGCAACTCCCGCGCTCGACGAATCGCCCACTCCCCATCGAGGCACCCGTCCCGCGAGAAAGAATCATCGTTGATATTCAGAATCCCCATCAGCAGCGGACGCCCGCGCAGATCCCACTGCCACTCACTACTGCGGCCTTGGCGCGCAGGAATTTGCAACAGCACCGGGCGATCGGCTTGCATCAGCGAACGTAATACCCGGCGACCCGCCATTGACCGTCCACCCGCATGGGAGTGATCGTTTCAACGGCTCGGGGATGATTGGCAAAGTGCGTGGTAAATTGCAGGACGACGTATCCGCCTGGTGGCACGCCGGGCAGAGAACGGGTGAAATCGGCTCGTAGCAACTCGCGCTCCTGCACCGCCCCCAAAGGCTGCCGCACCGCAGCAACCATTTCTTCCCAGCGCTCGGGGGAAACTCGCTCTTGAAAAACCGGCGCGGTTTGTTTCCAGCTGGCGGCATATTCAGCGGAATCCACCAGTTGCAGCCAAGCCGAGGCCGCTGCCCGCGCCTCGGTGAGGGCATCTTCGGAGGGAATACGCGCCTCTTCACCGACGAGAATCGTCAGAGAAACCCACAGCGCAAAGAAGGTAAAAAGCCGCCGCATAGGAAACAAAAACTCGCAGGCTTGACCGGCAGTGCAAGGATTTATCCCAGCGGCCGAGAGAGGCGAAAACTCTCCGGTGGGCGGAACTCAAAGAAGCCCGGAGGTGGAGAGAAAGGCCTTTCGCGGAAAAATTCGATCCGCGTCTGCGTCCCATCGGATAATTCCAACTCCATGCGGCGAGCCTTTCCGTCCTGGGAAAAAATCACGATAGCCTGACGCATTTGTCTCCGAGCGGTCCCGCGTGGCTGCAAAATCAGCCGCGTCTGCTCATCGAGGCGCTCGCCCTGGAGAAGAAAGCGACGCGGCAATTCCTTCCCCTGCAAAACCTCGCCGACCAAGCGCAGACTCTCGGCGATCTCCGGCAGACGCTCGAGCGGGTATTCCTCCACTTCCTGAAAATCGGGATAGACCATCCAGAGGGTGCGGCCATTACTGATGGTCAAGCTAGGCGTGGGCTGGCGCACCTCTCTCCGCAAGGCGTTCGGGCTGGCGAAATACAGGGTGCCTTCGGTACGCACAGGCTCTTGCAAAAGGGGCGACCGGCGCTCTTCTTGGAAGTCCACCTGCCACGCCTCGGCGCTCGTTCGTTGTTCCCTCAGCCTCTGCAAAAATTCGCATATTGCCGCCGAATCAAGCGCTTCGGCCCGAGCCAAGCCGGGCATCGCCAGCAAGCCCAAGAATCCCAACCAAAGGCAACTGTGGAGAATCCTCATTGGCGAATCGGGCAAAATTGATACCACTGCTCCGGACAAGCCGAGAAATCTTCCAGAAGCACGGACGCCATTTTCCGGGTCATGTCCCGCAGCACCGCCTCTCGGTCTCGCGAACGCTGGGGATGAATCGGCGCGTGCGCTCGCAAAGCATAGCTGGCATCGGGCAGCCGCCGGATGCTTACCGGAATAATCGGGCAATCGGCCAAGTAAGCCAACAATGCCGCCGAGAGCGAGAAGGGCACTTGGCCACCGGGAGCCGGGCAATCCAGACTCGGACCATCAAAGGGCCGGTCCACCAGCAGGGCACAAAACCGGTTGGCCTGCAGCGCTTCCACGACCCGCAGAGAGGAGAAAGCTTCGCGCCCGATCTCAATGGTCTCCGCCCCCCAGCGACGCCGAAAATCGGCCCGCCAGCGAGTCAAGGAGGCAGTCCGCTCACTGAGCGTGAGAACGGTAGCAGGCAGACCTTTTTCCGCCAGCAACAAAGATCCAAACTCGAAGAGCCCGAAGTGCCCCGTCGCCAACACCGCTCCCCTGCCGCGTTCCAGAGCGGCTTGCAAATGCTCCCACCCCGAACGCTGCCTGCACCAGGCTGCAGTCTTAGCCACCGCCTCGTGACCACAAATCCAGTAATCCGAAAGCCCGACAGCAAAATTGCGGAATACGGCCCTGGCTTGAGAGGAATCTGCCTGGGGATCGAGCAGGAGAAGATTTTGCCGCACTGTTTCAACGACATCGGGATGGGTGGCGGTGTAACCACTGGCTACCAGCCGAGCAATCGCGTTGGCCACCGGACGGGGAACAGCACGCGAGATCGTATCCAAAAGAGCAAATGTCGTTGCCGTGTAGCCCCAGCGATAAAAAAGCTTGTGGAAATGCTGGGTCATGCGTGCGCTACCAAGCTGGTTGTGGGCATCTTACCCGGCAGTAAAGCCGGAATCTCTAAGGGAGAAACCAAGCTCCAGCCCTGCGAGTGCAGCCGTTGGAGGAACAATCGCAATGTGGCAACTCGTCCGCGGCGTCCGCCTTGATGCAGCAAAACAATGGCGCCTGGCTCGAGCTGCCGCACCGTTCGCTCGACAGCAGCCAGGAGATCGCCGCAACAAGCCCCCTCTCCCCCGCCAGCCGACCAACCCACCGGAACCAAGCCCAGCTCGTGGCAGGCTCGCAACTGCGCCCGGCTCCACCATCCCGCCGGAGCCCGGTAAAAGCGGGGGCGCTCTCCCACGGCGACCGTTAGGGCATGTGAAGCCCGCTGTAATTCCGCCACCACGGAGGCTTGGGAAAGCAGCCAGAAATAGGCACTGCGGTGGTGGTAGGTGTGATTTTCCACGGTGTGCCCGGCCTCACACAACCGATGGCAGAGCGCCCGGCGCCGTTCGACCTCCCGCCCTGGAAGAAAAAAACTCGCCTGCCCACCGAACTCCGCTAGAGCCCGCAACATCCCCTCCGTATCGCGCCGATCTGGCCCGTCATCAATCGTCAGCCAAATGCGACGTTCCGCAATCGGCAACCGTCGCACGATCCGCGAAGAGCGGGCCGCTTGCCAGCTTTGGAAAAACAGCACTCCCCCCGCGAGGGTGCCGAGCCAAGACAGCGAGGGATTCATTTTGCCGAGCGGCGAGCTCGGGCAAAGACCCACTTGCCCCGGGGACTATGCCATTCTGCCGGCAGCCCGACCGCCGCCAGAGCCGTCTGCACCTCGGTGAGTTGTTCGCGCAAGACCCCGCTGTAAATGAGGGCCGCACCGGGCTGAAGGGCTTGGGCCAGACGCGGCGCTGCCGCGATGAGGGTGTCGCTGAAGAGATTGGCCGTAAGCAAATCGAATCGTTTCTCTGGCTTCCAGTGCAGCACGTCGGCCACCTCGAGCCGATCGAGCTGCAACTGGTTGCGGCGGGCATTTCGCCGGGCTTCCCGGATGCAGAGCGGATCGTAATCGTAAGCTTCCACGGCCGCAGCCCCGAACGCTTTTCCAGCCAGGGCGAGAATTCCCGAGCCCGTTCCCAAATCGGCCAGACGCCACCCGCATGGATGCGTCCTTCGCAAGGCCTCCGCCTCATCGCAGAGCAACCGCAGACATCCCGCTGTCGTCGGATGGCTTCCTGTCCCAAAAGCCATGGAGGCCGGGATCAGCAAACGCTGCGCTCGGGGAAAACTCACCTGGTGCTCTGCCCAGGGCTTTTCCTCGCAGTAAACCACCAACCGCCCTCGCACGTTCAGCGGGGTGAGCTCCCGGGCGAGTTCCTTATTCCATTGCGCCGCTTCCAGACGCCGACTCTCTCCGCCAAAAGTGCGCACCAACTTTGCCGCCGTGCGGGCATCGGTGTAGGCTTTGATGCGCAGCGCCCGCGATCGCGGAGAGCTCACCATCATCAGCGATCCTGGCGGGAGGAAGCGCAACCTTTCCTCCCAGGCATCCTCCCAGCGCACGCTGCTCAGACGGCTCCAAACCCAAATGGGGCGCTCAGCGGCAGAGGTATCGGGCGACTTCAAACAGGCGACACGCTTTTGAAATAGGGCAGCCGGGCTGCCGCCGCTTCCACCTCGGGCAGCCCCGCGAGCAGATCGGCAATCGCATCCCAACGCCCGTCCACCAGCGCATCCTTGGCATGCGAAGGCAGGCTAGCCGGGAAGTCCATATCGGCTGCGGTAACCTTGCCCTCAAGAAGATCCAAAGTGATCTCCAAAGGAGGATCGGCTTCCACGAGCGCCGCAAGAGCCCGCAAGTCGGCCGCCGACATCACCGCGCAAGGCATGCCCAAGGTGAGGGAGTTGCCAAAGAAAATCTCGGCAAAGCTCTCCGCGAGGATGGCGCGGAAGCCAAAGCGGTAGAGCGCCTGGGGAGCGTGTTCGCGGGAGCTACCGCACCCGAAATTAGAACCCGCGAGGAGAATGCTGGCCCCGAAAAACCGCGGGTCATTGAGTGGGTGGGGCTTTTCCGATCCATCGGGATTCCGCCTTTCATCATAAAAGGCAAACTCGCCGAGACCATCGAAGGTTACACAGCGCATGAAGCGCGCCGGGATGATCCGGTCGGTATCTACATCATCGCCCGGAACATAAACCGCCCGGCCCGTCACTTGGGTAATTTTCGCTAGAGACATAAAGAAAAGTTCGGCTCAGGCCAGATTGAAGACTTCACGGGCATCGCTGATTTCCCCGGTGAGCGCTGCCGCGGCCACCATCAGCGGACTCATGAGCACCGTACGCCCGCTGGGGCTTCCTTGGCGGCCTTTGAAATTCCGATTGCTGGAGCTGGCACAAAGTTGATCGCCAACGAGTTTGTCGGGATTCATGCCCAGGCACATGGAGCAGCCGGCGCCGCGCCATTCAAAGCCCGCTTCGCGGAAGACCTCCGCCAACCCGAGGCTCTCGGCCACGCTGGCCACCCCCTGCGACCCAGGCACCACAATGGCTTTGACTCCAGAACGCACCTTGCGCCCTTTGAGATGCTGCGCCACCTCCTGCAGATCGCTCAACCGTGCGTTGGTGCAGCTGCCCAAGAAGGCCACATCCACCTTCGTGCCTTTGATCGGCATGCCCGGACGCAACTTCATGTGGGCAAAGGCCTCCTCCGCTGTTGCCCGGTCTTTCTCCGGCAACGACGCGGGTTCCGGCAGCTTTTCGTCAATGAAGACTGCCTGGCCCGGATTGATTCCCCAAGTGACGGTCGGCGCGATGTTTTCCGCGAGGAAATCCACCACGTCATCGTAGGGGGCACCCAGATCTGAGGCGACGGCGCGCCAGCGTTCCACGGCCGCACTCCACTCCGCTCCGCGCGGCGAATACGGCCGCCCTGCCAAATAAGCAAAAGTCGTGCTGTCGGGATTCACGTAACCCACACGGGCCCCGCCTTCGATGGACATATTGCAGACGGTCATGCGCTCCTCCTGCGAAAACGCATCGAAGGTCGAGCCGCCATATTCGTAGGCAAAACCCAGCCCGCCATTCACTCCCAGCTTGCGAATGATGTGCAAGATCACGTCTTTGGCGTAAACCCCGGGAGCCAGCTTGCCATCCACATTGATGCGCCGAATCTTGGGCTTTTTGATGGCCATGGTCTGCGTGGCGAGAATGTCACGCACCTGGCTGGTGCCGATGCCAAAAGCGATCGCTCCAAAGGCACCATGCGTGGAAGTATGCGAATCTCCACAAGCGATCGTTGTCCCGGGCTGGGTGATGCCTTGCTCCGGACCGACGATGTGCACGATGCCCTGCTTGCCCGAGGGAAGATCAAAAAAGGTGATGCCAAACTCTTCGCAGTTGCGGCGCAGGGCCTTGATCATTTCATCCGCCAGCGCATCTGAGAAAGGCTCCTCGCGTTCATCCGTCGGAACGATGTGATCCACGGTGGCAAAAGTGCGGCCGGGGTATTTCACCGTGAGGCCGAGATCGCGCAACATGCCGAAGGCTTGCGGGCTGGTGACTTCATGAATCAGGTGCGTGCCAATGAGGAGTTGGCTCATTCCATTCGGCAGGCGACGAACCTCATGCGCCTCCCAGACTTTATCCAACAAGGTTTTGCTCATAGATTTTTGCGGGAGAATTTATCTAGCCCTAAACCTCGCCTATGGCAAGTGTCCGGGGGAATTTTGCCCGCCCGCGGCCTTTGTGGTTAGTGCCAAGACCACGGCCACCATGAGCAGCACGGCACCGAGGGACCGCGTCAGGAGGTGACGTTTCACTCCTTCTCCGCCGGTAAACCGATCCACGGCCACGCTCCAAATCGCTCTCGTGGCGTAGAGGGTATTGACCAGCGTGGCCTCTCCGGAGAGCCCCACAGCGAGAATGACGGCGGAGGTTTGCAGACCGACCACAGCCGACCCGGCCCACAGGGCTGGACGCGCCGCGCGCTGAGCGGGCACGGTTTTTCCCAGCAACGGCAGGAGAAGCAGCAACGTCACCAGCAGGAGAGGCTGAAAAAGCCCGACCCCGAGGCTGCGGGCATATTCCTGCGTAACGACATCGGTAAGGGCGAAAAAAATGCTTGAGCCCAAGGCGCAGCCAACGGCATGCCAACTGCGACTCGTGCGGCCGCCGGGCGAATAATGCAGGAGCCCCACCCCGCAGGAGGCCAACGCGGCGGCCCCGAGCAATTGGGCATCCACCGTGGCAGAGCCCACCCAGACCGAGCCGAGACCCACCCAGAGCGTCTTGAGTCCCAGCAACGGAACCACCGCCGAGAGATCTCCGGATTCCAGTGCCTTCACGGCGAGGAATCTTCCGGCAAAAAGGGAAGCTCCAGCCAAAAAAGCCGCAAATACTGGCACTGGCGAGAGAACCGCCGGCCAATGCGCGGGAAAGACCAGCAACAAAGGCAGCCCCCAAAGTGCCAGAAAAAAGTTGGAAACCCAAAGCACCCGCCGGGAGCTGGTTCCAGCCACCATGGCGCTCTGCAAACCTTTGGATCCAGCCGCATAAAGGCCTGCGGCGGCAATCGGAATAAATAAAGTCCAGAACACGCGAGACTATGAGCAGCTTGCCCGCTCAGGCGGAAGCCTCATCCGCCACCGCGCGGGACATTTTTGCCGCAGCCAATCGCCGGGCGTGATCGGCACGAAAGAGCGCGGCGACTTCCTCGGCGACTTGAGCCACGGAAACTGGCTTTCCGGCTTCGCGCTCCAGACACGTCATTTCGACGCCTGCAAGGCCGCAGGGCGTGATCGCCGAGAACCCCGCGAGACATTCGGGAGTGAGGTTGAGGGCAAAGCCATGCATGGAAATCCATTGGCGCACGCCGACTCCGATGGAGGCGAGTTTGCGCGGTCCAACCCAGATACCCGTCAATCCAGGGCGGGGGGTCGTCACTACCCCGTAGGATTCGCAGAGCCGGGCCAGGAGCTCTTCAATCCAACGCAGGTGAGCATGCAAGTCCCGTCCGAGAAGGTTGAGATTGCAAAGCGGGTAGCCCACCAACTGCCCGGGGCCGTGATAGGTGGCTTGGCCGCCGCGGTTGATCTCCCGCACGGGATGCGGCAGAAACTGCGCCGCACCAAGGCTGCTTTGATCGCGGGTGCGGCCGATCGTATAGACCGGCTCATGCTCCAACAAGAGCAGGGTGTCGGGCAGGCGACGGTGTTGAATTGCCTCGCGCAGGTGCTCCTGCAGCACCAGGGCTTCATCGTAGGGAACACGCCCCAGCCAGCGCGTATCCATCATGCCTGAGAGCGCAGGCGCCGACGGGTGGCATCCTGCAAGTAGGTGCTGGCAATGGCCAAGGCATCGGCCGCGTCGGGGGGAGGCGTCTCGATAAGGCGGAAAAGCGCCCGCACCATAAAGGCCACCTGGGACTTCTGCGCCGCGCCTGTCCCAACAACAGCTTGTTTGACGCGGCGGGGAGCATATTCCTCAATCTGCAGTCCATGCCGCGCCGCCGCCAGCAGAACCGCCCCGCGGGCCGAACCGAGGACGATCGCCGTGCGATGGCTTTGCACATAGATGGTGCTCTCAAGGACCAACGTCGTGGGGTGGAATTGCTGGATAAGATCTTCCATTTTCTGGAAAATTTCCAAGAGACATCCGGGAACGGGTAGTTGTGGCGAGAGCTTGAGCGTGCCATAGGCAAGGCAGGTGGGCATCGTAGCACGCCCGACGACCGCATAGCCCGTTCCGCGCAGTGAAGGGTCAACAGCTAAAATCACCTCTTCCATTGCCTGGGACGTGCCTTTCATATCGCGAACCAGTCGCTCATCTCCCTCCGGACACGCTCGGTAGATAAATCGCGCAAATCTTCGGAGTCCGGCCGACATATGCGCACTTCCGCCGAGAGCGGAGCCCAGAGAGCAGGGTCGGTCGGTCCGAAGAGCAAAAAGCAGCGGGCCCCGACCGCCGCAGCAATATGGCTAATGCCGCTGTCGTGTCCGGCCATGCGAGGAATCAGGCGCGCCAGAGCTGCGACCGTGGTCAGTTCCACGGGAGGCACGAGCCAGATCTGGTCTGAATCCGTTGGGCCAAAGTCCTGCAGGGCCGCTCCATCACTCTCCCCCGCCAACAAGGCCACCCGCCGCTGGGAGTCTTCTCGCAGCCACTCCTCGATTACTTGCCGCCAACGCGAACCCGGCCAATTTTTTCGCCCACTCCCACTGCCGATATGCAAAAGCAACGCCTTTTCGGGAGACCATGGTAAAAGCGAACGCGCCTGTTCCTCATCTTCTGCGGTGGGAAAAAGCCGCGCCACGGGGTCTTCGAGGAACAGGGCGAGTTGCTGCAGCGGGCGGGCGAGTTGCCAGCTCACATGCTCATCATCGGTAAATTTCGGTGAGCCGACGAGCAAATCCTTATGGCCACACCGAGCGAGGTTGGCCTGGAAGATGCCATCCGGATCGTAAAGGTAGCTTAGGATCTGGTCGAAAGATTCGAAGTAGTTTACCAATTCTTCCGGGAGATCCCCGCCGCGAGCAAAGAACGCCGCCAGAGGCCCATATTCGATGGAGCGCGCCGCAGTCGCATAATACCGTCCCACCGCCAGCTCGACGATGTGGCGATAGCCCAAGAGCTCGATTTGCAAATCCGGATACTCCTCGCGCAGCAACCGGATTGCCGGGAGCGTGAGAACAAAATCCCCGATGGCTCCCCCGCGAATGACCAAGAAGCGGCCGGGCACGCAGGACCCCAGAGGTTACTGGGCGCCGGGCATTCCGCCGCCGAGCACCCCGGGCCCTTCCCACTTGGCCGGACGATTCCAGGGGATGCTGCTTTCGGCGCGTGGCCCGGGGGTGGAAATCGGAGAGGTGGCACAGCCCGATAAGGCTCCTGCCGCGAGGGCGAGGAGGCAGAGGGCGAGGAGGCGGGGCGGGAGCACGAAAGTTTTATTCGGCACTGCCGACGTAAATGACACTGTCGCCAGGCTGAATCACCAAGCCACGGGGCGTGGAATTTGCGACAATGTCGGCAATCGAAGTGGAGGGCTCAACCGAGGTAATCCGCACCTTGCCAATAAGCTGCGGTCCCCGCTTGACGAGCATTTCCGCATTCGACACCACCCCATTGCGATCGCCAAGGTTCAGAACCACGAAATTCCAAGCTTGGTTGACGGCAAGGATCTTGCCCTCGAGGCCGGAACGCATCACTTGGGCCGCGCGATTACGCTCCCGCTCGCGTAGTTCCTCCAGTTGCGAACGGGCTCCAGATAGGTCCCCTTGCAGCTTGTTGATGAGGGTTTCCTGTTCGGCAATGCGGGTTTCCAGCTCAGCCACATTGGTATTGTCTTCGGTTGCCGTGGTGCCAGTGGCGGCTGCTTCCAACTCCGCAATCCGTGTGTCCTTGGCCTGCATGTCGGTCATGGCATCGTTGAGCTGGGTCTCCAGATCCTTTACTCTCTCGTTGGCTGAGGCCACTTGGCTCTTGGCAGTTTCCAACTCCGATTTCGTGGAATTCAAGGAAGTTTGCAGTGCTTCCTTTTCCTTGTTGGCTGCGGCCAGCTCGGTCTGAGAAGCGGTGAGTTTATCCTGGGTATCGGCCAATTCCTTTTTGGTAGAGTCCAAGGTGGACTTGGTTTGGTCGAGCTCATCCCGGGTGGACATTAAAGTTCCCCGGTTGAGAAAGCCGATTCCAGCAGTAAGGAGGGAAGCCACAATGGCAACGATGAGGAGGATTTTAGCCATGAAAGGTGTTTCGGTGAGGAAGCCGTTATTTAGTTCAGCAGTCCACTCGGACGCAAGACCCTTTTTTTGCAATTTGACCTCGAGGTCTTGATACCGCGTTTTTCATGCTTGAGGCGCGATTATAGCCATGTCCCCAGGTGGAGTCGAACCACCATCTGAGCTTTAGGAGAGCCCTGCTCTATCCACTTGAGCTATGAGGACGCGGAAGATCCTGCCGTCAGGGCGCAGGCCCAAGCGGCTGGGAGTGAAATTGGGGCAGAGCCGTCAAAGTCGCAAGCTTGGAGTTCTTCTTTTCTGGACGTGTTTGGTGGCGTGCGCGGCGCGGTGAACGGAATAGGCAAAATCCCTTGTCAATCCTAGTAGGTTGTTCAAGAGTCCCCCGCAAGCAGTTCACCTAACAACATGCAACTTCATCGCCTTGCCCTTACGATCCGCCTGCTCGCGCTGGCTGCCTTGGCCGTTTCCACCTTGCTGCTCGGAGGGTGCGTCACCCCCACTGCTGGCCCACGCAATTCCTTCACTTTCGATCCGCCGGTTAAGCAGCCGAAAAATCCCGCCAATGTGAAATTGAAACTCAGCACTGGGGCCCAGCGGCTCTACGTGGTAGAGGGCCATGAAGTCCTGCTGGCGACGCCGGTCTCGGTCGGCAAGTCCTCTTCCCCCACGCCTCATGGAGACTTCAAGATCTACTCCAAAACCGCCAACCGCCGCCGCATCAGCAGTCCCGGAGCCGGATATCCCATGACGTATTGGATGGAATTCAAGCCAGCATACGGGCTGCACTGGGGCTTCATCAAGCCCTACCCGAGCACGATGGGGTGTGTGCGAATGCCGCTCAAAGCCGCGCAAAAGACCTTCAATCTCGTGCGGCCCGGCACACCGATCAATATCGCCCAGAGCCAGCCATGGGATGCAACGATTGGCAAGAGCCTCCCCGTGCTGGATGACTCCAAGCTTCCGGATCCTCCCATGTCCTACATGCTAAGTCCGAAGGTTTTCGAGGACGCCCGCCAGGGGAAGATGTGGAATTTCTGAGCCTAGCCTCTTTGAAATCCATCGAGAATCCCACAAAGCTAACCACTCTGGGATGAAGCTGGATTGGTCTCCGGCCAGGGATTTAGCCCGCTACTTGCGGCCCTACCGCGGGCGGCTCGCCGTCGCCGTTGTGGCGCTAATTATTTCCACTTGTTTGGGTTTGGCCTTTCCGTGGCTGACCGGGCTGCTCTTGGACAGCGCCTGGGCTGGGAGCGGAGCGGCGGGTGAAGCGGCTAAACTTTCTTCGCGCTGGGGGTGGACGGGGAGCATCAATGAGGTGGCTCTGTTTTTGCTGGGGACGCTAGCCATGCAGGCAATCTTCTCATTTTTCTCGACTGCGGGATTCTACACCTGTGGAGAAAGTGCGGTGGTGGACTTGCGGCGGGATCTTTTCGCCAAGCTCCTTGGACAGGGCATGGAGTTTTATTCCCGGCACCGTGTGGGGGAGCTGCTAAGTCGCCTTTCCAATGATCTGACGCTCATTCAGGACACCCTCACCATGACCGTGCAACAATTTCTCCGGCAAAGCCTGCTTTTTGTCGGCGGGATTATTCTGGTGGCATGGACCTCGCTGCAGCTCACGGGGCTAATGTTGGCGACCTTTCCGGTTTTGGTTTTGGTGGCGGTGCTTTACGGCAAGTTTATCCGGCGGCAAGCCAAGGCGGCCCAGGCGGAGCTGGCGGTCGCCGGGGCGGCAGCCGAAGAAGCTCTCCAAGGCATGGCCAGCGTCAAAGCATACGGCAACGAACCTTACGAATTGCGCCGCTACGACACCTCACTCAGGCGTTTCCTGCGCCTGATCATCAAGGCCGCACGTCTGCGGGCTTCTATGGTTTCGTTCATCATCTTTGGCATTTTCGGTTCGATCGTGTTGGTGTTTTGGTTCGGGGCGCATCTGCTTGAGAGTGGTCGGCTCACGTTTGGTGAGCTGACTCGTTTTATCCTTTACACCACCTTCGTTGGCGGCTCGGTGGCATCCTTTGCCGAGGTCTTCAGTCATACCCAGAAAGCCTTGGGGGCCACCGATCGGGTGCGGGAACTGCTCCGCGAGGAGGGAGAGCTGCGGGTAGAATTGGGCGAGGAACTGGCCACCGCCCCAGCCCCGGAACGGCTGCGGGGCGATGTGGAATTTGTCGAGGTGAGCTTTGCCTATCCGAACCGCCCGGAGGTTAAAGTTCTCTCGGGGCTTAGCCTGAGAGCGCAGGCCGGCGAAAAAATTGCCTTGGTCGGAGCCAGCGGAGCGGGGAAATCCACTTTGGTATCGCTCCTCTTGCGCTTTTATGAGCCCAGCGCTGGGCGCATTTTACTCGATGGGCGACCAGCGGCAGAATACGACCTGCGCACGCTGCGGGCGAATTTTGCTTTGGTGCCGCAGGAAGTTCTCCTCTTTGGCGGGAGCATCGCAGAGAACATCCGCTACGGTGCCCCGGGCGCTTCGGATGCGGCGGTGATGGCGGCTGCCCAGCAGGCCGCTTGCCACGATTTCATTATGGCCTTGCCGCAGGGGTATGAGACAACGGTGGGCGACCGAGGGGCGCAGCTTTCCGGAGGCCAGCGGCAGCGCATCGCCATCGCCCGGGCCATTTTGAAAAATCCCGCCATTCTTTTGTTGGACGAGGCGACGAGCTCGCTGGATACGGCGAATGAGGCCCTCATTCAAAATGCCCTGCAGGCGGTTTTGCGGGGACGCACGGCTTTCATCATTGCGCATCGGCTTTCCACGGTGCGCACTGCCGACCGGATCTGTGTTCTCGAGGGCGGGCGCCTGCTGGAATCTGGGCGACATGAGGAATTGCTGGAACGTCCGGATGGCGCTTATCGCCGTCTGCTGGCGCGGGAATTTGCTTCATCTCCCGAGCAGGCATGAATAGAAAAAAGCCATGAGCGCTCCCTGGCCTGGCAAACCGTTTCTGGTAGGGGTGGCTGGAGCCTCGGGAAGCGGGAAAAGCTCTTTGGCAGCGGCTTTAGAGCGCACCTTGGGAACGGCCCGGGCAGCCGTGCTGCCGCTGGATTCCTACTACCGCGATCGCAGCCAGCTGGACCCGGCGGCTCGCGCTGCGGTCAACTTTGATGAACCGGGAGCTTGGGAAGTCGAGCGTTTGGTGCGCGACTTGCGCGCTCTGCGTCGCGGCTGTGCGATCGAAAGGCCGGTTTACGATTTCAACACCCATTGTCGTCGGCCCGAACGCCGACTCTTTCGCCCATGCCCCATCATCATTATTGAGGGACTTTTCACTTTGGCCTTGCCGGAGGTGCGCGAGCTGTTGGATCTGCGGGTCGGTTTGGAACTTCCCCCGGAGCAGTGTCTGCAGCGGCGTTTGGCGCGGGATCTGCAACAACGCGGGCGCACGGAAGATTCGATCCGTGAGCAATTCGCCCGACAGGTTCTCCCCTCAATTGAGCAGTGGATTACTCCCTCGCTGGTCCACGCGGAACTTCGGCTCTCGGGAGCAGCACCAACTGCCGAGTTGGTGGAGACCGTCCGCACCAAGCTGCCGGAAGTCGCCGATCCAGCGGGAAATCTCCCGGAGGAATTTGCCGGACTGGCCCGGCGTCTCGGGCCGGACTTGTTAGCCAGGCGCCTGGAACAACAATCCAGCCTTTGGGCCGGCAAACAGCACCAAGGCGAAGGCCTGCTGGTCATTGAGCGCTTCATCCCTATCGATCGGCTCATTACTATCGGTTTGAAACTCAGCGGGCTCTACGGTTGGGGTCACCGCCAAGCCATGGCAGTGCGGGTCGTGCGCCATGAAATTTTTTCTCCACGCATCCCGCCTGCTTTGGACGGCTTCCGCCTTTTGCAACTAAGCGACCTGCATTTGGATATTGATCCGGCCCTCGGTCCGGCGGTGAGGCGGGCCCTGCAAGGCTTGGAGTATGATCTCGCGGTGATCACGGGAGACTACCGCAACAGCACCAGTGCCGATTTTTCCCCGGCCATCGCCGCCATGGCGCAGCTCCTGCCGGCCATTAAGCCCCCGGTCTATGGCATCCTGGGCAATCACGATTTCATTGAAATGGCCCCGGCCCTGGAGGCATTGGGGCTGCCGATGCTCCTCAACGAGAGCCTCCTGCACCAACACGGCTCGGGCGAGCTCCTGCTTGGCGGGATAGACGATCCGCATTTCTATGCCACGGACGATTTGCCGCGAGTGCGCGCATCCTGTGGGGACGCCCCTGCAGCCCTGCGAATTTTGCTCTCACATAGTCCGGAAACCTATCATCGCGCCGATGGTTTCGACCTGCTGCTAGCGGGCCATACGCACGCCGGACAAATCTGCCTCCCGGGAGGAATCGCGGTTTTGCGGATCGGACGCTGCCCAGGAGCCATGCTCGCCGGCGCTTGGCAGCATGGTTCTTTGCTGGGCTACACCTCTCCGGGCACCGGCTGCTGCGGTGTCCCAGTGCGCTTTTTCTGCCCCCCAGAAATCACCCTGCATCAATTTCACCATCACCCCACCGCCGAACAAAAACGCACCGTGATTCGCCCATGAAATTCTTCCTTTGCTTTGGCCTGTTCGGCTTCTTACTGAGCCAACTCCCGGCCGCCTATTCAGCCGAAAACTCGGCCCCTTTGCCGCCGCCCACAGGAAACCCCTATGATGTTTTAGGGCGAGTCTTCCGGCCTTTCACCAATGTCCTGCTGGCCGGAGGAAAAGATCCGCAAAAAGCCATGGCTTTGCAATTTCGGATCGCGGAGATCAGCGGGCGCCTGCCGAAAAACTTCGCTGGAGCGACTCTGCGGGCCTACGTGCAGAATCCCGACAAGCTGCGCCTGGATGCGCCAGTTTTTGGCGAAACTTTCACCATTGTGCGGCGTGGGCAGGAAGTTTGGGCCACGCCGGGAGATAAGATCGAATTTCTCCTGAACCAATTTCGCCTCAAACCCGAGCCGACCGCAAAACCCAACACGCCGCTCTTTGTGCCCGTCTCCGCGCAGCAGGCGATTTTCCTGGTCGCGTTGTTCGATTTGGCCAACCGGGAAGTTGCGGAGATCGAAGAGCTGGAAGGCGTGCCTTGCAGGGTGCTCAGCGGGGGCTTGATGCCAGATCTGGGGCGGGCCGCCAAGGCGGATGACTTTCGCGCCACTCTGTGGATTGATGGAGCCTACAAGCCGCGACAGATCACCGTGGAGCGCAAGGATTTCACGGCCAAGGTGGATATCTTGCGCGCGGAATTCGGAGCCACCTTGCCCGAATCTCTCTGGGAACCTCCGGCGGACACCACGAATATCTACCGCACCAAAGCCGACTACCTCGAAGCCGTGTTGTATGTGGTGGTCAACTCCTTGCACACCACCTCTGACGACCAGCCCTGGCAATACGAACGCTGATTTTCCAGATTCCCCAGCTGCCGAGCTTCAGGCCCTGGTGCAGCGCCTCGGCCCGGAGAATTACGCGGCGCGTTTAGCCCGGGAAAACCGCCGCTTGCAACGCCGTAAACGCCGTTGGAGTGTGGATGATCTCATTACTTTGCTGCTGCGTTGGACAAGGTTGGCTGCCCGTGGTCGGAGGAATCTGCTCGACCTTCGCCTGGAGGAACAAACGTGGGTGCTGCCTTCTCTGCCGAGCACCCTGTCGGGCCTGCGCCTGCTGCAGCTCTCGGATCTGCATTTGGATTTGGCGCCGGAGCTACCGGAAACCATCCGGCGCGCAGTGGCGGCGGTTCCTCGTCCGATTCACGCCACCGTAATCACTGGAGATTTTAGCCAATGGAAAAGACGCGACTTTGGTCCTGCCCTGCGGAATATTTTACGCCTCCTTCCGGAGTGGCCCCAGCCGGTTTTTGCCATCCTCGGCAATCATGATCGGTTGCAAATTGTCCCGCCCCTCGAGTCTGCCGGCATCCGGTTTCTGCTCAACGAATCGGTTCCCTTGGTGCCAGCAGATCGCGAGCCCCCGGGCCTTTGGTTGGCCGGGGTGGATGACCCCTCTTTTTTTCGCACCCACAACTTTCCCAAGGCTCTGGAAGGCACCCCGCCTTCGGCTGTGAAAATCCTTCTTTGCCATAGTCCGGAAGCCGCTCCGGCGGCGGCGAGATTTGGCTTCGCTCTTTGCCTCTGTGGTCATACCCACGGAGGGCAAATCTGTCTCCCAGGCGGACGCCCTGTGGTGCTACCCACGAAAAATCTCCCCCACGCTCTGGTCAAAGGCCGATGGCTGGTGGGAGCGATGCAGGGTTACACCTCCCGAGGCACGGGCAGCTGTGGCGTGGCGGCCCGCTTTCATTGCTCGCCAGAAATTACTCTGCACACGCTTCAAAGCGCATCGGAGCGTTGAAAGTGACAAAACACCTCGCCTGCAACCAGGCGGGCTGAAAGCAAAGAGAACATTTTCCCGCTGGAGAGAAAATCCCCTGGTAAGCCCGTGAGCGTGGGTGCCTTTTCCCCTCCGAATAATCTTGGCGCAATCGTCAGATAAAGTTCATCGAGCAAATCCCGTTCCACCAGCTGCCGCAGCAGCGTGGGACCTCCCTCACAAACCAACGTGCGGATGCCTTTCTCCTCGGCCAGCCAGCCCAGAAACTTGGCCAAGGAAAAATTCTTCCGCGAATATACCTCGACACCAGCCCGCCAGTCCGCTCGTTGGAAGGGACCGGCAGCATCCCGGGTGGCCAGGAGGATTTTCCCGCCTTCGCGATGGAAAACCCGCCAGTCACTCGAGACCTGCGCTAGGCTGGTGAGAATGATCCGCAAGGGATAGCGTTCCTGCCCACGCGCCAGCCTGGCCCGCACCAGCGCTGGACGGGAAATCGTCATCGTCATCCGGTCGGTCTCCAGGGTTCGCCTACCCACCAGGATTGCATCTCCGAGCGCACGAATCTCCCCCAACAAGCGCTTATCTCGCGGGGAAGTAAAGCCCGTGGGCGCGTATTCCCGGGTGGAGATTTTCCCATCCGCCGAGATGGCGAAGTTGGCAATCACCCGGGGGCGCTGGAGTTGGCGCGGCACGTGGCAAGATCCCCGACTTCGCAATATGGCACGCGCTCGAGCAGAGTGCCCGAGCCTACCGCAGCAACTGACTGGAGAGATTCTCGATCATGTGCCGCGTGCGCTCGTCTTCAGCCATGCGGCGTTTGACCAACTTGTTGGCGTGAATCACGGTGCCATGATCTTTACCGCCGAAAGCATCCCCGATGTCCGTGAGGGACGAAGAGGTCAGCTCACGGGCGAGATACATGGCAATTTGCCGCGGAAAGGCAATGTGGGCGGGCCGACGCTTGCTCGTCATATCCGCCAAACGCACATCAAAGTGCTCGGCAACCCGGCGTTGAATCTGTTCGATGGTCACGGTTTTGCGGGCCTGCTCTTGGAGGATATCCCGCAGCAAATTTTCCACAGACTCCCGGCTGATCTCCCGGCCGCTGAGCGAGTGATACGAGGCGACCCGGGTGAGGGCCCCTTCCAGACGCCGCACATTCGTGCGAATACGATCAGCAAGGAACTCCAGAACCCAATTGGGCAGCTGGATTTTCAAAGCCGCCGCTTTGCTGTGCAAAATGGCCATGCGGGTCTCCATGTCGGGCGGCTGGAGTTCCGCCGTCATGCCCCACTCACACCGCGAAACCAAACGCTGCTCGAGTTTCTCGATTTCGCAGGCCGGGCGGTCGCTGGAGAGCACAATCTGTTTGTAGCCATCGTGCAGGGCGTTGAAGGTGTGGAAAAACTCTTCCTGCGAGCGTTCTTTGCCGGCGAGGAACTGGATGTCATCAATCATCAGCACATCGGCCTGGCGGTATTTTTTGCGGAATTTCACCAGGGTGCCATGCTGAATGGCATCAATGAACTCATTGGTGAATTGCTCGCTCGTCAGATAGGCAATCTTGGAAGTTTTCTTGGCCGCCAGGACGGCATGGCCGATGGCTTGCAGCAGATGGGTCTTCCCAAGGCCACTGCATCCGTAAATAAAGAGTGGGTTGTAAGTCTTGGCCGGAGCTTGAGAGACGGCCTGGGAGGCAGCGTAGGCGAATTGATTGTTCGAGCCGACTACGAAGTTCTCGAAGGTATTGCGCGGGTTCATGCCCAGCCCACGGCGTTCCTCGGGTCGGTCTTGCCGACGGATCGGAGTTGGTGGCGGCGGGGTGAAGTCCGCATCCTCCTCCTCCTCGGCCAAAAAGGCCAGTTTCCGGCCTCCGGGATATACCTCGGCGACGACCGCTAACATCATCGGCAGGTAGTTGCTCTCGATAAAAAACTGATGAATGGCGTTCGGCACCCGAATGCGCAGTTCCTCGGGGCTCTCCCCAACCAAGCAGAGCGAGGCAAACCAACGTTCGTAACTGTCCGGGCTGACGCGGACCTTGATTCGCCCCAGCACCTCTTCCCATTGCGTCACATCTAAATCTGCGGTCATAAGTTGCTCACCTCTACATTCTGGGATTCAGCCCGGGAAATGACCAGCCTTTCCTGGAAAAAAATCCCCCGGCACGATCCCGCCAAAAGCTCCTGTTTCTCCCAGCCGCGTTTTCACGAGGGTGGGACAAAATTTTCTTTTCTTATTTTTGTTCAACATTTTATAAATTTTTAGCTCGGATTTTATCTGGCAACTTCGGCTCTCTTGGGCCTCGGGAAATCGGCTTCCACGCAGCTCGTCGGGGGCGTATGGACTCGACGTCCTAACGAGACGAGTTTGAGACTTTTAGAGAGGATCTGGGGGTTGCTCACAAGTTATTCACGGGTTCGGCCGAGCCGCTCGGCGCAAGGAGGCGCGAGGATAAAAAGCTCCCGTCGAGGTCTCAAGAAAAAACCCGCTCCGAAGCGATTTTTTCCTTTGGACAGACGCTGCCCAGTTGGCCGGGGCGTGGGGTTTTTTGCTATTGAAACCGCTCGCTCAACCAGTTGTTATGCAGCCCCAATGAACCCGAGCTTGCTCCCCGACGACGATTTTTACCCTTTGGTTGAAGCCCGCCATTGCGATCCCTTCCGCATCCTGGGACTCCGCGAACTCCCCTCCCCCACATCCGAGGGGAAGTGGGTCATGCGCTGTTTCCGACCGGATGCCCGGGAAGTGCGGGTGCTGGATCTGGCCGACGAGTCCAAGGTTTTTCCGCTGCGTAAAGTGGCGGATGAAGGGCTCTACGAGTCAGTTCTGCCAGGGGTGGAGGCTTATTTTCCCTACCTGCTCGAGATGGTCTCCCACGATGGAGTCACCTGGCGGGAGCGCGATGTCTATTCTTTCGGCCCTGTGCTGGGCGAAATGGATATCTACCTCTTCAACGAAGGCAACCACCTTGAGATCTACCGCAAGTTGGGAGCTCACTTGCTGGAAAAGGACGGGGTTCCCGGGGTTCATTTCGCGGTTTGGGCTCCGAATGCCCAGCGGGTCAGCGTGGTCGGGGACTGGAACCATTGGGATGGCCGGGTGCATCCGATGCGCAAGATGATTCCGTCGGGGATTTGGGAAATTTTTATTCCGGGGGTCCATGAAGGCACGCACTACAAGTTTGAGATTCGCGGACCGCACGGGGACGTGTTTCTCAAGACGGATCCTTTTGCCTTCTATGCCCAGCACGGCACGCAAACCGGGTGCATGGTCTTCGATCTCGAGCGCTACACCTGGAATGATGCGGAGTGGATGGAGCGGCGCAGCAAGGTGGATCCCTACAATTCACCGATGAGCATTTACGAGGTGCACCTCGGCTCCTGGCAGAAAATTCCTGAAGACGGCAACCGCTCTATGAGCTACCTCGAGCTCGCCGACCGCCTCATCCCCTACGTCAAAGAAATGGGCTTCACCCACATCGAGCTCATGCCGGTGATGGAACACCCCTTCGACGGCTCTTGGGGCTATCAAGTGGTGAATTATTATGCCCCGACCAGCCGTTTTGGCTCCCCGGATGAGTTCCGGAACTTTGTTGATCGCTGTCACCAGGCAGGGATCGGGGTAATTTTGGACTGGGTCCCCGGGCACTTCCCGAAAGACGCCCATGGCCTCGCACGCTACGACGGCACCTGCCTCTACGAATACGAGGACCCGCGCAAGGGCGAGCACATGGATTGGGGAACGCTGGTCTTCAACTATGCCCGTAATGAGGTGAAAAACTTCCTCCACGGGAATGCCCTCTTCTGGCTCGACCAATATCACATTGATGGCCTCCGGGTGGACGCGGTGGCCTCCATGCTCTACCTTGACTACTCCCGGCAACCCGGACAATGGGAACCGAACTGCTTCGGCGGGCGGGAAAATCTCGAGGCGATTGACTTCCTCAAGCGCTTCAACGAGCTGTGCTACAGCCACCATCCTGGAGTAATCACTATCGCCGAGGAGTCCACCGCTTGGCCAGGCGTCTCTCGTCCGACCTACCTGGGAGGTCTGGGCTTCGGCTTCAAATGGAACATGGGCTGGATGAACGACAGCCTGCGCTACATCTCGCGGGATCCGATCCACCGCCGTTATCACCAAGGAGATATCACTTTCTCCATGCTCTACGCCTTCCATGAACACTTCATTCTCGTGCTCAGCCACGACGAGGTCGTTCATGGCAAAGGCTCCCTCCTGAACAAAATGCCGGGCGATGCCTGGCAAAAGTTTGCCAACCTGCGCATGTTCTACGCTTGGATGTGGGCCCATCCCGGGAAAAAACTGCTCTTCCAGGGCGGCGAATTCGGGCAGTGGGCGGAGTGGAACCATGCCCACTCGCTGGATTGGCACCTCACGCAGAGCCCGCTGCATGATGGCCTGCGCCGTCTCCTGCAACACCTCAACTGGCTCTACCAAAACGAGCCGGCTCTCACCGATCAAGACGACTCCTACGACGGCTTCGAATGGGTGGACTTCCACGATGCGGATAACTCCGTTTGGTCCTTCCTGCGTAAGTCGCGCAACGGCGAAGTCATTCTTTTTGTCGTCAATGCCACCCCGGTGGTGCGCGGCGGATATCGCCTCGGAGTTCCCGGGGATGGCTTTTACGAGGAGATTCTAAATACCGATGCGCAGACCTATGGGGGGTCGAATGTCGGTAATTACGGTGGGCACTGGGCTGAACCGATTTACTGGCAGGGACGGAGTTGGTCGCTGCAAGCAGACCTGCCACCCTTGGCCGTGGTTGCCTTCAAGCGCACCTCCGGCCCAACCGGAGGCTGATCCGACACCAGCCCCATCCTGCGGACCACCGCCTGCCTTCCCCCTTGAATCTGCCGAACCAACTCACCTTGGCCCGCTTAGGGCTGACGGTCATCTTCGTCGGCGCTCTGGCGACGCACCACCCCTACCACCATAGCGTGGCTCTGGCGGTATTCCTCCTCGCCTCGCTCACTGATTATCTTGATGGTGAGCTGGCCCGACGTTGGAATCTCATTACCGACTTCGGGAAATTGATGGACCCCTTGGTGGATAAAATCCTTACCGCCGCAGCGTTCATCCTGCTCATTCCTCTGGGGGCCTTTCCCGCCTGGGTTGTGATTACGATCATTGCTCGGGAGTTTCTCATCACCGGACTGCGCACTTTGGCCAACCAGAAAGGCATCGTTTTGCCAGCCGAGAAACTTGGAAAACACAAAACCGCGTGGCAGATGATGACGATTGTCTATTTCTTGCTACTTCTGGCCTGGACGGATTGGGTGCAGGCCCGACCGGAGTGGTTCGGATGGGCCTGGCAAACCCTCGGCGGGCTCCTGACCTCGATAACCGTATTTCTCACTATCTACTCCGGCTTGGCCTACTTCTGGAGAAACCGTCAGCTTATTTCGAGCCGCTGAGCAGCCCTGCGCCCCGGGCTAAATCGAGCGTGGCCTTGATCACTGCCACCTGGGCGGCCACCCGCTTCGCCAGGTCACCTTCCGAAGGCGTTTCAAAGGTCAGGCTTCGCCGGGTATGTCGGAAAAGGAGGTAGATCGCCTCCGGCCAGCCCATCTGGGCAAAAGTTTTTGGCGAGACGCCGCGAAAAAAATGAGCCGGCTGATTGACCCGCCGCCCGTCAATCCGCCGACGGGAATCCAAGGGGAGAAACCTTGCCGCCCGAGCCAAAAGCTCTCCGCCCCAGGGTGGCAAGGGAGCACGCCGCCCACCCTTCCAGGGTTCATAAAGATAGATCCCTGGGGCCTCGTAGTCCTCGTGGAGCAAGAGCGCGCAGGCAAACTCTCGAGTGCCCAAAAAGCGGCGCAGGGGGCCAACCAAGGCATGCTCTTCCTGATGCCAGCAACGGTTCAAATCTTCCCCGGAGGCGCTCCAGCGAGAGTTTTGCGATAAGCCCCAAGGATTCAAGCAGGGGAAAATCACGCCCGACAGAGCCGCCAAGGCCTCTGGATGGTTCTCTGCCCAAGCGAGAAGTGCCAAGGGAGCGGCCGCCTCATCGCCATGAATCCCGGCGGAAAAATAGACTCCGCCGCTGCCTTTGGCTAACCCCACGATCGGCCACCCATCCAGTTCGCAGATCACCCGGCATCGCCAGCCGCACCTGCGGGCCAGCGCACGCCAAGACCGCAGCAACCAACTCACATCATGCCCGGTGTTCGGCAGCCAGCCACGGATTTGCTGGGGTGTCATCGGCGAGGGGGTTGGTAGAAGCGCAGGGCTTCAATCGGTGAGCCAAAGTCCCGCAGTGGATACACTCCCTTCTGGCCCCCTTCCCCCGGATCCTGCACCAGGTAGTCGAATCCCACTTTTCCCACCACGACCACGAAATGGGTGATTCCAGAGGGATAGCGCAGTCGCACGATGCTCGGGTTGCCGCGGAGAAGGTTCAAGTCCAGCAAAGCGTAAGATGGATCATCTTCATAATGCGGTAGGAGAAACGAAACCAAATCTGGGGCCACTTCGGCCGCTTTCTCCCAGTAGATCCAACCCTCCGGAGTGTATCCTCCGGGTGTTTGCCGCAAAAAACGATTCAGCCGTCCGGGATCCGTATTAGCCCCATGGTAGCGTAGCACCATTGCTGCTGAGGCCACGGCGCAGCCCTCCCTTCCCAAGGTGCCCCGGGTCGCCCCCAAAGGCTCCGCACTCCATTGCGGATCATTTTGCAGAAACAATTCCACTGGCAGCACCTGACGCACCGGCCACCAAAGTCCTCCCGCGGGTGGCAGAGGCGAGCGTGGAGTCATCCAACTGGTTGCCCACCAACTCGCCAGGAGGGTCATAACTAACCCCACGAGAATAGCCCGGGTGAGCCAGCGCAACCCATCCCAATTCCTTGCGGCCAGACTCTGCTCCAGTCGGCGCCGACGGCGCCAATCTTGCCAAGAGCAGCCGCCAACCTCGGCAAGGGGCTCATTTTTCGGTCCACTCATGCACAGCATCCCAGGCTAAACTGGGGTCCCGGGTCAAGGCCGTGGCCACGCGCTGCTGGTAAATCTGCACCAGCTTGGCACACTCGCCTTGGCAGGTCTGGAGCAGAGCAAGACGGGCCCGGGCTGCGGAAAAATCTCCAGCGCGATAGGCCATTATTGCTTCGTCTAACGCCCTGGGCCAGGAGGCTTCTCCAGCACGAGCCCAGGAAAACAATTCCACCGGGACGGACCGCCCCACCACCCGCACCAAATCCACATGGCGAATTGCCGGATGGTCTGGCAAAGCCCCCCGAACGGTGCTCGTGAAGAGCAGGGGTAGGCCATACTTTTTGCAAAGGCTTTCCACCCGCGAAGCCAGATTCACCGTATCCCCGATGACCGTCGGCTCCATTTTTTGCTCCGATCCGATGTTGCCAAAAATCGCCTCACCAGAGTGCAGGCCGATTCCGACGCCTAAAGCCGGACGCCCGGCTGTTGCCCAGGCCACATTCAAGGATTCCAACTCCTTTAACATCCGCACCGCTGCCGCGACCGCCCGCCGGGCATTTTCCGCGGGTTCCGCCATAACCACCGTTCCCCAGACTGCCATCACCGCATCCCCAATGAATTTATCAATCGTCCCCTGGTGCGAGAACACCGCCTCCACCATGCGCCCAAGATACTCGTTGAGCTGCCCGACCAGTTCGGCTGGATCGCAGCGCTCCGTCAGCACGGTAAAGCCCCGTAAATCCGAAAAGAGCACCACCACATCTTTGCGCACCCCGCCGAGCTGCGACAAAAACGAATCCGGGGCATCGAGAATCTCCCGGACGATATCCTTGGAGACATATCGCTCCAAAATCCGTCGCGCCCGGGTGCGTTCCTGTCGTTCTGCGGCGTAATCCAGGGCAAAAAGCAACAGCCCCGAGAGGGCCAGCGAACCCATCGGGAGCGCGGCTGGCAGCAGCAAATCTCCCCAGGCCAGCGCCGCAGCCAAGACTCCGAGATAGCCCAGTAAAAGCCCCAGCAAAATTGCCAGCCCCTTCCAGGGGGCCTTGGCCCAGCTGATTCCCCAAGCTGCCAACGCCGCCCCGAAGTAGCAGAGCACTCCCCCAACCCACCACGGAACCAGGTGCAGGCGCTGCCCAGTGAGCAAATTAGACATGGATTGCAAATGCAGTTCCGGCCCGCTCATGGCCTCGGCCACAGGCGTGCGATGAAAATCACGGAACCGTGCTGCCGTTGGGCCGACCAAAACTATGCGATCGCGCACGGCCTCTCCGCCCCGCAAATTTCTTTGCCAAGAGTCGGCATGAAATACCGACCAGAGCGACACGGTGGGGAAGCTCCCTTGGGCGGCAAAGCGGATGGCTCGAGATCCTTCCTTCGATGGAGGCACCGGCTTGCCCGCTTGGCGCAAAGCCGCCACCCCCAAAGACGGAAAAACCATTTCCCCGGCATGGGCTCTGCGCCCAGCCGCTCCGGAGAGACTCATCCAATCATCCGCCCGGCGGACCACATTGTCTGCATCCGGCCAAAAACTCGCGTAGCCCACACGGGGATCCCCCCACGGTTCCGGCAAGACCGACTCACTCGGCAAGGAGAGCAAGGCTTTCCCCTGCAAATCGTTTTCAAAGACCGAGGCGATCACGACTTGCCCAGCATGCCGCTGCAAAGTTGCCGCCAGTTGGCCATCGCCCGCGGGATCAAGCGGTCTGGGAAAGCTCACGTCCAGAGCCACGACCCGCGCCCCTGCCGCCAACAACTTTTCGACGAGCTGGGCGTAAACTTCCCGGGACCAGGGAAAGTCCCGTGCCATGAGCTGCAGAACCGGATCTTCCGCGATTTCCTCATCCAGCAAGGGAGAAAGCGTGATGGATTCCTCATCCAGAGCCACAAAAAGGAGCTCCGGCGCCACCTGCTTTGTGGGGAGGGCGCGCTGCAAACGATCTTGCACGGCATACTCGAACTTTTGCAGCGGAAAAAACTGCACCGGACCGCTCAACAGCACCCCCAGTGTGCCAACCAACAACACGATCCAGAAAGTCTGAGCGGAGCGGGGGCCCGACCGACTTCCTTGGAGAGCCATCATTAGAATCGCGCCGGAGCGGGCTGGGCCGGTTCCAATGCCGGACGTTCCAAAAGCATGACTCCCGGACCCGCCCCGGCCGGACGGACTTCCGCGCCCTCTCCTCCACTGGCTTGCACGGGGATCGCTGCAGCCACAGGCACCCCTCCCTCGGTCGTCCCAAGCTCCCCGGCATCCGCTGTGGTGCCATCGGCATATTCCACCGGCAGAGCTTTGGCCACGGGGATTTCCTCCCCGCGCGCCACCCGCATCGCCCCGGGCTGCACCGATTGATAAACATCATTGAAGCCCAACAAAGTCGGTTGCTGCACCGCCACCGGGCGAACGAGGGAAAGATCCATCGCCGGGGCCGCCCGCGGCCATTCCTCCTCGTTGTAAACTTGCGCATAGCTGCGCACCCCGCCAGCATGCACATCGCAAATAGATTCCGGCTTCTGCGCCGCCGTGAGATACTCAATGTAAGTCGTGGGGATTTGCTGCCCCTGGTGCTCGTGCACGCACTTTGGTGTCGCCGCCAGACCAGAAACCGCACACACCTCCACCGCCTCAACCTCTAAAGGCCGACGGAACGGCGCGGGCGGGAATATCTCCGCCGCCCGATTCATTACTTTCGCCCACACCGGCATGGCCAGATCGCGCCCGAATGCCCCCCGGTAGATCCGCTGCGGCTTGTCAAAACCAATCCAGACCCCGACCGTAACCGCGCTATTGTAACCGAAAAAATAAGTATCCGTGAAGCCATAAGCCGTGCCGTTCTTGCCGGCCACCGGGAAGTTTTTCAACCCATCGCGGGACTGCGCCAGCCCCTCGGTTCCGCGTGTGAGGACTTCCTCCAACGCCAAATGCGTCTGGAACGCCGCCACCCCGGACATCACCCGCTCCATCGAAGCCTTGTGCTGGTAAATTACCTTCCCGTCCGCGTTTTCAATACGCTCGATGATGTGGAAATCCGTCGGCTTGCGCCCCTGGTTGGGAAAGACCAGGTAGGCTTGGGTGATTTCGGCCAGGGTCAACTCACTGCTGCCGAGATAGGCATTGGCGTATTGCCGCAGCGGACTTTTGATTCCCAGCCGTGCGACAAACTCTTTCAATTTATTCAGGCCGAGTTGCAGGCCAAATCGCACCGTGGCGGCATTCTTGCCCTTCACCAGTGCCTCCTTGGCCGTCATCTGCCCCTCGTAATCGTTGTCCGATCGCTCCACACCCCACTCTCCAAGAATCCCCGTCGCCCCGCCGACCATGACGTAGCGATTATCAATGCAGCCATCGTCCACCACCGTCGTCGGCGAGAGCCCGTTTTCGTAACCAGCGGCAAAGACAAACGGTGTGAAGGCCGTTCCGACCGGCCGCCGGGCCTGCAGGGCGCGGTTGTATTCGCTGTGTCGGAAATCCCGCCCACCGACCATCGCCAGAATGCCGCCGTTGGCATTATCCAGAGCGAGAAGGGCGCCCTGCAGATACTTCGGCGCCGGCAAACGCGTGCTCGGGTCGCCGCGGTCTATCTTTTTCTCCAATTCAGAATAGCGATCGCGATAGGCCGCGTAGGTCTCGTGACTGTAACCCGGCCGGGACTCGATGCGATCGAGCTGCTGCAAAAGTGCCTTTTCTGCGGCCTCCTGCAGGTCCAAGTCCATGGTCGTGAAAATGCGAAACCCACCATTCATCGCCTGCTCGAAACCCAGAGCGGCGATAGATTGCTGGCGAATGAGATCATTCGCGTAGGAAACCCGGTGCATATTTGTCCGGGGGCGCACATTGAGCGGTGCAGCCAATTCCGCGCGCAGTTGCTCTCGGGTAATGAAGCCCTGATCGCGCATTTGATGAAGCACCACATCGCGAATGTTCCTTGCCGCCCGTGGATTATTCCAGGGGGAGAGGGCCTGCGGGCTGCGCAGCAATCCCGCCAGGGTGGCCGCCTCCCCGATGCTCAACTCTTTTGCCGGTTTACCGAAATAACCCCGCGCCGCCGCATCAGCTCCGTAAAGCCCGCTGCCGAAATACACCCGGTTGAGATACATCTCCATGATCTCGTCCTTGGTGAACTTCCCTTCAATCCGCTGGGCGAGAAACATTTCGATGAACTTCCGCTCAAACGTCCGCTCCCGCATCTCGAAGGAATTGCGCGCCAACTGCTGCGTCACCGTGCTGGCCCCTTGGGCGATCCGGCCCTGCCGCCAGTTCTCCACCATCGCCCGTGCCACCCCCATCCAGTCCACCCCTTTATGTTCGTAAAACCGCGTGTCCTCCGCCGCGATCACCGCCTGCACCAAATTTGGGGAAATCTCCGAGAGCGGCACGGGGTTGCGGTTTTGAATGAAAATTTTCCCCATCTCCCGGCCGGTGCGGTCAAAAAGCACCGAGGCCGCTTCCATCTTCCGCACCATCTCCAGATCAAATCCATTGGCGATCCCTTGGTATTTGTTTTTGAAAAAGGCAAAGGCTGTGAACGCTGCCGTGCCCCCGACGAGAGCGAGGATAAAAAAGATCCCCGCCAGCGCGCCCAAGACACGCCCCCACGTCCAGCGCCGCTTGCTCGGGCGGCACTCCCAACTGTATTGATGCGGTTTGATGCCCAAGACTTTCCACAGAAGCCCCCGCAGGGCAAACAGGTTTTTTCTCCGTCCAGCGCCCCCCTACCCCCGCGCCTACGGGTTTTCCGGGATTGGTTTTGCCAAGCCCGGGGGAGTCTTGGTAAGGAGGAAACGCATGAGTAACATAAAGCAGGATCGAAAATTACAGATCGCCGTTCTCCCTGGAGATGGCATCGGGCCAGAAGTTATGGTGGAAGCCGTGCGCATCCTTCGCGCTGCCGGGCAGCAGTTTGGCTTTTCCCTCGACCTCCGCGAATATCCCGTCGGCGGAGCGGCCATTGATGAATGTGGCAAAGCCCTGCCCCCCGAAACCCTCGCGGGCTGCGAAGAGGCGGATGCGATCCTTTTTGGCTCGGTCGGCGGCCCGAAATGGGAAAACCTGCCCGCAGCTGAACAACCGGAACGGGCCGCCCTCCTCCCACTGCGCAAACACTTCGGGCTCTTCGCCAACCTCCGCCCAGCCATCTGCTACCCGGAATTAACCCACGCCTCCCCCCTGCATCCCAAAATTGTTGAAGGCGGATTCAATGTCCTCTGCGTGCGGGAACTCACGGGCGGGCTCTATTTCGGCGAGCCAAAATACATCAAACAGGAAGGCCAAGAGGAATTTGCCGTGGATACCATGGTTTATTGGGAAAGCGAGATCGTGCGCATCGCCCGTGTGGCCTTTGAGGCCGCCCGTAAGCGCCAGGGCAAAGTCACCTCGATTGATAAAGCCAACGTGCTGCACAACGGGGTCCTCTGGCGACGCGTGGTCAATATGATTCACCGCGATTACCCGGATGTGACTCTGCAACACCTCTACGTGGACAACGCCGCCATGCAGCTCATTAAAAATCCCAAGGCCTTCGATGTCGTCCTGGCGGAAAATCTCTTCGGCGATATCCTCAGTGACGAAATGGCGATGCTCACCGGCTCCCTCGGGATGCTCCCCAGCGCCAGCCTCGGAGAGCTGATGGAGGGGCAGGGACGCTTCGGCATGTATGAACCCAGCGGCGGCACCGCGCCCGATATTGCCGGACAAGGCATCGCTAACCCCATCGCGCAAATCCTCAGCGGAGCCATGATGCTGCGTTACAGTTTCGGTCTGGAGGAAGCTGCTCAAGCCATCGAAGCCGCCGTGCGCGAGGCCATTGCCGATGGCTACCGCACCCGCGACCTCAGCCGCGGTGAAGGCATCCTCGTCGGCACCGCCGGCATGGGCTCAGCCATCCTTGAACGCCTGACTCGCTAACCCACGCCAACCCCCATGCCTCAATTTTGGTTGGTCAAACAGGAGCCATCCTCCTACCCATGGGAGCAATTCGTGCGCGACGGCGGCACCACCTGGACCGGCGTGCGAAACTTTCAGGCGCGCAACTTCCTCCGCGCCATGCGCCAGGGCGACGCCGTGCTTTATTATCACAGCATCCAAGGCAAGTGCGTGGTCGGTCTGGCCAAGGTGCAGCGGGAGGCTTACCCCGACCCGACGGCCGAGAGTGGCGATTGGTCCTGCGTGGACTTGCAGCCGGTGTGCCCACTGCCACGTCCGGTGCCGCTGGCGGAAATCAAAGCCAACCCGAAATTGCAGAATATCAGCCTGCTGCGCCAAGGACGTCTGAGTGTCATGCCCCTGACCGAGGAAGAATTCCATGAGCTGCTGCGCTTAGGCGGAGACACCAACCTCGCGTAGCAAACTCTAGAAACACTCGGCATGGGCGATTCGCTCCCTCCCCAAAGTTCTTTGGAATCCTCTGCGGCTTCTGCCTTGCGCATCACCGTGCTCGGCAGCGGTAGTGCGGGAAATTCCTGCCTCATTGAAGCCCCCGGTTGCCGAGTGCTGTTGGATGCCGGCCTGAGCGCGCGCCGCCTCACCGAGCGCCTGGCTCGCCGCGGACTGGCACCCGAAGATCTGGATGGCATTCTCCTCACCCACGAGCATGGCGACCACGCCCAAGCCCTGAAAGTCTGGGGCTCAAGCCGGGTGCCCGTTTTTGCCAATTCCCTCACGCACGAGGCACTGCGTTTTGAGCACCAAATCCAAGTCGCCGAGCGACGCATCTTCTCCACAGGCCAGCCCTTCCAGATCGGCAGCGTAGAGTTCCAAAGCTTCAGTGTTCCGCACGATGCTGCCGACCCAGTCGGATTTTGCCTCCAGACCGGCGAGGTGCGTTTTGCCTACCTCACCGACCTCGGCATGATTACCCAATCCCTGGTGCAGCAAGTCCGAGGCGTGCAGGGCTTCTTCCTCGAGGCAAATTACGATGAGACCCTGCTGGAACGCGATACCAAACGCCCGTGGTCGGTCAAACAACGCATCGCCTCCCGGCATGGCCACCTCTCCAACAAAGCCGCCGCCAGCCTCATTGAACAAACCCTGCATCCCCAACTGCAAGTGATTGTCCTCGGCCACCTGAGCCGCGATTGCAACTCCGCCGAATGTGCCACCGCCACCTTGCGCGAACTCCTCCTGCGCTCGGGACACCCCCACGTCACTCTCCACTGCGCCGAACAGGATCACCTCTCCCCCACCTTCTGTCTCTCCTGAGCCTTTTTCTCCCTGCCGCCGCGGCCCCAACCTCGACCTTTCGGGTGATTCCGCAGCCTCTACCCATAGCGTCGGGCCGGATGGAAGCCGCACGAATGTCCTCGGCAGACACTGTGTCACGGCTCTGACCTTATCTCATGGGTGCAAACGGTTTGGCATTTTTCTCATCTCAAGCTTCCATCCCGCCCCGCCAAAGATGGTTTGCCTGGAAAAATCTCGTTGTCTCGCGGGATATTTTTTGTTCAATTACTCCTCGGTAAGGCAACGGTCATCTCGGTTTCCCGCACCTGCGCGGAGAAGCTTCATTCCTTTGCTTGGTAATGATCCCGCTCTCCGCACTGCCTCAAATCTAGACGCCTTCAGAATTTTCAGGAGAGGAAAGTCAAATGCCTGCAGAGCCTGCGAAAATCAGCAAAACTTGGTCCTGGGCAGAAAATTCCCGTGGCTCAGCCCTTCGGCGACCTGCCAATCGGTGGAGTAACGAGAAGGCTGACCCGGCAGCTACCAGCGCGGAAAGTCACATTCAGACAGACCACGCCGCTGGCCTCGCTTTGCCGCGATTCAACCACCAAGACTACGCTTGGGCCCTGAATAAACTTCGCCGCGCCGGCATTACCCCCACCCTGGTGGCGATAGCCCGGGAAATCGCCCAACGGGATGGCGAAAGCCCTGCTGGCCATCCCACCGAGGCGCCTGCCCCTCTCCGACCGGCCCGCGAACCGGTCGCTCGCGGTGATTGGAATGTCAGCAGACGGGAACTTGCCGATCCCGCACGCGAGGAGGAATTAGCTGCACAAATTCGCCAGTTGCGCTCCCAACTGGAACGCGAACTCTGCGACCGCCGGGACCTGGAAGCCGAGCTCCAACAAGCTCGCAGCCGACAAGAGAAATTGTCTTTGCTGGAAGTTGCGGTGCAGCAGGCTCACCAAGCCGAAGAATCAAGCCGTCGACGCGAAACTGCCCTGCAGGCCGAGTTGGATAACCTACGCCTGGAGGCGGAGCAAACTCGCAAGGAGGCCCAGGCCGTTCTGGAAGCCCGGGAGATGGAATTAAAAGCTGCCCGATCCTCCGAGGCCGAGGCCCGTGCCCGGATCGCCGATTTGGAGCGCCAGCTGGAAGAAGCCCATGTGGATGGTGTGCTCACCGCCTCCATGGAAAACCTCATCCAGGAACAAAAGCTTTCCCTGGAGTCCACCACCCTGCGGGTGGAAGCCCTCACGGAAAAACTCAAGGAAGCCTCCGCCAAAGCCTCCCGTGTGGATGGCTTGGAAAGCGCTCTGGTGGCTTTGCAAGCCGAAGTGGAAGCCTGGCAACTCCGGGAGCGCACCTGGCGCGAGGAGCTGGCAAGTGAAAAAGCCGCCCGGCAGACCGCCGAGCATCAGCTGCAGCAAACCCTCACTCACTTGGAGTCGGAGGTGCAAACCCAGATCACCCAGGCCCGGGAACAGGCCCGCAACGAGGCTCTCAACCAAGCTCGTAGCGAATTCGAGCAGGAACTCTCCGCGCGCTTGGCGGCCCAACGAACCGCTCGACCGCAGGCCGGCGTCTCCCTCGAAGACTGGCAGAAAGCCTGCGCCCGCCTCGCCGAACTGGAACCACTGCCCGCCAAGTTGGAAATCCTGCAACAGGAAAACGCCGCGTGGCAAACTCGCCTGCAGGAGCTTGCTGCCGAGCAAACCATCCTCCGCGAGTCCCGGCAAAAACTCCTCCAACAGTTGGAAGCCGCTCGCAAGGATGCCGCCCTCGCTTCCGCCGAACTTTCCCGCCTTCAGAGTGAGCTCGCCGCTTCCCACCAAGCGGCGCAGCAGCTTGAGACCGAACTGGCCCAGGCGCGCGCCACCGCGGCCTCCCTTTCTGAAAACGCTGCCGCCCTCGCCCCACTCCAAGAAAAAATTACTGCTCTCGAGACGCAGCTCACCGAGGCCTCATCCGCTCAAGCCGCCCTCGCCTCTCAACTCCAAGCAGCCGAAGCCCAGCTCGCTGCCTCGCGCGAATCCTCGCAAAAGTTCCAAGACCAGCTCGCCGCTTCCACCTCGGCGATTGCCGAGCTGCAAGACAAACTGCAGGCCTCCGAGGCTGAGCGCACGGCTCTGCAGGAGCGAATTCGCTCGCTGCAAGAGGAGTCTCTCAGTTCTGCGCCCACGGTGCAGTCTCTCCAAGCCCAACTCGCCGCCGCCGAGCAATCCCAGGTGGCTTTGGAAAAGCAGCTTCATGCCCTGCGAGAGAAAGCCACACCGGATCTGGAGCATCACCGCACCCTGCTCAAACAGCTGGCGGAATCCAGGCAACGCGAAGCCTACCTGGAAGCCCAGATCGCCTCCTTTTCCTCTCTCCATCAACGCATCGCCGAGCAAACAGCCCTGGCTGAAAGCCAAAAAACCGCCATCCAGCTTTTGCAAAAGAAGCTCCTCTCCGCGGAAAACGAGCTCATCGCTTTACGGCAGGGCGCACCTCCCCGGCTCCCGGCACCCGCCAAACCAGCTCCCACCCCTTCCAATCCGGCCACAGCCCCGGCAATTTCCACCCCTGCCGACCCCCCCCAGAAGCGTTTTCCCCGATGGTTGGCCGTTTTCCTGGCGCTTGCCGCCGTAGGAGGTGCGACCCTCGGCTGGGTCGGCCCGACCCTGATTCCTCACGTCCGTGCTCTTTTCGCCCCGCCGACCGCCAGCGAACCGGTTGCCGCCCCTCCGCCAGCTCAACCCCAGCAAAACGCGACCACCGAATCCGCTGCGCCCCCAACCACAAAAACTGCCCCCGCTCCGGCAGAGCTGGATGAGCTTTTGCTGCTCGAGGACTCCACCGCTTCGCCCAATCGCCTCCCCCTGCAACTCGCACCGGCGTCCGCACGCACCCCAGCCACGGAATGGAACTCCGGCCAAGACTCCTCCCTCCCCGACTTAAACCAACTCTTCAACCCCGCCGGACAACTCGACTTTTACCTCCTGCAAAGAATCTGGGAGGAATCCAACCGTGGCACCCTCGCCCCACGCAGTTGGGACGACTCCATTCCCGAAGTCCGGCCTGATTATGATGATATCCTCCGATTGGCCAACGAAGGGGATGCGCACGCTCAATACGTCTTCGCTCTGCGCCTCATGGTGGACGCCTTCGCGGGCCATCGCCGCGGGGTGGATGGCTCGGATTCCTTGCGGGAAGCCTACCAATGGATGCAAAAATCTGCCCGCTCCGGAAACCCCGACGCACTCTACATCGGCGGCCAAATGCGCCGTCTCGGAATCGGTGGCACGGCCGATCCGCGCAAGGGCCTCGCCGTGATTGGCTTCGCCGCTCGGGCCGGCCAGGCCGATGCCCAGGAGTTCCTCGGCGTGGAATTCCTCAACTGGTATTTCCAGACCAAACTCTCCGAGCATGCCCGCACCAGCGCGGAAAATTTCCGGGCGGCGGCCGAGCAAGGCCGTCCGCTCGGGGAACTCATGCTCGGGCGTATGCTGACGGAAGGCCTCGGGGTTGAACAAAACACGGCCGAGGGAGTGAAATGGCTCCACCAAGCCTACCAGCATGGGAAACCTGAAGCGCGCATTTACCTGGAAGATGCGGCCGCCGCCGGCTCGGAAGAAGCCCAAGCCGTCTTGGCCGAATTGGAAGTCGCACCACGGCAGTGAGAGCCCGATTTCTCTCCGGAGAGTGGCTGGTGGTGCTTTTGCTCGCGGTTATGTTGGCCGCGGTGCCGCCCCTCTACCGTTGGATTCACCCCGACCTCGCAGCCTTCCGCAAAGCCCGACTTGCTTTGCGCTCCGGAGCCGCAGCAGGAGTGGCCCAAGCCGCCCCAGAACTGGCCCGGATGCTGGCCCATCGTCCTACTCTGCTGGAAGAATTGGCCGGCTTGCTGATTGAAGCGGGTTATCTAAAACAAGCCGTGGAGCTCCTCAAAGCCGCCTGGGATGCCAATGAAAAAACCTCCGCGCTGGGCATCTATCTGGCCTCCCTCCTCTGGGGCAGCGAATCTCCCCAAGCCGCTCTCGCCGTTCTGGATCAACTACCGGCCACTGACCTACCCTCTCCCAAGGTCCTCTCCTTACGGGGAGGTCTCCTCCTGGCCACACGGGACTACCCTGCCGCCATTGCTGCCTTGGAAGCCCTTCCCGAACCCAGCCGGGAGGATCGGCTAAATCTCGTGCGCGCCTTGGTCGCGCTCAAACGCGAGACGGAAGCCGTGCCCATCCTGCAGCAGCTTCTGCGGGAGTATCCCGGCGACGCCACCCTCCGTTTGGAGTATGCCCGCGCGCTTGGCTTTTCCGCCCTGCGCGAGGCCCGGGCTATCGTGAGCCAAAGCAGCACCGCCCCCCCGTGAAATCCTTGCGGCCTCTCCCCTGCCTCTTCCTCGGAGCAACGGGCTTCCTCGCCCTGGCCCAAACCACGCCCGACCCCCTGGAGTTTTCCACGCTGGATCGTCCCGTGATCAACGACCAGACCGCACGCTGGGAATTGGCCCGCGTGCTGGGTGCGGATCGCCGCACGCAAGAAGCCATCGCCCAATATCGCGCCCTGCTGGCAGACAACCCCGGCCTGCTCGAAGCCAAAGTGGAGTTGGCCGTTCTCCTGGCCTCACTCACCGAGACCGCGGAAGCCCGCCGTCTCCTGGAATCTATCCCCGCCACCGACCGCTCCCCCGCCGCCTGGGCCATGCTGGCCTCCATTCTAGAAACCGATGAGGACTTTTCCGGAGCCGCAGAAATTTATCGCCAACTCCTGCGCCAAAAGCCCGACGATGCCAATCTGCGCTTCCGGCTGGCCCAGGTGCTCTCTTGGCAAAAAAAATATCCCGAAGCGATCATCGAATATGAAGCTCTGGTCCGCCAGCGACCGGAAGATATCCAACTGCTGCGGCACTACGCCCGTGTGCTCGGCTGGGCTGGACGAAACCGCGAGGCCATCGCCATTTGGCAGCGCACCTTGGACAAACCCACCTCTCCGTGAAGCTCCTCTTCACCGCGCTGGCAATTTGTGGAGGGTTTTCGCCGCTCGCCCCATCCCTCCTCGCCTCGGATATTCCTCCCGAGGAGATCGCTGCGCTCTTTGCCGACACCCCCGAAATTCCTTCAGCCGAAACCCCTCTGCCCTCGCCCACCGATTCACCCCCTGCCAGCCTGGTCTCGACAGCAGATGAGGTGGGGGACTTTGAAGCGCGGCGGGATCTGGCGCGCGTCTTGGCGGCCACTCCCGGTCGCTCCGCCGAGGCGATTGAAATCTACCGCGCTATCCTTCCCGCAGCCCATGGACCGGAAAAAATTTCCCTTCTCCGGGAGCTGGCCCCTCTGCTTTTGGCCGCCCAGCGGCACGGGTCCGCTGCCGATACCTACGCCCAGCTCGAAGCCGCTGGACTCACCTCGCAGGAGCGCCAGGCCTACGCCGCCGCCCTGGCCCGACTGGGGCAAAACCAACGCGCCGCCGACGTCCTCCAGCCCTCTCTGCAACAAAACCTCACCGATGGCAAAACCCTCGACTTCTGGGTGCATTTGCACCGTCAGGCTGGCTCGCTGTCCGCGGCCGTGGAGTATCTCCGCCAAGCCGCAGCGGCAGCCCATTCCGGCCACCGGACCTCTCTGCAAGAAAGGCTTTACACTCTCGGCTTGGAAACCGGCGATGCTGCCCTGGCCCAGGACGCACTGCGCGAACTCCTGACGGCAGAACCGCGCAAGGCCCGTTGGTGGCGAGAACTCGGAGGTCTGCAAATGGCCCAGCGCGATTTCCCCGCTGCTGCCCGCTCCTTCTCTCACTCCTTGGAGCTGGATGCCTCAAATGCCGATGCCCGACGCCAACTTTTCCGCATTCAAAATATCCTCGGCCGCGATCGCGAGGCTGCCGCGGTCCTGCAACCCCTCTTTGCCCAACCGGCGGATGAGCTTTTGCGCCAACGCTTACGGCAATCTTCGGCCACTTCTCAGCAAGCAAGTCTCATGGAGTGGCTGGATCAACGGGAAAGCCTCTCCGCTCGGGAAGGACCCACCGCTCTTTACGAAGCGCTTGAAATGGCCCTCACCAGCGGCGAACTGGCGCAATCTGTCCGGGGCGAAGCGCGCGCGCAAACTTTCCTCGCCCTGCACACTCTACGCCCCGTCGCCAGCGTGCAATCTGCAGCTTGGAAGGAGCAGCAAGCCGCCGAGGCCGCCCGTCACGGGCGAAATATCGAAGCCACCCGTCTCTACCGAAGACTCTCCGAACAAGAACCGGAGAATCTCTCCGCGCTTTACGGATTAGCCGGAGCCCTGCAATCGGCGGGCAATCTCGAGGAGGCGCGCGCGGTTTACGAATCGCTGGTGCGCCTCAATCCCCAAGACCCAATCGCCAGTGGCGCCCTGCGCCGTGCGGCCGATCTCCTGCGCGACACCCTCCGGCTCTACGGCACCATCGAAAACGAAGATTCCCCCGGCCGCTTGGCGAATATCACCAGCACCCGCATGGGCCTGCGCTTTTCCACCCGCTTCAATGAGCACTTCTCCGCCCAGTTGGCACCGCTGCTCTTTCTCGAAGCTCCCAAAGGCGGCCCGCTCTAC
Organism: uncultured Chthoniobacteraceae bacterium; assembly: GCA_964595865.1. Taxonomy (GTDB): domain Bacteria; phylum Verrucomicrobiota; class Verrucomicrobiia; order Chthoniobacterales; family DYNR01; genus CAZQRL01. The sequence continues at coordinate 47,263 of CAZQRL010000013.1, forward strand.
ACGGCGCAGGGTTTCGCTGTGGGTGTGACCTACCGGCACAATGAATTTGCCTCCCTCAACCTTGGCTTCGGCTACCGCGCCTACAATCAGCGCGAGGCCCAGAATACCTTCACCGGTTCTGCCGAGCTGGTTCTCACCCCCACCGATCGCGTGCGCATCGGCCTCGCCTACCTGCGCGAAGACGTGCTTCGCAACCAATTCAATATCCTCCAAGGCACCCAGGCTAATGTCTTGCAAGCTAGCCTCCACCTCGGTCTCACGGACAATCTCGAGCTCACCACAGTCGGGCGCGCTCTGCTATTTTCGGATCAAAATACCCAAGGGCAAATCACCGCCGCTGCCGCCTACACCCTCCTGCGCAAACCCGGTCTGCTGCGCGCCCAGCTCGGTGGCACCGGCATCTGGACCGCCCGGCAGAGTCAGGAAATCTACCACCGCGATCGCCTTGTGGACGTCATTTACCCCTACTGGACCCCCGGACAGTATGGTCAGGGCTTCGCGACTTTAACCTGGAGCCAAAACCTGTCCCCCGAGGCCTACACGGGCCAAAACGAACTCTCCTACTCTGCTTCCTTTCTTACCAGCCTCGATACTTCGGCGAATTTTCTAGTCGGCGGCGAACTATCCCTCCGCTGGGAAGTGGTGCGCAATCTCATCCTCGAAGCCGCCGCTAGCATTCAGCGCTCCCAACAATGGAATAGCGCCCGCGGGACTCTTTCCGCAGATTATCGCTTCTGAGCTAAAATGCCCGGCCGCTTCCAGCTCACCCTCGTGTTGGCCGGCTTGCGGCTAGTTCTCTTCTGCCTGGTCCTCTTTTTTGGCTACAATGTCTGGCGGCTTTTCGCCGAGGAACACGCCTTCTGGGAATTCCTTTGGCTTCTCATTCTTGTTCTCTGTCAGCTCTTCGTTACCCTGCATGGCCTGTCCTACTTCAGCACCGTGGTCCGGGTGGTCAAAGCCCAAATGGTGGCCTCTCCGAATAATGCGGCAAACCTCAGCTACGAAACCCCGACCTTGCCGAACTACCCGCCGGTCGTCATCGCCGTTTGTGCTTATAAAGAACCCATCGAAGTGGTGCGGGATACCCTGCTTTGCTTCCGCAACCTAACTTACCCCGAAAAGTATCTCTTTCTCCTGGATGATACCCGCTATGACCGCGGCGACCCCGAGAAAATGGCCGCCTACCGTCGGGAAGTGGAGCAAATCTGCGAGGAAACCGGCGTCAATCTTTTCCGCCGCCAGTGGCACGGCGCCAAAGCAGGCATGATCAATGATTTTCTCGATTTCCTCTGCGGACGGCCTCGCCCGGAGTTTTGCTACACCAACTACCAAGGCATCCCCCTGCCCGCTGTTTGCAAATACCTCGCTGTTTTCGATGCCGATATGAATCCGCTTGCCGACTTCGTCGAGCCCATTGTCGCCCGGCTCGAAGCCGAGCCCGACCTGGCCTTCGTGCAAACCCCGCAATACTACTCCAACGTCTTCACCAATCGTATGGCCCTCGGCAGCGCCATGCAGCAAGTCGTTTTCTATGAATACATTTGCGATGGCAAAAGTCTCCGCCGCCTCATGCCCTGCTGCGGAACCAATGTCGTCTTCCGCATCGAAGCCCTCGACTCCGTCGGCGGGATGGATGATTCCTCCATCACCGAAGACTTCGCCACCTCGCTCAATTTGCACATCAAAGGCTGGCGCTCGATCTATCTGAATCACGTCTGCGCCTTCGGGATGGGGCCGAATGATTTAGCGGGTTATTTCAAGCAGCAGTTCCGCTGGGCTTTGGGCAGCGTAGGGCTTTTGCGGGTCGTGTTGCGCAAATGGCTTGCCCACCCCCGGGCTCTGCCCGTCGCCGGGTGGTTGGATTATCTTTCTTCCGTTTCCTATTATTGCGTCGGCTGGATCTGGCTCTGCATGTGGCTGGCTCCGGTGGTCTTTCTCATTTTCGGTTTTCCCCAGGTCCAGGCCAATATCCCGTTCTTCGTGACCATGTTTTTTCCTTACTTCCTTATCACCACTTTCCTCTTTTTCTACAGCCTCTCCATTCGGCGCTATCGCGTCCGCGATATCTTTCTCTCCGTAGCCCTCAATTCCCTCTGCTTTCCCATCTTTATGAAAGCCTCCCTGCTGGCCCTCATGGGTGTCAAAGGCAGCTTTGGGATCACTCCCAAAGCCGGAGCCACGGCTCTGCCTCTGCATGCCATTTGGCCCCAGGTATCCGTGATTTTCATCTCCGTATTTGCCATCGCTTGGGGAACCATGGACTACCTGCACGGACAGATCTCCTTCTCCTCCTTCATCGCCAATGCCTTCTGGTGCGTTTACAACCTCACGCTCGTGGCGATGATTTTCTATTTCAACCACCCCGAGCGCAAACACCGCTTGGATAAAACCGCCCCGGCTCCTTCCGCCGTCGCTGTCCCCGGATGAAGGAAGTCCAGACGCCGCGCTACCTCGATCGCTTCCCGGTCTTCACCGGCGGCCATCCCTTTTTGGGCTTTTCCGGAGACTGGAGCGTCGTCTTCCCCTACCTGCCACGGGATGTCAGCAATTACGGAGCCAGCCTCCGTTCCTTTTCTCAAGATGGCTTCACTCCCTCGGAGGGCGATAAGCTGAATCTCTGCCTACCCTTCCGCATGAATGAGGAATTTCTCGACCAATGTTTGGTTCGCTGGGTGCGCAAAGAAGAGGAGGGCTGGACCTGCGGCGGTCCCCTCACACACCGCGCGCCCCTCCGCTATCCATTCTTCTTGGACTCTGTCCATGCGGTGCCGCTCCTCAACGGCAAGAACTTCACCGCTGAAGCCGCTCTCAAGCTTATTGCCGACCTGCTGCGCGATGCCTGGCTCGGCAAACGCTGCATCGCGATTTATTTTCAACACATCGCCCCCTTTTTCACCCGCAGTGCCAAGCGCGGCTTCAACAAACACAAAGAACTCGAAGCGCGGCTCTTTCGCAACATCGCGCAGCAGATCGAGCAAAATATCTCCGCCCTCGAAGATCTCCGTGGCCAACTCAACCTCGCTAACAAACCCTCCGTTCTTTGCCAGAGCGAAGCCTTCATCCGCACCTATCGCTCGTCCATCCTTTCGGAAATTCTCCTCGAGCCCCTCACCGCTTCCTTCAGTGCGGAAATCATTAACCGCTACCTCCACTCCATCCGCGTCTGCGAACACAAACTTGCTCTCAACTACAACACCTTCCTCCTCCTGCAGTATTGGCTCGTGGACCCCTCTTAGTCTCATTTGGTGAAAAAGATCCGCCCTGTTTCCTCCCCCCGTGCCCAAAGACATTCCCGGACATTCCTCGCTCCCACTGCGCACCCTTCCTCTGTCTATCTTATGCCTACCATGCCTTCTCTTAGGAAAAACTGGACATCCTATTTGACTTTTTCATCAACGAGGGGCGCGCAAACAAACCCTTAAGCTCGAGAGGCCGGACCTGGGTGATCAAATCGAAAAACTCCTTGAGGCTCTGCGGCCAGGGCTGCGGGGCTTGGGCGAGGACTCCGGCAGAGTCCTTTCTTTGGTCGGTCGCCCCTGGCTCCAGGAGCAAGAAGACACTTCTACCAAAAGTTAGCCGTCGGATTAACTTAAAAGTATGGTAGCGCTTACAAAGAGGCTGTCCCCCAGGACCCCGAGCCGAAAAGCATTAGAGGCTGGTGGGGGCTTTGTGCGGATGCGCAGGCTGCGGTTCCGCGGGGGGGGGTGGGCTATCCTCCACTCCCAGCCGCCAGGGTAGGAACAGGAGGTCTCGCCTGTCCGCCGATGGATATCCGGTCGCACGTGGACCTTTACGGAAGACCGAGCCGGTCCTCCCTACCAGAGACCGGAGGGTTACTCGGAGGCCTTGGCAGCTAGGCGAGGCTTTTCGCGCAGCGTGAGGGAACCACCGGCGGCTTCGAGCTTGGTTTTTGCGGAGGCGCTGGCGGCATCCACCACCACCGTGAGCTTTTTCGTCAGCTCACCCCGGCCCAAGAGTTTGATGGCGTCGAGTTTGCCGCGGACCAATCCGGCGGCTCGCAGGGATTTTTCATTGACCTCATCTCCGGCTGAGAAGGCGCGTTCGAGGTCATCGAGGTTGATGGTTCCGATGGCGTCGCGGAAGGCGGCCTGGTTGAAGCCGCGCTTGGGCAGACGGCGGAAGAGCGGCATTTGCCCACCTTCGAAAGTCGGACGGATGCTGCCGCCAGAACGGGCCTTCTGTCCTTTGTGGCCTTTGCCGGAAGTCTTGCCATGTCCGGAACTTTCCCCGCAGCCGACGCGTTTGCGGCGCTTTTTGGCTCCGGGACGGGGTTGCAAATCGTGCAGTCTCATGGTGATTTGATAGGCGAAGGGTTATTCTTCTTCCGCGACCGCCTCGAGCACCGCGCTCACGGAATGAGCTGGCGAGGTGGGGTGCGCCGGAACGGAGGAGGTTACAGTGTGGGCGCGACGGGATTTCGGAAGTTTCTTGCCACGGATGCGGTAGATTTCTTCGGCGGGGCGCAGGGCCGTGAGAGCATCCAAGGTGGCTTTGACAACGTTGGCGGGATTCTTCGAGCCGAGGGACTTGGCGAGCACGTCACGCACTCCGACCGCTTCGAGGACAGCCCGCACCCCTCCCCCGGCGATGACGCCGGTTCCAGGAGTCGCAGGCTTGAGGAGCACGGAACCACCGCCAAAGGCGCCGGTAACTTCATGGGGAATGGTATTGTCAGCAATCGTCACCTCCACCATCCGTTTGTGGGCGGCTTCAGTGGCCTTGCGGATGGCCTCACTCACTTCGTTGGCCTTGCCGAAGCCAATGCCAACCCGGCCCTTGGCATTGCCGGAAACAATGAGGGCGGAAAAGCTGAAGCGGCGGCCACCTTTGACAACTTTGGCGCAGCGATTGATGAAGACGACCTTGTCGTTGTATTCGGGTGGCGCGACGGGAGTTGTCTCGCGGCGTTCGCGATTGCGGGAAGGGCGGGAGTTGCCTCGTTCGTTGGTGTTAGCGGCCATGCAGATAGATAATTTTGGGCTGAAAAATTAGAAATCGAGACCGGCTTCGCGGGCGGCATCGGCCAAGGCTTTGACTTTACCGTGGTATTTGAAACCACCGCGATCAAAAACAACTTTGGTAATGTTTTTGGATACGCCACGCTCGGCCACTAGTTGACCGACCTTGCGCGCGGTGGCGACATTCGGGCCGGTGGATTTGGCGGAGCGGAAATCGGCTTCGGTGGTGGAGACGGCCACCAAGGTGCGGCCAACGGTGTCATCAATGACCTGCGCAGTGATGTGTTGCCCGGAGAAGTGGATGCTCAGGCGCGGGCGTTCGCTGGTGCCGCTGACTTTTTTGCGCAGGCGGGCGTGCCGGACGCGCTGTTTTTGAATTCGTTCGCTCATAGCTTAATTGGCTGGAAAATTATTGGACGGTCTTGCCTTCCTTGCGGCGGACCTGCTCGCCAGCGTAGCGCACCCCTTTGCCCTTGTAAGGCTCCGGCGGATAGTAGCTGCGGATATCGGCGGCAACCTGCCCGACTACCTGTTTGTCAATCCCCTCCACGCAAATCTTGGTATTGTCGGTGACGGTGATTTTAACGTTGGCCGGGATTTCGAAAAGGATGGGATGGGAGAAGCCGAGGCTGAGGTTCAGAACCTTGCCTTGCACGGCGGCGCGGAAACCGACGCCCTGGATTTCCAGGTCGCGTTTGAAGCCGGTGCTCACTCCGGTGATCATGTTATTGACGATAGAGCGGGCGAGGCCGTGCATGGCTTTGCTGCGCCGGGAATCATCCGACCGCTGCACTGAGACGCTTTTATTTTCGACCGCGAGGGAGATCCCTTCGGGCAGCGTCCATTCGAGCTTGCCTTTGGGGCCTTCCACCACGAGGTGCCCGGTGCCGGAAGTAGTCAGCTTGACCTTTTCCGGGAGAGCGATGGGTCGTTTTCCAAGACGTGACATGGTTGTGGGATAGGTTGGTTTGGATGGGGCTTACCACACGTAGGCCAAGACTTCGCCGCCGAGCTTTTGCCGCCGGGCTTCATGGCCGGTGAGGATGCCTTTGGAAGTGGAAAGCACCGCGATGCCCAGCCCTCCAAGGACGCGGGGGATATCCTGCGAGCTGACGTAGCGGCGCAAGCCGGGGCGACTGACCCGCCGGATGCCAGCAAAGGCCGGGGCCTTGTTGACGAATTTGGTGCGGACTTTTAACTGGGGATGCGGACCGCTTTTGTCCAGCTCGTAGTCGGAGATGTAGCCCTCGGCCTTGAGCACGCGGGCGATCTCGCTTTTCATTTTGGAGTAGGGAGTGAGGAATTCGGTCTTGCCGGCATCCGAGGCGTTGCGCAGCCGGGTGAGGAAGTCGGCGATGGGATCAGTCATGGCACTCATGGTAGGTCGTATAGGGAAAAATCAGGCAGCGGCTTTGGCTGGGGCTTTGCGGTCGGCAAAGGGCATGCCGAGCTCCTGCAGGAGGCTTTTGGCTTCGGCATCGGTTTTGGCCGAGGTGACGATGGTGATATCGAAGCCGATGTTGCGTTTAATGCGGTCGAGCTCAATTTCCGGGAAGATGGATTGGTCGCTCACGCCGAGGGTGTAATTGCCCCGACCGTCGAAGGCCTTGGCCGAGACTCCGCGGAAGTCCCGGATGCGGGGCAGAGCGGTGGAGATGAGGCGTTCGAGAAACTCATACATGGTGCGGCCACGGAGGGTCACCTTGGCCCCGATGGCCTGTCCTTTGCGGAGCTTGAAGTTGGAGATGCTGCTCTTGGAAATGGTCTCCACAGGACGCTGTCCGGTAATGGCCGCCAGCTCGGTCTTGGCGATATCCAGCGCCTCTTTGACATCCGGAGCGGAACCGACCGAGGTATTGATCACGACCTTGGTGACCGCCGGGACTTGGTGGATATTTTTGTAGCCGTGTTTTTCCCGAAGCACGGGAACGACTTTGGTTTTGTAGAAGGTTTGCAGTTCGGCTTCCATGGCGGACTAGTGACAGGGAGAGGGAGATTAGGCTTTGGCTTTTTTCGGCGCCGCAGCTTTTTCGACGAGTTTGACGTTGGAAATATGAATGGGACCTTCGCGTTCGATGATCGCTCCATTGGGGTGGTCCTGCGATTTGCGTTGGTGCTTTTTGATCATGCGCACCCCTTCGATCAGGACCTGGGATTTGGCCGGAATGACCTGCAGGATTTTTCCGGAAGCTCCCCGGTGGTTGCCGGAGATAACCTCGACGGTATCACCGCGACGGACGTGAAATTTCGGTTTGCTCATAGTTGGGAGACAGGGTCGCCGATCAAAGCACCTCGGGCGCGAGGGAGACGATCTTCATGAAGTTGAGGTCGCGCAGTTCACGCGCCACCGGACCAAAAATGCGGGTGCCTTTAGGGTTCTTATCCTTGTCAATGATAACGATGGCGTTGTTGTCGAAGCGCAGGCAAGAACCATCGGGGCGTTTGATGGGTTGGCGGGTGCGCACCACCACGGCGCGAACGACGTCACCTTTTTTCACCGATCCTCCGGTGGAGGCTTCTTTGACGTTGCAAGTGATGATATCGCCGACGTGGGCGGTGGATGTGGCTTTGCCGATGACGCCGATCATGGTGGCCATGCGGGCGCCGGTATTATCGGCGACATCGAGACGGGAGCGTAGTTGGATCATGGTGCGTTACCTCCGATTGACAGAAGGGCGAGAAATCAGTGTTTGAGAACTTCGACCAGGCGCCAACGTTTGAGGCGGCTGAGCGGGCGACATTCGGCAATGCTCACGCGATCGCCGATTTTGGCCTCGTTTTTCTCATCGTGAGCATGGAACTTGGTGGACTGCTTAACGATTTTGCGGAAGCGCGGATGCGGAACGCGGGTGACGACTTTGACCACGATGGTCTTATCACCTTTATCCGAAATGACTTCTCCGACGCGGGTTTTGCGCAGCGGGCGGGAAGCGGCAGCGGCGGGAGCAGGAGAGGCAAGAGTTTCTTCGGGCATAATTATTTGGTGGCGGCCGGGGCCGAGGCTTTTTGTTTCTGGGAAATTGCCGTTTCCAGGCGGGCAATATCGCGGCGGAGGTTTTTCAGCAGGTGCGGGCGCTCGAGCTGACCGCTTTGCTGTTGGATGCGCAGGTTGAAGGCTTCTTGGCGGAGCTCATGTTTGCGAGCCTGCAGCTCCTTGAGGGTGAGTTCTTTAACTTCGGCGAATTTCATGGCTTTTGCGAAAGTCCGGCTGAGGGATCAGGCGGCATGGTGACGGACGATGAACTTGGTCCGGATGGGGAGCTTGTTGGCTGCGAGGCGCAAAGACTCGCGGGCCAAGGATTCCGGAATTCCATCGAGCTCGAAGAGGATGTTTCCCGGGCGCACGGTAGCGACCCAGTATTCCGGCTGGCCTTTGCCCTTACCCATGCGGGTTTCCGGCGGGCGGGCGGTGACCGATTTGTCGGGGAAAATGCGGATCCAGAGCTTGCCTTTGCGCTTCATGTTGCGGGTGAGCGCGACACGGGCGGCTTCGATCTGGATGTTGGTGATCCAGGCGCGGTCGAGGGTTTGCAGGGCGTAAGCACCGAAGTCAATGGTGGTATTGCGCGAGGCCGTGCCGCGGCGGCTGCCGCGTTGGGTCTTGCGATACTTCACACGTTTGGGCATCAAGGGCATAGGTCAGTCCTCCTGTGGGGTAAAAAGGGTTGGGATACTCAGGCTTCGGCAGAGGCGTCTGCTTCGGATTTCTCCGGGCGGGCGGGAGCGGGCGCGGGAGCGCCGGAGGAGGTGCCCATGGTGGATCCGAGGGCTTCCTCTTTCTCCTCGGGACGGCAAATCCAGCACTTCACACCGATCTTGCCGGCCACGGTGTTGGCTTCGGCAAAACCGTAATCAATCGGAGTGCGCAAGGTGTGCAGGGGCACTTTGCCTTCGTGGTAGCGTTCGGCGCGGGCGATTTCCGCGCCCCCGAGGCGTCCGGCACAGCGGATTTTGATACCCAGGGCACCCCCGTCCATGCTTACTTGGATGGCGCGCTTCATGGCCCGGCGGAAGGAAATGCGGCGTTCCAATTGTGAGGCTACGTTTTCCGCGACGAGTTGGGCGTCGAGGTCGGGGCGCTTGATTTCCACGATGTCAATCTTCACCTGTTTGCCACCGGCCAGATCGGAGACTTCTTTGGTGAGATTTTCGATTTCTTGCCCCTTGCGTCCGATGACCACCCCAGGGCGTGCGGTGTGGATGGTTACCCGCAGGCTGTTCCACGCCCGCTCAATCACGATGCGACTCACCGCAGCAGCTTTGAGCTTGTTCTTGAGGAGCTCGCGGATTTTGTGGTCCGCAAGGAGGTAGTCGGCAAAATCGCGCCGGGAAGCATACCAGCGGGAGCGCCAGTCGCGGTTGACTTGGAGGCGGAAGCCTATTGGATTAACTTTCTGTCCCATAGGTGTGGATTATTCTTTGGCTTGTGCGGTTTTAGTCCCAGGGGTGGATTCGGTCGCCGGGGCGGGGTTTTCCGGAGTCGCGGCGACGGCTTTGGGCCGGGCAGCCTTTTCGGCTTTGTTTTTCTTGGCTTTATTATCCTGGCGCACGATCGGGATTTCGTCGGTCAGGACAATGCGGATATGGCTGGAACGCTTGCGGATCGGGCCGGCACTGCCGCGCGCCTTCGGGATGAAGCGTTTCATGGTCGGGCCTTCGCCCACCACGGCCTCTTTGACGACCAGCTTTTCCACCCGGAGGTTGTTGTTATTTTCCGCGTTGGCCACCGCACTTTTGAGGGTTTGGCCCACGAGAGAAGCCGCCTTTTTCGGAGTGAAGCGCAGGAGATCGAGGGCGTCCGTGGCGGGCAGGCCCTGGATTTGCCGGGTCACTTCCCGGGCTTTGAAAGCCGAGATGCGGGCAGAACGGTAGATGGAGCGAACTTCCATAAGATTGTTTAGTTAGGTGGTTGGAAAAATTTTTTGGGTTTAGGTTTGGGTGAGGTTCAGAAGCGGGTGATCGCCCGCAGGCGATCGCCGGACTGAACCGGGTTGAGTTCATCTTCTAGGTTCTGAATGATGGCGCCGGAAACCCGCTGGCGAACGTCCACGACCAACGCGCTGCCGATGATTTTGCCGCCGCGCTCGATGCGGAAGGGGAGGCCGATTTTCACCCCTTGGTTGGCCCCGACATTCGCAATGAGGAGCGAGAGCTCGGGTTTTACGTCCAAGACCAGAGCATTAGTCAGGTCACTTTCTTGAGCTGGGGCTTCCTGGATTTGCGGGAGCACACCGAGAAGCTCGTTGGTTTTGCGCAGGCGGGTCTCGAGAGCCATCCGGCTTTCAGGCGGGACTTCGGGAACCTCCTGCAAGAGGGCGACCACAGCTTCGGTGAGACCGAGCATTTGCTCTTCGAGATCTTGGTTGCGCTGCTGTTGCAGACGGAGTTCTCGCACGGCGGTGAGCAGCTTTTGCTCCAGAGCGGCCGGATTATTGTCCAGTTCGGCCAAGCCCAGCGTGTCCAGGCGCAGGGCCAACTCGGCAGCTTGACGCTTAAACGTCTCGGCTTCCGCATTGGCTAGAGCCAAACTTTCGCTGAGCTCTTTGATGCTCGCACGGAGCAGAACAATTGCTTCCTGGGTTTTGGCTTGTTGCACCAACAGGGGCATGGGGGCATCGGCTGATTCTCCCGGAGGAGTCAGCTTCCATTCAGAACCTGTCAAAGAACGAATCCCTTGAGCCGCCGCCGGAGCGACGAGGGAGGTTGCGAAGCACCAGCAAACTGTCAGAGCAGCTGACCGGAACATCGCGAAAAAGGGTTGTAAAACTACTTGCTCACCTTGGCGGTGTGAGAGCCGTGTTTCTTGAAAATCCGCGTCGGGGCAAACTCGCCCAGCTTGTGACCAACCATATTTTCGGTGACGAAAACCGGGAGGAAGGTTTTGCCGTTGTGGACATTGAAGGTGTGGCCGACAAAGTCCGGGGTGATGGTGGAGCGGCGCGACCAGGTTTTGATGGGCTTTTTCGAGTTGGCCTCGTTGAGCCGATCAATTTTATCGAGCAGCTTCCATTCGACGAAGGGGCCTTTTTTCAGAGAACGTGCCATGGGCTTAGTTAAGGTAGAAGATTACTTGGTTTTGCGGCGTTGAACGATGAAGCGATCTGAGCCTTTGTGTTTGCGCCGGGTCTTGAAGCCTTTGGCCAGTTGACCCCAGGGGCTCACCGGGTGATGGCGACCGCCACCGCCCTTGCTCTTGCCTTGGCCACCGCCCATGGGATGGTCCACTGGATTCATGACCATACCGCGAACGGTGGGCCGGATGCCGAGCCAACGGGAGCGCCCTGCTTTACCGCTGGAGACGTTCATGTGCTCGACATTGCCGACTTGCCCGAGGGTCGCGTAGCAGTTTTCGTTGATTTTGCGAATTTCCCCGGAGGCCAGCTTGACGAACGCGTAGCCGCCTTCGCGGTTGTTCAGCACCGCTTGGGCGCCGGCACTGCGGACCATCTGGGCTCCGCGGCCGGGGACGAGTTCCACGTTGTGAATGACACTACCGAGCGGGATGCTGCGGAGAGGCAGGGCGTTGCCGATATTTGGTTCGGCTCCTTCCCCGGCTTGAACTTTGGCCCCGACTTTGAGCCCTACCGGAGCGAGGATGTAGGCCTTGGTGCCATCGGCATACTGCAGCAAAGCGAGGCGCGCAGTGCGATTGGGATCGTACTCAATAGCCACCACCTCGGCGACATCGGTGCGTTTGCGCTTGAAGTCAATGAGGCGCAGTTTGCGTTTGTGTCCACCGCCACGATGGCGATTGGTGATGCGCCCGTTGTTATTTCGACCGCCGGTTTTTTTCAGCGGCTTGGTCAGGCTTTTTTCGGGCTTGGACTTGGTGATCTCCTCGAAATCCGGCAGCGCTTTGAAGCGCATGGAAGGAGTGAGGGGGCGGAAGGTTTTCAGAGCCATGGCGGGAGTGAGCGGAGATTAGACGAGGTCAATTTTCTCGCCGGGTTTGAGAGTGACGATGGCTTTTTTCCAGTGGGCCGTGCGACCGAAGTCGGCCCGGCGTTGGCGCTTCTTTTTGCCGTCAAAATTGGCCGTATTTACATCCGTGACCTTCTTTTTGAAGATCTGCTCTACGGCTTGGCGAATTTGGATTTTATTCGCTTTGCGATGGACGCGGAAGACGTATTGGTTGTGCTTTTCGGAAAGCAAGGTGGCTTTTTCCGATAGCACCACGGTATCAAGGATATCGAAAGAATCTTTCATTAGTTGAGCCTCCCGGAGATGGCGACCAGGGCGTCCTGGGTGAAAATGATTTTGTCGTAGGCCAAGAGTTGCTCGGTGTTCACTTCCGCGGCAGTGACCAACTGGCTGGAGCGCACATTACGCGCAGCTTTGTAGGTATTTTCGTCGAAGGAAGTGCCAACGACGAGCGTCTTGCGGGCCGCGGCGGCAAGGGAATCCACAAGGGCAACGAACTGCTTGGTTTTCGGCTCGGCGACCGCGAAGGAATCCACCACGAGGATGTCCCCGGCGAGGATGCGTTCGCTGAGTGCTTTGCGGAAGGCCAGCTTCTTGACCGATTTGGGAACTTTTTTGGAGTAATCCCGAGGCTTGGGGCCGAAAACCACGCCGCCGCCGGACCAAACCGGGGAGGACTTGTAGCCAGCGCGGGCGCGTCCGGTGCCTTTTTGCCGCCAGGGTTTGGCACCCGAGAGGTTGACTTCGGCTTTGGTTTTGGTGTTGGCCGTGCCACTGCGACGGTTGGCACGCATCGCCACCACGACATCGTGCACCGCCTGGGTGCCCTTGCCGTTGGTAATCAGTTCGATTTTAGCCGCTGCGGCGGCTTCAGGAGTGAGAAGAGTCGAGCTCATGGAGGATTAGTCCTTTTTTTTGGCAGCTTTTTTGATTGCCGGGCGGACCATCACGTAAGAGCCATTGGCTCCGGGTACCGCCCCGCTCACGAGAATGACCTGGTCTTCGGCGCGCACCTGAATGACTCGTAGGTTCTGCACCGTGACCCGCTCGTGGCCCATGTGTCCTGGCATCCCCATGTTCTTCCAGACCCGACCTGGAGTGGAGCGGTTACCGATGGCCCCGTTTCGGCGGTGCATCATGGAACCGTGGGTCATGGGCTGACCTTGGAAACCGTGCCGTTTCACGACCCCTTGAAAGCCCTTACCTTTGGATTGCCCGATGACATCCACATACTGCCCGACTTCGAAGATCGTTACCGGAACATCGTGGCCTTCCGGGGCAGTCTCCCCGTCTTGCAGGCGAAACTCCCGCACAAAGCGCTTGGGAACGGATGCTGATTTTTTGAAATGCCCGAGCAGTGCTTTGCTAAGGCGTTGGGGCTTTTGGTCATCGAAACCAACCTGCACCGCCTCGTAGCCGTCCTTGGCCTTGGTTTTGGTTTGCAGAATCCGGTTGTTGCCGGCAGCGATGACTGTAACCGGGGTGGAGCGCCCCTTCTCATCGTAGATACGGGTCATGCCCAATTTTTTACCGAGAAGTCCGATGCTCATAGGGTGCTAGATTTTGATGTTAATATCCACACCGGCCGGGAGGTTGAGTTTGCGCAACTCGTCCACGGTCTTGGCGGTGGGCTCAACGATGTCGAGCAAGCGTTTGTGGGTGCGAATTTCAAATTGTTCCATGGACTTCTTGTCCACATGGGGGGAGCGATTGACGGTGAACTTTTCGATGCGGGTCGGCAGCGGAATCGGGCCTGCCACTTTGGAGCCCGTGCGCTTGGCGGTTTCCACGATTTCGGCGGCGGAAGCGTCGAGTACGCGATAATCGAAGGCTTTGAGCCGGATGCGAATGCGTTGTCCGTTGGTCATGGTGAAAAGGGGTTAGTTTTTGTTTTCGAGAACGGCGTTGAGAACCTGTTGGGGCACCTGCTCGAAGTGGGAAGGTTCCATCGAGTAAGAGGAGCGGCCTTTGGAAAGTGAGCGAATGGCCGTGGCGTAACCAAACATTTCCGCCAGAGGAACTTCTGCGGTGATGGTGCTGAGTTTATTTTTCGATTCGATGCCATTAATCCTCGCGCGGCGGCGGTTCAAATCCCCCATGATGTCCCCTTGGAATTCCTCCGGAGTGACATTCTCGACCTTCATGATCGGTTCGAGAAGGATCGGTTTGGCTTTTTTCAGGCCATCCTTAAAGGCGAAGATCGCCGCCAGCTTGAAGGCCAGTTCGTTGGAATCCACATCGTGGTAGCTGCCATCCACGATATCCACATGGACATCAATCACCGGGTAGCCACCGACCACCCCATTGAGGGCGGCTTCGTTGATACCTTTGATGACCGCCGGGATGTATTCCTTGGGAATGGTGCCACCGACGACTTTGTTTTCGATCGTGATGCCCTTGCCGCGTTCATTGGGGGTCATCTTGATAATCACGTGGCCGTATTGACCGCGGCCGCCAGACTGCTTGATGAGTTTGCCCTCGCCATCGGAAGGACTGAGAATCGTCTCCTTGTAGGCAATTTGTGGTTTGCCGGAATTGGCCTCGACTTTGAACTCGCGCATCATGCGGTCACGAATGATTTCCAGGTGCAACTCGCCCATCCCGGCGATGATGGTCTGGCCGGTCTCCTCGTTGGTGAAAACGCGGAAGGTGGGATCTTCTTCAGCCAAGCGCTGCAGGGCGTTGGCCATTTTTTCCTGGTCGAGTTTGGTCTTGGGCTCGACGGCCATGGAAATAACCGGATCCGGGAAGGACGGAGGCTCGAGGAGAATGGGGCTATCCTCGCTGCAGAGGGTGTCGCCGGTGGTGATATTCTTGATCCCGACGATGGCGGCGATGTCGCCAGAGTAGCAGGTCTCGATATCCTCGCGCTTGTCGGCCTGGATCTGGATGAGACGGCTGATGCGTTCGCGCTTGTTGGTGCGGGGGTTGTAAACGGTGTCCCCCTTGCTCAACTTGCCCCGATATACGCGGAAGAAAACCAACTTACCGACGAAGGGATCGCTCCAGAGTTTGAAGGCCAAAGAGCAAAATGGGCCGTTGTCATCGGCCGGAGCGAGAAGCTCGGCGGAGGTATCGGGATCTTGGCCCTTGGCCGGCGGAATATCGAGCGGGCTGGGCAGATAGTCCACTACCGCATCCATGAGGTACTGCACCCCTTTGTTTTTGAAGGCCGACCCCCCGGCCACCGGAACGAACTTATTGGCAATCGTCTGGCGCCGAATAGCGGCTTTGAGGTCCGGGACGGTGATGGGCTTTTCTTCGAGGAAGAGGTTAGCAATTTCGTCATCGAGATCGCACATCTGGTCCACGATATCCTGATAGGCTGCGGCGGCGGCGTCTTTAAGCTCGGCGGGAATTTCCACCACGCGGTATGTTGAACCAAACTGATCGTCGTCCGAATACTCGATGGCTTTTTGGTTGAGCACATCAATTTGCCCTTTGAGATTATCTTCGCTGCCCCAAGGAATGAGGATCGGCCAGGCGTTGGCACCGAGCTTGACGCGCATGCTTTCGACTGCGGCATTGAAGTCGGCCCCGGTGCGGTCCATTTTATTGACAAACGCGATCCGCGGGACGCCATATTTGGTTGCTTGGCGCCAGACTGTTTCAGACTGCGGTTGCACCCCGGCGACGCCACAGAAAACTGCGATCGCTCCATCGAGCACACGCAGGGAGCGTTCAACCTCCGCCGTGAAGTCCACGTGCCCGGGGGTATCAATGATGTTCACCCGCATTTTTACATCCTGGAAGGACTTGAAAACACCTTCCTCTTTGCGCTGGAACCACGAACAGGTGGTGGCGGCCGAGGTGATGGTGATCCCACGCTCGCGCTCTTGCTCCATCCAGTCGGTGACGGTGGTGCCTTCATGGACTTCACCGATTTTGTGGATCATCCCGGTGTAGAAGAGGATGCGCTCGGTGAGAGTGGTTTTGCCGGCGTCAATGTGGGCGCAAATACCGATGTTACGCGTCTTCTCCAGAGGGAAAGCGCGGTTCGGGGAATTAGGATTGCCAGAGGCTTCGGCCATAATAGGAAACGAAAGAGGTTATGGGAAAAATTGGTGGAGTCGGTGGCGGTATTACCAGCGAAAGTGCGCGAAGGCGCGGTTGGCCTGGGCCATCTTGTGCATATCGTCGCGCTTCTTGATGGCGTTGCCCTGGCCGGCAGCCGCTTCTTTGAGCTCGTTGGCCAAGGCCTTTTGCATGGGCACGCCTTTGCGCTTCGCGGCGAAGTTGACGATCCAACGGAGGGCCAGAGCGATTTGCCGATCGGCGGGAACTTCCACGGGGACTTGGTAGGTCGCCCCCCCAACCCGGCGAGACTTGACTTCCAAGCGGGGCTTGGCGTTTTCGATCGCTTTGTGAAGGGTTTCCAGAGGATCAATGGTCTCATTGCCCTCGTGGGTTTTGGCGATAGCGGTGTAAACAATCTTTTCTGCCACGGATTTTTTTCCGGCTTTCATGACCGTGGTGATGAGGCGCTCTACCAGCGGGCTGGCATAGCGGGCGTCTTTGGTGACCGTTTTGTGAATGACTCGGCGACGACGTGACATGGCGTGAGAAAGTTTGGAACTGAGAAAGGGGCTAAATCAGCGAGCAAATAGCGACAGGCTTTACTTTTTCTTTTTGCCCTTGCCAGCATCCTCCTGGCCGGGTTTGGGACGCTTGGCTCCGTATTTAGAACGGCTGCGGCGACGACCATCCACCCCCAGGCTGTCGAGGGTTCCACGAACAATGTGGTAGCGCACGCCGGGAAGGTCTTTCACGCGGCCCCCGCGGATGAGCACGATGGAGTGCTCTTGCAGGTTGTGACCTTCGCCCGGAATGTAAGCGATGACTTCCTGCCCGTTGGTGAGGCGGACTTTGGCCACCTTGCGAAGAGCGGAGTTGGGCTTTTTCGGCGTGCGGGTCATCACCTGCACACAAACGCCGCGGCGCTGCGGACAGACATCCAAGGCCGGTGATTTCGATTTCACGACGACCTTTTGGCGGCCTTTGCGGACAAGCTGGTTGATAGTGGGCATGAGGAGTGGATGAGTGAGTTGGAAAAGGGTTAGCCAAATCAAAAGGCCAGGTGGTGAGTTCGCCAGGTTCTGACTTGGTTTATTCCGTCAAACAGCGGCGGAGATAGGAACCAAGGAACCAGCTGGTGCGTGGCGAACAATCTCCATCCAACGTGTGGCGGGACGTGCGAAATTAGCCAGTCAACCTTCCCTGGCAAGAAAAAAGCGAATTTTTTTTGGAAAAATTTTTGGCCGCTTCGAGCGCTGCTTGGCCGAGGATTTGAAAATCTCGGCTGCTGCGGGCTGGCAGTGGACGTGGGGACAAAATTTTGCCAAATTGCCAATATGACTTACGATTTAGATCGCGAGGCTGACCAATCGGGGTTTGGAAGGTGGTTGCTTTTCGGCCTGGTGGTTTCGCTGTTGTTGCATGGTTGGCTGCTGTGGTTGGCGCGTGGCTGGGAAGTGCCGCGCATGGGCGAAGCCTACTACGAGCAAATCGTGCCGCGGAAGTTTCGCGTCGAGCCGGTGCAGATCAACCCAGAGGTTTTCAACCTGGAAGAACCTGCCGCTCCGGCCCCTCTGACGGCGCGGGTGCTCCCCGTGGAGCTACCGCCCGAGACGGTAACTTTGGCAGCTCCGCCCCAGACCAGCCCGGCTCCCAAGCCGGCGGCGATTGACCCCACCAGCCTGGAAAGTCCTGAGACTGCGGCTGCCAGTGCGGCGAGCAGCTTGGACACTCTGCGCCAGACGGCTCCCCGGGAAACCCTGCGGGAGCTGGAAGATTTGCGGCGGCAACTGGCAGAATCCGATCCGACCTCTGCCGCTCGACCGGCCTTGCCGCTTCCACAGGGCAGCGGAGGGGACGCCGAGGTGCTACCGGGGCTGCGTTTTGGCCCGATGGACGGTTACAGCGACCTAGATACTCTGCTGCAACAAACGGGGCCTTTGGATAAAGGCACGGCCCCCATCTTTATGCCAGGCGATGTGCTTTTCGAGTATGATCAGGCAGACCTCAAGCCCGAAGCCATCGCGTCTTTGCGCAAGTTGGGCACCATCATTCAACGCAATCCGCAGATTCGCTTCCTTATCGAAGGACATACTGACAGCTTCGGGCCGCCGGAGTATAACTTGGGTCTGAGCGAGCGCCGCGCCCAGGCCGTGCAGACTTGGTTGGTGGGCGAAATGGGGATTGCCGCGGAGCAAATTCGCACCCGCGGCGTGGGAAGCAGCAAGCTCCTGGTGCCGGGGAGCGGCTCCATTCGTGAACAAGCCCCAAATCGTCGAGTGGAAATTTTATTGGAAGCGGTGGAATGAGTCCGGAAAGGGACGGGGTGTTTGAGCGGGCGGTGGCCCAGCTCAAGGAGAATTCGCGGCGGAATGGAGAACTTTCCCTCGAGGCCTTCCGTCGTTTTCGCAAAATCAGTGAGCATCGGCTGCTCATCGCCCACAATGGCGGCGGTGGCGGCAAGGATCTCGCCCGGCGTCGCTCCGATGCTACAGACGCAGTCTTTCGCGAGTTATTCGACCAGGTGGCTGGAGAGATTTTTGGTCGTCGTCGGCTGCCAGAGGTCGCAGTGGTGGCCTTTGGGGGCTACGGACGGCGGGAAATGAATCCACTCAGTGACGTGGACATCATGTTCCTCCTTGCCTCCCCCGCCCCCTCCCCGAAACTCAGCGAGCTGGTGCGCCGCGTCACCACCCATCTGTGGGATATTGGGTTCAAAGTGGGGCATTCGGTGCGTTCTATCGCGCAAGCGGTGCAGCAGGCCAACGAGGATCTGCTGACCAAAACCTCGATGTTGGAATGTCGCTACCTCACTGGAGACCGGGAGTTGTTTCTCGGATTCCGCCACAAATTTGAAACTGCTTGCCTGGCAGGACGGCTAGAGGAATACATCGCGTGGCGCCTGCAAAATCAACGCGAGCTGCATCAGCGATTTGGCGAGACCGTTTTCATGCAGGAACCGAATGTCAAATGCGGACGCGGAGGCTTGCGCGATGTGCAGAATCTACTCTGGATCGCCTATGCGCGGGAAAGGGCGCAAAGCCTGAGTCGCTTGGTGGAGCTGCGCGTTTTGCGGGAAAATGAGCGGCGCAAGATTGAAGCCGGCTATGATTTCCTCCTGCGCGTGCGCACGCAAATGCACTACCTAAATAAGCGTCCGTTGGATAACCTCACCCTGCAGATGCAAGGCCGAGTGGCGACGGCTTTCAACTACCCGCAAAAAAACATTCTCCGCCGGGTCGAGGCCTTCATGCGCGATACCTACAGCCACACACGCAGCATCGCCTTGCTTACAGATTCCGCCTTGGACCGCTTGGCGCTGAAGCCCGCCACTCGCAAACGCAAGCTTTTCCAGATTTTCCAGCGTCCGCCCCGGGGAGAGAGCTTCGATGGGTTTGTCGCCATGGATGGAATGCTCTACGCGGGCTCGCGGGAGATTTTCAATGAAGATCCGGCACGCATGATGCGCGGCTTCCAGCACGCCCAATTGCGGCAATTGCGTATCTCGCCCGGTTTGCGCGACCTTTACGGACGCAGCATGCGACTGGTGGACCGGACATTTCAGTATGCCCGGGTGAATCGCGAGGTCTTTCTGGCGATCCTCTCCCGCAAAGGTGAAGTCGGGCGCATCCTGCGAGAAATGCACAATGCGGGGTTCCTCGGAAAATATCTGCCCGAGTTTGCCCCGCTCACTTGCCTGGTGCAGCATGAATTTTTCCATCGCTACACCGCCGACGAGCACACCCTGGTGTGCATCGAGAAGTTGGATGCGGTGCTCTTCAGCGACGAGCCGCGGCTGGCGGGCTACCGCTCGCTTTTTCAACGCCTGGAAGACGGGGCCATGCTCTACTTGGCGCTCCTGCTACATGATGTAGGAAAGGCCGCCAATCGCCGGGCGCACGAGGAAGCCAGCGCGGAATTGGCCCGCAAGGTTGCTCGCCGTATCCAGCTTAGCTCCGAACGCCGCCGCATGCTCCTCACCTTAGTGGATGCTCACTACACGCTCTCCAAAACCGCCCAGACGCGTAACCTCGATGACCCTTTTACCGTCATGGAGTTTGCAAAAATTGTCCGCAATCCCGAAACCCTTGACGCCCTCATGCTGCTGACCCTGGCGGATGGCATGGGCACCAGCGATCAGAATTGGTCCGACTGGAAGGAAAGCCTGGTCTGGCAGCTCTATCGGCAAACGAGTAGCTATCTGAAAACGGGCGATGCGGGATTGGCGCGTCAGCGAGCGGATTGGAACGAGCTGCTCGAATCGGTCCTAGAAAAACTCCCCCGCGATTTTGCCGAAGAGGCCCGGGCGCACTTCGAACAAATGCCCGAGCGCTACTTCGCGGCTTTCGACGCGGAGACCATCGGCGAACACCTGCGCCTCTTCCGCAGCTTTTTCGAACGCCTCGCCAATGGAGCGGAAAACGTCCTGCATCCCAGCATGCAGTGGGTGGACCGCCCGGAGCAGGGTCATAGCGAAGTCTGGATCTGCGGCTGGGACCGCAATGGCTTTCTCGAACGCATCGCCGGTGCCTTTTCCGCCACGGGCTTGAACATTCTCAGCGCGGACGTTTTTACCCGGGCGGACTCGCTGGTGCTGGATATCTTTCGCGTCTGTGACCTGCGCCATGATGCGATTTCCTCGGCCAAAGACAAAGCACGGTTTGCCGAGTTTCTCAATCGTTCGCAGGACGATACAGATTTTGATTTCCGCCCCTTCTTCAAAACCGAACGCGGCATGAAGTTCTACCGCCTCTCGCAGGAATTCGACCTCCCCACGAAAGTCACTGTGGAAAACCGCATGCACCCGCTCTTCACCCTCGTGGAAATCCAAACCCCCGACCACCCGGGACTCCTCTACGATCTCCTCTCCGCCTTCCGCGAGGCTGGCGCTTCAATCATGCTTTCCCGCATTACCACAGAAATGGACGTCGCCCTGGATACGTTCTACGTAACGGATAAAAATGGACAGAAATTGCCAGAAGACGGGACCATTCCAAAACTGCAGCGGCTCCTTTATCAGCGAGCCCTCCGCAGTTACTAAGAAGGCCAAGCTCCAGGCCCTCTGGACTCTGGCGTTGCGGCTGGTCCTGCGCTCGACCTTACGCCATCCCGCCTTGGCGCTGCTCAACCTCGTGAGCGTCGCCCTGGGAGTCGCGGTCTTTACGGCAATTCTCACGGCCAATCGCAGTGCCACCGCCGCTTTTGCCGCGACGGTCGGGCTAGTGACCGGGGAGGCCGATTTGGAAATTCGCGGCTCCATTCCGGAAACCGTTCTTCCGAGGGTGCGAGACGTGACCGGAGTCGCTCAGGCTACGCCGGGGGTGGAGTGGATTGGACTGCGCTCCGATCAACCCAGGGAATACCTGCGGGTGCTTGGGGTGGATCCTTTCACGTCTGGCGAGGTGCGTGGATTTTCCATTCGCAATCTCGAAGGCCCAAGCTGGGATTTGGAAAAGTGGCTCTCCGACCCGCGGAGCCTGGCGGTTTCAGCCGAGCTGCTGGCCAACCTCTCCGGCGACCTCTTGCTGGAAACTCCGGTGGGGCCCCGCTCCCTGCGCCCCACTTTCCTCCTCGAATCGCGGGACGGCTCCGCACCCTCCGCCACCTCCCGCCTCGCTGCGATGGACCTTGCTTGGGCGCAGGAGCTGAGCGGGCAACCCGGAAGGCTCACTTCCATTTTGATCACGGCAGAGGACCGTTTGCGCAACCAGCCCGCCGCCCTGGAGGATCTCGCGGCTGAGTTGCGGGCCTTGCTGCCGTCGGATGTCACCGTGCAAACACCGGCCGGCCGCACCCGCCAAACGGCCGGCATGTTGGCTTCTTTCCAACTCAATCTCACCGCCCTGAGCCTGGTCTCAATGCTCGTGGGGTGTTACCTCATCTACAACGCCGTTGCCGCAGCAGTTCTGCGTCGGCGCGGAGAGATCGGCGTCCTGCGCTCGCTTGGGGCCTCCCCCCAGTTCTTGCGGGGGATTTTCCTCGCGGAAGCGGCCGTGGTTGGTTTTGTCGGTGCGATTTGTGGCCTCCTGCTTTCCCTGCCGCTCGCCGGAGTGCTCACCGGGTTGGTGGCGAGAACCATCACTTCGCTTTATGTCCTCATGAGCATTGATCGGCCGACCCTGAGTGCGGAACAGCTAGGGTTGGGCCTTATCCTGGGAACGCTGGCAGCCCTGGTGGCCGCGTGGATCCCTTCGCACGAGGCCACACGAGTAGATCCCCGCGAGGTGCTCCATCCCGGCTACCTCGAAGAAAAAGCCCTGCCCAACCTGCGCTGGCAAACCATACTGGGATTGACCACTCTGTTGGCTTCCGGCCTGAGTGGCTGGGCGGCTCTGCATTTCGAACTGGGTTGGATCGGATTCCTCTCGGCCTTCTTAGTCGTGGCGGGATTCTCCCTGCTTGTCCCCTTGGTTACCGCCTCCCTGGCACGCCTGTTTGGACACGGCCTGCTGCACTGGAACTCCGCCGCCGCTTTGGGCCTGCAAAACCTCGGACGCTCCCTCAGCCGCAACTCCTTCACGATCGCCGCCCTGGCTGCCGCTCTCGCCATGCTGGTGAGCATTTCCGTAATGATTTATTCCTTCCGCGGCAGTGTCGAACAATGGATGGAGCGAACTCTCGTGGCTGATGTCTTTGCCGCTCCCGCCGCCAACGAAATCGCCAGCGTGCGCCATATCTTCCCAGCCACAATCCTGCAATGGTTGCGGGAACATCCCCAAGTCCGGGAACTGGGCACCTTCCGCGAGGAAACGCTCATCTGGTCCGGAAGACCCATCTCCCTGGGAATTTTCTCCGGGCCAGCCCGTGGGGAGTTGGAATTCCTCGATGGAGATTCCGCTACGCGAGCACAGGCATTGGATCGTGGCGAGGGCGCGGCCATTTCTGAAAGTCTGGCCCAACGCACAGGCTTGAAAGCCGGAGACACCATGGAGCTTCCGCTGCCGTCGGGAGTTCATCGGCTTCGCATCTTGGGAACCTATCGCGATTACACCCGCGATGCCGGGGTGGTGCTGATCCCACAGTCTCTCTGGTTGGCCGGCGGCGGTGACCCGGGCATTCACTCGGTGGCCATTTTCCTGCGCGAGGGGCAAGCGGTGAACTCCTTCACCGAAGCTCTGCGCCAAGTTGCCCCTGATTCCACGGCGCTTTCGATTTACAGCAATCGCAGCCTCAAAGAACGCATCGGGGAGATCTTTGCCCAGACTTTTGCCGTTACGGGAGTGCTGCGCCTCATTGCGCTCGTGGTGGCGGTTTCGGGAATCCTCCTGGGGTTGGGGGTTCTGGTGCAAGAACGCGCCCGCCAGACCGGCATCCTGCGCTCGATCGGCGCTTCCCGCGGGCAAATTTTCAGCATGGTTCTCTGGGAAGCGGGAGCGATTGGTGTGGTCTCTGCGGGCGTGGGACTCATCAGCGGGGCCTTTCTCTCTCTGGTGCTGACTTATATCATCAACAAAGCCTATTTCGGCTGGACCGTCTCCCTGCAATACCCTCTGGGCTTTCTCTTCACCCTGCCGAGCTGGGTCGTGGCAGTCGCTTTGCTGGCAGCCCTCATCCCGGCTTGGCGGGCTGTGCACGTCTCCCCGGGTGAGGTTTTGCGCACGGAATAAAATCGCTGACCTGGCTGCCGGGCTAACGCCCTGCGCCTCGAAAAGGACTGCGATTTCGCCTCTACCTGGTTAGCTTAGCCTAAGAGATCGGCCACCATGGACTTCTCTTCCTGGAGCTCCTTGATGGTCAGGGCAATTTTTTCGCGGCTGAATTCGCTCAGCTCGAGTCCTTCCACGACTTCGAGCGAGGAGCCATCAGAGCGCACGGGGAAGGAAGTAATCAAACCGGACTCGATCCCATAAGCGCCCTGCGAGCAGATCGCCACACTGTGCCAGTCTCCCGGAGCCGTCGGCTCAACAATACTGCGCACGGTATCCACCACCGCGTGCGCGGCGGATTTAGCCGAGGAAAGCCCCCGCGCGGCAATGATGGCCGCACCCCGCTGCTGCACGGTTTTGATAAAGTCATTTTGCAGCCAGGCGGTATCTGGAATGACCTCCGGCACGGGCTGCCCACCGATCTTTGCATTGGCAAAATCTGGATACATGGTGCTGGAGTGATTTCCCCAGATGGCCAGGTTCGTCACTTCGCTCCAGTGGCGGCCAGCTTTGAAAGCCAGCTGCGTCTTGGCGCGATTCTCATCCAGACGCGTCATGGCAAACCAGCGGTCACTGGGCACATCACGCCCGTTGTTCATGGCGATGAGGCAGTTGGTGTTGCAGGGATTGCCCACCACGAGGATGCGCACATCCGAGGCGGCGTTCTTCGCAATCGCCTGGCCCTGGCCGGTGAAAATCTTGCCATTGATTCCCAGGAGTTCCTGCCGCTCCATCCCCTGCTTGCGAGGCACGCTGCCCACCAGGAGACACCAATTCGCCCCGGCAAACCCTTCGTCTAAATTATCTGTTGCCACCACATTGGTCAGAAGCGGAAAAGCACAATCGTGCAGCTCCATGACCACGCCCTCCAGCGGCTTCATGCCTTGCGGGATTTCGATGAGGCGCAATTCGACCGGTTGGTCGGGACCGAACATGGTTCCGGAGGCGATACGCGGGAGGAGGGCATAGCCGATTTGTCCGGCCGCCCCGGTGACAGCAACTTTGATGGGTGGTTTCATAGAGGAGAGAAAAGGATGAGTGGGTATTTAGTGGCGGAAAATTAGGCGCTTGGCAAGGGCAGGAGTGCGGCTTGTTGCGCGCGGAGGATTTGCTGGATGCCGACCTTGCCAAGAGCGAGCAATTCCTGCAGCTGATTCTCAGAAAAGACGGCCTCCTCTCCACTGGCTTGCAACTCCACCAGGTCGAGCGACTCGGTCATCACCAAATTCAAATCCACCGCCGCCTCTTTGTCTTCGCAATAGTCCAGATCAAGCAACACCTCGTCACCAACAATCCCCAGACTCACGGCGGCGACCATTTGTTTGAGCGGGATGTGCGAGAGCTTGCCTTGGTCCACCAAAGTCCGCCCCGCGAGGGCCACCGCGACACAGGCTCCGGAAATCGCCGCCGTGCGCGTGCCACCATCGGCTTGCAGCACATCACAATCCACCCAGAGCGTGCGCGGCCCAAGCGCCTCCAGATCCACCGCCGCTCGCAAGGAGCGGCCGATCAGCCTTTGAATTTCTACCCCACGACCATCCGGTTTGCCTTTTGCCGAGTCGCGCGGTTTGCGCGTTTGCGTCGAGTATGGCAACATGGAGTATTCCGCCGTCAACCAGCCTCCTGTGACTCCCTGCTCCTTCATCCACCGCGGCACCCCCTCTTCAATCATGGCACTACAAATTACCCTCGTCTGGCCAAAGGAGACCAAAACCGAGCCCTGCGCGTGCGGCGCGATACCGGCCTGAAAACTAATCGGACGCAATTCGCCAGCCGAGCGGTTGCAGGAACGCGGCATGGTGGGGCGCTCAGGCTGTTTGCGCGGCTGGGGCAGCGCTTTCAATGACTTCGCGACGCAGGCTCTTTCCACGGATCCTGGACCACCACAGGGTGATTGGCGCGGCAACAAAGATTGAAGAATAGGTGCCAACCAAGATACCCACCAAGATGGCAAAGGCAAAGTCCCGCAGCACCGCCCCGCCGAAGAAGTAAAGAGCCGCCACGGAGAGCATCGTCGTTCCGCCAGTGAGAATCGTCCGGCCCAGTGTTTCGTTGATGCTCTTGTTCATGATGTGTGGGATGCTCCCCTTCTCCCCAGACTTGAGCCCTTCGCGGATGCGGTCAAAAACCACGATCGTATCGTTGATGGAGTAGCCCGCAATCGTCAAAACCGCCCCAACCATCACCAAGGACAACTCACCCCCAATGAGGGAGAAAATTCCCAAGGTGATAATCACGTCGTGCAGCACCGCCACCACGGCGCCAAGCGCGAAGCCGAATTCAAAACGAATAGTCGTGTAGATAAGAATTCCAATCAGGCCCAGTGCCAGGGCGAAGAGCGCTCGGCGGGCAAATTCCGAGCCGATCTGCGCGCCCACGGTCTCCTCCAAAACCGGGCGCAAATCATTTTGCGGAAACGCAGCCACCAACGTCTGCACAATCTGCGGGGAGGTGCCTTGTGGCCCACGCACGCTGAGCATTTCCTTCACCCCCTCACGCTCATAAACAATCGGGA
The DNA here is from genome assembly GCA_964595865.1 of uncultured Chthoniobacteraceae bacterium. Lineage (GTDB taxonomy): Bacteria > Verrucomicrobiota > Verrucomicrobiia > Chthoniobacterales > DYNR01 > CAZQRL01. The sequence continues at coordinate 73,338 of CAZQRL010000013.1, forward strand.
TGTTCCCTAGGCCGATTTTCTCCAAAGCCGCCCGCGCCTCGGGAATGGAAACCGGAGCCTGAGAATCAAAAACCACCAAGTCCCCCCCGCGAAAATCAATCCCCAGGTTGTTTTCCCCACGGAAGGCGATGTAAGCGAGAGAGCCCCCAATCATCAGGGCTGAGAGCCCCAGTGCCAGCTTCCTTTGCCCAAGAAAATCGAAGGTCTTGGCGGGAATAAGATTGAGCATCGTGACCCGACGCAGGTTCCCCACCTCGACCAACCAGCGGAAGGCCGTGCGCGTCACGAGCAATGCGCTGAACATGGAGGCGATAATCCCCAGCGTCAGCGTCACGGCAAAGCCCCGCACGGAACCCGTCGCTTGGGCCATCAAGATAACCGAAGTGATGAGCGTCGTGACGTTGGCATCAAAGATCGCGCTGAAGGCTTTATCATAGGCTCCAGACACTGCCGCAGCGAGCGATTTACCGCCTGCCAGTTCCTCCCGCAGGCGCTCGTAGATCAAGACATTCGCATCCACCGCCATGCCAATTGTGAGGATGATCCCCGCGATCCCCGGCAGCGTAAGCGTGAAGTGGAACATGGCCATCATCCCTAAGAGCAGCACAATATTCACTGCCAGGCCAAGAAGCGCGATCAGGCCAATCAGGCGATAGTAAACGATCAAGAAAAGCAGCACCAAAACGACCCCCAAGGCGCCTGCCAGCAGACCGCTGCGCACCGAGTCTGCCCCCAGCGTTGCGGAGACACTGCGGGTCTCCTCGATCTGCACCGGCACGCGCAGGGGATTTTCCAACACGGAGGCCAAGTTCCTCGCTTCCGCCTCGGTGAAGCTCCCGGTGATGGTGGCCCGCCCACCGTAGAAATCTGACTGCAAGGTCGGAGCAGACTGGATCTCACCATCCAAAATGATGGCCATCCGGCGCCCTTTGTTTTCCTTCGCCACGTCGTCAAAAATCCGAGCCCCTTCCGCATCAAGATTCAGGGCCACTCCGTATCCCTGCTGATCAAAATAAGCATTGGCGTCGGTTACGTGATCGCCACTGAGGGCGATCCGTTTGCGCACCAACATTTGTGTGACGACTTCCTTCCCCTCTCGCACCTGCGGATAGGGCAGGATCATCAAGCTTGGATCCAGGATGTCCTCTCCGGCTTGAATCCGCGCCAGCCGTTCCTCGCTATCATCCGGCACGATAGAAAACTCCAGCTTCGCCACCCGCTGCAATTGTTCTCGCGCCAGATTGATTTGATCCGCATCCAACCCGGCAATCTGCACCAGAATGCGATCTGTCCCCTGCGGCGTGATAATAGGTTCGCTGACCCCATATTGGTCCACGCGTTTGCGAATCACCTCCACCGCTTGGTCAAGCATATCGGCCGTGATGGTTTCCCCACCATCCGGCACCAAGCGAATCAAGAAAGACGTGCCACCCCGCAAATCCAGACCCAGGGAAATCGTCTTCGCCGGCGGGTAGAGCTGCTCAAGGCAAAAGGCGACCAACAAAACGGTCAAAACCAACCCCAGGCCGCGTTTGCGGGCATTTGAATCCGTGGCAAAATACCAGCCGAAGAGAGCCAGCAGCAGCAGACCAAATAGGAAGGTGAGAGCGGGTGTCATGAGAGTCTAGTTTGAGTGACGAGGAATGGGAAATTCTCTGAATCGGCCGGGCGACTAGAGGGAATGATCAATAACCGCAACACCGGTTTTGACTGCGACGCCAAACGAGCCGCTGGCAGGCACAACGAGCTTAGGATTCTCCCCCTTCGGCGGCTTTTTCAACCGTCACCACCGCCGCACGATCGAACTCAATCTTGGTATTGTCGGCCACCTTGATGATCACGGTATTCTCTTTGACGTTGGTAATAATCCCGTGAATGCCAGCCGTGGTCACCACTTTGTCTCCGGTCTTGAGACTGTTGATGAGTTTCTGGTGTTCCTTCTGCTTTTTCTGCTGCGGACGAATGAGCAGGAAATAGAAGATTACGAAGATGAAAATCAGCGGCAGGAAGTTCATCAACAGGCTGGGTTGTTGCGGAGTGGCACTTTCGGCCAGGAACAGAGCAAGATTCATCATAGGGTGTGCAAGAGAATTGAACGGGAAACAATATCGGTCACCAAGGGCTTGGCAATCCTGGATTTCCCGCAATTCCCGCTTCCGGCGCTGGAGCTGACTGTCAGGCCCGGCCAAGTAGGCGGAAAATTTGCGTCAAACTCCAGCGTCCCCAGGGCCAGGATTTTCGCGGCGATGGGACCTGGCGTTTTCGCGCCCACCAGAAAACCTGTGCCGTGGCTTCCCCAGCGGCGAGACATCGGTGCCACAGGGCGTAGTCCTGCTCGGCCAGGAGTTCTGGGCTAATCCCCCGCGCCTGCGCCAACCTCTCGCGGATTAGAAAATACTCCTCCCAATCCGGAACCTCTGCAGGCGTCAACCACGCCCGAGCAAGGAACTCCGCCTCCCGCTCGCTCGCCCCAGCCCAACGCCGTAAATTTTCTTGCAGAATCTCGCCGAGAGAGACCCGGGTCCGCTCCTCCCCGCCTCCGGCTCCGGCCTTTCCCGCATTGGCGCGTCCCATGATGGAGTGGCCGTGCACCCGATACCCCACCAGAGACTCTGCTACGCCCAGGGCCTGCCCGCATGCGAGTAACCGGGACCACAATTGAAAATCTGCGGTCACGTTATCGCCGACATAGCCACCGAGTTCATCACGCACGAGGGCCAAAGGGAAAACTACCGAAGTATGGGGCACGGGATTGCGGAAGCCCAGATCCCAACGCAATTCGGCATCCCGCAAAGGCGGACGCAAGCTGCCTCGCCACCACCCTCGCTCATCCAAGAGCCGCGCCCGACTATACCCTAGGACCACGGCCGTTTGCCCCTGCAACGCCCGCGCCTGCACTTCCAGCCTGCGAGGCACACAGCGATCATCCGCATCCTGCCGCGCCGCCCATCGCCCACGCGCAGCATGTAGCCCCTCATTCAAAGCCGCCACCAATCCCCCATTCCGCTCCCGCTCCACCACACGCAAGCGCGGATCTCGGCAGGCCCGCAGGATTTCTTTGGAACCATCCGTCGAGCCATCATCCACAGCAATGATTTCAAAATCCCGCCAAGTTTGCCGTTGCAAGTCCCGCAAGGCCAGGGGGAGGTAGCGGGCCGCGTTGAAAACAGGCATGAGCACACTGAAAAACGGCTTCTCCGGGCTCATCCAAATAAGACTTTCTGAAAAATCTCCGCGTGTCGCGCCAGCCAGTTCTCGACCGCAAAATGTCGCATGGCATGGGCACGGGCAGCCGCGGCCATCTCAGTCCGCTGGCGCATCACTTCCTCGACGGCATCGGCCAGCGCTTCCGGATCGGCCGCCACATCCTCGGTCCAAGTTTGTCGCACCGGCACCAGACACCCAACTCCTGGCGGGACCAACTCGGGCATCCCGCCGCTAGCCAGCCCGACTACGGGCAACCCGCAAGCCATGGCCTCAATCGGCACCGTCGGGCAGGGATCTTTGTCTTTCGTATGCAAAAGAAGGTGCGCGGCGCGGTAAATCTCCGGAGCCTCGGCTTGGGCAAATGGCGGCAAAAGTCGCACCCATTGCTCATATCCGCGCAACCCTTCCCGCACTTGGTCCCGGGCTCCCGACCAACGAAACTCTCCCGCCAGGGTCAGCTCCACATCGTGTCCCCGGGCACGCAAAACCTGCAAAGTTTGCAAAGCGGAGCGGGTACGATACCAGGCATGGCTCGTTCCCGCCGCCAATAACCGCCATGGCCGTTCTGACACCGTGGCCGATTCCGCCACCGGAGCGAAAACCGTCACATCCACGGGGTTGAAAAGCACCTCCCCGGGCACTTTGGGCAACCCCAGATAGCGCTCCGCACTCAACCGCGAAAACTCGCTTTGATACACCACGTAATCCGCCTGGGCGATCAGTCGCCGCATCCGCTGATTGAACCACGCATAGCTCGTGCCGTAGCAGCCGGGATACGCCACCCCGTTTTGATTCCAGACTAATTTCATTCCCAGGCTCCTCCCTCGGCGCACCAACTGTTCGACCTGCGCCGGAAGGGCGCTGCTCACAAGGTAAAATAAATTCGCCTCCCAGGCGGCGAAGGGAAAACGCTTCTGGAGATGCAGCAATTTGATTTCCCCACCAATGGGTCGCCGCGATGGGGCGGCCGCGCCCCAACCATAATGCACGCATGGCTCTTTAACGGTGGACAGTTGCAGCCTTCGCGCCGCTGCTACGGCTCGCTGCCGCTCTGGCCAACGCCGCAACCAACTGCCCGCATCGTGCAACGCCCCCCGGACATCGGCCCACCACGGCACCGGCTCTGGCCTCATGCTCCGCCTCCTGCGAAGTGTTTCCACTCCGGCGATCGTCCGAGCCATTCCCGGACCTTGGGAATCTCTGGCGCATAAAACTCCCGCAAAATCTCTACCGCCTCCACCGGCACAGGCTTCCCTTTTTCGCCGCTATCTCGCGCATGCGGCACCTGCTCCACCGTGATCTCCGGCAAACCAAGAAACCGATACACTCGCGGCACCAAGGCGGCACCATTCAAGAAAAACTCCTCCGCCGACAACACCAGCATTTGCTCGCGAGGAAAGACCGCCGCCCAACGCTCCAGAAGCGTGCCATAAAGCCCGTTGAGCACATACCGCAGCGGGGAAAAGGATTGCTTGGCAGCTGCCTGGCAAAGCCCCCACAGCTCAGGATCCCCCAACCAGCGCGTAGCCTGGCGCACGTTTTCCACAAAGTCTCCGCGTTCCTGGCCTGCCCGGACAAACATCCGGTAATCCGACCACGCTCGCGCAATCGGATCGCGCAACAAGAATAGCAGACGCGCCTTCGGAACCACCGCCGCGACGTTCCTCGGCCCGTCCGGATGAGCAAAATACTCCACACTCCCCTCCCCGCAACAACACCGCATCGCCAAAAGCGGCTGGTGCATCCGCGCTCGCAAGGCACTTCCGGGATAGTGCAAGAAATTCGTGGGCTCTTTGCGGCCGGCACGCCGGACTCCCGGATGCAGGGCGATCAAGTCATAGAGCGATGACGTCCCGCATTTCGGCGCTCCAGCAATGATGAATTTCGGCAATGGTCGCAGCGGCGCGGTGGCCAAACGCCAAATCTTATCCAACTCGGCTCGATAGTTCGGAGGGGTCATACCGCCAATGCACGCGTGATTCCGGAGCGTATCTTCTTTGCCACCGCTGCCCAAGTGAAATGCTCCAGCGCCACAGCCCTGCCCCGCTCTCCCATCTCCCGCGCCCGCGCTGGATTCTCCAGCAAGACCTGCAACGCCTTGGCGAGTGCCTCCGCGTCCCCCGGTGTCACCAGTAAACCGGTCTCTCGATCCCGCACCCGCTCCGGCGTTCCCCCCACTCGCGTAGCCACGATCGGCAAAGCAAATAAAGCCGCTTCCGCCAGCACAGATGCCGATGGTTCAGCCAAGCTGGGCAGGCAAAAAATATCCGCCTTGGCATAGAACGCACGCACTTCCTCCGCCGGAATCCGTCCATGGAAACGCACCCCCGGATGTTCTCCAGCGCAGCCGACAATATCCAGCTCGATCCGCGGATGGCGCCGCCGCAGCCGTTCCACCGCCTCCACCAGCTGCGGCCCACCTTTGCGCTCCCATTCCACCCCCACAAACAGAATCCTACACCCGCCGCGCGGTCCAATCTTTTCCGGGGGACGGACATTGCTGCCCGACCCCACCACCTCGACCCGCTCCGGCAAAAGTCCGTAATCCTCCAAAAGCGATTCCGCCGCAAACCGGCTGCTGACGAAAATCCTCCGCGCTTTGCGGTAGGCCTCTTGCTCCAGCGCCTCCCAGCCCGGATACACCGGCCAAGTCGCCCGGGGTGGGTGATAGCGCCAGTTGGCCCGATAGGTGTGGTCCGTGTAGATAAAGTGCGGCACCACGCCGGGATTGGCATCAAAGAGAGTCTGGGTTTGCAAGGACCATTCCCAGCTGCGCGCCCGCTCCGGCAGGTTCCTTTGCAGCAAACGAGAAAACCCCGGCAACCGCAGCATGAGGTCCCGCGGAGGAATGTGTTGCCAAAAAACCAACCGCCAAAAAAAACCTGCCGCCCGCCCCTGCCACCAGAGCGTTTGCCAAGGCCGTCGAGTTCCCGCCCAACGCACCAGCTCGACTTCCTCCAGAGAGCCACTCCAAGCACCCGGGCTCTCTCGCTGCATTTCCTCGCGCAGAGCGGCCCCCAGAGCCGCATTGATATGCGAGAAGCTTCCGGCAAACAGATACCCCGCCCTCATCGGCCTCCTCGGGAAAGGACCGCTTGCACAGCCGTCGCATGTTCTCGTGCCACCGTGCCGGTGCCGTAGCGCCGGAGGATCGCTTGTGCCCCCAGCTCTCCAATCTCCCGCAGCGCCTCCGGATCAGCACAGGCCCATGCGAAGAAGGTCTGCCATTCCTCCAAGCTGCGGCAAATCTGCAAAGAATCTCCGGCCACCTGCGCCGCGTCTTCGTAGCTCGGCAGCGGACTCCCCGCTCCGCAAAGCCCGCAGGCCAAACCAAGCGTCAGCTTCCACTCCGTGTGTGAGTGATTGTAGGGCGAGTCGAGATAACGCGGAGAAATGATCACCCCGCCCGATTCCCGATAGAGCCGCAGTAACTGCGGAATCCCGCGAAACGGATGGAAGCAGTGCTCGACGTTGCTCAACAACTCCCGAAACTCCTGCTGCCTTTGCGGGGGCCATCCGCGCATAGCCGTCTGCCAGTCGCCGGTCACCCAATGCAGTCGCACGGGCAGCCGTTGCAAAACCGGGCGGAGGAGCAGAAAGTCGTATAGCTTCGCCGCCATCCCGCTCCACCAGACCTCAAGTTTGCCTTCCCGCCAACCGCATCCCAACGGCGAGGAGGGCACGAGGCGCGGCAGGATATTGTCCGGCACCGCCACAACCTCCCTTCCCGGCACGGTCCACGCGGCGCAAATTTCCGCCAACCGCCTTGAGCTGGCAATCACGCCATCTGCCTCCCGCGTCATGAAAATCGCCGCGGCCCGCTGTGCCGCCGTGGGAGCCAACTCACCGGGCAGGTTTTCCACCGGAGCTTCGGTGTAATAATCCACGTTGGCCTCGAAAAGCACTTTGCTGCCTTCGCTGCGCAAGCGTCGCACCAGACGCTCGCAGTGCGACCCCATAGACTTAAGAAAGACCACCGCCTCATAACGCCGCCAGGGACGGTAGAGCTCGTAAAACAACTCCCCCGCGCGATTAACCTCCTCCGCCACCCAGGCGAAACGCATAAAGTGCATCGGCGAGCCTTCGTCTCCCCACCCCAGCAGCCAATGGTGGGGCCGCAGCCCGCGCTGCCAAGCCGTTGCATCAGGCACACGGCTGTTGATAATGTATCCAATCCTTCTCACAGCTCTCCCTCGGGAAAAAAGGGCTGCAGCGGTTTTTCCACCAGAGGTCCGCGCCCGTAGCGTTGCTCTTTGGAGTCCTGAATCTCTTGCCCTCGCAGCTTCTGCCAAGTTTCGCGCACCGCCCTGGTGAGACTCCAATTGTAGAGATCCATGATATTTTTCCGCGGTGCCTGCCGCCCCCCATCGGCACGGGAACGCTCCAGGAAGCACACATGCAGACAGCGGAAGTCCGCTTCTTCCCAGCTTACCGTCTGGTGTAACTCCCGCCGCGAGTGCTCATGGTAGCCAGTCCGGTAGCGCACCCGCCCCCCATGCAGGCGTTCGAGACAGGGCCCCTCCCACGCATCAATTGCGGCGAAGTTGTAGAGCTTGGTCATGCTTCGGCAAGGCGGAGCCAAATGCCCCCGGGCCACTCCCGCTTTCCAATCAAGTTCCCGCACGTTGAGCACATTGCCAAAGACGCACCAATCCTGGGCAAACTCCCCGGCCAGCAGCCGCTGCCGCATCCGCTGCAGGCTCACCGGATCGTAAATCTCGTCCCCGTCCACCGCAAAAATCCACGTCTCACTCCCGGCGTAACCCGCGATGAGCTCATGGCTTTCCCGCGGATGCTTCGCCGCATAAAAGTGCCACCGTCCGCCGCTCTCCGCCGCCAGCCCACGCAGAATCTCCGTCGTCCCATCCTCAGAGGCATGGTCCACAAGAATCATTTCATCACAGAAGTCCGCCGCATTGCGAATCGCCCGCGCGGCGAAACGCTCCTCATTCCGCCCCAGGAAAATCCCGACAATCTGCATCGCTCACCCCACCGGAATCCCGGCAAACGCCTCGCGCAGCCCCACCGTGAGGTCGGACCGCCCTTTCAATCCGGCGTAGAATAAATACTCCTCATTCAGCCGACCCTTCTTCATCACTCCACTCCAGAAGCACGGAAAAGGCCCGATGCGCGGATGCCAAAGTCCGGCCGTGCGTTCGCGGAAAAACTTCCGTCCAGCCTCGCCGCTGAAAACCAATACATCCACCTGACACACCCGCACCGCCTGGCGCAGCCAGTAATCTCGCCAATCATGCAGCCGCCGCGCGGTTCGCGTCGCCATGGCCCAGCCCGGCACCCGCCAACAGCTCTCGAGCCAGGCCTGCGGCACCCCTCCTCGCTCCGGATTGCTCCCGATGCGCTCAAAGGCCCACGGGTTTTGCTCGCCCTCCGGCAAACGATTGATGAGCTGATCAAGCACCCCGTGCAGTCGGGTCAGATCCCAGAGCGCCGGATGCAACGGCAGTTTCCAAGGCTCACTCAAAGGCAGGCACTCGGGCTTCCAGTTCTCCCAACGCACCAGCTTGCCCTTGCGACGATTCAGCGGCCCATACCCGCCAAGAACCAGGCTCGTCATCCCAAGCTCCCTAGCCATGCGCGGCAAGGTGGAACGCAGCAAATCTCCCGCGCACTCCGCGATCGGCGGATGATCATCGAGCAACAAATAAACCTGCGACTTTCCCTCCTGCAGCAGCGTCTCGCACGCCTCCCGCACCACCCGCATCCAGTTGCCAGGATCCTCCCGCGAGCCGAGGACCCGCTCCCCCCCATCCAAAGGCCCAAACTTCAGCGCTTGCTCAGAGGTAATCCCGCAATAGCAAATCTCCGGAGCATCCAACCAAAAACGCCGAATCTGCTGCACGGTCCACCGCGCCAGTCCGGCATAGCGCGGCGCGCTGGACAAAAGAATCGGCACTGATTTTTCCTCCGTCGTTGCCATCAGAGCTCCCCTTTCTGAGCCAAGAGCCACAAGGTCGCATGCTGTGCAGACTGGCTCTTCCAAAGCGATTGTCCCCGCTTTGCTGCATCCGCCCGGGCTGGCAGAGAAATCGAGGGAAGAACGGCAAACTCGGTTGGCATATTGATCATAGCTAGCGGGCGCGTCCTTGGGCGGCAAGGAAGCAAAACTCCATCGCCGTGAGCCGGACGACTATTGCATGGAAGGTCGCGGAGCTTCCTCCGCTTGCAAATAGCCCAAGGCTTCTCCCGCCAGAAAGAGCGAACCGCAGACCAGCAATTTCCCAGACTGTTTGCGCCCGGCTTGTATGGCCGCAAGCACCTCGGGGAAAACCCGTGCCGGAACGCCATCGGGAAGTTGGAACTCCTCCGGCCTGACCCCGCGGGGTGAGCGCAAGGGCACCAGCCAAAACTCAGCGGCAATCTCACCCAGTCGGCGCAACATCTCCGCGTGTGGCTTATCCCGCACCGCGCCAAACAGCACCACCGGTCTCTCCTTGCCGAATGTCTGCCTCCAGGTGCGCAACAAAATCTCCACCGCTTCTTCGTTGTGCGCGCCATCCACTACGATCTGCTCGTCCCATCGTTGAAAGCGCGCCGGCCAGCGCGTCGCAGCCAAGCCACGCCAAACAATCTCGTCGGCGATGCCTGGAATAATCTTTCGCGCTGCCGCCACCGCCAGAGCTGCATTCCAAGCCTGGTGTTCCCCTGCCAAGGGCAACTCTGTCGCACCCCAAGGCTCGCTGATCCACTCCAAGGGCGCTCCCACTTCCTCAGCCCGACGCGCGAAGACCTTGCGCGCCTCCGGAGGCTGCGGCAGACTGATCGCCGGAACTCCCGGCTTGAGAATTCCGGCCTTCTCTCCGGCGATCGCCGCGAGAGTATCACCCAGCCAGGCCTGATGATCAAAGCTCACCGGCGTGAGCAGACAGAGCTCTGGCAGCACCACGTTGGTCGCATCGAGGCGCCCTCCCATCCCTGTTTCCAAAACCACCCACTCTGCCCCCTGCCGGGCAAACCACTCCATCGCCAGCGCCGTCGTCAGTTCAAAAAAAGTCGGCGGCTCCGGCCAATTCTGCACCAGCCTCTGCAAACGCGTGAGCCCCTCAGCAACGGCTTCTGGGGAAATCATTTCTCCCTGCAACGTCATGCGTTCGCGGAAGTCCACCAAGTGCGGCGAAGTGAACCGCCCCGTGCGCTGACCCGCTGCTTGCAAAATCGAGGCTAAGAAAGCACAAACCGAGCCCTTGCCATTGGTGCCGGCAATATGCACGAAGCGCAGCCGATCCTGCGGTCGTCCCAATGCCTCTAACAACCGGCGCGGATGCTCCAGCCCCAGCTTAATACCGAAGGTCTGCGCTCCGTAAAGCCAGTCCAGCGCGGTTGGGTAATCCATGCCTTGCTTGCCCGGCAACGATCTGGCTCACTCAGGCCCGGTGCAGGTAATCCAAAATCAACCCGAGTTTCTCACGCATTTCACTGCGGGCCATGATGTGATCAATCAACCCGTGCTGTTGTAGAAACTCCGCCGTTTGGAACCCCTCGGGCAGCGTCTGGTGCGTCGTCTCGCGAATCACCCGAGGCCCGGCAAAGCCAATCATTGCCCCCGGTTCAGCCACAATGATGTCCCCCAGCGTGGCAAAGCTGGCCATCACTCCCGCCGTGGTCGGATTAGTGAGGATAGAAATGTAGGGCAATCCAGCCTGGCCCAGACGCGCCAAAGCCCCCGAGGTCTTGGCCATCTGCATGAGACTGAGCATGCTCTCATACATCCGCGCTCCTCCCGAGGCCGAAACAATCAAGACCGCCCGCTTTTCCGCCGTCGCCCGTTCGATCATGCGGGTAATTTTTTCTCCCACGACCGAGCCCATAGTAGCGGCGAGAAACTGAAAATCCATCACCGCGATGCCCACCGCATGGCCCTTGAGGCTGCCAACCCCACTTATGACCGCGTCCTTGAGACCGGTCTTGCGCCGGTAGGTTTCCAGCCGGTCCTCATAAGTCGCCACCCCTTTGAATTTCAGCGGGTCCACCGAGAGCATCTCCGCATCCATTTCCTGAAAACTCCCCGCATCCAGGAGCAGGTCCACCCGCTCCCGGGCCCCCAGCGTGAAGTGATGCCCGCACTTCGGGCAGACCTGCAAGTTTTCCGCCAAGGCCAATCGGTGGATCATTTCCCCACACCCCGGGCATTTGACCCACAGACCTTCGGGCATCTCGCGACGCCGGGCATTCGCTCCTCCGAGGACGGGTTTCTTAAAAATGGCCATGGGTTGGTAGAGTAGTGCAGTGGGAAAAATGGCGGAAATCCGGCCGCCGGGCAAGCGTCAAGCTGACCCCGCAACGGCCGGTCGGCCCGTTCCGCTGCGGAGGAAGTTTTGCAAAATTTCGTGTCCGTGCTCCGTAAGGATGGACTCCGGATGGAATTGCACGCCGTAGATCGGATACTCCCGATGGTTGAGCCCCATAATCTCCCCTTCGGCAGTCTCCGCCGTAATCGTCAGGCAATCCGGCAACGATTCGCGCCGCACAATCAGAGAATGATACCGCGTGGCCGAGAACGGGCTGGGCAGCCCGGCAAAAAGATTCAGCCCATCATGGAAAATGGGCGAAGTCTTCCCATGCATGAGCCGCGGGGCTCGCACCACCTCACCCCCGAAGACCTCCCCCATGCATTGATGACCCAGGCAGACTCCGAGGATGGGGATTTGCGGACCAAATTCCCGCAGCACCGCACAACTGATCCCGGCCTCTTTCGGACTGCACGGCCCGGGGGAAATGCAAATCTTCTGCGGCTGCAAGGCCCGGATCTCTTCCAGGGTAATCTCGTCATTGCGCCGCACCAGCAATTCCCCCACCCCCAGCTCGCCAAAATACTGCACCAGGTTGTAGGTGAAGGAATCGTAGTTATCTATGACCAAAAGCATGGCGTCTTAAAATTACTCGCCGCTGGCGGTCTGTAAACGCCGTGCGAGAGCCACGGCCCGCAAAGCCGCCCGGGCCTTGTTCACGGTTTCTTGGTATTCACCCTCTGGCGTGGAGTCAGCCACCACACCTCCCCCCGCCTGCACATGGGCCATTCCGTCCTTGAGCACCACCGTGCGCAAGGCAATGCACGAATCCGAATCCCCATCAAACCGGAAATACCCGACCGCACCGGCATAGATACAGCGTTTGTTTTTCTCCATCTCATTGAGAATCTGCATTGCCCGCACTTTCGGCGCCCCACTCACGGTGCCCGCCGGGAAAGTCGCCCGCATCACATCAAAGGCATTGCGCTCTCCCACCAGCCGCCCAGTGACATGCGAAACAATGTGCATCACGTGGCTGTAGTACTCGATGGTCATGAAGTCGGAAACCTCCACCGAACCAAACTGCGCGATGCGCCCCACATCATTGCGCGCCAGATCCACCAACATCAAATGTTCCGCTCGCTCCTTGGCATCGGCCAACAAATCCGCCGCCAGCTCCGCATCTTCCTCCCGCGTGGCTCCACGACGGCGCGTTCCAGCAATCGGACGAATCTCCACCCGGTCTCCCGTCAAACGCACATGCACCTCAGGTGAGCTCCCCACCAGGTCTAGCCCTGCGCCACAGCGCAGACAAAACATGTAAGGCGACGGATTGATAAACCGCAGCGCCCGGTAGAGCTCCAGCGCATCCCCCGAGAAGGGCGTCGAAAAACGTTGCGAAGGGACAATCTGAAAAATGTCTCCAGCCCGGATGTATTCCTGCGCCTGCTCCACCATAGCATGATATTCCTCCCGGGTGGTATTGCTCCGCACATCCGTCGGTTCCTCGCCTTCTCCTGGATGCAGCGCTGGCAAACGCACCGGCTCGGCCAAGCGGGCAAAAATTGTCTCCAATCGCGCTCGCGCCGCGGCATAAGCAGCCTCGTCCGGACCATCCTCCGGGAAAATCTGCGTCACCACTCGCAGGCGGCGGCTGCGGTGATCGAAAATGCACACCGATTCGGGGAGAAAGAAAAACAAGTCCGGCACCCCCAGCGAATCGGGCGGCGGCGCGCCAATGGTGTTCTCTACCCAGCGCACGGAATCATAAGCCAAATAACCCACGGCCCCACCCCAGCAGCCCGGCAGCTCCGGGTATCGCGCCGCGGGGTAACGAGCCAGAAAACGCTCCAGCTCATGCAGGGGATCATCCGCCACTTCGTAGGTGGAAACCCGTCCCCTCTCCTGCAAAGTCACCTGCTTCCCTCGGCCCCGCAGCACCGCCCGGGCTCCACAGCCGACGAAGGAATACCGCCCGGTGAGATCATTGATCTCCGCCGACTCGAAGAGAAATGACGGCGCCGACCCGCCCAGCTTGGCAAAGAGCGAAATCGGCGTCTCCACATCGGCCACCGCCTCCGCCCACACGGGCACGACTCTTCCTCCAGCCCGCTGCCCCGGCAAGTCCACCAGGTGCGGATGCACCCCAAACCTCATGAGAACGATACTTGGGGGGCCTCGCGCTCCGCCGGATTTTCTACCGTGAAGAGTTGCGCCGGAGCGAAGTTGAAGATGCCAGCAATGATGTTGGACGGGAAAACCTCCCGACGGGTGTTGTAAGCCATCACACTATCATTGTAGGCCTGTCGCGCGAAGCCGACCTTGTTCTCCGTCGAGGTCAGCTCTTCCATGAGCCGCTGCATGTTCTGGTCGGCTTTCAAGTTCGGATATGCCTCAGCCACAGCAAACAACCTGCCCAAAGCGCCCGTCAGTCCGGCCTCGGCGCTGAGCAGCGGGCCTACGCTTCCGGGATCCCCCGGATGCGCTGCCGCAGCCACCCCGGCCTTGGCCGCCTGATTCCGCGCCGCAATCACCGCCTCCAACGTCTCCCGCTCATGGCTCAAATAGCCTTTGGCCGTCTCCACCAAGTTGGGAATCAGATCATATCGCCGCTTCAGCTGAACATCAATCTGCGCCCAGGCGTTTTGATACCGATTCCGCAAAGTCACCAAGCCGTTGTATTCGCCGATAGCAAACAAGGCCAAGAGCACGGCCAGCAGCACCAGCCCACCCAGAATAATCACGAGCGCACTCATCTTGGGCGCCAACCTACGGCCAGGACCCCCGCGGATTCAATGCAAATCGGCTGGCCCGCCACGGCTCCTCATTGGCGAAGGGACTCGAGGAATCGCTGGGGCTGCGATAAATCCGCCAGGAGATAATCCGGCTCGTGCGCCGCCAATTCAGCCAGGGAATACTGCCCGGTGGCAACGGCCACTGTCCGCGCGCCAATCGCTCGCCCACACTCAATATCCCGCGGAGTATCGCCCAGGACGTAAGTTTGCTCCGGAGAAAATTCGTTCCCGCTCTGCTCCCACGCCCGTTGCAAGGCGAAAGGACCGAGTTGATTGCGATCGGTATGGTCATCGGCAAAGGCCCCAAACTCGAAATAATGCCAGACCCCAAAGTGCGTAAGCTTGATTTCCGCGCCCCGACGCAGATTGCCCGTCAGCAGGCCCACCGCCGCTTGTGGATCGGCATGGAGCAGATCGAGCAACTCCACAATCCCCGGCAAGAGCGTGCCCGGATGCTCCGGCAGGCGCCGATGCAGGCTTTCCAGGTAAAGATCGAGAAAGCGTTGCATCTCTTCCAAAGTCGGCTCAACCCCGTGATAACGCAGCAACTGCCCGGCGATGGCCCCGTCCGTCGCGCCGGCGAGGGTGATGGTTTCCAGTCCTTCACGCGTTCCAAAGCGCGCCTCGAGGGCATCTTCCAGCGCGGCCTCACCCGCTCCACCACTCAGGAGCAGCGTGCCATCAATATCGAAAAGGAAAAGCCTCCGCGGGCTCTCCGCACCGGAGCTCATTCGTCGGAATCGTCGGCGTGCTCTTCCTCTTCCAAAGAGGTCAGTTCCGCCTCGCGCAGCGGGGCAAATTTGCGTTTGCGCTTCTGCTTCGGCAGCGGGCTCATGGTCATATTGATCGCCCGACCGACTAATTTGGGCTCCATATCCACGTGCCCCATGGTGGAGAGGTCCGCTTTCACCCGCTCCATCACCTCCATCCCCAGTTCCTTGTGCGCGTTTTCCCGCCCCCGGAATTGCAAGAGCAATTTGAGCTTGTTCCCCTTGTCGAGAAACTCCTCTGCGCGTCGCATCTTCGTGATGTAGTCATGCTCGTCAATGTTGACGCGGAATTTGATCTCCTTGACCTTGTTGGCCGCGTTGTGCTTGCGGTCCTTCTCCTGTTTCGCCTGGTCGTAGCGAAATTTCCCGTAGTCCACGATCCGGCAAACCGGCGGGTTGGCAGCCGGGGCCACCTCGACCAGATCGAGGCCCAGGTCGCGGGCGTGACGTAAGGCATCTTCGATGCGCATGACGCCGAGCTGTTCGTTGGTTTGGCTGAGAATCACCCGCACCTCACGGGCGCGGATGCGGTCATTGACACGAATGAGATTTGGCTTAATGGCGGTTTCTCCTAGTTTTGGGTTGGGTGGTAGTCACGGAAAGATTAGAAATGGTCATAGGCGGCAACTTGCAAAGGCTGAACCGGAGAGCCACACCACCAACCAGCGGCCGAGTGCGAAATCCCCCGGGAACAAACCCGTGTTTCCCCACTGGACGACAACTTAGAACGCCATGCGGAATCGCTTAAAGAGCCCGTCTTTGAATCTCGCCTGCGAGGCGATCCAGAAATTCTGGGAGGGACAAAGCGCCCAAGTCGCCGTGGCGACGGCTGCGAACGGAGAGGAGATTTGCGCTTTGTTCTTTGGCACCTAAAATGAGCATGTAGGGAACTTTCGCCAGCTGAGCAAGGCGAATTTTTGCCCCGATTTTATCACTCGAATCATCCAGCTCGACCCGCAGACGCGCCGCCCGCAAGGTCGCCAGCACCGTATCCGCATACTCCGCCACCTTGTCGGAAATCGGCAGGATGCGCACCTGCGTCGGAGCCAACCACAGCGGCAGATCCCCGGCAAAATGCTCCAACAAGAGACCCGTGAAGCGCTCCAGGGAACCAAACGGCGCCCGATGAATCATCACCGGACGATGCATCTGACCATCGGAACCCTTGTAGCTGAGATCAAATCGCTTGGGCAAATTGAAGTCCACCTGCACCGTCCCGAGCTGCCAATCCCGCCCGAGCACATCGCGCACCACAAAGTCAATCTTCGGTCCATAAAAAGCCGCCTCGCCAGCCTCCTCGGAAAATGGCACCCCCAGCGCTTCTGCCGCCCGCCGACAGGCATTCTCCGCGGCTTCCCAGTCCGCCGCATCCCCGGTGTATTTGTCTTCTCCCGGATTCCGCAAGCCCACTCGCACCCGGTATTCCTGCATCTGGAAGGTCGAGAGCACCGTTTTCACCAGCTCGAGGCAGCCTCGCACCTCCGCATCCACCTGCTCCAAAGTGCAGAAAATGTGCGCGTCATCCTGGGTGAAGCCCCGCACCCGCGTCATGCCGTTCAATTCGCCGGACTGCTCCCAACGATAAACGGTGCCAAACTCCGCCAGCCGCACCGGCAAGTCCCGATAAGAGCGCGGCTGCGCGCCGAAAATCTTCACGTGCATCGGGCAATTCATCGGCTTGAGCAGAAACCCATCAATTTCCCCCGTGGCCAGCCGGTTGGAGAGATCCGCACAAGAACATCCCTCCTGCGCCAGGGCGTTCAGCGTCTCACGCTCGACAATCGGCGGGAATTGCGACTCCGCATAATAGGGGAAATGCCCGCTCATGCGGTAGAGTCCCAACTTGCCAACATGCGGCGTAAACACTTGGTCATACCCCTGCTGACGCAACTGCTCCCCAAGGAAATTCTGCAACTCCTGGCGAATGATCGCCCCGCGCGGCGTCCAAAGGATCAGTCCCTGCCCAACCTCATCGTCAATGAGAAACAGGTCCAGCTCCCGACCGAGCTTGCGGTGGTCACGCTTTTTCGCCTCCTCGAGCATCGCAAAATGTGCCTCCATGGCTTCCTCGGAGGCGAAGGCCGTGCCGTAGATGCGCTGCAGCTGCGGGTTGCGCTCATCCCCTTTATAGTAAGCGCTGGCCACGTGCGTGAGCCGGAAGGCCTTGACCACCCCCGTGTGGGCCACATGCGGCCCGGCACAGAGATCGGTGAAGTCTCCATTGCGATAAAGCGAGATGACTTCGTCCGGCCCGATGCCTTCGAGAATGTCCAGCTTGAAGTGACTCGGCTGGTCGCGCGGCCCCAGCGCCGCCAGTCGGCCGGCCCGCCCTAGCTCCAGGGCCTTTTCGCGGGTAACCTCCTCGCGCACAAACGGCTGAGCCTCCGCCACAACCTTCTGCATCTCGGCTTCGATGCGCGGGAAATCCTCCGGAGTGATCCGGTGATCCAGCTGCACGTCATAGTAAAATCCCTGCTCCACGGGCGGCCCTGCGGCGAACTGGGCTTGCGGCCAGATGCGCAGAATCGCCGTCGCAAGGATGTGAGCAGTGGAATGGCGGAGAGTCTCGAGTTCGGTCATAGCATTAGACATTGAAACGAAATTCCATCACATCGCCATCCTGCACTTCATATTCCTTGCCCTCGATCCGTAGCTTGCCCGCCTCGCGCGCTTTGGCAAAGGAGCCCAAGGCCAGCAAATCCTCGCAGGCAATCGTCTCCGCGGCAATGAAGCCGCGCGCGAAATCGCTGTGAATCACTCCCGCTGCGGCTGGGGCTTTGTCTCCCGCATGAATGGTCCAAGCCCGGGTCTCTTTCGGGCCAGTCGTAAGATATGTCCGCAGCCCCAGCAAATGATACACCGCCCGGATGAGCAACCCCACGCCGCTATCGCTCAAGCCCAATCCGGCGAGAAACTCTGCCGCTTCCTCGGCACCGAGCTCGGCCAACTCGCTCTCAATCTGCGCGCTGATGACCACGACTTCAGCCTGGAATTGCTGCTGCGCATAGGCACGCACAGCTTCCACGTGTTTCCCGGCGGGGGAATTCGGCAAATCCGCCAAATCTTCTTCGCCCACATTGCAGGCAAAAATCGAAGGCTTGGCACTGAGCAAAAACAAAGTGCGTAGCAAGGCCTTTTCCTCGGCGCTCATGTCCAGAGTCGCGGCGGGTTTTCCCGCATCCAAGTGCGGAATCAGCCGCTGCACCAAGGCCAACTCCGCTTTGGCAACCTTGTCTCCCGCACGCGCCCCTTTAGCCAGACGATCCTGCCTTTTTTGCAGCGAGCCCAAGTCGGCGAGGATCAGCTCGGTATTGATCACCTCAATATCACGCACGGGATCCACAGACCCGGCCACATGATGGATGTCCTCGTTTTCGAAACAACGCACCACCTGCACCACCGCATCCACTTCGCGAATGTGACTAAGAAATTGATTGCCCAACCCCTCTCCCTCACTCGCCCCGCGCACCAGCCCGGCAATATCCACAAACTCGATCGCCGCCGGAATGATCTTCTCCGACTTGGAAAGCACCGCCAGCTTCTCCAACCGCTCATCCGGCACCGTCACAATGCCCACGTTGGGCTCGATCGTGCAGAAAGGAAAATTCGCCGCCTGGGCTTTGCGCGTGCGGGTGACGGCATTGAAAAGGGTGGACTTGCCCACATTCGGCAACCCGACAATTCCAGCTTTGAGCATAATCTAAAAAATGAACCTCCTTTGCCTCAGGGCACGTAGAGGAGTCTCCCGCATTGCGGACAGGAGACCAATCCCTGCCCCGCCTTGGCCTCGACCTGGGTCTGCGCCGTCACGCTCATATGGCAACCCTGGCAGATGGCCCCTTCCAAAGCCACCACCGCCTGACCATGCTTCGAGCGAAAAAGCCGCCCATAGCGATCAAGCACGTCTTCCTCCACGCCCAAGGCAAGCTCGCTCCGTGAGCTTTCGAGCTCCTGCAGCTCCACGGTCAGGTTTTCCTTTTTTCGCTCCAATCCTGCCAACTGCCGGGCGATCTCTTCTTTGCCTGCGGCGAATTCCTCATCGGCTTTGGCCAACGCAGGCTGCAGGCTCTCCGCCTCTTCCATCAGCGCCAACTCCCGATCCTCCAGGCCGGAGATCATTTTCTGCGCCGCCTCGATCTCATGCGACAACGCGGAGTATTCTTCGTTTTTTCGCGTTTGCATCTGCTGGGTCTTGTAGCGCTGGATTTTCTCCTCGAGGCTCTGCACCTCGATCTCCAGGGCCTTACGCTCTTTCTCAATCTCGCGACTGCGTTGCCGCGCAGTCTCCCGGGTTTTTTCCAAAACTGCCAGGCGGCTTTCCCGGGCGGACTTCTCGGCGGGAATCCCTTCCAGCTCGCGCCGCACCGTGGCGATGCGTTGATCGCGCTCCTGCAAACGGAGCAAAGCCTCAAGCAGCGGCGACATCAAAACACCTCTCCTGGAGCAAAGAACCGGGCCAGCTCTTTTTCTGCCGCCTCCAAGGAATCCGAGGCATGAATGATATTGCGCATCACATCCTCCCCCAAATCGCCGCGGATCGTGCCCGGCTCAGCTTTCCGCGAATCCGTCGGGCCCGCCAGCTCCCTCACCCGCTCGACGACATTCTCCCCCGCCAAAGCCACCGCCACCACTGGACTGCTGGACATAAACGCTTCCACTTCCGGGAAAAACGGTTTGTCCGCGATGTGCGCGTAGTGCTCCCGCAGCAGGGCCGGCGCGAGTTGCATCATCTTGCAGCCTCGCAGGATAAAGCCCGGCTTCTGCAGGCGGGCCAGCACCTCACCGACAAGGTTTTTCGTCACACAATCGGGTTTGAGCAAAATCAAAGTTGTTTCCATACCAAAATAATGAGCCGAGCAAAGTAATCGCCCGCCGCGCCTTTGGCTATCGAATATTACGGGTCTGGCAATCGGAAAACCCCAGCCCGCTCCTCGTTCTTCGCCAGCCCCTCCGTGGCCTCGCTTCCCTGCGGCGAGAACTTCTCAGAAAATTGCTTTCCTCCGGAGATTGATTTCCGCAGCCTTTTCCCAACCTCCCCGCCATGTCTTCCAAAAGCCCTATTTTTCTTCCCGCCCTCATTGAAAAAAAACGCGATGGCGGCCACCATTCCCCGGAAGAAATTCACTACCTCATCGAGGGGTTCACCCACGGCCGCGTTCCCGATTACCAAATGAGCGCCTGGGCCATGGCGGTTTATTTTTCCGGAATGAATCCCGAAGAGACGGCAGCCCTCACCCGGGCGATGCGGGATAGTGGTCAGTCCTTTCACTGGCCACCGGGCACGCCTCCCAAGCTGGATAAACATTCCACCGGCGGCGTGGGAGACAAGGTTTCTCTGGTTTTGGCTCCCTTGCTCGCTGCCGCGGGTTTCTGGGTGCCAATGGTCTCCGGACGCGGATTGGGAATCACTGGCGGCACCCTCGACAAACTCGAATCCATCCCCGGCTTCCAAACCCATATCACCCCCAGCCAGGCCCTCCGCCAGTTGGAATCCATCGGGGCTTTTCTGGCCGGGCAATCAGAAGACTTCTGCCCGGCGGACCGCCGGCTCTACGCCCTCCGCGACGTCACCGCAACCGTCCCCTCCCGCCCCCTCATCGTTGCTAGCATCCTCAGCAAAAAGCTCGCGGAGTCCCTCGACCGATTGGTTCTGGATGTCAAATACGGCTCGGGAGCCTTCATGCCTACCCGCCCAGAAGCGGAACAACTCGCCGCCGACCTCCTGGCCACAGCCACCGCTGCCGGTCTTCCCACCCACGCCGTCCTCAGCCCCATGGAAGAGCCCCTCGGCTGCGCCGTGGGTAATGCTCTCGAAGTGCGCGAGGCCGTCCTCACCTTGCAAAATCAAGGCCCGCCGGACTTGGTGCAACTCACGCTGCAACTCGCCGCCGAGGTTTCCCAACTCCCTATTGCTGACCTCGCCCGGCGACTCGCCGATGGCTCTGCCTGGCGGGTCTTGCAAAAGCTGGTCGAAGCCCAAGGCGGAGAGGTGGCCGCTTTGGATGCCGATTCTCCCCGTCCCCCGGCGGATGTCATCCTTCCGGTCCTTGCTCCGGCGGATGGAATCCTGCGGCGTTTCGATGCCGGCACGGTTGGACGCGTCGTGGTCGCCCTTGGAGGAGGTCGCCAACGCACCGAGGACTCGATTGATTTCCGCGTGGGCCTTTCGGGAATTGTCAAAGTCGGCACGCCGATTTCCCGCTCCCAACCCCTGGCCTGGGTCCACGCCGCTGATACTGCTTCCGCCGAAGCTGCTGTCCAGCGCTTGCTCTCCGAAGCCATTCATGTTGAGTAACTCGCCTCGCATCTTCTTGCTTGCCTTGCTGCTCTTTCCCCTCCCGGGAAACGCGGACGACGTCGCACCTGCCTCTGCTTTGGAAGGTTTGGTGCAGCTGCTGGAGAGCTCCGAAGACGGGCTCACCGGTCTGCCTTTTGCGGAAGTCGTCCTCGCCACCTCTGGACACAACGTCCGCCCGGTGAACCCCACCACCGAAGCAGACCACCTGCGCGTGATCGAAGGTGCCATCGCCCGTGCCGTGGAGCGCATCAATCAAGGAGGCCATGCGTTTCAAGCTGCCACCCGCATCAACGAAGCCAGTGGCCCCGTCGAAGAGGAAATCCTGCGCCAGTTCGCCCTTGAGCCAACCTGGAAAGCGGAGTTCGCTCCCACCGCAGATGGTAAAATCCAACGCGCCGGCTACCCAGACCTCCGCCTGCAAGCTCCCAATGGCCTGGTCTATTACCTCGACCCGAAACTCATCCAAGAAAACAACCGGCAAAGCTCTTTCCGCACTTTTTACTACGAGCCTCGACGCGAGACTAGCAAGATCAACGAGGATGCAGCTCACTTGCTGGTAGGATTCATGCACAACGAGGCCCCCGGGGCGGCACGCCGCATACTTGCTTGGGATTTGGTGGATGTGGCCGCGATGCCCGTGCGGCTAAAGGCGGAGTTCCAAGCCTCCAACCGCGAGATCTACCGTCCAGAGGCGATCCTGCATCGTGCCACCCTTACCCCACCCGCGCCGCCGTAAAGAGCAGGCTACTGAAAGGCGTGCTCCCCCACAACGGCACCGTCACCACCCGCAATCCCGCCCCACGCAAAGTCTGCTCCACTGCGGCGCGCACCGGAAAGACACATTCCCCGCCGCAAATCCACCGGCTCAACCGCACAACCCCCTCCTCCGCTAACGTGCAGACCGTGCGCCAGCCCGCTTCGCGCACCCCATTGCGCAAATACAAACGCCCCCCCGGAGCCAGCTTGGCGGCCAAAGCCCGGAGCAATCGGCGCTGCTCCTCCTCGGCAAAGTAATGCAGCACATCCAGCATCACGATTGCCCCCGAAGTCACCCGAGGATTTTGCTCCACCCATTGCAGCACCTCCCCCTCGGCAAAGTGCAGGCCACTGTAAACAGCCGCCATCCTTTCCCGCGCCAAAGCAATCTTCTCGCCCGCCAAATCCACCCCGAAGATCGGAGCCGTCACCCCACTCTCCCGCAAATACGCCGCAAAGATACCTGCCCCACACCCCAAATCCCAAATCGCTCCACGCTCTTGCTGCAGCAACCGCGCCAACAACGGATAAGCCGGATCCCAACGCATTTTCCCCCGCGCATAATGAACCAACGAACGCCGCCCCACAAAATGGCGCGCCACCCGCCCGATCCGCTCGCTCTCCGCGCGCTGTGCCATACTCAAAGTTTCCATGGGACTTACCATGAAGAACAGAAGGCCAGGAAGCCCATGAAATTTTATGGTGGGCTCAAAAACTGGTTATGTATCAAGCAAAAGGTGATTGGCAAAAGATCCTCCTCGGGCTCTTCACGGGCGCGCCAACTCACGAAAGGACAAAACTCTGGAGACCCTCTTTCAATCTCTCGATGTTGAAATTCAGGAGAAATCCATGCCGCAAACCGGCCATCTTCCTGGAGGTGAGCAGCTGCGCGGCATGGATGCCGGAGAGCTGATCTACGTTCTCTAGCTCGAGGATGCTTTGATTCTCCACCAAAATATCCACGCGGGATCCACCTTCCAGATGGAGGCCCTTGTATCGAACGGCAAGTGGAGGCTGTAGGAGAAAAGAAAGGCCTTGGAGTTTCAATTCATGGGCTAGGCATTGTTCTTCGGCGGATTCCAGCAAGCCGGGACTGAGAGTGCGATGCACTTCGCTGGCCCATCCGATAACCCGATGAGAGAGAGCTGTGGATTCCATTTGAGCAATTTTGCAACGACGCGGAGGAAAGCAAAAATCGTCACCCCTCAGTCATTCATCTCCATCGGCTCTTCATCGTGAAATGCCCGTCTCAAGCGGCTCAACCACGGAAAGTAGGCTCATGGATTAAGCAGCTCCGGTGTCTGCCGGGCGCGACGGATAAACCCACGGAAAAAGGGCCACGCCAAGACTCCGAGCACGCCCCAAAATAACGTTGCCAGATACCCGGAGAGCGACACCCACACCGCCGTCGCCGGGGCTGCCCCCGCCAAATCCCCCAGCAAAATCGTGAAAAGTTTCTCCCGCACCCCCACCCCCCCAAGGCTGATCGGTAGCGCGGTAATAATGTCCACCGCCGGCATCAAGGCATACACCTCACCCAAGCTCAGCCGCACCTCAAAGGCCCGCATCGCCGCAAAGAAAATCGTGAAGTAACCCAAGAGCATCAGGCACGATAACCCCGCCGCCAGCAAACTCGATCGCCATTCCCGCAACAGGAGCCAATACATCCGGCAAAGTTGGTCCAAACGCTGACGGAATGGGAGCCACCGCGGCGAATTTTCCGCAAAACCAGTCCACGCCGCCACAAAAGAAATCCCCAACCCCAGCAGCACCACGCCGAGGTAGATGAAAACAAAATGCACCAGTCCGGCCACTACCGGACTGCCCGCAAGCCATGTGTAGTGCGTGCCAATGAAGATCGCTGAAGTTAGCACCAACGCCCCAATGCCGCTCAACCGATCCAACAAGACGGAAAACACCGCCGCACTTTTGCGATAACCCTGGCCAATCAGCACCACCACCTTCACCGAATCTCCCCCCACCGCCCCCACCAGGACAAAATTACAAAACAAACCGAAATAAAATAGCCGTGCGGACTCCCAAAACGTCAGCTCAATCCCCACCAAGTGAAGAAAAATCCGCCAGCGCAGAAGCCCTAGGAAATTTTCCATCCCCGCCACCATTACCGCCAAGACCAACCACCCCGGCTGCGCCCCGCGCAAAACCTCCGCCGTCCCTTCCCGAATCTCCGGCTGGCGAAACAGCCAGAAAAGCAGCCCCACCGTCACCAAAGTTTGCAGGGCGATAATGAGGCGATTTTTCATCGCTGGCCCGCTTCCCGCAGGATGAATCCCTTGAGGTATTCCGACTCCGGTAAATGCAAGGCCACCGGATGATCCACCGGTTGGTGCAACCGCTCCTCGATGAGAAACCTTCGCCCCGCTGCCGCCGCTCCCTCCCGCGCGGCCTCGAGAAAATCCGCCGCGGAAATCTGGTGCGAGCAAGAAAAGCTCGCCAACCAGCCTCCGGGCTCCAGCAGCCGCGCCGCTCGCAAATGCAATTCCCGATAGCCGCGCAGTGCCTCCTGCACCGCCGCCCGGCCGCGCGCAAAGGATGGCGGATCCAGCACAATCCCACCAAAGCGCTGCCCGGCCTTCTCCGCACGTCGCAAATAGACGAAAACATCCGCCGTTTGCGCATCCACCGATTCCAGCCCGTTGCGCCGCACATTCTCCAGCAGGCGTTCGACCGCCGTCGCGCTCGATTCCACCGCCACCACCCCAGTCGCACCAGCGCGCGCACACGTCAGCGCGAAGCCGCCCTGATTGCTAAAACAATCCAGCACGCGCACCCCAGAAGCCCGACTGGCCACCGCCCGATAGCTCTCAAGCTGGTCCAGATAAAACCCCGTCTTATGTCCCGCAAGCAAATCCACCCGCCATTCCACCCCACACCAAGTAAACTCCACCTCTGCGGGATCCTCGCCAAGCAGCCGTCCCGTGCGCAGCGGCAAGCCCTCCAACCCGCGTCCCGAAGCATCATTGCGCTCAAAGATCGTCCTTACCCCGGCCACCTCCGCCAAGAGCCGCACCACCTCGGGCAGCACCCGTTCCATTCCCGGTGTGAGCGTCTGCACCACTGCGCAGCCTGCGTAGCGGTCCACCACCAATCCCGGCAGGCCATCACTATCACTCCAACAAAGCCGCACCGGACGTTCCGGCGGCAGCCCCGCCCGCCGCCGCACCGCCTCAATTAACCGTTGCCGCAAAAAATCCCCGTCCAAGGCTTGCTTGAAGCGCGAAAACCGCCGCGCCGCAATCGGCGAGCGCGAGTTGTAAATCGCACTCCCCAGCAGCCGGTCCCGACCGTCCTTGACATAAATTACCTCGCCATCCTCCGGAGCCCCATAGACCTTCAGCACCTCGGAGGCATACACCCAGTCGTGCCCGTGCAAAATGCGGCTGCGCGGTTTGACAATCAGCCCGGCCATGGTCGTTCTCTCAGGCGAAATAAGTGTCCTCGTGGCTGTAGGGCGGAGCGCAACAGCAGAGGAAACGCAGCCCACTGTGCGCGGTAATTTGATGCCAGGCTCCCTCAGGAATGAGCGCACAATCGCCCGGTCCCACTTCCCGCCTCTCCCCCGCAATCTCCAGCAATCCCCTGCCTTCCAAAATAAAATAAAACTCCTCGCTCAGCTTGTGGTAGTGCCGCTCGGTGGCACAGCCAGCAGGCAGGGTCGCCTCGGCGAGGCTTTGCTGCCGCACCGGAGCGTTCGTCCGGTCGAGGATGCTGCGGATTTGCGAACCGTCCTTGGTCACGAACGGTTTTTGACTGGATAGGTTTTGCACAATCATGGATGTTGCTGCCCTATTATGAACTTTTTTACCGGTTGCACAGCCTTGATCACCGGAGCCTCCGCCGGGTTGGGTGCGGAGTTTGCCCGCCAACTGGCGCCCTACGCCCGCGCCCTCATCCTCGTCGCCCGCCGCACCGACCGCCTCGAGGCCCTGCGCCAGGAACTCACCGCCTGCTTTCCCCACCTGCAGGTCCACCCCTACACCCTGGACCTGACTCAAGAAGCCGAGCGCATCCGCTTCGTCCAATGGCTCGGCGAACAGGGCCTGAGCGTGGATTTCCTCATCAACAACGCCGGACTCGGCGACCATGGGGACTTTGCCTCGAGCGATTACCACCGCGTGCGCGCCATGCTCGAGACCAATGTCACCGCGCTAACCCATCTCACCCACCTCCTCGTCCCGACCCTTCTGCGCCGCCAGCGCTCCGCCATCCTCAATGTCAGCTCTGTGGCGAGCTTTTTCCCGTTGCCGAATCTCGCCGTCTATGCGGCGACGAAAGCCTACGTTACGAGTTTCAGCGAGGCCTTAGCCATAGAACTGCGCCCCCGGGGCATCACCGTCACCGCCCTCTGCCCTGGCCCCGTCCCCACGGAGTTTTTCCAGGTCGCCACCCGACCCGGCACCGAAGACCAAGCCGCGCACTTCCAAACCATGCCTGCGCTCGCCGCAACTCCTCAGGATGTCGTCTATGATGCCCTCCTGGCCGTGGCCCGGGATCGTCGCCGGGTCATCCCCAACCCCCTCCTCGCCCTGGCAGTCGGGGCCGCCCTTCTGGTGCCGTTTTTTATTACCCGAAAAATTCTTGCCGCCAACGCCTCGCGGCTCTGAATCCCTGCTTCTCGCCCCCACTTTCGTTCGTAAAACCCTACATGATTCAATCGCCTTCGCGCCAATCTCCGCCCGTTCCGGCCAAGTCTGTCGGCCCTTCCCCGACGCCGCGGACGGATACCACCCTCCCTGCTTTCCGTCGGGCTTTCGAGCTGGTCAACGCCCATATTTACAGCCTCGAAGAACGCATCCGGGAACAGGCGCGACAATTTGACCCTGCCGTCGAAGGCTATGTGAACTACGTCTGCGATACCGGCGGGAAGCGTCTGCGCCCCGTTCTGGCCCTGCTCTCCGCCGGTGCCACCGGCAAAATCGCCGGACACCACCTCGACCTGGCAGTCATTCTGGAGCTCATTCACGTCGCCACGCTCGTGCATGACGACATCATGGACGGCGCGGAAGTCCGCCGCGAACAACCCACCGCCAACGCCAAATGGGGCAACGCCCTGACAGTGCTTTTAGGAGATGCGCTCTTTGCTCACGCCCTGCGCCTGGCCACCGGCTTTGATAACTCCGAAGTCTGCCGCCGCATCGCCGATGCCTCCGTGGAAGTCTGCTCGGGCGAGATCGTGCAAACCCAACGGCGCTTTGACCTCAAGCTCGGCCTCGCTGATTACTTCAAAATCATCGAAATGAAAACCGCTGCTCTCTTCTCGGCAGCCTGCGAGCTGAGCGCCTTCCTCAACGGGGCTCCGCCGGAAATCATCAAGTCCCTGCGCACTTTCGGTCGCAAACTCGGCACTGCCTACCAAATCTACGATGATGTCGTGGACCTTGTGGGCACGGAGGACGAGGCCGGCAAAACCCTCGGCACCGATCTGCGCAAGGGCAAATTCACCCTGCCCCTGCTGATGCTCCTGCACCGCGGCGACGATCACCTCTCCAGCCAAGTACGCGAGCTGATTTTCTCCGACGAAGGCGAAGCCGCCGGCCCTCAGCTCGTGCGCCTCATGCGGGATGGCGGCTCCCTCACCGGCTCCTGCGAAACCGGTGACCGCATGCTTCGCGAAGCCCTCGAGTCCCTAGAAAAAGCCCCCCCCTCCGAGTACCGCGAGGCCCTCGCAAGCATCGCGCAGCACGTCCGCGCCCTCCTCGCGGAATTGGCGCACTAGGCTACCTCCCCCGTGGGCGAACCCCTCCTCCACCCAGCTAACCGCCCGGACGATCCGCTCGAAGTCCGCTCCTACTTCGTGCGCCACCGCAACGTCCTCCTCACCCGAGCCGACTTCGGCCATCTCTATGTGGATTATTACCTCGGCCTGGCCGATCGCGAGCAGCGTTTCCGTCCGGAGAATGACCGCTTTTTCAAAGAACTCCTCGCCGCCGCGGTGCTCCAAGCGGTCTCGCGCCCGTGGAATGAAATCTGCGCTTGGACCGTGCACCGCCGCCAGCCGCCGGTAAATTTTTTCGTTCAAGTCAATAATCCCCAGGGCTCCGTCATTGGCACCCTCTTCGAAAACGAAATCGCCGCCCGCGAGGACAACTTCTTCTTTGCCGATGTCCTGGCGGGTTCCCAACCTCGCCGCCGGAGCGTGGCCAACTTTTCCGCAGAGGATGGCCTTGAAGCGGCGAGGGAGTTTTTCCAACAAAGCGAGCAGCGCCCCGTGCGCCTCTTTTGCCACCATGATGAGGACTACGTCTTCCTTTCGGCCCAACCCGATGCCGATCTGGATTGGTTGGAAAACCTCACAACTGCCGACATTCCCGAGCTCGACCAGAGCGAAGAGCTCTCACTTTTGGAAATGCGCTCCTTTCGCTGGGAATGTGGCTGCTCGCCGGAACGCATCCAGGCTCTCCTCCTGCCCCTCTTCCGAAAAAACCCCGCCGACCTCTTCGGCGAAGAAGACTCCCTCTCCCTCCGCTGCCCCCGCTGCGGCCTCCCTTATCACATTTCCCGCTCCGACCTAGAAACCGCTGCCCCCGCTCCGGAAAATTCTGCCTGAGATGAGAAGCGGAGCCAGATTTCAAACCTCCGTCGCCGCCAGCAGCTGCGGCAAAACCATTCCGGGGGTTAGCGACTCCAGGCAGAGCAACGATGCCTGTCGGCACCGATCCAAACAAGGCCGATACGGACACACCGGAGCCTCAATCACCCGTGCCAGCTCCCCTCCTGGCGCAAACCACTGCGGATCGCCAGAACCAAATACCGCTAGCCCCGGCTTCCCGAGCGCATAGGCCAAATGCGCCGGAAGCGAATCGTTACTTAAAATAAAATCTGCCGCTTCAAGCCAACGCAACAACTCCGGCAAGGTGCTCGGACCGATCAAATGCGTCCCCGTCTCAGCTAATTCCAATCCAGGTTCACCCGGGCCAGAGACACTAACGATCGCCCACCCCGACCGCACCTGACTAAATGCCCGCAACACCTCGCCATAGGCCCTCAAAGACCAACGCTTGCTCGGAAGTCGTCCGCCGACATGCGCCAGCAAGATTTTTCTTCCCTCCGCTTTGGCCTGCTCCATCGCCGCAGGCAAAGGCAGACTCCGATCTGCGCTGACCCACGGAGCTTCGCGGGAAAAGGCACCGCCTAATTTGTCGGCCAGCTTTTGCCAAACTTCCAGCTGATGCCGCTTCTCGTCATTCCGTTCCACCGCCTCGGTGAGAAAGGGCTGGCCCAACACCACCTCACAAACCCTCTGTAACCGCCGCCCCCAGCGCAGTTGCCGTTGCCGCTTCGGGGCTGCGGCGGCATAGGTATTCGCGGGCGTTGCCGGGACCCCCACTCTGCGCGGGATTCCCGCGAGAGACAACAGGAGCTGCAGACGGGGGTCGGCCCACACCGAGACCGCGGCGGAAAAACGCTCCGCCCTCCACCATCCTACCACCTCCGCCAGACGGCGCAGCTGATCCAGCCGACTGCCAACCTCCGATTCTTCATGCCAAGGAGGAGACCACGTGCGAATCGCCTCCCGGGGCAACACCATCCGAAAAATCTCCGCCACCGGTGGACGACACCACACTTGCACCTCCCAATTTTCTCTGATCGCCCGCAAAAATGGCCACGCCAGCACGGCGTCCCCCAGATGGTGGAATTCCGCCAGCAACAACTTCGGACGCTCCGGATTCATCTTCCCAGGTTTTTAGCGTTCCGATTCATCCGGCGATTTGCCACCCACTGCAATAGCTGCCGCCGCAGCCGATACAGATGCTGACCATAAATCTGCATGCGCAACGCCCCCCAATAAGCGCCCCAGTTTCTCCCATACCGCTGCAGCATCCGCGCCCCCTCCCACCACGCCGCAGCAAGTTGCGCCGAAGTTTTTGCATCCGGATGCAGCCGCATCGCCGCCAGCGGCTCCGGCAAATAATACCACCGCGTCTCCGGAGCGATGCGCAACCAGTATTCATGATCCAGACAAAACCGCAGCGACTCATCCAGGCCGCCAAATTTTTCATAAATCCAACGCCGAAAAAACACCGCCGGTTGGGAAAGAAAGTTGCGCACGTGCAGCCGCTCGGCAGACCACGGCTCCGCCCGCTTAAGCCGCTTCCAACCCGTGCTCCCTTCCAAAAAGAAATAGTCCCCGTAAACCACATCCACCTCCGGATGATTCCGGAAGGTCTCCAGCACCCGGGGAATATTTTCCGACTCCCAGAGATCATCACTGCAAAGAAAGCACAACACATCTCCCGAGCAGCGCTGCCAGGCGAGATTCACCGCGTGCGCCTGCCCGCGATCCGGAGAAGATTCCCAGCGCGCGAACGTCTGTTCCTGCAGAATCTGGAGTGTTTTGTCCGTCGAACCTCCATCCTGCACCCAGTGCTCGATGGCATCTCCGCACCCGAGCAACTCCGCCGCCCGCCGCACCGAGGCCAGCGTTTCTCCAAGAAATCGCCCCTGCTGGAAGGACGGCGTGGCGACACTTAACTTCATGCGCCCTCAGCTCCGCTTCGCGTCCTCACCCCGCACTGGCCATGGCGGAGGAATCAACTCGGCAAAAATCCGTTCGTAATCGCGGAGGATCCGCTCCCATCCATAGACCGCCTCTGCCCGCGCCCGCGCCCGCTGCCCCAGCTCCTCACAGCGGCTACGGTTCCCGATATCCTCTCGCAAAAGCTTCGCCAGAGCTGCGGCGGGATCATCTCCATCAAAGGCCCAGCCACAATCTGCGATCACCTCCCGCGTTGCTGCCGACTCCCGAAAAATAATCGCACTCCCGAAGCTCATCTGATCCAACAGCACCAAACGCGTCGCCTCAATTGCTGCCGGCAGGATGAAGGCCCGGCAATTCCGGCTCAGCTCCGCATACCCCGCCCCGTAAACCGCCCCGGTAAAAATGACCCGCTCCCCAGCCAACCGCCGCAACGAGCGGTAGAACGCCTTCTCATACCCCGCCATTCCCACAATCACCAACGGCAAATCCTGCCCGCTCTGCGCGTAGGCTCGCAGGAGCAAATCCGGTTCATTTTCCGGCGAGAGCCGCCCCACATACAAGAGGTATTCCCCGGAGCGCAGCCCCCACTTGGCCAACTCCTCTCCCTCGCGGGCTGGAACCGCCGGAGCCGCCACCCCGTAGCTCAGATGCAGCGGCTTGAACCCGTGTAGCTTCTCGTAATGCCGCACCACCTCCTGATTATCCGCAATCACCCGATCGCAAAAGCGCACGCTCCATTTCTCACTCCGATACAACCACCAGCGTGCGCACCACCCCCACTTACGGCGCTTGAAATCAATCCCATCCACATTGATCACCACCCGCTTCCCACAAAGCCGTAACCAGGGCGCAAAACACGCGTTCCCCACCCCACACAAATAAACCACATCCACCGGCTGGGCCAGACAGTGCAAGGTCGCCAGCAAGCTGTGCGACAGCGTGTCCAAACTGCGAATCAGCAGGTTTGGCAGATACACCAAATCCATCCCGAGGTAGGACGGCGGGCGTTGGTTGTAATACCGGGACCGATTATAGACCAAAACCTGATGTCCCCGGGCCGCCAAGCGACTCCCTAGCTCCTCCACCACCGTTTCAAAACCCGCATACCGCGCAGGCACCCCACGTGCCCCAAGAAATGCAACCCTCCAGCGCTCGATCGGCAGCGGCTTCTTCACCCGCGCATCCTCCCATCGCTGAGAAAAGAGCTGAATCAAATACAGCGAGTTGAAATAAAAATAGCGCCGCCAAAGCCGCGTCGGTTCCTGGCTCAGACGATGTAGCCAGTTCAGCCCCGCGCGTTGCATCCAAGTCGGCGCAAAGCGCCCATGCCCCGCCAGCAGCCGAAAGGCATCCCCCACCGCCAGAAACACCCCCCGCGTATGCCGTGGCAAGTTTTTTGCAATCCAGCGCTCCTGCCGCTCTCCGCCCAAGGCCACCCAAATGAAATCGGGCTCCGCCTCGCAGATCTTTCGGGCAAACTCCGCCTCCTCCGCTTCTCCCCACCCTCCAAAAGGCGGCGAGCAAGTCCCGACCACCTGCACCTCCGGCTGCAATCGGCGCGCGGCCGCCAGCAAATCCCGCAGACATTCCTCACTCCCTCCAAAGAAAAAATGCCGCCGACTTGTTGGCGCATGCTCCAGGATGTAGCGCATGAGATACGGACCATAAACCCGATCCGCGAGGCCTGCGCCTTCCGCATTCATGGTCCACTTCAGCACCGTGCTATCCGGCACAATCAGATCAAAACTGCGCAGGACGCGCGCAAAGGTAGGATCCTGCCGCGCTAAGGCCACAAGATGCGTGTTGCAGGCACTCACCGCCGTCGGTCTTCCCGCATCCGCCAACAAACTCACCGCCCGCAAGGCCCCGGCATAATCCGTCTTCGCCAGCGGCACCCCGAGAATCGGCAGCGTCTCGATAAAATCTAAAGGTGGCGGCAAATGGGACATGGGAGTTCCGGAAGAGTGACAGCGTCAGTCCCCTGCTCTACAGGTCCGAAGCCTCACAAGTCGAGCAAACGCAAATAGCTTTTCAGCCCCTCCTGCCAATCCGGTAGCGGTCCAACGCGCTCAATCACCTTTGCCGGATTCAGCACCGAATACTCCGGACGCCGCCCGGGAGTCGCCTCGGCTTGCAGGAGGTTTTGGAAGGGCACTCGCACAATTTCCCGACAAGCCGGTCGTTTCCCCATGCGTCGCAGCTCCTCCAAGCAAAGCTCCGCAAACTCCTCCCAGGAGGTCACCCCCGGATGCACCAAATTGAAAAGTCCCACCGCCCCCTGCTGCAGCAACCCCAACACCGCCGCCGCTCCTGTGGCAGCATGCAGACAGCTTCCCAGCTTGCCACTGGCCACCGACACACTCTCGCGCTCTTGCAGCAACCTCGGCAAGAGACTCATGAAGGTTTTGCCCCCACAGCCAAAAATCCACGCCGTCCGCAAAATCAACTCCGGCCCCTCGCCCCCGATCGCCTGCTCCAAAGCCGCCTTGTGCGCCCCATAAACACTCAACGGTTCAGGAACACTCTCCTCTGAATAAGGCTCCTGCTTCCGACCAGAAAAAATGTAATCTGAGCTGAAAAGAACCAGTTGAAATCCCCGCTGCCGCCCCAAGGCACTCCACCAAAGCGGAGCCTCCAAGTTGGTGCGCCGCGACGCCTCCGGCTCCCGCTCACAAGCCGCAAAATCACACCGTGCGGCCGCATTAATTACCACCTCCGGAAGAAATTCTTCCACCGCTTGCTCTCCCGCCCGTTTGTCAGTGATATCCAACTCCTGATGACCCAACGCCCGATACTTCATGCCCCGCCGCTCACACTCCCGCACCAAATGCCTCCCCATCAACCCACCCGCCCCTAAAATTAAGACCTTCATCACCATATCCAGCCAGATTAGCCGCTTTCTGTCTATACCATTCAACTATCGCTTCCTTCGACTTGCCTAAGTCAAACCAAATTTCCTTTTTTCCTCTGTGAAACAACTTATTTTGCAATCCAATTATTTTTATTGCTTCTAAATAGATAGCCAGTTAGCCTTCATTCATCATTCTTTCGCTAAAAAACTTAAGTTATAAGAATTGCAGTGAAGCCAATCATATAACAATAGAAACCCTTTTTGAGAAAGCGGCTCTCGTCTTAAAATTTATTGCGTGTAAGATCCTATGATCTCCCGAAAGAGGTGGCGCGGAAAGCGGAGCCAGGCGGAGGCGATTTTTAATTAGCTCGTGGAGGTCTCCACAGGATTGGTTTTGTTTAGAGGTTGGTTTTGCTCGTGGGGCAAGGGTTCGCTGGGCCTGGCCGACCGGCGGCTGGCTTCGCCACGCTCCGTTGCGCCTAGGGCGGCCAGGGCCAGCGACGGCGGAGGGGGTGCCCCCTTGATTGCGGTTTCTCTTCATGCCGCCTCCCTCCATTTGGGGATTTCTTCCGGGCGCTAGCCTTCCCCTGGGTCTTGTAGCGAAGAGCCGGATGAAGCTTCGAGGGGTTGTAGTCATCGAACCATCTTCCAAGGGCGATCTCCATTTCCCTCACGCTCTCATGCGCCCACAGACACCCCCCTTCGTGCTTCACCGAGCGCCAAAGCCGTTCGATGAACACCTCGTCCATCCACCGCCCCTTGCCATCCATGCTCACCCGCGCGGCGCGGCCCTCTGCCGTCGCAATCCATGCCTGGCGGCGGAACTGGCCGCCCTGATCGGTGTGGAATATCGCCGCCCCTCTCCCAGGGACCTCCAAGGCCTCTCGCAGCGCCTCCACGCCGAACGACCCATTCAGGCTGTTGGCATTCCCCGGATGGCCTCCAGCGCGATCCGCGCCGGGAAATCCGGACGGTGGTTTCTTCTCTTTTCTTTCAGGTCTCTGTTGGTTTGATTTGACCACAGAGACCTTCCGAAAACTAACGATCTCCCTGGCTCCGTTTCACCGAGCCAGCTCTCCCTGCGGATTGCCTTCGGCAAGCTATCCGGCCAGCGCCTATCCGAGTTGTATCGCTCTACGAGCAGGAAGCCACTGGCACGTGTTCAGGTTGCAACCTTTCTACCCTTTCTACCCTTTCTACCCTGATCTCCGACCTCCGATCTCCGGTCTTTGCCGCTTGCGGCTCTTTTATCTTTTTCCCGTTTCGGATTTCAGGTTTCATCCTTCATCCATCCTTCTCCTCTCTCCATGCCTCACCTTCCGGCCCTTCTCATCGCCCTGCTCCTCCTCGGCTTCAATGCCTACTACCTCTGGGAATGGTTCGCCCACCAACTCTCTGGCGACGTCATGATCCATCTTGTCTTCGCGCGCAACTTCGCCGAAGGGCGCTGGTTCGAATACTCCCTCGGGCAGCCCTCCCGCGCCAATACCACCATCCTCTGGGAATGGATTCTCGCAATTCTCGGCCTCATCACCGGCCAAATCCGCTCCAACGAAGGCTTCATGACCGTCGCCCGGGTCTTCGCAGTCCTTTGCACCCTCCTCGCCGGACGCAAGCTCTACCTCTGGGGAAAAGAAGCCGGACTCCGCCCCGGCACCGCTTCCCTCACCGCCGTCTTCCTCATCTTCAATCCAGTCATTTTCTATTGGACCGCTGTCAATCCCATGGAAACTTGCATGACCCTGCTTCTCACCACCTACACCGCCGCATGGGTCTGGCGCACCTCCTTGGCCGATTGGTCGCCCGGATGGCAAACGCAATGGCGTGCGGGCATCATCGGAGCGCTCTGGATATTCGCCCTTTCCCTCATCCGCCCGGAAATGCTCGCCCTCGCCGGAGTCGCCGCGCTCGCTTTCCTGCTCGGACAAGGCCCCCGCCGCTGGCCGCTCGCTCTCCTGCTGTTCGCAATCCCCCTCGCCCTCACCCTCCTGCAAGCACTCGCCCTCGCGCTCGGCGGCATCCCCATCGTCCCCACCCCGAATACCGCTCGTCGTCTCATCGCCATGACCTACGACACCATCCCCCTGCCCCTGCTCGGAATCCCCATCAATCCCGACGCATGGAAAGTCCTGCTCTCCTGGAGTCCCCTGCTCGCCGCCGCCCTGATAGCCGCCTTCTTCGGAGATAAAAACAAACGTCCCGCATGGTATTTCGCGCTCGGAGTCAGCGCATGGAGCGCCCTCTTTTTCAGCCTCTATTACTACACCACATGGCAGGGCCGCTACATGGTCCCCTCCCTTATCGCCCTCGTCATCCCCGCCCTCTCCGCCCTCCTCACCACCCCTTCGGGTCTCAGGTCTCATCCTTCCTCCTTTCTCCCCCCGACCTTCGATCTACGATCTCCAATCTCGTTCAGGTCTCAGGTTTCATCCTTCATCCTTCAACTTTCCTCACTTCGTTTCCTCCTCTTCCCCTATGCCCTCATTCTCTGCGCCCTCGCGCTCTGGCCATTAGCCAATTACGCCGATGCCCCGCGCAACCGAGCCCTCGTCGAAGAATTCGTCCCTCCCCCGCCCGAGGCACGGGTCTTCCTGGTCCAAGAAGTTCAATCGGCCTATTGGTACCCACAACTGCGCCACATCAGCACCGAAGGCCTCATTACCACGGAAGTCTACGAAGCCTACAAAAAAGGGCAGACCCTTTACGACTTCATCATGGAACTCCGCCCAGACCTCATCGCCTTCGGTCGCTACTACCTCGACGATCCCGACGGCCTTCAACAAAAAATCAACGACGCCGCCCTCGCCGGGCGCGACCTCGTCTACCGCGGCCTTCACCTTAAATTCCGCGGACTCCTCCTCGGTGCCGGCCACCACTTCCAAGCGGAATATCCGCCAGAGGCGGAGCCAAAACGCTGAAGAAATTCGAAGATCGGAAGTCGGTTAAGCCAATGGGATTAATTGAGGATATCGAGCAGGAGTATGAAAGAACCCAAAGGAATTCAAATTTCTGAAATTGCAAAAACTGCTTTATGTCGGAAAGATTGGAGTCAGAAAGCCATTACAATTTTTGCAAACTCACAGCAAAGGGCAAGGTGATTATACCAAAGAGCGAAGCGCCATTTTTGCTGGGTATACGCTGGATCATCTTCTTGCTGCGATCAAAACTAAGAACTCAGAACGAGGAGCCAATCGCCGCTGGCCACTCGACCCGCGGAGGGCGAAGCTCCGCCCGAGCCCAGGTTTTCACGCAACCCTCGCGCCAAGCCACAAAGCCCGCCAAGGTAGGGACATGCGGCCCGCGGTTCCGCCGACCGTTGACACGCGACTACCAATCAATATTTGTCGCCAAACCCTTATTTCCTGACGGACTGCAACAAAAAATCAACGATGCCGCCCTCGCCGGCGAGGACTTCTCACTGGACGACTGCCCAAACTCCAGCTAATTTTCAAATGATGAGCACCGCGCGAAATCGAATTGAAATCAATCCGGCAATCTGCAACGGCAAACCTGTTGTTGCAGGCACACGAATCACAGTTGAAACGATCCTTGGATTTCTGTGCGCTGGCGATTCCGTTGAGGATGTTCTTGCAGGATACCCTTCGCTATCTCGTGAAGACATCCTTGCTTGCTTGGACTATGCCCGCCGCCTTGGTGCAATTCGATCTGTTTCCTTGGCCGCCGCATGACCGTGCTTGTCGATGAGAATCTGCCATCTACCATTGCAACCGGCTGCTGCTACTCCATACACGCGCTCGATCTCGGCAGCAGGCTTACAGACGACGAACTGTGGCACAAAGCCAAAGAAAATGATTGGACGATTCTCACAAAGGATACCGATTTTTTTGACTTCTTAGTCGCTTATGGCCCCCCGCCAAAGGTAATTTGGTCACGCATTGGAAACATGCGTCGGAAAAACTTGGAGGATTTGTTCAGGTCTTGCTGGTCTGACATCGCGAAACTTCTTCCAGAAAACGACCTCATTGAGGTTTTTCCTGATCGAATCGAAGCCCTCTCCTTCCCATCCTTTCGATAGGCCCCCCACTCGCCACTCGCCACTCTCCCAAATCCACAATCCAAAATTCTCCTTCCTCCTTTCCCCTCCCCTGACCTCCGATCTCCCCGCCCCATGGAAGCGCCTCGGCCCATGGAGTGCGAAGCTACTCTAACGGGCAAGCTATTCCACAGGGGCCAGCTACTCCACCATGAAAATCACCTACGATCCGGAAATTGAGATTCTCAGAGTTCTACTGAGCAATACTCCGATTGAAGAAAGCGACGAGGAGAGTCCGGGCATCATTTTTGATTACGATGCCCGGGGAAACATCCTTGGGTTGGAGATCCTCAATGCCAGCAAGCATGTGGACAATCCCCGCCATGTTGACTACGCACTCGCAGGCTGATGGCAAACCCTCCCGCGTGCGCGATACCCTTTCCCGCGACAAAAGAATCGTCCAGCCATCGAAACAAAAAGGTAGGGAAGGCGATCCTCCGCCGTCTGATTTATTCCTACCCGCCCGAGCCCAGGTTTTCAAGCAACCCTCGCGCCAAGCCACAAAGCCCGCCAAGGTAGGGACATGCGGCCCGCGGACGCCGAACTTCAACTCCGCGGCTTTCCTGCCGACCTCCGACCTCCGCATCTCAGCTTTTTCTCTCTCCATCGTCTCCCGAGTCCGCAAGGGTGGCTGATTTCAGCTTTTCAGCATCTTAGCTTTTCAGCATCTTCTCCACATCCGCGTCTTCCTTCCATTCTCGCTCCTTTGGCTCCTCTTCCAGCTCTGGGGACTTGATGTCATCCGGGGACCATGGGAAGACGAAATTGCCTATTCTCTTCCCGCCGTCAACTTCCACCAACACGGCACGTTCGCCCTCCCACAACTCGGCGGACTATATGGGATGGACAGAGCATGGGGACTGCACGCTCCGGGCTTCCCAGTGGGGCTTGCCGGATGGCTTGCATTTTTCCCGCTCGAGCTTTGGTCTGTCCGTCTGTATTCCCTGCTTCCCGCAGTGGCGTTTCTCTGCCTGCTCGGAATCTGGACCGCATGTCTGCTCGACGCCCGCTCTGGAGTTGCCCTCGCTGCAATCGCGCTGGCTCTTTTCTTTGACAAATTGTTTTTCATGCAGGCACCCGTGGGCCGGATGGAATTTCACGCTCTGTTTTTCCTCATCCTTTCAGCATGGAGCCTTTATCGCAGGCAACCTCCAACCTCCCGACGGTTGCTGCTCGGGGGCTTCCTTTACGGAACCAGTGCACTGTTCCATCCATTCACGGTTTTTTTCGCCCCGGCATTTCTCGCCTTCCTCTGGCCTCTGCCCGCAAAGGACATGCCGCCACAACCGGGCTCATTCCAAAAGCGCTCCCGCGACCTTATCTGGAACGGATTGCGCTTCGCCGCAGGGGTCCTTCCCGCGATTGCAGCAGGCGCGCTCTGGTTCGTTTGGCAAAGCCCCTTTGCCTGGCAGCAATTCCAGCTTGCCGCAAGTGGTTCCTCATTCGGGACATTCACTGAAAATCTGCGTCTGCTTCCCGGGGCTTTGCTTGGAATCTATCGCTTCCAGCCCGCTTTACTGCTCGCCGTGGCAGGGACTTTAATCCTTTTCGCGCTCGCACTTCTCCTCCCATCCACCCGCGCTGCCCTGCGACAAAAAACAGACCGCAACAACGCCCGCGCGCTTTGCTTCGCGCTCATCGGGATTGTCTGCTTCTTCTGTGGAATCCTGCGCGGCTCCACAACCTTCGTGTATTACTACACCTACCTCTCCTTTTTCTTCTACCTCTGGATAGCCTCCACCGCCGGAATCCTCCTTCGCCTCACCACTCGCTACTCGCCACCCGTCACTTTCAGCATTTCCGCTTTTCCGCGTTTCGGCATTTTCTCCCTTCTCCTGCTTCTCCTTTGCAACAACCTTGCGACACCTGTGCAACGCGCACTCCACATCACCGCCAATCGCAATCCCGATCCCGCGCCACAATTTTATTCGAACCTTTCTCAGCTCATTGCCCGCTTCCCTCCCGACACGCATTTCGCCTTCCATCCGCATCTGTGGCTGTTCGCATCGCAAAAAAATCTCCGCTGGATGCCCTCCTTTCTACCTTTGGTCGGGCAACCCCCGCAAATTTACTCCGCGTATCACCGCCAGTTGATCGCCTTCCAGCCCGCCCTGATTTTACGTGGAAAAAACGAATGGCCCGAGAGAACCCTGCCCGCCGATGTCCTTGTGGCCGGCGGATATGAAAAAACCGGCGAACTCTCCCTGCGCTACGCAAAGCGCTCGGTCTTTCACCAAACCGAACTCGAAATCTGGGAGAAGATCCAGTCCCCATAAGGCGCGGACTCCATTTTCAGGCTTCCGCTCTCAGCATTTCAGTTTTTCAGAATTTCGGCTTTGTAACCCGTTCCCTTTCCGCTTCCCTCTTTGCCCAATTGCTCCAGCACAAAAAATTTCCATTTGCCCAGAGCTGCACGAACTGCCATCAGAAAATGTCATGCTGGGATCGATTTAAAAAAACTGCACGCCCCGATTTACGAACAAAGGCTCCAGTGCCTGACATCTCTCATCAACCAGCAATTGCCACCGGGAGATTAAATTCTGGGCTCTTCGACGAGACGAGTGGGTGAGAGGAAAGATGCCCTGCGGGAAGGAGGAGGAACAAGGGGCTCATTGCCGCCCCTTGTGTTTTGCTCCAGACGGAAATGGAAAAACGGCTGAGATGCGGTAAAGAGTGGGCTCAACATGGAGCCCGAAATGGAAAGAACCCGACGTAACTTCACCCCGGAACAGAAAGTGAGCATCCTGCGAGAGCATCTGATCGAGCATGTGCCGGTGAGCGACGTGTGCGACAAGCACCAAATTCACCCGACGCTTTTTTACCAGTGGCAAAAGACATTTTTCGAGAAGGGAAGCGCTGCTTTTGAAGTTGGGCGCTCCCCCTCCCGAGTTGTTGGGCACCAAGAGCGTAAGCTCCTGGCTCTGGAAAGCAAGCTGGCGATGCGCAGCGAGGCTCTTGCCGAGCTCATAGAGGAGCACGTGCGTCTAAAAAAAAGTCTTGGGGAGGATTGACCGAGGCCTGGACTCCGCATGACACCCGAGATCAAGTGATCGACTTCATCCACAAATGGGGCGGCGAACGCTCCGGCCTTTCCCAGTTGCAGATCGTGGGCTGGGTCGGCATTGCCCGCTCGAAGTTCTACGACTGGCGGGCCCGCTACGGGAAGGCCAATGAGCACAACGCGTGGATCCCCCGCGACCACTGGATCGAGGGCTGGGAGGGCGACGAAATTGTGAAGTTCGCCAGGGAGTTCCCATTGGAGGGCTACCGTCGGCTCACGTTGACGCCTTCGCCTCCCGGCTTCGGCACCCTTCGGGCTGCCTGCGGCAGTCTGTCTCAGGGCTTCCCAGCCCTTCGGCTCATGATGCTCGACCGCAACATCGTGGCCGTGAGCCCCTGGACCACCTATCGGGTTCTCAAGGCTGCAGGGCTCATCCAGACATGGAACGGCAAGCCTTCCAAGAAAGGCACGGGCTTTGTCCAACCGCTGGCTCCCCACGAGCACTGGCATGTGGATGTCTCCCACATCAACGTGGCCGGGACGTTTTACTACCTCTGCTCACCGCTCGACGGATGCTCCCGCTTCATCGTCCACCACGAGTTGCGAGAGTCCATGACCGAGGCCGACGTGGAGATCATCATCCAGCGCGCCTTGGAAAAGCATCCCGGAGCAAAGCCTCGGATCATCTCCGACAACGGCCCACAGTTCATCGCCAAGGAGTTGATGCCTCCGCCTCCCGGCTTCGGCACCCTTCGGGCTGCCGATGGCAGTCTGTCTCGGGGCTTCCCAGCCCCTCGGCTCAAGGAGTTCGTCTGCGTGGCCGGTCTCACCCACGTCAAAACTTCGCCTTACTATCCCCAATCCAATGGCAAAATCGAACGCTGGCACAAGTCGCTCAAAGCCGACTGCATTCGCCCCGGCACCCCGCTCGACATCGAGCAGGCCCGACGCCTGATCGCTAACTTTGTCGAGCACTACAATACGGTGCGCCTCCATTCCGCCATCGGATACATCACCCCGCAGGACAAGCTTCTTGGCAAAGAAAAGGCCATCTTTGCCGCCCGCGACAAAAAACTCGCCCAGGCCAGGCGACAACGCAAAATCAAACGACAAAACCAACCCGCCCACTCCTTAACGCCCAGCCTCGCTTTTTCCAATTGACGCTGAACCAAAACACTCCCTCTCGCCGTGGCGAAGCGCATCCTAATGAGATACCCGTTTCTCCTTTTCCCATTCTATTGCATTCTTAGCTGGGTTGCCTTTTTTGCACTATCGGCTCTCGATCAGCTCACCACCTCGGGCTACATCGTTTTCTTCTCATTTTCGGCATTGCTTCTAATGCGGTTGAAAATACCGCAGGCTATCAAAACAAGGCACACCTGTTTCTCCAGATTTTCCTATCCCCCCGCCCTTGTTTGGCTTGCGGTGGCATTCCTAATTCTCATAGGCAGCCTTTGGCATCTTCCATCGAACTACGATGCATATTCGTATCGGATTCCGAGAATGCTTCACTGGCTTGCGGAAGGGCATTGGTATTGGATCAACGGCCCGGATTCCCGCTACGACTTCATGGCGGCCATGTGGGAAATCACGGCTCTCCCCATCCTCGCGATCACAGGAACAGACCGCTTTTTGTTTCTGCCAAACTTTTTTTGTTTTCTGATGCTCCCGGGAGCAACCTTTTCCCTCATGCGCCTGCTTGGTGCCGGACGCTGCATCTCACGGCTTACAATGTGGGTGGCTCCTACCGGTTATGGCTTCATTTTACAATCCGGCAGCCTCGGCAGTGACCTGCTAGGAGCAACGCTGTTCTTAATCAGCCTGGTTTATTTGTGCAAGTGGCTCAGGAATTCCCATTCATTATTCCTTTTCATTTCAGCTCTGGCTCTTGGCTTTTCTACCGCGACCAAGGTTTCGAATATCGCATTTGGACTTCCTTGGTTGCTGCTTCTTGCCCCTTCGCTTCCGAAGCTGTTCCAGAAGCCCGCGCTACTTTTTGGAACCGCTCTTTGCGGTGCGTTGTTTTCCTACCTCCCCTTTGCCGCTTGGAATCTTTCTCATGGGAGCGGATTTGCTGGCGATGCCTCAAGTTCGGCGGGCAAAGCGGGCGGCCCGCTGCTCGTCTCTTTGGCGGGAAATTCGATTATCTGGCCGGCACAAAATTTCGCTCCACCGGTGTTTCCTATTGCCGCAAGAGTCCAGGGAATTGTCGAGGGAGCGATTCCACAGCCTTTCCTCTCCTCGTTGAAGACGCAATTCGAGGGTGCTTTTAAACTCGGCGTTGGCGAGATCGTCACAGAAGATGCCGCAGGTCTCGGCTTCGGGACGACGTTGTTCGCCTGCCTCCTTCTCCTCGCGAAATTCTTTCCACAAGGCCCCCCGCTGTCCTGCCCAACGCCACGCCACCTCCCTTTTCTTTTATCAATCGGCATGTTCCTGTCCATAGGGGCATTCTTCCTCTCCACTTCCATGATCTCGATTTCCCGTATTCTCATGCCCGCCTATCTCCCGGTGATAGCGCTGCTGGGAATAGGAAGAGCAACGGATGCTGCTGCAAAATCCCGTATTTTTGTTGGTTTTGCCATCCTCTTGCAACTTACCGCAGTAGTTGTCCTGCTGCTGAATCCCGCAAGACCCTTGCTGCCAGTTCCCGGGATCGCATCCTGTTTTTTACCCCAAGAATCGCCGCTGCTTAAAAGAATAGACACTGTTTATCTCGCCTATGGCCAGCGCTCCCGCGCACTCACGCCAATCGTTGAAAGCCTTGGCTCTGGCACGACAGAAATTGCCTTTGTTGCAAAGGCGGATACCCTTGAGACAGGACTCTGGGTGCCTTTCGGTTCTCGCAGAATTCTTCCAATCAAAGCAGCCGATGCCGTCCGCCCGGGCTTCGACTTCCCCACAGCATTTGTGATCGCGCAGGAGCGGGGAATCCGGCAGGATGGCAAAGTGGAATTCGAGGAGTTCCTTTCAATCACCAACCTGCGGATCATCAAGGAGTTTTCCCTGCTCCAGCAAGCAAGCCAGGGGCCGGAGAGATTCTTCCTGCTTAGTACTTCGCTAGACGCAACCCCCGCCAATAATTGATCTGCTGGAAACTCTCCGCCCATGAGCACTTCCCCCTCAGCATCGCGCCCTTCGACCATCCCGCCCTCTCCGATGAAAATTGCAGTTATTGGAGCCGGCCCGGCGGGTATCACCGCCGCATACGAACTCTCCAAAAAAGGCCTGCAGGTGGAAGTCTTCGAGGCTGGCCCATCGGTGGGTGGCCTTGCAAAAACGATTGAGCTTTGGGGCCAGCTTGTCGATATCGGCCCCCACCGATTCTTCAGCAACGATACCCGGGTGAACAAGCTCTGGCTGGAAGTCGCGGGGAAGGACTACTCGATGGTGGACCGCCTCACCCGCATCTATTACCGCAAGAAGTTTTTCCATTATCCCCTCCAGCCGGTCAATGCCCTCATCAATCTCGGTCCACTCACCTCTGTAGCCTGTCTGCTGAGTTACTTCTTCCAAAAGTCAACCGATCCACAAATCAATGGCACATTCGAGGCTTGGGTCATTTCCCGCTTCGGACGCAAGCTTTTTGAGATTTTCTTCAAAAATTACAGTGAAAAGCTCTGGGGAATCTCCTGCACGGAGCTGGATGCAGACTTTGCCGCACAGCGAATCAAAAAGCTCTCCCTCTGGGAGGCCATCATCAATGCCTTTGGCGGTGCCAAAGGAAAACACAAAACTCTGGTAGATCAATTTGCATACCCTCATGGTGGCACCGGCTCGATCTACGAGCGCATGGCGGATAAAATCCGGGCCGCAGGGGGATTGATTCATCTCAATACCCCGATTCGCCGGGTTCTAACCTCAAACGACAAGGCAACGGGACTTCAGCTCGCATCAGGAGAAGAGCGCGGCTTTGACAGGATCATTTCCACCATGCCCCTCACCAGCATGGTCCTCGCCCTGCCTGAGCTGCCAGTTGAGGTTAAAGAAGCTGCAAGCAGCCTCACTTTCCGGAACACGATCATTGTTTATCTCCGGGTACAGGGGGAAAATCTCTTTCCGGATAACTGGCTCTATGTTCACTCGCCGGAACTTTCCACCGGTCGAATCACCAACTTCCGAAATTGGGTTCCCCAAATCTTGCAGGGTCAAAAGGATTCCATTCTCGCTTTGGAGTTCTGGTGCTACGATGGGGACCCAATGTGGCAATGGGGCGACAATGAGCTCATCGACCTGGCAAAGGCCGATCTTCAAAAGACCGGTCTTGCCGGAAATGCTCCTGTTACCGAAGGATTTGTTTATCGCATCAAGCGCTGCTACCCGGTCTATAAAAAAGGCTACAAAGAAAAACTCGCCATCATCGAAGGCTATCTTT
The DNA here is from genome assembly GCA_964595865.1 of uncultured Chthoniobacteraceae bacterium. Taxonomy (GTDB): domain Bacteria; phylum Verrucomicrobiota; class Verrucomicrobiia; order Chthoniobacterales; family DYNR01; genus CAZQRL01. The sequence goes on from CAZQRL010000013.1 coordinate 118,191, forward strand.
CCCACTTTGCTGGGCTCCATGTCATCGGCAGGTATGGTGCTTTCAAATACAACAACCAGGATCATAGCATTCTTATGGGGCTCCTCGCCGCTGAAAATATCGCGGACGGAAAAAACCACAACCTCTGGGAGATCAATACCGACTACGAGGACTACCAGGAAAAATCTACAATCACCGCCGCCGGCTTGGTCCCAAGCTGACCCCTCTGACCTCTGACCTCTGACCTCTGACCTCTGACCTCTGACCTCTGACCTCTG
>CAZQRL010000014.1:0-61380 GCA_964595865.1 uncultured Chthoniobacteraceae bacterium
TTGGCCACCCCTGCTGGGCCATTTCTCCCTCCAATTCAACAACTTAACTGTCCGAATTTGCTCCGTCAGCCACAGGAGCCGACAAAGCGATTGACACGAGGGGGCTTGGGTGAGATTCTCCTCGGTCTTACCCGTGATGTGACGGGAAGGCCATTTTTTAGAAAGTAGGTGAATTGTATGCCGGAAGTCAGTGTGAAAAAAGGTGAGCCGATTGATCGCGCCCTCAAGCGTTTGAAGGGCAAGATGGACTCGGAAGGGATCATGGACGAAGTTCGTCGTTTGCGCGCCTTTGAAACACCCACCCAAAAAAGCCGGCGTAAGGCGAAGACCAACGCCAAACGCGCGAAGCTAAAAATTCGCTTCAACTTTAATCTCAACTAATCGTTTCTGACGTGAGTCGGATTTTGATTGCCGGCTGCGGCTTCCTCGGTGAAGCCGCAGCCTTTTTTTTCCAAGCCCAAGGGCGGAAGGTTTTGGGCCTGACCGCCTCGGAGGAATCCGCCGGGCAATTGCGCGGGCGAGGACTGAGTGGATGCCGGGCAAATTTGGCCTGCGCCGGGGAAATAGATCGCCTGGCGCAGGAGCTTCGGGCAACGGGGGGAATCTCGGCTTGGATTCATTGCGCCAGCTCGGGGCGTGGCGGAGTCGAGGCTTATCGTCGCGTATATCGGGATGGGTGTGTCAATTTGCTGCGTGCCTTCCCGGGAGTCACGGGAATCTTTGTCAGCAGCACCTCGGTGTATGCCCAGACCGACGGATCTTGGGTGGATGAAACCTCTGTGGCCGAGCCGCAGCGGGAGACCGGGCAGATATTGCGGGAAACCGAGGAGATGGTGCTGCGAGAGGGGGGCTTGGTGGCCCGTCTGGCTGGACTCTATGGTCCGGGAAGGTCGGTTCTGTTGCGGAAATTTCTCGCTGGAGAAGCCATCATCGAGGGAAGTGGTCAGCGATGGATCAATCAAATTCACCGGGATGATGTGGTGACGGCACTGGGCGTGCTTTTGGAGCGGGGAGTGCGGGGGGAGATTTTCAATGTGGCCGATCTTCGTCCTTGGCAGCAGGGACCGTTCTTTGAGGAAATGGCGCGGCTCTTGGGGCGGGCAGTGCCGCCGATCGGAGAGCCAGACTACAACCGCAAACGCGGATGGACCTCTAAAAGGGTCGCAGCAGACAAATTGCGTGCTCTGGGTTGGCAACCCCAGTATCCCGATTATTTCTCCGCCTTACCCAGCTTGCTCCCGGCCTACGGCGAAGAACTTTCCTAGCTCCGAAACTCCCCGCAAGCGCACTCCCGAATTGCTCGCGAAATTGGGAGCTGTCTTTGCAGCGGATATCTCATCATGATGGAAACGAGACAATCCTCACAGGGGCAGGCCCGTTTGCTTCCGGACTGCAAAAGACGCAGAAGTTCCGTTTTCCAAGATTAGTTTTTTATTTTCGGGAAATAGTTTTTTAACCTGCCCGATTCCCGGAAGACCTACGCCTAACCCCAGTCTTAGGAAAGCTAAACTCCACTCCGAGGCCGGTTGGCAAATGATCTTGGAAACCTTGCAAGCTCGGATCGCTCCGGCGGTTTTTTGGTTACCGGCCGGGCCAGTTATGCGATGAACAATGCGGCGCTGACGATTCGCAGTTCGGTGTTGGCGGATAATTCCTCGTCGTCTTTCGACGGAGCCTTGTTTGCCTGGAACAATCAGGTGGAAACCACCCAGAGCGTTTTCACGACAAATCAAGCTGCGGAGCAAAGGGGAGCTTTCGTCGTCTGTTTGTATGGCAACAAAGCCTCCTTTACTCTGGCCATACCACCAATTCACGAAATAGCTCCGGGCAGAGTGGCGGGGGCGCGGCAGTTTGGACGAACGTGGGGGGGGCTAATGATGCTCCGGCAACGGTGACGATGCGAAACGGCATGGTGTCTGGCAATCGCTCCGGAGGAGATGGTGGGGCGATTTATGCCAGCGGGGACGGTGGAGCTATCCAGGTGCAAGCCACCACCCTCCAAGGAAACAATGGAAGTTCTAAAGGCGGGGGCATTTCTTCCGAGGGATACAATCTCTCCCTTTCGGCGGGGCGCCTTGCTGCCAATCTTGCCGCTTCCGTTGCGGGGCTGGTTTTTGAATTCTTTGAAACTAGCAGCTCTGCCAGCCTGACTAAGCTGCAAATCTTGCGCAACAGCTCAATCAGCGCCGACGCCGGTGGGGGTTTTTTCGAAGGTGGAAGCCTCAAGGTCTCAAGCTCGGTTTTTTCGCAGAACTATGCCGCGAATGAAGGCGGAGCACTTTATTGCGGATCCGGAGCTTCTTAGGTCCTGGATGGCAAAACCTCAGTGACAGCCAGTGTGGCCGCAGCCGTGGCCGGGGTCTTCGTGCGGAGCCCGGAACCAGTTGAGGCGGGCCGGCCCCTAGCACAAGCAATTCAGCTCCGCTAGCGCGGAATCGAGCCGAGGGGATCCTCTGAGATATTTTTTCCCGAGCTACTTTTCTTGGTGAAAGAAACGCCCTCGGATCGTGGTTTGAAAAAGGGTGAGCTGCGCATCCGTGCAGACTCGCACTTCGGCGAAGGTGCCAACTCTTTTCGGCTTGAGATGGCTCAATGAAAAACCGAGTAATTGACCCAAAACTCCCCCTTCCTCCCATGAGCACTCCTCCCTCGGCAAAAAAAGTCCAACCTATCGTTTATTTCATCGGCCTGACGGCGGCGCTGGCTGGTCTGTTATTTGGCTTGGATATCGGGGTAATTTCCGGAGCCCAACTCTACATTCAGAAGGACTTTGGTTTGAGCGATCAAGTCATTGAGTGGGTCGTGAGTGCGCTCTTGTGGGGGGCGGTGATTGGGGCACTTTTCAGTGGCTTTGCTTCGAACAAATTTGGCCGCCGCAAGACGCTGCTTTTTAGTGCGGTGCTTTTCACGGTGGGGTCGGTGATTTGCGCTTTGGCTCCCAGCGCGCATTTTCTCATCGGGGCACGGTTTATTCTCGGGATTGCGGTCGGGGTGGCTTCCTTTACGGCACCGTTGTATTTGGCGGAGATCGCTCCGCAATCGGTGCGCGGGGCGATGATTTCCATGTATCAGCTTATGATTACGATCGGGATCCTCCTGGCGTTTCTCAGCGATACTTTTTTTGCCGCTGGAGCGGAAGCGGCCTCGGCGGCAAAAGCTGCCAGCGAGCATCTGCCAGCCCTGGCGAATCCGGAGGCGCGGATGTTTGATGCCTGGCTGTGCAACATCCTCGATACGACACGGAATCATGAGGTGTGGCGTTGGATGTTGGGAGTGATTGCGATTCCGGCTCTGCTTATGGGCATCGGGGTGCTCTTCTTGCCGGAGAGTCCGCGCTGGCTTTTCCTCAATGGGCTGCAGGAGCGCGCGGAGGGAGTTTTCCGGCGTTTGCATTTGGACGATGCGGAGATTGCTTCGGAGGTGGAGCAGATTCGGGAGAGTGTGAAAGTGCCGCAAAAGGGTCTGGCGCTCTTCCAACAAAACTTCAATTTTCGCCGGGCGGTCTTTCTCGGGGTGGGCCTGCAAATCATCCAGCAGCTCACGGGGATCAATGTCATCATGTATTATGCACCGCGCATTTTCGAGATGGCGGGCTTCGCTTCGACTTCGCAGCAGATGTGGGGAACGGTGGTCGTGGGCCTCACGAATGTCCTGGCGACTTTCATTGCCATTGCGTTTGTGGATCGCCTCGGGCGCAAGCCGATCATGTATGCGGGTTTTGTGGTGATGGGGGCGGCCTTGCTGACGGTGGGAGTGATTTTCCACCTCATGGATAGCTCTGCTGCGCATGCGGGTCTGGGCTATCCGGCGGCCTTCGCGCTGTTGCTTTTCATTGTTGGCTTTGCCATGAGTGCGGGACCTATTATTTGGGTGCTGTGCTCGGAGATCTATCCGCTAGCCGGGCGCGACTTCGGCATCACTTGCAGCACCGGCACCAACTGGATTGCCAATGCCATCGTCGGAATGACCTTCCTCACGCTAGTGAATGGTTTTGGCCCCGGAAATACCTTCCTGCTCTACGGCGGTTTCAACGTCTTGTTTATCGTGATTTTCTTCCTGCTCGTGCCCGAAACGAAGGGGGTTTCCCTGGAAAAAATCGAGGCCAACTTGCTTGCGGGCCTGCCGCTGAAAAAAATTGGCCGGTAAGTTTTCCTTGGCTGCTGGAGGGCGAAACCGCCAAACCTATCTGCTTGTGGGCTTGACAGCTTGGGTCCGGCACACTTGTTTTTGCCTCCCTGGTCCATGAGTTCACTCATTCTCTCTCACCTCGAGCAGCTCGAGGCCGAAAGCATCCACATCTTCCGCGAGGTTGCCGCGGAGTTTCAAAAGCCGGTCCTTCTTTACTCTATCGGCAAGGACTCGACGGTGATGCTACGCCTGGCGCAGAAAGCCTTTCACCCGGGCAAGATTCCCTTTCCGCTGCTGTGTATTGAGTCCACTTGGGAATTTCGGGAGATGATTTCCTTCCGCGACGAGGTTGCCAAGTCCATCGGGCAGGAGATTCTCGTTTGGAGCAACCAGGAAGGTATCGCCCAGGGCATCAATCCGATTGATCATGGTTCGGACACCCATGCCCGCATCATGCTGACGGAGGCGTTAAAGCAGGCGTTGGATCATTATGGATTTGACGCGGCTTTTGGTGGGGGGCGCCGTGATGAGGAAAAAGCCCGGGCCAAGGAGCGGGTATATAGTTTTCGCAACAAGTTCCATCAGTGGGATCCGAAAAATCAGCGCCCGGAGCTGTGGAATCTTTACAACAGCCGAGTGCAGCCGGGAGAGTCTATTCGGGTTTTTCCGCTCTCGAATTGGACCGAGCTGGATATCTGGCTCTACATCATGAAGGAGAACATTCCGATCGTGCCGCTTTATTATGCGGCGGAGCGTCCGGTGGTGAATCGCAAGGGAGCACTCATCTTGGTGGATGATGACCGTCTGCCGCTGGAGCCGGGCGAGGTGCCGATGCGGAAAATGGTCCGCTTCCGCACCTTGGGGTGTTACCCCCTCACCGGGGCTATTGAATCCACTGCGACGACAATCGAGGACATCATCAAAGAGATGCTTTTGGCCAAGAGTTCGGAGCGTTTGGGACGAGTGATTGATCACGATGGCGCGGCCTCGATGGAGGACAAGAAAAGGGACGGTTATTTTTGATGGTTTGAGAGAGATTGGGGCTCCGCAGTCCGGTCTGCATCGGCGCAGACGGGGCGCACGCTTGGGAGATATTCTATGCAGCTGAACTTCACGAAAATGAATGGAGCGGGGAATGATTTCGTCCTGCTCGATAATCGAGCCGGGGTGATCTCGCTCTCGTCGGAACAAATTGCCCATCTCTGCGATCGGCACCGGGGCATCGGGGCGGATGGTTTGCTGCAAGTCGAACTATCTCCCGGCGGGGCGGATTTCCGCATGCGTTACTATAACAGCGATGGAGGCGAGGCGGAGATGTGTGGCAATGGGGCGCGCTGTTTTGCCCGCTATGCCGCACGCCTTCTCGAAGTGCCGCCGCCGGAGTTGAGCTTCGAAACCCCGGCGGGAATCATTCGCGCGGAACTGCATCCTGATGGACAGGTCGAGCTGGCCATGAGCGAGCCCCACGACTTCCGCGAGCCCGCGTTCCTGCCGGTGGATGGAGAGGAGTTGGAAGTGCATTTTCTCAATACGGGGGTGCCGCATGCGGTGGTCTTCGTCGAGGATCTGTCGCACGTGGAAGTGCGGCGTCTCGGGGCGGCTTTGCGCTACCACGGCGCCTTCGCCCCGCGCGGCACGAATGCAAACTTCGTGCAAATTCTCGGCGAAGGAGAGTTGGCCATTCGCACCTATGAACGTGGGGTGGAAGACGAGACACTGGCTTGTGGGACGGGCGTGGTGGCCTCGGCTTTGCTTTATCACCTGCGGGAAAATACGCCGGCGGATCAGCCGGTAGGCGTGCGGGTGCGCGGAGGGGATCGGTTGCAGGTTCGCTTCCGTCCCTTGGCTCCGGGTCAATTTGCCGAGGTGCGTCTGCGCGGACCGGCGGATTTTGTTTTTGAGGGGACCATCGAACTAGGCTAGGCTGACAAATCTTATGACTGATTTCTCCGGAGTCCATACCGCGTTGGTCACCCCGTTTCTGCGGGGCCGCGTGGATAAAGTTTCCTTCGCCCGATTGGTGGAGAGTCAAATTGCCGCCGGGATCAGCGGTCTGGTGCCGGTGGGAACCACGGGGGAGTCGCCCACGCTCGATCATGATGAACACCAGGAAGTTATTGCCATGGCGGTGGAGTTGGCTGCGGGGCGGGTTCCGGTGATCGCCGGGACCGGCTCGAACTCGACCCGGGAGGCCGTTTCCCTGACCTGCGCTGCGGAAAAAGCCGGAGCGCAGGCGGCACTGTTGGTGGCTCCTTATTACAATAAGCCTAGCCAACATGGTTTGTTGGCGCACTACCAGGCGATTGCAGAGTCCGTGACAATTCCGCTGGTGCTCTACAGTATCCCTGGACGCTGTGGCATCGAGATCGGGGTAGATACCGTGGTTGCTCTAGCCGAAAGCTGTCCAAACATCCGCTGCATCAAAGAAGCCGGCGGGTCCGTTGAGCGCGTTAACCAGCTGCGTTCGGCCTTGCCGGAGGACTTCCAGATTCTTTCCGGCGACGATTCCTTGACCTTGCCTTTTCTCAGTGCAGGCGCCGTTGGAGTGATCAGCGTGGCCTCGAATCTGGTGCCGGATATTGTCATCGAGTTGGTTGCTTCCTGGCGAGCAGGTCATCCGCGCCAGGCTCTCGCTTTGCAGAAAAAATACTACCCGCTTTTCCGGGATCTCTTCGTCGAATCCAACCCTGTGCCGATCAAGTTCACCCTGGCGCGCGCGGGCATCATCGAAAGCCCCGAAGTGCGCCTGCCGCTCGCTCCGCTAAGCCCCGTCGCGGAGGATAAACTGCTGGCCACTCTGGAGGCGCTAGGACTGGAGGCGGTCGCGGAATGAGCACTCGCATCGTCATCAATGGGGCCGGCGGACGCATGGGCCAGGCCCTTTTGCAATGTGCCCCGAGCCATCCGGAACTTGAGGTGGTAGCGGCGGTGGATGTGGGGGATGACTTGGCCTCGGCTTTGGCGAGTGCCGATGGGGTGATTGACTTCAGCCATGCCAGCGCCACAGCGACCGTGCTGGAGCTTTGCCGGCAATTGAATAAACGCCTGGTTATTGGCACGACCGGTCAAGATGAACCGACACGGGAAAAAATCCTCCAGGCCGCACAGGAGCTCCCGATTGTCTTTGCGCCGAATTTCAGTGTCGGGGTGAATACCCTGTTTTGGCTGACGCGGCGTGCGGCGCAGATTCTTGGGCCGGATTTCGATCTGGAGGTAGTGGAAATGCACCATCGGCTAAAGAAGGATGCGCCAAGTGGGACGGCCCGTCATCTGGCGGAGATCCTCGCGGAGGTGCGGGGGCTGGATTACAGTCAGGATGTGGCCCATGGACGGGAGGGGATGATCGGAGAACGCCCAAGCCGTGAAATCGGCCTGCACGCTCTGCGCGGAGGCGATGTGGTCGGTGACCATACGGTGATTTTTGCCCATACTGGAGAGCGCCTCGAGCTGAGCCACAAGGCTTCCAGTCGCAATACCTTCGCCCATGGGGCGCTGCGGGCGGCGGCCTGGCTGGCGCAACAACCGCCGGGTCTCTACGAAATGCTTGATGTTCTCGGGCTGCGCCATGCCTGATTCAGCAGTGCCCGTGGCGATCGGCCTGGGGAGCAATCTTGGCAATCGCTTGGCGCACTTGCGGCGAGCTGTGGAATTTTTGCGCGGATTGCATGAGGGGGCGGAAGAGGATTTTCGCACCTCGCGGGTTTATGAGACGGTGCCGGTGGATTGTCCGCCAGGGAGTCCAAGTTTCCTTAATGCTGCCGTGCGGCTGCAAAGTGCGGTCGGGCCCTGGGATTTGTTGCAGCGACTGCGGGCCTTTGAAGTTCGCAGTGGTCGCCCAGCCGAGCATGGTTACCACACTCCGCGCACGCTTGATCTCGACCTGCTGCTATATGGGGATACCCAGCTTGCCCACCCGCGACTCACTTTGCCGCACCCGCGCATCCGTGAGCGCCCCTTCGTGCTGCTGCCCCTAGCTGACGTCTGGCCAGCGGGGCGCCTCTGCGGCGAGCCGCTCACCTTCGCGGAGCTGCGGGAGTCCATTTTTCCTTGGATGGATATCGGGGTTGCAATCTTCGCGGAATCGCTCTAGAAAACGCGCCTCAACCACGTTATGCCCAAGGAAGAATGTATCACCAGCGAGGGAGTCGTCGTGGACGTGTTGCCAAGCACCATGTTCCGCGTCAAGCTGCCCAACGGTCATACCATGCTCGCGCATATCTCGGGTAAGATGCGCAAAAACTTCATTCGTATTGTTCCAGGCGATAAGGTCACGGTGGAGATTTCTCCTTACGATCTCACAAAAGCCCGGATTACCTTCCGCGATCCTGGTCAACAAGCCGCTGCCGCCGCGCCTACTCCGCCCCGCCGCCGCTAATCTGCGGACACCTCGCGCCGTATCCCCCCAGCTCCAAGGATTGATGAATGACGGCCGCATCATTCCACAAAATGTGGCCGATCTTTATCGTCAAGCTGCGGCGCGATTTGGGGAAGCTGCGGCATTTTGTCGCCGCCGAGCCGATAAGACCTGGGAAGAATTGTCTTTTGCGGCGCTCTACGAACGCGGACAGTATTTAGCCACCGGGCTGATCGAGCTGGGTGTGCGGGCACGCGACCATGTGGGACTGCTCTCGGACAACCGCATGGAGTGGATCCTCTGTGACTGTGCGATCCAACTTGCTGGGGCGGCGGATGTACCGCGGGGAACGGATATCACCGAAGCGGAAATCACGCACATTCTCGCGCATGCCGATGTCGAGGTGCTCTTTGTCGAGAATGAGGCGACGCTGGAAAAATTTGAGCGCTGTCGCAAAAGGCTGCGAGGGATTCGGGAGATCATTGTCATGGATGCCAAGTTTGCCGGGCGTCGGGGCGTTCATCGGTTCGAGGAGGTATTAGAGCGCGGTCGGGAGTTGCGCGCGGCCGGAGACCGCCGTGTCGAGCAACGGCTGCAAGGGCTGCGCCCAGAGGACCTGTTCACCCTCATCTACACCTCCGGCACGACGGGGATTCCCAAAGGCGTGATGCTCACCCATGCCAACATGGTTTCGCAAATCCGCAACCTGCCTTTCCCGTTGCAGCCCGGGGATCGGGCGCTTTCCATTTTACCGGTCTGGCACAGCTACGAGCGGGTTTTCGAGATGGTGGCGTTGTCTTGGGGAGTCTGCACGTATTACACCACCCTCAGGACCATTGCCGAGGATTTGCGGAATGTTCGCCCCACGGTCATGGCTTCCGCCCCGCGGCTCTGGGAGAGTCTTTATCAAAAAATCCTCGCCAATCTCAAAGAGGCTGGAGCGGTCAAGAGAGTCATGTTTCAGCTGGCGTATGGTTTAGCCCGGCGGGTGCGGAAAGCCCAATTTTTCTTGCGGGGTCAAGAGATGGATCTGCGTGGGCGCTCGTTTCCGGAATCGCTTGCCCGCAGCTTCTCTTCCCTCGTCCAGATTGCCCTTTTTTACCTGCCTTTCCGCCTGCTCGACTCCCTGGTCCTAAGTAAACTTCGCCTGGTCGTCGGGGGCGAATTTCGTGGCACGATTTCCGGTGGCGGCGCCCTCCAGCCGCATGTGGATGAATTTTACAACTTCATCGGGATTCCCGTTCTCGAGGGGTATGGCATGACGGAGACCTCTCCGGTCTTGGCTGTGCGCACCTGGAAAAATCTCATCATTGGCACCGTGGGGCGACCCTTTCCGGAGACCGAGGTGCGAATTGTGGACCTGACGAATGGGGAGATTCTTTATCCGAATCGTAAGTATCGGGGGCGTGGCGCCGGACTGCGGGGGGAAATTCACGTGCGTGGGCCGCAGGTCATGCGGGGTTACTACAAAAATCCGGAGGCCACCGCCAAGGTCCTGCGCGATGGGTGGATGAACACGGGAGACATCGGCCTCATGACTTTCAATGGCTGCTTAAAAATTCTCGGCCGTTCCAAGGAGACGATTGTCCTGCGCAGCGGAGAAAATATTGAGCCGGTGCCGATTGAGGGGCGTCTCGTCGAGTCGCCTTACATTGAGCAGTGCATGGTCGTGGGGCAGGACCAAAAGGGCCTCGCGGCTTTGCTGGTGCCGAATCTCGAGGCCCTCAAGGCGGCTGGTCACACGGCGGAAACGGTGGAAGCCTTGCGGGCCATTCCGGCGGTAAAAGACCTGGTTGATGCCGAGGTGCGGCGCTTGATTTGTGCGGAGACGGGTTTCAAGGCTTTTGAACGCATTACGGATTGGCGTTTCCTGCCGGCGCCTTTCCAGGTGGGGGAGGAGCTGACAAATACCTTCAAACTCAAGCGGCACGTCATCAGCGAAAAATACGCTGCCATTCTGCGGGAGATTTATCCCGAGTGAACGCCTCGCCCCTGCCCTTCCACGTCATCCTGGTCGAGCCGGAGATTCCGCAAAATACCGGCAACATCGCCCGCACCTGCTTGGCCGTCGGGGCGCGTTTGCACCTCATTGAGCCGCTTGGTTTCACCATTACCGACAAGCACCTCCACCGCGCGGGAATGGACTATTGGAAAGCCTGCGATGTCCATTCCTGGGCGAACCTATCGGCCTGGCAGGCGGCCCATCCGCAGGTGCGCTGTTGGTTTTTCACCACCAAAGCCCGCGCATTTTATCACGAGGCGACCTTCCAGCCTGGAGACGCGCTGATCTTTGGGCGGGAAACACGCGGTCTGCCGGAATCCCTCCTTTCGGCCCATCCCGAGGAAACCCTGCGGATCCCAATGGGCCCGGAAGCCCGCAGTCTCAACCTCGCCACCTCCGTTGGCATCGCCCTCTACGAGGCTTGCCGACAAATTGGTTGGCACCCGGGTTGATTCCCCGGCGTCCCTGTCCAGGCAGGTCCCGGAGCTGCGAGGGCGGCCCACTTTCGAGCCCAAAAAAATCCCGCACCACCTTCGCAGTCGCGAGGGTGGGCGGGATTTTTTAGAGCTGCGCGGCAGGCTTACTTGCTGCTGCGAACTTCGATTTTCTTCGGCTTGGCTTCCTCGGCCTTGGGCAGCACGATGGTGAGGATACCATCCTCATAGGTCGCCGTGACTGCCGAATTCTGGATCGGAGTCGGGAGATGCACCGAACGCTCGAACCGGCCATAGAGCCGCTCCGTGCGGAAGGTTTCGCCGTCGCGTTTTTCTTCGGTCGCTTTCCGCTCGCCGGAGATGACCAGGTTATCTCCGTCCAGCGACAAGTCGAAGTCTTCCTTCTTCATTCCCGCGGCTTCCAGTCGGACCGTTACTTTTTCCGCATCTTCGCGAATTTCCAGCGCCGGAATCCAAGTCCGTTCTGCCCCGGGCAAAGCCGACAGGGTGAACGCGGAATCCAGCAGATCCCGGAAGGTGGATAGCCGATCCAGCGGAGACCAGACCGACGGATTATTAGGTGTGTAGCGAATTAAGCTCATAAATTTCTCCTTTCTAGTTGAGGTTGTTGGTTCAGTTTTCCTGTAGCTAGTGGCGTGCCGATAATTTCTAAAATTTACACAACTTTCTCATCATCAACAGAAAAAGAAAATAATCCTCCGGGTTTGCGCTTTCCTCTGCCGCTCCAATAGCGCCAAAAAGGCACACTAAAACACTTTTCTTGTATCAAGAAAAAGTGCCAGAAGGACACACTTGAAAGGCTTTGCAATTGGCAACGGAGAGGCAGAGCTGGGGAATTTTTCCGGGCTGGAAAAAGATGGGACGGGGAGAGATTGTGTGGCATGGTGCAGGCATGAGCCTGAATTTGCGGAATCCGGAGTTGCTCTGTGAGCGGGCCTATTTTGCTGGGGGGTGGAGGGAGTCGCATGGTGGGAAGAAAATTGCCGTGCGGAATCCCGCCACGGGTGAGGTGCTGGCAGAGGTGCCATCGCTAAGAGCGGAAGAGGTGGAGGAGGCGATTGATTTTGCGGCGCAGGCGATGGTGGCGTGGCAACGGACGACCTGTCTGGAGCGGGCGGCTGTTTTGCGACGCTGGTATGAGCTGCTCTTGGCGAATCAGGAGGATCTGGCGGTTTTGTTGACCTTGGAGCAAGGCAAGCCATTGAGTGAGTCCCGGGCCGAGATTCTTTACGGCGCGTCGTATCTGGAATGGTTTGCCGAGGAGGCGAAGCGGATTTACGGCGAGACGATTCCCGCGCCCATCGCCGATCGGCGGATTTTGGTGTTGCGGCAGCCGGTGGGGCTCTGTGCGGCCATTACGCCATGGAATTTTCCCAACGCCATGATCACGCGCAAGGTGGGGCCGGCGTTGGCTGCCGGTTGTGCTATGCTGGTGAAGCCAGCCAGTGCCACGCCGCTTTCGGCCTTGGCTTTGGCCAAGCTGGCGGAAGAGGCAGGGCTGCCTGCGGGGCTCTACAGCGTGTTGACGGGAAGTGCCGGAGTGGTCGGTCCAGTGCTGACGCGCAGTGGCAAAGTGCGCAAATTGAGCTTCACGGGCTCGACGGAAGTGGGAAAGGTCCTCCTGCGGGAGTGCGCGGATACGGTAAAAAAAGTCACCATGGAGCTCGGTGGAAACGCGCCGTTTCTGGTTTTCCCGGATGCCGATTTGCCTGCGGCGGTGGAAGGTCTCCTGGCGGCAAAATTTCGCAACTCGGGGCAGACGTGTGTTTGTGTGAATCGGATTCTCGTGGCCGAGGAGGTGCAGGAGGAGTTTTTGCGCTTGCTGGTGCCTGCTGTGGAGGCCTTGCGCGTCGGGCCGGGCACGGAACCTGGGGTGCAGCAAGGGCCGCTAATTGATGAGGCAGCGGTGAGCAAAGTCGAGGAACTGCTGGGGGATGCCTTGCGCCAAGGGGCAACCCTCTGCTGCGGAGGGGGGCGCCACGCTTTGGGCGGAACGTTTTTTCAGCCGACGGTGCTGACAAATTGCACTTCGGCCATGCAACTGGCACGCGAGGAAATCTTCGGTCCGGTGGCGGCGGTATTTTCTTTTCGTTCCGAAGCGGAAGCGATCGCGCTGGCCAATGCGACCGAGGTGGGCTTGGCAAGCTACTTCTACGGACGGGACGTGGGCCGTATCTGGCGCGTCGCCGAGGCTTTGGAATATGGAATGGTCGGGGTGAATACAGGGCTCATCTCCAATGCCATGGCCCCTTTTGGCGGTATCAAAGAATCCGGCATGGGCCGCGAAGGCTCCCGACATGGGATAGCGGATTATTTGCAACTGAAATATATTTGTCTGGCGGGATTGGACCGATGACTTGGGGTGGAAGGCAATGGCAACGGCGGTGGGCCTGGCTGGCGGCTTGGCTGGGAATGGGGGTTTTTTCTGCTTTTGGAGCTCCGACAACGGCCACGCCGACACAGGAGATCCGTCCGCCCTTTGGCTTCCAATGGGGAGAGAACCCCGAGCGCCTGGCCAAGCTTCTGGAGCAGGCCAAAGCACGGGTGGAAGCCGAGGAGATGGTGCAAGGGCGCTTGCGGCTCAAGGTGGCTGGAATCTCCCAGCGCATGCTTCTAAGAGCATACTTTTATTTTGACCAGGGAAGCCTCTCAGAAATTGAGCTGCATTATGGCAATGAAGGTTGGGACACTGGGCAATACACGGAGTTCTTTGATCAGACCCGCCGCTTCCTCGACCAAAAATATGGTCAGGGTCGTTTGCTCGCCCGGGCGAAAAGCGAGCAAGCTGGCGTGAAGTCCTCACTCATTGGCTATCAATGGACCCAACCTGGAGCATCGCTGCAAATTTTCCTCTTCATCGCGGAAAAAGGCGCGGAAACCCTGCGCATTCTCAGCTTGCATTATCGCGGGTGAGCGATGTGCGGGAAAAACCACTTGGAAAACCCCAGCGGATTATCCTAACTTTCCGTCATGGACCTGTCCAACTCCCCCTTTTTGCAGAAGCTCCTCGATAAATTCAGCAACAGCCGGGAATTTACCATCTCCGTCATTTTGCATGTGATTATCGTGACGGTATTCGGCACGGCGGTGCTTTTTGAGGCGACGAAGGAGCCGCCGGATTTTGAGGGCGAGGGAGGAGGATTTGTCTCTTCGGGGGAAACTGTTTCGGCTCCGCCGCAGCAAAACCAGATCACCCCGCAGGAGACCACCTTCGAAGTTGCCACCGTCACGGCTCCGCAGACGACCGCGCTCAATGCCATTACCACCACGGCAACGAACCCGTTGAACTTCGAGATGACTTCCATGATCATGCCCACGCACAGCGTGGCACCGACTGCGACTGCCAATGTGGCGGCCCCGAAACCAACCACCGGGGGATTCGGTGGTGACGGGATGACCCCGCAGATCGCCGGGCAGATCCGTGAATTCACGCGTGGCTGGGGCAAAGGCACGGGCTCCGGCACGGGCACGCGCAATCGCGAATTCGAATTCTTCGCCTTCATCGGCCAATACTCCGGAGGCGACTGGAACTCCACCGTGCAAGTCACCGGGGGCAAAATCACCCACGGGAGCCTGCCCAATTTGCTCTACATTATGAACAAATGGTCCCGGGACAAAATCACCACCAACTATACCAACGTGAAGGCGATCAAGTTGGATAGTGATGAGCTTTTTTCCGTGAAGCCCCCCTTTATCTTCATGACTGGTCGGCGCGATTTTCGGCTGACTGACAAGGAAGTGGAAAATCTGCAGAAGTATGTGCGCATGGGGGGCTGCATTTGGGGGGATAGCTCACTCCCGGGCCGCAATTCACGGTTTGACATTGCCTTCCGTCGCGAGATGCGGCGGGTGATTCCGGATGTGGATAAGCAATTCGAGCCTTTGCCCAAGGATCATCCGATCTTCACGGCTGGCTACTTTCCGGAAATAAAAGAAGTTCCGCCGGGCCTGAACTTCTACCAAGAGCCGGTTTACGCGCTGAAGATTTACGGAGAAATCGGCATTCTTTACACGGCCAATGACTACGGGGATATGTGGCAGATTGGGGTGGATGAAAAAGGTATGGTGGATATGCGGCGGGATGAACGCAACAACTACGTCGCAATCAACCCACGGATCTGGGATTACCGGGATACTTACTTGGGGAACATTCGCCCTGCCGGGCAAGCTCCCCGCGGAGGCGGAGAGCCTGTGGCGCAAAACCTCGTGGATACCTACAAATTCGGCACCAACATCGTGGTGCACCTGCTCACGCGTTGGGACCGGGTGGCCTCGCGGGCGCCTTCCCTGTAGTTCTTGGCCGATCAGCCCGGCGTTGCTCCGTTGCATCTCGCGATTCTTCGCCGGGGCTGGTCTGAGAGCGGCGGTGCGGAAGCCTACCTGTGTCGTTTGGCCGAGGGTCTAAGCTCCCTCGGTCACCGCATCACCCTCTATGGGAGCGGGGAAAAGCCGGAGCGTTGGGAACATGAGTGGGTAAGCTTGCCCGGTGGATCTCCGCAAGAGTTTGCCGCGGCTTGGGCGCTGCAGCCTCGACGGTGGGATTTCTCCCTCAGCCTGGAACGGGTCCCGGGCTGCGACTTTTTTCGTGCTGGGGATGGGGTGCATGCTGCCTGGATGCAACGCAGAGCGCGCTCCGCACCCTGGTGGCGACGCGTCTTTTGGCACATTCAGCCCAAACAGCGCCAGCTCCTGGCTCTGGAACGCCAGCTTTGTGCTCCGCCCTCCCGGACGAAAATTATCGCCAATTCCCACCTCGTGGCCCGTGAGTTACGAACTTTTTATCAAGTCCCGGCGGAGCGCTGCCGCGTGATTTTGAACGGTTTCGATCCCCCAGTTCGCCGTGCGGAGGATCTCGCGGTCCAACGTCGCCAGTTGCGGGAAGTTTGGCACATTCACCCCGATGAAATCGTGGCCCTCTTCGTGGGCAGTGGTTGGGAGCGCAAGGGCTTGCGGGCAGCCATGGCAGCCGTCGAACGAGTGCCAGGGATACGTCTGGTGGTGGCCGGCAAAGGTCCGGCCCATCGCTACCGTTCGTCGCAGGTGCTGCACCTGGGGCCGGTGGCGAGAGTGTGGGAAATTTTTTCCGGTGCGGATTTTCTCGTCCATCCCACCCTCTACGATCCTTTCAGCAATGCCTGCCTCGAAGCCCAAGCCGCTGGCCTGCCAATAATCACTACGGCAGACAACGGTTTCGCCGAATTGCTCGTTGAAAACAAAACAGGCAACGTTCTACCGCCCGGGTGGAACGTGGCGGATTTGGTGGAGCGACTGCGATTTTGGCAGAGCCAGGTTCGCGAGGCGGATGGCAACCGCCGATCTGAGGCTTGCCGCCGCGCGGCCGCTCCCTGGAGCGTGGCCCGCAACGTATCGGAGACCTTGGATTTTCTAACCTGCGGCGCGTGAGCTGAACTTCCCGCCAAGGAAGGCCGCTGCGCACGAGGAAGGGCTAGTCTCCCAGCTCGACGTTCCAGTAGGCTAGGTCAACGAAGTGCCGCCAGCTATCGTGGCAGGGGCCGGAGTAGTTGACGTTCACGAAAGGGCGCCAACGAGGTTTCCGGGGCGGACGAATGAGGTGCATGCCCGCCTGATGCGGAAGCTTATTGGCCTTACGAGAATTACACGGGATGCAAGAGCAGACGATGTTTTCCCAAGTCGTCTGGCCCCCTTTTTCCCGGGGGATCACGTGGTCGAGGTTCAACTCGCTGCGATCAAAAACCTTGCCGCAATATTGGCAGGTGTTGTTGTCCCTTTCGAAGACGTTGTGTCGGGTAAATTTAACCTCCTTTTTGGGCAGGCGATCAAACATCAGGAGCACAATTACGCGCGGGATGCGAATGCTTAGGGAAACTCCCTGCACCATCTTGTCCTCGGGGTTGTTGCGAGAAAAATCTCTCCAACTGGCAAAGTCGTGCGTGAGGAAGTTTTCTTGATGGTCCTGGGCCACGACTTGGGCATGTCCTTGGTAGAGGAGTGTGAAGGCTCGCCTCACGGTGCAGGTATTGATGGCCTGCCAAAGGCGGTTGAGGACCAAAACAGGGTGATCAAGGACGGATTCCATGCGATAGGTTTGGTTGCCACAAGCGGTGGTGTCCTGCGGGATTTCGTAGCGCGATTTGCCACAAGATTTGCGGGGCGACTGCCGCTGTTGCGCGGAAGCTAATCGTCGAGTTCCAGACTGTCAACCGGAGAAAGCGGAACATGAGCAAATTGTCACAAAAGCTTGGGGAGGCTACTCCGGAGTTGTCTGGGCAGGCCGCAGGGGATAGAGAGAGCCCATGAAACAAGTGGTGATTACCGGGGTGTCGCGGGGATTGGGGCGGGTCTTGGCGGAGTATTTTGCCACGGAAGGGTGGGCGGTCGCGGGGTGTGCCCGGGACACCGCCGCGTTGGCCAAACTCCGCGACGCCCTGCCCTGTCGAACCGAAAGGGGGCATGATTTTTCGTCCGTGGAGATCGGGCAGGAGGCGGAGGTGGCACGCTGGGTGGAACATTTGCTGCGGGAGAGTTGGCAGCCGGATTTGATTCTCAACAACGCTGCGGTGATTGCGCGTCCGGCTCCGCTGTGGGAGGTGCCTGCCGAAGAAGTGGAAGCCGTGATGCGCATCAACGTCCTAGGCACGATTCAGGTGCTGCGCCATTTCCTGCCTGCTCTGCTGAAGAAGGGCCGCGGGGTGATGGTGAATTTCAGCTCAGGGTGGGGACGCTCTGCCTCGCCGGAAGTGGCCACCTATTGTGCCAGCAAATGGGCCATTGAAGGCCTGACTGCGGCTTTGGCGCAAGAGTTGCCGGCGGGTCTGGCGGTCGTGGCCTTGAACCCGGGAATCATTGCCACCGACATGCTCAAGGCCTGTTGGGGGGAGGGGGCGCTGGCTTATCCGTCGCCGGAGGAGTGGATCCGAGTCGCCGGGCCTTTTCTGGCTCGGTTGGGGCCCAAGGATAATGGCAAGGCCCTTTCGGTGCCGGGCATGTGATCAGCGGATGCCGGAGGGCAGGCAATTTTTCTCTGGGAAAAATCTTGACTCTGAGCGGCTCGCCACTACGTTGCGCGCCACACCTTATCGAGAGTGGTGGAGGGACTGGCCCTGTGAAACCACGGCAACCGTTTGCAGCTCCGGCTGTGAAGTCCAGGTGCCAAATCCAGCTCTAACCCGGCTCCGGTCGGGAAGAGAAAGATAAGCGGTAGCATGGAAATGTTGCTGACCGAGTGAGGTCAGCCGATCCGGGCGAATCCCGCCAACGCTCTCGATTTCCCGCAAGAAACTATGAGCCATTCCCATTCTACCTACTTCGCTAACCTCAAGTGCCGCGAGTGCGGACGGCTGTATCCCAAGGAGGCCATCCATATCTGCGAGTTTGATTTCGGCCCGTTGGAAGCAGCCTATGACTACGAGGCCATTCAAGCCGTGGTCTCGCGTGAACTGATTACTTCCCGACCGCAGAATATGTGGCGCTACCGGGAGTTTCTCCCGATTGATGGAGAACCTACGGTGGGGCAGCAGGTGGGGTTCACACCACTGGTGCCAGCGCCGAATCTCGCTCGTCGCTTGGGTATCCGGGCCCTTTATATCAAAAATGACACGGTGAATTACCCCACCCTTTCGTTCAAAGATCGGGTGGTCTCGGTGGCCTTAAGTCGGGCGCGGGAGTTGGGCTTTGCCACCGTGGCCTGTGCTTCGACGGGAAATCTGGCCAATTCTGTGGCGGCGAACGCAGCCGCTGCCGGATTGAAAAGCTATGTGCTCATCCCCGCGGACCTCGAGCAAACCAAGGTGCTCAATTCCTTGGTCTATGGCACGAATGTGATCGGCATCCATGGTCCCTACGACCAAGTGAATCGCCTCTGCTCCGAGATCGCTGGCAAATACGGCTGGGGCTTTGTCAACGTGAACTTGCGCCCCTACTACGCCGAAGGCTCGAAAACCATGGGCTTTGAAATTATCGAACAGCTGGGATGGCGCATTCCCCGCCACACGTTGGTCTGTATGGCCAGCGGCTCGTTGCTCACGAAAATCCACAAGGCCTACCGCGAGTTTGTGCGCACGGGGTTGGTGGAGGAAACGCCGCATGCGATTCACGGAGCGCAGGCCTCGGGCTGCGGGCCCATCAGCGCGGCGATGAAAGCCGGAACGGATCTGGTCAAGCCCGTGCCCAAGCCCCAGACAATCGTGAAGTCCCTGGCGATTGGCACACCGGCCGATGGCTATTATGCGATTCATGCCATGCGTGAGACCGGCGGTAGTGCCGAGGATTGCACCGACGAGGAGGTCATCGAAGGGATCCGCTTGCTCGCGGAATGTGAGGGGATTTTTGCCGAGACTGCCGGAGGTGTAACCGTGGCCTGCGCCAAGAAACTTATCGCCAGCGGAGTGATTCCTGCCGACGAGGAGGCGGTGCTGTGCATTACCGGGCATGGGCTGAAAACCGCCGAGGCGATTGAAGGCCGTTGTGGCGAGCCCCGTCTCATCAGTCCCAGTTTGCGGGAGTTTGAAGCCCGTCTGGGAGAGGAACTCCAGCTGCCCGGTGCCGTTGCCAAGTAAGGGCGCTGCGCTTTAGATTTTCAAACCAACAAACCTCAACACTATGTCTGTAACCGTTCGTATTCCCACCCCGCTACGCAAACTCACCCGCGACCAGGAACTCGTCCAAGCCGTCGGGTCCACCGTCGGGGAGATCCTGCAGTCCCTCGATACCAGCTTTCCCGGCCTTGGGGAGCGCATCTTCGATGACCAGGGGCAAGTGCGCCGTTTCGTCAATGTCTTTCTCAATGATGAGGACATCCGTTTCCTCTCCGCGTTGGAGACCCCGGTTAAAGAGAACGACGAGATCAGTATTGTTCCGGCCATCGCCGGGGGCTAGGGTTTGTTCTATGTCGCAGGAAATTTCCCGTCTTTGGTTGCTCTTCCCGGCCAAGCTTATTACTCGCCCCGTGATCTACGAACTGGGAAAGGAATTTGCCGTGGTCACCAACATTCGCCAGGCGAGTGTGAACTCGGAGGTCGGTTTGGTTTCGCTGGAGCTTCAGGGGGAACGGTCGGAAATCAAACGCGCCATTGGGTGGTTGGAAGGCCAAGGGATTAAAGTCGAGCCCGTCGAGATTAATACGATTGAGGGATAAGGCTATCCGGGGCGAAGGTGGCGGAGCGCGCGAGAAAATCCGCCATCTTTACGTTCACATACCCTTCTGCGCGAAAGTCTGCCCGTATTGTAATTTCTACAAGGAAGCCAGCGATCGGAATAAAACCCAGCCCTTCCTGAAGGCGATTCTGCGGGAAGCGGAACGCTGGGCAGACTCCTTGCAACCCAGGACGATTTTTTTCGGTGGTGGCACGCCCACAGCGCTCTCCACCGGGCAGTTGGAATTTTTGCTCTCTGGATTGCAGGCGCGGCTCGATCTCTCGGCGGTCGAGGAATGGACCTTCGAGATGAATCCGGCCACGGTATCGCTGGAAAAGGCGCAGCGATTGCGAGACTGGGGCGTGAATCGGGTAAGCATGGGCGTGCAGGCCTGGCAACCCCATTTGCTGCAGACCTTGGGACGGGTGCACACGGCGGCGCAGGCGGAACGCTCCTTTGCCATTCTGCGCGAGGCGGGTTTTGTGCGGCTCAATTTGGATCTGATATTCGGGATCCCGGGGCAGACGGCGGAGGATTGGCGGGAAAGCCTGGAGCGGACCATGGCGCTGCGACCAGAGCATATTTCGGCCTACTGCCTCACCTATGAGGAAGATACCCCCTTTTTTGCGCAGCTGCAGGCGGGGAACTTCCAGATCGAAGAAGAGCGCGAGGCGGAGCTTTTTCAACTCACGCAGGAGCTGCTCCCGGCTGGCGGTTGGCCACCGTATGAGATTTCCAACTTTGCTCCGGAGGGCGCGGAATGTCGGCATAACCTCGCCTACTGGGCAGGGGAGGATTATCTCGGATTCGGTCCGAGTGCCTTTTCCACGGTTGGATCGCATCGCTGGCGGAATGTGCAAAACACCGCTCTCTACACCGAAGGAACCTTGTCCGGGAAAACACCGCAGGATTTTGCCGAAGCTCTCTCTCCCACCATGCGGGAGCGCGAGAAGCTCGCTTTTGGGTTGCGAACTCGCTTCGGGCTCTCTCCCTCCCAAACTCGTTGCTTGGATGCTGCCAAGCTTAAGGTCTTGATCCTAGAGGGCTTGCTGGAAAGGTGGCGTGAGGGGGTCCGGCTCACTGCCAAAGGACGCGTGCTGGCAGACGAGATTGCCACCCACCTGTGGGATTGAGCCCCTGGTTCAGATACCTTCGATGATCGGGGGTAGCGTAAAAGCCACGCCGTTTCCGTTCACTTTCAGTTCCGTGGCAATCAGGGTGCCGCGAAAGATGCCATTCAAGCTCACCGTGCTGTTAGGAGCGGTGAGTCGGGCGGACAGGGTGCCTCCGCTGTTGACGTTCACGCTGCCGTTGATGACTTCGATTCGCAAGAGCTCGGGCTGGTTAACATCGCCAAACACGGCACTGCTGACATTGAAGCCGTTGGGGAAGCTGATTTTTACCGGTCCCAACGGGACGATGCGGCCTTTGTTCAGATTGACATTACGGAAGATGTATTCGGTGGGTTCGGTGGCTCCGGCAACGCCGACGTAGATGATGTTGTTATCCGCACCGATACTAATGCTGGAATAATCACCTCCGAGGAGCGTGACCGTGGGCGGGTTGGAGTTGCTCTTAAGGTCAATGCTCCCGCGCGAAGGCAACCCGGTTGGCAAGGTCACGGTGGGGAAAACCGGCGGGTTGGCGCGGCGAAAAACTTTGCCATCCAAGTAGGAGTTGGCATTGAAGCGGAAAAGATAGTTTGAGGGATTAGGATCGCCAGCCAGATCCACGATCTGCCGCAGGTCCACTTGGGGATTCGCCAGAGCTCCAGTCTCGGTGTATTCTTTCCCGCCGATGACGTTGCGCGGGATGGTTGCGCCGGCGACGTAGGGTTGTCCAGCCAGAGCGACCGTGCCGGGAGAGGGTTGAATGTTGATAGCGGGAAGACCGGGCAGGAAGAGATTTCCGCCGAGGATGCGGCCTTGGCTATTGAAATTCACCGTTCCGGAGGGGTTGGCAAAAATGAGCGAGCCGTAGAAAGCGCCATCAATGTTTCCTGAGCCCACAATTGCCCCGACCGTATCCGCATCCGCCCCAGTGGGAATGACATAATTGGCGACAAAGAGAGCCGGAGCGAACCAGTGCTCGAAGCCTGCCGGGCCGGCGGTGGCGGCTTTGACACTGAATTCCACGAGGATGTTGGGGTTGAAGCCGGTGATGTAAAGTTGGGCTTGTGGGACCGGGGCGCCGAAGGCGTTAAGCGGCTCGCCGCCGTCCAAACGATAGAAAATCCGTGCACCGGTCGGCACCACCCCGCTAAGAGCCATTTCCATAAAATTCGGCAGCATAAAGGGAGCTTCCGGGGAGACCGTCGGCGGATCCAGCACCGTGGGATTAATGGCAATCGCCGCTTCCGCAATGGGAGAGCTGATGAAATAGGGCGAAGATGACACCGCCTGAGCACGGATATTGAGTTGGTTGCTGGCCCCCCAGTCGGTGTAGGAAATGGGGATCTGCGGACTCGTGAAATTCCCCGAGAAAGCAGGTGAACCGGCGGTGGAGAGGGTCGCGTTTTGCAACGCAGTGGCGATCTGGAAATTGGCGCTGCTGATGAAGCTCGGATGAATCCCGGCGGTATTGACTGTCACGGTGAGCGGGGCAGGTTGGGTGATGGGTTGGCCAACCATGCTGCCGCCAGCTTGGGCAAAGGTCATCGAGCTGGGGGCACCATTGATGGAAACCGTGAGCTGGTGTGGCACCACCGTGAAGGAAGTCTCGCGCACAGTGCTGTTTAGCCAACGGGCGGTATCCTTGGAGGCACTGTAGGCCAGGATTCGCTGCCCGGGCCCGACCGGAATCGGCCCTCCGCCGTAGGCGATGAAGGGCCCGCCCCCCACGGAGTAAAAGATTTCCGAAGAACCTCCGGGATTTGGATTCGTCAGCGTGACGCCAATCGTCGGCTGAAAGGAAGCCAGCGGGAGGGCCCCGCCAGCTGGACTGAAGGTTGGGGGAAGGAGACGGTTGACAGCGTCCGTTTCTGGAGCGGTGGCATTGCGGCTGATGGTCGTGGGCTCGGCATTTTCATAATCCCAAATCCACTGCGTTTGCTGGGCCAGCGGGAGCGAGGCCGTGCGATTCTCGGTGCCGAAGTCTTGCTCTCCCAGACTCTCATCCAGGAGAAACTGGCGCACTCCCGCAGCACCCTCCCGCGTCGTGACGAAACGCTCGGCGGTGGCATCCCAGCGCGCTCGCAAACCAGAACCATCGGCTTCCGCAGCAGATTGCCACTCAAGGGTGATCCGACGATCAATAAAACTTCCGCTTGGCCCGGCAATCGTCGAAGCACTCTGGCGGGAGGCGGTCGTTTTGAGTTTGCGCAAGACTTCTTCTTCCGATTCCTCTCCGGTAAAGCTCCCGCCGCTATTGCGGTAGAGCTGCACGGCACGATTGAGGGTCGCCACATCCGATTCCAACTTGGTTTCCCGACTGGTGGCAGCGGTATTTTGGTAATTGACGTAAGCCACCGAGCCTAAAAACGAAATTACCGCGATGACGACCAACAGTTCCACTAAGGTCACCCCCGGTCGAAATGGACCGATCGGCTTTTTCATGCTTACACTATGCTCCTTCCCTTCGATTTTTTCCATGAGAATCTCATTGCTGCCCCGGAAAGATTGGCTGCTCCTAGATTCCCACTTCTGCCCTTCTGGAAAGCTCCATTTTAAGCCTGTTCCACGCCTGTGAATAACCTGCGCACAACTGAGAATTTTCTCTGGAGATTTTCACAAGCGACGGCAAAAAAATCGTCTATGTTCCACAGCATAAACCATTGAAAAATAAGGAGAAGAACCCAAAAATCCCCCCAGAAAAACTCCCTCCCAAACGAAGCCTGGGGCAAAATTTTTTGCTTGATAAAAACTTGGCCCATTCGGTGGTTCGCTCGGTGAGTTGGCAGGTTGGGGAATGGTTGGTCGAAATCGGGCCAGGCCGGGGAGCATTGACCGAATATCTCCTTAAGGAAGCGGTGGGGCCGCTGCTGTTGATCGAGAAAGACCGGGAGCTGGCGGCGCGGTGGCGGGAACGGCTGACTGGGGCTGCGGAACAGGCAGTTTGGGAGGGGGATGCCTTGGATTTTCCGCTGCACGACCTTTGGCAAGGGCATCGAGTGGTTTTATTGGGGAATCTGCCTTACAATGTTTCCACTGCGGTCTTGAGTCGTTTTCTGGGGCCTGACTCGCCGGTAAGCCGGGGAGTTTTTATGGTGCAGAAAGAGGTCGCCGAGCGGCTGGTTGCCCGGCCGCGCACCAAGGCCTATGGAGCTCTGACGGTGCTATTGCAACGGGGATGGGAATTTCGCTTGCTGCGTGAGGTGCCACCGGAAGTTTTTTCTCCGCGTCCCAAGGTGGATTCCGCCATTATTGAATGTCGCCGCCGTCCGCATCGGGAGATTGTGCGTTGTGCTGAGCGGGACCTGCTGCGGGCGGTGCGGGCGGGATTTTCCCAGCGTCGCAAACAACTCCACAAGTTGCTGCCGGTCGGCCGGGATGAGTGGCAGGAGCTCGTGAAGGAAGCGGGGTGGCTGCCGACTGTGCGGGCGGAGGAGCTGGATCCGCAGCAATGGCAATGGTTGGCCGCCCGGCTTGGGAAGGAGACGGATCACAATCGCTCTGCGGGGGAGGAGTGGTTCGATGAGGTGGACGAAGCGGACCGCGTCATCGGTTCTCATCCGCGCTCGGTGATTCACCGGCATGGCCTGCGCCACCGCGCCACCCACATCCTTCTTCGCAACCGGGCGGGAGAAATCTTTCTGCAGAGACGCGCGCCTTGGAAGGATCTCAATCCCTGGGTTTGGGATTCCAGTGCCGCCGGGCATGTGGATGCCGGAGAAAACTACCTCTCCTGTGCCCATCGGGAACTAGAGGAGGAACTGGGGGTGCGGGCCGAGCTGCAGCGGATTGGCAGGCTCACTCCATGCCCCGATACAGGAAACGAGTTTATTGAGGTCTATACCGGATGCCATGAAGGCCCCTTCCGTCCCAATGAGCTGGAAATCTGCGCCGGGTCATTTTTTCCGCGCGAGCAAATTTCCCGTTGGATGGCCAGAGCGCCCGAGGAGTTCAGCCCGGTCTTTCGGCTTTGTTGGCCGCTCTTGGCGGACTGAGCTAGAGACTTACCACTCGATACCGAAAACCACCAATCCCGGCGAGTTGGAACCCGGAACAGATTCGTCTTGGTCTCCAGAAACATTTTGTTCGCCGGTGCCGTAGTAAGCCGGGGCGAAAGGATTGATCAGTTGCAGAGGTCGGAAAACTTGAAAAATCTGGGCCACGATTCCTTGAAAACCGATGGGGCGACGGTCCAGCTCAGGCGCAGGAGGAGGAGCCTGCTCGGGTGCCGGCATGACGAAGTCCTCATCGGCAGCCGAGAGGGACGAGCCCGAGGCGAGGAGGGGAAGGATTACCGAACCGAGCACCAAAGCTCGCCAGCATGGCCACTGCGGAGTTTTCATATTCTCAAGCTATCGCGTTGGTCGCCACTTGTCGAGCCTTGGCCAGTGGATTTCCCGCAAGGCTGGCGGGATTTTGCGCTCGCTCGCAGCGCTGGTAGGTTTACATTTCTCCGTATGGCCGCAATGGTGGAACTCCAAAACATCAGTAAAACCTTTGGAAAGTTTGTCGCTCTCAAGGAGGTGACCTTTCACATTCAGGAAGGCGAGTTCATGACCTTCCTCGGGCCTTCGGGGTGCGGGAAAACGACCTGCTTGCGACTCATCAGCGGCTTTGAGAGCCCGACCACTGGGACCATCCAGATCGCCGGGGAAGACGTCACCCATTTACCGCCCTATAAGCGCGACGTAAACCAGGTTTTCCAAAGCTACGCCTTGTTTCCTCACCTAACCATTTACGACAATATTGCCTTCGGTTTGAAGATGAAGAAGCTGCCCGCGGCGGAGATTCGCCAACGGGTGGACCGGGTGGTGGAAATGACCGGGCTTGGGGAAATGGTGCAACGCAAGCCCGGGCAGATGTCCGGCGGACAGCGGCAACGGGTGGCGCTGGCGCGGGCGATTGTCTGTCAACCCAAGGTCCTCCTGCTGGACGAGCCTCTTTCGGCCCTGGATGCCAAGCTCCGCCAGCAACTGCGCATGGAGCTGAAGTCCCTGCAAAAGAAACTCGGCATCACCTTCGTTTTCGTCACCCACGATCAGGAAGAAGCTCTCACCATGTCGGATCGCATCGCGGTGCTCAACCAAGGCAGCATTGAGCAGATCGGATCGGTGGCAGAAATCTACAATCACCCGGCGACCCGCTTCGTGGCGGAATTTATCGGAGAGACCAATATCCTCCCGGCACGCATCGCCGGGCGGGAGGGAGAGTTTTGCATTTGTGAGATCGAGGGGGGAGCGCAGTTGCGGGTCTATGGTCCGCAGGCCCCAGCGGCGCGGGAGGTATTGCTTTCTATCCGGCCAGAGAAGGTGGATGTGCATCGCCAACGCCCCGTCGGACCCAATGTCTTCGCGGCCACCATTTCCCTGGAAATTTTCAAAGGGGCCGTGGATGACCTGATTGTGACTGCCGATGGCATCGAGGCCTTGGAATTAAGTGCCATGCACGCCAACAACAGCGGCACGGTGGATTTTCACGAGGGAGAATCCGTTTTCTTCCGCATCGAGCCGGAAAACATCAGCATCCTTGCTCGCTGAGCAGCGTAATCCCGAGAAATGAGTTCCCATCCGCTCCACGATACGCAAAGCCAGTTCGATGACCGGCAGATCCCCATTGACCGGGTGGGGGTAAAAAACCTGCGCTATCCGATACAGGTGCGCGACAAGGATCATCTCACCCAGAGCACGATTGCCACCGTGCAGATGACTGTGGACCTGCCCCACCACCACAAAGGCACCCACATGAGCCGGTTTGTCGAAGTGCTCAACGCGCATGGCCCCGTGCTGCATGTCGAGATGCTGCCACAAATGCTGCGGGAATTGCGGCAGCGACTTTCCGCCGCAGCGGCGCACTTGGATTTTGAGTTTCCGTTTTTCCTCGAAAAGTCCGCTCCGGTGTCGGGGTCCAAGGGATTGCTGGACTACACTGCCAGCTTCTCGGCCACGCTGCTGGGCGAGAAATTAGACTTCATTCTCCGGGTTATGGTTCCAGTGACCACCCTGTGTCCTTGTTCCAAAGCCATCAGCAATGCTGGAGCGCACAACCAGCGTGGGCAGGTGACTCTCGCGGTGCGCATTCGCAAGCTGGTCTGGATCGAAGACCTCATCCGTCTGGTGGAGGACTCGGCCAGCAGCGAGCTTTACAGTTTGCTCAAGCGGGTGGATGAAAAGGCGGTCACGGAGCGTGCCTACGAAAATCCCGTCTTTGTCGAAGATTTGGTGCGCAACGTCGCTCTGCGCTGCGAGGCCCACCCGGATATTTCCTGGTATCGCGTCGAGGCCGAAAACTTCGAGTCCATCCATAACCACAACGCCTACGCGTTGATCGAAAAGCCCCTGCCGAAGTGATTTTCCTTCGCCGGTTTTCCTGCCCGGACTTGTGGAATAAAATCTGCTCCTTATAGTTCGCCCGAGGATTGGCCCCCGGACGGCTTTTGGTCTTTTGCAGGCTATCGCTACCTCTCGGGGCTGATCTTTTTGCACTCCCGACTTGCCAGCCATGAAATCCCCGATTGTTCATTCCAGCCTTCCCGAGGGTACTCTTTACCGGCCCGAATTCGAGCACGACGCCTGCGGTGTCGGCTTCGTGGCCCAGGTCAATGGCAAACGCTCGAATCGCATCACGCGCATTGGGTTGCAAAGCATCTGCAACCTCATGCACCGCGGTGCGTTGGATGCCGATGCCAAGACTGGGGACGGAGCAGGCATTTGCACGCAGATTCCCTACAAGCTCCTGCTTCCCGCCGTGGAGAAAATGGGCCAGCAGGTTTATGATCCCTCCGACTTGGCTGTCGGGGTGGTCTTCCTCCCCCACGATAATGCCTACGCCCAAGCCCGGGCCAAGGCGATCACCGAAGAAGTGCTGCGCGAGCGTGAGCTCTTCCTTTTTGGTTGGCGCGAAGTGCCGATCAACCTGCACGTGCTGGGAGACAAAGCCCAGATGACCATGCCCCGCATCGAGCAGGCTCTGATTGGGCGTCCTTGGGGCATGGGCGCGGAAGATTACGAACGCCGCCTCTTCCTCTGCCGCAACGCCATCGAAGATCGGGCCGCTGCCGCCGGAATCAAAAACTTCTACCTCCCCTCGTTTTCGCATCGGAGCGTGGTTTACAAGGGGCTGCTCGTTTCGGCCTCGCTGGAAAAATTTTATCCCGACCTCACGCATCCGGACTACGAGACCGCGCTCGCCGTTTATCATCAACGCTACAGCACAAATACCTTCCCGACCTGGCCGCTCGCTCAGCCCTTCCGGTGTTTGGCGCACAACGGGGAAATCAACACCATCCGGGGCAATCGGCTCTGGACCACCGCGCGCGAAGCCGAGCTGCAGGCGGACTTCTGGGGGGCGGATATCGAGCTGCTCAAGCCGATTCTTCAACCAGGTGGCTCCGATTCTGCCAATCTGGACAACATGCTGGAGATTCTCACCATGTCGGGACGGGACATCTTGCATGCGATGACCATTTTGGTTCCGCCAGCCTATCGCTCCGAAGTGGACATGCCCGCCGAGTTGCGCGCCTTCTACGAATACCACCGCTGCATCTCCGAGCCCTGGGATGGCCCGGCGGCTCTCGTCTTCACGGATGGACTCACCGTGGGGGCTTGCTTGGACCGCAACGGTCTGCGTCCGGCGCGCTTCAAGCTCACAGACGATGGCATTTTTATGCTGGGCTCAGAAGTCGGGATTTATCCCGTGGATCCGGGTTCGATCGTAGAAAGTGGCCGCCTTGCGCCCGGAGAAATGATCGCCGTGAATACCGCGCGCGGGGAACTCCTGCGCGATCGGGACATCAAACTTGCCCTGGCTCGCAAACGCAACTATGCCGGCTGGCTCGAGGAAAACCTACACCGTATCCCGGCCGTTGCAGCTTCCGAGATTCAGGAACCTACCGAGGACCAAGATCTCCTGGAGCTGACGCGCCAGCAACTCGCCTTTGGCTATTCCTCGGAGGAGTTGGAGTTTGTTCTCAAACCGATGGCCCAGTCTGGTGCCGAGGCCGTGGGTTCCATGGGGGATGATACTCCGCTGGCGGTGCTCTCCCTGCGTCCGCGGCTGCTTTACACCTACTTCAAGCAGCTTTTCGCCCAGGTGACCAATCCGCCGATTGATCCCATCCGCGAGAAGCTGGTGATGAGCCTCAAGACGGTGCTGGGTTGGCGGCGCAATATGCTCGCGGAGACTCCGGAACATGCCCGGGTGCTTTCTTTGGAGTCCCCAATCTTGCTCACCGAGGAATTTGCCCGCATCCGCGCCGCAGGAGACAAGTTTCCCCACGCCACGCTTTCCTGCTTATTCCGCGCCGATAAAGGCCCGGAGGAACTCGCTTCCGCCGTGGAGCAGTTATGTGCCGAAGCGGCGGCGGCCGTGAATGAAGGCGCGCAGGTGCTCATCCTGAGCGATCGCAAGCAAAGCCCACAGGAGGTCGCGATTCCGATGCTGCTGGCCACCGGGGCGGTGCATCACCATCTCATCCGGGCGGGGCTGCGCATGCGCGTTGGGATTGTCTGCGAGACCGGCGAGGCCCGCGATGTGCATCAGGTTGCCTGCCTCATCGGTTATGGCGCGGGCGGCGTGTATCCTTACCTCGCTCTGGAGACGCTCCGGGAGTTACTCGAGAAAGGCGAGCTTGAGGGCAGCTATGCTCAGACTTGTCTGAATTACAAAGCGGCGTTGGAAAGCGGACTGCTGAAAATCATGTCCAAGATGGGCATCTCCGTGGTCAGCAGCTATCGCGGTGCCCAGATTTTCGAGGCGATTGGTTTGGGGCAGGAAGTGGTGCAGAAGTGTTTTACGGGCACACCTTCGCAACTCGACGGCATCGGTTTTACCGAAATCGCCCGCGAATCTCTCCTGCGGCACGGGCCGGCCTTCCTCGAAACTTTGCCCGGCGGCACTCCGGCACCCGTCGAACCCGGTAAACTCGACGACCCGGGCTATTTCCGTTTCCGCCGCGGAGGAGAACTCCACGCGGTGACCCCACCGGTGATTCAAAGTTTCCATACTTTCGTCGGCATCAAAGGTGCCGATAAGGCCAACCGGGCGGAAGACTACCGCAAGTATGTCGAAGCGCTAAAACTTTCCCAACCCAACTCTTTGCGGCATTTGCTGGAGTTGGTGCCTCTGCCGGCAGGCCCGGTGGCCCTGGAAGAGGTCGAGCCGATTGAGGAAATTCGGCGTCGCTTCACCACGGCCGGTATGTCGTTGGGAGCGCTGAGCCCCGAAGCGCATGAGACCTTGGCCATTGCCATGAACCGTATTCGCGGCAAATCCAATAGCGGTGAGGGTGGCGAAGATCCGGCACGCTTTCACCGGCGTCCAAACGGCGACTGGGCCAACAGCGCAATCAAGCAAATCGCCTCCGGACGCTTCGGTGTCAGTGCGGCCTATCTGGCCACGGCGCGCGAAATTGAAATCAAAATGGCGCAAGGGGCCAAGCCGGGTGAGGGGGGGCAACTGCCCGGGCACAAAGTGACAGCATATATCGCGGCGCTGCGTCATGCCTCCCCGGGCATAACCCTGATTTCTCCTCCGCCGCACCACGATATCTACTCCATCGAAGATCTGGCGCAGCTCATTTACGACCTCAAGCAGGTCAATCCGCGGGCCCGGGTCTGCGTGAAATTGGTCGCCGAGGCTGGGGTCGGAACGATTGCTGCCGGGGTCGCCAAAGCCCACGCGGATATCATCCTCGTGAGTGGACACGAAGGGGGCACGGGCGCTTCTCCGCTCAGCTCCATCAAAAATGCCGGAGGGCCTTGGGAGCTGGGAGTGGCGGAAACGCATCAGGTGCTCATGCTCAATGGGCTGCGCAATCGGGTGACTTTGCGCACCGATGGCGGGATGCGTGACGGAGAGGATATCGTCTATGCGACTCTGCTGGGCGCGGAGGAATACAACTTCGGCACGGCCGCCCTCATTGCCATGGGCTGCGTCTATGTGCGCCAGTGTCACCTCAATACCTGCCCAGTCGGGGTGGCGACGCTCGACGAGCGCCTGCGGGCAAAATTCAAAGGTAAACCGGAGAATGTGGTCAATTTCTTCAACGCGGTGGCGGAAGAAGTGCGGCAGATCATGGCCCGGCTGGGTTTCCGCACCATTGAGGAAATGGTCGGGCAGACGCAATGCCTGCGCCAACGGCACATTCCCGACCACCCCAAGGCCAACACCCTCAACCTAGCTCCACTCTTGGTAAATGTGGCCAAAGACAATCCTTCGGCAGTGCGCCATGCCACTCGGGAGCGCAACGACGGCCCCGAGGACCGCAGTCTGGATCAAGTGATTCTCACCGAAGCCAAAGATGCCATTAACGAAGGGCAGCCGATCTCCTTGAGCTATCGCCTGAAAAATACCAACCGCTCGGTTGGCACCATGGTTTCCGGGGAGATTGGCTACCAATATGGACGCGAAGGACTGCCCGAGGGCACTATCGAGCTTAAGCTCACCGGGACCGCCGGCCAGAGCTTGGGGGCGTTCCTGGCCCCCGGCGTGCGCTTGGATTTGGAGGGAGAGGCGAACGACTACGTTGGCAAAGGCATGAGTGGTGGAGAAATCATCCTGCGCGCTCCGGCCAAGAGCAAATTCGACCCCGCCACTTGCATGATTCTGGGTAATACCGTCCTCTACGGCGCTACGGGCGGGAAGCTTTTCGCCAACGGCCGGGCCGGCGAGCGCTTCGCGGTGCGGAACTCCGGGGCCGTGGCCGTGGTCGAAGGGGTGGGGGATCATGGTTGCGAGTACATGACCAACGGCACCGTGGTCATCCTCGGTGAAATCGGCAAAAACTTCGGCGCCGGAATGACCGGTGGGGTGGCCTTTCTTTTCCGGCCCGAGGGCACTCCTCCACCGATCAATCCCCAGTTGGTTCGCGCTGAGCCCCTGCAACCCACGCAGGAGGGAGCGGCAGCGGATGCCCAGCGCCTGCGGAGTCTCATTGAGGAACATCTGGCCAAAACCGGTAGCCGTCGAGCGCAAGAAATCCTGGCCGCATGGGCGGAAAGCTCCGGGAAATTCTGGAAGGTCGCACCCAAGGATCAGCCTGCTCTGGTGGTAGCGCGCGTGCCGCAAGAGGCGGCGGTCTCTCCCGCTCCTGCGACGGCTCCAGCTTGAGGCTCACCCGCCGATTTCCCCTCCCAGATGTCCCCCTTTTTGCAAGCCCTCAAGCTCCTGGCTGAACCCACGCGGCTGCGTCTTCTCTTGCTCTTGCGCGAGGAAGAACTCACGGTGGCGGAGTTGCAGGAGATCCTGGGCATGGGGCAGTCCCGCATTTCCACGCACTTGGCCCAGTTGCGAGCGGTGGATTTGGTCGGGGATCGCCGACTGGGAAAATATAGCTACTACCGACCCGGCCCAGCAGCCGCGTGGCCCGTGGTGCGGGTTTTGCTGGATGAGGCCAGCGCAGCTTTGCCGGAGATTCGCACTGACCGCACCGCCCTGCAGCTCTGTCTGCGCAAGCGCTCCGATCGTGCCACGGAGTATTTCAACCAACTGGCGGGAAAGTTTGGGCGCACTTACATTCCCGGGCGATCTTGGCGCGGGTTGGCGCATGCGCTGCTGCGGCTTTTACCGCCGATGCGGGTGGCGGATTTGGGCGCCGGCGAGGGCACGCTTTCGATGCTTTTGGCGCGCAATGCCCGCAAAGTCATCGCCGTGGATTACAGTGAAAAGATGGTCGAATTCGGCACTCGGGTGGCGCGGGAAAATGGACTCCGCAATTTGGAATACCGTCTGGGGGATATCGAGTCTCCGCCTTTGACCGACGGCGAGGTGGACTTGGCGCTCTTCAGCCAGGCCTTGCATCATGTGCCACGTCCGGCGGTGGCTTTGAAGGAGGCTTTCCGGATCCTCGCTCCAGGCGGGCGGGTTCTGGTGCTCGATCTGGCGGCTCATTCCTTCGAACAAGCCCGCGAACTCTACCGGCACCAGTGGCTCGGGTTTTCTGAAGTCCATCTGCACGAGATGCTCACCAAGGCAGGTTTCGAAAACATTGAGATTTCCCTCGTTGCCACCGAGAAGTCTCCTCCGCATTTCCGGACGCTGCTCGCCACCGCTGATCGCTCGGCTTCCTCCGGGACCTAATCCTTTTCATCGTGCCCCGCGCTCCTCGCAGAGAAATTTCTGAAGGTTGGTATTACGTCACCGCGGCAGGCAATCGTGGACAGGAAATTTTTCTCGATGCCCAAGACGCGCGGGCCTTTCTCGCTTTGTTGGGCGAGATAATCCAATCCACTGGCTGGCGCGTCTGCGCTTACCTGCTGCAGCCTGGCGCCTACCACCTCCTCCTACAAACCCCGCAGCCCAATCTGGTTGCGGGCATGCAGCGTTTGCAGAATAGCTGGACGAAAGCCTTCAACCGGCGAAATGGAGTTAGCGGTCGGTTGTTTTGCGATCGCTACCGTTCCGTCCCGCTCGAAGGGAGGAATTTCCCCGTTCTCCTGCGTGCTTTGGCAGAGTTGCAAGCCATGGCCCAGGCCCCCTCCGCGCCTCGGCTGGCTTGGAGCCTCGAGGAATGTTCTAATGAAACCGAAGTCGAGCTGCCGCGCTGGTTGGCACTCGATGCGTTCTTCGAAGCGGCTGGAGCAAGCGGAGAAAAAGCCTCGGGTTGGGCTTTGCGCCAAGCGGTGCAGGAGGTGCAGAAGCAAAATTTCCCGCCGGGAAACCTCCGGCTCGATCGCGGGTGGTATTTCGGTTCCCGGGTTTTTGCCTTGGAGTTGAGCCGGGAAGGTCCGAAAGGCCAGGCCGGGAAGCTCGAGCGCGGCCCTGGGCAAATCCTGGCCGAAGCTTGGTTGGAAGATCTTCGCGCCGATCCACGTTGGGAGAAATTTCTCGCCACGCACCGTTCGGGGAGCCATCCGGTCAAGGTGGCCTTGGCCCGGTTTTTCCGGGAAAATACCACAGCCTCGCTGGGGTGGATCGCCAAAGAGTTGCAAATGAAATCAGCCGCCAATGTTTGCCGGGTCTTGCGGCAAGGTGGAGTCCCCTCGTCGGAAGAGGCGCTTCCAGAGTGGCTGGCGGCCAAGCTAAAGCGGGTGCCTCCTCCCCAGGTGTTGCCAGACCGACCGCCGCCCGATGAGAGGCCAAAGGCGATCCCAGAGCCCGCCTCGGAGCCGTTGCCGACGTGGCTGCTTTGAGCCGATCGAGGAAACTTCCCGGTTTGGTTTAGGGGAGTGGCAGGTCCACCACCACGGCGTCGTGGTCGCTGGCCTCAGGAGAGGTTCCGGCAAGTTTGGCCTGTGCGCGTGGCAACCCACTTAAGAAAATGTAGTCGAAGGGGGTCGGCTCGAATTCCTCACCGCCCCGCCAAGAGAGACGTTGCTCGCGAGGGGTTTGGTCCCAGGTATTTTGGAAGCCGGCCTCGGTGAAGATTTGCACTACCCGGTCTCCAAACTTGCCGTCGTGATCCGTGTTGATATCGCCTCCGACGATGACGCCGGCGATGTTGCGATTGCGCAAAAGGGTGCGGCGCATCAGGTTCACATGGTCCACGATTTGGTGTGCCGATTCGTCGCGATGAAGGAAGTTCAGCTGCGTTTCCTTCTCGTTGCGCGAGCGGTTGCTTTTCAGATGCACCGAGTAAACGAGCAGCAGCCCTCGATCCCCGGGCAGCTCCAAGGCGGCAAAGGCGAAGCCGCGCGGCAGGGTGGGAATGGTTGGGCGGAAGGCCTCCGACCAAGCCGCCACGCAAGGGAGCTTGGAGGCGATGGCCAGCTGTTGTTTGAAAAGCTCACCCGTCTCCTGCGAGGGGTAATGGGAAACAACATTGACCCGCAGACCGGGCGTCTGGGCAATTGCCGTTTGCATGGCCTCCCAATCCCGCACCTCCGAGCAGAGCAGAATGTCGGGATTGATCTTTTTGATCCCCTCCTGAACGAGCGGGATGTGCGCGGCAGCTGCTTCTGGAGTGGCTTCGGGAGAGCGGCCAGGAAACCATTCCAGGTTCCACGCCGCTACCCGCAGAGTTGCTGCGGAGGCGACGAGTGGAGTGAGCAAGCTCATCCCCAGCCATGCGCAGAGGGCCAGGGTTTTGCGGAGGAGAGGCGAGGGGCGCATGACCGGAGATGTTTTGGAGCTGCGGAGCTTAATATTTCACCGAGCAGCCATAGGCGGCTGTAGTCGGTTCGCTGACGGGCTTTCCGGCCTTGAGCTCCGCCAAGGCCTGCGCGACGAAGTTTTTCGAGTTCGGAATATCGGCCGGATCGGTGGATTTCTTGTCATCAATCGCTCCGTGGTAAACCAGAAGGCCCTTTTCGTTGATGATGTAGAGCTCCGGGGTGACTTTGGCGCCGTAGAGCTTCCCGACTTTCCCATCTTCATCGAGCAGATAGGCAGTGGCCTTGGAACCGACTTCTTGCGATTTGGCGGCGGCCTCGGCGGCAGACATGTGGCCTTGCTTGCCAGGAGCCGACGAACAAACCGAAAGCCAGACGATGCCTTCCGAGGTGGCTGCTTCTTGCAATTTCTGCATGTTCCCAGAGCTGTAATGTTTTACCACAAACGGGCAACCATGATTGACCCACTCCAGAACTACCGTTTTGCCCAAGAAGTCGGAGAGACTATGGGATTGTCCAGCGGTATCGGTGAGGGTGAATGCCGGAGCGGGTTGGCCGATCTCCGGAGAGGCGAAGGCGAGTGAGGAAGTGAGGGTGACGGCGAGGAGCATCAGTAATTTTTTCATGTTTGATCAAGGATGGCCCTGCGAAGGTAACCGCATCGGCCCTGCACGCAAGGGGAAGAAAGAAATAACCTTTCGCCTTTTGAACCCGGCTGGGTAATAGGAACAACTCCATGGCAGATGAGGAAAAGGGTGGCGGCGATTTTGCGCAGCGGATCTATCGTTATTGGCGGGAGTGGGAATCCCAGGCCCAAGACGCTACTGGGAGTTTCCCGCAACCCTGGGCCGAGGTAGCTCCGGCGGCGCAGGCCTTTGCTCTTGGGCTCTTGCTGCGCGAGGGGGCGAAAGCAGATTCTGGTTCCGTCATCGTGGTCTGTGAATCCGTGCGCCGCCAAGAGGAGCTGGCAGATGAGTTGGAGATGTGGTGTCCGGGTGGACGAATTTTTCCCGAGCTCTTGTTGGCTGCTGGCGAGGAGACATTGCCTGATCCCGAAACCGCCGCGGAGCGCTTGGATATTCTACAAGCTCTGGCCACCGGGCAGGCTCCACGCTGGCTCGCAGTCACTCTGGCTCAATTGGATGAGCTCGTTCCCGCTCCGGAGAGCATCGCCATATGGGAGTTGCAACCTGGAATGCTGCTGGAGCCGGAGGAGTTGGTCGCACGCTTGCAGGGGTGGGGTTATGAAGTAGTGTCCCAGGTGTATGCTCGTGGGCAGGTAGCGCGGCGGGGAGGGATCGTGGATGTGTATTCTTGGCAGAGTGCCGCGCCGGGAAGAATCGAATTTTTTGATCGCGAGATCGAGTCGCTGCGGGAGTTCGATCTTGATCGGCAGGTTTCCATCCGACCTGTGCAGAGCTTGCGGATCATGGCCGCTGGGGCCGGAGCCGGCGGCCAAGTGCCCCTGCGTAGCCTGTTGGCTGGAAGAAGGTTTATCGCGGTGGATTGCGAGCCGCCGATTGCGGAGTGTGAACACCTCAGCAGCAACCTCGCGGAGACCAGTGTCGCAGGCAGACCGCCGCTGCGAGCTTGGACGGAGGCCCAATTTGCCGCCGGAGATTTCATTCTCGACGAAGTCCGCCGGGAGCAGTTTTTCCAGCAACTGCGCGAGTGGATCGCAGCGCGGTGGCGCATCGCATTCGTTGGTGCCAATGAGGGTGAATGGCAGCGCTGGGTGGAGTTGCTGCGCGAGGAGGGCATTGGCGAAGATGCCTTCTGGGTCGGAGAAGGCACGCAGAGCGCCAGTTTCGTCTGCACGGAAGCCAAGCTGGCGGTGCTGACGGATGCGGATGTTTTTGGCCGTCGGGGAACACGCCGGATTGAACGGCTGGCCCGGCGGCGAGGCGGTTTCGGTTTGTTGGCGGGGCGGACAGCCGAGGACTTCACGGCTTTTGCCGAGGGAGATTTGGTGGTGCACGTCGAGCACGGAATCGGGCGTTACGAGGGCACCCGAGAGATGGATGGGGCCGAAGTCCTCTGCCTCGAGTTCGCCCAGGAGGCCCGCCTTTATGTTCCCGTGGACCAGGCCTGGATGGTTTCGCGCTACGTCGGCTTGGGGAAAAACCGCCCCGAGTTGTCGCAGTTGGGCTCGGGAAAATGGGCCCAAGCCAAAAGCAAAACCCAGCGGGCCATTTTCGCCTACGCCCGCAGGCTTCTGCAAATGCAGGCCGAGCGAGAAACCACCGCCGGGTTTGCCTTCCCGCCCGACTCGCCTTGGCAGGAGGAATTTGAGAAAGCCTTTCCCTTTCAAGAAACCCGCGACCAGCTCACGGCCATCGCGGCAGTAAAGCAAGATATGGAAAGCTCCCGCCCCATGGATCGGCTCATTTGTGGCGATGTCGGTTTCGGCAAGACCGAGGTGGCGATCCGTGCCGCTTTCAAAGCCGTGATGGGGGGGAAACAGGTGGCCTTCCTCGCGCCCACGACGGTTCTGGCCCAACAGCATTTTCAGACTCTGCGCGAGCGCATGAGTGATTATCCGGTGCGCATTGAGCTGCTTAGTCGCTACCGCACTCGCCGCGAGCAAAACGATACCCTCAAAGCCGTAGCCGCAGGCGAGGCGGATATCATCGTGGGCACCCATCGGCTGGTCTCGCCCGACGTGCGGTGGAAAAATCTTGGACTCCTCATCGTGGACGAAGAGCAACGTTTCGGCGTGCGGCACAAGGATTTGCTCAAAGAGCGCTTCCGCCTCGTAGATGTGCTCACGCTCTCCGCCACTCCCATTCCGCGCACCCTTTACATGGCCCTCATGGGCACGCGGGATATGTCGGTCATTGAAACCCCGCCGCCGAATCGGCAGCCCGTGCAGACGGTGGTGGCAGCTTATGATGAACGGCTCATCCGCGATGCCATTCACCGGGAACTAGCCCGCGGTGGACAGGTTTATTTGCTGCACAATCGGGTGCGGACCATTGAGCGCTTGGCCAACCGGGTGCGGGAATTGGTGCCGGGGGCGCGAGTGGTGGTGGGGCACGGTCAGATGGCCGAGCATGAACTGGAGGAAGTGATGCGCGAGTTTGTCGAGGGTCGCGCCGATGTCTTGGTCTCCACGACCATCATCGAGAGCGGTCTCGATATCCCTAATGCCAATACCATTCTCATTGACCGCGCCGACCTCTTCGGGCTGGCCGATCTTTACCAACTGCGCGGGCGCGTGGGGCGCTCTGGCGTTAGAGCCTGCGCTTACCTGCTGATGCCGCGATCTTTGCTCACGGTCGGCGAAGCCCGCAAGCGCATTTCGGCCATCAAGCAATACTCGCAACTCGGAGCCGGTTTCAAAATTGCCATGCGCGATTTGGAAATCCGCGGCGCGGGCAACATCCTCGGCACCGCCCAAAGCGGGCATATTATTACCGTTGGCTTCGACCTTTACTGCAAACTGCTGCGGCAGGCTGTGCAAAAGCTGCAAGGCACGTCCGGGGCGCAACGGTCCGCAGCGATTGTGCAGTTGGATTTCCTCTGTCGGGAGGAGGTGCGCTGGGCTGCCAGTGAGGCTGAACTGCTGGCTCCAGCTTTCCTCCCGCAAGACTTCCTGCCGGGTGCCAAACTCCGGGTGGAGGCCCACCGCCGCCTTCATGAAGCCAGTAGCATTGAGGAGTTGGACGCTCTGGCCGCCGAATGGCGCGATCGCTTTGGCTGCTTACCTGCCGCAGCGGAAAATCTGCTCCTACTTACCCGCATCGCATTGATCGCCGGCCAGAACCGTATCACGCGGGTAGAAGTGAAAGAGGACAAGTTGATGCTCACCCGCCGGGGGGATTTTATTCTCCTTGGCAACAAGTTCCCCCGTTTGCAGGAAACGCAGCCCGGAGCCAAGTTACGGGAGGTCTATCAAAAAATCAGCTCCCTCTGAGCGCTCCGTTGAGCGCGGGAAAAAAGCCTCCGAGCCGACGACGGGAATCGAACCCGTGACCTATCGATTACGAATCGATTGCACTACCGCTGTGCTACGTCGGCATTCCGGAACTCCTTCACCGCTAGCAGAAGCCTCCCCGCGGAGCAACCCCAGGTTTTCGCCCCAGCAGACCCAAGCCGCTCGAGGGGGTTCACCCCATCGAGCGGCTGGGGCTACTTCAAACCCTCTGCCGCTTTTGGGTTCAAATGCCTCTTTGGGGGCTGATTTGCTGACCGGCTTTGGTATCCTTGACGACAAAGCCCAAGGCGAGAATGGCATCGCGCAAACGATCGCTTTCGGCCCAATTTTTCGCCGACCGTGCCGCCGCCCGCGCTGCCAGGAGTTTTTCCACCTCCGAGGGCAATTCGCTTTCCTCCTCCGCGACTGCTAGGACCTTTTCGACTTCCTCGCGATATTGCAGCAGCCGGGCCGCCGCCGCCGGGAGCAATTTTTCCTCGGCCAAGAGGCGGTTGGTTTCCCGCACCACTTCGAAGAGACTGCCGAGTGCCCCGGAGATGTTCAAATCATCATCCAAGTAGCGGCCAAAGGCCTGCAGATCGCAGGAGTCTGGCAGGGAAGCTCCATCGGCGGGGGTGGGGTGGTTGCGAACGATTTCCCGCAGCTTGCGGGTCCATTCATCCAGCCGTTTGAGGGCGCTGCGGGCGCCGGCGAGGCCCTCGCGGGTAAAATTGAGCGGCTCCCGGTAGCGCACGGAGAGCAGTAGGTAACGCACTTCGCGCCCACTCCAACCCTCGGCCAGCAAATCCCGCAAAGTGAAAAAATTGCCCTCCGACTTGGCCATCTTGCGGCCTTCGACCATGAGGTGCCGGCAATGCAGCCAATAGCGGGCAAAAGTCAGCCCGGTGACACATTCGCTCTGGGCGATTTCTGCTTCGTGATGCGGGAAAATATTGTCCTCACCGCCGCAGTGGATATCGAGTTGCGGGCCCAGCAAGCCTGTGGCCATGGCGCTGCACTCAATATGCCAACCTGGACGCCCGCGCCCCCAGGGGCTTTCCCAGCCGACGTCTCCATCGGCCTCATCCCAAGCCTTCCAGAGCGCAAAGTCGCCGACGCTTTCCTTTTCATATTCGTCCGCCCGCACCCGTCCCGAAGGTTGCAACTCCTCGAGGTTGATATGTGCCAGGGCTCCATAACGGGGGAAACTGCGAATACGGAAATACACCGACCCATCTTCGGCCTGATAAGCATGGCCGCGTTCGATCAGCAGCCCGATCATCTCAATCATCCGCCCAATATGTTCCGCAGCCGTGGCCTCGGGATAGGCCCGGGCCGGGAGAATTCGCAGCGTCTTTTTGTCGGCAAAAAAGGCTTCTTTGAAAGGCTGGGTGAACTGCGCCAAAGACACCCCGGCCTGGCGGCAGCCGCGAATGGTTTTATCATCCACATCCGTGAGATTCATCACCCGGTCCACCAGAAACCCCCGGGCTTCCAGGTGTCGCTGCAGCACATCTTCAAAAATGTAGGCGCGAAAGTTCCCGATGTGCGCGTGATTATAGACCGTCGGCCCGCAGGTGTAGAGCTTGACTCGTTGGCCTTGCGGATCCAGTGGCACAAAAGGTTCGATTCTCCGGCTGAGGGTATTGAAAAACTGCAGTCCCATGGATGCGTCAGGAGGGAAAAATGAGGGCGCTGGCCAGCGCGGCGATGCCTTCTTCCCGGCCGATGAAGCCCATTTGCTCATTGGTCGTGGCTTTGATGCCGATGGCTCCGACTTCCACGCCCAAAGCACGCCCGATTTGCTCCCGCATAGACTTGAGGTGCGGCGCGAGCTTCGGGGCTTCGGCGATCACGGTGGCATCCACATTGCCGATGGCGTATCCCTGCGCCGCTAACAACCCCCGCACCCGCTCCAGCAAAACCAGACTACTCACTCCGGCGTAGGCCGGATCGGTATTGGGAAAATGATGCCCGATATCCCGTTCGCCTGCCGCTCCGAGCAAAGCATCCATGATGGCATGGCAGAGCACGTCGGCATCGGAATGTCCCTCGAGTCCCCGATCGCAGGGAATCTCCACCCCACCCAAGATCAGCGGCCGGCCCTCGGCGAACCGATGCACATCGTAGCCGCATCCCACCCGCGGCCAACGCGGGCCCATTCTTCTTTCAGGAGACTCCATAGTCCAACCTCCCGCTGTGAATCACCGCCCGGAATTTATCCGGCTCTCCGGGCAGGGGAGTGAGCTCGACTTTGCCGCCAGCCAGCTCCACCAGCAACGCCCCGGCAGCAATATCCCAGAGACTGATTTTGCTTTCGATGTAGGCATCGAGGCGCCCGCAGGCCACATAGGCCACATCCAGGGCCGCGCTGCCCATCATGCGGCATTTTTTCACCGCATGGGCCAGCCGGGCGAGCACCGGCACGCCCGCTTCGATCGCCGCCGCTGATTTGGAAAACCCGACCGTGACCACCGCTTGCGAGAGCTCCGTGCGTGCACTCACGGCGATCGGATGTCCATTGAGCTGCGCCACCCCGCCGCGCCTCCCGCTCCAAAGCTCATCGCGCACCGGATCGTAAATCACCCCCAGAACCACCTCTCCGGCCCGCCGCAGCGCGATCGAGACGCAAAAGTGCGGGATGCCATAGAAAAAGTTCACAGTCCCATCAATCGGATCAATGATCCATTGGTTCTCGGCATTTTCCGGACCGCTTATGCCCTCCTCCCCGTAGATGGCGTAGTCCGGGTGTCGGCGCAGAAGGAGGGACTCGATGAGTTCCTGAGCCCGGCGGTCCAGCTCCAACTTGATGTCGTGATGCTCCATCGCATCCACGTTCAAGCTCAGACCAAAATTGGCCCGAATGAGTCCTCCTGCCACCCGGGCCGCTTCCGTGGCCAACAACAATAACTCCGGCAAATCGTTTGTTTTCATGCAGGTGGGCATCCAAGCCGAGACGGCCTTGCTTGCCAAGTCCGCAGCCAGAAGAATCTCCCTGGAGCCTACTTGCTCCCGGGTTTCTCTGCCGGCACCATCGCCAGATCGGGCGGGAGCGCATCCGGCGGGAAGGTTTCCACCGCCAGTTCCACCAGGCCAAAAAAGGGACAGCCGAAATCCGGGCGGTTGCCGCCACTGCGGTCCACGATGCTCCCGGCTGCCACCACCACGCCGCCTTCTCGCCGCACGATGGCAATCGTCTCGGCCACCCGTCCCCCG
The DNA here is from genome assembly GCA_964595865.1 of uncultured Chthoniobacteraceae bacterium. Classification (GTDB taxonomy): domain Bacteria; phylum Verrucomicrobiota; class Verrucomicrobiia; order Chthoniobacterales; family DYNR01; genus CAZQRL01. The sequence continues at coordinate 42,340 of CAZQRL010000014.1, forward strand.
CGCGTCACCACATCCTCGGCGACAAAAAACTTCTCTCCCGGCGTGATGCGAAATCCCCGCCTTAGCACCAGCCCGCCTTGCCCATCCTTCTCGACAAAAATATGCCGCTTGCCCAGTTGGCGAGCCACTTCCTGCCCGACGATAATTCCCCCCACCGCCGGCGACACCACGGTGCTGAAATCGTAAGCCGCCGCCTTCTCCGCCAGCGCTCCACAGACGCGCGCGGCGATCGTGGCTTCCTGCAGGAGCAGGGCACACTGAAAAAACTCCCGGCTATGCAGGCCGGAGCGCAAAATGAAGTGTCCGCGCAAGAGCGCGCCGGTCTGGCGGAAGGCAGCGAGGATTTCCGAAGAAGTCATAAGAAAAAAATCGTCAGGCCGCTTGCGGAGTCGGCAGGAGGAAAGCCAGTTGGCGGCTTTGCCGATCGAGGAACTCCCGGGCCAATTCGCGATAGGCCCGTGCCCCCGGCCCACCCCCATCGTATTCCAAAATCGTCAGCCCGTGGCTGGGGGCTTCCCCGAACCGCACCGTGCGTGGGATTGTCGTCTCATACACGACCTCGCCAAAATGCTCCCGCACATCCCGCACCACCGCCCCATTGAGATTCGTCCGGGCATCAAACATCGTCATGACCATCCCAGAGATCTTCAGGTCCGGATTGACTCCGCCATGGGCGATATTCCCCGCCACCTGCATGAGCAAATTCAGCCCTTCCAAGGCGTAGTATTCGCACTGGATGGGAATGAGCAACTGGTCCGCAGCCACCAGGGCGTTCGACATGAGGATTCCCAGCGACGGAGGGCAGTCGAGGAGCAGGAATTCCGCAGCATCCGAGTGGCGCAGCGGGTCCAGGGCTCGCCGTAGTTGGGCGAGATGATCTTCCAGCCGGGCCACTTCGATTTCCGCCCCGGCCAGGTCGAGGGTCGCCGGAATGGCAAACAGATTCTCCAGGCGGGTCGGGTGAATGACCTCCCCGATTGGCCGTTGCCCGATGAGGACCTCATAGGTTCCCGGTAGCTCCGCCAATTTCAAACCCAGCGCGCCTGTGGCGTTCCCCTGTGGATCCAAATCCGCCAGAATGACCCGCTGCCCCGCCTCGGCCAGGGCCGCCGCCAAGTTCACGGCCGTGGTGGTCTTGCCCACCCCGCCCTTTTGGTTAATGACCGCAAGATTGATCATGGAGTGCCCGCCGACTCCTCGACAATTTCCACCTGCCCCGGCTGCCGCAGGACGATCTGCGGACGGTCCCCGTAGAGTTCGATCGGCCCGCGCACACGAATCTTTTTTCCCGTGAGACCAGCGAAATCGAGCGTGAACGAAGGGTAGTCCCGCTGGAAAATCACCACCGTGAAGCCGCGCTTCTTGGGACCATCCAGATTGAGAAAAGTGATCCCTCCCTCCTGGGTCTGGCCCGTCTCTTGCACCACCCCCTCCACGATCGTCTCCAGCCCCGCCCGCTCGGCGAGAACTTCCAAATCCGCTGCGGCGAAAATTTCCTCCTCCGCGTGCAGAGGCCAAGCGAGGAAGAGGAGGGCGGTGAAAAGAAGGAGCAGGGCTTTCATGGTTGGATGGCGTGCGCTTTGAGGTCTTCGAGATTGATAAATTCCACCGCCGAGCTGTGTGTGGATTCCAGCACCACCGGCGGAGCCACTCCCGCCTCCAGGGCCTCGGCCCACCGCGCCGCACACACACACCAACGATCCCCCGGCTGCAAACCCGGGAAGTCCAGCTCCGGGCGCGGTGTGCTGAGGTCATTGCCCACGCGTTGCGAGAAAGCGAGAAACTCCTTCGTGACCTCCACGCAAACCACATGCACCCCGTAGTCCCCCGGGCCGGTGCGACAAAACCCATCGCGGTAAAATCCCGTCTTGGGCGCGAAGCAACACGCCTGGAGAGGCGTGCCCAGGACATTGGTGGGGCCTGTGGTGGGAGCAGGTTCCGGCATGGCGGCAATCTGCCCACGCTGCCCTCGTTTGACAATCCCAAAGCCGCAACGGCGAGGAGTCCGAACTGACGCCAATGAAATGCCACCAGGGCACGGCATAGCATAACCCTTGAGGGAACAAAGCCGACGAGAAGAGCTTCCGAGAATGCGCGAGCGGTATCCAGGGCCAGGGCGTGCAGGGCGGAGCACCTCGCTTACCTCCTGAATTGGGTCCAGGACTACTACACCCGGGATGGCATCATGTCCCACCGAGCCCACCAGATCTTGTTTGCCACCTATGCCGGTCCGAAACGGCTTCTCAACTGCCAAGGCCCCTCGCCGGAGGCAGATTTTGCCCTCCCATAATGCGGATTGCCTCCCTTGGGCCTGCCGATGGGCGCAAATTTCGGCATAAAAACTGCTTGCGCATGGCGCGGGCCGAGGTTTTCTTGGCCGATTTCCCGCCTTGGGAGATGCTCAGCGGTCTCAAGCCTAGCCTGATGAACCCGAAGCACCTCTGGCGACGCAACGGGGTGGGAAATCGCAAGACCATTGAACCAATTCGAGGAATGATTTTTACCAACCAAGAAGTTAGAGAGGAACGCTTGCAAGAAGCCCTTGCGGAGCTTGGCGGCGAAGACTGTCTTCCGGAGGATCTCGGCGGCGGCATGGCCCGGCGGAATTTTCTCAAAGCTTCGCTGCTGCTGGTGGCGGGAGGCATTTTTGCCAGTGTGAGCGATGCCGCGGCATTTTTGAGTCCGCAATTCACTTCACGCAGCGGAGCGGTCAGCACCGTGGCGATTCCCGAGGAATGGGTGCGCCGTCTGGGGCCGCAGGTGCGAGATTACGTGCGCTACCTGCAGAGTCTGCGTCTGCGGAACATTCGCATCCACCAGATCATCGAGCCCCACTTGCGGCAACGCGGGTCCGTTTCCAATACCCTTCCGCCCAAGCCGCTCTGGCGCAACATCCGCAATACCCTGCGCGCCACGGATCTCGTGGCTCAGCGGCTCGGCGAACCGGTGAAGGACATTGTCTCCGCCTATCGCAGCCCGGCTTACAACGCCCGGTGTCCAGGTGCCCGTAGCAATTCCTACCACATGCAGAATATGGCTCTCGATTTGCAATTCCGCTCCTCTCCGCGGAGGGTGGCCATGGTCGCCCGGGAACTGCGCGAGCGCGGCATCTTCTCGGGTGGAGTCGGCCGCTACGGCAGCTTCACCCACCTCGATACCCGCGGCAAAAAAGCGGATTGGTAAAGCCCAGCTGCCGACTGCCTGCTGGAGCGAGCGACCTTCGCCGCATCGTCGGCTGGGGCGAATTTTTGCCGAACCAAACTTTGGCGGAAGGGGTGGGATTCGAACCCACGGAGGGTTTCACCCCTCGCACGATTTCGAGTCGTGTGCCTTAAACCGGACTCAGCCACCCTTCCCAACAAGCGGCTAGATGGATACTGGAGGCAAAGGCGGTTCAGTCGCAAGGATAAATCCGCACGCCCGCAAGCTGGCCGGGGCGGATAGAGTGATGAGACATTCGTGGCTTGCCAGAATGGGAGGGCTTCCCCAATATCGCGGCGGATTTCCGGGATGTCTTTGACTTGTCCAAATTGCTCTGCTGAAGTCGAAAATGTGCCGCTGCGGGCTGGGCAGATTCTTCGCTGTGGGCGGTGCGATGAGGTGCTCAAGAAGTATCGCACTTTGGGTTCAGGCACGGCAGCGGCTTCGCTCGCGCTCTGTGGCCTGATTTTGCTCGGGCTAGCAAATGTTTTCCCAATCATGAACTTCAGTGTCATGGGCAAGGTGCAATCGAATGAAATTCTCACCGGGGTCAAAGTGCTGGCCGCCCAGGGGTATGGGCCGATCGGGTTGTTGGTATTGTTGTGCGCGGTGGTGGCTCCGACTTTGTATTTTGCCGGGGTGTTTTACTCTGCGGCATCGTGTTCGGTGGGGCGGCGCTGGGTGGGTGCGGCCCGCGCGGTGAAGTTGGCCCAGGCAGCGCAGCCATGGAGTTTGTTGCCGGTCTTCGCGCTGGCTTGCTTGGTCTCGGCGGTGAAGCTGGATCTCATCGGGCAGGTGACGTGGCAGCCGGGAGTCTGGCTAATTGGTCTGGTGGCGGTGAATGCCCTGATTGTGGATAGTCTCTACGCCCCGGATGAGGCGTTGGCTTTTCTCGAATCCTCGGAGCCCTACCAATGACCGAGGCGCAACGTTTGCGCCTGGCGCGCTCGCTGGTCATCACGGGGCTGATTCTTTATTGGCCGGCCAATCTCTGGCCGGTGATGACGATTACGATTACGGGGGTGGTGCAACCTTTGACGATTCTGGGAGGGGTGGGGGAGCTCTGGGATTCGGGACTTCCCGGGGTGGCGCTGATTGTGTTTTTGGCAAGTTTTCTCGTGCCGCTCTTGAAGCTGGTGGTGATGAGTTGGCTGTTGGCTTTGCATGGGACGGACCGGCAGCAGCGCCTGCGTTCCCGGGTGTATCGTATCCTGCATCAGATCGGCACTTGGTCCATGGTGGACATTTTTCTGCTGTCGGTTTTGGCGGCCGTGGGGCAGCTCGGGGTGCTGGCCAGCGTGCAGCCGGAGCCGGGGGTGTTTTTCTTTGCCGGAGTTTTGCTGGTCACGCTCTTCGCGGCGGAGTTTTATGAACCGCGTATGATTTGGCAAACGGCGCGTCCTGCGACATGAGCGAAAACCCAACAACGGCTGCAGCGCGGATCGTGCCGGCCTCCTGGCTGCCGCGCTTTTCCTGGACCTGGGTTTTTCCGTTGCTCGCCCTGGGGGTGACGCTGTGGTTGTGGTGGGACAAGGAGGCGGGAAAAGGCCCGAGGATTGAGATTGTTTTTTCCGAGGCGCCGGGAATTGAGGCCGGCAAGACGGAGCTGATTTACCGTGGAGTCAAGGCTGGCGAAGTAGTGGCCGTGCGTTTGGAAAATGAGCTCAGCCAAGCCGTGGTGACGGTGCAGCTGATGGCCTATGCGAGCAATCTGGCCCGGGAGGGCACGCAATTCTGGATCGAAAAGCCGGTGGTCTCTTTGCACGGCGTGGCGGGCTTGGAAGCTCTGATCCAAGGGAACTCGATTCGCGCTCTGGTGACCCGTCCGGATGGCCAGCCGACCTTTTCCTTCTCGGCTTTGGACCAGGCTCCGCTTTCCACGGAGAATGCCGCCACGTTGGAGTTTTCTCTCGAGGCGGATTCCATTCCCTTCATTGCCCGGAGCACGCCGGTTTTCCATCGGGGCACGCAAGTGGGTTGGATCGCCTACAAAGATTTGACGCCGGATGGCCGGGCGCTGGCAGGCCTGGAGATTCAAGAGCGCTATGCCGATCGGGTGCGGGAAAACTCGCGTTTCTGGCTGCTCTCGGCAGCTTCGTTGAGTGCCAGCCCCGGGGAGGTGCAGCTCAATCTGCCCTCCATCGCCGCGATTTTGGATGGCGGAGTGGCTTTCGATACGTTTGAACTTCCCGGGCCGGTGGCCAAGGAGGGCACGCGCTTTGAGCTGAGCGCGAATGAGATTTCTGCCCGTGCTGATGGCCCGCGCCTGACGATTGATTTTCCTTCCGCGATCGCCATGCGGGCGGGTGAGACCCGTGTCGCCTACTTGGGGCAACCAGTCGGCATCGTGGAAAAGCTCGAACCTTCGCCTGCCCGGGGCAGTATTCGGGCCATGGTGCGGGTGGCGGCTTCGCTGGCTCCGCTGATTGATTCCTCCGCGAAATTTTATTTTGTCCGGCCAGAGATCACTTGGAAGGGGATTACCGGGCTGGAGACTTTGGTGACGGGGCCGTATATTGCGTTTGAGCCCGGCGATGGTGGGGAGCCGTGTTTGGCCTTTGTCGGGGTCTCTCCGGATGAGGCCATGGAGGAGAAGCTGAACGACCAATACCCAGGGTTGTCGGTGGTGGTGCGGGCTCAGGAAATCGGCCAACTGGAACAGGGGGCGCCGGTTTACTATCAGGGCCTGCAAGTGGGGGTGGTCTTGCGCAAGCGGGTGGCACCGAATGGCGAGGTGGAGTTAGTTTTGGGCTTTCTGCCGCAGGCGAGCCATTTGGTGCGGGAGAGCAGCCGGTTTTGGCGGGTGCCTGCGACGGGGATCGTCGCGGGGCCGGGGAATATCCAGGTGCGAGTGGAGAGCTTGGCGGGGCTGTTGCATGGCGGGATCGCCTGGGCAAATTTTGACGAAGCAACTTCGCCCGCGCCTGCCGCTGCCGCCGGGCAGATCTTCCCACTCTTTGCCTCTGAAACCTTGGCCCGGGCGACATCGGCTCCAATCCGTCTGCGCCTCGCCGATGCTCGCGGGCTCCTCGCCGGGCAGACGCAACTTCGCTACCTAGGCTTGCCGGTGGGGGTCGTGGAAAGTTTGGAGTTTGCACCGGGGGCGGTGGTGGCCACGGCGCGCTTCTTCCCGGGCTATGATTTCCTGCGGCTGCGGGGCAGTGAGTTTGCGGTGGTGCGACCGGAGATTTCCCTGCGAGGCATTTCCGGCCTGGAGGCTTTGGTGAGTGGGGTGTTCATCAATTGCGCCAAGGGGAGCGGCCCGGGATACGCGGAGGAGTTTACCGTGGCGACGGCTGCGGAGGAAGTGGTGACGGCGGCACCAGGGCTGGAGATTCGCCTCACATCCGCGCATACGGCCGTCGCGCCGGGAGCACTTATCACCTACAATGGGCAGCACGTTGGCGAGATCACCGCCCGGCACTTGTCTGCCCACGGGCAAACCGTGGAACTGCGCGGGAAGATTTTCTCGGAGTTTCGTCACCTGGTGCGGACGAATTCCATCTTTTGGGATGCCTCCGGAGTGAAGGCCAAGGTCGGTTTCGTGCAATTTTCCATTGAGGCCCCAGCGATTCTCGAGGCCAGTGGGCAGGTGGCGTTTTTTACGCCGGAAACCGGAGGAGAAGCCGTGGCGGCGGAAACGACTTTTCTGTTGGCCGCCAAGGCCCCGCGACGTTGGCGCTGAGCGGGCGAAGAGCGCTTCAGCCCACAAGGCAGGGACGCACGAGGGAGCTATCCGGGTGATATTGGAGGTAGGGCATGAGCCATTTCTCGGCTTCCGCCAGGGGCATGCCTTTGCGGGCGGCGTAGTCTGCTACTTGGTCTGGGCCGAGCTTGCCGACGGCGAAGTATTTGCTTGCCGGGTGGGCAAAGATGAGTCCGCTGACGCTGCTGGCGGGCTGCATGGCGAGGCTTTCGGTGAGGGTGATGCCAGTGTGGTGGGTGGCATTGAGGAGGCGGAAGAGCTCCCATTTTTCGGTGTGGTCCGGGCAGGCGGGGTAGCCGGGAGCGGGACGGATGCCGCGGTATTTTTCGCGAATCAAATCTTCATTCGAGAGCTGCTCTTCGAGGCCGAAACCCCATTGGCGTCGGGCTTCGCGGTGCATCCACTCGGCGAAGGCCTCCGCACAGCGATCGCCCAGGGCTTTGATGATCAGCGCGGAGTAGTCATCGTGCTCGCGTTCGTAAGCTTCGGCAACGGTCTGGACTTCGGGTCCAGCGGTGACGGCAAAGCCCCCGAGGTAATCCACGCGCCCAGAATCTTTGGGAGCCAGGAAATCGGCCAGACAGAGGTTGGGCTGGTCGGCGGGCTTGGGTTGTTGTTGGCGCAAGCAGTGGAAACGTCCGAGAAGCTCCCGGCGCGAGGGGTCGGCATAGACTTCGATGCTATCGCCGACGCGGTTTGCTGGCCAGAAGGCGAGGACGCCGCGGGGGTGGAAAAGCTTTTCGCGAAGGATGTGCTCGAGAAGCACTTGGGCATCTTCATAGAGTTCGCGGGCTTCGGCGCCGATTTTTGGGTCGTCGAAGATTCGCGGGAAGCGGCCGTGCATTTCCCAAGCGCTGAAGAAGGGTGACCAATCAAAGAGGGGGAGCAAGTCTTCCACTTGGACCGAGGAGAAGACTTGCACCCCGAGTTTTTCTGGAACGGCGATCTCCTGGGTGGACCAATCGCAGGAGAAGGCGCGGGCGCGGGCTTCCTCGATGGCCAGTAGGGGCTTGGCTTCGGTCTTGGCGGCGTGTTCTTGGCGGAGGCGCTCGTAGTCGGCTTCCAGCCGGGAGAGAAACTCCGGCGCATTCTCGGGATTGAGCAAGCTGGTGGCAACGTTGACGCTCCGCCCGGCATCGAGGACGTGGACGACTCCGCCGCGGTAGTGCGGAGCGATTTTGACCGCGGTGTGAGCTTTGCTGGTGGTGGCTCCGCCGATGAGCAAGGGCTGCCGGAATCCCTCGCGTTGCATTTCTTTGGCCACATGGATCATCTCGTCCAGCGAGGGCGTGATGAGACCGCTGAGCCCAATAAGGTCCACCTGATGTTCCCGGGCGGCGGCAAGGATCTTCTCGCAAGGAACCATCACGCCGAGGTCAATAATTTCGAAATTATTGCAGGCCAGAACAACCCCAACGATGTTCTTGCCGATGTCGTGCACATCGCCTTTCACCGTGGCGAGAAGGATTTTACCTTGGGCACGCTGACCGGCATCGGCGGCACGTTCTGCTTCCATGAACGGGGTGAGCCAGGCGACGGATTTTTTCATCACGCGGGCACTTTTGACAACCTGGGGAAGGAACATTTTCCCTTCGCCGAAGAGATCGCCGACGACGCGCATGCCATCCATGAGCGGGCCTTCGATCACAGCCAGAGGGCGTCCGTATTTTTGCCGGGCTTCCTCGGTGTCTTGATCAATGAAGTCGGTGATGCCGCGCAGAAGGGCATGTTGCAAGCGGGCTTCGACCGAGTCTTGGCGCCAAGCCAGATCGGGGCCGGAAGCGTTGCTGCCCGTCTTGCCGCCGGAGCGGGCCTTGAGTTCCTCAGCGTGCTGGATGAGGCGTTCGGTGGCATCGGGACGGCGGTTGAAAAGCACATCCTCGATGAGCTGCAAAAGGTCGGGCGGAATTTCTGCATAGACGCCGAGTTGCCCCGCATTGACGATGCCCATGTCGAGTCCGGCGCGGATAGCGTGGTAGAGGAAGGCAGTGTGCATGGCCTCGCGCACGACGTTGTTGCCCCGGAAGGAGAAAGAAATGTTGCTTATCCCGCCACTCACGCGGGCATGGGGCAGATGATTTTTGATCCAACGGGTAGCCTCGATGAAGGCCACGGCGTAGTCGTTGTGTTCTTCCATGCCGGTGGCCACGGTGAGGATATTTGGATCAAAGATGATGTCTTCAGGCGGAAAATCTGCCTCCTCCACCAGCAAACGATAAGCCCGCTCACAGACGGCGATTTTGCGTTCGTAGGTATCGGCTTGGCCGGTTTCGTCAAACGCCATGACGATGACAGCCGCGCCGTAAGCGCGGATTTTGCGTGCCAGCGCAAGAAACTTCTCCGGCCCCTCCTTGAGGCTAATAGAGTTGACGACGCACTTGCCTTGCACGCAGCGCAGACCGGCTTCCAGCACTTCCCATTTCGAGGAATCGAGCATGATGGGGACCCGGGAGATGTCGGGTTCGGCGGCGATAAGGTTGAGGAAGCGGGTCATGGCCGCGACGCCGTCGAGCATTCCCTCGTCCATATTGATATCAATGATCTGCGCGCCGGCCTCGACCTGTTGCCGGGCCACGGCCAGGGCCTCGTCAAATTGTTCGGCGAGGATGAGTTTGGCAAATTTCGGGGAGCCGGTGACGTTAGTGCGTTCGCCGACATTGATGAAAGGGATTTCCGGACGGGCTTCGAAAGCCTCAAGTCCGCTAAGGCGAAGGGTTTTCGGGCGCGGCTGGGGGCGGCGAGGTGGCAAATCGCGCACGGCGGTGGCGATGGCCGCGATGTGGTCCGGAGTGGTGCCGCAGCAACCGCCGACGAGGTTCAGCCAGCCTTCTTCGGCCCAGGCGCGCAGTTGCGGGGCGAGGGATTCCGGAGTTTCCGGAAAACCGGTTGGGGAAAGCGGATCGGGCAGCCCGGCGTTGGGGTAGGCGCTGACGTGAAACGGAGCTTTCGTGGCCAGCTCTTCGATGTAAGGGCGCATTTCCTGCGGTCCGAGAGCGCAGTTGAGTCCGATGCTCAGCAAGGGGAAGTGGGAGACAGAGTTGAGGAACGCCTCGACGGTCTGTCCCGTGAGGGTGCGTCCGCTGAGATCTGTGATGGTTCCGGAGACCATCACAGGCAGGGAAACTTGGTGACGGTGAAAAAATTCGCGAATCGCGAAGAGGGCGGCTTTGGCGTTCAGGGTATCGAAGATGGTCTCGACGAGGAGGATGTCCACGCCGCCTTCAACCAAGGCCTCCACTTGTTCCGTGTAAGCAGCGCAGACCTGCTCGAAAGTCACTTCCCGCTTCCCGGGATCGTTGACATCGCGAGAGATGCTGAGGGTGCGGTTCAATGGACCGACAGCTCCGGCCACAAAGACCGGGCGATCGGTGCTGCCATCGGCTGCTTGGCGAGCTAATCGGGCGGCGGCCAAGTTGATTTCCCGGGCCAGGTGGCTCAAGCCATATTCCGCCTGGGAGATGGCGGTGCCATTGAAGGTGTTGGTTTCAATGATATCCGCTCCGGCGCGCAGATAAGCCTGGTGGATCTCCAGAATGACCTCCGGCTTGCTTAATACCAGAAGATCGTTGTTGCCCTTGAGGTCGTTCGGATGATCCGCCCAGCGCTCGCCCCGGTAGTCGGCTTCCTCCAGGCGGTAGCTTTGAATCATGGTTCCCATGGCGCCATCGAGGATAACGATGCGCTGCGTGAGGAGTTCGTGAAGCTGGGAAGCAGAGGCTTTCATGGAGCAAAGAGGGTGTTATTGAGAAAGGTAGCAGGTGAGGCAAAACAAATTGGCAAAAGGCTCTACCTTTGAGACGCGATCTCAAATAAAATGGGGATGGCTCAAACCTCAAGCAACAGCAAAATCAAAAGCAGCACCCTAATCTGGGTCGAAAAGCATCCTGCATTGCTCGAGCGCTCGGAACGACTCCAAGAGATCGGCGAGGATCCTCAGAGCGACTTGCAATCAATGGAAGCAGCCAAGCGGACGGTGCTGCACGAGATCGAACGCCTTGGAGGAGTCGCTCTGCGAGGGGGGGATGGAATGCCGGGAGATGGAGGCCTGAGCGGCGAGCGAAAAAACGCCTAGATGGCGCAAACACGGTAAAAAGAACTCCGCATAGCCATGTTGCCCGGGCCGGTGGAGATCTGGGAGCAGGTTTAGCAGCAAGGACAAGTTACGGTGCGGTTGCTTTGTGTGCGGTTGGGATTTCGCCCCGGGGGTTACTCTCGTGGGGTGGAAAAAGCATTGGTGGATTTTGGGGCGGAAGAATCCTTTTCTTTGGCCGCCGAGCGCAATGTTGCTTCACCATCCCGTCGAGCTCTCTGCCAGCAGCGTTCGCTCCATCAATCTGAAACATGGCTCCAGAATGAGCCCGGCCCAAGGCGTTGGCGGGTCGGTGGGAGTGCTACCTACCGGGGGAGCGGCCCATCTGATTGCCCAAGCGGATGGCACCATGCTGCCAAGAGGGCGATTTTTCTACGGGCCCAAGATGCCGGGTGACCGCCGAAAGCAGCACTCGGTGCGTTGGATGGAGGCGCGGTTGTGCGCCGTGCGGGCGGCGGGCAGAGTCAGTGCTCGCTACGCTGGTGATTTGGAATCGGTTGATACTTTGGGCTCTCGTTGGGCGCGATGCGCCGCTTAGGAGGGGTGGGCTCTGGAGAGTCATAGCCATGTGGGGAGTGCTGGTGCCCCTTGGATCGCCCGCCAAAAAGAAGCCCTGCTTGGGGACCGAGCCAACCACCTACTCGACCTCTACCACCTCCTGGAATAATTGGGCCGTGCGCCAAAGGCCCATGCCCCTTGGCAAGAACCCCGTCGCCGCTGGCTGCAAACGCAAAAACGCCGATTGCTCCGAGGACAGGCCGCAGCAGTCAAGGCCGGGTTGGCACGTGCTATCGAGCCATCAATCCAGGGGCCGGATGCTCCCCTCCACACCGCTCGGCGCTCCTTTTCTCTAATCACCATGACAACTTGGATTACCCGGCTGCACGCGCTCTGGACCGGCCCATCGGTAGCGGCATGATCGCAGGCGGCCACCACCAGGTCCTGCAAAAAAGACTCAAACTCTCTGGGGTTTGGTGGTCCCCTCCCCATCTCGATTCCATGGCTCAACGGTGGATCTGCCGCGCCAACAAAAATTGGGATGCCTCTGGGAAACTCGTCGCCGGATCTTTGCTGAATTTCGCAATTACACCCGCGCAAAGAAGGGCTAATGGTTTGGTTTTGGCAGAGAAGGGGTGGTCGAGTTAGGATCGAGCTTGATGAGCACAATTCGTTTTCACATTTTGCCGCCGATCACCACTGGAGACGCGCCAGTGAAAATCACGGGCAACCATCCGGCGTTGGGAAATTGGTCGCCGCAGCGGGGGCTGGAGTTGCAACCCGAGGGGCCTTGGTTGGTCGGGGAAATTGAAGCCGACGAAGGCACGCATCTGGAGTTCAAAATCACCCGTGGCACCTGGCAATCGGAGGCTGTGGATGCCTGGGGGCATGTGCCGCTGAATTACAGCCACGAAGTCTGGCTCGACGCCACGATTCACCTGACGGTGGCAGATTGGAAAGACCGCTACGCCGGGCGCCTGACTCGCGATCGGATCTACTCCCGCATTTTGGCCTCCGACCGCGACCTTCTGGTCTGGTTGCCGCCGTCCTATCCGTTGCGGCCCGGCCATCGCTTCCCGGTGATTTATTTGCATGATGGGGAGAACATCTTTGATCCCCTAACTAGCCCGGTGAGTCGCATTGATTGGGCTGCCGATGAGTGGGTGCGCAAACTCTCTGCGGAGGAAGTGATGCCGGAGGCAATCTTGGTGGCGGTGTGTCACCCGGAAGGTTTCAGCGAAGACAACTTCGACCTGCGGGACATTGACCTGTCTCCAGAGCGAGGCGGCGCGGCTTACTCCAACTTCGTGGCGCGGGAACTCGTGCCCTACATTGACACCCATTACCACACCGTGGCCCGCTCGGATCATCGCATCCTCTGCGGCAGCTCTCTGGGCGCCCTGAATTGCTTTTACACCGCCCTGCATCACCCGGGCATCTTTACCCGCTACGCGTGCCTCTCCACCGCCTTCGAGGATCTTTCGGATTCCCTGCCGCGCGATGCGGGACAACTCCTGGCCCTGGAAAACGAACCGGCTCTGCCCAACAACGTGCGCATGTATTTTGATTATGGCACGGAAGGGCTCGATATGTGCTATGAGCCCTACCACGTGGAGTTGGCTGCGCTGTTGCGGGAGAAAGGTTGGCGGGAGGAGGAAAATTTCCGCATCGTGCATGTCCCCGGAGGCTCGCACGATGAACTCTCTTGGCGTCTGCGATTCGGCAACGCCCTGCGCTACCTCTTCCAGCGCTAGGGCAAGGCCCGAGAGCCGCTCAGCGTTTGATCGTCGCTTTGGCGGCGCGGTTCAGTTTCGCGCCCCCTCGGGCCAAAAACCACGATCCCGCGAAGATCGAAGAGAAAAACAGGTCGCTGAACATTGAGTTGCGGAAAAAGGTCCAAGTCGGCGGATATCCCGGCACGCCAGTCGTGAGCGCCTGAATCCACCCGGCAATCGTCTTCGCATAGTAGGGGTTGGCCATCCAAGCTCCGGTGTTGGTCACGAGGTAAAACACGATGGCGTTGAAGAGCACCCCGCCGAGAAACCAGCGAAGGGAAAAGGCTTTTTGCCGCAGGAGCATGCCGAAGCCGAGTGCGGCGCTGAAGAGGAGGTAATTGATTACCAAGTGCCATCCCAGCCCGCCAATATCCAAGACCATGCCAATCCAGAGATCGGAGAGCACCAGCGTGCCCAAAACCGACCCCAAAGCCAGCCTCCAAGGCAGAAACAGCCCGCCACAAAAGGCCATAGCCATCAGCGGCGAAAAATTCGGCAATTCGGGAAGATAGGCCGCCCGCAAGACTCGGTAGCCCCCAGCCAGGACGATTAGAATCACCGCCAAGGTCAGGCTGCGCAGGTTTGGAGATGTGTCGGTCTTCATTGCCCCTGATGAAAAACAAAAATCGCCTGCGGATGGCAAGGATTAGTTGCTTGGCGAACCCTGACTCTGCACGTCTCCGAAAAACAAATCAACTTATCTTGAGATGCAGATGGTTTTTTCGGGAGGAATGGATTCGCGGCGTAATTCTGAGGCAGAGAGGTCGGTGAGGATTTCCAGAGGGGCCGACCAGTCAGCGAGATGGAAGTCCGTGGAGCGTCCGAGTTTGCTGCGGTCGAGGAGGACGAGGGCACGGCGGCTGCGGGCGAGGACGGCTTTTTGCAGATTGATAATTTCCTCCTGGGAGTTCCAGAGACCGCGGTGGTCCATGCCCTCGGCCGAGAGGATGGCGAGGTCATAATTCCACAGGTGACAGGCGGAGAGGGCGGCGGGGCCGAGGAGCACGGATTGCCGGGCGACTAGTTGGCCTCCGAGGAGATGGACGGTGCATCCTTCGATCTGGGCCAAGAGCTCCGCCACAGGCAAATTACCGGTCACGACTGTCAGGGGAGAGACCGGGCGCTGACGCAACTCCTCTGCCAGGAGAAAAACGGAGGTGCCGGCATCGAAAAAGCAGATCATGTCAGGCTGGAGAAATCCACGTGCGCGCTGAGCGATTTTGCGTTTGCTGGCTTGGTTGGTTCGCAGCCGTTGTTGGAAGGAAGGAAACCGTCGGTTGTAAAACGAGACGGCACCTCCAAAAGTCCGCTGGATGCTTTGTTCGCTGGCCAAAACGGCAAGATCGCGCCGGGCCGTGGCTTCGGAAATGCCCAATCGGCGGCAAATTTCTGCCACGGGCAGATATTGAGTCTCCTGCAGCAGGGCGGCGAGGCGTTCGCGCCGTTCTTTGACGATGCGATCCGGAACCCTCATGGCCGGGGAAAGCTCGATGGGTTGCTGAGTTGTTCCGCCAGCCAATCAGCCAGAGCGGTTGCGGCGTGGGGATTAAAAGGCTGGCTACTGGAGAGGCTGGAGCAGGGATTCAGATTTTGTCGGCGGATGTTGCCACCTTGCCAGATCCAGGCTTGTTCGTTGTAGGGCCCCACGCGGCGGGGATCGCTCCAGGTGTGTATGACCAGCACGCGATCGTGCAGCGCGGCGGCAATGTGTGCGGGCCCACTATCCACGCTCACGACCCACTGGGCTTTTCGCGCCAAACCAATGAATTGCCCCAGCGAGGTCTGGCCAAGAAGATTGATGACCCCTTCCGGCAAATCGGATGGCGTTTGCCCATGACCTACCAGCACGATGGGGCAGGCCGCTCCGCCTCGTTCCTGCCAAGCCGAGCAGAATCGCCTCAGAGTGGCACTATCCCAGGATTTGCCGTGCCCGCGAGCAAAGGGATGCAAGAGGAGGAACTGCGCGGGTAGATCAAGATCCGGTAGTGTTCCGGGACCAAGGGGAAAAACGGGAGCGCTCTGGGTATCAATTCCTGCGCCTTGCAGGATTGCGCGGTAGCGGTCCACCGCATGGGCATGAGGATCCACCTTGGCGTGGCCGTTGTAGAGCCAGAAGGCTCCTTCGCGGGCGTCGCTTCCTCCAAAGCAGATGGGGGCCCGGCTGGCTCGCGCCATGAGCGCGCTGCGCATCAGGCCTTGCAAATCCAGAGCCAGATCCGGACGCAGGCAACGCAAAGAGCGGAACCACCGCACCGAACGCGCCCAGCCACCCGGCCCGCGGAAATGCTCCCGGGGAAACTCCACCAAGCGATCCAACCCCGGCACGCCTTCGAGCAACTCCCGCCACCGACGATCCACAATCCAGGAGATGCGCACTTCGGGCCAGGCCCGGCGCAGATAGGTCACCGATGGCAGGGCATGCACGATGTCTCCCAAGGACCCGGGTTTGATGAGCAAAACAGAGCTAGGCGCGGACATCTCCTGCTACACTAACGCAAAGGGACGATTTGCCACGTCTAAACTGCACCACCCCGTGGCCGGTGCAGAGACCGAAGGGACTCAAGGATAGGCCTGAAGATTTCCCGCCGCTAACCTTCGACCCCTGTGAGCCGATCCTCTCCACCTTCCCCCAACCTCGAGGTAAGAAACCTTTTCACAGACCTTCCTTCGGCCAGCCCGCAGGAAATCATCGAGGTCCTCTGCCGGGGGCAAGCAGTGCCAATTGAAGGGATCCTCTCCTATGGCCAGCACAGCCCAGAGGGCTTTTTTTTTTTCTAAGTCCAGGAGGAGGACGAATGGGTGCTGGTTCTGCAAGGCAAGGCCGTGCTGGAATTTGCCAATGGAACGCGGATTCCGCTGCGGCCGGTAGATGCGCTTTTGCTTCCAGCGCATCTCCGGCATCGAGTAGCGGAGACTGCCACTGAGGAAGTGACAATCTGGTTGGCGGGGTTTTTTACCCGCCCGGAGGCAGGGCCAGTCGCGCCACCTCCGCAGGGTGGGAACGACTAAGAGGCAGCGGAGGCCGCTTCGTCGCGCTCTTTCATCGCGGCCTTGCGGCTCAGTTTGACGCGCCCCTTGTCGTCCACGCCAATGCACTTCACCCAAATGGAATCTCCCACCTGCACCACATCTTGCACCTTGTTGACGCGGAAATCAGCCAACTCAGAAATGTGCACCAATCCATCCTTGCCGGGTAGGACCTCGACGAAAGCTCCGAACTCTTTGATCGAAACCACTGTGCCTTGATAGACCTCCCCAATGGTGATCTCGCGGGTCATACCGTGAATAATCTCCTTGGCGCGGGCGAGGGCCTCTCCATTGCTGGAGTAGATGTGCACAGATCCGTCGTCCTCGATGTTAATCTCGGCACCTGTCTCGGCGACGATACCTTTGATGGTCTTGCCTCCGGGGCCAATGAGCAGGCCGATTTTATCGGGGTTGATGCGGATGGTTTCGATGCGCGGAGCGTAGGGGCTCATCTCGGCGCGAGGGGCCGCCAAAGTGCCAGCCATGTGGCAGAGAATTTCCCCGCGCTTTTCTTTGGCATCGCGAATCGCCTCGGCCATAATGGCGTGGCTGACTCCGGGGAGTTTGAGATCGAGCTGGAAACCGGTGACGCCGACTTCGGTGCCGCAGAGCTTGAAGTCCATATCGCCAAAGTGGTCTTCGGAGCCGATGATATCGCTGAGAGTGGTGTAGCGGAGCAGCTGGCCATCGTCATTGAATTCCGTCACCAACCCGACGGAGATCCCCGCCACGGGCCGGCGTAGAGGAACCCCGGCATCCAGCAAGGCCAGGGTGCCGGCACAAACTGTCGCCATGGAGGTGGACCCATTGGATTCCATGACTTCGCTGGACACGCGGATGGCATACGGGAAATCAGTTTCTGGCGGAAGGACTGGCTCAATGGAACGCTCGGCGAGCGCACCGTGGCCGATTTCACGCCGGTTTTGTCCCCCGAAGCGCCCGGTTTCACCGACGCTGAAGGGCGGGAAGTTGTAGTGCAAAATGAAGCGCTTGGTATCGCCGCCGCCGCCGTAGTTATCGATGGTCTGGGCTTCATCGGTCGGAGCGAGGGTGGCCAGAGCGAGAGCTTGGGTCTCACCGCGAGCGAAGAGAGCAGAGCCATGGGCGCGCGGAAGAAGACCGACTTCGGAACTCAAGGAGCGGATGCTGTGCAGACCACGACCATCGCAGCGTTGTTTGCGGTCTAGAATACTCACGCGGAAGGCTTTTTTCTGCAGATAGTCGAAGGCCTGCGAGATGCTGAAGCTGTCGGCTTCGGGAAAGCGCTGCAAAATGGCGGCGGAGACTTCTTGGCGCAGAGCGTCCACCGCTTTGCCGCGGGCGACTTTCCCGGGAGTGTAGAGAGCAGCCTCAATGCGGTCGCCGGCAACCTGGTAGGCCACTTCCAGCAATTCTTGGTTCACTTCCAGAAGTTTGGCCTCGCGCTTCGGTTTTCCAGCCTGGGCGGCCAATTCCTTTTGCGCCGCCACCAAAATCGCCGCTTGGCTCTTGGCAAAATCCAGAGCGGCGATAAACTCGTCTTCCGGAAGCTCCTTCGCCGAACCCTCGATCATAATCACTTGCTCCCCATCACCGACATAAACCAGATCCAAGTCGCTGTTTTCCCGTTCATCATGCGTGGGATTAGCCACAAAGGCACCATTGACTCGACCCACCCGCACTGCGCCGATGGGGCCGGCGAAAGGGATGTCGGAGACCACCAGAGCTGCGGAAGCGCCGTTGATGCTGAGGATGTCCGGGTCGTTCTGGCCATCGGCACTCAAGAGGATGCTGATGATTTGCGTGTCATAGAAATAGCCCTTGGGGAAGAGCGGCCGCAGGGGGCGGTCGGTCATGCGGCTGGTGAGGATTTCCTTCTCCGAGGGCCTGCCTTCGCGTTTGAAGTATCCGCCGGGGAATTTCCCCACCGCAGCGGCCTTCTCTTTATAGTCCACTGTGAGCGGGAAAAAATCCTGTCCTTCCTTCATCGTGGTGGCACTGACCGCCGAGGCAAGGACAATGGTGTCCCCGCAACGAACGGTGGCGGCACCATCGGCAAGTTTGGCGAGTTTGCCGGTTTCAAAGATAATTTCGGTCGAGCCGACCTGACAGGAGATGGATGTGGGCATAGTTTTTTAGTGAAAGTGGGGGCGGGAGGGCAGTCCACAAGACTGCTCCGGCCAGTGAGGGGGAAGAATTTGGCAATTCAACCTCGCTAAAGAGGATTCAGACATCCGCAAAACGGCAAAGATGTCGAGCAACCAACGGGAACAATGCAGAATGAGTCGGAGAGCGGAAAGCCGGGACGGTGAGAAGTCCCGAACGATTATTTCCGCAAGCTCAGACTTTGCAGGACGGTCTGATAACGGTCCACCGATTTGCGCTTCAGGTAATCGAGCAAGCTGCGGCGGCGGGCCACCAATTTAAGCAGCCCCCGACGGGAGGAGTGATCCTTCACGTGGGTTTTCAGATGCTCGGTGAGATCGTTGATGCGGGCCGTAAGGAGGGCGATTTGCACTCCGGTGCTGCCAGTATCGCCTTCATGCAAGCGCATGGCGGAGAGGTCTTGAGTTTCGGACGCGGACATGATGATTCGTTTTTCTGATTTCCTGTAAGAGGGCCAAAAGTGGCAGGGCCAGAAAAACTTGGCAAGCGGTAATTTGCCTCTGTGGGCGACGGAGCATAACAAGAATTTTTTGCCGGAGCAAAATCGGACAGTTAAGTTGTTGAATTGGAGGGAGAAATGGCCCAGCAGGGGTGGCCAA
>CAZQRL010000015.1:0-60576 GCA_964595865.1 uncultured Chthoniobacteraceae bacterium
GTATCCGCTCAATCTACTCGCACAACTGTATTTTGGCCATGCCGCGCGAGGAATTGAATTTGGCGATCAAAGACCTCACCACCGCATTTCCCGCTTTGCGCCAAGCCCAAGCCGCCGATGAGGCCCGACTCTCCCTGGTGAACGATTTCGCCGTCGAAGAGGTGCAGGTGGATGTGGGGGAACTGCACTTCGGTCATGGAGTCAAAGGCAAGACGACCATAGCGGTGTGGCGGGATCGCCAGCACGAACGCGCCATCTGCGCGGAGTTTGCTTTTCAGTGCAAATTCGATCGCAGGGAAGACTTGCACAAAGAGCCCTACGCGCGGGCGATTGATTTCTACAAAACCTTGCAGCTCGATGCCTATGAGTGGGTGACTTTGGGCACCACTAAAACCGCCATCGTCTATGGCCTCGGCCCCACCCGGTCCACCAATCGTGAGTGAAGCACCTGCCGAAACCCCGGGCCTGGGAAAAATCTTTTCGGCTTTTTTCTTCATTGGCCTGACCAGTTTTGGCGGCGGGTTGGTGGCCTACCTGCGCGATGTGGTGGTCGAGCGGGAAAAGTGGCTCACTGCTGAGGATTTCATGGGGGCTTTAGAGATCGGGCAGACCTTGCCGGGCTTGAATTCCACTAATGTGGCCGTGATTGTCGGGCGGAAGCTGCGTGGACCGCTGGGGGCCTTGGCAGCGGTGGTGGGACTGATTTTTCCCGGTGCGGTGCTCCTGATTATCCTGGGCCTACTTTACAGTCGCTTTTCGCAAAATCCGGATGTCGCGGCGGCGCTGGCTGGAGTGGCTGCCGCAGCGGTGGGCTTGCTGCTGCAAGTGACCCTCAAGATTGGCGGCAGGCAATTTCTCCGCGGGGGCGATTTGTTTTTCATCATCACGACCTTCATTCTGGTTGGGATCTGGCACGTCTCTCTGCCTGCGGCACTTTTCCTTCTGGCTCCGCTGGCGATCTGGCTGCACCGCCCGAAAGCCACCCCAGAGAATACTTCGCCGCCCACTCCATGAAAGAGCTCATTCCACTCCTGAATGTCTTTGCGCTCCTCTCGCTCATGGCTGTTGGCGGAGGCACTGCGGTCCTCCCACAGATGGAGCATGAAACCGTTTCGGTGCATCACTGGGTGGATGCCACGCATTTCTCCGTTATTTACAGTCTAGGCCAGCTGGCGCCGGGGCCAAATATGACGATGGTCGGGCTGATTGGTTATCATGCCGCCGGGGTTGCGGGGTTGTTTTTGGTGTTATTCGCCTTCTATTTTCCGGCCAGCATGCTCACCTATCTGGTGAGTCATGTTTGGGATGCCTGCGCGGAGAATCCTTGGCGCGCTGCGGTGCAGAAAGGGATGGCCCCCATTACAATCGGCCTCATGCTAGCGGGGGTTTACGCCGTGGGGAAGACGGCGAGCTTCAACTTGGAGCGCCCACTTTGGTTCAATGGCATCACCGTGGCCATCGGGCTGGGGGTGGTGCTGATCCTTTTTTGCAAACGCATCAACCCGGCCTTGCTGATCCTCGCCGGCGGGGTGCTGGGATGGTTTTTCCTCCGCTAGACTCGTCAGGCAGCCTTACCAGTTGACCAGCCAGCGGTTAGAATTGGAGGCTGCGGTGGAGGTTCCAGCGGTGGACCAGAGGTCGAAGAAATTGGTTCCGCTGCGGTTACTGGCTCCGGGGTATTGGTAGCCGTAGGTGGTGCCAAAGGGATCAATGAAGCCACTGGCATTGGTCATTTTTTTGCCAAACTCGAAGTAAACCTTACTCGTGAGATTGGTCGGCATGAGGTTGGTCAGCACGGGCATGTTCGTCCCGCCAGGTTGGTTTGTCCAAAGCGGATAGTCGCCCATGTCGGCCTTGAAGCTTTCCAGAGCTGCGGAGATGGCCGCAATCTCTGCCTGAGCCCGGGAGGTCGCACCCTTGCGCTGCACGTAACCGGCGGTCTGCAGCACCAGGCCTGCGAGGATGGCAATGATGGCGATCACTACAAGCAACTCGATGAGGGTGAAACCCCGGGTGCTTGGCGAAGGGAGTGCAGACAGGTTTTTCACTGTTGTTGCATCCCGCTGATGATGCTGATGAGCGGGAGGAAGAGGGCGATCACAATGGTTCCGACCACCACGGCGAGAAAGACAATCATGATCGGCTCCAGCAAGGAGGTGAGACCGGCAACAGCGTTGTCCACCTCATCGTCATAAACCTCGGCCACTTTGAGCAACATCTCTGGCAGCTGACCAGTCTCTTCACCGACATCAATCATGCTGATGACCATCGGCGGAAACACATTGCTTGCTTCCAGCGGGTGGACAATAGATTCCCCTTCTTTGACCGCATCGTGCACTTTGACGATCGCATCGGAAATGATGACATTGCCAGCCGTCTCCCGGGTAATATTCAGAGCTTGCAAGATTGGCACACCGCTAGTGACCAAGGTGCCCAAGGTGCGGCTAAAACGAGAAATGGCACTTTTGCGCGTGAGGTCGCCGAAGAGCGGCGCTTTGAGTTTGATGGTATCAATGAAATGCAGGCCCTTCGGGGTCTTCTGCAGGAGATTGTAGCCGATGATGAGCACCACTACCCCTCCGATGAGGAGGAGGACATTGTCTTTGACCAAATTACTCGCTCCGATAACGAATTGGGTGAGTGCCGGAAGTGCCCGCCCCCCGAGCATGTCGGCGAAGATGGCCTCGAATTTCGGCACAATGAAGACCAGGAGGAAGGCCATGATGGCGATGGCGATGACCAAAACGATCACCGGGTAAAACATGGCCGAGACAACCTTGTTTTTGATTTTCTGCGCTTTTTCCTGGAACTCCGCCAGGCGCAAGAGAACGAGCTCGAGCACCCCGCCCAGCTCCCCGGCTTTTACCATGTTCACGTAGAGCTTGTTGAAAATTTTCGGGTGCGCGTTGAGGCTTTCGGAGAAGGTGCTGCCGCCCTGCACGGATTCAGCGAGGTTGGTAATGACGCGACGTAGCACCGGATCCGGCTCCTGTTTCGAAAGCACCGTAAGCCCCCGAAGCAAGGGCAACCCGGCATCAATGAGCGTGGCCAACTGCCGGGTGAAAATCATCAAGGTCTTGCTCTTGACGGTGGTTTTCTGGAAAAGGCTGAACCCGCCACTTTTGGCGCTGGCGGCCTTCGCAGGAGCCTTGGCCACTTTCTGTTTCGGGGCTTTGGCTTCATCTACGATGCTCTTGGGGAAGTAACCGGCCTGGCGAAGCTGACCGATGGCTTCATTCTGGGAGGCGGCTTCGATTACGCCCGTGGTTTCTTGTCCGCGGGAATCTAGTGCGACATACGAGTATCTGGCCATGGGAACAGGGGAAGTTCGGGTGGAAGTTAGGAGCAGTTAGTGGGCTAAATAAACCAAGGGCGCGACAGTTGTCGAGCGCGCAGCCGAGAAAAATAGCTCCCGGACTGGGCGACTTGGGTCTTGAGAGGATTTTATCCTAAAAGTCTGTTAATACTCAAGCTGCTGGAAGCCGGAAGAAGGCTTCTGCGGCAGTGGTGGTATGGTGGGCAAGCTCCGCCAAAGATTCCCCGCGGGCTTGGGCGAGAGCCTCGGCGACCAGGCGGGTGTGGGCCGGTTCGCAGCGCTGTCCGCGATGGGGCACCGGGGCCAGGTAGGGGCAGTCTGTTTCGACGAAAAAGCTCCCCGGGGGCAGGCTTAGGGCGGTCTGCCGAACGCCGGCAGCATTTTTGAACGTGGCGATACCGGTGAAAGATACTTTGTGGCCCAGCTCAAGGACTTCTCGGGCTTCCTTTTCAGTTCCGCCGAAGCAATGAAACACTCCAGAGAGCTTTCCGGTGAAGTCCCGGAGAATTTGCAAACAATCCTGCCAAGCGGCCCGTTGATGCACCACTACATTGAGTCCGAGGCTTTGCGCGATTTCCAACTGTGCGCGGAAACACTCAGCCTGCACGGCTTGGCGCTGCGCGATCTCCTCCGGAGTCAGAGCTTCCTCGAGCCGATAATAGTCCAGCCCGGTTTCCCCGATGGCTACCACTTTTTCCGCTTGTGCCAGTTGGCGGATTTCTTGCCACGCCTCTGGCGCCTCCTCATGCGCATGGCAGGGGTGAATTCCCACCACTGCATAGACCATGGGGTGGGCTTGGGCCAGGGCAACCGCTTGGCGGCTGCTGGCCAAGCTGGTGCCAATGGTTAAAACTCTTGTAACGCCCACTGCCCGGGCTCTCGCCAAAACAGCGAGCAAGTCCGCGGCAAACTCTGGGAAGTCCAAGTGAGCGTGGGTGTCAATGAGCATAAGGGCTAGTCCAATTCAAAGTTGATACGCACGGTGTAGGCCCCGCCTTGTCCCAAACCATCGGGGAGGGGGTCAATGCGGGTCACCCGTCGTCCAGCGCGCTCCACGGATTCGTCCATAACGAAGTTCCCGCTCGGATTGATGATGCGGAAGCTGGAAATGCGGCCGTCCTTTTCGATGCGAATCTCCACTGTGGTGCTGAACTTGGTGCCGCCGCCGAAGAGTGAGGTCGGCTGTTCCCATTGAGAGTAGAAACGGTCGTGGATGAGCTCCAGATAATAGGAGAAGCGGGAGGGATCGCCCGCGCCGCCGGACTGGCTGCCAGCTCCGTTGGAGCCACCGCCTTCTCCAGTGGAGGATTGCGTGGCTGCTCCCTCGGTCGGCCGGACGGCCGTGGCGGGTTTTACCGTTGGGGAGGCTTGGGGCGTGGCCGCAGGCGCGGAGGCTGGGGTAGCTTTGGGAGTCGCCGCTGGAGAGGCCTTGGGGGTGGCCGTGGGGCTGGCTTTGGGCGTGGCCGAAGGTTTCGGAGAAGGCTTGGGGGTCGCTTTCGGCGTGGGCGAGGGGGATGGCTTCGGAGTTGGGGTGGCGGTGGGGTTGGGAGTGGGAGTGGGGCTGGGCTTCGGGGTTGGTTTGGGAGTTGGAGTGGGGCTGGGCTTCGGAGTCGGTTTGGGAGTGGGAGTAGGGGTGGGCTTCGGGGTTGGTTTAGGTGTTGGCGTGGGAGTGGGTCGGGGAGTCGGGGTGGAGGTTGGGCGAGGAGTTGGGGTAGGGGTGGGCGTTGCCAAGGGAATTTCCGAAGCTGCTTCTTCTGGCTGAGTTTTCCGCGGAGTAGGTTGTGGGGTGGGGGTGGGCGGCGGAGTGGGAGTCGGGTCTTGTTTGGCCTCGTCTTCCAACTGCTCCACCAGGGCAGCCAAATTTGCTGAGTCTAGCCAGGTGATTTCTTCCGGAGGCTTTTCCCGTCGGAGGCTGGCCCAGACGAAGAGTCCGATCAGCAGCAGGTGAAAGAGCGCAACCCAAATGAAGTTGCGGCGCAGTTGCCGGTCTTCCATGGGGGTTAGCGTGATCGCGCCGCCGGGGCATCATCAGCCCGGGTCATCAGGCCGATCTTTGTGATTCCTGCTTCCTTGATCGCATCCATGAGGGACACCAGAATTTGGATGGTCAGTTCGCGGTCTGCCCGCAGAGCTACCGCAGTGTCCGGGCGGGCGTTTTTCAGGGCCGCCAACTCGGCTTGCAACTCCCCGATGGAAACCGGAGTTTCGTTGAGCGTGATGGTGCCGGTGCGATCAATGGCCACGATTTGCACTGCCTGCGGATCTACTGCACCTTCGGCGCTCTTGCTGGTCGGGACAATCAGATCCAGATTGGCCTCAATGAGAGGCGTGGTGATCATGAAGATGATCAGCAAGACAAAGGCGAGGTCAATGAGCGGGGTGACATTGAGCTCGGTGAGGTTTTGGAAAGCCTGGCGAGAGGCGTAACGGCGCATGGTTTATTCTTCAGCCGAGAGACCGTGAGCGACGAAGCGGTGTTCGAAAGCCGATGCCAGTTCGGCGGCAAAGTTATCGGACTGGACGATGGCGGTGCGCACCGTGGTGACGAGGAAGTTGTAGCCAAACATGGCCGGAATGGCCACCAAGAGCCCGACGACCGTTGTCACGAGGGCCCCGCTAACCCCGGGAGCCATGGCCGAGAGATTGGCATTGCCCGCCACGGCGATGCCGCTGAAGGCATCCATCACGCCCCAAACGGTTCCCAAGAGGCCGATGAAGGGTGCTCCACTCACGGCCATGGAGAGGATATTCATGTGGGACTCGAGCCGCAGAGCGGACTCGCCGACGGCGCGTTCCATGGCCGCGGTGACGGCGCGCATCTGTGCCGGGGTGATTTTTGGAGCGGTCTCCACGCGCGAGCGAAAGGTCTCATCCACCTCCGTCGAGCCGAGCATTTGAAAGCAAAGCTCATCGCACCCGGCGCGATAAATTCGATGCAGTGGCGAGCCTTCGAAATGCAAACCTTCTTCGTAGATCCGTAAGGGTTGGCGGTCTCGTCGAAATAGCGCCGAAAAACGCTCACTCTGCTTACGGGCAAAACTTAACGTCCGCAACTTGGTTATCATGACCGACCAGCTGAAGATGGAGCCGAAAAACAGCACTCCGAGGATGATTTTGCCTTCGATGGTGGACTCCGTGAAGGCATACATGAGACCCGTGGCGAGGCAGATCGGAAGCGTGGACGAAAGGATGGCAAACATGGCAAAAGCCGTTCCGTGAAGATTTCCGGAAGCAACGCCTAGGAAAAAAGACGGGTCGGTCAAAAGCGCAAGCCAAATTGGCAGATGGTTGACCGTTTTTGCGCCATCTGTGGGCGAGTTGGCCTAAGGACTCTTTGCGGATGAAGGTCGGAAGGGGCAGATCTATTGCATTCGGGAGAGAATCTCTTGCAGCGGTATGACCGCGAACCGGCTGGCGGTATCTGAAACGGCGTAGGGCAGAATGAGCAGGCCGTGATGGATCAAGCCGCCGCAACTATAGACGACGTTCGGTACATAGCCTTCCCGTTCGTCTGCCGTCGGGCGTAGCAAGGGCTCGGGCAGGCGCCCGAGGACTCGGGTGGGATCATTCAGGTCCAGCAGTGCGGCACCTATGCAGTATTTTCGCATCGGCCCCACGCCATGCGTCAGCACCAGCCAGCCGGACGGCGTTTCGATGGGCGAACCGCAGTTGCCGAGCTGGATGAATTCCCATGGCTCGGAGGGCCGGAGAATGATTTGTGATTCATGCCAGAAGTGGAGGTTGTCGGAAAACATGACATGCACGTTTTCGCTATCCTGGCGACCGAGCATGACGTATTTCCCGCCAATCCGCCGGGGGAAGAGCGCCAGCCCTTTGTTGCGCACGGCAGGGCCATTGAGGGTGCAGACGGAGAATTCCTGGAAGTCCGAGGTGGCCACGAGTTGGGGCAGGACGGTGTTGCCATCGTAGGCGGTGTAGGTGGCGTAGTAGGTGACCGCTCCGTTTTCTTCGACGAAGCGCACGAAGCGCGCATCTTCGATGCCGTTGGCTTCTCCGGGGCTGAAAGGGAAGAGGATTTTCTCGGAAATATCGAGGTCGTCCTCGAAGCGCACCGTGTAGTTGGCCTGGGCCAACAAGAGGGCCTTGTCCATGGCCTGGCGGGCGGAGAAATCCTCCGAATTGCTGCGCAGGAAGCGGGCCCGCGCTTGGAGCTGCTCGAGGGTGAAAGCATCCGGCAAGGTCTCGGTGGCGGCTCGGGCAGCCTGCGGGTCCACTCCGATTTCGGTCAACTTGCGTCGGAAAAGGCTCAGGTCGTAGCGGGCGGCCGGCTGGGGCTTGGGCTGACGGACGAAACGGGAAACCCGATCGAGATGGATATCTCCCTGCGCCGTCAGCACACCGGCCCGGAACGTGATGGAAGAAATGTGCCCCTCGCCGGTGGCGCGCAGACTAAGAATGAAACGCAGGGTGCCTGGAGCGCAACCGCTCTGGTCCGGTGCGGGCACCATGCTCGGATTGAAGAGCGCGCTCGATTCCAAGGAGTATTCGTTGGTGAAGTAGGATCCCAGCAGCTGCCGCCGGGCCGGTGAGAATTCGCGGTCCACGGGCAAGAGCGGGCGGATTTGCACAAAACGCTCCTCAAAAATCTCCTCGATGCGCAGATGGCGTTCATCGAACTCCGCCAGCACTTCGGCCAGCTTTGCTTCGACTTGGGACTCCGACAAAAGCATCACCCGGGAAAAGATGGCCGTGACGCGATGACTCGGCTCAGGATTGGACAACGGTTTGACCACCAGGGCCGGGATAAAGGGACGCAAAAGCACCCGGCGCGGATCGGGTGAAAGCTGCAACGGCAAGCGGCGAATGCAGGATTCGATCGAGCTCATTTGCTGGTGGTGGCTGGAGTTTGCGGACCGAAGGTGGCGGCTTCGTTTTGACAGGCCCGCATCTCGGCCAGGGCGATCAGGAAGGACAGCGTGGACTCGGCGCCTTGGTTCTGATTGACCCGGTTTTCATGCAGCCCATCGCGGCAGCCGCCGGTCCTGGGGTCATAAAGCGGCTGGCCGAGATCATTGGCACCGAGGAACCACTCGAAAGCGCGGTGCGCATCCCGCTTCCATTGCTCCTCGCCCGTGGCGTTCCACGCTTCCAGGCAGGCACTCACGGTCGCGGCGGCTTCTAAGGGTTGCTGATCAAACACGGCCGGCGTGCCCCCGCGCTGCCAGAAACCCTCCGAGCCGATCGGCCGGAACCATCCGCCGGGGGCTGTTTGGTGCTGCATCAGCCACCGCAGCGCCGCGAGTCCGCGCTGCAGCATCGCCGGATTTTCCATCCACCGGCCGGCCAGAATCAGCGCATGGGGAAGTCGGGCGTTGTCATAAGCGACGACGTCTTCCAGCCAGAGCCAGTCCTCCGAGGCATTGGCGGCGAATTGTTTTTCCAGACGGTTGCTCAACTCCATACGCAAGCGCTCGGCGAGCAAGTCCCCATGCAGCACGCGCAGATATTCATGGATGCCGAGGATTGCAAAAGCCCAAGCCCGCGGCGAGGTGAAGAACTCCACGGCGGGCAAGGCTTGTTCAAACAGCCATGCAGCCCAGGCCTGCATCGAAGCCCGACGGCTCCTTCCCACCAAAGCCCCCAAGGCCCACACCGCCCTGCCATGGCTGTCTTCTGAGCCCACTTCTTCAAGCCAGCGGCGCTCAAACGACATGAAATTGCGGAAACGCCCGCTGTGAGAGTCGAAAGCATGGTGGAGGAAAGAAGCTGCGGACGATTGCACGCAGGCGATTTCCGGATGGCGCTCGTTTAGCTGGTCTAGCAAGGCGGTCAGCACCAACGTGCGAGCGTTGTCATCGGTGCAATAACCGTGATCGAACCACGGAACGGAAAATACCGCATGTTGAAAGGTCCCGGTGGAGTCGGTGAGCCGGGCCAAGTGGTCGAACCGCCATGGCGGCAGATCCGCCCGCGCGCTGCTGAAGGTGGCGATCTGCCGACCGGCCGCTGGTTGGAAAAGCCTCACCGCCTCTTCAAACAATTCCACATAGCGATGGCCCACCTGAGACCAGACCATCTCGCGACTCGCCAGATAAGCGTTTTTGCGCATGGCATGGCGACGCGCCTCGTCCGCCAGCAGCCCGTTCACGCCCTCGGCAATCGCAGCGGCATCCCGGAACGGCACCAATACCCCCCGGTCGTTGGCCAACAGGTCGCGCGCATGCCAATACGGGGTGGAGACGACCGCCTTGCCGGCTCCGTAGCAGTATGCCAGCGTGCCGGAAGTGATCTGGGCTTCGTTCAGATAGGGCGTGATATAGATATCTGCCGCGCCGATGAAATCATTCAACTCGCGGTTGTCCACGTAGCGGTTGACGAACATGACATGGTCTTCCACTCCGAGATCACGGGCCAGGCGTTCCAGTTGCAGACGATAGGTTTCGCCTTGATCGCGCACCAGATTGGGATGCGTCGCGCCGAGGATGATGTAAACCACCTTGGGATGGCGCGCGACAATTTCCGGCAAGGCTTGAATGGCATACTCGATGCCCTTCCCGGGAGAAAGCAACCCGAAGGTCAGCAGCACCGGACGCCCGGCCACCCCGAATTGATCCTTGTGAAAATTCGGGTCCAAAAATGGCACATCTGGAATCCCATGCGGCACCACCGCGATCTTTTCCGGCACCACTCCGTAGATCTCGCGCAGCATTTCCGCACCATGCTCGGTCATCGTCACCACCTTGGTGGAAAGGCTCACCAGCTCTTGAAAAACCTGACGTTGGGCCGGATCGGGTTCCCGCAGGATGGTGTGCAACGTCGTCACAGTGGGCAATCCCGCGCGACGCAAGAGCGCGATCAAATGGGCCCCGGCTCGCCCTCCATAGATTCCGAACTCATGCTGCACACAGAGCGCATCTGCATGAGAAAAATGAATGAAGTCGGCTGCCCGCAGATAGGATTGGATGTCCTCCTGGATCACCTCAAAACGCACTTCCGGGGGGTAATCATAAGTCCGCCCCGGGTCGGTGACAGCCATCACGTCGCAGCGCGTTTCCGGGGCGGCGCTGCCGATGGCCTCGCGGAGGTCCCGGGTGAACGTGGCGATTCCACAGTGCCGGGGCACATAGTCACCCAGCACCACGACTTTTGATAAGAGACGCGGCGTGAACATTCTAGATCGCTGCAAGAAATAGCCCGGCGCAGTTCCGCGTTCAAGTGCCTTGGCGAAACCCGGGGCAACCTCCAGCCCCGCCCCTAATTCTGCTTGCTCGTCTGCTCCAAGACGATGGACATTCGGCTGCGGGGGACGAAGGCGCGGGAAGATCGTGAAGGGCACGCTTACTAGAGTCCGGCGAGGTTTTCGGCCGAGGCTGGCAAGACCAGCGGCGTGCGTCCGCGATTCCTCTAAGTCGCCCGAGCGAAAAACTCTCGCCGCTCACCACCACGTCCGAAGGGAAGTGAGTCGGGTTTTTCCTGACTCTGGTCAAGAATCGCCTTGGGATGGACAAGCCGCTGGGCCTCATATTTCCAAGGACATTACCACTCCGGGGCGGAATCTCGGACCGGCCTGCGCATGGGCGCAAACGCTTACCCACCATAGCGCACGGCAATGAGGGTAGGAATGCGGGGAATGGCGAAAATTACCGCCGTTTAGGCGGTTCCCCAAGACCAATTTTCCGAGGATTGCCGACTTCAGAAACGGCTTCAGGGTTGGCAAGGAGGGATGGGCAGGCTATGAAGCAGGTGATGAATTTTCAGGAAAAGATTTTCGTTGCCGGGCATCGCGGGATGGTCGGTAGCGCGTTGGTGCGCCGATTGCAGGCCGATGGATACACTTCCCTTCTCACCCGAACTCGCCAGGAGCTCGACCTCACGGATCGGGCGGCCTTGCGGGAGTTCTTCGCTCAGGAGAGGCCGGAGGTAGTCATTGACGCGGCTGCCAAGGTGGGTGGGATTCAAGCCAATTTCCAATATCCGGTAGAGTTTCTCCGCGACAATCTGGACATTCAAAACAATCTCATCACGGCAGCGGCGGACTTCGGGGTGCGCAAGCTGCTATTTCTCGGGAGTTCTTGTATTTATCCGAAATTCGCCGAGCAGCCAATTCGCGAGGAAGCCTTGCTCACCGGGGCACTGGAGCCCACCAATGAACCCTACGCGCTGGCAAAAATTTGCGGGATCCGCCTTTGCCAGGCTTATGCCCGCCAATATGGCAAATGCTTCATTTCCGCCATGCCCACCAACCTCTACGGGCCGCAGGATAACTTCGACCTGCAAAGTTCGCACGTCCTACCCGCCTTGCTGCGCAAGGTGCACGAGGCCAAAAACAGCGGAGCAGACCATGTGGTCGTCTGGGGATCTGGCAATCCACGCCGGGAGTTTTTGCACGTGGATGACCTGGCCGAGGCTTGCGTGTTTTTGCTGAAAAATTACGACGCTCCGGAGATCGTCAACATCGGCTGTGGGGAGGACGTGACCATCCGAGAATTGGCCGAGTTGATTTGTCGGGTGGTTGGATTCACCGGCGAGTTGCGTTTCGACTCCAGCAAGCCCGATGGCACCCCGCGCAAATTGCTCGAAATGTCCAAGCTCTTCTCAATGGGATGGCGGCCGAAAATCTCTCTCGAGGAGGGGGTGGCCAGCACCTACCAATGGTATCTGCAATCTCTCCGGGCCTAAAGCTCTTCCCCCATGCCGAATACTCTGCGTTTTATCCTGGCTTTTCTACTCTTGGGCCTGATTAATTCCGGCCACGCAGAACTGGTCTGGGCTGCTCAAACGGTGCGCACCAAGCTGCTCCCAGGCGGGAGTTTTACCGCAGAATTCCCCTATGAGAATCGGGGCAAAAAGCCGGTGCAAGTCTTGGGAGTGGAGACCGATTGCGGGTGTGTGACGGTGCTGGCCGCGCCGGGTAAGTTTATCAAACCGGGAGAAAAAGGGAGCTTAGTCGCCAAGATGGAGTTGGAGGGGCGGACAGGAGAGCAGCTGAAACGCATCTGGGTGCGAACCAGTGAAAATCCTGCTCCCGGAATCGAGCTGAGCATCGAAGTGGAGGTGCTGGAGGTTTTTGCCTTCGAACCTGAGAAGTTGGAGCTGGAATGGAAACAAGCCGGCCCGACCGCCGCACAAACTGTTACCATCCGACGAACCGAAAAAGTTCCGGCGGAGATTCTCGCCGTGGAATCCACCTCCCCATTGTTTGATGCGGTGCTGGATTCCAGCGAAGCAGGGCAGGGAGTCTGGCAGGTGCGGGTGGCTCCTTTTTCTACCAAGGAGGATAACGAGGGTGTTGTTTTCGTCCGGAGCAACTTTCCGCTGGAGCATCCGCGCACTTATTTAATCTTGGGTCGGATCTTACCCAAGTAGCTCTCGGTCTGCCTGGCACAGGCTGGTCTTATCGTGGAGAAACAGCGTTGCCGCCAGCAAATCCGCCGCACCGCCGAGGGAAACATTGGCCGCAATAAACTCTTCGTCGATGGCTCAGGCTCTCCGCAGCCACTCCGTTCACTCGACTCCTCCCGCGGCAAGAAACTTTTCCGCAGAGTGAAGGGCCCTTGCCAACCCGTTGCCTCCACCCCGACGCGGTAAATTGGTATGCGCTACCTCTCCGGGAATCGGCGTGGCGGCAGAAAAACGGCCTCCTGGGGAGCCTCGGGATTCGGCTCCAGTAGGACTTCCAAATTGCCCGAGCCAACGATGCCGGCTAGCAGACTTCATTGGCAGGCCAAGAACCGGTGGCGGAGGGAAAATGCGCGGTGAAAATTTACATGGCCAGATTATCAGTCCACCAATTGGAGCGGATGATCTTAGTGCAGCGGATGATTTTTGAGGCCGCCCGACCAGCGCACCAGCTCTTTAATTTCCTGGGCGGCGAGCAGGCTGCGATGCGCACGCGATGTGGACACTCCGAGATCTTCTGGGTATCGCACAATTCCCCGCTAATGGAGATCGGTAGCTAAGGCCGCATCTCGGGCGAGTCCAACTGGCGTGTAGCCGCCATGGCGCGAATCGTTGCCCTATTGAAGCTTCAGGCAATGGTTGAGGGACTGCACGCCGTATTTCTCACAAATTTCCCGCAGAGCCATCATCCCCATCAGCAATTGCACATCGGTGATCGCTGCCAATTCCGTCGCCAGAAAATCGGCCTGTTTTTGGTTGTCTCCTTCCAAACAAAGGATGTCGCCTGGCTCGATTACCGCCCGCAAGAGAGCGCGAATCTTTTCTTGCGAAACCTGCTTCTCCCTGCTGCCGAGATTTGCGTGGCGCGCGCATGGCGTTCAGCTTGGTTCTTCCGACGCAGATCTCTGGGAAGATTTGACCCTGGCGCGATCCCCGATCTGGATGTTCTTGGCTGCACGAGGGAAAAAGCCTGGAAAATGATTCGGGCCACCTGTGTGGAGCTCAGAAAACAAAGGAAAAACTGATCCACGGTGGCCCGAATCTCTGCCTTAACCGAGAGATTTGACCGTTACGGTTTCCGCATGTTCAGATTTTTTTCCGCAATGCAAATTTTTTTTGCCGTCTGGCGAGGAGGTTTGCTTCAGATCAGCCAAACCATCGTTCTTGGCAAAGGAAGGGCCTTTTTCCTTGGCGCAGCCCGGGTTCGGATGTTGGCGAGGCGTTGGTAAATTTCCGTTGCTTCGCCGAGGGGTTGTTTCTAAAATCATAGCCAGTTGCTAGAAATTTTCTCGCAGTGCGTTGACGGTGGCCGTAGCTCAGCCGGTAGAGCGCCAGATTGTGGCTCTGGATGTCGCGGGTTCAAGTCCCGTCGGTCACCCCACCACCCCCGCAGGATGCTTCAGCTTGGGTTCGGGCGGTAACTAAAACTGCGGCGAAGGTTTACCTCCACTGCCGTGGATTCTGGCAGAGATCGGGTGATTTCAACTCGCTCGGCCCATAGGAAGGTCATGATAGGCTTACGGACCATGTTCCGCGCGGTCCAAGCCCTACTCTTAATCTGCAGCGGTAACGCGTAGCCCCAGGGCCACCTTGATGATCCCAAAGACCTGCAGCGAGAGGATTTTCTCCGTCGCTTATTGGCAGAGGCGGCTGCAAGCAGCCCCGCTTCCGGGGGCACTCCGGTTCCTCCTCGAGCGAGCGGCGTGTTTTTTTCTCCCGCTGCGGTGGGCACTATCTGCTGGTCAGGGGGCACCCAGATGTTAGAGTGGTCAGTCAATCATCCTCCTACTTAGCTTATGCAAATTCACATCAGTCCGCGTCATTTGGTGCTTACCGCAGCGATTCACTCCTATGTGGCCGATAAGGTCGCCCACCTTGAAGCCATCACCGGCGACATCCTCGGTGCGCACATTATCCTTCTACACGAGGAGGGAAAGGCCAAGACCTATCGGGCCAAAGTGCATCTCGGTTTGCCGGGGAAAGATATTCACGCGGAAGATGCGGAGACCGATCTCTACGCGGCTATTGATAAGGTGGTGGATAAGTTGGCCCGGCAGCTGCGCAAGCGCAAAACGCGCATCAAGAGCACCAAGAAGCATCGTGCGCAGCTGGCCACCGAGGCGAAAAAACGCGGCTACGCCCGGCGCTAATTCGGCATGCCCGAACAGGACTACAAAGTCCGCCTGGATGTCTTCGAGGGTCCGCTGGATCTCCTGCTCTATCTCATCAAGCAGGAGGAGGTGGACATTTACGATGTCTCCATCGAGAAAATCACCAAGCATTATCTCGAATTCCTCGAGGCCTTTCAAGCCCTGGATATTGAGCTAGCTGGCGAGTTCATCGTCATGGCTGCGACCCTGCTGTATATCAAGAGTCGCACCCTGCTGCCGGTGGACCAACAACCTCCCGAGGAGGAAGAGGACGGCGAAGATCCAAAGTGGGAGCTGATTCGCCAGCTCATCGAATACAAGAAATTCAAAGAGGCCGCTGATCGCTTGCGGGAGCGGGAGAGCTTGCAGGAAGCGCTTTTTCCGCGTTCGCCGGTCGTGCCCGAGCTGGCACCGGAGAATCTCCTGGTAGAGGAGGTGGGGATCTTTGACCTCATCAATGCCTTCCAAAAAGTTCTCAAGCGCCTGCAAAAAGAGCCGGAGGATTTGCGTGAGATTTTCGCGGAAAACTTTACCGTAGGGGAGAAGATCGAAGTGATCCTGCGGCGAATTTCCTCGGGTGTCGCTCTGCGATTTGATGAGCTCTTCGCCCAATCCGCCAGCCGCGCCGAGGTCGTGGTGACCTTTTTGGCTATGCTGGAGCTCATTCGAATGAAGCAACTGCGCGTGCGCCAAGAGCAGACCTGTGGGGAAATCTGGCTGGAAAAAGCCACCGAAGGAACGCCTCTTTTTCAAAAAACCGATACCCGCCACTATGAAGGATGATCTAACCCCCGACCCCGTCGAGGCGGCCCTTGAGGTCCCGCTCGATTCAGACCAGGACTCGGATAGTGCATCGGTGTTGGAAAAAAGTGCTGCTCCGCCGCCCCCCGCTGAGGAGCTTTTGCCCGAGGAGGAATTTCCCGAGGACCACGGCGAGGGCACAGAAGTGCCGGCCTCCAGTCCACTGGATTTCTCCTCCGCGGAGTTTCCGCCTCTGGCCGGTCTGCTGGAGGCGCTGCTCTTTACTTCGCAGAAGCCAATGGGCCTCAAGGAAATCCTCAGCATCCTGAGAGGAGCAGCGGCCGCCTCTCCGGAAAACCCCGACGTGCTGGCTTTTGCCAAGGTCAAGGAAGCCCAGGTGCGAGAAGCGGTGGCTTGGCTGGAGCATCACTACTCGGTCACTCGGCGTTCGTTCCAAGTGCGCGAGTCTGCCGCCGGTTGGCAGCTGGTGACCCGTCCAGATTTCGCTCCCTGGCTACGGCAATTATTCCCTGAAAATCGGCCCGCTCGATTGAGCGCCCCGGCTTTGGAAACGCTGGCGATCATCGCCTATCGCCAACCGATTACTCGGGCCGACTTGGAAGCCGTGCGTGGAGTGGCGGTGGATGGAGTCATGCAAACTTTGCTCGATCGCGGACTCATCAAAATTGCTGGGCGGGCAGATGTTCCTGGGCGTCCGCTGCTTTACGAAACGACCCAACACTTCATGGAGCACTTCGGGTTGCGCAACCTGGACGAACTTCCCAACGCCCAGGAGCTGCGCACGGTCTCCCTCCCGACGTCGCGGCCTCCGCAAGCGGAAAAAACCGCGGAAGTCACCTCGGCGGATGCCGCCCCCATCCCGTCCGCCTCCGAGGCCCCCCCGCCGCAGGGGGCGGAGACGGATGCGGAGTCTGCCGGAGAAAACTCGACTCCATGAAGAGTCTCAATGAGCTGCGGGAGGAAATTGATCGGCTGGATGACCAGCTGGTTGCCTTGCTCAATGCCCGTGCTGCGGTGGCTTGCCAGGTGGGAGAAACCAAACACCTTGAAGGGCTTCCAGTCTATGTTCCGGAGCGGGAGAGCAGCCTGCTGCAGCGTTTGGCGGGGCTCAGCACCGGCCCTTTGCCGGAAAACAGCTTGCGGGCTATCTACCGCGAAATCATTTCCGCCTCCCGAGCTTTGGAAAATCCACCTCCCGTTCTCTGCCTGGCCGATTCCGACGGAACCAGCTGGTGGGTCGCCCGTGACCGCCTGGGCTCGAGCCTGAACTACGCAGTCTGTCGGGACCTGCCCACTGGGGTGGCGCAGCTGCGGGCGGGCTTGGCCTCGTGTCTGGTGCTCTCGCGAGTTGCGCTGGAAGCCGCTCAAGCCGCCGATCCGCGCTGTTGCGAGGGTTGTGCACTGCTGATGGAGTGGCCAGAGGTGCTCACGCCGAAAGGGACTCTCTCCTACCTGGCTCTCGGCCCTGCCCGCCCCTGATGTCGCTGCTTGACCCGAACTACGCCAAGGCCGCTGCCCGAGCGGAAATGCGGCGTCGTTTGCGCCTTTTGCCTGCCGCAGCAAGGCAAGCCGCCTCGCGCGAAATCGTGCAACAACTTTTAGCCGAAACGGCCTGGCGAGAGGCGCGCCGCGTTTTTGCTTTCTTCCCGCAAGCTGACGAGCCGGATTTTTTGCCCGCGCGGCAGCCACAACATCGGTTGTGCCTGCCTTCGTGGAGGAATCATCAAGCTCTGATGACGTTTCACGAGGTGCCAGAGGATTTCGCTTGGGAGGTCGCCCGTAAGGAAGCTTGGTTTAGCGCCCCGTCAAGTTGGCCGGAAATTTTTCCCGCTTCGGGTGATGTGGTTTTGGTGCCCGGGCTGGGATTCACGCGGGAGGGGGTTCGACTTGGGCGTGGGGGGGGCTTTTATGATCGCTGGTTGGGGCAGCATGCCGTCGTCGGCGTGCTCCGTTGGGGACTCTGCTT
The DNA here is from genome assembly GCA_964595865.1 of uncultured Chthoniobacteraceae bacterium. Taxonomy (GTDB): domain Bacteria; phylum Verrucomicrobiota; class Verrucomicrobiia; order Chthoniobacterales; family DYNR01; genus CAZQRL01. The sequence continues at coordinate 17,555 of CAZQRL010000015.1, forward strand.
TGCCATGCAACTGGCACCGACTCTGCCCCAGGAACCGCATGATCAGGGAGTAGATCGCGTCTTCAGCGCTGGCCAAGAAATGTAGCGAGAAAACGCCAATCATCGCCGGGCGGCGGTCTGCAGCAAAGAAGCGAAATCCCGCACGATGGCGTCCAGATCAAAGCGCGTGGCAAGGTGCAAACTTTCGTGGCGAAATGTCTCCAGACGGTCGGGCTGCTGCAAAAGCTGGCGCAACCGCTCCCGATAAAGCTCAGGCTGGGCCAGCGAGACGGCAAAGCCGTTTTTCCCTGCATGAATGATATCCGCCAGACCAGGGGTATCGCTGCCAAGGATAGCCAAGCCTTGCTTGAGGGCTTCCAGGGCCGCCACCGGGTTGCCCTCGGAGAGCGAGGGCATGAGGAGAATTTGTGAGGCCCGCAGGTGCTCTCGCATGGCCTCTTCCGTTACCCAACCCGCCAGTTCCACATGCGCTTGCAAATTGCCCTCCTGCAGGGCGGCCTCGATGGCAGGCCGCTCCGGTCCATCCCCGATGATGGTGAGGTGCCAAGGTGGTGACTCGTTCCGCGCGAGCGGAGCCAGGGTGCGCAGCAGCCAAGGGAAGTTCTTTTGCGCATTGAAGCGTCCGATGGCTAGGAGTCGTAGGGGTGAAGTCACTGGTGGGAGCGTCGCAGGCCGATCGTGCATGGGGATGCCATTGGGAATAAGCTGCGGTCGAATTCCGTAGGCGGCTTCCGCCAGGCTCACGGCGAAGGAACTACTGGCTGACGCACCCGCCGCTCCCCGCCAGATTGGCCGAATGATCGGATCCAGCCAGTGAAAAAGGGCATCCGTTTGTTCGGGCACGCCTCCAGGGAGATCGCCCAAGTGACAGGTCAATACATACGGGCAGGGTCGCAGGCGTGTGGAAGCCCAAGCCAACCAGCCGGTGGGCACCGCAAAATGAGCATGTATGACATCCGGTCGCCAACTCCGCAAGTGCCGCATTGTGGGCAGCAAGGACGTGGCCACATAGGCTCCCATTTCTGCCACCGAGCAGGCCTCAGCGCGGCGGCGAAAGGCGAACGTGCGAAAAATTTCCACCCCATCGCGCACTTCCACTGCTGGCAACCCGTCCCAGGCGGCGGTTTGCACTCGGACTGCATGACCGCAGCGCACCAAACCTGCCGCAACCTGATGCGCCATGCGCCCTCCTCCTCCTCCCACGGGCGGGTATTCGTAGCAGAGTAGCAGAATCTTCATTGGTCCGCCTTTTCCAGGAGCTGATCGTAGAGATGCTCAATCTGCGCCGCCATTCGCGCGGCGCTGTAATGCTGTAGAATTGTCTTCCGACCAGCCTGCCCCATGGCTTGGCGCTTCTCAGGGGCCGACAAAGCTGCGCGGATAGCGCAGACAAAGCCGTCGCGATCGCCTTCGGGCACCAGGATCCCGTTGCGACCGCTTTCGATCACCTCCGCGATTCCATCCAGCGCAGAAGCCACCACCGGCAACTCACTCGCCAGAGCCTCCAGCAGCGTCATCGGCAGACCTTCAAAACGCGATGGCATCACTAACAAATCTGCTGCCGCATAAACGGTGCGCGAATCTTCAACCAGCCCCAGAAAAACGACCCGCTTGGTGAGACCAAGTTCTGCCGCGCGGCGACGCAAGTCTGCCTCCTCCGGCCCATTCCCAGCGAGCACCAACCTGAGCTGCGGAAAATCACTTGCCAACTCCGCCGCTACCTCCAAGAGCAAAGCAAAGTTCTTTTGGGGATTCAGCCGTCCCACACCCGCAAGGACCAGATCCTGCGGAGAAAGCCCAAAGCGCGCCCGAGCCTCATTGCGCCCGCAGGCACCAGGGCAGTAATGCGCGGCATCAATCGCATTTGGAACCAGGGTAATTTTTTCCGCCGGAATGCCCTCGGCTTGGATAAGAAAATTGCGGCAAGATTCCGAAACGGCGGCGAAGGCATCGGCAAAGCCATTGGCCCATTGGTCGAGCCGAAAGACCCACCGGTTCTCAATCCGCAGGCGATCGTTGGTATGGTCATGACTGAGAATCGCGGGGATGCCCACCCATCGGCCCAGGGGCTTGGCCAGGATATTACTCGCTCCGAGATGGCAGTGGAGAATGGAAAACTGGCCGCGGCGAAGCAGCTGCCAGAGCCGTGGGAGGTAGAGTGGGAGGTATTTCGAGGGGGAGAGCGAGTGCAGGGTGAATCCAGCGGCTCGCATGCGTTCCCAAAAAATCCCCCGCCCATGGAGTGTGGCAACTTCGTGCACGAAGCGGGAGGTCGAGGCCCGCACCAAGGTATAGATCACTTCCTGCGCTCCACCGAGATGCAGGCTGTCAATAACGTGCAACACGCGCACTGGCTTCATGCCGTGCCTCCCCAACGGCGCAGCCATTCTTGCCAGACCAATTCGCACCAGAGGTAAATCCTTTCGTCGGCTCGACCACGCAGGTGATTCTCCCAGAGTTTCTTGGCGGTTGGTGGCACGGAGGCGGGGCGCAGGCGCCCGGTGCGCAGCCAAGCGGCCACCGGCATGCCAAAGCCCTTCTTTTTCCTTTGCAAAACTGCCTCTGGAACCAGCCCCCGCGCGGCCGCTTTCAGCAAAACCTTCGTCTTACCGCGGGAGAATTTGTAGCGTTCGGGCAGACGGCGGGCGAACTCCGCCACCTCGAAGTCGAGGAAGGGACTGCGCACCTCCAACGAATTCATCATGCTGGCGCGGTCGGCCTTCGGCAGAATCCCCTCGGCCAGATAGATCCGGGTGTAAAATTGCAGACTTCGCTCCACGAGGCTGCCGCCGGGCACGCTTTCCCACGCCGCGATCGCTTCGGAGTAAATTTCCTCGGGGGAGAAGGAAGTGCCAGTGATGCGTTGGAGATCGCTGGGTTCCAAAGCTCCGAGCCAGACGGGGTTCCAAAGTGGGGTAGGGTAACTGAGGCCGCGCAAGGTGCGCTTGATTTTGAAATCCAAACTCAGATTGGCCTGTGAGGCGGGCCAGAGTCCGGCAAGAAACCGTAGGGCATTATGCACTGGCCTCGGCACCACGCGGGAGTAAGCCTCTGCTGCCGCGAGAGCCCGAAAAGGATCGTAGCCCGCGAAGAGTTCATCTCCGCCATCTCCGCCCAAAGCCACGGTAACCTCGCGGCGGGCAAAGCGACAGAGCAGCCAAGTGGGGAGCAGCGAGGCATCTCCCTGCGGCTCGTCGAGAAGGTCAAAAATCTCCGGCAGGCAATCCAGACAGCGATCGAGGTCGAGCGTTTCCTCATGGTGTTGACTGCGCAGGTGTCGGGCCATGCGGCGAGCGTATTCCGATTCATCGAAACTCGGTTCTGTAAAGCCAACGGTGAAGGTGCGCAGGTTCTCCCCGCCGAGGACTTCGGCTGCCAAAGCCGCGACAGTGGAGGAGTCAAGGCCTCCGCTGAGAAAAATCCCCACCGGCACATCGGCCACCAGGCGGCGTTGCACCGCCCCCCGCAGCACGGCAATGAGTTCCTCTGTGAGCTGGTCCTCGCTGCGTCCTTCCTCTGGCGCGAGTTGGTATTCCCAGAAGCCCTGGATAACGGGTGCTGCACCGCGGGAGACTAAGAGATTGCTCCCCGGGGGGAGTTTCCAAATATCTCGGAAAGGGGTATGCGGATGCGGAAGCAGCGCGTAAGCAAGAAACTTCACTCGGGCGATGGGGGAGAGCTCTCGTGGGGCGAGGGGATGCTCCAGCAAAGCACTCAGCTCCGAGGCAAAAGCAAATTGGCCTTGGCGGTGGAAGTAATAGAAAGGCTTTTTACCGAAGCGATCGCGGCTGCAAAACAAGCGCTGACGTGGCTCGTCCCACAAGGCAAAAGCCCACATACCCCGCAGGTGCTCCGGTAGCTGCTCTCCCCAGGCACAATAGCCATGCAAAAGGACTTCGGTATCGGAGTGATGAGTTTGAAAACGATGCCCCGCAGCCTCCAACTCCTTGCGGAGTTCCACATGGTTGTAGATTTCTCCATTAAAAATTACCGTCAGTCCTGCCTCGGGGAGATGCATCGGTTGAGCACCGTCCGTAAGGTCCACAATCGAAAGCCGACGATGACCTAATCCCAAACCCAGCTCCTCCCGCCGGAAGTAGCCCTCGGCATCCGGCCCACGATGGGTCAGCCGCCGGGTCATCCTTTCCAAAACCCCCGGGTGATATTGCCCGAGATATCCCGCTATCCCGCACATGTGTCCGAGGGGGACAAGTTGCGCGTTTCTTTTACCAGATAGATCGTCTTGCCCTGGGATTCGTAAAAGGTGCGAGTGATCATTTCCGCCAGTAGGCCCATGAGAAAACAAAGAATGCCAGTCATGAAGGAGAAGACCGCGATCATGGGCAAGGGAGTGCCGGTAAAGAAATACCCGTGGTAGAGATAAAGATAAACTGCCCAGAGAGCCGCCAGCAAGGAAGCTCCCATAGCAAACAATCCGCAAAGCCCGAAGAGATACATCGGTTTGAGAGCAAACTGATCAAGGAACTTCACCGTGATCAGGTCGAGAATGACTTTGAAGACCCGCTCCAGCCCATACTTCGACTTCCCGGCGGTGCGGGCAAAGTGATTCACCGGGACCTCGCAGATTTTTGCGCCATGCCATTTGGCATAAATAGGCAAGAAACGGTGCATCTCGCCGTAGAGCCGAACGCCTTTGATCACTTCCGCTCGGTAGGCTTTCAGGGAACACCCGAAATCATGCAGTTCCACGCCGGAAATAGCAGAGATGAGGCGGTTGGCGAGAATGCTGGGGAGGTTGCGTTTGAGGGCGTTGTCTTTCCGGTCCTTGCGCCAACCAGAACAAACATCGTAGCCCTCCTCAATGCGGGCCAGGAGCTTCGGCAAATCCTCGGGGTCGTTTTGTAAATCGCCGTCCATGGGGATGATCACCTCGCCGGAAGCATAATCAAATCCCGCCATCATGGCCGCAGTCTGACCAAAGTTGCGGCGGAAGTGCACGACCTTGATGTGGGAATTTTCTGCCGCCACTTGATCTAAAATTGCGGCGCTGCCGTCGTGACTGCCGTCATTGACCAAAATCAATTCCCAAGGCCGTCCGAGCTTGTTGCAGACGGCGGTGATCTTTTCCACGAGAATGGGAATCGTCTGCTCTTCGTTGTAAATCGGGATGGTAACAGAAATCATGAGCGATGAGCGCGCGGGAGTTTTTTCATTAGGAGTCGGCTCCCGTCCAGCGCAAAGCCAACCTCTCTAAACCCGGGCGAGCCAACTTTCGGTCTTTTAGGCCACGCCGCAGCACAAAGCATCGTCCCGGTAGCCGTCCTGCAGGTAGCTGGCGTAGGCGGCCCCACCGCGTGCTGCCACCTCGACTGTGAAGGCTGCACGCTCCTGCACCGACATCGGAGTCTTGGCGGCGGCAAGGGCGGCGGCGTCTATGTATTCATACTTGTCCATGCCCACAAGGTGAGTGCAGACCTGTGGGTAGCTCAGGCTGTAGCGCACGACCTTTTCGGCGTTCACCAAACCATGCAGATGGGCGCGCTTGCTGCCGCCGAATCCCTTCATCCCGATGACAGCGCAGTTTTGTTTGACCAGCTCCGGCATGACGATTTCTTCAAAACGCCGGGAGCTCAGCGCACCAAGTGCGGAAACTGGCATGAGCGAGGCATCAAACTGGTAACCACCGCGCAGCATCTTCAAATGCGCCTCTGGATCGGTATGACCGGTGAAGCCGGTGTAGCGAACCTTGCCCTGTTGGCGGGCCAGCTCCAGAGCCTCAATGACGCCTCCCGGACCGTAGGCCTTGTCCACTTCGGCCTCGTTCTCGATCTGGTGAATCATCCAGAGATCCAAATGGTCGGTGCGCAGACGCTGGAGGGATTCCTCCAGCATGCGCATCGCCCCCTCTTTCCCGCCGTCTGGAAGCGGCTTGCCGTGGGTGCAGACCTTGGTCATGAGAAAGACCTTATCCCGCCAGCCATCGGCCAGGGCCTGCCCCATCCATTCCTCTGCACGGCCTCCGTGGTAGTCCCAGGAATTATCGAAAAAGGTGATGCCCACTTCGATACCATGCCGAGCAATGCGAATCGCTTCCTTGAGGCTCGCCGCCTGCGCAAGGGTCTGGCCGCCGATCCCAACCACGCTGACCATTTCATCGTGGCGGCCGAATTTTCTTTTCGGCACGGAATCGGGTGCCGCAGTTGCAGCGTGCACTAAAGGGGCCAGGGGAGCCGTAGCGGCGGTGGCAGTGATGATCTTCAGGAAGCTCCGGCGGGTGGGTTTCATACTGCCAACCTTAAGCCGTGAACCCCGGCTCGGCAATGCTCAAACAACTCCTTGCCCGACCCGGGGGGATCTTCTAGAAAAACCATACCTCCCTCCTATTGTCGGCCGAGCGTCAGCGAATTACCGCCAAGGGTCGGAAGGGAAGTATCTCACCTCAGACTCACATTTCTTCGATCATGGCAAAAAAAATAGGACTGATGTTTTCCGGACAGGGTGCGCAAATGGTTGGCATGGGTAAAGATTTGGCCGAAACCTGGCCGGTGGCGGCAGATCTTTTTTCCCAGGCGAACGACATTCTGGGATACGATCTGGCAAAAATCGCTTTCGATGGGCCGGTGGAGGAGTTGACGAAAACTTCCGTTTGCCAGCCCGCTCTCTACGTTCACGGATTAGCCTGTCTGGCTGTGGTGCAGGAGCTGCGGCCCGATTTTACTTTTCATGCTGCGGCTGGCCTTTCGCTGGGAGAATTTACCGCGCATGCGGCAGCAGGAACTTTCACCTTTGCCGATGGTCTCCGTTTAGTGGACGCCCGGGCGAGGTTCATGCAAGAGGCCTGCGAAGCGAGCAACGGGGGAATGGCGGCGATCATCGGGGCGGAGGAAAATCAGGTGCGCGATTTGGCGGCGGCAGCAGACGTGGATGTGGCAAATCTCAACAGCCCGGGGCAGATTGTTATCTCTGGAGAAGCGAGCAAAGTGGCCATGGCCGCAGGGATGGCCAAAGAGTTTGGAGCACGCAAAGCCGTGGAGCTCACCGTGGCCGGGGCTTTCCACTCGCGGCTCATGGAACCAGCTTACGACCGCTTGCAGGAAGTGCTTGCGGCAACGCCGATGCAGCCACCTCGCGTGCCCGTGGTCTGTAATGTGGATGCCATCCCCGCGCAGACGCCCGAGGAGATCCGCCGCACGTTGGGCGAGCAGGTGACCGGTTCGGTGCGCTGGGTGGAGAGCGTCGAGTATTTGCTGGATCAGTGCGGATGTGAACTTCTGGTGGAGCTGGGACCCGGTGGGGTATTGGCTGGCTTAGCTGGTCGGATCCGCAAAGGCACTCCAACGCTCACCGGTGGAAACGCCGCCACGCTCGCCGATTTAGCCGCCGCACTCTAAAGCCCCAACATATCCTCCCCCCAAAATGTCTCGTCCCGTCACTCTCTTTACCGGCCAATGGGCCGACCTCCCGCTGACCAAGCTCCTCCCGCTTGTCAAATCCATGGGTTACGATGGCGTGGAGCTGGCCTGCTGGGGCGACCACTTCCAAGTCCAGCGGGCTCTGCAAGAGTCGGATTACCTTGAAAAATTGTGGCAACTCCTCGCGGAGAACGGCCTGGACTGTTTTGCCATCTCCAACCACCTTGTGGGGCAGGCTGTTTGCGACCGTATTGACGAGCGGCATCAAGCTATTTTGCCCGAGGCGGTATGGGGAGATGGCTCCGAGGAAGGGGTGCGCCAGCGGGCGGCGGCAGAGATGCAGGCTACGGCGCGCGCGGCGGCGAAGTTTTTTGCGCTGCGGCCAAGAGGCTCGAGCGGTTTTCCTCCGGTGGTCAATGGCTTCACCGGTTCCCCGATCTGGCACGCGCTCTACGCTTTCCCGCCCACCAGCCAGGAATACCTGCAGCGCGGCTTTTCCGACTTTGCGGTGCGGTGGTTGCCGATCCTCGAAGTCTTTGAGGAAGTCGGGGTCAACTTTGCCCTGGAGGTGCACCCGACCGAAATCGCTTTCGACCTCGCTTCTGCCAAACGCGCTTTGGCCGCGCTTAACCACCACCCGCGCTTCGGATTTAACTATGATCCCTCCCACCTTGGCTACCAAGGCGTGGACTACGTGAAATTCCTGCGGGAGTTGGCACCGCGAATTTTTCACGTGCATGTGAAGGATGTCTGGTGGGGCCATGGCGATGGCTCGGTGGGAGTTTTTGGCGGTCATGTGGAGTTCGGGCGTCCGGAGCGTTATTGGGATTTTCGCTCACCAGGCCGGGGGGACATCAATTTTGAAGAAATCATCGTTGCCCTCAATGACATCGGCTACTCCGGGCCGCTTTCTGTTGAGTGGGAAGACGGGCGGATGGAGCGCGTTCACGGGGCCACGGAAGCTGCGGAGTTTGTCCGGCAATTGGATTTCCAGCCTAACACCGCGGCTTTTGATGCGGCCTTCGACCGCAGCCGCCAAGGAGGAGCCGAATGAAACGCAAGTTGCGCATGGGCATGGTAGGTGGAGGGCGAGATGCTTTTATCGGTGCGGTGCATCGCATGGCCGCCAACCTCGATGGGCTGATTGAGCTGGTGGCAGGCTGCTTTTCCAGCGATCCGCTGAAAAATCAGCTTTCGGGGCAGGATCTCGGCTTGTCTGCGGAACGGCTCTACCCGGACTACACCACCATGGCGGAGCGTGAAGCCGCCCTGCCGCCGGAGGAGCGCATTGATTTCGTCTCCATCGTCACCCCAAATTTTTTGCACGCCCCCGTGGCCAAGGAGTTTCTCCGACGCGGGCTGCATGTCGTTTGTGACAAACCGATGACCCTTTCTCTTGCCGAGGCCCTCGAACTCCGCGAGGAAGTTCGGCGTAGTGGCTGCGTGTTTGCCCTCACGCACAACTACACCGGCTACCCCATGGTTAAAGAGGCTCGCCATCTTGTGCAGAGTGGGAAACTTGGACGCATTTTGAAAGTCGTTGCGGAATATCCGCAGGGTTGGCTGTTGGACCGCCTGGAGGAATCCGGGCAGAAGCAGGCTGCCTGGCGCACCGATCCCAGTCGCGCCGGGGCCTCTTGCTGCATTGGCGATATCGGCACCCACGCCGAGAATCTTGGTCGCTACATCACCGGCCTGAAAATTTCCCAACTCTGCGCGCAGTTCACTACTTTCATCCCTGGCCGTCTTTTGGAGGACGACGGCAATCTCCTGTTGCGCTATGAAGGCGGGGCTGTCGGCGTGCTCTATGCTTCGCAAATTTCCGCCGGTGAGGAAAATAACCTCAGGATTCGCATCTACGGCACGGAAGGTTCCTTGGAGTGGAAGCAGGAGCACCCGAACGAGCTGAAATTTGCTCCCAAAGGTGAGCCCGCCCGTATTTTACGTCGGGGGAATGCTTACCTGAGCTCTGCCGCGGCGAAGTTCACGCGGCTTCCGGCTGGGCATCCCGAAGCTTTTATTGAGGCATTTGCCAACATTTACCGCGAAGCCGCGGCAGACATACGCGATCGGATTCTCGGTCGCGTCGGTGGGCCGTATGACTACCCGACGGTCGAGGATGGGGTCGAGGGCATGGCCTTCATCGAAGCCGCCGTGAGTTCTGCGGCCTCAGAAGAAAAATGGACCGACTTTCCCTTAACCCACTAATCCTTCCATGAGTTCTTGCCGTCTCCATCCTCTGGCCGGTAAACCCGCCCCGGAAGCCTCCCTTTGCCCGCTCCCCGGGCTCATGACAGCCTACTTCTCGGGGCATCCGGACCCAGCCGTGGCCACGCAGCGCATCGCCTTTGGCACCTCCGGCCACCGCGGCTCCTCGCTCGCGCTTTCTTTCAACGAAGATCACATTGCTGCTATTAGCCAAGCGATTGCGGAATTCCGGCAATCCCAGGGGATTGATGGGCCGCTCTTTCTCGGCATGGACACGCATGCGCTCTCGCAAGCCGCCTGGGAAACAGCCATCGAAGTTCTCGCCGCTAATGGAGTGGCGCTGCGGATTGACCTGCAACACGGTTACACTCCCACTCCTGCGGTCTCGCTGGCGATTTTACAGCACAATGCCGGGCGCACCGAAGGCAGCGGTTTGGCGGATGGAATTGTCATTACTCCCTCACATAACCCCCCGCCGGATGGAGGATTCAAATATAACCCCCCGAATGGCGGCCCGGCCGATACGGCTGTCACTGCGGCGATTGAAAAACGCGCCAACCAACTCTTGGAATCCGGGCTCAGCGGAGTCCGCCGAATGCCCCTCGCCAAAGCCTTGGCCGCCCCGGGCACGAGGAAGTTCGATTACCGCGAGACCTATGTTTCGGCTCTGGACGCAGCGATTGATTTTGCTCCCATTCGTCAAGCTGGCCTGAAAATTGGCGTGGATCCGATGGGGAATGCTGCGGTCACCTACTGGCCCTTCATCGCTGAACGCTATGGGCTCGATCTCGAAGTCGTCAACTCCTCGATTGACGCCACCTTTCGCTTCATGCGCTTGGATTGGGACGGGAAAATCCGCATGGATTGCTCCTCTCCTTACGCCATGGGCGGGTTGGTGGCCCTGAAAGATTCCTACGATGTCGCCTTTGGCAACGATACCGATGTGGACCGCCATGGCATCGTCTGTAAATCGGCCGGGCTGCTGAATCCCAACCATTACTTGGCTGTGGCGATTGATTACTTATTTAGCCACCGTCCGGGCTGGGGGCCGCAAGCGGCGGTGGGAAAAACGATGGTTAGCAGCAGTCTCATTGATCGCGTGGTGGCCCGGCTGGAGCGCAAGCTGGTTGAAGTGCCTGTCGGCTTTAAGTGGTTCGCACCGGGGCTGTTTGCCGGGACTTTGGGATTCGGTGGCGAGGAAAGCGCCGGGGCTTCCTTCCTGCGCCGTGAGGGGAAAGTTTGGACCACCGATAAAGACGGGCTGCTTTTGGGACTGCTGGCGGCGGAGATCACCGCCGTGAAGGGCAAAGACCCGGGTGAACTTTACGCCGAGCTCACGGCGGAGTTCGGCGCGCCGGTTTACGAACGCATTGATGCTGCAGCCACCCCTGCCGAGAAATCTGCCCTCGCTAAACTCACTCCCGAGCAAGTGCGAGCCACCGAGTTGGCCGGCGATCCTATTACCGCCATGCAAACCCGCGCTCCAGGGAATGACGCCCCGCTTGGCGGATTGAAGGTCAGCAGTGCTCAAGGGTGGTTCGCTGCTCGGCCATCTGGAACCGAGGAGGTTTACAAAATCTACGCCGAAAGTTTCGTCGGCGAAGATCACCTGCGGGCGATCCAAGCGGAAGCGCAAGAGATCGTGCGCGCGGCCATTTCCTGAAAGAACCGCATGGCAAATCCCCGCACCATTTTTTTCTTCGATGTGGACAACACCCTGCTCGACAACGACCGGGTCACGAAAGACATCGAGGCCCGTTTGGAGCAGTGGGTGGGGCCGACGGCTGCCAAAAGATACTGGGAACTCTACGAAGAGATCCGGGCCGAAGTCGGCTATGCTGATTACCTTGCTGCCCTCCAACGTTACCGGTTGGAAGATTTGCACGACCCCCGACTGCTCTCGCTCTCCCTCTTCCTCACCGATTATCCCTTCGCCAATCGCCTTTTCCCCGGCTCTCTCGATGCCATTGACTACGCCAACCTGCATGGGCGTGCGGTGATTCTCTCCGATGGGGATGTGGTTTTTCAACCTCGCAAAACTTTCCGCTCCGGTCTCATGGATGCCGTAAACGACCGCGTTCTCATTTACGTGCACAAAGAGGCCGAACTCGATAAGGTGGAAAAACTCTACCCGGCAGACCATTACGTGATGCTGGATGATAAATTGCGCATCCTTACCGAGATGAAGCAGTTCTGGGGAGAGCGGCTCACCACGATCTTTGTCCGTCAAGGGCACTACGCCCATGAGCCCGGTCTCGAAGAAAAGTATCCTCCGGCAGATCTCACTCTCGAACGCATTGGCGAACTTCCCAATCTCGAGATCGAGGCCATTCGTGCTGCCGCCCGGCATTGAGACGCAGAGGGGATCCCAGGGGCGATGGGCATGGCTGAATGGGCGATCATTTTTAATCCGGCGGCGCATAGTGACCGTGCGGCAGGTTTTCTGGCGGCTTTGCAAGCTCTCCCCGGCCCCAAGCGGCTCTGGATCACTGAGGGGCCAGGTGATGCCACCGCACAAACTCAGCGTGCTCTTGCCAGCGGTTGTCGGGGAGTAGTTGCTGCGGGTGGAGACGGCACTGTCAACGAAGTCGTGCGGGCCCTGCGGAGTTCGGGGAAACCTTTGGGAATCCTGCCGCTTGGCACGGTGAATGTCCTCGCCATGGAACTCGGCCTGCCCTTGCACTCTTTGGAACAGTGCTGGGACTTGATCCTGCGCGGCCAGACCCGACCTTGGGATCTTGGTCTGGCCAAAACCTCCAACAGGGAAATCCCTTTCGTGCAACTTGCCGGTGCCGGACTCGACGCCGCGGTCGTCATGGCCACCACCACCGCGAGTAAGAAAATCTTTGGTCCCCTGAGTTATGTTCTTTCATTGGCCAGTCTTTCCACGGGGGAACTTCCCAAAGTCACCGCCTGCCTGGATAACGGCGAGGAATTGGCCGGAGAGCTGGTCCTCGTCGGCAACGGCCGTTTCTACGGTGGCCCGATGGCTTTCTTTCCTCACGCGAAGCCGGATGATGGTCTGCTCGACGTAGCAGTTTTTGAGCGGGGCACACCTTGGGATTTGATACGTTATTTTCAGGGTGTCCTTTTCGGTCAGCACACCGATTTACCCGATGTGGCCTATCGGCAGACTCACAAAGTTTGCCTGCAAGCTTCGAGCGAAGCGGCTCTGGAGATTGATGGGGAGCCGGGAGGAGCTTTGCCCGTGGAGATCTCCGTCGAACCTGCTGCCTTGAAGGTGATCTCTCCCTCTGGGGAGTAAAATCTGCGCAACTTTTCCCTGCCGCCACGGTTTTTCTTGCCAGATGAAATGGCGCATTTTCTTAGGAATCCTAGTCTTGGTGGTGGGTTATCTCGCGTTCCGTTGGTGGTTCGCCGAGCCAACCATTACCGTCAACTTCCAGGACGCACCACTTTCCAAAGTCCTGGCCGCTTTTGAGCGCCAAGGAAAAATCAAACTCACCACCACCCTCGACCTCAACACCCCAGTAACCCTGCAAGTGCGCCGCAGTCCGGTCATAGATGCGGTGGATTTGCTCGCGGTGCGGTTGGACGGCGGGTGGCGCGTGGCTTGGGTCTTGGGTCCCACTCCCAGCAGCTTGAACGAAGGATTAACCGCTGTCGGGCGGCGTGATGTTGAGGGCTGGCGCTCCTTCTATTTTCCTGCCTTCGGCATGGATTTCGGCACGGTATTGCCGGATCCACGCGCGATCAATTGGAAGGTGGAGCCAGCAGGCAAAGGCACTCTCTCCGAATATCTCGACCAGGGAAGCCAAAAACTGCCGGTAGAGTTCCTTATCCCTGACGATTGGAATCCCTCCATCGCGCGGGTTCCCTCTTCCGGAAATGCCGCGGAGGTGACCCGGCAACTTCTCACTGCGGCAAAAGGTCAGGGACGCGAGGTCTTTGTCCTCACCGGCGGCGGGGGATGGGGCGGAGGCTTCGGTGGCGGGGAGAGGCGCGGTCGTCGCGAGGACCCAGGCAGCCCACTGCCAGAGCGCAACCCGGGCTCGGCCAATCCGGGTTCCCCCGCCAATCGTCCGCCGGCCTTCGCCAACGACCGCAACGAAACTTGGCTCATGGAGAGAGCCCAGTCCATGGCGCAAGCCCTGCCCCCCGAGCAGCGCCAGGAGTCGCTCGCATTCTTGGAAGAAATTCGCCAACTGCGGGAAAAAACGCGGGATCTTCCGGAGGACGAGCGTCGGGCTGTTTGGGAAGAATTTATGCAGCGGCCAGAAGTGCAGGAACGCCGCGAGGAAGCCATGGCCGCCCGCGATGCCAAACGCACTCCTGAGCAGCGGGAAGCCCGCTATCGGAGGATCGCCGAGCGTCGCCTGGAGGCGCGCACCGAAGCTGGCAACCCCATCAAGGCCCGGCCATGACCCTGCGCTACACTCTCCGCGATCGCTGCGGTTTCACGCTCGTGGAACTTATTATTACTCTCGCCATCATTGGGCTGCTTGTTGCTTTGGCTATTCCACAGGTGAATGGTTTTCTTGACCGTTCCCGCAGCACGGCCTGCTTAGCAAACCTGCGCGCCATCGGAGTTGCGGTGCGAAATTACATCAACGATAATGACTCTACGTTCCCGGTGATTGAGACCAACCCTGCCTCGCCAATCTACCCCGAGGAAGTCGGAGCCAAAGGCATGCTCGAAACCCTCGAACCGTATGGCTTGGTCGCCGCTGCGCTACGCTGCCCGGCCGATGTCCGAGCGCGCAACTATTTTGCCCAGCGCGGCACCAGCTACGAATGGCGTCCGGTGGTGGACGACGAACCCGCCCTCAACCCGGTCATTTACACACGCCGAGGCGAACGGCAAGTGAACCCCTCCCGCGTGCGCCTGGTCATTGATATTGATGCCGTCCACAACGGCCGCCAAAACCAACTCTACGGCGACGGCCGCGTAAGGGGGTTTTAGGCACAGCCTACTTTCGTTTTCCCTTTTTTCCTCTTTTGCGCTCTCATGGCCGGCATGCACCCCGGCTACTTTCCTGTTCTTATTTGGAGTCTGTTTATCTTGGCCTCTTTCTGGGGCTACGGTGAAGCTCTCCGCCGCTGGCTGAACCGGAAGGAATTCACCGACATCGGCTGGGGACTCACCGCTGCATGGGGGATGGGAGTTACGTTAATTTTAGGTGGAGCACTGATGGCGGTGCATCTCGCAAAAGCGGCAAACCTGGCTTTGCTGGTTTTGTTTGGCGCGGGCTTTGCGATTTATTTTTTGGCGAAGTCCGCGTTCGCGCCAAAACCCAAGTCCACCAAGTCGGCAAAGTCTGCATCTCCTGCAGAGCCGCTGCACGAGCCGACTACGGAGCGGAAACTTTTCGACCGTATCTTGATCTTTTTTGCCGCGCTAGCTTTTGCCTCGGCGATTGCCTGGCCGTTACAGGTGGACCCGAACGATGATGTGGTTTGTTACCTCGCGTTTCCGAAAAAAATCTTGGATACCGGCACGCTCCTCGAGCCATTCAATGTGCGCCGGATGGGGACGTATGGCGGACAGGCTTTGTTGCAGGCGCAGGTAATGATTTTTGGCGCTGAGCGCAATGGGCATGTTCCGGACCGTGCTTTTGGAATGTTGCTACTTTTTGGGATGGTTTGGCATCTCACACGAGGAGTCGCGCCGCGCTACGCCATCCTGCGCTTTCTCACGGTCGGACTGTTGTTTTTTGTTTCGGTGCCGAGGATCAATACCGGCAGTCACCTTACGGGTGCCGCAATGTTGCTGGCACTAATCCTGACTTTATCAAAGTCTGCGGGAACGGCGGGTCCGCTTCTGAAAACCGCACTGGCACCTGCCTTGCTTTTGGCTGCAACAGGCTCCTTGCGCATGACCTATCTGCTCTGCGCGACGGGCATTGTGGTTTTGGAAGCGTTGTTTAGATTTCGAGAGACCGCGCCATCCACCCTTGAAATCGTTAAACGGTCGGCGGTTGCCGTCCTGCCTTTGGGTATCGGTGCGTTTGTTCTGCTGATTCCTTGGATGGCCGTTCTTTGGCAGTCGAACCATACCCCGATGTATCCGCCCATCATGGGCACGATGAATCCCGAATTCACTATTTTGGGAAGCAAAGCAGGCAAGTTGGTTGATGTCGCGCACGGTGCTGCGTGTCTGCTGATGCCCGAGGTGCTGGTTTTGCTTTTCGGCTTAACTCTTGCAGCCGCCGCGAGGCAAAAATCCCTTGCTGTTGCCGCAGCACTCGCCGCTGTTTTGGTTTCATGGTTCACCGCCTACAAATTTGGCGTGACGGTGCTTTCCGAAGGCTATCGCTACACGTTCCCGATGCTGATGCCGGTGGTTTTGTGGCTCTTATCGACAAATCTGCCAAAAGAATTGGCCGAATCCTCCGAACCGCCCAAGACAGTCTGGATGGCTTTGATCCTGGGATTGCTTTGCGCATTGAACCTGCCCAACGCCGGGCGCGAATTGGCCACGCAGGCGGAATCCTTGCCCGGCCAGATCTTTTCCCGGGATCGGATGGTCAATCCGGCCCTCACGAACGCCAACCGCGAATTGCAAAATTACACCCCTGCGGGAAGCAAGATTCTGGTGGCAGTGGACACCCCCTACGGATTCGATTTTGCCCGCAACCGAATCGATCTGGTGGATGTTCCGGGTGCGTCAGCGATCGGAAAATGGCCGCTGCATCGCGGGCCGGAAGCTCTCCGGAAATACCTCCTCGATCTTGGGTATTCCTACATCATTGCATCAGACTTTGACAATGCGATGTTGCTCTACACACGGAAGCACTGGACCGAGCACCAGCGCCCGGAGTGGTTTTTCAAAGAAGTTTGGGGCAAATATTTTCTCGACTTCATGGATAATGTCGATTCCTTGGCGCGCACCCAGCGTGTGGTCGCCACCGCCGCAAACCTTCGCCTCATCGATCTGAGTTCTCCAGCCCAATGACCGTCACTCTTTTTATTCCTACGCTCAATGAACGGAAAAGCATGGAAACCATCATGCCGAAAGTGAATCGGTCTTTGTTCACCCAAATTTTGGTTTCCGATGGGAACTCGAAAGACGGCACGGCGGATTATGCCAAATCGCTTGGCTATGATGTCCATCTGCAAAGACAACGTGGGATTCGTTATGCTTATATTGAAGCATGGCCCATGATTCGCGGCGATTATGTGATTACTTTTAGTCCCGATGGGAATTGTCCCCCCGAGGATCTGCCGAGATTGATCGATAAAGCCCGTGAAGGCTATGACATGGTGATTGCCTCGCGGTATCTTCCTCCAGCCAAGAGCGAGGATGATGGACTCATCACCGGGTTCGGCAACTGGCTCTTCACACGAACGGTCAATTTGTTGCATGGCGGGCATTACACCGATGCCATGACGATTTATCGTATTTATCGCACGAGTCTCTTTCCGGGGCTTGGATTGGATCAAGAATCCGCCTACGCGCTGCCGGAGAAGCTTTTTTTCACCAAGATGGGGATTGAACCATTACTCTCGGTTCGGGCGGCCCGCGCTAAATGCAAGGTGGGTGAGATTCCGTCAAATGAACCCAAACGAATCGCTGGGGATGCCAAAGTCCAAGTTCTACGGTGGGGGGCGGCTTATTACACACAATTCTGGCTGGAACTTGGATGGAAACCTCCAGAGAGGTCAGCTATCCAATAATTTTCTCCGCAGCTTGATTTTTGCCATCTCCTCGACATTTAAGCGCTCCTGAATGCCGAACTTTTTCTCTACAAGTTCGAGATAGGGCGGATGGGTGAAGTAAGTTTGCCATGCGTTATCTCTGAAGCGGATTACTTCGGCGGCTGATAGGTGTTTGGTAGGTAGAGGTTGGCTTTCGTAAGACAAAAAGGCATACCCCGCGTAGGAATCCGGCAGCGGCCATCCATTTTGAATCGCCTCCCGGTAGAGCGGACTGCCGGGCAAGGCCTGACAGGGATACATGTTGGCCATCTCGGTGCAAAGTTCGAGGGCAAGATCGAGGGTTTGTTGCATCGTGTCGAGATTGTCATCTGGAAATCCGAAGATGTAATTTGAGATAACATTCATGCCGGTTGCGCGGATGTTCGCCACCACCTCGCGGATGTTCACATCTTTGAAGCTCCCTTTGGAGACTTCCTGTCGAACGCTTTGATTGCCCGCCTCGATCCCCAACGCCAGCCAGTAAATTCCGGCTTGCAGGAAGCGTTCCAGAAACTCCTTGCGAACAGTATCCACCCGCGAGTAAGTCCACATGCGAAGGTTGAGCCCGCGATCAATGACCCCGTTCACGAGCGGCTCGTAATACTTCTTGTTGAGAAAAAACATCTCATCGGAAATGCGCAAAGTCTCCACGCCCATTTCCGATAGCTTTTCAAACTCCCCGAGAATTAGCTCCGGAGACCAGAACCGCATGTTGGGTGAGTCGGCCGAAACAATTCCTTCCGCATTATTGTCGCGGTTCACAATATTGATCATGCAGAAGTCGCATTTGAACTTGCAACCCAGCGAGGTGTAAATGGCGGCGAAAGGGGTGCGCTTCTCGTGGGAAAACTCCGCATGCCAGAAGTGTGCCCGATAGAGATCGAGTGGCTTCTCTCGGAAGGGCAGTAAATCCCAGGCATATCCAGGCATGTCGACGTCCATCCGCTCCTGCGGGACAACGCGCTCGGGAGGGTTCAGTTCGGGAGCGCCGCGCAGTTTGTGACCGATTCCGCGGACGGATGCCGCCTGCTCTCCTAGATCCGTTGCGAGAAGATTCCACAGGGCATAAACCCCCTCGTTTAGCAGCACAAAATCCACACAGGGAAGCGACAAAACTTCCATGGGCAGGGCGCTGGTATGCGAACCGACAAAGCAAATTGGTAAATCAGGGTGCGTGGCTTTGAGCAGCGACGCACATTCCGAGTTGCCGATCATGTTTGTGGTTCCAGAATTCGGGTTCTGGCCATACACTACGAAGCAGGCCAGGCGGGGCTTAAGTTCGCCAACTCTTTTGACGGTTTGCTCATGCGAAAGACGTTCCGCAGTCGCGTCCAGAATCGCGACACCATAACCTCTGCTGCGGCAGCTCTGGGCCAGCAAAAGACTCCACGTGGGCGGTTCAATGGCCGCAAAGGTTTTGGCAAGTTCCTGGTAAGCCGCAGCAGAGGAATCTGCATTGATAAAGACAACGTCAAGCCGCCGCATAAGATTTATTTTTCTCCGTAAAAGTCGCCCCATTCGACAAGCAGAGTGCTTCGCCCATCTTCCCGCAGGAGGGCTTTTTCGTAAGCCGGGAAGATGTCTTCCGGTTCATCCAAGCGGATGACTTCCACGGTGGAGCACATGAGGCGGAAGGCGTCGGTGAAGTCGCCGATGTGTTGGTGTTGCGGATGGAGCGGACGTTCTGAACCAATTCCGGTGCGGATGATGGCCTTCGGACGGTAGCCGCCGTTCGAGATTGCTTGGAGCTTGTCCAGGTGGTTCACCAGTTGGTTGACCGCGAGCAGCAGGAAGTTCCAACGCGGATAGATCGAAACCGGTATTTGGCCTTGGAGGGCAAGTCCGACCGTCATGCCCATCTGCATTTCCTCCGCTACCGGTAGTTCGATCCGGCGTTCGAGCGGGATATCTTTCACCGTGTTGCTCATCGCGGTGCCGGGGACTTCCACCGCCTGGCCGATGAAGACCGTGCGCGGATCTTGCGCAAGCCATTCCATACTGCGTTTGAGTTCGTCGAAGTATTTCATGGGGGGGATAAACTTAGAACTGCACGCGCACACCGGCTCCGGCGTGGGGGTATTTTGATTCGTATTTGTAGAAAAGGACATCGTTGGCATCTTGTTCCTGTTCCCACCAATGACTCTCGATCGCCCAAGTTTTTTTGGTGTCTGTGCAGACTGACTTACCGTTGTCCTCGATCACCCAAGTGACGGGTAGGAGGTGGTTGCGGCAATACTTCACGCTTTCGTGGGCGATGCCGGACTCGGCAGTCATTTCACCCATGAAGCAAAATACGCGGGCGTCCTCCCCTGAGCGTTTGATTCCCATCGCGATCCCGGCGGCAATGGGCACGACCCCGCCGACGATGGCCGAGCTGAAAATCCGGTATTCGGGAAAGCAAAGAGAAATGGAGCGTCCGGCCATGATTTCGGCCTTGAGCTGTTTCGCAGGAACGCCTTTGAGCAGGCATTGGTAATGACTGCGCCAGGAGCAGAGGACCCAATCCTGCGGCCGAATGTGGCGGAAAACCTCGATGATTGCTTCTTCGTTGCCGAAGTAAAGATGGATGGGCGCACGGATTTTGCCCGAATTGAACTCGGAGGCGATATCTTCTTCAAAGGCGATGAGTTGGGCGGGGGTCATGGCTGATTACCAGAGGCATTTTACAGGGTAACGGTGGATACGGGGATCGGGGGTAAGGATGGTAAGCCCGTGGGAAATGGCATGGGCTACCAGAATGCGATCGAACGGGTCGCAGTGAATCGGGGGAAGGTTGTTCAGGAGGTAAATTACTTTGTTTTCCAGGCCATGCTGCTCGATATCGAGGGATTCCGTGGCTTTGGGAATAAATTCTTCCGGGGTCATCACCAGATTGAGTTTTCCGATGCGGTATTTGATTTGAATTTCCAAGACAGACATCTGGTGAAGAAAGAGCCGGTTCTCGGGAACTGCCATCGCCTCACTTGCGACTTCGCTGAGATATTCGGGCTCCAAGGAACCCCACAAAAATGAGCAGGTGTCCAAAAGCAAATTCATTCCTGATCAGTCTGCGCGGGTGGCTCTCCAAGGAAGGAGTTCTCAATTTCTTCCTCACAATCCCAGAATTCCGCGCCGACGGAGCCTTTTCCCTTAAAGGCACCCAATTGACGTTTGGCGCGGCTGGAGGGTGCTTCTTCCAGGCGTCTGAGCTCGGCGAAAGGCTTGTTTCGCTCACAAAGAATCACCCTCTCTCCGTTTTTTACAAGTCGGGTGAACTTCGAAAGCTGCGCCTTGAATTCATAGATGTTCGCAGTGACCATGAAGCAAAGATATTATTCAAACTAAACTTGGTCAAATTTGGTTTATTCTGGTCATAATTCGTTGAGCAACCCACACAAGGCATCAATTTTCTCCTGCTCGAGGTCGGGGTAGTTGCCGATGTAGAACCCGAAGAAGTGAACGTGGTCTACGTTGGGATAGTTTTTGAATTCGTCGCCGAGGATACGGCGGAGGTAAGGCTGGCGGAGCTGGTTGCCGCCGCCGGAAGTTCCGCGCCGGAATTCGACTTTGGCGCGTGTCATTACATCCATGCAGCGGTCGCGCAGGGCTTGGTCTGGTTCGCGGAGGATGAGAGTGAAAGCGTAGTTGCTGCTGCCTTCGACAGCGAAATCGGTCCGATACTTCTCGGGATCGAGTCCGCCGAGGAAGCGGAGGAGGTTGCGGGTGCGGATGGCGTTGTTGGCATCCAAACGCGGCAATTGGGAGCGTCCGAGCACTGCATTGAGTTCGGTGCCACGCATGTTGTGCGCGGGGAAGGCGAAAATGAAAGCCGGGTTGAGGTCCGGGCACTCGGTGGCGTAGCGGTCGCGGAAAGCGGAGTCCCGCGACTCGCGCACCATCCCATGGGACCGCGCCACGCGGCAAAGTTCATAAAATTCCGCGTCGTTCGTGCAGATCATCCCGCCTTCGATCGTGCTCATGTGGTGGGCGTAGTAGAACGAGAAATTCGAGGCGTATCCGAACGTGCCACATTTCTGGCCGCGAAAGGTTGCTCCGTGGGACTCGCAGACATCTTCGATGATGGGAATTTTACGTGCCGCGCATTCCTCGATCAGCCGGTCATCGAGGGCGTTGTAGCCGAGAATGTGGGTGAGAAAAACCGCACGGGTGCGGGGGGTGATTTTTTTGATCACCTCATCGCTGTCCATACCGAGCGTGCGCGGGGCGATATCGGCAAATACCGGGGTGAACCCCGCATGCAGCACACTTGCGATGTCAGAAACCCAAGTGAGTGGGGGAACGATGATCTCCCCAGCACCGTGCTGCTCGCGCAGGGCAAGCATGGTGATTTCATTGGCCGAGGAGCCGGAATTGACAAACACGCTGTGCCTGACGCCCAGCCACTCGCTCCACTCGCGCTCAAAGGCCTCCACATTGCGGGATTGGGTAAGAATGGGATCATCCTGCTTGAGGAACTCGATGAGAGCATCAAGGTCCGCGCGGGTGATATTGTTTCGCATCAGGGGCCAGTCGAGGGGTTGCATAAATATTCTGAGGTAGGAAAACTAAAAAGGACGGCGGGGGAAGGAGTCAGGATTTTTTCGCAAAATCTCCACTACGGGAGGAACGGTATTGAGGGGAATTTCGTGCGGGTAAAACCACTGCAGATCGAGAGACTCGGGGCTTTTTTGGATCGCGCCATCGGTCAGGGTAGCGAGATAAGCCGCATCCACAAGCTGGCGGAGGTCACCATTGTCCGGGTAGCGCACCGTGCGGCGAGTGGGATCGGAGAAAATACCGAGCAATTTGTTCAATTTCACGCGAAGACCGGTTTCCTCAAGCGCCTCGCGCTCCGCACATTGCTCCAAAGTTTCTCCGGGGTCTAGCTTGCCGCCCGGCAGACACCACCATCCGCAATCCGCACGACGTTCAAAGAGAATCCGTCCTGCTTCGTCGCGGATGAGCACGCAGGCCCCGAGCTTCACCGCCGCGTTGGTCATGTCGGGAAAATCCGGGAACATCGAATGCGGAGCAATCCCGATTTGACGAAAAAAGTCTGGGGCGCGTTCGTAGTCGGACGGAATACCGATGTCCAAGAATGGTCCATCGCCCGCGCATGCACCCAAGCGTCTGCTTTCAGCTAATGCGGGAAACAGATCACGCTCGAGGGAGCAGGGCTTGCAGGCGCTTTCGACAAGCCAATTACGGTCGCAGAGATAGACGCCCGAATTGATGAATCCCCCGGAGGGCGCATCCGGCTGCCTTTCGAGAAAGGCTTCCACGCGCCCGGAGGCCGGATCGCTTTGCAGGGTGCCATAGCGGGAACTATTCTCCACGCGGACGGCGGCAATGGTTGTTGTGAAGCGGGCGGCTATTTCCCGCAGCGCAAGCCAATCCGGCTCGAACCATGAGTCGCCATTCATCGCCAGAATCAGGTCGGATTCCATCTTGCAGGCAGCCAGCCCCAGTGCGCCACCGGTGCCAAGGGGCTCGTTTTCGATCGAATACCGCACCGGCATTCCCATCCAACTTGCGCCGATATTTTGAGTTACAAGGTCCGCGCGGTAGCCGCAGCAGAGGGTGACTGAGCGCGCCCCGCGCAGGGCCAGCATGTCCAGCAGGTAAAAAAGAAACGGACGCCCGAGAACTGGAGCGAGCGGCTTGGGAAGTTCACCGACAACCTCGCGCAGGCGCGTGCCAAGGCCGCCGACCAGAATCGCGGCGTCAAATTCTGCCAGCGGAAGACGGCTCACACGTTGGAATAGAGGCTGTTGCGTAGGATCGTATAGCCTTTGATGAGCTCGATGATTCCATCATCCAAGGAATAGGCGGGTTTCCATCCGGTCGCCAAAATCCGGGCGTTCGAGACGATGTAATCGCGCTTGTCGGGGTCCTCGCCGATCGGTGCTTCGAGATAAACAAACTTCGGCAAATGCCTCTGAATGGCGGCGCAGAGTTCGAGCTTGGTCAGGTTCGCGTCTTCGAGGCCGACATTGTAAGGCCGCCCCCGCATCGTTTCAAAGTTGGCAATCCCATGTAGAAAAACCTCCGCCACGTCGCGGACGTGGATGTAATTGCGCTTGAAATGCCCCTCGAAGACCACCAGCGCACGATCCATAACCGCCCGGTAAACAAAATCGTTCACAAGGAGGTCTATTCGCATACGGGGCGACATTCCAAAAACCGTTGCCAGGCGGAAGCTGATCGAATTCTCCCGCTCAAGCACCGCCGCTTCTGCTTCCACCTTGCTGGTGCCGTAAAGCGAAATCGGACGCAGGGGAGATTCTTCCGTGCAGGGAATGCCCGGCTGACCGATTCCGTAGCCGCTGTTCGTCACCGGCATGAGGATTTGCTGGTCCTTCGAGGCCATTTTGCAAAGCAGGCGCACCGCGTCGCGATTGATAGTCAATGCTCCTGTCGCATCGCGGTCGCAGAGCGGAGCGCCCACCAGCGCGGCCAGCGGGATGATCACGTCGTGCGAAGCAAGCAGGCTTTTGAGCAGGCGCTCGTCCCGGCAATCCCCGCGCACTACGGAAAATCGCGGGTCGGCGCAACATTCCGCGAGGGAATTTTGCCGGAACATGAATGCATCTAAAACCGTTACTGAGTGCCCTGCCGCAAGCAATCTCGGCACCATAACCGAGCCGAGATACCCAGCTCCACCGGTGATGAGAATTTTTCTGTTCATTTGGAAAATTGGTCGAGTTGGGAATAGTCCTGCTCAGGATCATAGACGATAATTTGACTTCCGAGCGGTTCGAATTCGAACGGCACGTAGAGTAAATCGGCAAGCGCATTTTGCACATGCCGGCGACGGTGGGGCGGAACAAAAAGCAGGAGAAAGCCGCCGCCGCCCGCTCCGAGCAGTTTGCCGCCGAGAGCACCCGCTTCCCGCGCCTTTCGATAGGTTGCATCAATGAAAGGCGTGCTCACCGCAGGGTGAAGCGCACGCTTGAGCCGCCATGCCTCGTCCATTAAGTGCCCGAAGTCTTCCAGACTTCCTTGCCGCAGAATTTCCAGTGCTTCGTCCACCATTGCGGCCATGCGGTGCATGCTGGTCTCACGCTCCTCCAGCGAGGCTACCACCTGACCGGCAACATCCGACGCCACCCGCGACAGTCCGGTAAAAAACAGCATCAGATGACTTTGGAATTCCTTCAATCGCACAGGCGGCAGGAAAACCGGATTGACCGAAAATCCGCCGTCTGGCAGGAAGCGAATCGTATTGAATCCGCCATAGGCGGCTGCAATCTGATCCTGCGCACCAACGATTTCCTTGAGAATATTTTGTTCGAGGTCGATTGCCTCCCGGGCCAGTTGCTCCTTGCTGCACATGCGTCCTTCCAGAGCATGCAGCACGTGCAGGATGCCGACGGCGAACGACGAACTTGAGCCCATCCCGCTGCGTGCGGGCAGGTCACCGTCGTGGTGAATTTCCAAACCCCGCCGGATGCCAAGCCTTTCTAACGCGCCTCGAACCGCCGGATGCTTGATTTCCTGCACCTCCCGCACCGTCTCAATTACCGAGTAGAGAATACGAAACCGGTGTTCAAAAAACGGCGGAAGGTAGCGGCAGGTGAGGTAACAATATTTATCAATGGCGGTCGAGAGGACGGCCCCGCCATGCTTTTGATACCAAGCAGGGTAGTCCGTGCCACCGCCGAAAAAGGACATTCGAAAAGGGGTTCTGGAAATGATCATGGGAAAAGAAGGAGAAAAAAATGATTTATCGAGAAACCAAAGCAGATGGTGCTTTTCAGCGTGATTCTCCAAACTTCAAATCAACTGCCGGGAAAAGGATGCCGAAGGCCGTGGAGGATCCCGAGGTGGAGAAGCCTTTTTCTTGGAGAAAGGTGTTCCAGAAGGCCTGGTTCGAGCCTTCAAGCAGCCGGGGATTAACCACTACAGCCCCCACCGCTTCTTCCTTTCCAAGTGTTTGAAAGAACTGCTCGAGCTGCGGGCCTGGAAATGGAATCCAATTTGCGATCGGGAAAGCGAGTCCCTTGCGCGCGGCGTAGTAGAGAGAATTCGGGTTCCAGTCATTTCCGACAATCAGCAACGTTCGTTGCGGGGTCACGATCTTTTGCACCGGCTTCGTCCATGCTTCGGCCAGCGCCTCCTGTGTCGGCAGGGATTTGAGGATTGGCAGGTAGAGCTGACTCCACGTGACAAAGCCGGATGTCGCAATGCAGACAGTGAGGACCAAACAGGCGACCTTCGGGCCGGGGCCAGGCGAGCTTTCCCAGATTCCGGCAATGGCAACCCCCACCGCGAGGAGCAACCAGATGCCATTGGCGCACCAGTAATAGCTATGCTCAAAGTACAGATTTGTAAAAACGATGGGGCCGCTGGCGAAGCTGGCTAAGAGCACGAGCATCAGCGGAATTCGTTTCGGAGCCAAAATCGCGCCCAGAATAAGCACCGCAGGAAGAAACAGCACCCCAAGGAGTGGAAATGATAACAGTAATTGGTCGGAAATGTGGCGGAAGATAACCTGCCACGTTGCCGGATCGAGCTTTTGTTCCCAGGTGCCAAAATTCCAAGACGCTTGTTTGGCAGAGCTCGCGAGAATGATTTCGCGGGCGAAAGGATTGGCCTGCTTAATGGCATCCCCATACGCGAGCCAGAGCTTTCCGGGAATGAGAGGAATCAGCAACGCCGCAGCAGATAGGCTGATTTTTTTCCAATGGGCCAGCCGGGGGATTCCATCGAGAAACAGGATGAGGAGGAGTCCGGTGCCTGCGGCGACGGCCCATGTGGTGGCTTTGATGGTTGCCGCAAGGCTTCCGGCGATCACCGCGAGCAGAAGCCATTTCCAAGAACCAGAATCCCGGGTCTTCAGAGCGGCGGCGACCATGCAGAGGGCGAAGAAGAGCCCGGTTGTTTCAATGAGAAAGGCCGCTCCCCAGAATAGGTAAAGTGGGGAGGCAAGGGAGATCGCTGCGGTCAGGGCCAAAACCTCGGGGGGCAGGCGGAGGGACCGACCGATGGACCAGAGAGGCAGAAAGCAAAAGAACCAGGCGAAGATGGAAATCAATTTGCCGGAAGGGTCGAGGGGCATGGCGGTGAGATTGTGCCACCGCGCGACGATCCATTGGTAAACGGGGAGTTCCATCGGAATTCTCCACGGAGGGCCGAGGACGGGAGTGATGTAGTCGAAAAACATCGAGGGGTCCTGAGCCATGTAGTAGGCGGAAATAGCCGTCTGGGTCTGACGAAACGAGTGAGGCCCGAGCATGGGTTTCTCGATCTCGCGAGTCATGGACCAAATCGCGACTGCGGCTGCGACACTTGCGAGAAGCGTTGCGGCGATGAAAAACCGGCTGCTGGCGCGTTGGGTCATTTCCTGTAGTCGCCGCGGGAAAAGTATTTTTCCAGCCAGACGTAGAGGCAGATGAAGAGGTAGCGGGAGCCCATCTCTTTGATTTTGAGTTTGGCAATGCCGTGGCGGCGGTTGCGCCAAGTGATGGGGATGGTGGTGAACGAGTAGCCGCGCACGATAGCCTTGAGCGGGAGTTCGACGGTGATGTTGAAATGCGGCGAGAGAATCGGGCGGATGCCTTCAATGACGCTGCGGCGGTAGGCTTTGAAGGCGTTGGTGGTGTCGTTGAGTCCGTGGCGGAAGAGCAGGCGGATGAAAAAGTTGGCGGCACGGTTGAGCGCGTATTTGAGTGGCGGGTAACCGATGACGCCGCCGCCTTTCATGAAACGGCTGCCGAAGACGCAGTCATAGCCCTCGTTGAGTTTCTCCCAATAAAGCACCACGTCGCGGCAGTCGTCGGACTCATCGGCCATCATGATGACTACGGCGTCGCCGGCCATGGCATCGATGCCACAGGTGATCGCGCGCCCGAAGCCGTGCGGTCCGAGGTTCCGCACCGGGCGCAGAGCGGGGATTTTTTCCTTCACCTCTTGCAGGATTTCCCAGGTGCGGTCGGTGGAGCCGTCATCCACGACGATGATTTCATGCGGAACCTGGCGGAGATTGAGTTCTAGATGCAGGTGCTCGACTGTGGAGGCAATGCAGCCTTCTTCATCCCGGGCGGGGATGACTACGGAGAGAAATTGAAGTTTGCTGGGGTTCTCGGGCACTGGCGGAGGTGCAGGGAAGATCGGAGCTGGCAGCAAGGTTAGGTTCTTGGCAGGGCTTCGTCATAACGAGCGGGCCGGATTTTCGGCAAGGTGGAAAGTGCCGTTGGCCAGTCGGGGTGTGTGAGCCAATTCGTTTCGGCTTTTCGCGCTGGGAGGAGGTCGGTGGTGGGCGAATCCAGCAAATGAAGTGTGGTGGTTTCGGCGTCGGGCAGGGCGGGATGGAAGATGGAAATCCGGAATGGATGGTCACAGGAGGCCAGGTGCTGGAGGAAATCTAGCGGAGGGGTGGTCAAGTCCGGAGGCCGGAAGACGGCAGTGGGGTCTGGATTGCCGAAGACCAGACCTTCCGCGTGACAGAGTTCCAGCAAGGCATCGCGAAGACCGGGGATCCACTCGAAGCCCATGTGGGTATCGAGGTAGGTGAGGGGGACGCGATACTTGCGCAACAAACCGAGCTGGGTGCGGATCTCTTGCAGGATCTCAGGGATGGGACACTCTTCCAGGGTGATAGTTTGGGTGGGGAAGCTCTTGCCCGGGCCGGAGCAGAGCAGCGGATGCGTTGGAAAATGCAAGGCTCCCCAGCGCGGCGCTTGCCATTCGGAGGTAACGGCCGCGTGGAGCCCAAGGGCGACGTCGAATTTTTCAGCGTTTTGCACAAGGTTTGGTAAATCGCTGGTGACATGGGGGGCGCAGGCCATGAGACCGACGTTGCGGATAATTCCTTGGGGGAGGGTGGAAAGGATGGCGCGGTTGGTGCCACGGGAAACCCCAAAATCATCGGCGCGAGCGATCCATGCAAGGGTGGTAGTGGCAGAAGTAGGGGAAAGGGTGGAATCAGGCATTGGCAGAGGGACAGAAGTCGGAAAGCTCACAAGTCTGGCAGTCGGGGCGACGGGCGTAGCAGCGAGTGCGGCCGTGGGAGATGAGCCAATGACTGAGATCTTTCCAAGTTTCTTGCGGAAAGAGCTTCATAAGGTCGCGCTCCACTTTTACGGCATCGGTATGGCGGGTGAGGCGAAAACGCCGTGCGAGGCGACCGATGTGGGTATCTACGACCATGCCGGCATTGATGCCAAAAGCATTCCCGAGGACGACATTGGCAGTCTTGCGTCCGACTCCCGGAAGAGCCGCTAGGGCATCGAGGTCGCGGGGGATTTCCCCCTGGTGATTTTCCAGCAGGGCGTGGGCGCAGGCCCGAATGTTGCGAGCTTTGTTGCGAAAGAAACCGGTGCTACGGATGAGTTCCTCCAGCTCTGCTTGGCTGATCGTAGCGTAATCCTGCACGGTGGGGCAGCGGGCGAAGAGGGCTGGAGTAACGAGGTTCACTCGTTTGTCCGTGCACTGAGCGCTAAGAATGGTGGCTACGAGGAGCTCGAGAGGGCTGCAAAAGTTGAGCTCGCAATGCGCATCGGGATACAGCCGGGGCAGCCTTTTGAGAAGCACCGCGGCTGTTTCCCGACGGGTCATGCGGCGGGGCAGGTCAAGCACCGAGGGCGCTCAAACGAGCCTGGGCCTGGGCAGCAAAGGGACTGTTCGGATACTTCTTCAAAAGATCTTGATAGGAGCGTTTGGCGAGATCGAGCTGACGTTTTTTGAAGGTCGCATCTGAAGAGAGAGCCGCCTGTTGTTCGAGCATTTGGCCTCCGAGGAAAAGCCCTTCTGCAGCAATAGTCGGAACTCCGCTGTAGAACTGGTCAATTTTGATGAAGTAGTCCACGGCAGCGCCGATGGCTTCTTCTTTGGCTTTGCCATCTGGGGTGATCTCGGCCTTTTTCTGCATGATTTTGCCGCCCAAGAGCATGCCGCGAGCGCGCAAATCGGCCGTGGCGTTGGGGGAGCGAATGATGCCCGGAAGGCGTCCGAGGGCAGGGTCCAGTCGCCCGGCGGAAAAGTCGGCTTCGGCGATTCCCAGCTCAGCTTCGAGAACTTTGGGGGACCAAGGATAGAGCGCCTTGAGCTGCTCAAAGAGCCGGCCGGCCTCGCTGGTGAGCCCTTTTTCCTGGGCCACACGGGCCCGGCCGAAGAGAGCGACCGCTTGGGCTTGTTGGATATTTGGTGGGGCGGCCTGGGGCTGCACCCCGCTGGGGATGGGATAATCCTTAGCTAGCTTCTCGAAAACTTCCGCTGCCTGTTCCGTTTGACCACGGGCAAGAAGCGCCAGACCGAAGGTATCCAGATCTCCCGGAGCATAAATGACTGCGGGATTGTATGCTTCCTGCATGGTAGTGAGGGCGCGTTCGGGATCTTGCTCGGCGATCCAGGATGCGAGTCCGAAGAGGATTTTGCTCTTTACCGCTTCGTTGGGCGCGCGTTCGGCGAGGGTGTTGAAATATTGCTCAACTTGGTCGGCGTTTTTGAGTTCCGCATTGAGGAGTGCCTGTTGGCTGGCGGTGAGGGTTTGAATGCCGAGAGCGAGGTCCGGGCTGTCGGGAAAGCGTTCCAGCATGGCTTCCGCAGTCGCGATGGCGGCATTCATGCGCTCCTCCCAGACAGCACGTTCGTCCACGGGAAGGGCTCCATAGCGCCCCAGGCTCTCAGCCCACTGTTTGCGCAGATCCGCCGCCCGGAGCAGAGCCGAGGCCGAGCGCGGATCGGCCGGATATTTCTCGGAGAACTCTTGGTAGGGAGCGATGGCATCCTCCCAACGACCAGCGCGAAGAGCGTTTTGTCCGATAGAGTCGAAGGCGAAGTAAACCTTGTCGTCCTGCGGGTATTTCTCGATGAAGGCGCGCATGAGGCGGTCCATCTCCTCGGTATTCTGCTCGCGGGCCGCGATCTGAGTGCGCATGAAATAGGTGAAAGGGGCTGGAGGGCTGTCGGGGAATTTCTCTGCCAGCTCGGCAAAGGTGGCGGTGGCGCCTTTGGCGTCTCCACTCTCGAGTTTGGCGCGAGCCAGGGAGAACATCGCCGTGGGGACCAGCTGATTTTGCGGGTGATCGGCGATGACTTTTTCCAGCAGCCGAATGGCTCCGAGGTTGTCGCCTTTTTCCTTGGTGCCGATCGCGATCCAGAATTGAGCATCCGCGGCCTGGGGACGATCCGGATATTTCTCGACCAAGGCCTTGTAGGCGGCAATCGCTTCATCCCATTTCCCGGAAACCTTGTAGATATCGGCCAGCCCCATTTGGGCAATGATCCATTCATCCGGCGTGGGGGAACCAGCGAGGAATTTTTTGAAGGTCTCCTCCGCAGCGTCCATCTGGCCAAGCCGGGTTTGTGCGCTGGCTTTGGTGACGGTGGTCAGCCCGGCCAGCTGCCCTTGGGGATAGATGGCCAGTGATTGATCGAAGTATTCAATCGCCTTGGTCGGGTTGTTAACAGCCGGGTCGGGGTGATTGAGAAACATCGTGCCCATGGCGAGGGGAAGATTCTGCGCCAGTGGGTCGCCTTTATATTGCGCTTGAAAGGCTTGGTAGGCTTCCTCGGCAGCGGCGGCCTGGTTTTGCAAGGCGTAGCCGAGAGCCGTGAAATAGGCCGCGCGCTTTTTCTCCTCGTCTTTGGTGAAAAAGGGGGCGAGGTGGCGCAGAACGACGCGGGAGTGGTTGATCAGGCCTTGGTTGAAATAAATCTCGCCCATGCGCAGGCCGGCGGTGGAGAGCATATCGGGTTTGGCTTTGAGCTCGCCGAGGCGGCGTTGTTCGCGCTCGACTTCGCGCTCGAAGGCTTTGAGGGCCGCTTGGTTGCGGCTGCGAAGGATGGCCAAGCGGCGCTCGGGCAGGCCGGCGATTTTTTCCTCCTGCAGGGCGATCATTTCTTCCTTCGGAGCCACAGCGCGGTAGGCCTCCATCGCGCGAGCATACAACGCGGGACGTTTTTCCTCCGGGGCAAAAGCGGCTTGGCTGAAGAGAATTTCTGCCAGCTGGAAACGGGCGTCATTGACCAAAGTAAGGTTGGTCTTTTTGTCAATGATGCCCTGGAGCAAGCTAAGGGCGCGGTTGAGCAGGGCGTTCCCTTTTTCGCGATCTGCGGCGTCGCCTTTGGCTAGCTCCTGTCCGCCTAGGGTGGCGAGGGTGAGAGCGAGGAGGTTTTCGCTCTCTTGGATGGTGGGGCTGTTCGGGAAGGCTTTGATATTGGCTTCGAGATCGGCGACGACCGCATCGAAGTTTTCGATTTGGTAATTGGCCAAAGCGCGCCCGTAGGTGACTTGCTCGACCTGTTCGCCCTGGGGGAAGTTTTTTAGATATTCGCTGAACTTGGCGATCGCAGCTTCAAAAGCCGCTTTGCGCCCGGCTTCTCCAGCGGGCATGGCCGCCGCTTTGGCCGCCAGCACTTGGGGAATGAAGCTGGCGACGATCGGTTTCAATTCATCGGCGAGGGTGGGGTCTTTTTGCGCTTTTTCCAAGGTCGCCAGGGCTTGGTCAAATTCACCGGTGAAAAAATAGGAGAACCCAAGTTGCACGGTGGCCACGGGGACCAAGCCATCGGTGGGAAAGTCGCTGAGAAACTTTTTGTAAGCGGCCGCGGCTTCTTCGTAGTTGCCCGAGAGGTAAAGGTTGTAGGCCGCTTCGTTGGCTTGCGCGGCCGCTTGGGATTGGGCGGCGGCTGGATGCGAAAAAAATAGGGATGCCAAAGCGACGGAGCAAAGGAGGCGGGAGAAGATGGGGCGAGGAAGCCTGCAGAAGAGGAGGGAGAAGTTCATAGGCACGTCGGTCATTTTGAGGGGAATCTTGCCAGAAGAAATCAAATCTGGCCATAGCAGAAGTATGTGCAGTGGGCAAATTGATCTCCGGAATCGGAAAAGGCATACTTGCGGCGAAAGACCGGGCTGGCAAAGAGAGCTGCGGTCTGGGCCTATTAACCGATGAAAATCGAGCGAGATTTTCGTGGGATTGACGAGGATAAGGTTTTCCCCCAGTTGGTGGAGTGGGCGGAGTGGGAGCTAAGCCAAACGGAGCAAGAGCTCCCGCCCACACTCCAGGAGGCGCTGCGCAAAGTGGTGGTTCTGCTGCAGGATTTCCCGACCAGCGCCCAGGAAGCCGAGGGAGTAGAGCCTGATCAGTTGGGGTTGTTCGAGGGGGTGGGGGTGGAGGATCCCGATAGCCCGCAGCTCCCGCGCATCACGCTCTGGCTGGGAAATCTGTGGGATCTGTCGGAGGGAGATCAGGAAGTTTTCCTTGAGGAAGTGCGCGTGACTTTCCTGCATGAGCTGGGACATTATCTGGGCCTGGATGAGGAAGATCTCATCGAACGGGATCTGGGGTAGGAGCAGTCTTGCCGGCGATGTGGCGAGCTGCTTATCCGCGATGGGCGGATCGCAATTCCTCAATGATCCGCTCCAGGATGGGCACAGTGACTTCGGAGGAGACAAAAGCGTCTCCCAAGCGCCGCAGAAGCACAAAGCGGATTTTCCCTTGCGTGAATTTTTTATCCGTGCGCATGGCCTGCAGAAGGGCCTCCGCAGGGGGAGCCAAGTGCAGATGGGTCGGCAAACCTAGCCGGACCAAGGTGGAAAGCACCTTGTCCTCTTCCGCCGCCGGTAGGCCGGCGATTTCGCGTGAAATCCGCAGCGCCACGACCAGGCCGAGACTGACGGCCTCTCCGTGGAGAAACTCTCCATAACCAGCGGCGTTTTCGATGGCATGGCCGAGGGTATGGCCGAAATTCAGCAAGGCACGTTCGCCGGAGGTTTCCTTTTCATCGGCCTGCACGATGGCGGCTTTGATGGCGACATTTCTTGCCAGCACCGGCGTGAGATCTGGCTGCCAAGAGGCAGGGATCACCTCCAGCATCGCGGGATCGCGGATGGCGGCATGTTTGACCATTTCAGCCAAGCCTTCGGTGAATTCCCGCGACGGCAAACTCCGCAGCGTCGTCGGGTCTGCCACCACTAGTGCGGGCTGGTGAAAAGCGCCAAGGAGATTTTTTCCGCCCTGTAAGTTGAGGCCCGTCTTGCCCCCCACGGAGCTATCCACCTGGGCAACAACCGTGGTGGGGATTTGCACAAAGGGGATGCCGCGATAATAAACTGCTGCAACAAAACCGCCAAGGTCTCCAATGACCCCGCCACCCAAAGCCACCAAAAACGATGAGCGATCCAACCCTGCCGCGACCATCTTTTCGCAAACCTCGGCCAGAATCTCCCAAGATTTCGACTTTTCGCCCGAAGGCACTGTGATCAGGGTGGCGGTGTAGTTGGCCTTTTGCAGGGAATCCAGGACGCGCTCGGCGTAGAGTGGTCCCACGCGGTCATCAGTCAAAACCACGCCACGGCCTTGAAGGGCAGGATGTTCCCGACAGAGCGGGCCGACAGATTCCAGAAGCCCTTCGCCGAAGAGGACCTCGTAGTGGGACGCTGGAGTTGCGGCCGTGCGGACGCAAAGGCGTTGCGCGGAGATCATCCTGTGGTGCGAAGTCCGCTGGCGATGGCGTTGATCGAGAGCAGCAGCTCCGGAGGCAGGGAAACTGGCGGGCCGTGGCTGGCAAGGCGGGAGTTTTCCTCGCGCCAAGAGCGTAGGAGCTCGATTTGTTGGCGATGCAAACGACGCAGTGGGTGCGCCCGGAGAGCCAGCGTTTTGGCCATGCGAGGGCGGCGTACCGCCAGCGGAGAACCGTAGAGAGTTTCCAGGGCAGAAGCCGTGCGGGAGTATTCTTCCAAGATGAGGGAAAGAAACTCTTCCCGGATGGATTCGTCTGGGACTAGGTCCGCGTAGGCTCGCATCAGTTCCGGGTCGGCGCTGGTGATGCTGGATTCCACATTAGTCAGGGCGTAGTGCAAAAAGGGCCACACTCGGAGCTCTTGGCGCAAGAAATCGCGTTCCTGATCCGAAAGAGCCGCGAGGGCGGTGCCGACGCCATACCACCCGGGCAAGTAGAATCGCGCCTGATTCCAACTGAAGACCCAGGGAATGGCGCGCAGGTCGGCGAGGGAAGCTGTGCCGGTTCGCCGGGAAGGTCGGGAGCCGATCTGGCAAAGCTCCAGCGCATCAATCGGGGTGGCCGCGCGGTAAAAGGCGAGGAAGTTCGGCCGCTGAAGGAGACTCTGGTAGGCGATCTGGCTAGCCGCAGCCAAGCGATCCAGCAGATGGGCCGCTTGTTCGGCAGTAGGGCGGGGCGGCAACGGTTGGCGATGCCGATACGAGGTGGCGACCACACCGGCGAGCAAGAGCTCCAGATTGAAAACTGCTGTAGGCGGATTGGCATATTTTTGCGCAATCGTCTCGCCTTGTTCCGTGAGACGAATGGAGCCGCTCAGGGTGCCGTGGGGCATGGCTTCGAGAAAACGATGCGTCGGCCCCGCTCCACGGCTCACGGTGCCACCCCGCCCATGGAAAAAGCAGAGCCGGGTTCCGAACGCCTCGCCCACAGCGGTCAAGGTCGTTTGTGCCCGGTGCAGAGCCCATTGGCTGGCCAGGATACCCGCGTCTTTGCAACTATCGCTGTAGCCCACCATCACCTGCTGCTCTGGGCGGGTTGCCCCGCGGCGTTCCTGCTGCCACTCTAGGGTAGCTTGCGTGACTGGATGGGCCAAAAATTGATGTAAAATCGCGGGTGCGGCTTCCAAATCGGCCAGGGTTTCAAACAGGGGCACGACAACCAACGAGCAGGCCAAGCGCCCCTGTTGGTAGCGACACAAACCGGCTTCCCGGGCCAGTAAATAAACAGTGAAAAGATCCGCCGCTCCAGTAGTCATGCTGACAATCAGGGAGCCCAAGCCGGCCTGTCCCCGGGCGAGGATTTCCTCTCGGAGCACCGCATAACATTCCAGAACCGCGGCAGCCTCGGGACCTTCCGGTAGTTCGCCCGCTGGCAAAAAGGGACGCGTGGATTCGAGTTCTTTTTCCAAAAATGCCAAACGCTGAGTCTCGGTCCAACTTTCGATGAATCCGGTGCCATCAAGACCGCAGGCATTCATGAGTTGGCCCAAAGCCAGACGGTGAAAACGGCTGTTTTGGCGGATGTCCAGACAGGCAAGGTGAAAACCGAAGGTCTCGACAATACGGCGCACCGGGAGGACATCGTGATGCGCCAAGCGAGAAGCTCCGATTTCCCGCAGGCCAGCTGCGAGCACATCGAGATCGGCCAAGAGCTCTGCGGGCCTGGCATAAGGCTGGGATTGTCCCGGGGCTTGATCTGGCAGGCGATCCAACATGGAGCGAACAAACCAGCGCCAGGGCTCGACGCGATCCGCCTCCGGGGGATGGCCAAAGGTTTTGAACAAAGCGGCGGGAGGTTGCTGTTGCCAAGGCGAGAGGCTCATGGCTTGGAAGAGCTTGGTAAGCTCGCGGCGGAGCAAAGACAGGGCTCCGCTGCGCAAATCGGCCAAGGTTTCTCGAGTGACCGCAGCGGTGACAAAAGGATGACCGTCGCGGTCGCCACCTACCCAGGTGCCAAAGCGCAGGCGAGGCCAGCCATTCTGCAAAAGAAACTCCCGGGCAGCGAAGCCTGTCTCTGCCAGGGCGGCTTCCAAGCGAGCATCTATCTCCTGCACCGCACTGGGAAAAACTTCTGTGAGGTAATGAAAAAGATTGCGCCGCTCATCCTCGACGCGGGGCCGACGGACGTGAGTTTCCCCGGTTCTCCAAAGCCGCTCCAGAGCTGCAGCAATCTCGTTCCGCCAACGTTTTTGCGCGCTTTCCCCGAGGGCGGTTTCCCGGCTCTGCAGAAGTTGAAAAAGAGCTCGGTGTTGTTCCAAGACCGCCAGCCGCTTGGCTTCGGTCGGGTGGGCGGTGAGGACTGGGTCCACTCGCAACTCGCGGAAGACCTGCCCCAGACACTCTGTGGCTTGAGGTTCCTTGGCTATTTCTGCTAGGTAGGCTCCCCAAAGACCACGCTCACGGGTGATGCCGTGCCTGGCTTCGCGCCGCAGACGAAACTCCGCAGCGATTTTTTCTTCGACCATGTTGAGTAGCTGAAAAGCCAAGGAGAAAACCTGGCCAGCTCCCGGTGGCAGCGGCCGATCATCATCAGGATCAGCAAAGAAGGCCTCCAAGAGCTTGTCTTCCCCCAGATCCTGCAAAACCTCGCGCAGAATCCCCAATAACTCAGCCAACTCGCTATCAATGCGGGAGAAACCCTCGTCGAGCGGCGAAGGGGGGGAGGGGACAGCGGAGGACTCCGTGGCGATCATGCGAAGTGGTCGGCGAGGTAGCGTTCGGCTTCAATCGCCGCAGCACATCCCATGCCGGCAG
Source organism: uncultured Chthoniobacteraceae bacterium (assembly GCA_964595865.1). Classification (GTDB taxonomy): domain Bacteria; phylum Verrucomicrobiota; class Verrucomicrobiia; order Chthoniobacterales; family DYNR01; genus CAZQRL01. Next base: position 53,994 of record CAZQRL010000015.1, read on the forward strand.
CCGTAATGGCCTGGCGATACACCGGATCTGCGACGTCTCCGGCGGCAAACACGCCAGCTTGATTCATCCGCGTTCCGCTCTGCGGACGAAGGTATCCTTGGGGATCCATATCCAGGTGGCCACGAAACGGTGCAGTATTTGGGGTATGACCGATGGCAACGAACACGCACTTCACCGCCAGCTCTTTTTCCTCGCCGGTGAGGACGTTCTTGATTCCCAAAGCGCGCATTTCTCCCGCTTCATCCGTGAGGTATGCCGTAGGGATGGTGTTCCAGACCGGACTTATTTTTTCGTGGGCCAAGGCGCGCTCGGCCATGATTTTTGAGGCTCTTAATTGTTCACGCCGATGAATGAGAAAAACCCGAGAAGCGAAGCGCGTGAGAAACAGCGCCTCTTCACAGGCACTGTCCCCCCCGCCAATGACACAGACCGGCACATCGCGGTAGAAAGCTCCGTCGCAAGTGGCGCAGGAGGTGAGACCGTGACCGATGAGCTCCCGTTCTCCCGGAAGTCCGAGCCACTTCGCGGAGGCTCCACTGGCAATGATCAGCGTGCGGGCTTCACGCCATTGACCATCCACTTGCACACGGTGGTAACCGCCGGAGGGCTCGTAGGCCTCCACGCTGGCATATTCGATGCGGGCACCGAATTTCTCTGCTTGCTGCTGCATGCGAAAGATCAGCTCCGGGCCTTCGATTCCGTCCGGAAATCCGGGGAAATTCTCCACCGCAGTCGTAGTGGTGAGTTGTCCTCCGGGTTGTTGCCCGGCCAGCACGAGCGGCTGCAGATTGGCCCGCGCCGTGTAAATGGCCGCGGTGAGTCCGGCGCAGCCGGTGCCAACAATGATGACGTTTTCCATAGGCAGCGGAAACTAAGTAGGTCGGTGCGGTGGGACCAAGCAAAAACCTTTCTCAGCGTTTGCGCAAGTGGCTGGGAAGAATTCCGAGTTGATCCCGATATTTGGCGATGGTGCGGCGGGCGACTTTCAGACCTTGTTGCGCCAGGGCCTTGACCATCGCCTCGTCACTGAGCGGCTTGGCTGGATTCTCCGCCGCAACCATCGCCGCAATGGCCTGCCGGATGCTTTCATTACTGATTGTCTCCCCTGAGGCAGTGGTGTAGCCGGCGGTGAAAAAGTAGCGCAACTCGAAAACGCCCTGCGGGGTTTGCATATACTTTCCGGCTACTGCCCGACTTACGGTTGTTTCATGCACGCCCACAGCTTGGGCGATCTGGCTCATTTTCATGGGCTGCAAAGCACTTGGTCCGTGCCGCAGAAAGGCTTCCTGGCGGGCGACGATTTCCCGCGCAATGGCGAGAATCGTTTCATTGCGTTGTTCCAAAGCGCGAAGCAAAAAGCGCCCATCGCGTAATTTATCGCGGAGATACTCGCGCACTTCCCGGTTGGAACGGCGCTCACCTCCCAGCAGATCTTTGTAGGTGTTGTTGATGCGCAGGCGTGGCAGGGCCTCGTCGTTGAGCCGCACGGAGAACCCCTCGGCCTCCGGCTCGACGATGACTTCCGGGGTAACAATTTCGTTGCGATCGGAGCTGAAGCGGCTGCCGGGATGAGGATCCAGTTGACCAATAGCCTGAGCGGCGGCAGCTACACGCTCCACGGGGAGATCCAAGAGCCGGGCAATCTCCGCAAATCTGCGGCGCCCGAGCAAGTCGAGGTGACTTTTGATGAGAGAAGCCTCCAGCGAATCTTCCCGCCCCCGGCGACGCAGTTGAATGAGCAGACACTCCGAGAGATCCCTTGCCGCCAATCCCGGCGGGTCGAGAAAATCCTGCATTTTCCGAAGCACTTCCTCCACCGCAAGGGGCGTCGTTTTACAAGCGAATGCCACCTCTTCCAATCTGGCTCCGAAATAGCCGGTCTCATCCAGATTTCCTGCAATCGCACGTGCAATCTGTTGTTCCTTCGCAGATAGAGACAACAAGCTTAGCTGGCGAATGACCTCCTCCTCTAACCCCGGGGGACGCGAAAGAGAATCGAGAAGGAATTGGTGTTTCTCGGTCTCCTCATCTACCGAGCGGTAACGCGGTGCCTGTTCGTAGTAGGCAGACCACACCTCTTCCAAATTTCCCCTCTCCGGTTCTTCCAAGGAGGATAACGAAACACCCGCAGGGCCTCCTTCGCCTTCCAATACCGGATTTTGCAGCAGTTCTTGGTTGATCAAGCCTTGAAGTTCAAAGAGTGGAGCTTGCAGGATGTTAAGGCTCTGCTGCATCTGCGGCGAAAGCGTCTGCTGCAGATGCAAGCCGAGTGATTGCTCCAAAGCCGCTGCCATGTGGCCAAAATGTGGCACCGGAAATGCTTTGCAAGCAATTTTCATTCCAGAAAACTCGAGAGGAGAATCATTGTCGCTTGCCTCTGGAGAAGACGTTGGATATGGGAATGGGCGTTAATTGTTCGCGCATGGGCCCTATGCCGACATAGCTCAGTGGTAGAGCAACGGTTTTGTAAACCGTCGGTCGTCGGTTCGAATCCGACTGTCGGCTTGGTCAATTTCCGATGGAGGAGCCTGTGGGGCTCTTCGGAGGTGCGTCACGATTTTCCACTGCTGGCGCCAACGAAAAGCAAACGGAAGAGCTTGCTGGCATTCCAAACGAAAAGGGCTTAAAACCTCTCTCCGGCAGCGCAGGACGTCTCCGATCACCAAGCGACTGCCACGCGCCCGTAGCTCAGTGGATAGAGCACCGGTCTTCTAAACCGATGGTCGCAGGTTCGATCCCTGCCGGGCGCGCCACCCCAGGCGACAGGAAACAAAACAGGGTGATAGGGTTTCAAAAAATTCCCCAAAAACTTTCCCGAGCAACAGGGGGCAACAAAAAGCGATAGAAATCAAAACAAGGCGACAGCGACAGGAGGTGACAAAGAGCAACAAAACGTAGAGGCAGGTGTCTAAATTTGGGAAAAACGAGGTTAAGTCACTAAAGATGAGCGGGTTAACATGTAGAAAAAAAGCGTCAATTAATCGTCAACGGTGTCTCCATTTTTGTTGCTTCGGAGAAGCCGTTTGTGAAGTTGCTTGCGAGGCCTTCGCAGGGCGCAGTGATCGAGTCGTTCTTCCGTATGGGGTCAATTAGCGCATACTGCTCTGCGGGTCCTCGGAGATCAGGCGCATGGCTTTTTTAAGAATTCACGCTGGCGGCGGAGGTAGCTCAATTTGCGCTGGAGGCAGCGCATCTCTCCCGCCGCGTCGGCCACGGAGGCTGCGCTCCGGCCTTTTGGCTCCGTCGAACCGACCTGCGCTGCGCCCCCGTGGCCGAGAGCCCCGGTCCCGCCAGGTTCGTCATGAGTTCGCTGATATTCGCAACTCTGCGGCCACCCGCTTGAGCGGGCGACCGCCGCGGAGCAGTAGGGTAACGGCTTGCTGTCGGAGGTCCTGGTCGTAGTTGGCGTGTATTTTAGCCATGTTTACAGCTCTTTCTCAAGGTTCTGCACCCTGCCTGTCCACCGAATCAGGGAACTTCAACTCTGCCAACACGTTGACCCTGAGTTGGCAAACCACCCCGGACCGCGAGGAAGTTCTGGCCAAGAGTGATCATCAGCCCGGAGAAGTCGAGCACGACATCCAAGCACTAATGGTGCAGCTCGCCGCAGCTTGGTAAAAGCTTAGACCCCTTTGAGGCCCTGCAGGAGTAGCTCGGCGTTGCTTTTGGTTTGTCGCAGATTCCGCGCCAAAATCTCCATGGCTTCGATAGCGGGCAATTCGCTGAGTTGCCGCCGCAGAACCATGATTTTTTGGTATTCCTGCGGATGGTAAAGCAGCTCCTCGCGCCGCGTGCCGGATTTAACAATATGAATCGCCGGAAAGGTGCGTTGTTCAGCGATGGAGCGGTCAAGATGCAGCTCCATATTCCCGGTGCCTTTGAATTCCTCGAAGATAAGGTCGTCCATGCGGCTTTGGGTCTCAATAAGCGCAGTGGCCAGAATCGTCAGGCTGCCACCTTCTTCAGTATTGCGCGCCGAGCCAAAAAATTTGCGTGGCTTGAGTAGGGCGCGAGAATCCACCCCGCCGGACATGGTGCGGCCTTTGTTCGGTTGCAGGTTGTTGTAGCCCCGGGCCATGCGGGTGAGGCTGTCAATGAGAATGATCACGTCTTTGCCTTGTTCCACCAAGCGCTGAGCACGCTCGGAAACCAATTCGCAAATTTGCACGTGGCGGGTGACGGGCTCGTCAAAAGTGGAACTGAAAATATCCGCTCGAACTTCGTTGCGCAGATCCGTGACCTCCTCCGGTCGCTCATCCACGAGTAGCAAAATGAGGCAAACTTCAGGGTGGTTTTTGCTGATTGTGCGGGCCACGGATTTGAGAACCATGGTTTTTCCGGCGCGGGGAGGAGCAGCGATGATTCCGCGCTGTCCGAGACCCAGCGGAGCGATGAGGTCAATCGCCCGGGGAGTAATGTTGACCTGGTCATTCGTCTCCAGGAGTACCCGGCGGTTGGGAAAGAGAGGAGTGAGCTTTTCAAAAGGCACTGGAGCGCGCCATTCTGCGGCGGGAATTCCCTCGATGGTTTCGATCGCATCCACCACCAGCCCTTTTTCCCGGTGGTCCCGAGCGGCTCGCACTTGCACGGCGAGTTTCAGGCCGCCTCGCAATTCGTAACGTCGAATGAGCTCTCCGGGCACGAAGACATCATCTGCACAGGGCTTGAAATTGGCTTCAGGCCAACGCAATTGGCCATGCTGGCCATGCGGGGCCGCCAACTCAAGGATCCCTTCTGCCCGCACCACCGTCCCGGTGGAAAGGTGGTAGCGGATTTGATCCAAACTGAGGTGATATTTGGTGCCCTCGAGGCGGATGCGCACCGCATATTCCCGGGCGCGCTCGACCAGTTCGGCATGGGTGAGGGCGTGCAGGTCTTGCACATTCAAGACCGGCAGCGGTGGAGGAAGGGGGCGTGCTTCGGGGGGGGTGGCTGGCTCGCTGGGCGTTACCAGGAGAGGTTCTTGGGAAATCGCGGTTGGAGATTGGGGAAGCGCACCGTCGGCTTGGGGGGCGGTGGTTGCTGAATCGTTCATAGGACAAACGGCTTTTGCGGTGGACGAAGATTCGGTCGGGTAGGTGGTTATTTTCCGCCCAGCAGGTAGTCGGGGTTCAATTTTTGCAGGGCTCGAGGAACGAAAAGACCGTCCCGACGGATCAACTTGCCATCGAACCAAATTTCTCCGCCCCCGTAATCCTTGCGCTGGATGGCCACCAGATCCCAATGAATCTGGCTCTTGTTGCCATTGCCGCCGATCTCGTAAGCCTGGCCAGGCGTGAAGTGAAACGACCCAGCAATTTTTTCATCAAAAAGAATATCCCGCATGGGGTGCAGAATGTGCGGGTTGAAACCGAGGGAAAACTCTCCGATGTAGCGCGCTCCCTCGTCGCTGTTGAGGATCTCGTTGAGTTTTTTGACGTGCTGAGCGGCTGTCGCTTTGACGATCTTGCCAGCGGAAAACTCCAGGCGCACTTGGTCGAAGGCGGTGCCTTGGTAGATCGTCGGGGCGTTGAAGGTGACATGCCCTTCCACGCTTTCCCGCACTGGACAACTGAAGACCTCCCCGTCGGGGATGTTGCGGTCTCCCCCGCAGGTTACCGCACCGATACCTTTGATGCTGAAACGCAGATCCGTTCCCGGGCCTTGGATATGCACCCGGTCCGTCCGGTCCATGAGGGACTTGAGCGCTTTCATACCCGGAGCCATGCGTGCATAGTCCAAGGTGCAGACCCGGAAGAAAAAATCTTCAAAGGCCTCCGTGCTGGTCTGAGCTTGTTGGGCCATTCCGGGAGTGGGCCAGCGCAGGACTACCCAGCGGGTATGGTTGATCCGGTAATCCAAAACGGGGCGCATTTTGGCGGCGGCGAGCTTCATCTTCTCTTCCGGCACATCGGAGGTTTCGCTGATGTTATGACTGCCGCGCAAGGCGATGTAGGCATTCATTTTCTTCATCCGCGCCAACTCCAGTTCGCACGCGATATCCAGTGCCTCGGCGGTGATCCCCATGGCCAACTCCCGCCCTATGCGAGCATGGTGATATTGCACAAAAGGGATGGCTTTGCGTTTGCGCACTTCGCGGATGAGGGCGATGACCATGTTCTCCGGAATGTCGAAGGCATCAATGAGAACCCGGTCTCCAGCTTGCAATTTGGTGGAGTGTCGCACTAGGACACGGGCGAGGTCGGTGTAGCGAGGATCAAACATAGAAAGAAAAACTTACTGCCGGGAAAATACAGGGGTGCTGCACCAGTCTGTCGGGTGGTAGGACTTCTTTTTTGCTCAGGTGGGAGAAGCCTGCTGGCTCCTGCCGAGCCGGGCCCGTTCTTCGTGGAAACTTGAAGCCCCTGGAGATTTCCAGATATCTTCCGCACAACCCGAATCGAAGCAAGCGCAAAGTTCCGGCTGTTTTACGGGGGAATTGACTCCAATGAAATTACACCAGGGAACGGCATTACCCATGATGGAAAAAAAGCCGACGGGAGGAACTTCTGCGAATGCGGGAGCGGTATCCAGGGCGAGGGCGTGCGAGGCGGAGCAAGTTGAGCGCCGAGGTGTGTGAACGGTGCGGGTAGGAGCGCAAACA
>CAZQRL010000016.1:0-54344 GCA_964595865.1 uncultured Chthoniobacteraceae bacterium
ATCCTCTTCTTCTGCGGCAAGCTCGATCTTTACCCACTATAAAACCGGAAGAAGCGCGCGCGGCAGTGTCAACGGTTAAAATCTGCCAAATCTTCTCTCCACCATTAAAGGTTCGTCCAAGATACGTGACATATGCTTCCTCAATGTATTCCCGCACGGCCTCGACGTGCATCGGACTCACACTGAACTCGCCATAACCGCCCTACCACGCAAAATCCGCATACCACGGGTCGAGAGTTTTAATCCAACCCGACGATGCCGTTTTGACTTGTTCGACAATCTTCGCCGGAGCGTGGTTTTTAGATTGCGCGAACAGGATGTGGATGTGGTCGCGCACGGAATTGATTTCGACGAGCGGCGAATCGTGGTTCTTGAGGACGCCCGTGATGTAGGCGTGAAGCTGGCCGCGCTCTTGGTCGCGCAGGAGCGGACGGCGGCCCTTGGTGCTGAACACGAGGTGGACGACGATGTTGGCGAGAGATTGCGACATGCGAGGGACGCCCTTACAGGGCGGCGGGTGTTTTGTGAACCACGATACCCGGCCGTTCAGACCAGCAGGGCTGAAAGCCCGGGATGTGATAGCCCGGCCTGAAGGGCCGGGAATACGTGCAACCAAATTGTCCCCCGCCCTGTAGGGGCGGGACATGGCGGGTGGGATTCATAGTTCGCCGCGGAAGGCTTTGGCGAGGAGGGCGGGGGTGAAGGCGGCCAGCGCGGCTTCCGTCTCGGTTTGCAGCCGGCGCAGCTCGGTTTGCTTCGCCGCCAGCGCGTCCAGGCGCGTCACGATGCGGCGTTGCTCGGCGGGCTTGGGAAGCGGGATGCGGATGGCTTCGATTTGTTTCGCGGAAATGTGTGGCACGGCGGAACTGCGACCATCGCCGGAGATGTGCATCATGAACGCCTGGCTCGAAAGGAAGTGGAACAGGTAATCCGGCAGCAGGCCGGGCTTGAACTGAAACCGCCCGACTCGCTGAAGTAGGAGACACGGCAAGTCTTCGGCGCGAATCCGCGCGGCTTTCAGGCCGGTGGAAATCAGCGGACGATCCATCGAGATGACCACATCGCCGACGTTCATTTCGTAGGCGGGGAACTCCCCGCGCCGCGCTGGCGGAATGTGAACCGCGTCTGACCAATCGAGCGTGCCGTGATAGACGTTCTGGTTTCGGAGCAATCGAATGCCTGACCTGGTGAACCAGCCACTCTTGAAAGCGTAGCCGCCTTGAATCTTCGCGTGCGTGCCAATCGGCTGCCAGAGGTCTTCCGGCACTTCGGCGAAGACGCCGTCCCACAATGCTTGGCGAAGAGTTTCCGCCTCGGCGAGGGCGGCTTGGCGGGCTTGGCGGGCTTGTTCGAGGCGGCTCGTCAGCGCTTCGATGCGCGCCACCAGCCGCCGCTGCTCCGCCAGCGGCGGGACGGGAATCTCAAGCTGCTCCAAAAACTCGACGGGAACGCGCTGCTGTCCGGCTGCACCGTGCATCGCATTCTCGGCGTCGTGCCGAACTTGCTGGCTGCGGAGAATCAGATGAAGCCACTCCGGCACGGTCTTCGCACCCGCGCGAACGACGTGAAACTCGGTCGAGCCGAAACCAATCTTGTTGCGGAGTCCTCGTGCGATGGCGCACTTCCCGTTCTCCATGCACGGCGTGATTTTTGCGAAGATGACGTCGCCTTCCGCGAAGTAGGTGTAGCCCTTTCGCACCGCGCCGAGTTTGCGCTTGTCGGGTCTCGCAATTGTTCCGCTGCCATCGTCAACGGCGGACATTGGAACGAACGTCACGTCCGTTTCGTCGGCAGCGTCCTTCACTTCAGACTTTTTCGGATTGAGCACGGCGATGCTCGGGTCAGACAAGCGTGCGACCTTCCAACCGCTCGGCAGTTCTTCGGCGTCAATCATTCCCCCTCTGCCCTCACGAGTTCGCGCATCTCCACGGAGGAAATGCAAAGGTGAAAATGGAAAATGCAGAATGTCCGGCGTTTCGCGATTCGCATTTTACCTTCCTCCTTCCTCCGCCAGCAGGGTTTTCATCTCGGCGACGATTTGCATTATGCGTTTTTCCTTTTGCATTACCCCTTCCAGGATGTCCTCCGGTTCGGCGTGGTCGGTTTTCTCCGGTTCGACGAGGCCGAGGCTGGCGAGGGTGAGGTTGTAGCCGTTCTCGATGATGCGCTTGGCCGGGACGCGCCAGGCGACGCCGTCGGCGGTCTGGCGCTGGGGCCATTTTTTCAGGAGGTCGGGGAAGTCGTTGCGGAATTGCGGTCCGAACTTGCGCGCCTTTTTCAGCGACGAGCCGTCGCCTTCGACGCGGTAGAACCAGACGTTTTCGGTGGGCTTGCCGGTTTTCTGGAAGACGAGGAAGCAGGTGGGGTTGGGCGTGTATGGCTCGAACATGCCCTTGGGCAGGGTGACGACGGCCTGGAGGTCGCACTCGGCGAGGAGGCGGCGCTTCACTTCGAGGTGCGCGTTGGTGTCGCCGAAGAGGATGCCGTTGGGCAGGACGATGCCGGCGCGTCCGCCGGGGCGCAGGCTGCGGAGCGCGGCGGCAAGGAAGAGGACGTATTTCTCGCCTTTCTCGACGCGCAGGGAGCGCTTGGGCGATTGCGCTGCGCCGGAGAAGGGCGGGTTTTCGAGGATGAAGTCGAACTGCACCTCGTCCCAGCGGTCTTCGCTGCCGCCGATGGAGTCGCGCCGGACGATGGGCGAATGGTCGAAGCCGTGGAGCAGCGCGTTCATGGCGGTCATGCGCACGAAGGTCTGCTCGCCGTCGAAGCCGTGCAGGGTGTGCTTTTGCAGGAAGTCCCACTGGCTGGGCGAAAGGCGGTCGCCGATGCCGCGCCGGACGGTGAGGCCGCCGGGCGCGGCGACTTCGCGGATGAATTCGGGCGAGGTGTTGGCGAGGAGGATGTGTTCGTAGGCGGCGATGAGGAAGCCGCCCGTGCCGCAGGCGGAGTCGCAGACGGTGCGGCCAATCTCCGGGTTCACCATCTCGACGATGACGCGGATGAGATGGCGCGGGGTGCGGAATTGCGCGGAGCGTTTCTGCTGGCCGAGGTCGCTGGAGAGCGTCTCGAACAGGTCGCCCTTCACGTCGGCGTCTTCGCTCAGCAGGTGGATGGGCGAGATGAGGTCCACGGCGCGGCGGAGGGTCGCGCCGTCGGGGATGACGATGCGGGCGTCGTCGAAGATGGCGCGCGCGCCGGGCGAGAGCGCGGGGTGGAAGGCGAGCTTCGGGAGGAGGTCGCGCAGGGTGGCGAGCATCTTCTCGTTGTCGGGATTGGAGGTGAGGACGCTCCAGCGGAGGCGCGAAAAATTGACAGCTTCGCTGCCGATTTTTGCGGAAGTGAAAATGGAAAACGCAGAAGGCGAAACGGCCTCCCCTTTTGCATTTTGCATTTTCCCTTCTGCATTTCTCTCCGCGTCCATTTCCTCCAGCATTTTGAGGAAGAGCAGGTAGGCGATCTGGGTGACGTAGGTGAGCGGGTCGGTGACGTTGGATTCCCACATCACCTTGCAGAGGCGTTTGAGAAGGTTTTGGAGGGAGGTGGTGTCCACGGGGAAATGCAGAAGTTGAAATGCAAATGGGGAAATGCAGGTCGGTGAATCAATCGGGGCGGTTGCGTTTGGCGGTGTTGATGGAGCTGACCACGATGGCGGTCAGTTCACAGGCTTCCTTGGAAACGGGATTGAGCTTGGGCGGCGCAACGAAATAGCCCTCCAACAGCAACTCCAGCCAGTATTGGGTTTCTTCCAGTTCCTTGTGGCAGTCGCCGAGTTTGGCAATGAATTCGTCGCGGGAACGCGCGGCACTGGCTTCGCGATAGTTTGCGCCCACGGATGTGCCGGAGCGCAGCACTTGCCGGCCCAACACCCGGCACTCCTCATTCTTGGGCAGCGCGGCGAACAGTTTGATGATTTGCAGGGCAAACTGCTGGGTGCGGGTCTTTAGGTCGTTTTCCATTATGCATTCTCCCTTTCAACTTGCCCCGAAGGGGTTGACGACGCGCACGCCGTCGTATTGCTGGCCATCGGACAGGTCTTCGGAGTAAAGGACGGGGGCTTGCAGGCGGGCGGCGGCGGCGACGATGGCGGCGTCCCAGTAGCGAAGCTGGTAGCGCTCGCAGAGCTGTCGGGCATGGGCGAACAGGTCAGCATCGGCAACGACAAAGGGGCGGGCGAGGAGCAGCCCGATGATGGTCTCGGCTTGGGCGGCGGTGATGGCGAGCCGAGCCTTTAGCCGGGCGTTGTGGTAAAACTCCTGGGCCACCTGCATGGAAACGCCGAAATTGGTTTCCGCGATCAGCCGGGCGGAGCGGGCGGCTTTGGCGGCATCGGCGGGGTCTTTCGAGGCGGCGTAAAGCAGGATGTTCGAGTCGAGGAAGGCCTCAACGCTCATAGGTCTTGGAGCGGGAAGGTTCGTAGCCAAGCACCAGGTTGCTGGACTGGAGGGCGTTCAACAGAGCCTGACGGTTTTGCTTGTCGGCGTCCTCGGTGGTTTCCTCAGTGATAATGGGGGCTTTGCCCTGCACCATGGCCTGGAGGTAACAGCGGACGAGGCCGCTGAGGCTGGTGTTGTGCCTGGCGGCCTCGATGCGCGCAGCCTGCCACGTTTCCTCAGGAATGGAGAGATTGACCGTTTTCACAGGAACAAAGTAACTACATTTCTTTATTTTGCAAGCGCCGTTATGCGACGGCGATGAGTTGGTTCAGTTCTTCGAGGATGGCGGAAAGCTTTTCACGCCCGCCAAAGAGGCTTTCCATGCGCGAGCGACCGCCGAGAAGCGCGAAGGGCGCGCGGGTGAAAATATTGGTGTCGATGGTCCTGTATTTTGTCTCGCGGACGGAGGCGAGAACGACGTTGCGCAGCAGTTGGAGCATACGGGCTTGGTCGGGATTGATGCTGTTGGAGTGTTCGGCGACCCACGCGGTGAAGGCGCGCTCGACGCGCTGCTCGCGGGTCGGGAATTGGTAAAGCCCCAGCGCGGCGCGGATGAAGTCGTTGAGGGAGCCGGTCGGCTGGTCGAAAGCTGTGCGGAGCGACTGTTCATCAAACCAGAACTCGGGCGCATTGAGCTTGTGCGCGAGTTCTTCCCATTCATTTTCCGTGACTTCTTCGCCCGCGAGCACCTTGCGCACGACGGGGTCGGTCTGACGGAGTTCCTCGATGCGGCGAATCCACTGGTCCTGGTATCGCTGGCGGTCAATCTCCAGCCCGTCGGGGCCGACGGTGATCAACTGGCGCTTGCGGAACTCGTCTTCGAGCGAACCCTCTTTGATGACTGTGAACTCGCGTGGCGGAGGTGGCGGAGGTGGAGACGGCGGGCCGACAATCGGACCATCTGGTCCGGGTGCCGGGGGGGCCCCCGGGCCGGGGCGGTCGCCTTTTTCCTTTGGCTGGTGGTATCGCTCGCCGGGGTCGTTGAAGTTCGCGGTGTTGTTGACGAAGTCGTAGATGAGGAAGCCGGTCTTGCCGATGCGCGGGCAGAGGCGGCTGCCACGGCCGCGCATTTGGGCGTATTTGATGGCGGAAGTCGTGGGCCGGAGCATGACAAGGTTTTCGACTTTCTTGTGGTCGTAGCCGGTATCGAGCATGTCCACCGAGACAGCGATGACCGGCAGCGGGTCGAATTTGAAGCGGTCAATCAGCGGCTTCGGGTTGCCGTTGTTCGAGTAGCAGGTGATTTTCTGCGCGAAGCTCTGGCGCACTTCCGCAGGGTAGCGCCCGGTCTGTTCGGCGATGCGCATGCAGGCGGCGTCCGGCAGCAGCTTGTTGAAGAGCCGCTCCAGAATCACAGCCTGGCGCTCACTGACAGCGAAAACGATGGTTTTGCGCGGGTGCGGCTGCGGGCGCCCTTCCTCGACGCGAAAGTATTCGTCGAAGGTTTCCTTGGCCTGCTTGGCGAGTTCGATGCGGTCCGCAAGGAACAGCACCCGCGAGCAGGCGGCCGCTTGAAACCATCGCTTGATGAGCATGACAATGGTGAGGGTCTTGCCGGTGCCAGTCGCCATCTCGAACAGCATCCGGCGGCGACCTGCGAGCAACGCTTCGTCCGCAGCTTCAAGGCAACGAAGTTGGTAGGGCCGCGCCTCGACCTCCTCGCTCTTGAAGCGGAAGCGCGCGGGCAGAGGTAACGCATTCAGGGTCGTTTGCAGCGAGCCGGTGCGGTGCTGGCGCAGATTTGCCCGGCGCTCAAGGTCGGCGCGGGATGGCAGTCCAACGACGGGCCGGGCGTCGCCGGTGTCGTATTCCCAGAAATAGTGTTCCCGGCCATTGCTGAGGATGACGAATGGCGCACCCAAACTGACGGCGTATTCGCGCGCCTGTTCTTTCGCCGAGTAGGGGTCGGTGGAGAATCGTTTGGTTTCCAGAACCGACAAAGGTTGTGTGCGCTGATTCTTCAGCAGGTAGTCGGCCCGGCCATCTGCCGAGGCTTCCTCGGTGGACACTTGCGATTTGTCTTCGATGTCCCACCCGGATTCCCGGAGCAGCCGGTCGAGGACAATTCTGGCATCGGCTTCCGTTGGCATTTGCGGGACCCTATCTCTTATTCTTTCGGCTGCTCCGAGAGGTATTTCGTGATGGCGTCGCGGATGACCCAGGCGATGCTGACGCGTTTTTCGTCGGCGATTTGTTCGAGAGCGGCCTTGTCCTCGGCTGCGAGGCTCAGGGAAATGCGCTCGACGTTCTTGGTGGGGATTGGCTGGCGGGATCGAAGGGGACGCGGCGGCATTTGAATCATTACGCACCATATTTGGCGTTTTGGCAATCTGAAGCCTTCCGGCAGCACCGTTTTTTTCGACAATCCGCGCCCAAGGCACTCCACGTTGTTCCTGATCGTCAACCAACTCCGGGGAGTGGAGAGAGTGGAGAGAGTTTGGGCTGAGAGGGGCTCGGATCGGGTGGTTTCGGCTGTTTCGTGCGTCGTGGGAGCCAAACGGCAGAGAGTCGGGGTGGGAGGCGGAATCCTCGCAAGCCCTTGTGTTTGTGCGCTTTGGCGGGCGAGTAGAGCGAAATCAGGCTGTGGTGATGCCTGTCAACCATCTGCCATCCTTTTTCGCGAGTGGGAATAGATGGCTCCTGAGGTAGGATTCGAACCTACGACCAATCGGTTAACAGCCGATCGCTCTACCGCTGAGCTACTCAGGAATGGCTGAGGGAGGGGAAAGAATTACAAAAGGCGGCGGAGTTTCAATGCGAAACTTCATTTTTTCTCGGAGGAGTTTGGCTGTGGGGGCGGGAAGCCGGGGGCGGAGGCGCCTTGAGGCAGGCGGAGGTTGATGTCGCGCTGCGGGAAAGGAATGGAAAATTGGTTTTCACGGCAGAGGCGGTCTATGCGGGTGCGGATGCGGCTGCCGACGATGCGTCCATCGGATTCACTGACGCGGAGCCAGAAATAAACGCGAAAGATGAGGGCGCTGTCGCCGAAACTCTCGAAGACCACGAGAGGTGCTGGACTGGAGAGAACCTCGGGGTCTTCGCGGACGGCTTGTTCAAGCACTGTGAGGGCTTTTTCGACGGGGGTTCCATAGGCAAGTCCGACCGTGAAGTCGAAGCGGTGATCGGGGTCGGAAAGGGTCCAGTTGGCAACGTTCTTTTCCAGGAAAAAGCTGTTGGGAACGAGAATTTCCACGCCGTCGGGCTTGCGGATGGAGGAGCAGCGACTCCCCAGGTGGGTAATGCGCCCGAAGTGCCCATCCGCCTCGACCAAGTCGCCGACATTGAGTTTGCGCTCCAAGAGGAGGATGAGGCCGCTGATGAAGTTATTCATCAGATTCTGGCTGCCGAAGCCGATGCCGACCATGAGCGCGCCACCGAGAAAGGCAAAAACCGTCAGCGGGATGTGGAGAAACTGCAACGTGGTGAGGACGAGAATAATGCTCAGCAGGTAAGTGAGCAGGGTGGTAATGACGTGGGCCTGACTTTCCGGAAGGCGGAATTTGCTGGTGACGGAACGGCCAAGCTGCCGGGCGAGGAGCCGGGAGAGAAATAGGGCCACCGCTAAAGCAAGGAGAGCGGAGAGGAGCTTGCCGAGGGTGAGCATGGTGCCTCCGCTGACGAAAAGAGGAAAGTTCCAGGCGTTGGCGAGGTGGGTGAGCAGTGACTCTCCGCGGGCGATGGCCCGAGCAGACCAATCTTCGTGCCGGATGGCATCGGTGAGTTCGGTGATGAGTTGTTCCGTGGTGGCGGAAAGGGCGACCAGGCGCTGGAAAAGGAGACCGAGGACTTCTTTTTCCCGGTTGGTGGCGGCGACGACTTTCTCGAGTTCTGCGCGGCGGGATTTGGGCAGGGAGGAATTTGCTAACTCGTTCTGCAGGGCTTCGAGCGTGCTATCCACTTCAGCCAGGCGCGATTCCAGGCGGGGCCGGGAGAGTTGAATTTCGTCGCGTTGTTCGGTGAGGAGGCGGCGGGCTTTTTCGAAATCGCGCAGGTGGCGGCTCTGGAGGGCTTGCAGGACTTGCGAGGCGAGTTCGCGTTCGATGGAAGCGAGCTCGATGAGGTGATTTTGGATCGCTTTGACTCCTTCGAGGCGCCGATTTTGCTCGAGACGGGCCAGCAGCGATTGGCGCAGGGAAGGAAGCTTGGGACTCTTGTCTGTGGCAGCTTGTTCGGTGGCTTGCTGAAGGGATTTGAGCTCGGCAGTAGCTTGTTGATAAAGCTCCTCAGCGGCAGCGGCCTGGCTTTGCATTTCGGGAATTTCGCGAGCCAGGGCATCGAGGCGAGCCTGCAGGCGGTCCGCTTGCAAGAGGCGGGAAAAGCCGGTGCGATCGAGCGCACGGGCGATGCCCTGGGAGCGTTGGCTGGCCTGTTTTTGCTCGAGTTGCAGGCTGTAGGTGTTCCAAAGCAAATAGAATAGACGGGCTTCTTGCAGGCCGAGGCGGAGCTGCGCAAGGGTGAGTTCCAGCGCTGCGGCTTCCCGGGCAGCGGGGTCGGCGTTCTCGGGCAGGGACTGGATTTTTTCTTCGGCCAGAAGAACGTTTTGGCGGGCCTCGCGCTCATCCTGTCGGGAGGTGGCGGTGAGGCGGACGTTGCCTTCGATCATTTGTGCGGCGCGGGCAGCGCGAGCTTGCTCGGCCCGGAGGCGACTGGTAAGGAGAGCGGCCTCTTCTTCGGAGGCGGGCGGGTGGGTGCTTTCGGCAGGGTCTTTAATGGACTCCCAAATGACGATCTGCTCCAGCATGGTCTGGGAATTGCGCCAGCTCTCTTCCTGGCGGCGCAGGAGAGAGAAAAACTCTTCGGCCCGCTCCGGGGGCCAGCCAGCGATATGCAGCTTCTGGGAGAAGGCAGGATCTTGCAAGGTGGCCACCTGGGATTCGATCTCAGTGAGCTTTCCCCGGACCCAGTCGAGTTGATCAGCGGCGGAGGGTTCGTGGGTGGAGGCAGCTTTGTCCGGAGAGGCGAGGAATCCCTCGAAAAAACGTCCCAGCCCTTGGGCCTGGGAGTCCGGCACCAGAAGGAGAAGGCCACCAATAAGCCAAACCAGAAGAGCGCTTCGCATTGTTCTAGGGCATAACCCGGGGCGGAGGGCGGGCCAAGTCTATTCAGCGTTCTGGCCTTTCCCGTGCTGGGAGGATACAGACGAGCAAGTGGGTATCGCAAAAAGGTTTGCAGGCGTTAAGGATAGAGTGAGCAAAATCAGCTACTGGATTCTTGAGGACCAACTTTCTCCGCGCCATCCGGCTTTGCAGCTCGGGCCCGAGGCGGTACGGTTGATTTTTATCGAATCCCGGGCGCGGCTTTCCCGATTACGCTACCACAAAAAGCGGCTGGTGCTCTTTTTGTCGGCGATGCGGCATTTTGCGGCAGAGTGCCAAGCCGCAGGATGGGAGGTGGATTATTACCGTCTGGGGGAGGTGGCGTCGGCGCGGGAGGCGTTTCGTGAGCAGCAAAAAAAGTTCCAGCCCCGGGAGTGGCGCGTGCTGGAGCCGAGCAATTATCGGGATTGGGCGGCCCTGCCGAAGTTGGCGGAATTCACCAAGGCGCCTTTTGTTGTGGAAGAAAATCCCTTCTTCCTGCTTCCGAGGAAGGAGTTTGCTGCCTGGGCCCGCGGAAAGAAGCGTCTGTTGATGGAGGCGCATTACCGGCGGATGCGGGAAAGGCTGAAGATTTTGCTGGAAGCGGATGGTCAGCCCGTGGGCGGGAAATGGAACTTCGACGCCGAGAATCGGGAATGCCATAGCGACTGGCAAACTGCGGGTGCTCCCCTCCCCCCACCCGCCGAGGAGTTCCCGGCGGACGCTTTGACTCAGGAAGTCATGAAAGAGGTAGACGCCTATTTTTCCGGGCATCCTGGATCTGTGGAAGGATTTGCTGAACCGGTCACTCGCGCGGGCGCATTAGCCAGGTTGAAGCATTTTCTGCATCACCGGATCGGGCACTACGGACGCTTCCAAGACATGATGGCCCAAGGGCAACCGACGCTTTTCCATTCCGTGATTTCCCCGCAATTGAATCTTGGTTTGTTGGACCCGCTGGAGTGTGTGCTAGCTGCCGAGGCGGCTTGGAGGGAGGGGCGTGCCCCGTTGGCCGCCGTCGAGGCTTTCATCCGGCAAATCATCGGCTGGAGGGAGTTTGTTTATGGGGTTTATTGGCTGAAGATGCCGGACTATGAAAGGGTGAATGAGCTGCAGGCGGAGCGCCCGCTGCCGGATTTTTTCTACACCGCGGAGACGAAAATGGCCTGTCTGCGAGAGTGTCTGCGGCAAGTATTGCAGAGCGGTTACAACCACCACATCCAGCGCCTCATGATCTTGGGAAATTTTTGTCTGCTGGCCGGGATTCGTCCGCAGGAAGCTTTGCGATGGTTCAACGAGATGTATCTGGACGCGCACGATTGGGTGATGGCCGCCAATTTATTGGGGATGGCGCTGCATGCGGATGGCGGATACATGGCGACCAAGCCGTATGCAGGTGGGGCGGCCTACATCTCTCGCATGAGCGATTACTGTCGTGGGTGTGCATTTGATCCGAAGAAGAAGTCCGGGCCGGGTGCTTGTCCTTACAACCTCCTTTACTGGGCCTTCTACGATCGGCATGCGGAACGTTTTGCGAAAAATCCGCGCACGGCGATGATGGTGCGGGCGTGGCTCAAGCGCGCACCGCAAGAGCGGCAAGGGATCGTGCAGCAGGCGGAAGAATTTCTCGATTCCCTGTCGGCGACTTCGTAGTTTGCGCGCATCATGTGGCAGACCGCACACTCGCATATTCAAAATCTTATCGCTTACGAACCCGGCAAACCCGTCGAGGAACTGGCTCGGGAAATGGGCTTGGAGCCGGAGCAAATCATCAAACTGGCTTCGAACGAAAATCCGCTTGGTCCCTCGCCTCTGGCCTTGGCCGCCATGCAATCGGCCTTGCAACGAGCGCATTTTTATCCGGACGGTGGAGGTTACAAACTTCGGGGCGCGATTGCGGAAGCGCTGGGGCTGGAGCGGGAGAACATCGTGCTCGGCAATGGCTCTAACGAGATCATCGAGTTCATCGGTCATGCCTTTCTTCGGCCCGGGGACGAAGTGATCACCGCCAAGCATGCTTTTGCGGTTTATGGCTTGATGGCGCAACTCTTCGGTGCCAGGACCGTCGAGGTGGACGACCCGGGCTATCGGCACGACCTCCCGGCGATGCTGGCGGCGATCACTCCGCGCACGCGGCAGCTCTTTGTGGCCAACCCCAACAACCCGACTGGCACGTTGGTGGGACAGCAAGAGATTGATGAATTGATGGAGAAGATCCCACCGCACGTACTGGTGGTTTTTGATGAGGCCTATTATGAATTTCTGGATGAGCCGCCGGACGTTCTGCGTTACGTGCGCGAGGGGCGGAATGTCGTGGTGATGCGGACCTTCTCCAAGATCCAAGGTCTGGCGGCTTTGCGCATCGGGTATGGGATTGCTCCGGCTCCTTTGGCGAATGTCCTGCAAAAGACGCGCCAGCCTTTCAATGCCAACTCCCTGGCACAGGAAGGAGCGGCCGCGGGGCTGACTGACCGCGAGCACATGGAAAAAACGCGGCGGTTGACCCACGAAGGGCGAAATTACCTGCAGGCGGAATTCCTCGCGATGGGATTGGAATATGTGCCGAGCGCGGCGAACTTTGTTTTGGTGCGTGTGGGGGATGGAGATGCGGTTTTCCGGGCGCTCCTTCGTCGGGGCATCATCGTGCGGGCGATGCGCAGCTACAAACTGCCAGAGTGGATCCGCGTCTCCGTGGGAACCATGGAGCAAAACCGGGCCTTTATCTCTGCATTTCGTGAGGTCCTGGCCGATCTGCCGGATGGGCAGTTGGTTGTGCGTGGAAGCTGATTCTGCGGCCGGGGAGATATTTCATGGCTGGATTGCCGATCGTCGCTATCGCCACCCCGGCCGGGGAGGGCGCTATCGCCATCCTGCGCCTTTCCGGTAGTGGCTGTTTGGCCGTGGTGGACGGAATCTTTCAAGCGCGACAACGGCTCGCGGACTTGCCCCCTCGGACGGTGGTGCGGGGCAAGATTCTCGGAGCCGATGGGTTGGTCTTGGATGATGTGCTGGCTGTGGCTTACGTCGCTCCGAGAAGCTATACGGGCGAAGAGATGGTGGAAATTTTTTGCCACGGGGGAAGTCTGCTCACGGGGATGATTTTGCAGCGCCTGCTGGAAGTTGGAGCGCGGTTGGCGGAGCCGGGGGAGTTTACGCAGCGGGCTTTTCTCAACGGAAAATTAGATCTCACCCAGGCCGAGGCGGTGATGGATTTGATTACTGCAAAAACGCCGCTGGCGGTGCGGGCGGCCCATGAGCAAATGCAAGGCCGTCTCGGCGAAGAAACGCGGCAAATCTCCGAGGAGTTGCTGGATGTGGTGGCGCATTTGGAAGCGTGGATCGATTTTCCGGAGGAAGACCTCAGTCTGGATACGGAGCCGGGATTCGCCCAAGAGATCGAGGGGCTGATTCAGCGCATTGAGGGATTGTTGGCCACGGCGGAGGAAGGGAGGATTTTGCGCGAAGGGGTGAAGCTGGCGATTGTGGGCCGACCAAATGCCGGCAAATCGAGCTTGCTCAATCGGCTGCTGGGCTTTGAGCGGGCGATCGTTAGCGAGCTACCGGGCACCACGCGCGATACGATTGAAGAGTTTATCAATCTACGAGGTGTGCCCTTTCGCGTGGTGGACACGGCGGGGCTGCGGGAAACTGACGACGCCTTGGAATGTGCGGGCATCGAGCGCACCCGGCGGGCTCTTGCGGAGGCGGATATCATATTAGAGGTTTTGGACGCATCCGATGAAAAACCCTTGGGGCAGCTTCCCCCTGGACGTTCGCATTTGCAGGTTTGGAATAAAGCCGATCTACAGCCTGCGGAAAAGCTGGGGAATCGCCTGGCCGTTTCCTGCCGCACGGGAGCTGGAATGACCGAGCTGGTCAACTATCTGGTCGAGTTGGCTGGACATCGTCTTCCGGCGGGCAATCAATCATTACTGGCGATCAACGCGCGGCATCAGGCCTGCCTGCATAAGGCGCGGGAGAGCTTATTGGCTGCCCGCAAGGGCGTGGAGGTAGCAGCAGCACCTGAGCTGGTCGCGGTAGATTTGCGCGCGGCCGCAGAGGCGTTGGGCGAAATCACGGGGCACTGTGACACGGAAGATCTGCTGGGTCGGATTTTCAGCCGCTTTTGCATCGGCAAATGATGCGGACCTAGAATGGGAGAGGGGAAATTTCTCCACGAATTATCTTTGACACCCTGCACATCGGGTAGTAAGGATGGCGCAACCGAGGAAACTTGTTGGATGTCAGGGAAGCGCCCAAGTTTATCCCCCTCACCGCTCTTTCCCGGTTCTTTAGTTCACAGCCCCTGTCACCCAAGACTTGGTGCCATTCACTGACTGCCTTGCGATCCTAGTGGAGCGTCCTTAGCCGACGGGAATGTTTCAACTGCGGGATGTGAATCTCTGGTAATACTCATTTTCAACTCATCGAGACCTCATGGCCGGCCACAGTAAATGGTCGAAAGTAAAACACATTAAAGGCGTAGCTGACGTGCGGCGCGGACGACTTTTCTCCAAGTTATCGAAGGAGATCAGCGTGGCGGCGCGGTTGGGCGGCGGAAATCCGGACTTCAATCCGCGTTTGCGTGCGGCCATGCAGGCGGCCCGCGCGGCCTCCATGCCTTCAGAGAACATCGAGCGGGCCATCAAGAAGGCCCTCGGGGAGCTTTCCGCGACAGCGATTGAAGAGATGACCTATGAGGGCTACGGTCCGGGCGGGGTGGCCATTCTCTTGGAAGCCGCCACCGATAACAAAAACCGCACCGCCGCAGACTTGCGGACGATTTTCAGCCGCAACCAAGGAAACTTGGCCGCCTCCGGAAGCGTGGCCTATTTATTTCAACGGTTGGGGCGAATAGTTCTCACCGCTCCAGCGGAGGCGGAGGAGCGGTTGCTGGAAGTCCTGCTCCAAGCCGGTGCAGAAGAGCTCTCCTACGAGGAGGGCGAGTTCACGGTGCTGACCCCGCCGGAAAAACTTTACGCCGTTGGGGAAGCCCTCAAGCAAGCCGGTTACCCCCCGAGTGAACAAAAACTGACCTACCTACCAGAGAACCACATCGTGCTTACGGATGAGGCCATTGCGCGTCAGGCCAACAAACTCTGCGATGCTCTGGAGGACTGCGATGACATTCTCGCGGTGCACGCAAACTTCGATCTCTCGGCCGAGCTCTGTGAACTGCTCGCCTCCTGAGCAACAAACCCCATTTTTCTATGCCCATCTACGAACCCTCACCTTTCGCTCCCCCGCAAGCGGACCCCGTCCTGTCTCCGAATGCCACCTCCCGGGCCCGCCGAGCCGCTGGGGTCGAACCTACGGAGAATCTCTCGGAAGAACCATCACCCACACCGGCCAAGCGCCGCGCCACCCGGCGTCGGACGGCAGAGAACGCTTTGGAAACCGAAACCGTGCAGCCCGAAGCCACGGAGGCTCCGGTGAAGACCCGGCGTTCGCGCAAAACGGCACCGGCAGCGGATCCAGGGGAGGATTCTGCGCCAGAAAGCGTGGAAGCGAAACCTAGGCGTCGCAGCCGCACGCGGAGCGCTCCCGCGTCCACGACGCCCGAGGAGTCCGCTCCGACCCATGCTCCAGCACCGGCGCCTGTGGAGCCTCCCGCACCAGTGGAGGCTTGCCCGGCAGCAAGCACGGCGCCGCCCCCCCTGGTTTCGGCCAATCCCACGGCAAACTCACCCTCTGAGACTGAAAATCGCGAGTCGCGGGAGGATCGTTTTTCGCGCAAGAATCGGCGGCGTTTTCGTTCCCGCCGTCGGGATCGCCGGGAGCGCGGAGAGCGGAGTTTTCCGAATGAACGCCCTGGACGCCAGGATGCGGGGGACTCTTCCGAAGGGTATGAAGAGGGAGAATTTGAAGCCTTGCCGCCGGATGACGGAGTGCCGCCGGTCTATCAAGAGGGAGTGGTGGAAGTTTCCGGCAAAGGCTTTGGATTTTTGCGCGAGGCCAAAGCGCAATTCGTCCAGTCGAAATACGATACTTTTGTGACTCCCGAGGTCATCCACCGCTACAACCTCCGCGACGGGATATTTATCAAGGGCCAAGTGCGCCGGGGCATGCGTGGTCCACAGCTCTTCAAGCTTACGGAGATCGAAGGTCAGGATCCCGAATCGTGGGGAAGCCTGCCGGTCTTCGAGGAATTGACGAGCATTAACCCCATCGAGTGGCTGCGTTTGGAGACCGAGCCCGAACGTTACACCACGCGAGTGATAGATCTCATGGCCCCGGTAGGCAAAGGTCAACGCGGACTCATCGTTGCGCCCCCTCGCACAGGCAAGACTACCCTGCTGCAACACGTTGCGGAGGCAGTGGTAAAAAATCACCCGGAGATGAAGTTGCTGATTCTCCTGGTGGATGAACGCCCGGAGGAGGTCACCGAGATTCGCCGCACCCTGCCCCAGGCCGAGCTCTTCGCCAGCTCCAATGATAGCGATTTGAAAAGCCACACGCGCATCGCTCAACTAGCCGTCGAGCGGGCCCGTCGCTTGGTGGAAATGGGCCGCGATGTGTTTCTCCTCATGGATTCGCTCACCCGCATTGGGCGCGCCTTCAACAACGCGCAGAACGGCGGCGGTCGCACCATGAGCGGGGGGGTGGATACGCGGGCCTTGGAAATCCCGCGGCGGCTTTTCGCTTCCGCCCGCAACACCGAGGAGGCCGGGTCGCTAACGATCATGGCCACCGCGCTCATTGAGACGGGCAGCCGCATGGACGAGCTGATTTTCCTAGAGTTCAAGGGCACGGGCAATATGGAGTTGGTGCTTGACCGCCGCATCAGCGATCAACGGATCTACCCGGCGGTGGATATTTTCCAATCTGGCACGCGGCGCGAAGAGTTACTCCTGCCAGCCGACACACTGCATAAAATCAGCGTCATTCGGCGCGGTCTGGCCGGTCACAAGCCGCTCGAGGCCATGGAACGCCTGCTCTTTTTCCTGCGCAAACATCCCACCAACGCAGAGATGCTCTCCAATATTCCCGGCTGATGAAACTTCGCTGGGCAATTCTTTTGCTTGGGCTCCAGCTGGCTGCCGGCTGGGCGAGCCCGGCGGCGGCGGAGAATCGCACCTGGGTTTCTCCGGAGCTTGAGCGCATCGGGGATCTGCCTGGTGGGGCTTACCTCGTGGAGGAAACCTTCCGTCGCGGAGAGGACTCGGTGAGGCTTTTCGGGGTGGTATTCAACAGCCGCACCCATGCGCTCCGCGTGGTGAGCAATCCCGAGGGCTCCGCACTCACACTGGAGGAGGCGGTGCGCGAAGCCGGGGGAGTCGCGGGGACGAACGGCAGTTATTTCACCGAGGATTTCCGGCCGCTTGGGCTGGTCTGGGTGCGGGGACGCCAAGTCCAGGCGGGGCAAAATGGCTCGCGTTTGCTCTCGGGGGTCCTCACTTGTGGAGAGAAGGGGCTGGATCTTTTCCGCGTGAGCGAGTTGCGCTTGGAGGGAGTGAGCGACGCCATTCAGGCTGGTCCCTTCTTGCTCGATCAAAGCAAAATAGTTGCCGGACTCAACCGTGAAAAGGCCGCCCGACGGACGGTGGTGGCGACGGATGGCCGGCGCAATTGGGCGTTGCTCACGTTGAGTGCCTGCACGTTGGCCGATGCCGCGCAAATCCTCCACGAAAGCCGATTGTTTGAGGGGCGTCCGGTGCGCCGGGCCCTCAATCTGGATGGCGGGGGCTCGACAGGCATTTTCGTGCAAGGCGAGACTCGACACTGGGACTTTCCGCCTCGGTCCCGCGTGGCCAACTATCTCGTGCTCGTGCCACGTTGAGGAGCCGCGTGGGTTCTGTGGGAAATCCCGGCAGAGCAAGCTTGCTATTCCCGGCCTTCCCTTCACCTTGGACACCACACCGGATTTCTCCGGTTTATTTCTTATGACACGTCGCCACTCCCGCCGCTCTGGTGAGCCGCGCCCCTCTAACCGCCAAGAACCCCGAAAAAATGGCCGCGGCCAATCTGCCGCGCGTCGGAAGGAAAAGCGCCGCCAGGAGCAAACCTCCCGCGCCAGGACCCCGGGCAAAACTGCTCCGAGTCCGGCGGCCCCAGCGGCGCAGGAGCTGGAAGCGCTGCGCAAACGGGTGCTCTCGCGCATCAGCAAAGATCCGATTGATGCCACGGGCTTGGCGAATCGCTTACAACTGACCCAAAGAGAACGCGCGCAGCTCCCCCAGTTTCTGCGTCAACTGGAGACTTCTGGTGCCATCGTGCGCATCCGGCGCGACCGCTACATTCTCCCGCAGGAAGCTGACCTCATCACAGGCACGATGCAATTCCATGCCAGCGGCTCAGCTCATTTGTTGCCAGACCAGCCCGGCCTCACCGATGTTTTCATAGCCGGGGAAAATACCGCCACGTCCATGCACGGCGACAAGGTTGTGGCGCGACTGATTCCTGAACGCAACCGGGGGGATTGGCGACCGGGGATGCGGGAGAGCTCGCAGCGCGAAGGGCGGGTGATTCGCATTTTGGAACGGGCCAGCGAGACTCTGGTTGGCACGCTGCAGAAATCGAAAAACTTTTTCTACGTTGTCGCGGACGATCCACGGTTCGTGCACAACGTCTATGTGCCCGAGCCTCGTCCGCCGCTGGCGGCCAAGCCGGGGGACAAGGTGGTGGTGCGGTTGGAAGCCTGGGCCAGCCGCCACGTCAATCCCGAAGGCTCCATTGTGGAAATTCTCGGCGAGAGCGGGAAGCCGGGCGTGGACATGCTGGCGATCATTCGCAAACATCGTCTTCCGGAAAAGTTTCCCCCGGAAGTGACGCGCGAGGCCCGGACTCGTAGCCAGCAAAGCCCTGCCGAGGAAGCCGAGGGAAGGGAGGATTGCCGGAAGGACTTTATCCTGACGATTGATCCGGATGATGCGCGGGATTTCGATGATGCGATCTGTGTGGAGCGCATCCGGGGAGGGTGGCAAGTGGCGGTACACATCGCCGATGTGTCGCACTATGTGTGGCCGCGCTCGGCGCTGGATCGGGAAGCATTTGCCCGGGGGAACAGTGTTTACCTGCCTGATCGGGTGATTCCCATGTTGCCTGAGGAATTGAGCAATGGCATTTGCAGCCTGCGACCAGAGGAAGATCGTCTGGCTTTCTCGGTCTTTGCCGAGGTCTCGCATCAGGGAGTGGTGAGGAAAACCCGCTTTGCGAAAACAATCATCCGCAGCGTCAAGCGGCTCACCTATAAGCAGGCGTTAGCGATTTTGCAGAAGCCGCCAGTGACCGAGCTGGAAACCCGGGTGCACGTGGCTTGGGAAGTGAGTTCGCAGTTGCGGCGGCGGCGCTTCGAGCAAGGCTCGCTGGATCTTGATTTTCCCGAGACGAAGGTCTGGGTCAATGCGGAGGGGCGGCCGGTGAGGATTGAGCGGGTGGAGAATGACATCTCGCATCAACTTATCGAGGAGTTGATGTTGCTGGCCAACGAAGCGGTGGCGCGGGAATTAAAGGTGCGCAAGCAGCCGACGATTTACCGCGTGCACGAGCCGCCGGATGAGGACCGCCTGCTGGAATTCCGCGAAAACGCCCTGCTCATGGGGGCGCGCTGCGGCGATCTCACAGAACGGGCCGAGCTGCAAAAGCTCCTCGCCTCCGTGCGCGGCGAACCGCACGAATATGCCGTGAAGTTGGGCTTGCTCAAAAGCCTCAAACGCGCGCGCTACAGCGAAGAACCTCTCGGCCACTATGGACTGGCCAAATCCAACTACCTGCACTTCACCAGCCCCATCCGCCGCTATGCCGATCTGGTGGCGCATCGCTCGCTGGCACGCCACCTCGGTCTGAGCAAATCCGGCCCCGACTCCACCCAACTCGCCAGCATCGCAGAGCACATTTCCACCACCGAACGCGTGGCGGCCGAGGCCGAGAAAGAGGCTGTGAAGTTGAAGAAACTGGAATACTTCCAAGCTCAACTCAGTGGCAACCGGGGGCAGACCTTCTGGGCGCGGATTATCGAGGTGAGAAATTACGGGATCTTCGTCGAGCTGCCGGACTTCCTGCTGACGGGGCTGATTCACGTCTCGGCTCTGGAGGGAGATTTTTTCGTCTTTGATCCGGCCCGGGCGCAATTTCAAGGTCGCCGCAGTCGGCGCATTTATGCCGTGGGGGGAGAGCTGGAAGTCGTGGTTAGTCGCGTGGACCTCTTCAAGCAGCAGGTGGATTTCGCTCCCGCGCCGGACCGCTGATTCGTTTTGCTGCTGGCAATGGAGAAGGCCACGCCCATTCCAGAACCGGATTTGCTGGCTCTAGCCCAACCGGTTTCGCGCTCCTTTTACCTCAGTTTGCGCTTCCTTCCGCGCCCCTTGCGAGCCCCAGTGACGTTGGGCTACTTGTTGGCGCGGGCCTCCGATACCTTGGCGGATGAAGCCGTGAAACCCGCTGCGGCGCAGCAGGCTGAAGCGATCCTGAGGCGTTGGGAGGCGGGGCAGTGGGAGATCCCTCGGGAGTGGCCCGAGCTGGGTTGTTCCGCGGCGGAGCGGGAGCTCTTAGGGCAAATGCCTCGACTTGTGGAACTGCTGACCAAGCACCGGGATGCGGATCTCCTCCGCACGGTCTGGCGACACATTCTCCGGGGTCAGCGGACGGACTTGCGGCGACACATCTGCGGAACGAATCGCACTGCACTCACGCGGGAGGCGCTGGACGAATATGTCTATGCCGTGGCCGGCAGCGTCGGGGAATTCTGGACCCGACTTGCCGACCGCCACCTTCCGGGCGTCTTCTGCCGTCCTCTTCCGGAGTTGCTTCCTTTGGCTCGGGCTTATGGCGAAGGGCTGCAATGGCTGAATATCTTCCGGGACCAGTTGGCGGACGATGCTCGCGAACGGATCTATCTTGATGAAAGCTTGGCCAAAGAGGCGGAAGGCATTATCCGAAAGAAGCTCGCTGCGGCAGCACAGTATGCCCGGTCCATTCGGCGGGTTGGTTTCTACTTCCCCACGATGCTTCCGGCGGCTTTGGCGGAAGCGATGCTGCCGCGGCTGGGCCCGGGCGACAAACTCCCCCGGAGCGCGGTTCTTGCCACGGCAGGAGTCACTTTCTGGCGGGCACTTCTCTGTCCCTGGCGAGTCGCGGCCGCGCGATTCCCCCGGGCGGTTTGCGCTTGATGGGAGGAAGCAAATTTTCTTGTATCGCTCTCCTATGTCTTCTGCCACCGACTCCCCCTATTCCCGGAAAAATCCCTTCCCGGCTACTCTGCGGGTCAATCGCCTGCTGACCGGAGCGGCTTCGGAAAAGGAAACCCGCCATTATGAGTTAGACTTGAGCGGCTCTGGGCTAACCTACGAAGTTGGAGATTCGTTGGGAGTCTTTGCCAATAACGATCCGGAGTTGGTGGAGGAGATTCTCCGCGTGTTGCATTTCACTGGGGAAGAGCCGGTGACTGATCCCGAGGGCCAGACGGTGCCGATTCGCCAAGCGCTGCTGCGAAATTACATCATCACCGAACCGTCCAAACAATTACTGCAGGCCTGTGCGGAGAAAGACAGCTCGGCGGAGTTCCTGCGGGAAATGCTCGACCCGGCCACGAAGAGCGAGCTGGACAAATACGTGTGGGGACGCGGGGTGATAGATCCGCTTTTGGAGTTCGATGCCGCCCGATTCACCCCCGAGGAGTTCGTGCAAGTCCTGCGCAAGCTGCAGCCGCGGCTGTATTCGATTGCCTCTTCGCAGAAGGTGGTCGGCGAGGCGGTGCATCTCACGGTGGCATCGGTGCGCTACGAAAGTTTTGGGCGGGCACGCAAAGGCGTCTGCTCGACGTATCTCGCGGACCGCGTGGGCCCGGGAAACGCCATCCCCGTCTTTGTGCATACTGCGAAACATTTCCGCGTGCCGGAAAACCCGGAAACGCCAATCATTATGGTCGGTCCGGGGACGGGCATCGCTCCCTTCCGCGCCTTCCTGCAGGAACGTTCCGCCACCGGAGCCAAGGGCAAAAACTGGTTGTTCTTTGGTGAACAGCGCGAGCGAAGCGATTTCTTCTATCGGGAAGAGTTTGAGCAGTATCTTGCGGATGGGGTTCTGACGCGCATGGACACTGCCTTTAGCCGAGATCAGGACTACAAGATCTACGTGCAACACCGGTTGGCGGAGCATGGCGCGGAGATTTTCCAATGGCTGGAGGAAGGAGCGATTTTTTATGTCTGTGGCGATGCCAATCGCATGGCCAAAGATGTGGATACGACCCTGCACGAAATCGTGCAAAAACATGGCGGGCGCACTCCGGAAGGCGCGGTCGAATACATTGGGCAGATGAAAAAAGACAAG
Organism: uncultured Chthoniobacteraceae bacterium; assembly: GCA_964595865.1. Lineage (GTDB taxonomy): Bacteria > Verrucomicrobiota > Verrucomicrobiia > Chthoniobacterales > DYNR01 > CAZQRL01. Next base: position 21,776 of record CAZQRL010000016.1, read on the forward strand.
CGCTACCGGCGCGACGTCTATTGAGCAGGACGAGCTGCCGGAATCAACGCGTGCAGACTGCAGGAATTCGCCGGGTGCATTTTTTGGGCATTTGTGGGACGGCCATGGGGTCGGTGGCCGTGGCCCTGCAAGAGCGTGGCTTCCATGTCTCGGGATCGGATGCTGCGGTCTATCCGCCGATGTCCACCTTTCTGGCGGAGCGTGGCATCTCCATCGCCCAAGGATACGCTCCGGAGACCCTGCCATCGGCAGTGGACTTGGTGATCATCGGGAACGCCATGAGCCGCGGCAACCCCGCCGTGGAGGCGGTCCTAAATCGCAAGCTGCCCTACCTCTCCCTACCGGAGACCCTGAAGTTTTTCTTCCTTCGCGGAAGGCATAATCTGGTGGTCACTGGCACCCATGGCAAAACTACCACCACTTCGCTGCTGGCCTGGATTTTTCAACATGCTGGGCGCGAACCCTCCTGGCTCATCGGGGGCTTGCCACAAAACCTCGGGCAGGGTTGTCGGCTGAATGACAGCCCATACTGCATCCTCGAGGGCGACGAATACGACACGGCTTTTTTCGACAAGCGCAGCAAATTCCTGCACTACCTTCCGGAAACCGTCATCGTGAACAATCTGGAGTTCGATCACGCCGATATCTTCGCCAATCTGGAGGAAATAAAGACCAGCTTCCGGCGGCTGCTGAATGTGGTTCCCAGCGAAGGCCTAGTGCTCCTCAATGCCGACGATCCCACAGTGCTCGAACTGGCCGCCAAATGTCCCGCACCCATCCTGGAAGTGGGATTCTCGGAAAACGCCGGGGTGGGGATTCGCTCTCCCCGCTTGCTAGATGGGCGCTCGTATTTCGAGCTCTGGGGCGAGGAGTTCATGTTGCCAATGGTGGGGGATTTCAACATTCGCAACGCGGCGATGGCGGCAGTGGCGGCGCACAATTATGGGATTTCCCGAGGAGAAATCCGCGCGGCTCTGGCGGCTTTCCGCGGAGTGCGTCGCCGACAGGAGCTGCGGGGAGAAGTTCGTGGGGTCAAGGTGATTGATGACTTCGGGCATCATCCAACGGCTATTGCCGCGACCTTGCAGGGATTGCGCGCGCAATACGCTGGAGCAAGGCTGTGGGCGATCTTTGAGCCACGCTCCAATACCACGCGGCGGGCTGTTTTCCAAGAGGTGCTACCGGGAGCTTTTGCCGAGGCGGATGGCGTGGTGCTGGCTCAGGTGGCTCGTCTGGAGCAGTTGGCCGAGTCCGAGCGCCTGGACCCCGCTCGCGTCGTGGCCGACATTGCCCGGAGTGGCAAAATCGCCCGTTTGCTTCCGACCGCCGATGAGATTGTGGATTTCCTACAGGAGGAGTTGCGTTCCGGAGACGTGGTGGTGGTCTTCAGCAATGGAGGCTTCGACCGCCTGCATGAGAAGCTCTTGCAGGCTTTGGCCGAGGGAAATCCCTAGTCGAGCATGAGTCTGCAATCCCTGCCCGGCTTCCGGGATTTTTATCCGGAGGATTTTGCTCGCCGTCGCTACATCGCCGAGGTGTGGCGGAAAGTCGCTCGCCGCTATGGTTTCGTAGAATACGATGCGCCGACACTGGAATCCTGTGCCCTCTTCGACAAGAAAAACAGCGGCGGAGAAATCCTCGAACAACTCTACCGCTTTACCGACCGTGGAGGGCGCGAGGTCACCCTGCGGCCGGAAATGACTCCCACTCTGGCCCGCATGATTGCCGCCCGGGCGGGGCAACTCCGCAAGCCGGTGAAGTGGTTCAGCATCGCCAACTTTTTTCGCTACGAGCGCCAGCAGAAGGGTCGTCTGCGCGAGTTTTGGCAATTTAACTGCGATCTCCTCGGCCACGGAGAAACGGAATCTGCCGCCGCCGATGCGGAGATGCTCGCTTTGCTGATTGATACGCTGCGGGAGTTCGGGCTTACTTCGGAGGATTTCCGGGTGCGGCTGAGCAGCCGGGCGGCTTGGGGAGAATTTCTCATCGGTCTGGGCTGGAGTGCGGAAGAGATCGGGCAAAAAACCGGAGACTTTCTCGCGGTGGTAGACAAGTTGGAACGCGAGCCGGAGGAAGTGCTGCAGGCTAAGCTTGCAGCCTGCGGCACCTCACTGGAAGCCGTGCAGGGCTTCATCGCCCGGGGAGCCGAAACAGCGACCTTCGCCCCGGTGCTGGAAGATTTGCGCGCCCGTGGGCTGGAAGGTTACGTGGAAGTGGACCTAACAATTGTGCGCGGGTTGGCTTACTATACGGGGCTGGTCTTCGAGGTGTTTGATCGGCAACGCGGTTTGCGGGCGGTGGCTGGTGGGGGACGTTATGACAACCTGCTTGGGTTGCTGAGCGATGGCAAAGTCCAGCTACCGGCTGTTGGTATGGGCATGGGCGACGTGGTCTTGGGGATTTTCCTCGATTCCGTCCCGGCTGCGAAAGCCCGTCTGGCTGCTGCTTTGGCGGCTGACCCGGCGACGCAGATTTACCTTGTCTTGGCAGCTCCGGAACGCCGTCCAGAGGCTCTAAATCTGGCCCAACGCCTGCGTGAGGCGGGCTGGCGTGTGGATTACTCCCTGGGCGGCGGCAAAGTCGGCAAGCAATTCCAGCAGGCGGAGCAATCCGGGGCGACTTGGGCAGTCGTCATTGGGACGGAGTGGCCCACCGTGCGGCTGAAAACGCTGGCCACCCGGAGCGAGGAAGAAATCCCCCACGACGCGCTTGCCGAGCGCCTGCGAAACGGCCAAGACTGAAGCACACGGCGAAAACCGAATTTTTATGAAGTATCGGACGATTGATTGCGGGAGTTTGCGAGGTGTGAATGAGGGCCAGGAAGCCACGCTGTGCGGCTGGGTGGATTCCCGGCGGGACCATGGTGGAGTGATCTTCATTGACTTGCGCGATCGGGCGGGAGTCACGCAGGTGGTCTTCCGACCCGAGGAAGCCCCCGAGGTGGCAGCAGCGGCGCACGAGTTACGCTCGGAGGATGTGGTGCGCGTGGTGGGACGGGTCGCTCGTCGTCTGGCCGGAACAGAAAACGCCAAGTTGGCGACGGGTGAAATCGAGCTGGTGGCAGCGGAATTGCAAATTCTCAACAAGAGCGAAGCCCTGCCCTTTCCCCTGGACACGCGCATTACCAACGAAGATCTGCGTCTTGGCTTTCGCTACCTGGACCTGCGCCGGAGTGAAATGCGCTCCAACCTGCAGCTGCGTCACCGGGTAAATAAAACCATCCGGGATGTGATGGACCGGGCTGGTTTCCTGGAGATCGAAACTCCGATCCTCTCCAAAAGCACTCCCGAAGGAGCCCGCGACTTCCTCGTCCCGGCCCGTTTGGCTCCGGGCAATTTCTACGCCCTGCCGCAGGCCCCCCAGCAATACAAGCAGCTGCTCATGGTCGCCGGGATGGAGAAGTATTTCCAGATCGCCCGGTGCTTCCGCGATGAAGATTTACGCGCCGACCGGCAGCTAGAATTCACCCAGCTGGACGTGGAAGCCTCGTTTATCGAGACGGAAGATTTGTTCGCCCTCATGGAGGAGCTCTTGGTGGAGGTCTTTCGTCAGAGCCGCGGCATCGAACTGCCCCGGCCTTTCCCCCGCCTCACTTGGCTCGAGGCCATGAACCGCTACGGAAGCGACAAACCCGACACACGCTTCGGTCTCGAACTGGTCGAGCTCAGTGACGTTTTTGCCCAGAGCGAATTCAAGGTCTTCGCCGGCGCCCTGGCCAGCGGTGGAGTGGTCAAAGCTCTCAATGCCAAGGGTCTGGCCAAAATCACCACCGGACAAATTGAGGACCTCACCGAGCTTGCCAAGCAAGCGGGCGCGAAAGGATTGGCTTTCATCAAGGTGGAAGGCGGCGAATGGAAGTCGCCCATCGTGAAATTTTTCCGGGAGGAAGAAAAGGCCGCCTTGGTCGAAAGGCTCGGGATCGAAGAGGGAGACCTGATTCTTTTCGGCGCCGACAAATGGGAAACGGTTTGCGAAGTGCTGGGGCGCATCCGCCTACGGGTGGCCGACCTCACGGCGGCCATCCCGACCGAGGAGCGCTGGAATTTTCTTTGGGTGACAGAGTTTCCCTTGTTGGCGTGGAGTGAGGAGGAAGGGAAATGGAACGCCGTGCACCATCCTTTCACCCGCCCCATGGCTGAGGATGTGCCGCTGCTAGAAACTGCTCCAGGCAAGGTGCGAGCAGTCGCTTACGATGTGGTGCTCAATGGCGTCGAGATTGGCGGTGGCAGTCTGCGAATTCACGAAGCCGATCTCCAAGCGCGGATGTTTTCCTTGCTGGGAGTGGATGAGCACAAACAGCAAACGCTCTTCGGCCACTTGCTCAGAGCCTTCCGCTTCGGCGCACCACCACACGGAGGAATCGCTCTTGGCCTGGACCGGCTTATCATGCTGATTGCCGGGGCGGAATCCATTCGCGACGTGATTGCTTTTCCGAAAAATAACCGCGGGCAAGACTTGCTCACGGCCTCCCCCTCGCCCGTGGATCCCCGCCAGCTGCGCGAGCTCTCCATCCAATCCACTCTCCCACCGACCCCGTGAATTCCCCCACATCCAGGGAAACCGAGCTTCCGCAACCGCTCTGGGGCACCTCCGCCGACTTGGCCCGCGAAGGCTGGGAGGGTCCGCGCGACGAATGTGGGGTCTTTGCCGTGTTTGGTCACCCGGACGCCGCGACGCTGACCTACTACGGCCTCTTTGCTTTGCAACACCGCGGGCAGGAAAGTGCGGGCATCGTCTCCGCCGCTGGCTCCATGGCCCCGTTCAAGGCCCACCGGGGGATGGGCTTGGTTTCTCAGGTCTTCAGCCCGGTAAATTTGCAAGATCTCAATGGTACTAGGGCCATCGGGCACGTGCGGTACTCCACCACTGGCTCCAGCACGCTGCGGAATGCCCAACCTTTCGCTGTGGAAACCGCCCGTGGCCAGATCGCTGTGGCGCACAACGGCAACCTCACCAATGCGGTTTCCCTACGGGCGGAACTCGAACAAAATGGTTCGATCTTTCAGACCACGGCCGACAGCGAAATCGTGCTCCACCTCCTCTCTCGACCGGCAACCAATCAAAATCCCCTGGCCGCTTTGCGTCGGCTGGAAGGGGCCTTTTCCATGGTTCTAATGGGCGAAAAGGAAATCATCGGCTTCCGCGACCCGCATGGATTTCGCCCGCTGGCCTTGGGCAAAGTAGATGGGGCCTATGTTTTGGCTTCGGAAACCTGCGCTTTCGACCTCATTCATGCGGAATTCATCCGCGAGATTGAGCCCGGCGAGGTGCTGATTATTAATCAGCAGGGGCTGCACTCGGAATTTCCCTTCCCTAGATCGCGTCCGGCACTCTGCATGTTTGAGTATGTGTATTTTGCGCGGCCGGATAGCCAGATGCGCGGTGTGGGAGTGAAGTCCGTGCGCGTGCGCATGGGGCGGGAGCTGGCGCGGCAGCATCCTGTCGAGGCCGATGTGGTCATTCCCGTTCCGGACTCCGGGATCTACGCGGCGATGGGGTTTGCCGATGAGTTGAAAATCCCCTTCGACTTGGCCTTCGTCCGCAATCACTACATCGGCCGCACCTTCATCCAGCCGACGCAGCTCATTCGGGATTTCAATGTGCGGGTCAAGCTCAACCTCATCGGCGAAGCCGTGCGGGACAAGCGGGTGGTGGTGGTGGATGATTCCATCGTTCGTGGCACCACCGCGCGGGCGCGGGTGGTGAATCTCCGGGAAGCCGGAGCCCGGGAAGTGCACATGCGCATCAGTTGTCCACCGCACCGTCATCCCTGCCACTACGGGATTGATTTTCCCGATCCGGAGAAGCTGCTGGCCAACCAATGCACGATGGAGGAGATCCGCAAGTATCTGGGTGCTGATAGCATCGGGTATCTGGACATCCCGGGAATGGTGCGGGCGAGTGGGGGTGAGGCTGGCAGCTACTGCCTGGCCTGTTTCAATGGCGATTACCCGGTGCCTTTCGATGCAGGATTCGAAAAACTGATCATGGAAAAACAGCGCAATAAAGTCAGCCTCATGGACGATGAGTCGAATCAGCCGGGGCTTTTCCCCAGCAATACGCTATGAAGAAAAAAGCCTACGCGGCAGCCGGAGTGGATGTGGACTTGGGAAATGAAGTCAAGAAGGGCATTCAAGCCATGGTGCAAAGCACCCACGGCCCAGAGGTCTTGGGGCGCATCGGCGGGTTCGGAGGTTTGTTCCAGCCGGACTTTCGCGGTCTGCGCCAACCGGTCTTGGTTTCCAGCGTGGATGGGGTAGGCACAAAACTGAAGATCGCCTTTGCCACCGACCGCCACCACACCATCGGGCAGGATCTGGTGAATCACTGCATTAATGACATCGCCGTCATTGGGGCCCGGCCGCTGTTTTTCCTGGATTATCTGGCCGCCGGGAAGCTGGAGCCGCGGGTCTTCCGGGAAATTCTGCGCGGATTTGCCAAAGCCTGCCGGGAGGGAGGTTGTGCGTTAGTGGGCGGAGAGACGGCCCAGATGCCAGGGATGTATCAGGCCGGAGAATACGATGTGGCCGGCTGTATTGTCGGGGTGGTGGAGCGTCGCAAGCTGCTGGATGGGAGTAAAATCCGGCCTGGTGATCTTGTGGTGGGGCTGTCTTCCAATGGCCTGCATACCAATGGCTACTCCCTGGCTCGCAAGGTGCTGCTCGAACAGGCGGGCTTTTCCCTCTCGGACAAATTGCCCGGGCTCCGCGGCACGCTGGCGGACGAATTGCTCAAAGTGCATCGCAACTACCAGCCGCTGCTGGCCGCTCTGCCGGAAGGCCTTCTACGCGGGGCGGTGCATGTGACGGGAGGCGGCTTGGTGGATAATTTCCCCCGCATCCTGCCTGCGGACTGCGCCGTGGAAATTGACACCGGCTCTTGGCAGCCATCAGCCATTTTCCGCCTGATCCAAAGCGAAGGGAAGATCGCCCGGGAGGAGATGTATCAGGTCTTCAACATGGGCATTGGTCTGGCCCTGGTGGTGCCCGAGAAAAAGGCCGCGGAACTCTCCCGGAGCGTTCGCGGTCGCATCATCGGAAAGGTTGTTTCCGGAGAGCGAAACGTGCATCTTCTATGAGCATGATAGATGGCAAGGGCAAACAGGCTTTGGGGGTCGGTCTCGGCATCGGAGTCGTCGGCGCTGTGGCCCTGGCCCTGCGCTACGGTCTGCGGCAACGCTGGCGCCCGGTGCTTTCCCAATCTCTCAGCCCGGCGATTTTCGCCACCCGGGTTGTTCCGACCAGCCTGGGGCAGATGGTCTATCACATCAGTGGCAGTGGCAGCCCCTTGGTTTTTCTGCATGGAATTTTTCCAGGGGCTTCTTCCTACGAGTGGTCACGTGTGTATGCCAAGTTCGCCAATGAGTGGGAGGTTTTGGCACCGGACCTGATCGGGTTTGGGGAATCCGAGCGTCCTGCAACGGCGCTCGATTTGGCTGATCAAGCGCGCAGCCTGGTGGAGTTTCTACACCAGACGATCGGCGACCGACGCCCGATGATTGTGGCTTCAGGCGTCGGAGCCAAGTTGGCGCTCTACCTGGCAGCGCAGCACCCGGAACTGCCCGAGCGTCTCGTGCTCTGGCAGCCGCTGGGTATTCGCCAAGCCTTGCGGGGTCGCGTGGCCCGGGCCGCCTTGGGTATCAATCGCCTGCCTTGGCTCCGCACCTTGGCCTGGCGCAGCTACCTCTCGAGCCCGGAGTTCCTGCGGTCTTGGGTGAAACAAGTCGGTTTCGAAGATCCGGAGGCAGAGGATGAGGAAACGGTGGGCGTGCTCTCGGCCTGCGCGGGCTTGTATCAGGCGGAAGCCGCTATTTGGGCTTATTTCCAGGGCAGCTTCGGTGAAGATCTCTCTCGCCGCTTGGCCGACATTGTCTGCCCGGTGGATATTTTTTGGCCGGAAAACTCCCCCAACTACCCGGTCTCCCGCGGTGAGGCCTTGGCAGGAGAAATCCCAGGCTCGCGCTTCGAAACCGTCGCCTTGCGCGGACTTCTGGCCCCGCTGCGTTCGCCCACGGCGTTTCATCAGCTCATTCAGGGTGCCTTGCATCCGCCCGGGGAAGAGTTTTTCCCGCCAACGTAATTTGCCATGAATGTCGCCGACCTGCGCGAGATCCTGCAATATGTGCCCCGCTTCCGGGAGCGGACCTTTGTCATTGCCGTGGATGGGGAAATTGCCGAATCGGAGAACTTTTCCAACCTCCTGCTCGACCTGGCCGTCCTGCGCTCCCTGAGTATCCGCGTGGTTCTCACCCATGGCGCCGGCTACCAAATTCGTCGGCTGGCGGCGCAACGTGGAGTGGTTCTTTCCAATTCCGATGGCACGGGGCTGACCGATGAGGTCACGTTGCAAACTTCGATTGATGCGGCCATCCGGCTGACCAACGAGATCATGGAGGGACTCTCGGCCGTGGATCTGCGTGCAGCGTATCTGAATGCCATCGTCGCGCACCCGGCGGGAATCCTCGGCGGCAAAGACCAGATGTTTACCGGGCGGGTCGAGCGGGTGGATACCCGGGCGCTGACTCTGTTGCTCGAGGAGGGCATCATTCCCGTCATCCCGCCGCTGGGTTTCGACGGGGAAGGCCGGACTTTTCGGGTGAACTCCGATGCCATCGCCGTGGAGGTGGGAGAAGCCCTACGGGCGGCCAAAATCATCTTTCTCGGCCCGCCAGGACTTTATGCCGGCCAAGTTCTGCCCCGCCAGCTTTCCATCCCCGAAGCCGAGGAACACGCCCTCCGCCATAAAAGCCGCATCACTGCCGGACTGGCCTCAAAGCTGGATCACGCGGCCCGGGCCTGCCGACTCGGCGTCCCGCGCGTCCACCTGCTCGATGGTTCGGTCAACGAGGCCCTGCTGACGGAGATTTTCAGCAACGAGGGCTTTGGCACGATGGTTTATTCCAACGAGTATCAGCAAATCCGGCGCATCTTCAAAAAAGACGTTCGGGGCGTGATGGCCCTCATTCGCCAATCGGTGAAAAATGAGGAATTGGTCCGTCGCAGCCGCAGTGAAATCCTCGAGCATCTGGAAGATTATTGGATTTTGGAAATTGATCGCAACCCTGTCGCCTGCGTGGCCTTGCACCTGTATCCAGACGAGGGCTGTGGCGAGCTGGCCTGTCTCTACGTGAGCAAATCGCACGAAAATCAGGGTTACGGAAGGAAACTAATCGCGTTTGTCGAGACCCAAGCGCGCGAACGCGGACTGAAGTGGATTTTCGCCCTCTCCACGCAAGCCTATAATTTTTTCCAGCAAAAAGGGGGGTTCACGGAAGCTGGTCCCGAGGCCTTGCCCCCCAGTCGGCGGACCAAATACTTCGAGAGCGGGCGGAATTCCAAAATCCTCGTGAAAAAACTGGCATGAATCCTCAGCTGGCCGCCACTTCCCCACTAGGACAGGCGGTGGATGACCCCCATCGCCTGGCCGCCCTGGAGCGCACCGGCCTTCTTGATAGCCCAGTGGAGGATACCTTCGACCGCTTTACCCGTCTGGCCTCACGCTTTCTTGGTTGCCCAGTGTCTCTGGTTTCCCTGGTGGATAAGAACCGCCAGTTTTTCAAAAGCCAAATTGGCTTACCGGCGGAAATGGCCAAGAAACGCGAAACTCCACTGAGTCACTCCTTTTGCCAACATGTGGTGCGTGGAGGGTGCCCGCTGCAGATTTCCGATGCCCGCGAGGATGAGCGGGTGCGGGAGAATCTGGCCATTCCCGAGCTGGGAGTCATCGCCTATCTCGGGGTGCCGATTATTGCCGATGATGGACTCATTCTCGGATCCTTCTGTGTCATTGACGGCCGGCCCCGGGAGTGGACCGAGGAGGATCTGGCTGTCTTGCTTGACCTGGGCCAAGCCCTGGCCGCAGAAATCCGCCTGCGGGAACGCACCAATCTGCTCCTGCTGAACCTGCGCGAGCGGGAGGCTGCCGAGCAAGGTCGGGAACAAATGCTCCACATGCTGGTGCACGATATGCGCACCCCGGCGGGAATCATCCTCTCCACCCTGGACCTGCTGGATCTCTCCCAAGTGAGCGATCCCGAGCAATCGGAACTGCTCAGCATGGCCCGCAAAGCCGCTGAAGACCTGCTGGAAATGATTGGGCAGATGCTGGAAGTGCATCGGCTGCGGGAAGGCAAGCCCGTGCTGCAATTAGCCGAAACTTCTGTGGCCGACCTGCTGCGCGAGACCTTCCTTCAGATGCAACCCATGGTGGAGAGTCGCGACCAGAAACTGCGGGTGGTTTATCCAGCCGAGGGAAATCTCCAACTGCCTTTGGATCGCCGCCTCATGGCCCGCGTCCTCCTCAATCTTGCCACCAACGCCAGCAAATACTCTCCCCACGGGGCTTCCATCCTTCTCCAAGCCGAAACCTTGCCGGAACGCCTGCGCTTCATTGTGGAGGACAATGGACCCGGAATCCCAAAGGAAGAGCGCGCCACCCTCTTCAACGCGCACTCGCGGGGAAGCTTAGGACAAAAAAGAGCCGGTGATTCCTTTGGACTCGGATTGGCGTTTTGCCGACTAGCCGTTGAGGCTCATGGGGGCTCCATCTGGGTCGAGGACCGCCCCGGTGGCGGCAGCAAGTTTATCGCCCAACTCCCGTTGGTCCTTCAAGAGGCTCCGGCAGCAGCCGCTTGACCTCGTTTTTTTGCAAAAGTTCAGGGCTCGGCGGACAATTTCTGCGCCTTTTCCATTTTGGGTAGAGCGATGCGCCGAACGTAAGGATGGTTGGGATTTCTCCGAACGAAATCTTGATGGTATTCCTCGGCAGAGTAGAATTCTCTGAGCGGAGAGATCTCGGTAGCAATCGGGCGAGTGAATTTCTCTTGGGCCTGGTCGCGCGCAGCTATGGCTTGGCGCATCTGCTCGGCATCTGCAGGCAATATGATGCTGCGATACATGGGGCCAAAATCGGGCCAGACGCCGGTGGGGTCAGTGGGATCGTGAATAGTCCAGAAAAGCTCCAAAAGCTTGGTGTAAGTAATTTTCTCGGGATCGAAGGTGATGCGAACGACTTCGGCGTGGCCAGTGCGGCCGGAGCAAACCTGCTCGTAGGTCGGATTCGGCACCGTGCCACCGGCAAATCCCGACTCGACCGCTAAGACTCCAGGGACATTCTCATAGACACCTTCCACACACCAAAAACAACCAGCTCCAAGCACCGCCGTCTGCGGCTTGGCGGCTTCAGGAGCTCCTGCCGGATCTGCCGCTAAACGCGAGGCTGCCATGGCAAACAAAATCGCAATGATGGAGCGGGGGCTCATCGGGGTGGGGCGTTTTTCTGAAAAAACGCCACCCATTCTCCGTAACCTTCCCGCTCGAGATCAGCCACGGGAATGAATCGCAGCGCTGCGGAATTGATACAATAACGCAGACCCTCCGGTCCGGGACCGTCCGGGAAAACATGGCCCAGATGGGAGTTTCCAGGTGCGGAACGCACTTCCACCCGCCGCATTCCATGAGAAAGGTCTTCTTTTTCCTCAATCACCTCCGCCCTTACCGGGCGGGTGAAACTCGGCCATCCCGTTCCTGAGTCAAACTTATCCACCGAGGTGAAGAGCGGTTCCCCAGAGACCACACAGACATACAGCCCGGGCTCCTTGTTGTTCCAGTAGGCATTCCGGAAAGGAGGCTCGGTGCCGCAGTGCTGCGTGACGTAGATTTGCTCAGGAGTCAATTGATTGGGAGCTTTCATTCGCTTTGCGGTGGGAGGGGAGTCTGTCGCCGGGTTGATGGCAGGGACTGACGAAACAGCGGCGGCAACCGATTCCTCGCGGCACCCGGTGCCAAACAGGACCACAGCACCAAGAACGATCCCACCGATCCAGGGGAGCATCAGGGGGCAGGAACGAGCGGGGGACGCTCCTTTTTGCGTAGGGATTTGCGCAATTTGGCCAGAGCGATGTTCTGCAGCTGCCGGATGCGTTCGCGAGTCACACCGAATTTTTCCCCCACTTCCTCAAGGGTTTTCGGAGTCGAACCATCCAGACCAAATCGGCTGTTGAGAATTTTCCGTTCGCGTTCGTCAAGGTTACCCAAAAGGTCGCCCACTTCGGTGTGCAGATTTTTGTCGCGCAAGAGCTCAAAGGGATCTTGGGCACCCGCGTCACCGATGAGCTCGATGAGCTCTGTGGCATCGTCGTCTCCGACCGTGGCGTCAAGGGAGGCAGGCCGGACGGCGGCGGCTTTCAACTGCGTGACCTTGGCGGCCGAAAGGCCAAGTTCTTCCGCCAACTCTTCATCGGTGGGCTCGCGCCCGAGTTCTTCGGTCATTTGCAAAGAAACCCGGCGAATCTTGGCGATTTTGTCCACCAGATGAACCGGGAGGCGGATGGTTTTGCTCTGATTGGCCAGGCCGCGCTTGATGGATTGCTTGATCCACCAAGCAGCATAAGTGCTGAGTTTGCCACCTTTGCGCGGGTCGAAGCGTTCCACGGCTTTGATGAGGCCGATATTGCCTTCGGAGATGAGATCCAACAGCGGCAAGCCAAGATTGGCGTAGTCCCGGGCGATTTTCACCACCAGGCGCAAGTTGCAGCGCACCATTTCCAGCTTGGCTTCCTCGTCCCCTTGGCGAATGCGTTCCGCCAGTTCGTTTTCCTGCTCGACGGTGAGCAGGGGGAATTGCGCAATGTCTCGCAGGTATTGCTGGAATCCGGAGTCTGTATCTTCAAAGGCCATATTTGCGTGTTGGTTCAGGTTCTAGTGGGAGGTAATGCTCTTTATCAGGATTAACGCTCTGCTCGCGAAAAAGGTGCGAACATTTTGCTGGTCTCCCGAAGAAAAGCTGGAGGTTTGACGCCTCCGGGGGCAAATTGTTCATTTTTCCTCAATTTTCCTTTCACCACTGCCATGCCAGAACCGTCCGCCACACCCGCTGCCCGCGCCCAATTCCCTTTTGCCGAATTTGAGCCGCGCTGGCAGGCTTATTGGCTGGAGAAAAAGTGTTTCGCCGCCCAGAATCCTGGCGAACCTGATTTTGACCCCAAGCGTCCCAAATTTTACGTCTTGGACATGTTTCCCTACCCGAGTGGGGAGGGTTTGCATGTCGGCCATGTGGAGGGCTACACCGCCACAGACATCACCGCCCGTTTCTATCGCATGCGCGGCTACAATGTGCTGCACCCGATGGGCTGGGATGCTTTTGGGCTACCGGCTGAGCAATATGCCATCAAAACCGGACAACATCCGCGCAAAACCACGGAGGCCAATGTCTTACGCTTTCGCCGACAATTGCAAGCCCTGGGCTTTAGCTACGATTGGGACCGGGAAATCAACACCACGGAGCCGGAGTATTTCCGCTGGACGCAGTGGATTTTCCTCCAGCTTTACCAGGCTTGGTTCAATCCGGCCACCCAGATGGCTGAACCCATCTCGACCTACACCGGGAATAACCCGGACGATGTCCGCCTCGCCTATGTGGCGGAAGTTCCGGTAAATTGGTGCCCGCAGCTGGGCACAGTGCTGGCGAACGAGGAGGTGGTGGATGGTCGCAGCGAAGTGGGAGGTTTTCCCGTGGAGAGGCGCCCCCTGCGCCAATGGATGCTGCGCATTACCGCTTATGCCGACCGCTTGGCAGCGGAGCTGGATGGGCTGGATTGGCCGGAATCCATCAAACAACTCCAGCGTAACTGGATCGGGCGCAGCGAAGGAGCCTCGGTGCGTTTCGCGCTCGAAGGCCATGCTGAGAGCATCGAGGTCTTTACCACTCGGCCAGACACTCTTTTTGGGGCTACCTACCTCGTGCTGGCGCCAGAACATCCCTTGGTGCACAGAATCACCACCCCCGAGCGGCTGGCAGAGGTCGAATCTTACTGCCGCCAAGCCGCCGCCAAATCGGACCTCGAACGCTCCGAGTTAGCGAAAGAAAAAACCGGAGTCTGGACCGGAGCCCGGGCGATCAATCCCGTCAATGGCGAAGCCCTCCCCATCTGGATCGCCGACTACGTGCTCAGCGGCTACGGAACTGGGGCCATCATGGCTGTGCCTGCTCACGATACCCGCGACCTCGAGTTTGCCCAGAGTTTCCAGTTACCGATCCGCCAGGTGGTAGAAACCCCCGACGGGAGCGACTGGCAGGGATTTACCGGGGCAGGTCGGGCCGTGAACTCGGGCTTCCTGGACGGGCTGCCGACCGAGCAAGCCAAAGCTGCCATGAATCGCTGGCTCGAGGAAAATGGCGTCGGCCAGGCTCGGGTGAATTACAAACTGCGCGACTGGCTTTTTTCCCGTCAGCGCTACTGGGGCGAGCCATTCCCGATCGTCTGGGAAAACGGCGCCCACCGCGCTCTGCCCGAGGAAGAACTTCCGGTGCTCCCACCGGAGCTGGATGACTTCCGCCCCACCGGCACTCCGGAACCTCCTCTGAGCAAGGCCACCGAATGGGTCACCTACAGCGAACAGGCCCGCCGCGAAACAAATACTATGCCCCAATGGGCTGGCTCCTGCTGGTATTACCTGCGTTTTTGCGATCCCAGGAACTCCCAGCGTTTCGTTGGCCAAGCCGCCGCGGATTATTGGCTCGGGGGCGGAAAACCTGGCGGGGTGGATCTCTACGTCGGCGGCACGGAACACGCCGTGCTCCACCTTCTCTACGCCCGCTTCTGGCACAAAGTCCTCTTCGACCTCGGGCACCTCTCCACTCCTGAACCCTTTCAAAAGCTCATTAACCAAGGAATGATTCTCGGAGCCGATGGGGCGAAAATGTCCAAGAGTCGCGGCAATGTCGTGAGCCCCGAAGAGGTGATCGCCCGTTTTGGTGCCGACTCCCTCCGCCTCTACGAGATGTTCATGGGCCCCGTCGAGCAGATGAAACCTTGGAGCATGAAAGGCGTGGAAGGCGTGCATCGTTTTCTGGCCCGGGTCTGGCGTCTGGCCTTTTGCGAAAACCAAGAGGGGCAGTGGGAGATCTCGCCGGCCCTGCAGGAAATTCCGCCCCCCTCCCCTCTCCAGCGCACCCTGCACCAAACCATCAAAAAAGTCACCGAAGACACCCAGGCCTTCGGCTTCAACACGGCCATCTCCCAGATGATGATTCTCGTGAACGAACTCACAGCACTTACCGTCCGGCCCGTCTCCGCCCTGCGCACGCTGCTGATTCTCCTCAGCCCCTACGCCCCGCACTTGGCCGAAGAAATCTGGACGCGGCTAGCCAACCGATTTGCGGCTTTCACCGGCTTGGCCTCCTCCCAACCTTGGCTCTCTTGGGACGAATCTCTCCTGGTGGAAAACGAGGTCGAAATCGTCATTCAAATCAATGGCAAGGTGCGGGAGAAACTCTTGGTGCCCAAGGAGGCCGACCGCGAAGCCCTTCTCGCACTCGTGAATCGCGAGGAAAAAATCCTCTCCCTATTGGCCGGACGCACTCCGCTGAAAACGGTCGTGGTCCCAGGCAAGCTGGTCAACTTCGTGCTGCCCTCCTAACCCCCATGGACCTCACTTTGTTGATCCTGGCCGCGGGCATGGGCAGCCGCTACGGCGGGCTGAAGCAACTCGAACCCCTGGGGCCCGCAGGGCAGACGCTCATGGACTACTCCGTGCGGGACGCCGCTGCCGCCGGATTCCAGCGCGTGATCTTTGTCATTCGCCGAGATTTCGCCGACGATTTCCAAAGGCAAATTCTGCCGCGATATGATTTTCTGCAAACTGATGTGGTTTTCCAGGATCTTGCGGACTTGCCTGCTGGCTACACCGCTCCTGCGGAACGCGTGAAACCTTGGGGCACCGGCCACGCAATCTGGTGCGCCCGAGAGGCCATCTCCTCACCTTTTTTGGCCATCAATGCCGACGATTTCTATGGCGCAGAATCGTTCCGCCTCATCGCCGAGCAATTACAAAACTCCTGCCTGCCCGGAGAGCGCCTATCGTGCGCTCTCGCGGGCTACGCGCTGCAAAACACCCTTTCGTCCCACGGCGGAGTCTCGCGCGGCATCTGCTCTGTGGGGGCTGATGGACTCTTGCAAAAAGTGGAGGAGCATACCGATTTGCGCCTCCATCCCGATGGCACCTTCACCGGACTCAACTCTGCGGGAGAGCTTTGCCACTTCAGCGGCCGGGAGCTGGTTTCGATGAACTTTTGGGGCTTCCCACCCAGCATTTTTCCCGCTCTCGAGGCCCTCTTTCTCGAGTTTCTGCAAAACAAAGGCGGCAAAGATCCCAAAGCCGAATTTTACATTCCCTCGGCAGTGACAAACCTCATCGAGAACGGAAAGGCCGTAGTCACTGTTTTGCCGACTGAGGCGCAGTGGTTTGGGGTCACCTATCAAGCTGATCGAGCGGCTGTTGTCGCCGCTCTGCAGCGCCTGGAGAGCTGCAAGCCCTGCTCTGGCGAGCAGCGGGAGGGCTACGGGGTTTCTGTGGGCGCGTTCCAGGAGTAACCCAGCGCGGTGGCGGCCTGGCGCAGCAGTTCCTGCATTTGCGCACGCAAAGCCAGATAGTTCTGCGGCTCTTGGGCGGACTGTAACTGCTCCAGTAGAATGGGAAGGCGTTCGGCTATTTCCGGAGCCGCGAAGCTGAGCAGTTCGATCACCCCCGGACCAAATACCCCCAGGCTTGTCTCGCTGCCATCCCCTCCCAAGAGCGCATCTTGCAACGCCGCTAAGCGCCCCCGCACCACCGGAGACTGGGCCGAGAGCAGGGGAGAGTCGGCACCAAGAAGCTCATAGCTGCCGACGAGCATCTGCGCCTCGAGCATTTGCCCGACGGGGTCATTTCCCGAAAGCAAGAAGACAAGCTGGCGGAAATTATCCTTCACTCCCGGATTCCACCGAGTCTGCTGTTTCAGCCAGAAGCGTTGGACTTCGGCGGCTGCTTGCTCAATATCTTGGCGGGCAGCTTCCAGCGGGTCGGGCCACACCAGGCCCGAATTTGCGCTACGGGCAGCAGAGCGGAAGGCGTTGGTTGCAGAGGCCAAAAGTTCCATCGCCGGAAGGATGGTTTGCGGAGTCCCAAGATCCTCGGCTTTATTTTCCGGGTCGCGATAAAAGTTTGTCGGCTCGACGCGCCCATGCAGGAAAAGGAGGACTTCAACCCCCGCGGCGAGCTCATTTCCTACCGCGACAGAGTCCCTTCGCGCGGCTCCCTGAACTAGCTCCAGGATTTGTCCCGCCCGGTCCGCCCCAAGGCCCGCCACCGCATACTGAAGATTGGCCTGGGTGAGGGCGATTTGCTCCAACAATGGCGCGGCTTGCCGGGATTTGCGCTGCTGGTTGGGATTCCGCTGCAGCCCCACATTCAGATCAATGATCGGAGTAGGGCTGGGCGTCACCGTAGGACTCGGGGAAGGGCTTGGGGTGGGCGTAGGATTGGGAGAGGGGGACTCCCATTTGCAACCCACGGCTGCGCCGAAAAGCGCCCCAAGCAAGCAGGAGCGCAAAAACCATTGGCGGAAAAAAACGGGGGAGAAGTTTCTCACGGTGTCAGCTTAGGATGCCGCAGGGAAAATGGCGACTGGTTTTCTTTTCCGGAATATGCCGGATCGAACCTCGTTCTCTCGAGCAAAACCGCGCCCGCCACAGTTGCTTTGCTCGCCAAATCAGCCGCCGGTTCGCCCGAGGAGAATCAGCCGCACGCAAGCATCGGCGTAGTCCATGGCCATGCGGTCGCCAGAGGGCATTTGACTGAGGACGCGGCGTCGAAACTCCGGCCAACGCGCGGCCATTTCCTGCAGGGCAGGTATCGGATCGTCCCGATAACCGAGCCCATAACGTCGCCCCGCCTCCACAATCCCGCCGCCATCTTCGTGATAAACCAAGGGCAACCCACACTGGGCTCCTTCGACATGATGCATCCCGCAGGGCTCCCAACGCGAGGCTGTGAGATAGATGTGACTTTCCCGGAGCTTCTCAGCCAAGGGGCGGCCAGTGCAGGGACCATGGAGTTCTGCCGCCCGCCAGCGAATCGTCTTCGGCCAACGCCCAATCACCCGCAATACAAACCCCGGCAATTTGCCCTCCGCCAGGGCGGCGTCGAGTTTTTCATAGACATCGAAACCTTTAAGCGGGTTATCCGACCAATGGTGCGTGACAATCCGCCATGGTTGGCCGGGCGCGGGGGCGGTTGTGCCGAAAGGATGATACACAGCCGGGCTGGCCCCGTTGTAAATCACCCCGTGCGGCCGCTGCGGGTCGAACCACTTGGCGATAAAGTAATCCCGCAGCCACTCTGCGATGAAAATCGTGTAGTCCGCGAGGGCGTTGGTTTGCCGCAGGAGTTCGTCAATATCATGGGTCCCCTTGCGCTGATCGCACTCATTGATGCGGTGGAGAATCGGCACCTCGGGATGCGCGGCCCGGAAAGCCTCCAGCTCTCGCAAACCAAACTTCTTCTGCGGGTGGTCCATCCGCGGATCTATGACGAACACCAAATCCGGCCGGGGATCCAGCCGGTATTGCACTTCCACCCCGCGCCGCCGCAACGCGGCCTCCAACTGCCAGACAAAGGGACTCGCACCCCCCCAGGGTGAACGCGTTGGAGCCAGGCTCACGGCCACCACTGGCCTCTGCCCCCTCCGACGATGCAAAAAAGTCCTCATAGCTGCGGGACGTTAGATTCTTTGCCAAAAGTTGAACAGGAGGAATGCCATAAAAAACTCCTGCGCCTGCATCCGGGCTGCCCAACTAGCGAAAAATTGGAGCTTGTCAGCCACAAGAATTTTCTCGCAAACCTTGGGCACCAGGAGGGGTTACAGGCTTGGCCGGGCTCCGCTGGACCTCCCATCCAAATGTCCGACCCTCTCGCAAATCTTCTCAGCCCGCAGGTCCTGTTTTTCTTCCTCGGAGTGGGGGCAGCCTTGGCCAAGTCGGAGCTGGAGTTTCCAGGGGTCTTGGCCAAGGGACTGGCGTTGTATTTGATGGTCTCGATTGGCCTTTCCGGGGGCAAGGAATTGGCGGCGCAAGGCTTCGGTCAAGAATCGGTCCTTCCTTTGTTGGGAGCATTGGGGTTGGCGTTTACCATCCCGATGCTGGTCTATGGGAGTTTGCGGGGATTCTTTGGTCGCATCAATGCCGCCGCAATAGCCGCGACCTATGGTTCGGTGAGTGCGGTGACCTTCATCGCGGCCATGGCGTTCCTCGATCGGCAGGAAATTCCTTACCAAGGCTCAATGATCGCCGCCATGGCCCTCATGGAATCACCGGCAATTTTGGTAGGCATCTGGCTGGCCAAAGGCAAGGGACTGCCCTGGCGCCTCCTCCTCCGGGAAGCCACGCTCAATGGCGCGGTGGTTCTTTTGCTGGGCAGCCTGCTTATTGGCATGCTCTCCGGACCGACGGGTGGAGAAAAGTTGCTGCCTTTCTTCAAAGGGATCTTCCCCGGGGTCTTGTGCTTGTTTCTTCTCGACATGGGGCTGGTGAGCGGACGGCGGTTGGGGGATCTCTGGCGGGCTGGTTGGCGGGCGGTGGTCCCTGCCCTGTTGCTGCCCCCTATCCAGGCCTGTCTGGGCATTGCGGTGGCCGCGCTGCTGGGCTTGAGCAAAGGCGATGCCCTCCTGCTGGCGGTGCTGGCTGGCAGCGCCTCTTACATCGCGGTCCCGGCAGCCCTGCGGGTGGCTTTGCCCGAGGCGAATCCGGGGCTCTACCTACCCATGGCGCTAGCCGTCACTTTCCCGTTCAATATCGTGATCGGCATCCCTCTTTACCTCGGAATCATTGCTCGCTTTTGGCCCTGATTTAGGCTTCCTCTCTCTCACTCACACCCCGTATGACGCCCGTCCAGCGATTGGAAATCATCATTGATCAACGGCACGCCGAGGAGATCGGTGCAATCCTCCGCGATGAAGGCGTGAAAGGCTACACCGTCTTCCCCGGCCTCTCGGGTTGGGGGGATCGCGGCGAGCAGTGGGCGGATGATCTCAGCGGTGTTTCCGCCAACGTCTGCATCCTCACGGCCTGCGATGCGCCGACAGCCCGTCGCGTGGGCGACCGCATCCTGCCCGTTTTGCGCCAACTCGGCGGACTCTGTCTCGTCTCCCAGGCGGCGATCCTTCGTGATCAACTCTAAATCCCACCCACCATGCGGCGCATTTCCATACTCACCGCTTCCTTTGGCGAAGGCCACAATACCGCCGCGCGCAATATCCAGGAAGCTCTACAGGCGGTTGGCGGTTCGGAACAAATCTCTGAGGTCTGCGACCTCTATCAACGCACCAACCCTGGCTGGAATCGCGGAATGCAAATCGGCTACTCCGTGGCCATCAATCGCTTTCCACGCGTCTGGAAAGCGGTCTTCGGGCTTTTCGGAGTCCGCGGAGTCATGGAGTTGATGCTCCCTACTCTGGGAGCTCTGCGCGAGGCCATGCGCCAGCATTTCATCGAATTCCGACCCGACATCATCGTCTCGACCTATCCGGTTTTCAGTTTTTTACTTAAACAAATCCGCCGCACCAGCCCGTTCCTGCGCGCCCCCCTGGCGACGATGATCACCGATTCCACCGGCATTAATCCGGTCTGGTTCCGTAGTCGCTCGGAGGCCTTTCTGGTTACCGATGAGCGCACGGCCGATCTTCTGCAGCGCGATGGCGTGGATCCGCAAACCATCCACATCCTCGGCTTTCCCGTGGACCTGCGTTTTGAAAAAATCCCCCCTCTGCGGCCCGACCAACCCGGCCCGCCGTGGAAGCTGGTCTTCTTTCCCTCCACCCGCAAGGGACACACTCTGCAATGCCTGGACCGCTTGCTGCGCATCCCGGATGTGGAAATCACCGTCACCACCGGAAAGCACCGGGAAGTCTATGCTGCGCTGGCCAACGCCGGCTACAACCACGCCCCCCATGTGCGCCTCATTGGTTGGACCAAGCAAATGCCGGAGATCCTCTGCCAAAACCATCTCTTCCTCGGCAAGGCTGGCGGGGCCATTGTGCAGGAATGTCTGGCGGCAAAAATTCCTTTCGTTGTGAGCCACCTGGTGCCTGGGCAAGAAGAGGGTAATATGCAGCTCATTGAGGATTTGGATGTCGGCGTAGTCGCACAAAAAACTCCCGAGGGTTTGGCGTCTGCCGTGCAAGGAGCTCTCGCGGATGGCGGCCAGGTTTGGCGCCGCTGGAAGCAAAATCTGGAGCGAATCTCCCGCCCGGATGCCGCCCGCAAAATTGCCGAGTTTCTCCTCCGCTGGGAGACCACAATCTAACCCCATGCCTACCCTTCTTTTAGGAGCGGTCCTGGCGCGCTGCCCAAGAGGCTCCGCCGGCCACACCTGCGCGGTCATGAATTGGGCCCTGGCCTTTCGCCACTTGGGTTGGGAGGTCCACCTCGTGGAATGTCTGCGCGACTCGGAACTCGAGGCCGCGGAGGACGACACGGTCCAAGAGCACTTCTGGCACCAGACCTGCGCCGAGTTTGGCTTCCCCCAAAGCCTGCTCGTTCTTGATGATCACGGCCGACCAGCCCTCACCGGTCCGCATGCTTCCCGCCGTGAGGAGGCCTGGGAAAGATTTACCACCCTGGCTGAAACCGCCGAGGCTTTTCTTAATTACTCTGGGCAATTCAGGCGCCTGGATTTGCTTGGGTCCGGGGTGCGCAAAATCTACCTCGATGTAGACCCGGCCTTCACGCAGCTCTGGGCCGAGGTTTCCCATTGCGACATGAACTTCTCCGGGCACGATGCTTTTTGGACCATCGGGCGCAACATTGGCTCGCCCGATGCTCGACTCCCCCTGGCGGGTCTGCCTTGGCAGCCTACCTTCCCCGTGGTGGCGGCTGAGGCTTGGGCCCAGCGCCTTGCCGCCGAAAACGCCCGGCTAGGTCCACCCAACGATCTGCAAGCCTGGACCACGGTCGGTCATTGGTATGGCTACGGAGCCATGCCCTGGCAAGGGCAGGAATACACCGGCAAACGCGAGAGCTTTCTGGCCTTGCGGGAACTACCCAGGCAGTGTGCGCAGCGGCTTTTGCTGGCCACGGATTTGCAGCGGGAATGGGGAGATCTCACGGAGTTTGAAGCTGCCGGGTGGAGCTTTGCTTGCGCCTCGGAGATTTGCCGGGATGTGCCAAGCTACCTGCGTTTTCTCGCCGGAAGCCGCGGCGAAATTGGGGTGGCCAAAGGAGGCTACACCATGGCCCACTGTGGTTGGATAAGCGATCGCAGCCTCGTCTATCTCTCCCTGGGCAAACCCGTCCTGGCCCAGCAGACGGGCTGGTCGAAATTTCTCGGCTCCCATGCAGGTCTGCGCTCGTTCACTTCCGTTGCCGAAGCCGCCCGGCAGCTCCAGCAAATGGAAGAAAACTACTCCGCCGAGTCCGCAGGGGCTGCCCGGCTAGCCCGCTCCACCTTCTCGCCCGAAGAAATCATCCCCCCATTGCTGGCTTCTTTGGGCTAGTTTCTGGATTTCGGTTGAGACTACCTTGCAGCTCAGGTAAAAGGCTCTACCATGAAGCTCACCTACCTCGGACACGCCTGCTTTGAAGTCGAAACCATGGGGCACAAGCTGCTCTTCGACCCCTTTATCCGTCTCAATCCTCTGGCGGCTTCGATTGATGTGGCCGCGCTCAAGCCAGACTACATATTGCTGAGCCACGGGCACCAGGACCACATTGCCGACGCTCTGGAAATCGCGCAAAAATCCGGGGCTCCCATCATTTCGAATTGGGAAATCATCGATTGGTATGGGCGCCAAGGGATTCAAAATGGCCATCCCATGAACCACGGCGGCCAGTGGCGCTTCTCTTTCGGCACCGTCAAATACACCTACGCCCAACATTCCAGCGGCTTGCCGGACGGTTCCTACGGCGGTAATCCGGGTGGCTTCCTCGTTCGCAATGACCAGGGCAGTTTTTTCTACTCCGGAGATACCGCTCTGACGAAGGACTTTGCCTTACTTGCGGAGGAGGAGTTGCGCTTTGCGGTCCTGCCGATCGGCGACAACTTTACCATGGGGCCGGAAGATGCGGCCCGCGCAGCAGAGATGCTGCAGGTGCAGCAAGTCGTCGGGGTCCACTACGATACCTTCCCCTACATCAAAATAGACCGACAGCGGGCCCTCGATGCTTTCCTGGCTCGCGAACGGGTGCTGCTGCTTCCGGCCATCGGCGAAACCATCGATTTGTGACCCGGGTGGAGGAGAAATCCCAACGAGCCACGCAGGAGTCCAAAGCTCGATCGAAAAACTCCTCGCATTCGGCCTATGAGCTGCCTCGGCAGCTCATGAACCCGCTCGAAGCCCGCATCGGCTACAAGTTCCGCAACTCCCTTCTGCTCGCCGAAGCCCTCACCCACCCCAGCCTCTCTCTCGAACGTCGCGATTATCCTTTCGACAACCAACGCCTCGAATTCCTCGGGGACGCCGTCATTCAACTTGTCATCACCGAACACCTCTACCGGCTCTTTCCGGAATCCAAGGAGGGCCACCTCACCAAACTCCGCACCCGCCTGGTTTCGCGCCAAGCTCTCAAATTGCACGCCCAAGCACTGGACCTCGGGAGTTATCTCATGATGGGACGCGGCGAAGAAGCCAACGGAGGGCGGCAGCGGGACTCCACCCTGGCCGATGCCTTTGAATCCCTCGTCGGGGCGATTTATCTGGATGGGGGCTTTGAAGCCGCGCGGCGCTTCTTGTTGGTCGAAGTGGAGGAAGTCTTCGCTCGCCTGCTTGCCGCCCCCGAGGAGAGCAACCCCAAAGGTCGGCTGCAGGAATTGCTCCAATCTCTCTCCCCGGTTGCCCCTATCTACGAGCTGCTTGGGGAGTCCGGACCGGAGCATGCAAAAATCTTCGTCTCCCGGGTGGTCTGGCAGGGCCGGGAGCTCGGCCGAGGCCGCGGAGCCAACAAAAAAGAAGCCGAAGTCGCTGCTGCCAACCTCGCCCTGAAAAACCGCTCCTGGGAACTCTCGGGGCAGCAATAACTCCCTTCTAGCCGCAGGTTGACAGGACCTCCGGCCCTCCTCATAGTGCGCCCCCTTGCCAGCTTTCGCTGGGCGGCTTTCCTAAAATTTCGCCCTCTACACCGCCATGGAATCTCTCGAAAATATCCGCAACATCGCCATCATCGCCCACGTGGACCACGGGAAAACCACCCTCGTGGACCAACTCCTCAAACAATCCGGCACCTTCCGCGCCAACCAAAAAATTGACGAACGCGTGATGGATTCCATGGATCTGGAAAGGGAAAAAGGCATTACCATCCGCGCCAAAAACGCCTCCTTCCACTGGGACAAATACAAAATCAACATTGTGGATACGCCCGGCCACGCGGACTTTGGCGGCGAGGTGGAACGCATCATGAAAATGGTGGACGGAGTTCTCCTGGTGGTGGATGCGCACGATGGCCCGCAGGCCCAAACAAAGTTCGTGCTCCGCAAGGCCATGCAGAATGGTCTCAAGCCTCTGGTGGTTATTAACAAAATTGACCGCGAGAACGCTCGCCCCCACAAGGTCTTGGACATGGTATTTGAGCTCTTCCTGGAGCTTGAGGCCACCGATGAGCAACTCGACTTCCCGCACATCTACGCCAGTGCCCGCGATGGCTACGCCAAGCGCGAGTTGGTGGATCCTTCCATGACCATGCTGCCGCTCTACGAGGCCATCGCCTGGCATATCCCCGCGCCGAAAAAATCTCCGCACCCGTATTTCCAGATGTTGGTTTCCAATCTTGATTACAGCGACTACCTGGGCCGCATCGCCATCGGGCGGGTGGTCAGCGGGCGCGTCCGCCAAGGCCAGCAAATTGTCTGCGTGCACAAGGATGGCAGCAAGGAACGCCGCGCAGTCACCGCGATTTTCGGTCACGAAGGGCTTGAGCGCGTGCAAATCGAAGAAGCCGGGGAAGGCGACATCATCGGGCTCACCGGCTTCGAGGAGGTCTTCATCGGCGAGACTCTCAACGAGACGGAGGACAATCCCGCCCTGCCCTTCATCGAAATTGACCCTCCGACCATCGCCATGAAGTTATGCGTCAATGATTCCCCGCTCGCCGGTCGCGAAGGGAAACTCCTCACCGCCCGACAAATTAAAGACCGCCTCATCCGCGAAACCCGCGGCAATGTTTCCCTGCAATTCGGCGAGACGGAAACCGCCGGGCACTTTGAAATCAAAGCCCGCGGAGAAATGCAGATTGCCGTTCTGGTCGAGCAGATGCGCCGCGAAGGCTTCGAGCTCTTGGTTTCCCGACCGGAAGTTATCTTCCAGCGCGCCGAGGATGGCACCCTCCTCGAGCCTTACGAAACCCTCTACGTGGACGTCCCTCCCGATACCCTCGGCGACATCCTCCAGTCCCTCGCCGGGCGCAAGGCGGAGATTATCAACATGGAACACCACCCGCACAGCGTCCTCGTGGAAGCCGTCATTCCCACTCGCGGTCTCATCGGCTTTGAGACCGACCTCGTTAACCTCACCAAAGGCCACGGCATCGCCAGCCATCTCTTCAAAGAATACGGCCCCCATAAAGGCGAAATCCCCAGCCGCAACAACGGGGTTCTGGTTTCCATGGAGCCCGGCATCAGCACTGCCTACGCCCTCGATACCATTCAAGAACGCGGCCGACTCTTCATCGGGCCGCAGGTCGAAGTTTATGAGGGGATGATTATCGGAGAAAACGCGCGCCCCGACGACCTCCCGGTCAATCCCTGCAAGGCCAAAAAACTCACCAACATGCGCAGCCAAGGGGAAGGCAAGGGCATCCAGCTAGCACCTCCGGTCGAGCTCACTCTCGAGCGGGCCTTGGAATATATCGCGCCCGATGAATACGTCGAGGTGACGCCCAAAAGCCTGCGGCTGCGAAAAAAAATCCTTGATGCCACGGCTCGCAAACGGGCCGCTTCCAAAGTCGGCTAATCCATCTTACCCTGCCTTCCATGCTCCCAAGCTTCCAGATTCCCACGTCGGGCTTGTTCTTTCTCTGCGGCCCCTGCGCGATCGAGTCCCGCTCCTTTGCCCTGGAAACCGCCGCCGCCCTCAGGGAAATTTTTTCCCGCGTCGGCGTGCCCTGGGCCTACAAGTCCTCCTTTGATAAAGCCAATCGCAGCTCCGGGGGCAGCTTCCGCGGGGTAGGCCTTGCGGAGGGACTCGACATCCTTGCCGAAGTGCGCGAGCGCTACCATGTCCCGGTTATTACCGATGTGCATGAGGCTTCCCAGGCAGCTCCGGTTGCCGCCGTTGTGGATGTCCTGCAAACTCCGGCGTTCCTCTGCCGACAGACGGATTTCATCGCCGCCGTCGCCGCCGCCGGCAAACCGGTCAATTTCAAAAAAGGCCAGTTCCTGGCCCCATGGGACATGAAGAATGTCATCGCCAAAGCCCGACGGGCCGCCCAGGCCGCCGGACACGCCGCGCCGCTCTTCCTGGTCTGCGAACGCGGCACCTCCTTCGGCTACGGCAACTTGGTCGTGGATATGCGGGGCTTGCCCATTATGGCTCGAGAAACCGGCTGCCCGGTTGTTTTTGATGCCACCCACTCGGTGCAACTTCCGGGAGCCCAGGGGGACTCCAGTGGTGGGCAACGGGAGTTTGTTCCGGCCCTTGCTCGGGCCGCCGTCGCCACCGGTGCCGTGCGCGGGATTTTCCTCGAAGCTCACCCTGATCCCGACCGTGCGCCCTGCGATGGCCCAAATATGGTCCCCTTCGCCGAGCTGGAGGCCCTTGTGACCCAACTGGTCGCCTTGCGTAAGGTGCTCGAAGCTTGAAATACCGTCTTCCTGCGAGGCAGTAGCCCCTCCTGCCTCTCCCGCGAAACGCACGGTTGTCTCCGCCGGCAGCATTTGCTTCCATAGGAGATAATGAAAACCACCTCTTGGGCTCCCGGCCGCGTCGAAGTCCTGGGCAATCACACGGATTACAACGGCGGCGAAGTCCTCTCCGCTGCTCTGGACCTCGGCATTACCGCCGAGGGGGAAATTTTGCCCGACGGGTCCGTGCAACTTTCCAGCGAGGGTCTGAAAGGTTCCCTCACGCTGCGTCCCGGCGAAGAATGGCTCCCCACCGCTACCTGGGCGGATTACCCACTGGGCGTGGCCAAAATCCTGCGCCACGCCGGCTGGCCAATCGGAGGTTTCGCCGCTCACTTCCGCTCTACCCTGCCCCTGGGAGCCGGACTTTCCAGCTCCGCCGCTCTCGAAGTCTGCACCGCCACTCTCCTAAGCAAACTTTTCCGCTTTTCCCTCGCCCCTTTGGAATTAGCCAAACTCTGCCGCCAGGCGGAGAATGAATTCGTCGGGGTAAATTGCGGACTGCTTGACCAGGTCTCGTCTGTCTTTGGACGCGCCCACCACCTCATCCACCTCGATTGCCGCCACGAAACCATTCGCCGTGAGCCCATCCCTCCCGGGTGGAAATTTCTCATCCTCAACAGCGGCGTCAAACACGCTCTCACCGGAGGGGAATACAACGAACGCCGGGCGCAATGTTTTGCCGCTGCGGAGGCCCTGGGGGTTTCGCAGCTTCGGGAAACCACCTCGGCCGAATTGGCGGCAGCGGACCTCCCGGAAATTGTTCGCCGCCGCGCCCTCCACATCACGGGAGAAAACGAACGCGTCCGCACCGGCTGCGCCGCTCTGGCCCGGGGCGATCTCCACGCCTTTGGCCAGCTGATGTTTGCCTCGCATGAGAGCTCCCGGAAAAATTTCGAAAATAGCACCCCGGAGCTGGATCTCCTGGTGGAGCTGGCTGGCTCCACTCCCGGAATTGTTGGCGCCCGCCTCACTGGTGGAGGCTTCGGCGGGGCCATCGTCGCCCTGGTGCCGGAAGAGTCCGCTGCCGCCGCCGCGCAGTCCATGCTCCAGCGCTACCACCAACAGACTGGGCACACCGGCGCTGCTTACCTGTGCTCTCCGGCGGAGGGTGCCATGGCCGCGGAAACCCGCCACCTGCCATGAGCTTCTCCGCCCCGATCCTCGATGCGGCCGATTTAGCATCCTGGCGTGCAGCACTCCGCCACGAAGGTCGGCGACTTGTCCTGACAAATGGCTGCTTCGATCTCCTCCACGCCGGCCATGTGCAATATCTGCAAGAGGCCCGCTCCCGCGGAGACGCCCTGCTCGTCGCGATCAACAGCGACTCCTCCGTCCGCCAACTCAAAGGCCCGCAACGCCCCATCAACACCGAACTCGACCGAGCCAAAGTCCTGGCCGCACTGCGCTGCGTGGATGCCGTAACAATTTTCTCCTCCCCGCGCGCCGTTGCAGTGATTTCCAAGGTGGCTCCCGATGTTTATGTCAAAGGTGGAGATTACACCCTCGAAACTTTGGATCCGGAGGAGCGCGCCGCTTTGCAATCTTGCCACAGCCAAATCGTCCTGGTCGGGTTTCTCCCCGGACGCTCCTCGACCCATCTCATCGAAGCCCTGCGCGCCACGTCCTAGCAGACTGTGGAAAAACTGGGCGCGGTTGCGCGTAGAGCAGGATCGGGGCCATGGCAAGGAGCAAGCGACGCGCATCCCCTCTGCCGGGCCGGGCTCGCCGCAGCAACGCTGCCTGCCGGCCAAAGCGAACAGCAACGCGACCATGCCGAGTTTTTCCACAGTCTGCCAAGCACCCCCGCGCCTCGCCAAACCCTGGCACACCCCTTGGCGAACTATCCTTTTTCGGAGTGCTCGGCGCGGTGGTCTTTTTCCCGACCGCCTCCTCTGTGCGCGACCGGCTGCAACCAAAGATACAGCCCAAGCGCCAGCCCGATTCCCAGGCCGATAAAGAGCGAGAGCGGACGTTTCTTTGAGGCGAATTGCCAAAGCCAGCGCCAATGCGCCACGATATGCCAGACTACCAAAGCTAAAAAGGCATACCCGATGTAGGCATGGATATCCCCCCAATCATGCCGTCCCAGTCCCATTGCACTGAGCCCCTTGCCTCCACGCGAACCCGGCGGCAGCCTCCAGGCCAACAAGAGCCCCGTGCCCGCCAAGGCACAAAAACTCCACCAAAGAAGCAAATTTAAGACCTTGCCCGAGAGAAATTTCCCCCAACTAAGAGATTTGCTTTGTTCCTTGGCGTTGGCGGTAGTGGAATCAGAAAGAAAACTCAAAAGTCTTAAAAAGTGGTGCGCGATACTGGGTTCGAACCAGTGACCCCCACAGTGTCAGTGTGGTGCTCTACCACTGAGCTAACCGCGCGGAGTGGCGACCCATACGGGATTCGAACCCGTGTTACCGCCGTGAAAGGGCGGTGTCCTAGGCCACTGGACGAATGGGTCAGCGGAAGGAAAAAACTAGGGCGTTTCTCCGGCGTGGCAAGCAGGTTTTTCGAGAAATTTCAAGTCTGCCCCAATCCTGAAGATCTGCCCTGCGCGGGTCTAGGATGGGAGACCGAGGCCACGGGATGGATCGGCGGCCCTCTTTGCCGGGGCAGCGGGGGAGGCCGGAAGAGGCACCACGAGGATTGCAAGGCAGCTTTTCCGATCCTTGGGCAGGCCTTGGAAGGCCGCGTCGGCCCTCACGGGCGTAGCTCCTCCCTACCCCCAACAACGCTTCGGGGGATCGAGGTGATTCCCCTTCGCCTTCGGCCTCAGGAGCCGCGTGCGCTGCGCGTCGGCGGCTCCTTGGGCGGGCGCCCCGGCTTGCGCTTGGGGTCATGGTTTTGCAAGAAAGAGCCTCCACCAACGCAGCGTGGCCTGGGGCACGAAAATGCGGGCTTTGCGCCGATGCGCGTGGCTGCTGATCTTCACGGGCACCGTCAGCCAAAAGCGCACCAGCGAGCGCACCGCCCAGGCGCCCCGCATCGCTCAAGCTCACCCCTCCGCCGCAAAAGCTGAAGACCAGCTGCGCCACCATGGCCTCCGCGCAAAACCCCCGGCTATTGTCCTTGCGCGGATCCCGCTATGAACACCCGCGCAACTTCTCCCAGAGCCCATACTCCCGCGCCAGCGCGTCCACGATGAGCTGCCCGCCGTGGGCCGTGGCGTTGCGCGCCTCTGCGAGCGTTTTGTCAATGGGTCGCGACTTTTTGGTGTCCATAGAGGCCGAGCATTCAGACACCATAAAGGTGCCTTTAATGCAGGGCTTATTTCACCTGTTTTGCATTTTCTTGGCAGAGAGCGTCAGGATTGTGGTCAAGTCTGCTAGGGGTCTCGCATATCGAACTTTACAGCCCTGCTTCTCTCTCCGATTTTTTCCCTGAACCCGTCAGCTTACCCATGCTCATTGTTCAAGTCCACGTTCATGTAAAACCAGAGTTTGTCGAAGCCTTTCGGGCAGTCACTTTGGAGAACGCTCAGCAAAGCATCCTGGAACCAGGCATCGCGCGGTTTGATGTGCTCCAAGCAGAAGACGATCCGACGCGTTTCGTGCTCGTCGAATGTTACCGCACTCCCGAAGCTCCCGCCGCCCACAAGGAGACGGCCCACTACGCAAAGTGGCGAGATACGGTTGCCGAGATGATGGCGGAACCGCGGCGGAGCCAGAAATTCTCCAACGTGTTTCCTCCGGACGAGGCTTGGTGAGACAGGCCGCATGAACTTCGAGTTTGCCGGACCGCGCCGCCTGGTCTTTGCCGCAGGGGGTCTGCAAGAAGTCGGTAGTCTTGCCCGCAACCTGGGCAGGCGAGCTATGGTGGTGACCGGAAAAAATTCTGCCCGCGCAGAGCCGCTGAAGCAACTTCTGGCTAAGGTCGGTATCGCGACTGAAGTATTATCCATTTGCGGTGAGCCAACCACGGATGCCGTGCGGGAGGGCACAGTTGCTACCAAGAAATTCTCTGCGGAGATGGTGATTGGGTTCGGAGGGGGCAGTGCCTTGGATGCGGCCAAAGCGATAGCCATTCTCGCTACGCACAGCGGGGAGCCGATGGATTACCTGGAAATCGTCGGTGCCGGGAAAAGCTTTTCCAATCCCTCCTTGCCCGTGATCGCCATTCCCACCACTGCGGGAACCGGTTCCGAAGCCACGCGAAATGCCGTCCTTTCCGTGCCGGAGCATGGCCTCAAAGCCAGCCTGCGCAGTCCGCTGATGCTGCCGGCCATCGCGCTCGTTGATCCAGAGCTGACTTGGGATCTCCCACCGGAGTTTACCGCCACCACGGGGATGGATGCCCTCACGCAACTTATCGAGCCCTTCACCTGTGCGCGAGCCAATCCCGTCGTGGACGCCTTTTGTCGCGAAGGCATCCCACGGGTTGCCCGCTCCTTGCGCCGGGCCTTCCAGGATGGGAAGGATGCTTCCGCGAGGGAGGACATGGCCCTGGCATCCTTGCTGGGGGGACTCTCCCTGGCCAATGCCGGGCTGGGGGTGGTGCATGGATTTGCCGCACCGATCGGCGGGATGTTCGCGGCTCCTCACGGGGCTGTTTGCGCTGCGCTCCTGCCGCATGCGTTCCGCGTCAATACCCAAGCCTTAATCCATCGCCAACCAGACCACCCCGCTTTGGCTCGCTTCCAGGAAATCAGCCGGATGCTTACCGGAAATCCCTTCGCGACCATGGATGATGCCGTTCTGTGGCTCACCCAGCTGAAAAAGGAATTGCAAATTCCCGCTTTGCGCCACTTCGGAATCCGAGACGCAGAGATCCCCGAAATTGTGCAAAAGGCTAAAGCCTCATCCAGCATCCGCGCCAATCCACTGCCCCTTACGGACGAAGAACTCACACTGGTCCTGAAAGCAGCGCTTTAAGTTTTTCTTTTCCTTACTCACACCGCCCGTTTCTCCACCGCCCCCAGCTGGGGCCCACCACCCCGCCGGGAAGTTCGATTGACTACCCCGCAAACTCCAACAACTCCACGACGTCTAATCGCCTCCTGCCCGACGTTCGCGTGCAAGCAGCTCAG
This sequence comes from uncultured Chthoniobacteraceae bacterium, assembly GCA_964595865.1. Classification (GTDB taxonomy): domain Bacteria; phylum Verrucomicrobiota; class Verrucomicrobiia; order Chthoniobacterales; family DYNR01; genus CAZQRL01. The sequence goes on from CAZQRL010000016.1 coordinate 53,444, forward strand.
GAGTTCACTCAACAATTCTCCGTGATCGAGGCGCTTCGGAATAAAAACCAAAAGCCCTAAGCTTGCGCGAGCGGGCGCCATTCTCCTGCCATCGGCGAGTCCGTCGTAAGCGCGCGCTCCGAAGACTTGTCAAAGGGAAGTTTTTCCTTCAGAGAGGTTGGCAACGCTCTCCCCCCTATGAAACGAACCTCCCGCATAATTGGGACCGTTGTCGCGTCCCTTTTGCTTTCCTCCCTGCGCGCCGAACACACTCGCTTTTGGAGCACTTACGATCCTAACGATGTTCCGCCGATCGGTTCCGAGGATTGGTGGACCGATGATTATGCTCTGGGGCGCTGGTGGGGAGCCCGGACAGCTCTCTATGACTCCGGAATTAATTTCTCCCTCACCTACACCAACAATCTGGCGGGCAATCCGGTCGGGGGCCTGGCGCAGGGCTTTACCTACACTGACAACATCTATGTGGGAGCGGAACTGGATCTGGATAAATTAATGGGGTGGGCTGGAGGCAGCTTCACCTTCAGCGTTCTCAACCGCAACGGCACCAGCCTTTCCGGAAAATACATTGGCAACCAATTCACCGTCCAACAAATCTATGGCAACCAAACCATCGTCTGGTATGCCCTGTTTTTGCAGCAAAAGTTTTGGAATGACCGGCTGATGTTCAAACTCGGCCGACTTGGTGCGGGAGACGACTTCGCCTCGTCACCTTTCTATTGGCTCTACATGAACAATGGCATTGACGGCAATCCGCAGGCCCTGCCCGTCAACACCGGTTTTTCCACCTACCCGAATGCTGTCTGGGGAGGCATGGCTCAGGTGAATATTACTGCGGAAGTCAAAGCCAGGTTCTTCCGGTTTTTTAGTGGGTTGGGTAGAAGGCACAAGGGGCGGTTTGGGA
>CAZQRL010000017.1:0-46869 GCA_964595865.1 uncultured Chthoniobacteraceae bacterium
CGTAACAAGGTAGCCGTAGGGGAACCTGCGGCTGGATCACCTCCTTTCTAAGGAGTCACCTGAAAGCTCTGTCATGCAGAGTCTTTCGGAGGTCGAACGCTAACCCGCTTTTCCTTAAAAGCGACAAGCGTCCAAGCTTGGGTGGCGAAAGCCACTTCCAAGTCAAAACTTCAGGAGCGCACACTTCAGTTTTTGCTTTCCTTCTCGGCCAACTGCGGCCACCTTCCTTGATTAGGAGCCTCCGCGGCTCTTTTTTGGGGGCATAGCTCAGTTGGTAGAGCGCCAGCTTTGCAAGCTGGATGTCAGGGGTTCGAATCCCCTTGCCTCCACTGCAAAGCCACTCCGGCACCAGTATTTCAAATCCTGAGTTTGAAATAGCGGACCACAGGTCCGCCCAGCGGGCCTGTAGCTCAGTTGGTTAGAGCATGCGCTTGATAAGCGCAGGGTCACAGGTTCAAGTCCTGTCAGGCCCACTCCCATCTCAACGGTGAGAGATGCTGCGGTATCACTCCTTGAAGGGTGGTCAATGTCCATCATTGACCCAGCAAAAACCCAGATTTCCGATGCTTGAGATAGACCGAAACGTCTGGCTCAAACACGGTTCCAGCTCCCGTGGCTGGAAGTGTTCTTTGACATCTGCATACAGGGTAGAAAATACAACTTCAAAACACATAATGAAGCTGAGTCTACGGCAACCATAACCGGGCTGGGCCCAGTTTGGTTGCCGATCGAGAATTTCAGTTATCAAGGTTAAAAAAGCTACTAAGAGCATATGATGAATGCCTTGGTGCCAGCAGGCGATGAAGGACGTGCTAAGCTGCGATAAGCTTCGGGAAGCGGCAAAGACGCTACAATCCGAAGATTTCCGAATGGGGTAACCTGGCTGGATTCATATCCAGCCGTATCTTCCTGAATTCATAGGGAAGATGTCGCGACACCCGGTGAAGTGAAACATCTCAGTAACCGGAGGAAAAGAAATCGACCGAGATTCCGTAAGTAGTGGCGAGCGAAAGCGGAAAAGCCCAAACCGGTGTGCTTGCATACCGGGGTTGTAGGAGCCCATCATGGTAGTCCAAGAGTTAGGCGAAGCGTGTGGAAAAGCGCTCCACAGAGGGTGAAAGGCCCGTAACCGAAAACTCCAAGACGCCTAGGGATTTCCTGAGTAATGCGTCACACGTGAAACTACGCATGAATCCACGCCGACCACGGCGTAAGGCTAAATACTAGCTGGCGACCGATAGTGAACAAGTACCGCGAGGGAAAGGTGAAAAGTACCGCGTTGAGCGGAGTGAAAGAGTACCTGAAATCATATGCTTACAAGGTGTCAGAGCCCGTCAGGGTGATGGCGTGCCTTTTGCTTAATGAGTCTGCGAGTTAGTGTCAGTGGCAAGTCTAAGTCCTTCTGGGACGGAGGCGAAGCGAAAGCGAGTCCGAAATGGGCGCTCAGCTGCTGGTGCTAGACCCGAAGCGGAGGTGATCTACCCATGGCCAGGTTGAAGCGTCAGTAACATGACGTGAAGGACCGAACCGATGGACGTTGAAAAGTCCCCGGATGAGCTGTGGGTAGGAGCGAAAGACTAATCAAACCCCGTGATAGCTGGTTCTCCCCGAAATCTATTGAGGTAGAGCCTCGAGCACTGACCTACGGAGGTAGAGCACTGGATGAAGAATGGCCCACACCCGGGTACTGACTTCAATCAAACTCCGAATGCCGTAGGGTGCAGCTCGGGAGGCAGTCCGCGGGGGATAAGCTCCGCGGTCGAGAGGGAAACAACCCAGACCAGCAGCTAAGGTGCCTAAATATGGTTAAGTGGAAAGGATGTGAGGTTACTTAGACAATGAGGATGTTGGCTTAGAGGCAGCCATCATTTAAACAGTGCGTAATAGCTGACTCATCGAGTGATCTCGCGCCGAAAATGATTGGCGATAAACCATATACCGAAGCTCTGGATTTCGTTCCGGTTCGCCGGAGCGGAGTGGTAGGGGAGCGTTGTTGCCGCATTGAAGCCAAAGCGTAAGCTAAGGTGGAGCAGCAACAAGTGAGGATGCAGACATGAGTAGCGATAAGCCGGGTGAGATCCCCGGCCGCCGTAAACCCAAGGTTTCCTGGGCAAGGTTCGTCCTCCCAGGGTTAGTCGGGACCTAAGTCGAGGCCGAGAGGCGTAGGCGATGGTTAGCAGGTCAATATTCCTGCACCGGCTTTGGCTAAGCCACACAGGGACGTGTTACCAGAAAAGAGCTGCCGATTGAAAGTGGCAGTCCCGCAAGGGGACGTGGAAGCTTCGGCCGAAGCGGATTCTTTAAAGGTGGCACCAAGAAAAGCTGTGTGGTGTTCCCAAGGCCGCCCGTACCGGAAACCGACACAGGTGGGTGGGCATCAATGTGCCAAGGCGCGTGAGTGAAACCTCGTTAAGGAACTCGGCAATCTAGCCCCGTAACTTCGGAAGAAGGGGTGCCTGGAAACAGGCCGCAGTGAATGGGCCCAACCGACTGTTTATCAAAAACACAGCACTGTGCAAAGACGAAAGTCCAAGTATACGATGTGACACGTGACCAATGCGGAAAGATTAAGGCAAGGGGTTAGCCGCAAGGCGAAGCTCTGAGCCTAAGTCCCCGTGAATGTCGGCCGTAACTATAACGGTCCTAAGGTAGCGAAATTCCTTGTCGGGTAAGTTCCGACCTGCACGAATCGTGTAACGAGTTGACCGCTGTCTCAACGAGGAGCTCAGCGAAGTTGTAATGGCGGTGAAGATGCCGCCTACCCGCAGTAGGACGGAAAGACCCTATGCACCTTTACTGTACGCTGTCACTGTTGATTCGAGTTTAATGCTTAGCGTAAGTGGGAGACTTTGATTCCCGCCTTTCGGGGCTGGAGGAGTCGCCAATGAAACACCACCCTTCGAATTTGGATCATCTAACCTGATGCCGTAATCCGGCTCAGGAACACTGGCAGCCGGTCAGTTTGACTGGGGCGGTCTCCTCCCAAAGAGTAACGGAGGAGTACGAAGGTTGGCTCAACGCGGTTGGCAATCGCGTGTCGAGTACATGGATATAAGCCAGCCTAACTGCGAGACTGACAGGTCGAGCAGGTGCGAAAGCAGGTCCAAGTGATCCGGCGATCCAATGTGGAATGGTCGTCGCTCATCGGACAAAAGGTACGCTAGGGATAACAGGCTGATCCTGCCCAAGAGCTCATATCGACGGCAGGGTTTGGCACCTCGATGTCGGCTCATCACATCCTGGGGCTGGAGAAGGTCCCAAGGGTCCGGCTGTTCGCCGGTTAAAGTGGTACGCGAGCTGGGTTCAGAACGTCGCGAGACAGTTCGGTCCTCTATCCACTGTGGGCGTAGGAAAGTTGAGGGGTTCAAACCTTAGTACGAGAGGACCGGGTTTGACGAATCTCTGGTGATCCGGTTGTTCCGTCCGGAGCAGCGCCGGGCAGCTATATTCGGAAAGGATAAGCGCTGAAAGCATCTAAGCGCCAAGCCTATCCCAAGATGAGCTTTCCCTGAAGAACCGTGGTAGACCACCACGTTGATAGGATCCGGGTCGAAGCGCAGTAATGCGTGCAGCTTAGGATTACTAATGTTCGTTCGTCTTTTTCTAACCTTGATACTCCTTTTTGACGCAACTTCTGTTGTTTCTCGGAGTCTAAATCTACCCTGGTATGCAGTTGTCAGAGAACATTTCTGTTCTTTGCCTTAAAAAAACCCTGTCACTAGATATCCGCTAGCTGTTCTGGTTTTCAGTTCCAGATAGCGTCTTCTGGTGATTTTAGCGTGGTGGACCCACCCGTTCCCATCCCGAACACGGAAGTGAAACACCTCAGCGCCGATGGTAGTGCATCTCTAGGTTGTGCGAGAGTAGGTCGTCGCCAGAGTTTTCCGCCGTCGCTGCCTAAAGCAGCGGCGGCGGTTTTTTTGTTTCTGCATCTCTGGACATGGACTACCCTCCGCAGCGCAACGGTGCTTTCTTTAGCTATCTCAAGCAACTTCCCAGAGTGGAAATAGCGAACCGGGAGATTGAGGGTCACCAGATTCCTGTATTTTTCGGGGAATTTTGGACGGCCCGCCAGCGCGCTGGCCACTCGCTGCATGAAATCTCCTACCGAGCCTGTTTCAAGCCGCAGCTTCCGGCTTTTTTCCTGACTCGGCTGGGTAGCTCCTGGAAAACGGTTTATGATCCTTTTATGGGACGGGGCACCACTTTGGTTGAAGCTCAACTACACGGCTGGCGGGCCCTTGGGAACGACGCCAACCCGCTGGCCAGGATTCTTGCCGCACCGAGATTGTCTCCCCCCGGCTTGGAGGAGATCCGCGATCGCTTGCAAGCGGTGGATTTGCCCCCCAGCGACGAATGGGACGGCGAGCTTTTGGTGTTTTTTGCGCCAGAAACCCTGCGGGAAATCTATGGCTGGCGCACCTATTTCCGCAACCAGCACCTGAGGGGGAAATTTGACCGGGTGGATGCCTGGTTGCAGATGGTCGCTTCTAACCGCCTCACGGGCCACTCCCCTGGTTTTTTCTCGGTCTATACCCTGCCCCCCAACCAAGCGACATCCATCAAGGCGCAAAGGCGCATCAATGCGCGGCGTAATCAAGTGCCGGAGTTGCGGGATACCCGGGCCCTCATTTGGAAAAAATCCCGCCAGCTTCTCAAAGATCCTCTGCCCCGTCACTTCCTGCGGAATGACTGGCAAATTTGGCAGCTCTCCGCAGACTCCACTCCGGAAATTCCCGCAGATTCAGTGGACTTGGTAGTGACTTCGCCTCCGTTCCTCAACACCGTGGATTATGTGGGAGACAACTGGCTGCGTGCTTGGTTTTGCGAGTTGCAGCCGGAAAAATCCGACATTTGGCAAATGAAGTCGCTCGGTGCGTGGTCCCGGTGCATGACGGCGGCTTTGGCTGAACTGAGGCGGGTGCTGCGTCCGGAGGGCCTGGTGGCTTTTGAGGTCGGAGAAGTGCTCAAAGGCCAGATCAATCTGGAAAATGAAGTCGTTGCTGCCGGACTGCGGGCCGGTTTATCTCCCTGGGCTATCCTAATCAATCAGCAGCGCTTTACCAAGACCGCGAATTGTTGGGGAGTCGCAAACAATGAAGCAGGAACCAACTCCAATCGGGTAGTGCTCTTTTGCCGGGAAGGCTAGACAGCCCCAGAAAAACTCCTCTAGACCGAGCTGTCGCTGTAAAAACTAGGAAGTTTGGTGCGGGATGAGGGGTTTGAACCCCCGACCTTGGCTGTGTAAAAGCCCTGCTCTACCACTGAGCTAATCCCGCGTGTGCAAAAAAAAAACCATCGGCGGTGTTCGAAGCTTATTGGCGCGATCTGCCGGGTCAAGTCTCTTCGGGACTAAGAAGGAGTTTCCTGTGGTAGTCCCCTGAAAAAGTGGCGAGGTCGAGCTCAGATTGGTTGAGGTTTTTCTGGTGCTTTGTGAAGTTGCTTTTGAGGTCTTCGCCGGGCGAGATGCAAGCGAGAAAAGTGTCGCGGGGACGGCGGTTGTCGAAGGTCTCGATGTCATCGAATATCGCGCGGCGCGCCGGCTGTGTGGAAGGCAAAGGCCAGTGAGGGTTAGGGAGTTCGGCCTTCAGCGAGGCGAAGGCACTTTCTGCGCAGGCATGTTCGTCGCAGTAGCCGGCGGCACTCCTGGTCTGCAGCCGCCCGTGTTGGTGGAGGAGGTCACGGGTTGAGGAGGCGGTATCTTGGCATCCGCGGTCGCAATGGAAGATGGCTCTGGCAGCAATATGGCTCGTTGGGGGTGCATTTTGCCGCGCTGCCTCGGCTCTCCCTCGCCGCTCAGAGCCTTGTCCCGCCAGGTTCGTCATGAGTTTGCTGATGTCTCCAACTCTGCGGCCACCCGCTTGAGCGGGCGACCGCTGCTGAGCTGCAGGTTAGCGGCTTGCTGTCGGAAGTCGTGGTCGTAGTTCGTGTTTCTTTAAGGCATGTCTGCAGTTCTTTCTGAAGATTCTGCACCCTGCCTGTCCACCGAATCAGGGAAACTTCCTTTTCCACCTTTTCGCGCGGGCTCATTCCGCACGGTTTTTAGGCTTGGCGGGCGAGAGCGGATCAGCCAAAGAAACGAGCAATGATTCGGTATTTGATTCTGCTCCTGCTGGCTTTGGCCTTTTTGGGAATGGAAATTGGCATCGGTGGGGCGCGCCTAATTTATACCATTCCAGGTGTCTCTTTGGTGGCGCTCGCCGGAGTCTTGGCGGTTTTCCTCGTGACCAAGACGGACCGTCGGCCTTCGACCTTTGCTTTGGCTTCCGCGTTGGCTTTCTCAGCTTACATCCTTACCCGTAACCGACTTTCGGAGATTGATCACCTGGGGAGGATGCAATTCTACATCATGGCAGGGACGCTGATCATGTATCTGCTCACGGCTCTTTTCCTGACTGAGCCGAGGCAGCGAAAATGGTTCCTCTACTTTTTGATGCTCTTGGCCGTAATACAAGTGGGGGTGGGATTTTACCAATTTGCCAAGGTCAATGGGTGGATGCCCTTGCCGTGGGCGCAACGGCGGGATGACATGTGGCGGGCGAGTGGTTTCTTTATCTCGCCGAACCATTTCGCTGGCTATTTGGAAATCATCGGCCTCATGGCATTGAGCTTATTAGTCTGGAGTCGAGTGCCAGCTTTCGGGCGCATTTTGCTGGGTTACGTAGTGTTGGCTTGTACCGCTGGAGTGGCCATTTCTGGCAGTCGGGGAGGTTATTTGAGTTTGAGTTTTGGCTTTTTGGTTTTCTTCCTCTTGAGCCTCTACGCGTGGTTCCACGTTCGCAGGTCTCAGTTTGCCGTCATTGCGGTGGGTTCAGCGATCGGGGGGGCTGCGATCTTCAGTGGATTGCTTTGGATCATGCTGCAAAGCAACACCCTCAAACTGCGGGTCATGGCCATCAATGACCCGGAAAATATGCGGTTTCTTCTCTGGGATTCCGCGATTCAACAATTCCTCATGGCCCCGTGGTTCGGCACCGGAGCCTTTAGTTTCTTTTATTACGGGCGGCTTTTGCGTAACCCCTCCGTGCAGAACGACCCCATCCACGTGCACAATGATTATCTGCAGTTGCTCGGGGATTACGGGCTCATCGGGGCGGCTCTCTTCCTGCTGTTGCTCTTGGTGCATCTGGTGGTGGGGGCCAAAGGATTGCGGGCGCAACTCCGCCGTCTTTCCCAAATGCAGGAGGCCCAGGGAGATGGAGTGGCTTTGACCATCGGGGCCTTGAGTGTCATCGCGGCTTACCTGGCGCATTCGGTGGTGGACTTTAATATGCACCTCACGGTGAACGCCCTGCTCATCGGATTCACCTTCGCCATCCTTGCCACCCCATCTTCCTCGTTGGCGGCTCTCAAGCCTGTGCAACCGGGCCCGCTGGCGGGCGCGATGCGCTATTTACTCCCGGTCGGCTGCGTTGCTCTTTTGCTCTACGGCATTCCTCAAATCCGCGGAGAGTTTTATGCCGAAAAGGCCCGGGTGGCCTTACGAGACTACCGTCTGGAGGAGGCGTTGCGCTTTGCCCAGGAGGGGCTTAAGACTGAAAGCCAAAACCCGGACCTCTACTACTACGCCGGAGAAGCGGCCCGCGAGATGGCCTTTCAAAGGATGGGAGATGTTCGCGAGTTGCAAGACCTGGCCATAGCGTATCTGCAGCAGGGACTGGATATCTTCCCCTACGATTCCCGTATTTCCTTGAAACTAGCTCATGCCTGGAGTCAGGCAGGAGACTACTTTGAAGCGGCTAATGCCATTGCTCAAGCGGAAGACTGGGATCCGCAATCAAGCTTTGTTTATGCTTACAAAGGGCTAGTTGAGCTGAGCGAGGGCTATCTCGATACGGCCCAAGAGGCCTTTGAGGAATCCATCCGCCTGGGTGGCGAAGGATCGAAAATCGCTCGCGAGGGCTTGAAGGTCACGCGGGAGTTGTTAGCCATGGAAGAAGAGGAGTTCCAACGCCGCTTCCCGGGTCTGACTTTAGGGGATCTCACCGAAGAACAACTGGCGGATTTTGCCCGGCAGGATCCGGCAATGGAAGGTGCTACTGCAGAGGCGGAAGTGACGGCTGTTCAGATTCCCGAGTTGGAAAAGAATTTTGGGGAAAATTTTGACCCGCTGAAGGTGCGCTCTTTGCAGGATGTCCTCGATTGGGACCGTCTACATGGCAGTTCCAAAGAGGCAGAATCTCGGTAAAAATCTCCACGCCAACAGGTTGCTTAAAAAGTAAAAAAATTCTTAAAAGCGCAAAAATCGCTTGCCAAACGCCCCTTTTCTCACGACTCTGGGATCGGTCCAAATTAGCATCTTTGGCCGAGCATCAACACCATCAACATCAACAGCGCCATGAAACTTCAACTCACCAAACTCCTCAAAGCCTTAGTGGCCGGAGCAGCGTTTCTCGCCGTCGGTTCTACCTTGGCTCCTACAACCGCTCAAGCAGGTCCGGCGGATGACCTTGTCGCCATCTACCTCGGATCCCTCTTGCGTGGAACGGGCACCAATATCGGTTCTCTCACGCCAGCGGACCAAGCGGCTGCACTCATTTCGGGTCGGAATGCTTTCCGGAGCACTATAACAAAACCTCAACCCCTAGCCACTGGAGCTTCTATCCCAGTTGGCGGGGTGCAAGGGGCGGCGTTCCAAAATTTGCTGTTGCAAGCCACGGAATTAGCGCTGACTCAGCCGACAACCCTGACCATTCCCGCCACTATCGTTACGCTCACCAACGGAAAAACAGCTCGGGTTTCTGCCACGCTTAATCCTACTCGGGTTCGTGCTAGCCAGATCATTAATTTCATGAACCGGCGTCTGCCGAACTACACACCCCTCTTTGCCTTTCAGGGGGTGGAAGCGGCATTTTCGACAACTTCCGTAACGCCCTACGTGCCTGTCTTCAACTACAAAGGTGCAAACGAAGGGGCGATTCAACTGGCCCAGCTTCGCGATGCAGCTAAACTGGCTGCCGCTAACCTTCGTGCCGGCATCAGAACCTATCCTAATGGAACGATCAATGCCTCGGCTACGCAGTTGGTCAATATGACTACTAATGCCCCCATTCTGACTCGCTGGTCGGCAGCCATTGCAGCTCAAGCGGTCAGAGGGCTCCCGAACGACCTTGATATTCCTGGCTCATCTTTTGTTTATGACCGTGCTGCTTCGATGGTAACCAACTCCTTGGTGCGAGCCGCCAACAGCCTGATGAAGTTGAATCCCAACGCAGTGCAAAGCATCGCGGTTGGTGGTGTTTATTCCGTCAGCGGGATCAGCAACGCTCTCTGGAATGACACATCCAACGCTGATGTTACGGCTGCTCTTAACGGAGTTGCTTTCGGTGCCATCACTGGTGCGCGTAAGCATGTCGTCTCTATCGCTCAAGGTCTCGCATCAGCCTTCTCCGCTACCTTCTTTGCCAATGGCGGTGCCGAGGCCGCTTGGGATCCGAATGAAAATGCCAACAGAGAAGCTATCTACAATGTCATTTTGTTTGCCTTGAAGACCATCAAGCCAGACTTGCAGACTCAAATTCAAAACGCCATCACTGCAGGCTTTAACCTTGGCAAAACTGCCGCAGCTCGAATGAATATCCCTGGTTTCGCAGGTCTGAACGAATTTGTCTACGACAGCAGTGGGCCGGCCCCGGTCACGGACATCGTAGGATTTTGATTTGTTGTTGATGTAATGCTCAAAAGCCCCCGCCCTGGCAACAGGGCAGGGGCTTTTTGCGTTTGTGATGAGCTCCGGTAGGCCGGGCTAGAGATTGCGTGAAAGTCCAGAAAAAATCACCGCGTGATTAAAGGTTGGAAGCCCCTGTTAACGGGTGAAGCTGTTTGAAATAGTAATTCAGTGGTTGGGCGCGTGTGTGCTCGGGAATTTTCCCATGGTCGGGGATTTTTCTGGCCCCGATTCCTTTGAGAGGTCATAGTCTGCTTTTTCTCAAAGCTAATGACAGATCCCTTCCGCCATCTTCCTTCCATAGCCTACGAAGGCCCCCATTCGAAAAATCCCTTTGCTTTCAAGCATTACAACCCGCAAGAGGTGGTCGAAGGAAAAACCATGCGGGATCATCTGCGCTTTTCCGTGGTTTACTGGCATACGTTTCGGGGCACAGGGCAGGATCCATTTGGCGCAGGGACGATGCTCAGGCCTTGGGATGATGGATCGAATTCCATAGAAAACGCCTGCCGTCGCGCCCGTGTGGCTTTCCAATTCATGGAGAAGCTAGGGGGACCCTACTACGCGTTCCATGATCGGGATGTGGCTCCGGAAGGTGCCTCTTTGGCCGAAACCAATCGCAACCTTGATGCGGTCGTAGCTGTGCTGAAAGAAGAGCAGGCGCGCACGGGCATCAAACTTCTCTGGGGTACGGCTTGCTTGTTTGCCAATCCGCGCTTTGTCCATGGGGCTGCCACCAGTCCGAACGCCGAGGTTTTTGCTTATGCTGCGGCGCAAGTAAAAAAGGCCCTAGAAGTCACGCACGAATTAGGCGGGGAGGGTTACACTTTCTGGGGTGGCCGTGAAGGTTATTCCACGCTTTGGAACACCGATATGAAGCGGGAACTCGATCACCTGGCTCGCTTCCTGCACATGGCGGTGGATTACAAAAAGGAGATCGGTTTCCAGGGACAATTTTATATCGAGCCGAAGCCGAAAGAGCCCACGCGCCACCAATACGACAGCGATGCTGCCGCTTGCCTCAACTTTTTACGGGAGTATGGGCTGCTAGAGCACTTCAAGCTCAATTTAGAAACCAATCACGCGACTCTTGCGGGGCACACCATGCACCATGAGGTCGAGGTGGCTATTAATGCCAACGCTCTAGGCTCTATTGATGCCAATACTGGGGATGAACTCATCGGCTGGGACACCGATCAATTCCCCACCAACCTTTATCTGACCACGCCAATCATGTTGGGAATCCTACGAATGGGCGGCTTCACCACTGGTGGTCTGAATTTCGACGCCAAGGTCCGACGCGAGTCCTTTGAAGTGGAAGATCTCTTCTATGCTCACATTGGGGGCATGGATGCTTTCGCCCGTGGGCTAAAAATTGCAGCCGCACTGCGTGCGGATGGCCGACTGGCCCAGCTCGTGCGGGATCGTTATGCTTCTTGGGATTCTGGCCTTGGGGCGGAAATCGAAGCGGGCAAGCTCGGATTTCGCGAGCTTGAAGAGCGCGCTCTCGCCGCCCCGGATCCCGTGCAGCGGGGAAGCGGACGGCAAGAATTTATCGAAAATCTCATTAACGAGTTTATCTAATGCCAACCATGTTGTTTGCGGATAAAGTTGCCATTGTTACGGGAGCGGGGCGCGGCATCGGGGAGTCCATTGCCCGCCATTTCGCGGCTGAGGGAGCTAAAGTCGCGGTCGTGAGCCGCACACCGGCCAACTCCGAGAAAACGGCTTCCACTATCAACCAAGAGCACCCGGACAGTGCCCGGCCCTACGCTGTGGATGTCGCGGACTTTTCGGCGGTGCAGGCCGTGGCTGAGCAAATCCTGGCAGATTTTGGGCGTGCGGACATTTTGGTGAACAACGCCGGAATTACCCGCGACAACCTCGCGATGCGTATGTCGGAGGAAGAGTGGGATGCGGTTTTGGCCACCAACTTGAAAGGGGCGTTCAACTTCACCCGCAGCGTGCTCCGGCCGATGGTCAAGCAGCGTTCGGGCCGAATCATTAATATCAGTTCTGTCAGCGGCCTAATGGGGTTGGCGGGACAGGCCAACTATGCTGCCAGCAAGGCTGGTCTCATTGGTCTCACGAAGAGTCTGGCGCGGGAACTGGCGGGGCGGAACATCACTGTAAACGTCGTCGCGCCGGGGTTCATCGAGACAGATATGACGGCGGTGCTCTCGGAGGAAATTCGCGAGGGAGCGCGGAAACAGATTCCGCTGGGTCGTTTCGGTGCCGTGGACGATATCGCTGCCGCAGTGGCGTTTTTGGCTGGGCCTCATGCTGGCTACATCACCGGACAAACTCTGGCGATAGACGGTGGGATGTCCATGTAGGCCTCGGGGCCGCTGCTTACCCGCCCTAAAATGATCCTGCTTTTCCTGCGGCACGCGGAGGCGGAGCCGTTCGCTTCCAGCGATGAGAGTCGGCCACTAACACCCAAGGGACTGGAGCAGGCGGAGAAGGTCGGCAAATTTCTCCTCCGGAATGGGATCCTCCCGGATCTGATCCTTACCAGCCCCGTGCGCAGAGCGCGCGAGACGGCAGAAATCGTCGCCGAAAAACTACGACAGCCCGCCCCAGTGATCTGCCCATGGCTGGCGTGCGGCATGACCCCGGCGATCTGCTTTGATGAGATGACGGCTTACAGGAGTTTTTCCCAAGTTTTACTGGTGGGCCATGAACCGGATTTCTCCGGAGTGATCGGGGAGCTGTTGGGCTGTCGCGGCGCGGGCAACATTCGGGTGCGCAAGGCCTCGCTCACGGTGCTGGAGCTTTCTTCTCTGCGCGCCGGGCAAGGAGAACTCCAGTTTGCGATTCCAGTTCGTTTGATGTAATCTTATCTCTTTAAGCCATTTAGATCATGCCTAATAAGCCTCGTTTCGTCCCCTCCGAAAACCTTGTCCGGGATACCCTGGAGTTGATTAACCAATCGGCCTGCGAGGCCATTGCCGCTCGGGGACGGTTTGTTCTTTCCCTCAGTGGCGGAAACACGCCCAAGCCGATTTATGCGGCGCTCGCAGCGACGGAACAGGATTGGGCTAACTGGGTTTTGACTTTTGGAGATGAGCGTTGCGTGCCACCAGAGGATGAGCAAAGCAACTTCCGTATGGTGAAGGAGACTTTGCTCGATCCGTTGGGCCATCGAGCTCCCCGGGTTCTGCGAATAAAAGGCGAACTCGAGCCGGCGGTCGGCGCGCGGGAGTATGAAGAAGCGCTGGGCCAATTGAGCGGGGATGAAACCATCCTGCGGCATGACCTGATCTTGCTGGGGATGGGGCCTGATGGGCACACGGCCTCGCTCTTTCCGGGGACATCTGCTCTGCACGAACACACCCGACTGGTGATTGAAAATTATGTGCCGAAATTCTCTCTGTGGCGGATTACTTTTACCTATCCGCTGCTGAACGCAGCCCGGCATGTTTGTTTCGTGGTTAGCCGCTCCGGCAAAGAGGGCGTGCTGGGGCAAATTCAACGAGACGAAGGAGATTATCCGTGCCGGCATGTGCGTCCCCAAGAGGGGACCTTGACGTGGTTAATTGGCGAAAGCTGATTTCTTGAAGTTGGCCTTTTTTGCAGGCCAGCCAGCCTTGGTAGCCTCTAGCAAAATAGCGTCCTTCGCTTGCTGGATGGCCGCTTTCCGTAGGAAAAATTAAGGTCTGGAAGAAAAAATCCTCTGCCGCCAAAGATCCCCCAACGCAACCTTGCGATGGTTTTCCTGAGCCTGTTTACTGCGCTTTCCGTGTCACCAGCCAATCCCCGATTTCCCAGCGCAGCTTTTTTTCATCGCCGAACGAATACTCTGCGGTTTTTTTGCCTTTTTGGGGTTGGGGTGACCCAGTTTCTTTTGGGGAACCTCGCTGCCCAGGTTAGCCTTCCGGCTTTACCGGATAGGCCTGAGCCGGCGGCTTGGTCGGTGGAGCTGCCGACGGATGAGGAGCTGCAGGAACTGGCTGCGAAGCAGGAGGATTTGCCGCAGGTGGTGCGGGAGGCGATGGCGGAGGCGGAGGAGGCGTTTGCCCGCGGGGATTTCGCGCAAGCACGCGGTTCGTATGAAGTGGCGCGCAAGGTCGTCCCCGATAATCTATTGCTTTTGGTCAATCTGGGGCTTACGGAGTTCAAACTTGGTGACTACGCTGCGGCAGAAAAGTCCCTTCGCCAAGCCATCCAACGGCGTTTGGAGCTGCCCCAGGCCTGGCTGGTTTTGGGATTGGTTTATCTCGACACCGAGCGTTTTGAATCTGCGATGGCCGCCTTTGCGCAGGTGGTGCAGTATGAGCCGCGGAACGCCCGGGCGCGGAATTATCTTGGGGTCGCGGTGGGCCAGCTGGGGTGGTTTGATGGGGCCGAAGCGGAGTTTCGCCGGGCGATCGAGTTGGATCCGAAGTATGCCGATGCGCATTTCAATTTGGCCTATTTCTGTTTGCAACGCCGCGAGCCGGCGGTGGAATTGGCGCGGCGGCATTACACCAAAGCCTTGGAGCTCGGTGCGGAACGTGATCTCACCCTCGAGGCGAAGCTGCGGCCGAAATCCCGTTGAAAATTGTTTTTCCGATGCGTCTGCTGCATTTGCTTCTGCTGGGCGTCGCCCTATTCCCGCCTTCGCTCCAGAGCGCCACAAGCACCCCACCGCGTCCGCCGGAAATTTTCGGGCGGTCGGCCATCGCTTTTGATGCTCGCACGGGAAAGGTCCTCTTTCGCAAAGAGGACAATCTGGTGATGCCGATCGCCAGCACGCAAAAACTGCTCACGGCCCTGTTAGTGGTCGAGCGGGGAGATCTGGACGAGCGTATCACCATCACCGCCGCAGACACGCAGGCCGAACCGACCAAGCTTTATCTCAAGCCTGGAGAGACCTACACGCGGCGGGAGCTGCTTTACGCTCTGCTTTTGCGTAGTGCCAATGATGCGGCGCTGGCCTTGGCGCGGGATCACTCTGGTAGCATTGAAGCTTTTGCCGAGGCCATGAATCGTCGCATGAGCGGTCTTGGGGCGCAAAAATCCCACTTCGTCAATCCCAACGGTCTGCCAGCGGACGGGCAGGTTTCCACGGCGCGGGAGTTAGCGGCTCTGGCCCGGGTGGCTTATTTGAATCCCACGTTGCGGGAGATTGTGGCTACCAAGGAGTATTCGTTTCTGCGTGGGGATGGCACGCGTATTGCCCTGCGAAATACCAATCGTGTGCTGCGAAATTGGTCTCCTTGCAACGGAATGAAAACCGGCTACACCCGCGCCAGCGGACACTGCCTGGTGGCCAGCGCCACGTTGGAAGGACGACACATCATTGCGGTGGTCTTGGGCAGTAACAAAGCCTCGGTTTGGTCCGATGCCCAAAAGTTGCTGGCCTACGGGCTGGAGCTCCACCCAGCGGAACTGCGCTTCGACTCCGCGCAGGCGGCTCCGAGCGGGCAGCCATTTCGTCCCGGACCAAAGCCAGCTCCTGCACACGAGGAAGCGGGCCGCAGAGCAACGTTGGCGCAATGAATGTGACGCCTCTGGAGGAGCCTCGGCTGTCGCCGCGCGAGCTGAGTCGGGCCATGCGGCTGAGTGTCTTGGCGAGCTGTTTGGGCATGTTGTGGATGTCCATGTCTGTGGGGCTGCCGCTGACGATGTTTCTCGAAGCCTTGGGGGCCAGTGGGGTGATGATTGGGCTGATTACCACGGTGCGGCTTCTCAGCACATCGGCGCAGATCCCTGGGGCGGTCTTAGCCGAGGCCGTGGGATCGCGCAAACGCGTCTGGGCCATTCTGGCTCTGATTCACCGGGCCCTCTGGTTCGTGCCGGCGGGATTGGCGCTTTTCTGTGCTCCAGACCAAGCTTGGATTCCCTTGGTCGTGGCGGTGGTGGTCACAGTGAGCGATCTTTTGGGCAACGGAGCCACGGCACCTTGGCTCAGTTGGATGACCGACTTGGTGCCCAGCCGGGCCAGTGGCCGATTCTGGGGAACGCGCCAGAGCATTGTCACCGCCGTATCGCTTTTGGGGCTCTGGTCAGCTGGATTCCTGCTTGATTTATATCCTGGAAAAGACCACGGCCTATACGGTTTCGCCTTGGTCTTTGGGTTGGCAGGCATTTTCGGCGTGGCGGATATCTTGCTCCATTTGCGGGTGCTGGAGCCCGGGGTGGCGCGCCCGCAGCGCACCTCCTCGCACTGGCATCGGTTGTTTGCCCCGCTACAGCATCGGCAATTTCGCAAACTGACCATTTCCCTGGGCCTGTGGAACTTCGGCTTTTTCATGGTCTCCACCTTTGGCATCGTCTATCTCCGAAAGGCTTTCCATCTTAGCTATGCGGAGTTGGCCTTCCTCACGGTGGCGGGAGCGATTGGCTCGGTGATCTCAAGTTATTTTCTTGGGAAGCTCGTTGACCGGCTTGGGCCGCGGGTTTCTTGTGGGCTGCTTTTCTTGACCGGGCCCATGACCCTCGCGGCCTTCTTCTTCATCAGCCCCGAGACCTGGCAGTTCGGCAGTTTTTCCATCGCTCAAGTGACCCTGGTTGTCTTCATGGCCAATCTTTTAGGGGGCGCGTTATTTTCCGGCGTGGGGCTCTGTCAAATTCGTTTGGTGGGACTACTTTCTCCGCCGGAGGGGCGCACGCTGTGGTTGGCGGTGCATTTCTCGCTCCTGGGGGTCTTATCAGCTCTGGGGCCGTTGGCTGGAGGGGCGGTGATGGATTGGTTCGATGCTACCGGTTGGCATTGGGGGCTCCCGGCGGGGGTGGAGTTTTCCTTTTTCCATTTGCAGATTCTGCTTTTTGCCTTGTTGGCCTGGGTGGCCGCCCTGCCGCTGCTGCTGAGGGTGGAAGTGCCGGGTCGGGAGATGACCTTCAACACAGCGGTCTCCGAGATGTTTCTCACCAGCCCGGTGACGGTCTTACGAAATTTCTACAATCTCAGTCTGCTGAACACCGGAGCAACTCCGCGAGAACGAGCCCGGGCCGCCAAGCAACTCGGCGGATCGCGCAGTCTCCTGGCGGTGCCAGACCTGGTGCAAAAGCTCGAGGATCCCTCTTTTGAGATGCAGGAAGAGGCGGTCGAAGCCTTGGGGGAAATCGGCACCCCCGAGGCCGTGGGCCCCTTGCTGGAGCGCCTGGCTCGGCCGGGGAGTTGGCTGGCTCCACAAATTTGCCGGGCCTTACGCAAGGCTCGCCGCGCGGAGGCAGTGCCAGTTTTGCTCTCGCAGTTGCGCACCGGCGAACGCGAAACCGTGGTGGAAGCTGTGCGGGCCTTGGGAGCGATCGGCGATCGGCGTGCCATCCCGGCGATTCTGGAGCTGATGCGCGAAAGCCGGGACCGTCGTCTGTTGGCGGTGAGTGGAGAGGCCTTGGCGGCTCTCGGGGAACTCTCGGCGGCCTGGCAGCTCATTCCGCAACTGCGCCAATGCCCCGACCCCAATCTCAAGCGGGCCCTCGCTCTGGCCTTGGGCGATTTGCTGGGAGAAAGAGAAAAATTTTACGAACTCCTGATCGCCGAGCAGGAAGCGTCCGGAACGGGAGTAGCCAAAGGGCTAGCGCGGTTGTTGCGGCGGGTTCGCAAAGCCTTCCCCAAAGCCCAGCGCCAAGTGGCAACCCTCGATGAGATTGAACAAGCTCAGCTGGCGCAGGATTGGCCGCGAGCCACCTCCCTGCTGCTGCACCTTGGGCTGCATCTCGTGCAATTCCTCCATCGCTTGCAACTCACGCTGGATCCGGAGCAGGCCATGCAGAATCTGATGGAAAAAGATCGCCCGGCAGCGATCGCCGTTTGGTATCTGAAAATCCTCGCCGAGCCCTGGGAGATTGAGGGACGGGACTTTCGCGATAGCACCGATCTCCTCTTGGGAGTGCACATCCTGGCGGGATTGCTGGCGCCGGATCGCCCAGCGAATCTTCCCGACGCCCAGGCCACGACGAGCCCCAGTTCTACAACTCCAGCGGTTTCTCCAGCGAGGTGAGCACCCGGCAGCCGGAATTTGTCACGCAAATCACGTCTTCATGGCGCACGCCGCCCAATCCGGGGACGTAGATGCCTGGCTCGACGGTGAGCACCTGTCCGGGTCGAAAGGTAGTTCGGGCGAAGCGGGGCTCCTCGTGGATTTCCAAACCGAGCCCGTGTCCGGTGCCATGAAAGAATCCCTGCCAACGGCCCTGATGACGGCGCGTTGGGTAGCCTTGGCTGGCAAAAAAACCAACCAGCCCGGAGTGGATGAGCCCGCCATCGTTCCCGGGGCGAATCGCTTTCAGAGCGCGCCGTTGGCCTTCCAGGCAGGTTTCCCAGAGGTGGCGCTGGGCTTGGGTGGCTCTTCCGCGAACCACGGTGCGCGTGAGGTCGCCGTAAAAACCCGTCCGGGGGTCCCGGGGGAAAATGTCGAGAATAATTAGCTGCTGAGCAAAGAGCGGACCGTGGCCGCGTTCGTGTGGATCGCAGGCTTGCTCCCCGCCGGCAACGATGGTGCCTTTGGGTAGTCCTCCATTCTGCAGCACCACGGTATCTATTTCCGCGCGCAGGCTTTCTGCGGTGAGCGGTTTTCCTCCCCAGAGCAGCCGTTTGGTCCGAGGTTGCACAGTGGTGGCGCGCAGCACTTCCAAGGCCCGCTGCATCGCAGCCTCAGTTATGGCCAAAGCCCGGCGAATCGCCCGCAGCTCGGCTGGAGATTTGCTTTCGCGCTCGGGGAAGAAGATCGTGGGTCCGGTGGTGATTTTGCAGCCTCCGGCTTCCAGAGCGCGGGCCAAGGCAAGGGGAAAATCCTCTGGCACTTGCAGGCGTTTCACCCGGTGCCGTTTCACCCAAGCTAAAATCAGCGCCGGAAGAGCGGGGGCCTGGCCAGTTTTTTTCTGCGCGGCCTGACTGAGCTCCGAGAGGCTCTCCACGGCATCTACTTTGGCCTCGCGGCAGCCGCGATCGAATTCCAGATCGTTGAGCAAAATGAGCTTCTGCTGCCCTCCCTTGGGCTGCGGGAGAATTAAGCAAGCGAAAGGATCGGGAGCGAAAAACCGACAGGCGTAGTAGAGGTTGGCGTTCTCTTCGCTATTGGCGAAGAGCAGCCTCGGGGTCGGTCGGGGCATGGCCAGTCTTAGGCAGCAGGCGGATTTTCCAATCCGAAGGCCGCGTGGGCCAGGCGCGCCGCCTCTTCGATCCTCGACTCCTCAATGATTACGGCGGTTTTGATTTCCGAAGTGGAGATCATCTGGATGTTGATGCCGCCTTGCGCTAGGGCCTCAAAAAGCTGCGCCGCCACGCCGGAGTGAGACCGCATCCCGATCCCGACTACGCTCAACTTGGCGATTCCTTCCCGGCTCACCATCGCTCTGGCCCCGATTTCACGCACCACGCCTTCCAGGACCGGGCCTACCTTTGCCAGCTCGTCCCGATTCAAGGTGAAAGAAATATCTGTCGCGCCCTCGACGGAAACATTCTGCACAATCATATCAATAACGATATGCTGGTCGGCTAGAGCGCGAAAAATACGCGAGGCCGCGCCGGGGCGGTCAGGCACGTGCGGGATGGTGACTTTGGCCTGGTTGCGTTCGATGCTCACGCCGCGCACGACGACGTTTTCCATGCCGGGGGTTTCTTCCATAACGAGGGTTCCTGGGTTGTGATTGAAGCTACTGCGCACTTCGAAGCGCACGCCAAACTTTTTGGCAAATTCTACCGAGCGCGATTGCATGACTTTCGAGCCGCTGCTGGCCATTTCCAGCATCTCATCGTAACTGATGCAATCAATCTTGCGGGCCTGTGGGACGATGCGCGGATCGCAGGTATAGACCCCATCCACGTCGGTAAAAATTTGGCAACGGTCTGCTCCGAGTGCGGCCGCAATGGCGATCGCCGTGAGGTCCGAGCCTCCACGACCCAGCGTCGTGATATGCCCCTGCGCGGTCCGCCCTTGGAAACCCGCGAGAATGACAATCTTCCCCGCTTGTAACATCCGGCAAACTTCATCCGGCGTGATGTTGGAAATTTTCGCTTTGGTATGGATACCATCGGTGACGATGCCAGCCTGGGCTCCGGTGAGGGAAACCGCCGCCCCGCCCAAGGCCTCAATAGCCATGGCCAAAAGGGCGATGGTGGTTTGTTCCCCAGTGGAGAGCAACACATCCATCTCGCGATCGGAGGGGCAGGGAGAAACTTCGTGCGCCAAGCGAATCAAGGAATCCGTGACTCCCGACATGGCCGACACCACGGTCACGACCTGATGCCCCTCCTGCTGCGTCGCCAGCACCCGCTCCGCCACGCGCCGGATTTTTTCTGTCGAACCGACCGAAGTCCCACCAAATTTTTGCACAATCAAAGCCATGCCGAGAGCCGATGAGTTGGTTATTTTAATCCTAGAACCTCGCAGATTGCCGAGAGGTTTGCCGGAGCGGTGAGCGGTTTCAGCCCCTCGGCAGCCGGGGTGCCAGGGTCCTTCAGCCCATGGCCGGTGACCGTAAGAACAATGCGGGCTCCGGCGGGGATTTTCGCCACTGGACACTCCGCACAGCGCTCGCGCCCGAGGCAGCGCAACAGCCCCGCGACCGAGGCGGCGCTGGCCGGCTCCACAAAAATCCCCTCCCGATTGGCGAGCAACTTCTGCGCCGCGACGATTTCCTCGTCGGTGACAATTTCCACATGGCCGCCGGATTCCGCGCGGGCGGCGCGGGCACCGTCCCAACTGGCGGGGTGTCCGATACGAATCGCCGAGGCGATGGTTTCCGGATGCGTGAAAACCCGGTCGTAATAAACCGGAGCTGAGCCGGCCGCTTGAATGCCGAGCATCCGGGGTTGGCGATGGGAGCGTCCCAATTCGTGGAACTCTCGGTAGCCCTTCCAATAAGCGGTGATGTTACCCGCATTACCCACTGGAAGAATATGCAGCTCCGGGGCATCGCCGAGCTCTTCGATAATTTCAAAGGAAGCCGTTTTCTGGCCTTCGATACGGAAGGGATTGATGGAATTGACAATCTCAAATTCCTCGCGATTGCCAAATTCCCGCACCAGGCGCAGGGCATCGTCAAAATTTCCCTCGATCGCCACGACTTGCGCTCCATACAGGAAGGCCTGGAGCAACTTGCCGGCGGCGATTTTTCCCGCTGGGAGGAGCACGGCACAGCTCAGGCCAGCGCGTGCGGCATAGGCGGCCGCCGCGGCAGAGGTGTTGCCAGTCGAAGCACAGATCACCGCCTTGGCTCCACGCTCGACCGCTTTGGAAATCGCCACCGTCATGCCGCGATCCTTGAACGACCCGGTTGGATTCAGCCCTTCAAATTTCAAATATACCTCCGCCTCCCGCCCCACGAGCTGGCTGAGCCAAGGAGAGTGAATAAGCGGCGTCGAGCCCTCATTCAGAGAAATCACCGGAGTGCTTTCACTCACGGGCAGAAACTCCCGGTAACGGCTAATCACCCCCCGGTCGTGCAGTGGAACTCGCGGCGTGATCATGGGGTGGCCTCCGATTGCAGCAGCAGGGGATCTTCGCGCACGCAGGCCAGGTTGGCGATTTCTTTCACAGCCGTGCGCATGTTGCCAAAAGCGGCATCGTGAATCATCAGCACCAGGGGGATGGGGCCGGGCTCGTTGTTCTCGGGTTGGATCACCGAAGAAATGCCGATGCCATGGTGCCCAAGAACCCCGGCTACCTGGGCGAGAACCCCCGGACGATCTTCGACGGCCAGACGCAAATACCACGGAAAAACCGCCTCCTCGATCGGCACGCTCGCCCCATAGAGATCGTGCGCCTGGAAGCTGGCGCTCGCCCGAGGTTGCCGCAACGCCAAAGCAGCTTCCGTCACATCGGCCAAGACCGAGCTTGCCGTGGGATCTTGCCCTGCTCCACGTCCGTAAAAAAGCGCCTCTCCCAGCACGTCCCCACGCAGCCAGATGGCATTGAAAACTCCACTCACCGAAGCCAAAACATGGTTTTTTGGAATCAGCGTCGGGCAAACCCGCACCGAAATCCTCCCCGCTTCATCGGCGCGGATGTTTGCCAGGAGTTTGATACGATACCCCAGTTGCCGGGCAAAGCGGATGTCATGTTGGCGGATGCGTTCGATGCCCTCGACATAAATCTGCTCCGGCGCAATCCATCGCCCATAAGCCAGCGAAGCCAGAATGATGGCTTTGTGCGCCGCATCCCAGCCATTCACATCCAGGGTTGGGTCTGCTTCGGCATAGCCCAGCCGCTGGGCCTCGGGAAGCACCTGCCCATAGTCCGCCCCAGTCTCCTCCATTTGTGTGAGGATGTAATTGCTGGTGCCGTTGAGGATGCCTTGGATAATTTCCAAACGGTTTCCCACCAAAGCCTCGCGGACGATTTTGATGATCGGAATACCGCCCGCCACGGCTGCCTCATAGAAAATGGGCACCCCCGCTGCGGAAGCCGCTTGAAAGATTTCCGCCCCATGCTCGGCGAGCAGTGCTTTATTGCCCGTGACGACCGTCTTTCCGGCAGCGATGGCCGCGTGGATGAGTTGCAAAGGCTCCTCGATGCCCCCCATGAGCTCCACCACGATGCCAATCGCGGGATCCTCAACGAGATCCTGCCAGCGGGTGGTCCAGATTTCCGGCGGCAGGCTCACACCGCGATCTTTCTGCAAATCCCGCACGGCCACCCGTCGCAAGCTCGGGCAGACCCCCGTGCGTTCACGCAGGAGCACCCCGTTGCGCTGCAGGTTTTTGATCAGGCCCACTCCGACGGTGCCCGCCCCTGCCAATCCTAGGAAGACATCACTCATGTTTGCGAGCCGCTCAGAAAAGCTGAACCGGCCCGGCCTTTCCACTAAAAAACAACTGTCTTAAACGGATGACGGTTTTCTCAGGCGCGGGCTCTGTGGTTCCAGTGGAATTAGTTTTGGTTCCACACTTCTGTGCTTTTGTTCGGAGCGCCGAGAATCACACTTCCGGAAGTGGAGCCGCCCGATCCTGCTGGAATAAAAAAGCTTTCCGCCCCAAACTCTAGCGCAGGAACCAGAATGCCACGAAAGTTCCCCATGGACGCCGGCCGGCCGTCAAGCAGGGGCCTAAAAGCTCGAGTCCCACCGAAAGTTCCTTTTTTTCGCACCTCGACGTTTCAAGTGGGCCGTGGGTTGGGGAACACGCCCCTCGACCTCGCAGACCGTCGAGAGCAGTCGCACGATCCCACGCACATCTGTGTCCGAAAGCCTGCCACTCATCCGGGACCAGCCTCGTGGGGAGAGTTAATTCTTCTACCTAGATGCATTGGTTTGGATTAAGCTGAGGCTCCGCCGATAAGCTTGGGGTTTGGTGCCGGTGAATTTGGCAAAGGCCCGGTAGAACTGCGCCAGGGAGGTGAAGCCACAGGCAAAAGCGATCTCCGTAACCGGGGCGGTGCTGTGACTCAGGCGGTCGCAGGCGGCTTCAATGCGCAGCCGGGCCACGTATTCTTGAAAACCAATTCCCACGTGACGGCGAAAGAGCCGGGAAAGATGTTCCGGGCTAAGACCACATTCCTTGGCGACTTCGGAAAGCCGAATTTCCTCCTGCAAAGCCCGGGCGCGAATGGTTTTCAGAGCTTGCTGGACTACCGCAGGGCGTACCGTGGAGTCCCCGCCGGAGGTCCGCGAACGCCTGGGCCATTCCACCACCGCCCCGGTTTGCAGCAATCGCAATGCGGCTAGGAAAGTATCCTCCGCCACAAAACGAGCCAAGGCAAAGGTCCGTTGCCAGTCCATCAAGGCCTTGGCACTATCCAACGTGCGGCTCAACAGGTGCTGGGCGCGACGAAATTCGCGTCCGCCAGCCTCACCAGCACGGCATCCTCCAAGGAACAAATAACCCGCCACGACGCCTCCTCGGCGCACCACTACGACCCCCTCGCGCAGGCCGGCGTCACAAACGGCCCAAGCCATCCCCTCCCGGTGGGCTCGTTCCGCCAAACTAAGGCGGAACTTCAAGCAAAAACGACAGCCACCAGCACAGGATTGCACGGCTGCGCAAACCGCACCTGCGGGTTGCAAGGCTTCACTGCGGTCAAGTTCTTCCATCCACTGCACTGAATTTCCAGTAACCAAGGCAAAATCGCTTCGCCATTGGGCAAAATCCTCATTCTCCCGAAGGCGCGCTTGCCAAGCATGACGAAGAACTTGCGGCATACTGGGCCAAGTCCAGGCAAGTTTCCCAGAAATTGCCATCAAAAAATGCGAAAAAGATCAAAGGATGGGATGCACGAGGCAAGCCTCTGTGGCAGGTTCTTTTGCGAGTTCTAAATCCTCTTTTTATCAGCTCTAGGTATCCTAAAAACGTCCAACCTTCTTTCTTTGCTTATGAATCCGAGTGACACCCAATTTGTTGCCAGTCCGCAGGTGCCTTTCCCGGTGCCGGTGGAGGTGGCGGAACTTTTTGCCGCCGCGCCGGCAGTGACCTTTGCCGATCAGAGCCAGCAGCTGGTGGAACTGGCGGTGCGGGATGCGGTGCATGGGGTTCACCCGGTGGCCTACGAAGTGCCCGGGCGGGGGCGGGTCTTGGAGGCGGAGGTTTGCCGGGTGCGCAACGGGATAGCGGCGAATTACGTCGAGCCCTATATGCGGCGCCGCGATCCGGATTGCATGGTGATCGGTGATGAATTACCCACCGACAAGCCGACCTTCCAGCAGCGCTTCGGGCGGGATTTTTCCGAGTTGCGGGCCCGGACCATGGAGTGGTTGAGAACCCAGCCGTTGGCGACTTTTTGCTTCCACGCGGGATTGTCTGGCAAGGGCACCGAGGCCATGGTTATCGCCCCGGACAACGCTGGTTTTTTTGCTTATGGCCTGGCGTTACTGCAGGGAATTTTGGCCCGGGAGGCGATCAGTCCAGAGTTCCGGCCGCGGGCGATCATTTACGTGGCGCCGCCGTTCCGACACACCGATTTCGCGGGGCGCCAGGTGGTAGTGCATTATCGCAAACCGGGTGGCCACGAGCTTTTCAGTTACAATCTCTACCCTGGGCCGAGTGCCAAGAAGGGGATTTACGGGGTTTTGTTAAATATTGGGGAGTCCGAGCACTGGGTGACCATGCATTGTTCGACCGCGCAAGTGGTGACGCCCTATGAGAATAAGGTGGTGATTTCTCACGAAGGAGCGAGCGGGGGCGGAAAAAGTGAGATGCTGGAGCACATTCATCGGCAGGCGGATGGTTCGTTGTTGATTGGGCGCAATCTCATTACCGGTGATGAGCGCAGCCTCACTCTGCCCCGGGCCTGTGATGTGCGACCGGTGACAGATGACATGGCCCTTTGCCATCCCTCGCTGGAAAAAGGCCGCGGCAAGCTGAGCCTCATTGATGCCGAGGATGCTTGGTTCGTGCGCTGCAATCACATCAATCACTACGGGATTGATCCGCACCTGGAAAAGCTCACGGTCCATCCGCCGGAACCGCTGCTTTTCCTGAACATCCAAGCGCATCCGGGCGCGACCTGTCTGATCTGGGAGCATATTGAAGATGCCCCCGGAAAACCGTGTCCGAATCCTCGAGTGATCATCCCGCGCAAAATCGTGCCAGGTGTAGTGGATGGGGCGGTGGATGTGGACATTCGCAGCATGGGGGTGCGTTGCCCGCCCTGCACGATGGAAAATCCGACCTATGGCATTCTGGGATTATTCCATTTGTTGCCGCCATCGCTGGCCTGGTTGTGGCGTTTGGTTGCTCCCCGGGGGCATGCCAACCCGAGTATCGTGGCCACCGAGGG
The DNA here is from genome assembly GCA_964595865.1 of uncultured Chthoniobacteraceae bacterium. Classification (GTDB taxonomy): domain Bacteria; phylum Verrucomicrobiota; class Verrucomicrobiia; order Chthoniobacterales; family DYNR01; genus CAZQRL01. The sequence goes on from CAZQRL010000017.1 coordinate 25,312, forward strand.
CATGTCTTCGGAGGGGGTCGGCTCCTACTGGCCGTTTGCCACCGGTCGGCGGGTGGACCATGCCAACCTGCTCCTGGAGCAGATCTTGGCCACGCCGAGTGTGCGCTACGTGCTGATTCCCAACCAGCATATCGGCGCCTGGGAGGTGAGTTTCATGCCGCAGTGGATCGCCCGCGAATACCTGGCGCGGCGCGGTGGAGCGAATTTCAGCTCTTCGCAAATGAAACCTTCGCGCTGTGCCCTGCTCGGCTACAACCCCGGACAGATCGTCGTGGAAGGGCGCACGATTGGGCGTTGGTTTTTCGAGGTGGATCAGCAACCGGAGGTGGGACCGACGGCCTACGATCGGGGCGCCGGCATCCTGGAAGATTTCTTCCGGCGCGAGCTGCCGCAATTCCTCACCCCGGATCTGCATCCCGATGGTCGCCGGATTATCGAGTGCTGCCTGGCGGGAGGTACGTTGGAAGATTACGTTGGTTTGCTCGATCTCCCAGTCCTGGAAGCTGCGGAAAATTAGCCCCTTGCCCCTCGCTGACCGCAAACTTCATTGCGGAAAGTGGAACCACTCCCCCAAAAGCAGCGCCCATCCGGACTCTTCGGGTGGGCGCCTGCCTGATGTTGCGCCCAGGGATTCGAGACTCGCCCTGGGGCCCAAGATGCGACAAGGTTTGCGGCAATGAAATTGCTCAGTCTCTCCATCCTGCTCGGTTCGCTGCTCATCGCGGCGGCGTTATTTTTCCGTCCGGCTGCCCAACGCCAGGCTCTCTACGGCGATGGTTACATTTACGTGATTGATTTGGCAGAAAAGAATATCGCCAATATCATTCCCGGGAAGACCCGGATGTAAAGTGCCCTTCGGGGATTTCCTCCAACCGCTGCACGTGGTGAGCGGGGAAAAGGTCCTCTCCATGCCTCTGCACCAGGCGCAAAGCGCCCTCGGCATCAATCCCGCCGAAGCGTCCTTCGCGGACGGGGCCCTCGCACAGCGTGAGGCGCACCGCCGGGCGAAAGTCCCAGCAGACATTGATCTCCGCTGCCAATCCCCGCAGGCCCGCTTCGGCCATGCGCTGGTGGGCGAAGCGAATGGCGCGGAGCACCGCTGGCAGTGCGGTCTCCACGTCGGGGTGTGGACGAACCTCGTCGGCCAATCGGGTGGTGCTGCCAGCGAGTTGGGGATCGTCTTCCCAAGGGCGGTTGGTGATGTTTAGGCCCAGGCCGACGACACATTGTTCCGGGGCCGATTGCTCGAGGAGGAGACCGGCAAGCTTGCGCGAGCCAACCAAGAGGTCATTTGGCCAACGTAGGCGCGCCTCGGGCACGGGTAGGGAGCGAAGCCAGAGGCAAAGTGCCCAGCCAATGGCCAAAGCGAGGCCGTTCCAGGCATTCGGGCCGCCGGGGAGTGGCAGGACCGCCGAAAGCCAGAGTCCGCCCTCGGAGGATTGAAAAGCCCGTCCGTAACGTCCGCGTCCGGCTTCTTGGATGTCTGCCACGACGGCCTGCCATGGCCTCAATTCCCGCGCCAGATCGTTGGTCGAGCGAACTTTCCAGTGGCGATGGACGCCCCAACCTTCGATCTCGCCGTATGGCTCCACGACGTGCGCTCCAGTCCGACCGGCCGCTGCTTATCGGCTGGCGATGGTCGCGATGTAGTAGCCGGCGATGACTGCGGTGCCGATGACCCCGGCAACGTTCGGGCCCATGGCGTGCATGAGCAGGTGGTTATTCGGATCCGCTCGCAGACCCTCGGTTTGCGAAACCCGGGCGGCCATAGGCACGGCGGAAACTCCGGCTGAGCCGATAAGGGGGTTGATTTTCTGGTGGATGAAGAGGTTGAGGAACTTGGCCATCAGCACGCCGCCCATGGTCGAAACGGCGAACGCCACCACCCCCAAGGCGATGATGAGCAGGGTTTCTCCGCGCAAGAAGCGTTCGCCGGTCATGGTGATCCCGACCGAAGTGCCGAGGAGAATAGTCACGACGTTGATGACTTCATTTTGCGCTGCTTTGACCAGACGCTCAGTCACAGCACATTCGCGGAGGAAATTCCCCAGCATGAGCATACCGATCAGCGGCGAAGCTGCCGGGACCAAAAGGATGCAAAAGATGGTCACCAGCAGGGCAAAAACCAGTTTTTCCAACTTGCTGACGGGACGCAAGGACTTCATGCGGATGCGACGTTCCCGTTGGGTGGTCAGAGCGCGCATGATCGGTGGCTGGATCAGCGGCACCAAAGCCATGTAGCTGTATGCTGCCACGGCCACGGCGGGCAGCAGATGTGGGGCGAGTTTAGCCGAGAGGAAGATGGCCGTCGGGCCATCGGCTCCGCCAATGATGGCTACCGAGGCGGCTTCCCCGGAGTTGAATCCGAAGGCCATGGCTGCGATGAAGGTGATGGCGACGCCGAGCTGGGCAGCTGCCCCGAGCAGGAGGACCATGGGGCGGGCGATGAGCGGGCCGAAATCGGTGAGGGCCCCCACGCCGAGAAAAATCAGCGGCGGGAAGATCTCCCACTTGATGCCTTTGGAAATGTAGTAGTAGAGCCCGCCTGGTTCATGGCTGTAAACCGTGAGCAGCTCCTGCCCCTCGACGATTTCCTCACCCGGCATGGTATGGAAAGAGGTGACCTTGCCGTGGGTGGCGGCGACCAATTCCACCGTTCCCGGGCGGGAGGGGTTATTGTCTTGCAAAATCCCGAGCACGTCTCCTTCCTCGATATTCTGCCCCAGGACAACCTTCCACTCCACGACACGCCCGACCACTTCGCTGCGCAGGACCCCGGAAGGTTCGTTGACCAGTCCCTGGGTGGGGAGGTTGGCCAGCAAGGCCCCAAAAGCGATGGGCACCAGGAGAAGCGGCTCGAATCCTTTGTAAACGGCCAAATACAAAAGCGTGGCGACCACGCCCCACATCACCACCATTTGCCAAGTGAGGTGGACGAAGCCAGTGAGGTGAAAAAAGTTGAAGAAGTCTTGAATCATGACTCGGAGAGAGGATCAGCGCACCCGGTGCGACTGGAAGATTTGTCGGCGACCTTCCATAGACCAAGCATGGGTTTGCGCCGTGGTGACAGGGCTGATTTCGATGATGCGGTGAGCTCCCTTGAGCGAAACATAGACCGCTGCGGCGATAACGGCCCGCACTTCCCGGGAAATGGCGGGTTCGGCGGCAGGAGCGCCGGCTTCTTTGCGCCCGACGGTGAGCGGAGGCATGGGCTCCACGGGCTGCGGAGGCACCAACATCGGTCGCTGAGTGGCCTGCATAACCGCATGGATGACCTTGCCAACCAAGTAAACCGCCAGGGCCAAGAAGCCGAGGGAGAAAATCACAATCGCGACCCCGACCGCTTGGTAGTTAAGATTTTGCCAAAAGGTCAGTTCGCTGTTGATGCTGATCATCCCCAGCAGGGGCGGGAAGAAAGAACTCATAGCCGCGAGCACGGTGGGTCAGCTTTCGAGGCGCACCAAGCCTTGGCCTTCTTCGACGGCATCCCCGGGTTTCACCAGGTAGGCGGCGACTTTGCCGGCGGTCGGGGCATTGACGTAGGTGTTCATCTTCATGGCCTCGATCGTCAGGAGCTGGGCTCCGGCAGCCACCTCGTCCCCGACTTTGCAGTCCAACGAAACCACGCGACCCGCGAGCGGGCTGGGAACTTCGCCGGGAGCCGCTCCAGCCCGGGCCGCCGGGGCGGCTGCCGGGGCGGCAATGGGAGTGGAGACGGCGGCAAGGGGCCGGTTGACCACTGGTGCCGATGGGGTCCCCACCGGCTCATCCATGGCCTCGACCAAGACTTCGTAAGTCTTTCCCTCAACAACGATACGCAGTTTCTTCATAGCGGAATGTTACCATGTTTTTTCGGGGGGCGGGTCTCCCGTTTGGAGAGGGTATTGCGCAGAGCCATGGCCACCATGGCGCGGGTCGAGGCCGGCTCGATGACATCGGTGATCATGGCCTTGCTGGCGGCCGCGTAGGGCGAGGCAAAGCGCTGGCGGTATTCGGCTGCCAACTCCGCCGCCTTGGCCTTCGGATCTGCCGCCTCGGCAATCTCCTTCTTGAAAAGAATGTTCACCGCACCTTCGGCTCCCATCACGGCAATCTCGGCCGTCGGCCAGGCAAAGACGAAGTCCGCACCCAGATCCCGGCTGCACATGGCAAGGTAAGCTCCGCCGTAGGCTTTGCGCATGATGACGGTGATCTTCGGAACCGTGGCCGCCGCGTAGGCAAAGAGCATCTTGGCACCGTGGCGAATGATACCGCCGCGTTCCTGCGCGATGCCGGGCAGGAACCCAGGCACATCCACCAGATTGACGATGGGGATGTTGAAGATGTTGCAGAAGCGGATAAAGCGAGAGGACTTATCCGAGGCATCAATATCGAGGGTGCCGGCTTTGACTTTCGGCTGGTTGCCGATGATGCCCACGACCACGCCTTGGATCCGACCAAAGCCCACGACAATGTTGGGCGCAAAATCCCGTTGCACCTCAAGAAAGTCGCTGTTGTCCACCAGAAGGGCAATGACTTGCAGCACATCCAGCGGCGCCTTCGGATCTTCCGGGACAAGTTCATTAAACCGCGGGTCGGTGGCCAAATCCAGGGGCACCGAAAGATCATGCGGCGGATCTATGACGTTGTTGGCCGGGAGGAATGAGAGCAGCTTGCGGGTGATCTCCAAGGCGTGCTGGTCGTCCTCGGCGACGAAGTGGATATTTCCACTCACGCTGGCATGGGCCTCAGCCGACCCGATCTCCGCCATGGTCACTTTGGCGCCCGTGGCGGCTTTGATGACATCCGGTCCGCAAATGAACATATTCGCATTCGTCCGGGTCATGATCAGAAAATCCGTCAACGCCGGACTGTAAGCCGCGCCTCCAGCGCAGGGCCCGGCGATGATGGAAATCTGCGGCACCACCCCGGAAAGAAGCACGTTGTGGAAAAAGACCTGACCGTAGCCCGAGAGAGAATCCTCACCCTCCTGAATACGAGCCCCGCCGGAATCGTTGATGCCGATCACGGGCATGCCGGCATTGAGAGCATACTCCTGCAGGTCGGTGATTTTTTTGGCATGAATCCGCCCCAGGGCCCCACCGCCGACGGTAAAATCTTGACTGTAGGCCGCCACCGGGCGCCCGTCTACGTATCCGACCCCAGTGATGACTCCATCACCCGGCATCAGCTTACCGGCCATCCCGAACTGGGTGCAGGTGTGCTGGGCGTGGAGGCCCATCTCGGTGAAGGTGCCTTTTTGGAAAAAATGCTCGAGTCGTTCGCGGGCTCCGAGCAATCCCTTTTCGTGACGGGCTTTGAGTTTGTCCGCTCCACCGCCCGCGAGGGCGATTTCACGGCGTTTTTTGAATTCAGCGAGGAGAGAAGGAGCGATGGGCACTGTAGGGATAAATAGGAATCAGTGATTGAGAAAGGAAAACCAAGTCGTTAGGGAGCCATCAATGGCCGACCGAACCGTCCTTGGCCATACAAAACTCGGTGAGGACCCCGTGGGTGCTCTTGGGGTGGAGGAAGGCGACCAACTTGTTGGCCGCGCCTTCAAAGGGCACTTCATGGATCAGCCGCACTCCGGCCTCCTTGGCTTGGCCGAGTTGGGCCTCAATCCCATCCGTGAGGAAAGCCACATGGTGAATACCTTCGCCGCGGTCTTCAAGAAACTTGGCAATGGTGCTGTCCGGCGCGGTGGGCTCGAGCAGTTCCAAGTGCACTTCACCGACCGAAATAAAGGCGGTGCGCACTTTCTGTGACGCCACTTCCTCGATCTTTTCGCACTTCAACCCCAGCGCGCCTTCATAGTATTTCAAGGCCTCTTCGATGGAGCGCACGGCAATTCCCAGATGATCAATTTTTTTTAAGGATGCAGAATTCATGACCGCGCGGACCCTACCGAAGAACCAAAGGATGACGCAATCCTTTTTACCAAAAAATTTTCTCCGCCCGCTGCTCAGCCCTTGGTGTGTCGCAGAAAATAGTCGGCGACAAGCGGGAAAAAAAGGCTTTGGCAGGAGCCGCCAGGCGCGGCAGATTGGGCGGCTGTGAAGACCATCCTCGATGAAATCCTCCAAGCTGTAAAGGCCGAGGTGGCGGGGCAAAAATCCCGGGTTTCCCTGGCGGAGGTGCAGTCCCGACTGACTGCGGCTCCCCCGGTCCGTTCGCTGGAAGCGGCTCTCACCTCCGGGGGCTTTGCTTTGCTGGCGGAGATCAAAGAGAAATCTCCCAGTGTCGGTCCGATGCGTGCGGAAAACGTGCTTGAAGCCGCTGCCGCCTACGCGGAGTGCCCACTGGTGAAGGCCATCTCCGTCTTGACGAATCAGACCTACTTTGGAGGTTCCCTGGAGCGGCTATCAGCCCTGCGGCGGAGCAGCACCAAGCCATTATTGCGCAAAGATTTTATCGTGGATGCGTATCAGATTTACGAGGCGCGGGCTGGGGGAGCGGATGCGATTCTCCTGATGGCCAATGTGCTGGAGGCAGAGCAGATGCGGGATTTTTTCCAGTTGGCGCAGGAGCTTGGGCTGGAGGTGCTTTTTGAGGTGCATACGGAGGCGGAGCTGGCGACCATCCCGGCTGGAGCAAGGTTGTGGGGAATCAACAGCCGCAAATTCAAAACGGATGCGGGTTTTTCGGGTTCGGAGCGGGCTTCGTCCCGGGATTTCAGTGTGGATCTAGGGGTTTTTACGTTGGTCGAGAAATTACCTCCCGGAGTGGTGCGGGTGGCGGAGAGCGGGCTTTCCGCCGCGACGATCGGTTCCGTGGCCGCGAAATTCCACGCTGCGCTCATTGGCACTTCGCTCTTGCGCGATCCGCGGGGGGTCCGCGCCCACCTGGCCGATCTCACCCAGGCCCTGGCCACTCCAGCTTCCCAAACCCCATGAGTCCGCAAAGCCCTCTTTTGCAAGCCCAACCTGATGGCGCGGCCGATTTCGAGGCCTCGCTCCGTCCGCCCCTGTTCGCCGAGTTTGCCGGGCAGGCCAAGACAGTGGAGCGCCTGCAACTCATGGTCGAAGCCGCTCGTCAACGCGGGGACGTCCTGCAGCATATCCTGCTCTCTGGGCCGCCCGGGTTGGGCAAGACCACACTGGCTTACATCCTCGGCAACGCCATGGGGAGCGAAGTCAAAAGCACCAGCGGACCCATGATCGAAAAAGCCGGTGACCTGGCTGGTCTGCTGACGAATATCGAACGCGGTGGGATTCTCTTCATTGACGAAATCCACCGTCTCCAGCCTGCCATCGAGGAGTATCTCTACCCGGCGATGGAAGATTTTACCCTGGATATTGTCATTGACCAAGGGCCGAGCGCCCGCAGTGTGCGCCTGCATTTGGCGAAGTTTACCTTGGTCGGAGCGACGACGCGCTCCGGCATGATCAGCTCCCCACTGCGCTCCCGCTTTGGGATGAATTGCCGACTCGACTACTACGAGGTTGAGCATTTGCAAAAAATCGTCCTTCGCAGTGCCGGTTTGCTCGGTGTGCCTTGTGAGCCGGAAGGAGCCTTGGAAATTGCCCGTCGGGCCCGGGGCACACCGCGCATCGCTAACAACCTCTTGCGCTGGACGCGCGATTTTGCCCAAGTGCGAGCCAATGGAACCATCACGCGCGAGGTGGCCGCCCAGGCTCTCACAGTTCTGGAGATTGATGCCGATGGTTTTGACGAGATGGATAAGCGCATCCTGGAGTGTTTGATTCAAAAGTTCCACGGTGGCCCGGTGGGGGTGAACTCGCTGGCGGTGGCGGTGGGGGAAGAAGCCGGAACGCTCGAGGAAGTGCATGAGCCGTATCTAATCATGCAGGGATACCTGGCGCGCACCGCGCAGGGGCGGGTGGCCATGCCACGGGCCTACGAAAAAATCGGACTGCCTCCTCCACCTTCGGCTCGCGCTGCCCAGCCGGACTTGTTTTTTGACCAGAAATCAGGCGACTAAGGCCGGGCTACCTGGAGTGGCGGACTTTTTTGTTTGCAGAAAATCCCGTAAGGCTTCTAGCCAGGGACGTGGAGAGGAGCCGAGTTGGGCAGAAATTTTTCCTGTGGCCAGGGGGGTATAGACGGGTCGCTGGCCGGTCCAGGAGGTCATGGCCGACATGGGGAGCGGGGCTACTTCGCGCGCGATGGGGAGGAGGTGGAGTTCGTGCGCGAGGTCCACAGTGGCCTGGGCGTAATCCCGCCAAGTGCAGACGCCGGAGTTACAGAGATGGTAGATCCCACCGGGGATGGGGCGATCCTGCCAAATAAACGGAGCCAGCCAGTCCGCCACATCCAAGGTGTAGGTCGGGCTGGACCATTTGTCTGACACAGCCGCCAGCGACTCGCCCGCCAAAGCACGTTGCAGCATGAAATCTGGGAAGGCGGGCCGGTCGGGGCCAAACACCCAGGAGACCCGGGCCACGAGGTGTTGCCCATCGGCAGCCAGCACCTGTTCCTCGCCAGCAAACTTGGAAGCTCCATAGACACTCAAAGGATTGGGGGAGTCGTCCTCACGGTAGGGGCGGTGCAAGGTGCCAGCAAAAACATAATCGGTGCTGAAGTGCAGAAGGCGGGTGCCAACTTGCGCACAGCTGCGGGCGAGAGTGCCGACTGCATCGGCATTCACCTGCCAAGCGAGTTGGGGGTCGGCTTCGCAGGCTTCGAGGCTGGTGAGGCCGGCGCAGTTTATCACCCAGCGAGTGCCCTCGAGCTCCCGCAGAAAGGCTTCCAGAGCCAGAGGCTGAGCTAGATCCAGCGCCGTCCGCGGCAGCGCTCGGAGGGTGACTCCGGCAGGTAAAACGGCGCGCCAAGAGCGCACTAGGGCCGCGCCCAGGCGACCACCTGCTCCAAGAATGACAATCGTTGCCGACATAAAAACGTGCTTTTGCCGCCGGGATGGTTGGGGAAAGATGCCCCGACATGAGGGCTCCATCCAATCGAGAAAATCCCACTTTGGCAAATCCCAACCCCGACTCGGAGTCGGTGTGGTATGTCTGTCAACGCTGCACCAACTGCTGCCGTTGGCCCGGCCAGGTGCGGCTCCGGGAGCCGGAAATCTCGGCCATTGCCGCCTTTCTCGGCCTGAGCGAGTGGGATTTCATCCAGCACTTCACCCGTCTGCAGATCTCGCGGCGGGGGCTTTCCCTCGTGGAGAAAACCGATGGGAGCTGCATCTTTCTGAAGGGCAAGGACTGCCAGATCCAACCCGTGAAGCCACAACAATGTCGCGACTTTCCCAATGGCTGGAATTTTCCGGGTTGGCGTGATGTCTGCCATGCCATTCCCGGGCCGCGTCCGCCGGAAGTATGAGGATTGTTTTTGCTTCGCTCGGTTCCTTGGGGGATTTGCATCCTCTGCTGGCGCTGGCCCGGGCGGCGGAGGCGCGTGGGCATCAGTGCGAAATTGCCCTTTCCCGTCCGCTTCTTGATTACACGCGGGGCCTCGGGTTTGCCTGCCAAGCGATCCGGCCGGATCTCGAACCCACGGTGGATCTCACCCGGCATCTCAGCCATCCCTATTTCGGGCCGGAGCGGCTCTTTCGCGAACACGTGTTCCCCGCCTGTCGGGAGACCTACGCCGACTTGCTGGAAATCTGTCGGGGTGCGGATTTGCTGGTCGTCGGGGAACTGCTCTATGTGGCACCGTTGCTTGCGGAGACCCTTCGCCTCCCATGGGCTAATGCGATTCTTTCCCCGAGTTCATTCCTCTCGGCTTTGGATCCATGTGTCTTGGCACCGACCCCTTGGGTTTATCCCCTGCGGCACCTGGGCCCTTGGCCGCATCGGCTCATCATGCGGGTCGGGCGTTTGGTTACCGCAGGATGGTCACGTCCCCTGCAGCGATTCCGCCGCGAACTCGGCCAGCCTCCGTTGCCCAACCCGATTTTTGCCGGAAAGTTCTCTCCGCGATTGGTCCTGGCACTCTTTCCCGAATTTTTCGCTACCCCGCAGGCCGATTGGCCGGGCCACGTCGTGCAGACCGGCCACCCGTTTTTTGCCCAACCTTGCACGCCCGAGCGGGCTGGGCAAATCCGGGAGTTTTTTGCTGCCGGGGAGCCGCCGGTGGTTTTCACCCTGGGCTCGGCGATGGTCTATGACGCGCGCAATTTTTACGAACTGGCGGCGGAAGCCGTGTCGCGATTGAATGGTCGGGGGCTCTTTTTGCTGGGGAAAAATCCCGTGCCGTCGAACTTGCCGACGGGCAGCCTGGCGATGGATTACGCGCCGTTGGAGTTGGTCGTGCCTGGAGCGGCTGTTCTGGTGCATCACGGCGGGATCGGCACGACTTGTATGGCGTTGCGGCACGGGGTTCCGTCGGTGGTGGTGCCATTCGGTTACGATCAGCCGGACAACGCGCAGCGTTTACGCCGATTGGGTGTGGCGCGGGTTATGCAGCGCTCCGCAGTCTCCGCGACGCGCCTCACCGCAGCCTTGCGCGAGATCTGGCAAAGGCCAGGGCCACGAGAACGGGCGGTAGAACTCGCGAGAAAAATCCATCCCGAGAGGGAGTTGGTGGCCACGCTGGAGGCCTTAGAAAAACTGGGGGCCGATTCGCGCCAACGTTTAAGCTAAACCCGTTCGCTGCAGCCAAGCGAAGGTGGCCTGCGCCAGCCGCTCGGGTGCATCATGGAGAAGATCGTGGGCCGCCTTCTCCAGAGGCAAAAGTTGCGCTTGGGGGAATCCCGCAGCCATCTCCTCCGCCAGGAGTTGGTATTTTGTATCCTCCGTGCCATAAGCTAAGCCGACGGGATGGAGAAAATTCCCCAGCTCCTGCCAGTGACTTGGGGGGTGTGCTGGACTGGCCGCCAGCAGGATTTGTGCCCAGATCGCGGGGTCATGGTTTTGGCGCAAGGGGGCGAGTTTTTGGAAGAGAGCCTCGCCTCGACGGGCAAAGACAGGCTGCTGCCACCAATCCCAGAGGAACTCCCGCAGGTCTTCCGGACCTTCGCAATGGCGCAAGCGTTCGGCGAGTTGCGCATCGCGAGCAGCACGTTTTTGGCGCTCTTCTGCAGAACGTAGGCCCGCCGTGCCGGAGACGGAGAGCAGGGCGCGGCAAAGTTCCGCGTGTTGTAGCACAAGCGGCAGGACCACGCGAAATCCCAGCGAGTAGCCTGCCAGAACCGCAGGGAGTAAATTTTCCTCGCCGAGCCAATTCCGTAGCGCCTCTCCAAGTTTCTCGATGCTGGGATACGCAAGTGGGGCGCTTCCGCCGTGTCCAGGTAAGTCCGGGAAGACCAATCGCCAATTCGGGGCCAGCGTGGAAAATGCCGCCGCGAATTTCTCCCAGTCCCTCCCCGAACCCATGAAACCATGCACGCCGACCAACCGCGGCGCACCGGGCGCGGCCGAACCTGCGGCGAAAAAAGAAAGGCTTGCGGGCACAAGGTGCAGACTGCCCCAAGGCCGCTTTGGCAGAAAGCGGAAAAACTTGCGCAACTTTCGCCAGCCTCGCGGGTTGCATTTCCCGGAAGCTCTCCTTCCAAACTCAGCAAATCCAACCATGAAAAAATACCTCGTCTATCTCGCCGTCGTTGCTCTCAGCCCCGGGCTTTCCGCCTTTGCGGAAGGGCCGTGTGATTGCAATAAATCCCCAAAAAAAGGCCCGAAGCCTCCTCCTTGGGAACAGTTCCAAGATGAGCTCGGACTGAGCGCCGCGCAGCTGCAGAAACTGCAGGAGCATCGCGAGGCGCAGAAAGCCAAAGTCAAAGCGGTCCGCGATGATGCCTCGCTGGATCGGGAACAGAAACGTGAAAAGATCCGCACCATCATGGAGGCCGGACGCACCGAGGTGGAATCCATCCTCACCCCGGCGCAAGTGGAAAAAATGAAACAGCTCCGTATGGAGCGGCAGGCCCAGAAGAAAAATAAAGACCAGGCCGCCCCGGCCCCGGCACCGACCACTTGAGCCAGTAACCCAGCGGACATTAGGCGGTGACCATCTCGCCTGCAGCAGCGGACTATTCGAGTTGCTGCGCGAGATGGTTCCGCCAACCGCCGAGAGAGGTCAGGTCGGGTTTGCCCTCTGCCGCGCAAGATTCGCAGAGGAATCCGATGACCTTGCTTCCATCGGCGAGCTCGACCCGCCCGAGACCCAAAGGCGCGGGAATCTCCGCCAACAAAGCCCCAAGGCTGGTTTGCGGGAGCGCCCAAATTTCCAATGCCAAGCTTCCACCGCCCTGAGCCACCCGGAAAACCCCCGGACGCAGTGCGTCCAATGCGACCATGCGATAGCAGGCCGCAGTGCGATCATTCCGGACAAACTCTCCCCCGAGCTCCAGCAGACGGGCTGATAGCGGCAGCCCGCGCATGTGCGCCCCGAAGACAGCCACCTTCTCCCGCAGCGGAATGGATGTAGCCGCCGCTGAATCCCCGCTCATGCTTTTCCCGCTCCCTAAGCAGAGCAGAAAATCATCCGCAAAAGCCGGTGCCGCCAGGGTGATACCAAAAGGCAGGCCATCGGCGCGTGTTCCGGCAGGAATGGCCAGGCCACAAAGGTCGAGGAGGTTGAAGAAATTCGTGTAGGTGCCGAGGTTGCTATTGAGCCGGAGCGGCTCGGCCAGGACTTCCTCCAGGCGATAAATTGTCGGGGTGGTGGGCAAAGCCAGGACGTCGGCATCCTCCCAGATCGCTTCGGAAGCACGGCGCAGTTCCGCTAAGCGGTCCATGGCGATGAAGGCTTCCCACGCCGCCGGCCGGGAGCCTCCAGCAATGATTTCTCGCGTCACCGGAAAAACCGCATCGGGATTTTTCGCGAGCAGTTCGCGGATTACCGCATAACGTTCCGCCACCCACGGTCCCTCGTAGAGCAGCTTCGCAGCTTGCAAAAACGGACGAAAAGAACGCGGCACAATCTGGTGGCCTGCCGCTTCTAGCGATGCCACCGCAGCTTCCCAACAGCGGGCTGACTCGGCATCGCCGAACCATTCCAAGTCCTCTGGCAAGGGAATTGCCATCCGCACAGGGGAGTTCGGCACGGGGTTGGAAGCCGTCGGAGCGCGGCGGGACCAAGGATCCAGCGGATCGAATTTCGCGATGACCGGGGCGATCGCCTGGCAATCCCCCGCGCGAGCAGCAAAAATTGAGACGCAATCCAGGCTGCGACACGCCGGAACCAGCCCACGAGTGCTGAGAAGCCCACGCGTGGGTTTCCAACCCGTGATGCCATTAAACGCGGCGGGCACTCGCCCGCTACCCGCGGTGTCAGTGCCCAATGCAAAGGCCACCAGCCCACGCGCCACCGCCACTGCTGAGCCCGAACTGGATCCGCCGGGGATGTAATCCGCGTGAAGGGCATTTTTTGGCACGCCGTAAGGTGAGCGGGTGCCGACGAGCCCGGTGGCGAACTGATCGAGATTCGTTTTCCCAAGACAAATCGCCCCGGCAGCGAGAAGCAATTGCACAACCGGCGCATCCTCCGAGGGCAAATAAGCAAACGCCGGGCAAGCCGCAGTCGTAGGTAGGCCCGCTACGTCGAGATTGTCCTTGACGGCGAAGGGCAGCCCCCAGAGTGGCAAGCCCTCAGGGCCGGACTTATCCAACGCTCGCGCCCGTTCTCGCACGGCCTCGTCGGGGAAACGGGAAATCCAGATGGCCGGATCTTCCTCCGCAGCCATACGCAAGGCCGACAACCAGCCTTCTACAGCGGCCTCCACGCTGCCAGCACGTTCGATGTCCGCCCGGAACTCCAATAACCCGCGCGCGCTCATGGTTGCAGGATGGCCAGTTTTTGGCCAGGAGCGACGGGTCTTCCTTCGGGCAGGAGCAACTCCTTCACGCGACCACCTACCGGTGCCGGGCAGGGGATTTCCATTTTCATACTTTCGAGAATCGCCACGGGAGCTCCCTCGGCCACCACCTCCCCTTCTCGCACCAACCATTGCCAAAGGCTACCCGCTGCCGGACTCGCGACTACGCTGCATCCGGGCGGAATCTCTACCTCCGTCGGACTCGGAGTGGCTTCGATGATTTCCCCCAGATCCTGTCCTGCAGCTCGCCAACGCGCCCGCTCCTCGGCAAAGGCCCTGCGCTGATGGTCTTGGAAGCGACCAATCTCCGCCGCTTCCCGCTGTAGAAAGGCCCGGTAGTCCGCCAAGCGGAATTCTCCAGGCTCAATCGGGGGCACAAACTTGCCCGTGATGAGGTCTTGCCGCAGGTCGAGCAGTTCATCGGCCTCCACCGGGTAGAAACGGATTTGATCGAAGAAGCGCAGCAGCCAAGGACACCCCGGCGGGAAGCATGGCGTGGTGCGAAAGCGATTCCACACCGGCACGGTGCGCCCAACGAACTGATAGCCCCCCGGGCCCTCCAGGCCATAGATACAAAGATAGGCACCGCCAATCCCCACCGCGTTTTCTGGAGTCCACGTGCGAGCCGGATTGTATTTCGTGGTTACAAGCCGGTGGCGCGGATCGAGCGGTGTCGCTACTGGAGCCCCCAGATAGACATCGCCCAATCCCAACACGAGATAAGAAGCGGCAAAAACAATCTCGCGCACGGCTTCGAGGTCGGGCAGTCCATTGATGCGGCGAATAAACTCCAGGTTGCTTGGGCACCAGGGCGCATCCGGCCGCACCGACTGCATGTATTTCTCAATCGCCAGCCGGGTGGCGGGATCATCCCAAGAAAGGGGCAGACGCACGGTGCGCGTCGGCACCACCAGATTGTCCTTGGCCGGCAGTTCGCGCAGAAGCGAAACCACGCGCTGCGCGAGTTCTTTCTGCCGCAGACGCTGCGGATCATGTCGCACTTGCAAGGAGCGAATACCCGGCGTGAGGTCGAGCAGCCCCTTCCATCCGGCGGCGCGCAGGGCTTCATAGAGTGCTTGCACGCGAAACCGCAGCTCCAAATCCAGAACCATCGGTCCGAACTCCACCAAAATCCCGGTGTCGCCTTGGCGTCGCAAAACCACGTCGTCTTCTTCCTGCAAAATGGGGGATTCCCAGGCCGCTGGAGCAGCAGAGGACATTTCCGTATCCAGCGTTACCGGAACGAAGCGCACGCGGTCGCCCGGGCGCAGTTGCCCGACTTTCCAGAGCTCCTCGGAGAGCACCGTGGCGGGGCAGACAAACCCTCCCAGGCTCGGGCCATCCGGGCCAAGAATGATCGGCATGTCGCCGGTGAAATCCACCGCGCCAACCTGGTAGGCATTGTCGTGGATATTCGAGGGATGTAGACCGGCCTCGCCGCCATCCGGACGCGCCCACTGCGGCTTCGGACCAATGAGTCTCACCCCGGTGCGCGCCGAGTTGTAATGCACTTCCCAGGCGGTGGAAAAAAACATCTCGATATCTTCCGGAGTGAAAAAGTCCGGCGCACCGTGGGGGCCATAGCTCACGCGCAAGGTCCACTCCTGACTCCAATGTTCCGACGGAACTGCTTCGGGCAACGTGTCCGGCAAGGTGTCTGCTCCGGGGCATAGACGCAGAAAATCACCGGGTCGCAAGGCCCGCCCGCCGTGGCCACCGAATTGCCCGAGGCGGAAGGTAGTGCTGCTGCCAAGATACTCTGGCAAGTCCAAGCCCCCGCGCAGAGCCAGGTAACCACGCAGTCCTGGGCCAGCCGCAGAGCCGACGCGCAGGGTCTGCCCGGCTTCCGCGCGGTGGACGCGGCCACGTTTGCAGGGCACCCCATCAAGCGTGGCTTGGAGATCCGCGCCGGTGAGGCAAAACCACGCCGCATGGAGAAATTTGAGCGTCGGGCCGCGCATAGTCATTTCCAGTCCGGGGGCTCCTTCGGGATTTCCCAGGAGACGGTTGGCCAGACGGAAAGAGCGGTCATCGAAGGGTCCCGAGGGAGGCACGCCGACTTCCCAGTAGCCGACGCGTCCGGGCCAATCCACTGCCAGAGTCTCGATGCCGCCATCCAGCACCTCGAGCAAAGCTGGCGTGAAAGCCAGATCGGCGAGGAACCGCGTGGGCACACCGCCGGTTTGAAATTCCGCAGTTTGCAAGATTCGCAAGAGGTACTCGCGGTTGGTCTCCAAGCCATCCAGCCGGGTGGCTGTCAGAGCCCGCTCCAGCTTTTCCAGAGCTTCCGCACGGTTTACACCGGTGGCGATGATCTTGGCGAGCATGGGGTCATAATATGATGTCACCTCGGTTCCCGGCTCGACCCAGGTTTCTACGCGCACGTTGGCGGGAAATTCAGCCCGGGTGAGCAACCCTGTCGAAGGCTGAAAGTTCTTGGCCGGGATCTCGGCGTAAATTCGCGCCTGGATCGAAGCCCCCTGTGGCCCTCGCGCGGCCCGTTCTTCCCAATCCGCCCAGAAAGCAGCATCGCCCCCCGCAAGCCGCAGCATGCCCTCCACCAGGTCCAGTCCGAAGACTTCTTCCGTCACTCCGTGCTCGACCTGCAAACGCGTGTTGACCTCAAGAAAATAAAAAGCCTCTGCAGTCTCATCGTAGAGGAACTCCACCGTGCCGGCGCTACGGTAGCGGACAGACTCGCCGAGTCGCACCGCCGCAGCGTGCAACTCCCGCCGCACGGCTGCGGGCAGGTGAGGAGCTGGTGTTTCCTCGAGCACCTTCTGGTTGCGCCGTTGCGCCGAGCAATCGCGTTCCCCCAACGCCAGGACCCGGCCTTCGCCGTCCCCGAAAATCTGCACCTCGAGATGCCGGGCGCGTTGCACCAGTTTTTCTAAAAACACCCCGCCATGTCGGAAATTCGCCTCGCCCAAGCGGCGCACGCTTTCATAGGCCTCGCGCAACTCGAGCACATTGCGGCAGACCCGCATGCCGATGCCACCTCCGCCGGCGGTGCTTTTGAGCATCACGGGGAATCCGATGCTCTCAGCCGCAGCTTCGGCTTCCGCAAGTGTCTCGAGCAGATCAGTGCCGGGTAGTAGCGGCACTCCACATTCGCGGGCCGCATCGCGGGCGGTGTTTTTCAATCCAAAAATCCGCATTTGCTCGGGAGTCGGTCCGGCAAAAGCCATCCCTTCGGCCTCGCAGGCGGCGCAAAAATCCGCATTCTCGCTCAGGAAACCATACCCCGGATGCACGATCTGCGCTGCGCTGGCCCGAGCCGCGGAAAGGATTTTTGCCGCATCTAAATAGCTGGCTGTTGGAGTCGGCGGGCCCAGGAGATAGCTCTCGCTGGCACTCAACACCGGACGCGTCCCTGCATCCGCCTCCGAATACACCACTGCCGCCGGCCAGCCAAGCTTTCCGCAGGTGCGCAGGATGCGTCCGGCAATGACCCCGCGGTTGGCAATGAGGACTTTTTTCATGATTGCGCCGCCCAGACCGCCACCTCAATCGGAGTCGGGTTGTAGGCGTTGCAGGGGTTATTAAGTTGCGGACAGTTGGAAATCAGGCACCACACGGCGCGCTCAGCCCGCATTTCCACGTATTTGCCGGGTTCGGAGACGCCGTCGGCAAAACATAGTCCGCCCTCCGGTGTCACCGGGACATTCATAAAAAAATTAATGTTATGCGCTAGGTCGCGCTTGGTGAGTCCAGTGCCAGAAAGGGCCAGTTGGAGCAGGAAGGTATCGCGACAATTGTGCATGAAACGTTTTTCCAGGGCGTAGCGGACCATGTTGCTCTCAGCGGCACAGGCCCCGCCAAGCGTGTCGTGACGCCCGCAGGTGTCGGCGGTAATCGTCAAGAGGCAGCGACGGCGGTTGGACATGAGCCGGGTTCCCGTGGTCAGGTAGATCGCACCTTGCTCGCGGATGGTGTCTTGGGCGCTGTAACGCTCCTTGGTGTCCTCGGCGGCGAAGAAAAACGTGTCGGCGGCTTGGTTTCCCTCCAGATCCGTGATGCGCAGAGTTTCGCCGGCTTCCACACGGTGCATCCAGCCTTCTCCGGCAGGAATTACCTGGCGCAAACGGGCTTGGGCGGGATCGAGTGGGCTTTCGGTGTAGATCAAGGTGCTCATAAGCGGGCGGCATCAAAGGAGGTGACGTTCGGAGAGGGCTAAAGCGCGGGCACATTCCGGGCGGAAGAGACGGCAGAAATCGTCCGCAGCGGCTGGTTCGCCCGGAAAGAGAGAAAGGGCCACCGGGACGCGTGGGTATTCGCCAGCCGGTGCGAGCGGATGCGGTACATTGGCCAGGACGAGGAGCACATCCAGATCGGCGCGGAGCTCGACGAAAGCCCCCGCTGGCGCACCCGGAAGCTGCAGTGCCATGCGCCCCTCCTCATCCACTACCACCCGCGAAAAGAAATTCACGTTCGCCACGATGTCCGCTTCACCCAACCCGTGTTTGGTCAGCTCGATAAGAAAATTATCGCGCCCGTTGCGGTAACACTCGTTGCGCGCTTCTTGGTAAGGCAACGTGCCAAATTTTTCCCGCACCAAGTCGGCATCAATGATTCCGCCAAGTGGATCATGCCAACCGGTAGAGTCGGCGACGATCGAGAGCAGCGCATGGCCCATGTCCGACATCAACACGTGGCCGGTGTGGAGTTTGGCCGTGTGCAGGGCTTTGAGCGTGTCAGGCACATTCAAGCGATCGAGCGGCTGATCGGCCCGATAGGCCAAGGCGGAGACATTTGCCCCGGGAGCGAGCGTCTGCAGGCGGAGTCGGCGTCCTCGGCGCAGCCGCATGGACCACATGCCGCCGGGAGGGAGAGTTTCTGCATAGTCAAGGGAGTTCATTTTAGTTGCGAGTTGAATTGGTCTTGCCGCCGGGCTGCGGGGGCAGGGGATGAATCGGGGGGATTAAATCAGTCGTCAGGGTCAGGCGCCCCGCTTTCACACCTTTGCAGGCCACCAGGCGATCGGTGAAGGTCTGCAAGCGGTCCACCGGTCCCTGAACCAGCAACACCTCCATGAGATGATCTTCCCCCAAGAGCACTTGCAAGGTTCCGATTACCTCATCCACAAACTCGCGCTTCAACCCGGCCAACTCTTGCAAAATTCCCGGCCGCGTCTGCTTGAAAAACAGGGTGATCGTCCCCGCCATAACCGCTTGCCCCTCAACTCGCCGACTTTCCAGAAGTGCCTCCCGCACCATCCAGGCCAGCGCCTGCGACCGATTGTCAAAATCCCGCTCAACGACCAACTGGTCCAACTCCGCAACCAAGCCCCGCGGCAGCGAAACGCTGATCCGCTCAACGGTCTCCTTGCAGTCAGCTGCAGACTTTCTTTTCATGGGACAAATGGTATTAAGAAATCAAAAAAACGTAATACTACCGCTCCGTCAAGCAAGCACCGTGCCAACCTCCGGGTGATTTAGGAGTTTAGGGGGTCTTTCCCGGGGCGTTTGACTGGAAGGGGCGCAGGATGGAACTGGCGTGATGAAGGAAACGGATGGTCTTGGCTGGAAACCAGCTTTCCATTTTGAACGAGAAAGCCAGAAGCAGGCCAGAGGCTGGTCAGGAAATTCGGGTAGGGCTCTGCCGACTTCACCGCGTTTTTTTCTCCACCGGGCGATGCCGGTTCGCGACCGGACGTGCGCCGGGGAGTTTAGCCAGAGCGGATACCAGCGCAAATCCGCCATACTCAACCAGACGCACGTCCATTTCGGCGGGGGCGAAATTGGGCAGAGTTTTAGGTGCAGTTTTCGCCTATCGCGACGCTAATTCGAACCTGCAGAGATTGTATGGAGGGGTGGTAGAGAGGTGGCACGGTGAAAACGGAGCCAGCGGGATCGTTAGCTTGAGGGCGGGTCTCGGAAGTGAAAGAACACCGACGAGACGTGAAGCAAAACGACGAAATCACAGTCCGGAGTTCAAAGCCCGGATCGCGCTGGAAGCGATCAAGGGGGTAAAGCCCGTGCAGCAGATCGCCACGGAAAACCATTTGCACCCGGTGCAGGTGACCCAGTGGAAAACCCAAATGATGGAATCGGCGTCCGGCGTTTTTGCCCGGGGCAAGGATCGCGAGCAGCAACAAGCCTGCAGCGCGCAGGAAAAGGAGCGCCTGGAGCGCAAGGTGGGCCAGCTAGCCGTGGAGGTCGATTGGCTAAAAAAAGTGCAAGGAATTGGGGATCGATCCATGAGGAAGACCATGGTGGAAAAGAGCGGCTGCGCATGGAGTGTGCGGTGCCAGTGCGAGTTGCCGGGGGTGAACCGCAACCGGCTGGAGTGCGGGCGCGACGGGGCGCTCAGCCCCGAGGAACAGATTCTGGCGCGGCGGATCGACGAGGTGCATCGGCGGTTCCCGGAATTCGGCGCCCGGCGCATCCCTGTGCGCTTACATGAGAGCCTATGAGGAAAGATGGCTGTTCCCGGGCTTACAAGCTGGCCGAGGTGACGGCGTAGGCGCCGCCGATGACCAGGTATTCCTCCTCTCCCTGCAAGACCCCGGGCAACAGGGCGCAGTGAAAGAAGACCTTGGCGACCGGCACGTCGACCTGCAGGATCAGGTCGCCAAACTCGCCGGCACGCTCGCGTGAGGCGCTGAACGAGCTAATGTTGTTGAACAGAACCACACGGCCTGGGGCGGCGTCTGACAGCACTTCGTGATCGTCCAGGCGGTTTACGCCGCGGTAGAGGGTGAGGTGGGAGAGCGACTCTCCGGCGCGGGCGTATTCGTACTGCCCGTAGGCGTAAAGGAGATCGAGCTGGGCTTCGAGGGCGTTGGTGCCATACAGGCCGGTGGCGCGCATTTCCTCGTAACGCTGCCAGGCGCGGCTGCTGAAATCGCGCAGCGGTTCGCCATGATGGCGCGGAATGAGCCCAAAACGGGATTCCACCCAGCCCTTCAGGACGGCGGCCTCGCGGCTGTCGGCATCGAAGCTCCAGCCACGCAGGACGCGCAGCCAGTTGGCCTTGGCACGCTTGCCATTGGCTGAATCGAGACCGGCTTCCTCGAGATGGTCGAGGCAGAAGTGGGCGTTCAGCCCCTCACGGAAGGCGCGCACCCGCTCCGCCTGATCCTCGATGCCGTCGAGCAGCCGGAACAGCTCGGCATGGAGTTCCTCGACGCCATCGAGCTTGAGTACTGCCGGATGCTGCTGGAAAGTGAGGCTGCCGAGTATGACGGCGGGCAGGTTGCAGCGGTTGATTGGCAACCTTGCCCACGCTGGCAAGGTGGGACTTTGAACCGGATTGTCGCAAGGGCGACAAGAACCCGCGGGGGGGAAAAACGGCTTGGAACGGGTCAAATCGTTGTAGATCAGTGAGTTGGAATGGTTTTGCGCTGGTGGCACGCTCCTTGCCATTTGATCACCGGGAAGCGCGATGTGATCTGGATTGACTGAGCGCCCAAACGAGCTTCACACCCAGGAGATTACACCACGGCAAAACTGCGTCAATGCGCCATCTACGGCAAGGGCGGTATCGGCAAATCCACCACCACGCAAAACCTGGTCTCGGCGCTGGCTGAGGCAGGCAAGAAGGTGATGATCGTCGGTTGCGACCCGAAGACCGATTCGACCCGTCTGATCCTGCACAGCAAGGCGCAGACCACCGTCATGCACCTGGCCGCAGAGGCCGGCTTGGTGGAAGACCTTGATCTCGAAAACGTGATGGCCATCGGCTTCGGCGACGTCAAGTGCGTCGAATCGGGTGGTCCGGAGCCCGGCGTGGGCTGTGCCGGTCGTGGCGTCATCACCGCCATCAACTTCCTGGAAGAAGAGGGTGCCTACGACGAAGACCTCGACTTCGTGTTCTACGACGTGCTCGGTGACGTGGTCTGCGGTGGC
>CAZQRL010000018.1:0-36123 GCA_964595865.1 uncultured Chthoniobacteraceae bacterium
GCGTTGATGGAGGGCCGTGAAGGGGGTGGGATGAGAACGCAGTTCGAGCCGGAGCTGTAACCGCGCGAAAAGTTTGGTAAGGGTGTAATCGCCCCCGGAAAAGGGTAACGACGCGGAAAGTTTGGTAAACGGCGAAAGGGTCGCGGGGGTCCCGCGCAGGGGCTGCGGATCAGTCGCCGGAGGGGGCGAGCTTGGAGCGCAGCGTTGGGGCAATGGCTTGCGAGAAGGGGGCGAGAAAGCTGTTGCGCACGGCGGTGAACTCCGCGCCGGTGAGGGTGATCGTGCGGTTGCCTCCGGCCACCGGGGTGAGCTGGAAGCTGATGCTTTCATTCACCAGATCGAAGCGGATGGACTGGACGGGGACCTCGGAGACGGTGATGTTCTGAGTCACGGTCACTGGCTGCGAGACGGTCACGGGCTCGATGGGGATGGAAACCTGTCCGCGCACGCGGGGCATGGTCACGGCCAAGGTTGTGGCTCCGATGATGACGACGAGAGTAATTAGGTTTTTTTTCATACTGGATGGATTGGGTTTTAGGGTTGGGTGGCCAGAACCTGGACGGCCCCGGTTGGGAAAATGACGCAGAGCTGCGTTTTGCCGCTCCCATTGTCGCGCACAAAAACTCGCGCTGTGTTGGTTGCCGGAGCGGGCGGTGTAGCTTGCTCGATCAAATCGAACAAAATTGAAAACTTTACCGGATGCTGAATGACTGACCCCGCTTCCGCTTCCGGAAAACCTGGCCAGTTTACTACATCGACAGCAAAGTTCCCCGATGGATCGGCCCCGAGTGTAAACCCTTTTCCTCCTTGGACTAGGCCCAGCGTGCTGTATCCGTTTCCTCCGCCACAAAAAAACTGCGTTTGGATGGTTTGGGTCGTCTGGCTCAGATCGGGATTGCCGACATACATAGTAGAATGCCCCCAAGGGCCAGATCCATTGTGTAGTTTGATTGATTCTCCCAGCACGATGGCATTGGAATCGCCTGGCGGACGCATCACTGTGCTGTGATCCTGGGACCAGGCGGGGATAGAGAGTAGAACCAGAACGGCAAGAGTGATTGGGGTCGAGTGTTTCATAAAATCAATTCAGATCTCTCCATGCGGAGTTGCTGTAGATGCGCACTTTGTTGTCGCTAGTTCGGAAATACATGTCGCCCTCCTCTGGACTGGAAGGATCGGACGTGGCGGCCCCTCGCCACCGCATTACGGAGTGTCCTTTCTCTGTGATGTTACCCCTGACATTCAGGTCGCCGAGTCCAAATCCTCCAGGCAAGCCAACTTGTAATCTGCCTCCGATGTATACCGTCCCGGTGGCTGTGGGAGTGATTAGTCCCCAGCTTGGTTGGTTAGATTGGATAATGCTTAAATCTTCGCTAATTCCGGCCCAACTCCATTGTGCAAGGTTTTGGATGAAAACATCCCCACCAAGCCGGAAATTAAAACCGTAGCCATCGAATACGGGTGGAGCCGCAAGGTCCAAAGGGCCATCCTGCATTACGGTGTTGTGATCCACCTGCGCGTGCAGTGCTGCGGTGGCGACGAGGACAATAATTATGGCGATTTTCATAGTTGTAGATTTGTCATCAATTGAGGTCCACCCAGACGGTGCCGTCCCAGAGGCGGACCTTCCCGGTGCCGGTGTTGCGGTAGATTTCGCCCGGGGTGGGAGAGGAAGGATCGCTGGCGAGCCTGCCGCGCCACCGTCCGACATACCCATTAGGAGATGACCCAGCCCGGGAAAATGCGACCCCGGAGGAATCTGCGCCTAAAAGAAATGTCGCTGGACCAGACGGCGAAGTCCAAAACTCCAATGCTCCGCCTCCAGTAATAGCTGGCATCTGCATTCCGATGGCCGTCCCTCCATACCCATTGTGCAGGAATTGGATTCCCCCGTAGGCATGATTGGAAAAACGGAAAGTCGGGACGCCGGAGTCATCGACCAATGAGATCGGACCGTAGGAACTGCCGGGCGAGAGAGATGTCTTTCCGTCCGAGTAAAGCATCACGGATTCTTGAGCGACGACAAAGCCGATGGTGAGGAGTAGAGCAAGGAGTGTTTTCATGGGATTAGTTCAGGTCGATCCAGGCGGAGCCGCTATGGATGCGGACTTTTCCGGAGGATGTGTTGAGATAAATGTCTCCAGCCTCGGGCGAGGATGGATCAGATGTGGCCGCACCACGCCAGCGGGAGAGTTGGGATCCTCGCTCCGTGAAATTGCCGGTTGCGGCAAAAGTGGTTCCATTCGCCGTCCAAGACTGTTCAAGGGTGCGGGTGTGCGGATTAAGCACAGGTTGGGAGTTCCAAAAAGATGTCCCGCCACCGAGAACTTTGCCCTGGAAATGCACATCTCCATCACCGGTTACGCTGGCTTTGTCGCCTGCACCGCCAGTCGATCCACTTTTAAAGGCAAGCAGATTTGAGAACCAGATTATGAAGGTGCCTCCCGACCCATCTACGTTGTTCAATCCGGCGTCATAGAGCTGTTCGCCGACCATGCTGGAGATTTTGAGGGAGCCTCCATCGATTTCCGCGACACCGTTCCGCTCCATGACTGCTTGAGAGTCCTGAGCAATGCCCCCAGCGGCAATAGCCAGGATGATGATTAGAGTGATGAGATTTTTCATGGTGCGACTTCGGAGATGGTGAGGACGGGGTTGGGAGAGCCCGTGATTTTGAGTTCGTAGAGTTTGTTGTTGTCGGCGTTGAGGAGGCGGAGGAATTTCGGAGTGCCGCCCCATCCGCCTGCGGTGCCATTTTGCGTGATGGCGACTGGCAGCAGGGTGCTGGATGAGGTGCTGAGGCCGAGAACAGGAGCAGACTCGCGAGTAATGATGACTTGGGCTCCACTTCCCGAGAAGGTTGGCTGAGGAACTAGCTCATTCGAGTCCCCATCGGTCCAGTATTGTCCAGCGAGCCACGTCCGCAGACGAGCAGCTCCCTCCTCTGCTGTGCTCCATGCAGTGCCGTCGCGGCCAAAATACCACCAATAGTTTTCGTCGCTCCAGTAGTAGTCGCCGTCTTCAACGACAGAAATTTCATTGCCGTCGGGGAGATAGATCACGGTCCCCGCCGAATGGAGAGCGGCGGCAGTGCCGTTGACTGTGAGGGTCTCGATGCCGTCGGCGGCAGGCTCAACCATCACACTGCCAAGGGTGACCGACTCCGTGAAGGTGTTATTGCCGGTGAAGATGAGATTGCCGGGGACTTCGCCGGTGTTGGGGTTGTGCGGGAGCCCGGAAGATTGCGACCAGCCAAGAGTCGCACAAATGAGGAGAACGATGAGAATGGAGAAAATTTGGTGCATGGTATTAGAGAACTTGGGTCCAGACTTTTTCGTTGGTTTCGGGGGCGTAATCATCGGGGCGGATGATGCCAGGAGCCGCCTCGGCGGCGTCTGAGGCGGAGAGCACATAAAACCGCAACGCACCGGCGATGATGACTGCGATGATATAGGGAGGGTCGAGGGGCGCGGTGGCGATGCCGTCGAGGGCGGCTCCTCCACCGCCGGTGAGGGCGGTAATGTCGAGGCGCAAATTGGGGACGATGCTGCCGAGCTGGCTTTGGACGATGATTTGGCTGGGGCCGGGGTAGGCTGGCACGTCGGTGGTCGGGACGTTTTCGGTGCCTTGCCAGATGGTGCGGTAGATCCAGAGATCGCGCTGCGGGATGATGGTGCGGCGACCGTCTGCGGGGTCGCTGGAGACCAAGAGGTCGATGTCCAGGAGACAGGCGGCGCGGCCCTTGGTAGCGGAGCCGGTGAAAAGGGCTGCGATGGGGGCGGTCAGCGTGTCGAGGGTGGCGGTGTAGCGGAGATCCTGCCCGGAGCCGACCGGGGTGAAATCCTCGACAAAAAAGAGTAGGTCGCCGGAAGAGAGATTGTCATTCGGTCGAGCTGAGAGGACTGCTCGGGTGTAGGGCTCGGGGATCGGCACGACTGCAAGCGGATCTCCGACGTTGGCCCCGTCGGTGACAAACTGGAGGCTGATGGGAAATTCGTTCCGCTGCGAAACGGACAACTCGCCGAGGGGTTGGGTGCCGTTGCTCAGGCTCGCCAGCAAGATTCGGCGCTGGGTGTGAATGATCAGGTCCATGTGCGGCCCAATCTGCCGCAAATCAGGAGACAGGGGCTAACCTGTCTGCGCGAAATAATTACTCCCCCAGCTACGCTCCGACGAAAGCCTGGCGACGAACCCGCAAATGTCCGCGATAGGCCGGGTCTTGTTCGTGGTAGGCCCGGTAATGAATGATTCCGGTGCCTTCCCTCTTCACATGATCGCACACCACATGCGGCACGCACGCGATCCGGAGGCCAGCGGGGTGCCAGCGGTGCCAGCACAGGAAAAGGTCTTGCGTGCCGCCCCCGTCATACCCGCAGAAATCCGCCATCGCCAATGCCCGCTTGCTCATCAGCGTGCAACCGAGACCGCACCAATCCGAGGGAACAACTGCTCCCTCCCCGATACCGGGATAAGCGAAATCCATCCAACCCCTCCGTCTCCAGCCGTGCTTTGCCGTAACTTCCCACACATTGCTGCCATCAGGCGGGGATTTTTTCACCCGTTCGCGGAGCCTGCCAATGCGTTTCATTTCCTTTTCGGAAGGGCCGGATTTTA
The DNA here is from genome assembly GCA_964595865.1 of uncultured Chthoniobacteraceae bacterium. Taxonomy (GTDB): domain Bacteria; phylum Verrucomicrobiota; class Verrucomicrobiia; order Chthoniobacterales; family DYNR01; genus CAZQRL01. Next base: position 4,615 of record CAZQRL010000018.1, read on the forward strand.
ACCGCGCTTCGCAAGCGTCGAGACATGCTTTGAGGCGCGGGGATAGCTTGCGTTCTGACGGCAGGAAATCTTCTGCAATCGGGTTTTGCAACGTGCCAAACCCACCAAGAAACAGCCCATTCGGATAGGTCCCAGCCGCGATGTCGTAATATGGCGAGCCATCAGCCGTTGGCATGGCAAGTGTCCATTCCAACACTCTCAAGGCATCGGCCGGGACTACGTTATCCGATTCAACCGACCAGAGAAGATCGGCCCTTACCTTGGATCGGGCAAAAGCAAAGGCCGCTCCTTGTAATGCCGCGATGCGCAGTTGCGCCTCATGCTTGTAATCCTTCGCATCGTCTTCCATCCCCCTCATCGCAATAGCCGTAACCTTCCACCCTTCCGGTAATTCTGCCTTGGCTAATTCTTCCGCCGCCCGACTCTCTGTGCTCTCATCGGTAGCAAAAATAAAATGCGCTTCTGCATGATGGGTTGCCGCCGCTGCAATGGCGCGAACGCATTGAGGCCAAGCGTGTAGGTAAGATTTTGTGGCAGCAGTAGCAACGGCGAGCATATCAGTAGGCGTTCATAAAGAACGGTTCGCTTTGGCTGGTCACAGTCGCTTCTGGATTGCCGCCATTAGGGTTCGCCACCCCGGCCTTTGCTGGCCAGAAGTTCACGGGATGCGTCCATGAGGTAACGGTTGGCGCGGTCACAATGGAAGTAACCACCCCGGATGGGGTCTGCACATAATACACCCCCTTGTTTAATCCTACCGAAGCATGGGCCGCGACATGCGAAGATTCCCCAAACGAAAAAGACGATCCGACCGATCCCAGCGCGGCCACCGTTCCGGATGTTGTGGACCCCGCATTGTCAGCAGTCAAACTGGAAGATCGATAAATAGCGGAATCCATGGGAGAAGGTAATTCTACCAGAGCACTCCGACCAGCCAACCCCCACTCGGAGACAATTCCATAGACAGAGGCCGTCATTGCCCCAAGGGCTGACCCGCTGACCGTTCCGGGAGGCAAGGCCATATGAACAAATGGATGCATCCTCGCCACGGTTGGCGATGAAGGATAACCCAACCCCACCCCGCCCCCATTGCTGACTAATCCGGTCTTGGAGGCTCCTGCGTCCGCAGAGGTGGCGTCCGTCTGCTGTGATCGGCTGGTGTAATCCCCACCCCATTCTGACGCCGTATGCAATGGCGAAGTGGTCACCCCAGCCCCTTTTTGCAACGGAGTGACCCATCTCTTCCCAGTCCCAGCTTGGGATTTTGTATCTTCAGTGCTAATCAAAGCCAGCTCAGTTGAAGACTGATAAAAGCCATAGAGCCCAGTTGTCCCAACGTATTGCGTTGAATCCACGCTTACCGAAACCAAGTTCGAGCGGGTCACAGGGGTTGATTGCACTCCTCCAGACGCACCGATAAAACTCCAAGCCGAGGTAGAATACTCCTCCATTGTTTCGACGGAATGGGGCAATTCGTATGGATTCAAGATGTAAGGAACCTCCACCGCCTCAATTTGTGCCGATGGATATACCCCACCAAAAGTATAAGCTGTCGTGGTATCAGGATTTTGAAACCCAGCAGAAACGGAATAGGTCGGGGTAGTAGAGCTTGTGGTTTGAGTTGCTGGGCCAATGGTTGTGGCTGTAGCCGACACGAACGATGTCTGGATGCCAGAGCCAACCGGCCCGACCAGCCCCTCTCGATCTTGCACCACATAAACCGTGGAATACTTGACGGTAGCTCCATCAAAGCCAGTAACACTTCCGGCAACGGTTGTAGTAGTCCGGTGGGTAGTCGTTACGAGAGGGGCTCCCCAATCATTCACAGACCATGGAATTGTCTTCCATGAAGAGGATGTGGTTGGAAGCGAGCCAGTATTCGTTCCTGTGCCCGACATAGACGAAGTTGATATTACTTCCGAAATCCAACTCTCGCCCGTATCGGTAATAGCTAATTGCCCAATCTCAATAATGGCTACTGTTGAAGAGGTTCTTGCTACAGACCAAGTAGTGCGAAGCCCGGAATTACTGTCCGAGGCCGAAGCTCCGGCAGCCACATCCTCGTATCCTTCAGGCGGATCGTCTTTCCAATTAGTTGTAGCGCCAGAGGCGTAAGTGCTCGAAGACGAAGACGACCATCCAGTAGCATTCGAGATCGTCCATTCCACTTTGGAAGTCGTGCCCGTGCGGGGGTTGTTTGCTTCGGGATATTCCCCCGCTGCAACAAAAAGGTAATCGTAAACCGTAGAATAATACCTTGAGATAGTAGCAGAAGGCCCGTTTACACTAGATGTTCCCCATGAATAATCCGATTGAGCTGTGGTAGTGTGAAACGTGTGGGAATTGTCCGAAATAGAATGCCCCGCCCTGCTTTCCGCGGTCTTACCCGAACTCCAAATACTGAAGCTGTTGACCGTTTCCAAATAAACAGTATCGGCAGGAACCTGAAAAGAAATCATTAGTCAACCCTCCACACATAGTAGCTGCGATACGGCAGACCATACGGTGCTGGGGTTGGGTCAGATTCCCTTAACGATTCCACCGCAGTCAGCGTCAGGTTGGCCTTGGCGACATTCCAGTAGGCGCCATCGACAAAGACGCCCAACAGAATATCCAGCGAGCCGGGAGGCCCACCCAGAGTTTGTTCTTGTGTGGCTGGATGCGAAGCAGACATGGCCAATGTGACTGTTTGGACCGATCCATCTGCCGTGGTTGTCTCTCCGGCCAGATATTGCGTGCCGGTGCCGGAGACCATAATTTCATCAAAGATGTTCGCGGGCATGATCCCTCCAATCGTGCCGGGATAAAACTTGCACTTATAAGAAGAATACTTCCCTGCCTCATCCGGCATTCCAACTCCGACCCTCTGAATAATGTCCCAAGGGGCGATGAGCTTGGCCGAAGATCCAGACGCAACGCGCCGGGGGTTGATCTCCGCGATGGCCGTGCAGAGGTCGCGAAGGGTTTGTTGGGCTTGGGTCGCCCAGGTGAGGATGTTGCTCCGGACGGCTGGGACAGAGCGGGGAGGCTGCACGATCCTCATAGGAAAAAGAGTTCATCGGCTCGGTCGTAGCCGCGCCATTCTTCGACGAGCTGATAGATCCGGCCCGAGCGTTGGGATCGGGCGGCGGTCTTGACGTAGTAGTAGCCGTTGGGCGGATTGCACTGGCTCGGCGGATTGCCCGGAGCCCAGACATTGCCCGTTGGCGTGATGCGGAACCGGGCGTACTTCGTCACTCGGGCGATCGGGAAGGCAACCGGGTAATCATTGTAGCCCTTTTCTTTTAATCCCTGGTATTGAGCCAAGGTCCAGCCGCCGGTGCTTTGTAGATAATCGGAGGATTCCAGGGATTCCCAGTTGTCCCAAGTGCGCTTGCGTCCGGTATTTGGATCGACCGGGCGGGACGAGACGAGAGAGCCACATTTCGCGTGTTCTTCAATCGGTCGGCGCTCCTCGCCCCAGTCGAGCTCATAGACCGTTTCGCCGATCTGGGCCTGCTCTTGGCTGCCGGGATTGCCAGGCAAGAGCTTTTCGATGTAGACCGTCATCCGGCCATCATTGGCGCGACCTTCTTCCAAGGAGACCTCGGCGACTTTGTAGTCGGCGGGGTAGCCTGCGATCGTGGCTCCGATCTCGGGCATCTGGCGTTCGAGCGCGGCATAGGGGCCGACGTAAGGGATGACGTAGCGGATGGCCTCGGCCCGCACGACTTTGCGGGCGCGTTGCTGGCGAACTTCGTATCGACCGGCGGCGCGGGGAGGCATGGCTTAGGCAAACTCGCCGTTGGGGATGGCCCCACGGAGGTTGTCGGTGATGTTTTTAATCTCTCGCTGGATAAAGATGCCGTTTTCGGTGACCACTTTGAGGATGCCATCCGCCACATCATTGAGCTTCTTGGCGGGCTGTTCCGCACCCATCTGCTGATCAAAGAATTGCTGTGCTTTCGCCAGGGCGGGCAGGAGGAGATTGTTCAGCGCCATTTGGTCACGCCCGGTATCAAAGGGCACCTCCGCATTGGCGAAGCCCTCGCGCATGGCCTGCGGACCTGCGGCGAGGCCCTTGCCGACCTCCTGCATGATGCCTGCCCAGTCCATCTGTCCAAAAGCCGCATCAGCCCGGACACCCGCACGCACAGAATCTCCCATCGCTTCAATCGCCCCGGCTCGGAGGTCAGATCCGGCGCTCTTGCCTCCGCCCAAATAAGACGGCAGCGCCTCGACCACTTGGGCAAACGTGCTAAGCAACGTGGAACGCAGCTCGGCCATGATGCCGATAACCTTTTGCTTCATCCCTTCCCACAACGACGAATCCCCCAGCACCTTCTGGAAGATCCCCGCTGCCGAGGCCAGCCCCGAGGTGGCGCCGGCGATCAAGCCTTGGAGCCCACGCCAGAGAAAATTGACCAGCTCTTTACCCGCCAAGACCAAGCCCAGCCGGGCTGTCTCCCAGAGCTTGCCGCTCTGGAACATATCGCGGACAGCAATGATCCCGACTCCGATCTTTTTGCCAAACTCCTCCGCCATCGGGGTCCACTGCTTGAGCAGATCGGTCGCCGCCGTGATGGCTGGCTTGAGGCTTTGCATGATCGGTTGACCAAAGGCACGCTGGAGCGCGTCCCAGTAACCCATGAGGGTCGAGAAAAGCCCCTTCGCCGTGCGGGAGAGGGCATCCATGCCCCCACCAAATTTCTGCTGGATGATTTTGCGAATGGCCTCCATCGCTTGTTCGGCCGAACCTTGGAAAGATCCGCTCTTATCAAACTCGAGGCCCGCACCGGTCAAATCCTGCATCGAAATCCCGAAGCTGCGGAAACGCTCAAACGCTTCGCCAAATTGCCCGGCCTTGAGGCGGCCAAAGGCTCCGCCCACTTCTTCAATGGGTTTCTCCATGGCGGCGGCCAGATCGCCGATATCTTTGAGGAGGGGTTTGACCTGCTTGGCAGCAAAGCCAAATGCCAGGAGTTGTTTGCCAGTCTGGGCGACAGGCACGGGATCGAAAGGGGTGGCATCCGCGAAGGCCATGAGGTCTTTGACCATGGCCTTGGCCGCGTCTCCGCTTTTGAGGAGGGCTTGGAAGCTGGTTTCCAGGGCTTCCATGTCGGCGGCAAGGGTGATGGGTTGGCGCAGCGGAGCGACCAGATTGTTGATCGCTCCTGGGAGACTGGCCAGACCAGTGGCGATATTGCCGAGTTGGCTCAGGCCCGCGACCATGCCTCGCGCAGCTCCCATGGCTGTGCGGAGCGGCCCGGTAAAGGCCGCCGTGGTCAGGCTCAGGGAATAACTCAGACTACCGCTCATCTGCGTGTCACCTTGCCACCTCGGGCTTTCCGTCGGCTAACCCGTCTGCGCGGATTCATTGCCTTCACTGCCCGGGCCGTGGCCTCCGAAGCCGCCGCCGCCGCTTCCAGAGCATCGATGATGTCCATATCCTCGTAGGAAGGGCCTTTCATTTTCGCACCGGTGCGGTGGGCTCGAGCGACCAGGAGAGCAAATGCGCGGACCAGTGGAAGCCGCCATAGAATGTAGTCCTCGGAGAATTGCGGGTAGTAGGACAAGAGCGACTCGTAGAGCTCCAGCGTCCATCCGAGCCCGGAGGTGGTCTCCGGGATCAGGCTAAAGGGTCGGCAGCCTGGCCTTTCTGGGCTTTGCCTTTTGCTTTCTGGGTGGGTCGGCTGGCGGGCCGATCCGGCGAGGGAATGGTCGAGGTGGCCTGCGCGTTCATTTGCGCGATAGCGCCCATGACGGCGGGGAATTTCTCCAGCGGCAGGCAATGGGTGATCCACGCCATGGCGGCGCGTTCAAATTCCTCGCGGCCTTGGCGTAGGGCTTCGTCGGCCTCCAGCGTCGCGGCGTAAATGTAGATCGCCCGCACCATGTCACGAGTCGTGAGCTGGACTTCCTCCGCGCCCGACTGCATCGAGGTCCAGATCGGGCTCTCGATTTCTTCGAGCAGCGTGATTTGGCCGATGCCTGGCGGATAGAGCGTGATGCCCTCGACCTCAATAGGCGCGGCCCGCAGGGCTTGCAGAGAGCGGGTCGGCGTCCGGCCCGCGCGGTGCTCGATGTGCTCATCGACCACCCGGGAAAGTTGCTCGGTAGTGAGGGCCATCAGGAGGATTAAGCGCCGATTCCGGCGTATTTGGTCGCCCGAATGGTGAACTTCATCGCGTTCGTGTTTTCCCAGACTTTGTCGTAATCATCCACGCGGCAGTTGGCCACTCCGCCAATGGTGATGGTATCGCCCCGGTCGGGGAGCGTCACCGAGGAAAGGAAGATGGCGGTAAATTCGCACTCATCCTTTTCGTTGAAATAGACGACGCAAAAGACCTCGCCGTTTTCATCCAGGAGCTCGACCTTGTCGCCGCCCTTCTTGTGCGAGGCGGACTGAACTTTTCCCAGAGAGCCTCCGCCCCCGGAGCCCCAGGTGATGGTATTGTTGCCGACGATCGTTTGTGCCATAACTCCTCCGATTCTGCGGGAGTCCGCGCGGGTTTTCTAACCGGCCTGCGCTATTTGAGCGCGGGCCATTGGTCCGTTAGGGCATCGGCGGATTGACGTTGCGATACTCCGGCTCCGGGAGGGCATTGTGGAGATGAAACTCCAGGCGGAAGGCCCGTAGTGGCAGGCCATCCGGCGTGAGCACTTGGCGAGCCCCACGATAATCAAATTCCCGCGTGGTCTCCTGCAAGTCCGGCAGGCGGATCTCGCGGATGCGGTCGCGGATCGCGTTGCAGCGTTCCAGGAGCGTCTTGCCGCCGGGCGTGAGCCAGAGCCCCTCTCCCTGTTTGAGCGGCAGGCCGGGCTGGTGCGCGACGTAGATCCCGATCTCCTGGCGCATCACTCCGATGTAAGCCTGGTTGATCTCGGCCGTGGTTTCCTCGCCCAGCCATTCGAGGATGACCAAGAAGCCCTGCGGAGTCACCGAGAGGGCATCCAGCGTCTCGACGTAGGTTCCCGAGACCGAGAGCTGGCCTTTGTGCGTAGCCACGTAGGGCGCGAGATCGGCGTGCAACGCCTGCAAGATATCGATGTTGTCCATAGATCAAACAATGAGGCCGGATCCCGCCGTGCCAGCCGGGGTGGTGATGATGCTCGCTGAGGGGCGTTCCCGGCTCGACGTTGGCGACAGTGGCATCGTGCCCGCTGCGACCTTGGCCAGAGCCTCGCGGAGACTCCGCGCCCGCTCTGTGAAGGGATTTTCTTTCCCATGGATCCCCCGGCGCAAATAGATCGCCTCGCAGGCGAAGGTAAAAGCCGCCTCGCGCACCATGGCCGGGATCGGATCGGTGAATGGCACGGTGAACCGCGCTCCGAGAATCGCATCGACCTCGCGCTGCGCTGCTCCGGCTACGACGCTCCAGGCATCCGCCTCGCCGTTGCCATCATCATCCAGTGCCTGGGTGAGAATAATCGGCGGGATGACGGCGGCGATGTCGTTTTGCTCAATGTAGGGCATAGGTCAGTTGGTGGGTGTGGTTGGGTAGATTTGCCCCAAGAAAAAAGGCGTGGGAGATTTCTCTCCCACGCCTCCTCCCCTCAGTGAGCAAACCAACAAGAGAATCAGCGTCCCCGATCAGGCTGCGTTGGCACCCGTGGAGCCAAAGGCCAGTTCGGGCAGGCCGTAGCCAGCGTTGTGGCGGGCATAGACCTGGTAGAGAAATTGCTTGGTCAAGAGGACATGGCTGTCATCCGGATCGGTGCACATGGCCGTTTCGGGATTCAGCTCAGTCTGGACGATGAAGGGCTTCATCGGCGATCCGACTTCGAGCAAGAACCAATGGTGCTCGGCGTTCAGCGCGAGCAACTCGGGCAGCACCAAGGTGCGGGCCGTGCCCCGGTCGATGTTCGTGTTGTTGCCGATCTTCTCCGCCGTGGTGATTTCCAGTGCGGTGGATTGGTAGGTCGGCGAGACCACCAGGAGCAGGTCTTTGCCCAATCGCATGGCGCGGCCTTCGGCATTCAGGCGGCCCGTGAGGTTCGCCCGGGCTTTCCGGAAGTTGGCCTGCGAGAGCTTCTTGTTGCCGTCGATGTTGTCGAAGGTGGTGGCCTTGGCGTGGGCTTTTTTGCCCGTGGCAAAGAAGTTACTGCCGGTGTAGTCCACCGTCGAAAAACCGCCGACGAGCAGCTCGGCGACGAGTTCGCCGGGCTGGTAGGCCGCAGCTTCCCCCATGGCTTGCACCAGCGGAGTATAGACCGAGAGCTTATCGCGCTCCAAGTCCTTCCGCATGATGCCCACGGTGCTTTCCCACTCGCGGTTTTTGATCGTGAAGCCGTGGCGGATGAGGTTTTGGATGACTGGCTCACCAATGAGCTCTTTGAGCCCCGGCACGGAGCCGAGCCAGTGGTATTCTTCCTCCGAGCCAGTGCTGGTCGTGCGGAGGGCCATTTGCTGCCACCACATATCGGCGACGCCCTGGTAGGACTGATCGAAGATGCGTTGGAAGCCGCGTTTGACGGATTCGAGAGATTTGGTCGTGATTTCCATAGTGGTGGGTTCTTAGTTGGTTCGGTGGGTGATTCTTGGTTGGCTTATTTGATGAGACCTTGATCTTTCAGGATGGTGACCAGAGCGGTCTTGAGCGCAGCCAGATCGGCGGCACCAGTAACGGTGTCGGCGTTGGGCACTCGGCTGGATTGTCCGGCGCGCACATCGACCCAGACGCCATCGGCAGTCACATCGAGCACGCGGCCTGCGAGCACGCGGTGGGTAGCTCCGACTTCGGAGACCGTGTTGTCATCCTCGACGAAGCAGGCTTTGCCCCGGTCGTTGGCGTCCACCGCGTCGGTGGCGCTGTTGGCGAACCGGAAGATACCTTCCTTCACGTCGATGCTAATCGCCCCGGCAGTGGCACCATTGGTGACCGTTTGCTCAGCGCGGCCCACCACGCGGAGACCGGCGGTGTCGGCGGCGGGAATCGCGCGGCCATCGCTATTGAGCGCGACCAGGGTTCCGGCGTAGATGGTGGTATTGGCGGCGACCGGGTAAGCGGTCACGTTTCCGGGACGTTCCGGCGTGTTGATTTCAGCAGTTGCAGCGGCCATAGGATTTTATCGTGTTGGGTTGGGTTGGGTTGGTTGAAGATCGGCGCGGTTACTTGGCGACCATGTCTTTCGGGTCGAGACCAAGCTGGCGGGCGACTTCGATGTCGGTGGCGCTCAGGGTATCGAGCCCTTCGGTTTTGACGCTCTCGGGAGTGCGTTTTTCCAGCGGCACTTGATTGGCCGGGAGTTCCGCCACCAGGCTGGTGAGTTTGTCAAGTGGGAGGTCTTTGGCCGAGTTCGGCACCAGCTTCCCGTCGCGCAAGGCGGCGGCCAAGATGTTGGCCCGGGTGACTTCGTCGAATTGCTTTTGGAGATTGGTCACCGTGGCCGAGAGGGCAGTCAGGTCCACCTGGTCAGCTTTCGCCTCGGCGGGCTTCTTGTCCGGATTGATCAGCTTGTTGATCTTTTCGGCAAAGGCTTGGCCCGCGCTCAGGATCGCTGCTTCGTCCGCGTCGGCAGGGGCTTCAAAAAGGGTGGTCAGAAGTTTTTGTAGATCAGGATTCATGGGCGTGGTTGGTGTGGTTTTTTTAGTGGGTTGAAAGTCGGCGGTGAAAAACTCGAGCCCTTTTACGGCTCCTTGGGGGCAGAGGGCGGTCGAGTGTAGGAATACCACCTCGCCATTTTCGCGGAGCACGACCGGCGAGAGGTCCGCGTAGTTGCGGGCGTTTTGTTCTCCGCTGGGTGTCCAGGTGAGGCTGGTGAGATAGAGGCCGTCGCCTTCGATGACTTCCGGGATCCCGTAGGCCGCGTATTCGCGCGGGGCCGGTTTGAAGTTCTTGTGCCCTTCGACGCTCTGGTGTTCATAGTCGATCCCAACCTTGTCGAAGCCAAACTCCGCCTGGTTGGCCGCGAGAGCCGCCAGCGTGCGAGGGCCGACCACGATGTCACCCTTTAGCGAAGGGTTGCTCCCCCAGTTGAGCAGCTTGATGCGCTCCGGCAGCCGGTCGCTCGACAGAGCGCCATTGCTGATTGCCTGGCAGGCGAGGAGTCCGTTGGGTTGTTTCACGCGGCCCACGATGGCACGCGGGGGCCCCCTCTACTAACCGGCCTGCGCGGATTTCCTACCTCTACTTTATTCCGCCTTGGGCCAGCTTCCGCCGCATTGCCAGCTCGACGCGAGCCTTGGCCGCAGGCACCAAACGCCCATCAGCCAGGAATGGGAAGAACGGGCGCGCAGGCATCCGCTTTGTCCCGAGCTGGTGAAACTTCGCATAGAAGCGATCCGTCCCCACCGTCACCCGCGTGGCCAGGAGCTCAGTAATCCGAATGCTCCGCCAGAGCGTGCCATTGGCCCGCAGGATCTGACTCGATAGATTCTTCGCCGCCTTGGCCCGCAAGGTCGAGGGCTTCAGCGCCGCCCAAGCAGCGGGTCGCAGCCCCGGCTCATCAAAGGCCCGTTTGGCCCGGGCTTCAATCACCAGCCCTGCCGCCTGGAGCACCGGGCGCGCATTGCCCCCTGTCCGCAGAGCTCGCATTAAGCTCGGCGAAATGGTGTCCCGTCCCCGGATGAAGCGAAATTGCATTAATTACGACTATGGCCAATTAATGCACTCCCCGCAAGACCACCATCGTGGCCTGTAATTAATGAATCAATAGTCGGCCCACTGAATCCACTTCGCCCTCCGCGGACTCCGGTTCACCATCCTTGATTACCCCCCCTAAGAGGTCGGCAACCACCAGAGCCTGATCGTAGTCGGGCAAATACCCAGGGCTCACGGCACGAATGCTTTGGAGCAATGCGCTGTCTTCGCAAAACCATTCCCCTTGCTGAATAGTCGCGATTTGCCGATTTATTGCCACTTGGATGCTCACAACCTAAAATAATCGCAGGGAATCCACTACAAAGTCAAAGTAATCCCGATCCTCCGCGGCAAATTTAGCGGCGTCTCGGATCAATCTGGACAGCCCCATTGATAAGATTTCTGTGGCATAATCCGTCCCACTCGCCCGGTAAACCTTGCCAGAGTAAAGAGACCCGCCGCGGCTTACCCACTCGTCTTTCACTGCAATTTCCCGGCGTCCATATCCCCTGCCGATCCAACGTGGTGTCTCACCCGGAGCGCGACGCGCCCGGAAATCGAGACTGCGCTTTAGAGCCTCTGGGTTCCTGGCCTCGATGATGTGACCGATTTCATGGGCTACCGTTTCCGCGTTCATATGTTTGCCGTCGATAAATCGCCCACTAACATCTGCCGCCGCCCGCCCGCGCCGTCGCTTGATCAGCAGAGGCGATCCACTCAAAACGCTGCGCGCCGTAATCCGTCGCACGAAATTAAGCCCCTCAATCTCCGCGGCTGTTGTTGACTGGTTACTAAAGACAAGGTCAGAGGCCAACTCGTTGGGTAACGCCAAAAGGTCCATAATTTGCTTGCTTTTCAAATCAGGGGGCAATTCCCGCGCCAGAATATCGTCAATATCGCCCGAGAGAGCCTGGGCGCTCTTCACCTCCGCGCGCAGGCTTACATTCCCGGAGGTCGGTTCAGATGCGGTAGATTGAGCACGGACGATCCCACTCAACCACTCCCAGACCGTCCGGGCCTGCCCCGGCACCTCCGTCCCGCGAGCCCATTCTTCAAACTTGGCAAAAGTCTCCGCATCATACCGCTCCCGCAGCCCGGCCAGCGGGATCCGCAAATCCGCCGGGCTCCACTCAAACCCCCCGGGCTGTCCCCGCTCGATTGGCGTGCGGAGATCATAGATTTGGTTTGGCCCCGAGACCAGCCGCCCTTCCTCCTCGATCTGGAGCAGAGCTGCCCCTTCCATGACCCGGCGTTCTTCGAGATGCTTATCGGCCTCCTCAGCCCGGATTTCCTCGACATCCTCTTCCATCATCGGAATCACCTGGCATCGGCAACCCCATTCCCATGGCGGGTAATGCTTCTCCCAGAATTTCGAGCCCGCCGGGAGCACCTTGCCATTGAGAGCCGCGTGTGTGTCCCGCACCTTCTCATCCCCCATACTACGATACATCCAATAAGGCATCACGTCCCGCTGGGCATCCATTACCTGGTAGGCCGCTGCGCTGTAAGCCTGAAAGCCATGCAGGCGGAGGAGCAGCTCCGCCCGCCGCGTCGCCGCGATCTGCGCCGCCTCCTGTTCCTCGGGGGAATCCCCTTTGGCCAGAAACGGCGAGATGTTCTCGATCAGGTCGGCCTTGATCTCCTCCCAGTTTCCCCCCTCCGGCAGCTCCGCGATCCGGTCGCGCAGCCCCTGCAAGACCGTCGCATCCTCGATTCCCGTCACGGCAAACGCCCGGGCCTTCAGCTCCGGCAGCAATCGATCAAAGACCGCCCGCGACACCGCAGGCTTGTTCCGGATGAAATCCGCCGCTTCCTTATTTGGCACTGGCTCCAGTAAAAACGTCATGGCCACACTCTCTATCGCCCCTGCTGGTTACTCCAACGCCTCTGCGCCATTTACCCTTCGGACCTCAGCGCCCCCCGGAAATCCCGGTCGACGCGGCAAATTGTGATGCCTCTCGCCGAGCTTCGCCGATAGCTGTAACGCGTCGGACGGGAAATTGCCTATCCACAGACCCCCCAACGCGAATTTCGGGCATTTGCGCGCTTGCACCCACCACCCCAGAAACTCTCGGCAAGGCATCCATCGGGCTCCGCACCGAGAGGGCCTCGGCGTGTAAGTATCCCATCGTCGTCTCCAAGCTCTTGTGTCCCATCGCTGCCTGGACTGCACGCGGGTTCATTTGCATCTCCAAGGCATGGGTGGCATAAGCGTGCCGCAGGCAATGCGGAGTCAGGTTCGCCTCCTCGCCGATCTGCCGCGCCGCCATCTTCACTGCCCGCTGCAAAACCTCTGGCAGCACATGATAACGCACCATCTCGCCCGTCCTGGGATGCTGGCAGGGTTTGGCCGCTGGAAACAAAAAGGCCCATGACCAGGCAAACCGCGCCGCCGGATTCTTCTTGCCGTAGCTATCCGGCAACTGCACTGGCAGTCCTCGCCCCCGATCCGTCTGCCAAGTCCGTTGCGCCACCCGCATCTCGGCTTCGATCTCAGCCAAGACCGAGCACGGCAGCGCCACCACCCGATCCTTGTTGTGCTTGGCTTCGCGGATAATGACTCGTGAATTGACCAGGTCCACATCCTTTATTCTCAGGGCCGGAGCCTCCGAGACCCGCATCCCGCACCCATAGAGCAAACGCACCATCAGGTTGGCCGGGTAACCATACAAGTCCGGCACCAGCGGCAGAAGGCGCGCTACCTGCTCCCGGGTCGGGCAAAATCTCACGCGGGATCCCGTCTTGGCTCGCAACGCCTGGATGTCCCCCAACTTCACCCCCAGGCACACCTCGTAGAAAAATCGCAGCGCATGGTAAGCCTGATTTTGCGAGACCGCAGACTTCCCATCCGTTGCCAGCGTCGTTAGGTAAGCTTCGATCTTTCGCTCCGGCGCATCTTCCTTCCGCCGATGCCCAGCCAGGAAAGCGCAATACCGCTTCACCCATCCCACATAGGATTCTTCCGTGCTCAACCGATAATGTTTCCTCCGCAAAACCTCACGGAGCCGTCTCTCTGCTTCTTCTCTTTTCATAAAAATTATCCGACTCAGGTCGCGGAATTACTGTTGGGCAAAGGAAGCCATGCCACCGGAGATCCGGCAATTCCATGCCATGTCCATCCACCGCCGTTGTGGTCAATCCACTTTCCGACGCACCATTCCTGCCAGTCGGGCTTTTGCGCTTCGTCCGCCAGTTCGTAGTTGCGATGCCGGATAAGCAGCATGATTTCGGTCCCGTCTTTTGGAGCTGCGTGCATTCCATACTTTAGGAAAAGCAGAAAATGCCCAACAAGGCGCTCCACCGAATCGCTACCGCGATTCAGTTCCGCTTGCCCCGCCTCCATACCGATTTGATTCATGGCTTTTCCTCCGGTAGCGATCGGTGAGCTTGATCGTTAGCCAAAAATACGGAGAATCCTCTCCGCTTCGGAAAGGTCTTCTTCCGAAACTTCGATATTGACGTCCTCCTCCTGCTTTTGCCGGTTTTGTCGCCGCATAAACTCGTAAACGGCTTCTTGCGCGATTCTCACCACTTCATGAGCCTCCCCGTCGCAGGGGTGGCCAGAGAGGTCTTTCCGTTGCATCCTGACTGTCCCGTCAGGTTGATCTTCAAAGTAAATTGCGATTTTCATATTTCATAATTGGCTAACAAAGCGATCCACGGAACTGCTACCCGTGGCCACCTCCATTGTGTTTAGGTTCGTTTTCTTTCACGGGTAGCAGCCCGTGATCGCGGACGGGTAGGCTCATACGATACCGCCGCTTCGGCAAAGGCTATTGCCGCACGTTTTAAGCTCATCGAACGCCTTGCTTGCTCATCCGCCATAAGTTGCCGACATACCGGGGATTGCATCCGGTCGGCCCACTTGCTCGCAGAGTCATACATTACTGCGGCAAACTTGAGAGACGCGAGCGCGGCTTCGAGCCTACCAAGTTGATCCACCGAACCGCTACGCGGTTCGTCTTTCGGCTTTTCCTTAGTTTGATTGTCCATTGCTTCGTTCATGTTGCTTCGCGGTCGGTGATCTGCGTTTCGGACTACTCATCATCACCCCAAGGGGTCGACCTATACTCAAAATCGTCCATTTCTCGCGGATCGTCATATTGACCGTCGCACAATCCCCCAGCCAGCACGCCGTCACACGGTCTTAGACTTTCGTGGCAGTGGCAGTGGGGGACCATAGACGCCACAAACTGCTGATAGTCGTCTGAGTCATACGGGTCTGAGTCCGAATGGCTCATACCTGCCGGAAGTTCCAGGCACTGGCCCGGTATCTATCCCGCCGCTCCGGGGTCCAAAATTCCGCGTCCTTGCAGAGCTCGATGTGGCGCAGCAGGCTTTCCAGATTGATTGCTGTGTAGCCTGGGCTTGGCTGGCTGATCTCGATGAATCCCCCATTGCCCAGCCGGACCAGCGTGTCCGACGGGATGTGGATTCCATACTCCGCCGCGCGTGTCACCCGGATCCAGTTGTCCAGGACTTGGATGCGGGGACGGTAGAGGCCATCGCCCTGGGGAATCCAACGCACGATGCCCACCCGGGGCGTGATCGGCGCGGGGAGATCCGCATACTTCTCATCCGGCGCTACTTGCACTTCGTCGGTGGTGGGCACCGCATTGATGATCCGCACGGTCTGCGGAGGGTTTTCTTTGATGGTCTCTGTCATGGTTTGGTTGGTTTGAGGTTTAGAAAAGAGAGAGCTGGGCATCCCGCACCCGGGCTGCCTCCCGCTCGAAATGCCGCCGGGCTTCGGCGTAGCTCGCCGCCGCGTAAACTCCCTCGCGCCCTGGCTCATCGGTGCAATGCGCCCAACCGAGCTGCACCAGCTCGGTCACTCGGGGCCGCACGGTCAAAATATCCAGCCCCGACTTCGCCGAGAGCTCCCGCGTCGTGCACGGCCCGTGTAGGCGCAAAGCCGCCAGCACTCGCCCCCGCAGGCCCGCCAGCCGCCCCTGTAGGCTGTCCCAAGTCTCCTGTCGATAATCAATCGGGGTCATGG
Source organism: uncultured Chthoniobacteraceae bacterium (assembly GCA_964595865.1). Classification (GTDB taxonomy): domain Bacteria; phylum Verrucomicrobiota; class Verrucomicrobiia; order Chthoniobacterales; family DYNR01; genus CAZQRL01. Next base: position 20,176 of record CAZQRL010000018.1, read on the forward strand.
TCGTTCAGCTCATCTGGGCCAAAATCGAGATCAGCAGTTGCCGGGACATCTTCACCGGGCGCAAAATGGTCTTTCCTCTTATCCCTTAATGCCTGCTCGATGGTCTCCCCTTGCTGTATTCGTGCGTGTATTCTACGGAGCTTTTCCCTTATTGAGTCTCTGGAAAAGGAATCCGGGCCAAGAACCGACAGCATGAATTTTGTCGCAGTTCTCATGGCCTTTTTGGTGGAAACCGCGTTGAGCTCCGCAATGTAAATCGAAACCCCCGCCATCAATGCGGCGTTCACCAGATCGGAAAATTGCTTGTTCTGCCTCATCGCATCAAAACGGGATCTCCGCTCCTCCGTGTTGTTCCTGGAAAACCTTCTTCTTGGCGGGCTGGGTCGGTTTGCGCCGGTTGCGGATCGTGAAGACCAGGCACCAGAGCTGCTTGGCCGTGGCCTCGTTCAGCGCACAGTGGAATTGCTTCTGGCAGATCGCGCCGGGGTAGCTCAGGGCCAGCCCACGTTGGCGGCATTCGATGCAGAGCCGACGATAGGCCACCTTTGTCGCCTGATTATCCTCCTGCCAGAGCGTGCGGAGTGCCTTGTCGCTTTGCCCGGCCAGATCCTCGAAGTGCGCCCGCAGCCGCAGGTAATCTCCCTGCGTCGCCTCGGTAATGCGTTTGCCCACCGCCCGAATGCTCTCCTCGCGTCGCCACGTATCGGCATTCACTCCGGGGTGGGCCGCCGAGCGCACGGCGAAGGCCCGGCGAGCCAGAATGGCGAGATTCGCCTTCTGCTCGCGGCTCAGAGGATGGTGCGCCCAAGCCCCTGCCGAGTTGTCGGCCCGGCTGGGCGTGGGTTTACGGTCGCGCCCGCCCAATCCACTGCTGGGGTAAAATCCGCTCATCGCAGTGCCTCCCGGATTTCCTTCTGCATGTATTCCGGCAATTTTGTGCCATCTGCCGGGATGGCGGAGCCGGGATAATGCTGCCGCAGGTAATCCTGCCAGCCCGCAGGCAGGGGCCGGGGCGCGGCCTCTGCCCCCCGCGTGCGAATCCGATTCTCCGCCCGCGCCAACGCGAGATCCTCCTCAAACCGATCCAACTGCACGATCAGGTTGGAAAATTTCAGCGCGCCGGGGTTGCGGTCGCCCGCCGCGATTTTCCGCCGCAGATAACCGACCACCAGCGCGAGGTCGGCCTCGCCCAGCCCCGCCTGGATGAAATCATGCCAAGCCCGGATCCGGGCGTAGTCCAACCGCAGCTCAAATCCCGTTGAGCGAGCATAGACCGCGTGCAGTTTCTCGACGGCTGCCGCCATCTCTGGAAATTTCGCCGGGCTCATCGGATGAATTTCTGCCGTGCGCGCCAGTAGTGCAGCTCATCCCGCTGGGCCGCCCGGGCGATAATCCGCCGGATCAGCAGCCAGAGCAAGAAAGGCAGCGCACCACTCGCCGCGCCCCCGACCCAGATGAAGGTGATTTCCGCGGGCGTCATTATGCCGCCTCCTGGATGCGGGTTTCCACCATGGCCAGATCCGGCTCGATGAAAAATCCCTCTTCCTGCACCACCCGGCACCCGACCTCGCGCAGCTCCCCGTCGCTCAGCGTCCGGGCCGCGTAGGCCGACAACAGGCCCTCCTTGTCGGTCTCTTCCTTCACCCGGACAAAAGACGCACCCCACGGAAGCGATTTCAATTTGTCCAGGACTCGGGCAAAGGTCCAACCGGCCATCGTTTTGAGCTTGGGCGTGCCCGTGCGAAAGCCCACCCGGCCCGCCGGGAAGCTCAGGCTCTTGGCCTTGCCAAAATCATCCGGGCTCGCCTCGGCCCAAGCCTGGACCAGCTCGGCCTTGTCGCGCACCATCTCAGCGATCTCGGACAACCGCGCCGCGTGCCGCTCTTTCGCCGCCAGAATGGCCGCGTCGATCTCGTTCTTCCGCTCGCGCTCCTCCAGGGTGAGCTCGGCAATTTCCCGCACCAGGCGCTCCGCAGTCTCCCGCGTCACGGCCTCGGCGGCCTTCTTGATTCGTAGTTTCGTCGTCATAGGTTTTTTATCTTGTTGGTTGGGTTAGGCGGCCCTCCGGGGCCGAAATTGTTGGAATAAAGATGCCGGGCAGATCAGGGTGGGGCACCAGATGGACTTCCACCAGCGCGCCGTCTTCCAGCCGGTGGCGCACCGCGGTTTCACCCATCAGCCGCGCCTCTTCGACTAGGCGGCAAAGCGTCACTTCATTGATCACTGCGCTCGTGCCGCCTCCTGGTGCTGCCGGGCCGCGAGGATCGCTGCGTTGATTGCTGCCACCCGGCGTTCATGCTCGGCCCGGAGCTGCACCGCCCGCCGCCAGGCTTCGTCTTTCCCGAGCGTCTCCAGGCAAAACTTCCGGCACTTGCTGCCGAGATTGACCCAGTAAAAATGCCGCTCCAAGAGCGATCCATCCCGCCTCCGCCGGAGCTGCCGGGCCAAACTAATCCCAGTGCAACCGGTCTTGTTGCGGGCAAATTTCTTCCGGGCCGAGCGCAGATGTGGTCCCTGCACTCGCGCCCACTTGCCACCCGGCAAATCCACGCCCCCACCCGCGCCGGCCAGATCGGCCACCGAGATGGGAGCGCAGGCTGCCGCCGCCGCCCGGGCCTCTGCGTCGTGATTCATTGCGCGCCCTCCATCGCTGCCATCGCCGGGATGGGCCTCACCCACACTTCCAGCGATTCGTCTCCGGTCGCCACCAGGCGCGCGGTGCGCCCGGATCCGGCAAAATCTTCCAGCACCCGGGCGAGCATATCCACTTCCGCCGGAGTGTAAGGATAAGTCAGCGGGCGCAGGCCCAATGCCCGCGCCTCGCTCGGTGCCAGGGGGCCAGCTTGTTTGGCCCGTCGATGGGTTGCGAGGCTCATCGGCTTGCTACCTCCTGGCTAATGGCTGTGCTCCAGCACTCGATGTCCGGCCCTGCCGTCCCATCGCTCAGCTCGACCACCCGCGCACACACATCCCGCACAAAGGCCAGATTCCCGTAGCGCGGTGCCCGGTCCATGATCATCCGCACAGCCTGCTTGACCGTCTCGGTGGCCTCCGGCACCCGGCGATTGATTATGCGGGCAATATCCACCTCGCGCAGCGTGAGCTTGATCCGCTCGGCCAGGCGATTGCCGGTGAGCTGGCGGCACTCTTCGTAGGCCGCGCGCTCGAGCCGGTGCCACAAGGTCGGCATGGCCAGCCCGACAAACTCGCCGGGGGTCTGGTTGATCAGCGTCTTCACCGCATTAAGGCACTGCGGGCCGAGGTGGTGAAACTCATCGATCAGCACGCAGACCCGGGTTTCGTTGAGTCGCTGCACGGCCAGATCAAAGCGTGCGGTCGGCATCATCGGGATTTCCCGCACGCCCATGGCTCGCAGGATCGCAGCCAGCATGTTGCTGGGGTTGTCGCGCCAGATGCTGGTCGCCTCGATCCACAAGAGCCGCTGGCCGTATTTTTCGATCAGCAGGCGGCGGGCCGAGCTTTTGCCCAGCCCGGTATCGCCTTCGACCAGGACAAACCGGGCATTGCCGGTCTCCCGGAAAACTTCAAAGACGGCCTTTCGGAGCTGCAAGACCGGGTTCAGATCATCGTAAAGCTCTTCGCTCCGCGTCTCTTCCTGCCCCACACTCTCAATCAAGGCCCAGACCGCGCGGTAGTTATTCAACTGCCGCTCCAGGTCGAGCTCGGCGAGGTCGCCCGCCACAACTCGCGTGTAGGTCTTGGTCGATCCCAGCCCGGGGAATTTCTTCACCATGGCCGTGTCGCTCAAGTCCTTTGCCGTTTGGTATTCTTTGATCTGCCCACCGAGTCGCCGCAGCTCGTCGGCCTCCATCGTCAACAAAAGTGCAGGAGCCATTATGCCACCCCCTTCCGCATTGGTTGCCAGGACGCCATCGGCTGATGGTCGGGACCCAACAGGACCACTCGGTGGCCCTCTTCTTGCTTGGGGGCCGCCGACCATGCCGCATAGAGCCGCAGCCCGCGCGCTTGGCCTTCCAGCACCTTGATCGCCCGCGCTTCATCGCGCATGGCCCGCCGTCTCCGGCGGATTTCCTGTTCGATGCGCCGAGCCCGTCGGGCCGCACACCATGTCGTTAGTTTGCTCATTGGTTTCTCTTTCTTGGTTGGTTTGCTTATTTGGTTAGGATTGCCCGAGGCATCTGCACTTCGGTTCCGTCCAAAATTTTCACAGCCCAGAGCAGCCCCTGCACTTGGGCACTTGCTTTGAAACACTCCTCATTCAGCATCAGCCTCAGATCATCCGAGGATGTCTTCTCGGCCATCTCGTTGAGCTTCTCCGCGTAATCGTGGTGCTCCCGCAGGCACTCCCGGAGCAGCCCCATGCGCTCGCGAAGCTCCCGCAGCTCCTCCGTTGCCTTGGCTTTCTTCGGAGCACTCATACCAGCAAACCATCCGCTCGCATTTGGGCTTCCTCAGCATCCAGCCGACGGGCCAAAGCTGCATAATCCGTCGCATCTTCCTTCTCGGAAATCCCCCCCCGCACCCCGAAGCTCGCGGGCATCCCGCGCTCGCCTCGCGCACCGGGCGCGCACACCTCGCGACGAACCTCCTTCACTCGCTCTCCCCCCTGCGGAACCACCACCGGCACTTCCCCACCGCGGTCCCCGCCGGAAATGACCTCCGCACGCATCCCCGCGCCGCGCGCCTCGCTCTCCCGGCGGATCACTTCCTGCTTGCCCGTTTGGCGGTTTGGCATCACGGCCGTGTAGTGCCGCTGCATCGCCGCCCTCGTCATCTTCGCGATCTCCACCCCCGTCCCCGGCGTCCCATCCAGAGGCGGCGCTTTGTCCTCGGCGAGGCAGATCACATCCCCGGCGCGCTTTCCGGCCCACGGGCTCAGCAACACCACCGCCGCCCGCACCGGCATCTCCCCAAGCGGATCGAAATACACCCGCACTTCCCGCCCCTCGTATTGATACAAATCCTCGTGCCCGAAGTAATACTTCTGCCGCAGGCCAAAGGCCCCCTCCGCCGTCACCTTGATCTGCATACGACGCACTTTTCGGGTTTCCACCACCGGCGAGGTCAGATAACCCAGCTCCCGCGAGAGCGGACCCCGGCCCGTGCTCTCCAGGTCCGCCTGGAACCGCTTCACCGGCACCCAGCTCCCATACTCCGACTCCACTGCATATTCATTGAGCCACAGGATGCTCCGCTCGATTGCCCCCAATGCCTCGCTCAGCAGTGGGAAATGCTCCGCCGGGTTCTTGTCCCCGCGCTGGCAGGCACAATAGATCTCCGACATCTCCTTCTCCTCCCCGCGGAAACGCCCCACCTGCCCCCGAGTCTCCATGCTCAGCCGTGTCCACAGCCGGTTAAAATAATTCTCCACCAGCTTGCACTGTGGCCGCCCTTTCGCATCCACCCAGCGCACCCCCACCGCTTCGAGCAGCCCCAGCACATGCTCGCTCTGCCACACCCCGCCCTCGATCACAATGCGGTCCGGCTTCACTGTATCCCTCATCGTCCGCAGGATCGCCCCCCCCGTCTCCGCCCCACGGTAGCTCTGCGCGGGCCGCACCACATACGTCCAGCTCGGCACAAAACCCGTCGCATCATCGTGACACAGGATCAACTGGAAGCGGCCGACCTTGTAGTTCCAACGGTCCGAGCACGGATCCCCGCCATAAGGCCACGGCACACACACCCCAAAATTGATTGTGGCGTCATCCCACGAAAATTGCTCCCCGCCATACAAGCGGCGGCTCTTGTCCTCGCTCAAACGCATCAGACCGGGCGAATACGTCGCGCTTCGCAGCGCCCGCTTCCCGCCACGATGCATCCCCACCAACCCCGCCACCCGCTGGCACGCTTCCCGGAAGGCCACCGGCAGCACATGCTTGCTCTTGCTCCGTGAGAGTGCCGCCTTGAGCTCCGGATACTTCCCGGCCAGCACATGCGCCACCATCGTCATGCTCCCACTCGACCCATTCCGGTTGCTCCGCAGGTAGAGCTCGGCAATCTCCGCCTCCATCTCCGGCGTCACCTCCAGCACTCTCGGCCTCCCCCCATTCTTATACTTCGGCTCCAACCCCCGCAGCCCCTCCGCCCGATATTGCCTCAGCCACCGTTCATAGGTCGCTCGGGAGATTTTGACCATTTGACAGGCCGCGCCCAGAGGTTGCCTTTGGGCAATGTCTCGCACCTTCCGCAGTTTCGCTTCCCTCTCCAACGCCTCCGCACTCGGGAGGTAATCCCCTGCCCACGCCTCGGCGGGGAATGAATCCCCGCCGGGAAGTGCCTGCATCATCGACTCCGGCTCTCGCAGTCCGGTGGCTGGCTCCCCAATCTCACGATCAAAGCCGGGCACTTCCGCCACAGCGTGGAATCCAGCAGCCCTCGGTTCGGGTGCATTAAAGGTCGGTTCTGGTGCCAGGAGCATCATGCCGCGCTTTCTCAATACCCCGCCTTGCGCCGCGCGACGGCGGCCAGCAGCTCTTCCGGCAGCTCACTCACAAACTCCCGCCACTTGCTCACAAAGGCCGCTTTGGCCACTGGATCGTAGCCATCCCACTGGCTAAACCCTTTGCGGAATGTATCCAGCATCTTGGGCATCTTCCCGCCGAGATCCTCTCCCTCTGCATCCCATGAGAGAAAATTCGTCTCATTCCGCGGCTGCCCCTTCGTGATCAGCGATGATCCAATGCCCGCCAGCACAGCCCCGATTCCGCTTTCCCCAGATAGAATTGCCGGCTCAAACCGCTCCTTCATCTCCGGATACTGCGCGAAGACTTCATGCACCCGCTTTGCTTGAAAATAGAGATCGCGAGAGAAGCCCAAGCGGGCACAGAGCTCTTCCACATTTCCCGTAGTCGATTCAGTCGACTTCGGGCCTTTTTTGAGATAAATCTCCTTCGGCAGTGCCGCCGCTGCGATCACCGGATAACAGAGATAAGCCAGCGCACCCTTGGAAAAATGCCGCCGCTGTGTGATCGATCCCAGGATAATGCCAAGGGCGTCGCTTTCCTTGCACACGACCACCGGCACACGCTCTTTCCCCGCCAGCTTCGCTGCGGTGTGGCGGTGCCGCCCGTCGAGCAGGTAGTAGTAGCCGGGGGTCTCCCCTCCGCCATCCGTGGCGCACACGATCAAGGGCTGGTCGATCCCGCGCATCTCGATGTCCTTCTTCAGGCTCTCCATTTCTGGCGAATCATCGGCCCATCGGGGCAATTTTTTGATCAGGCTGTGCCACTTGATCATGTCCGTGGCCTGCATTTGGATTTGTTTGGGTGTTTGCTCTTTCGTCATGGTTGTGGGTGTCATAAAAAATGGGGTTGGCTCGGACCTCAGCGGGAGTTGTCCATCTCGGCCCGCAAGTCCTCTACCCGCGCCGCGATCCGCCGCAGCAACTCGGCGTATTCCCGCATCTGCACCAAGCTCAGCGGCTGCACGGCGTGCGGGGTCTCATGAATCAAGCTCAGATTCACATCCGCGTTCTTCAGCAGGGTTATAGCGCTCGGTTTGTTGGCAGGTTTGCCGCTCATTTCGCCACCTCAGCTTGTTCTTTCTCCGCCGCTTCCTTGGCCGCTTCCCGCTCGCACAGGGCGATGTAGGCCCGTAACGTCGGCGGGCTGAGCCGCTCGCCGCGCACCACCCGCGCAATGTGGCCGGGATGGTAGCCAAGCTCTTTAGCCGCTCTCCGCATGCCGATCGGGTATACTTGATGAGGGTATTTCTTCTTGAGTTTTGGTAGGTCCGCTGCGAACATGGTTGCACGATATGAACAAAAAAGTTCAGACGCAAGAAGAAACTGCACGAAATCTTTCATTTTCTGTGCGGCTTGCGGCTGCAATGTCAGCAGCAGGGTTTAACAAGAGTAGCCTCGGAAGGGCTATATCTTCTAGCCACACATCTGTTGGGAGGTGGCTCGATGGTGGAGTCCCAAAAGCAGACGTGCTGAACGAAATTGCACATCAATTGAACGTAAGCGCTTACTGGCTATTGACCGGCGAGGGGGAAATGTCCACAACGAGAGAGCAATCTGCCTCGCATCCTTCGTCCGTCGCTGAAAAGGTAGGAGCATTCGACCAGGAAGAGCAGGTGCTTAACGAGATCCGCGTGCGCATCCAGCAATTCAAGCACTCTGAGAAAAATCGACGCGATCTCTACAGTCAGCAAATCCAAAACCGCGTCCAAGAATACAGCGACTGGTGCGAGACCTTTGGCAAACCCATCCGCGATTCTCAACTCCCCTACGCCCGCCAGCAAACCCAATCCCCAAAATCATGAGCAAAAAAGACAATCTCAACATCCTGCGCGCCAATTCTTGCTATTCACCTCTCAGGTCTTTGGTGGATATCGTTTGCTACGTTACCGCGCTCCCTGCAATGGTCGGAATAATCATCCTGATATTCGACATTTTTAATAAGCAAGTTTCTCTTTGGTCTCTTCTTGCCGCCATCGGCTCTGTGCTGGCCCTGTTCATTATTATCTGCCTGCGCCAAGCGATGCTTCTTCTTGTCGATTTGGCAGATGCTCAACTTGCCGCTTTGCAGGAAAAAACCGCGTCCACACAACTACTGCGGCAGTTGCTTCGCGCCTACCAAGTCGAACCCGAGGCGTAGCCCTCCAGCAAGCCCCATCCAACAAATAGCGCAGACCGGTTAGAGTCTGTTTGAGTTGATGTCCATAGTGTGCGGGAATGTCCGCGCACCTTCTTGCCACCTCACTGGAGGCCACCAAAGTAGCCTTTGATTTACCCCCGCAGTATGTCGCTGCCGCCGCCATCCTCATGGGGTTGGCCGTCATTGTCTCGCTCGCTTCCGGCGTCGTCACCATTTGGGATCGCACCCGCAAAAAACCCTCCCTCCAAGACGATCTCGACTCCTACCGCCACGAAGCCAACAAGGTTTTCGCCACCAAAGAAGAGCTCACCGGAGTAGAACTCCGCATTTCCCGCCTCCTCTCCACCGAGCAAATCGAACGCCGCGAATCCATCGTCCGGCTCGAAGCCAAGCTCGCTGATCTCCAACGCTCCATCGAAGGCGGATTCAAAGAACTCCAACGCTCCCTCGGTCGCGTCGAGGGTAAACTCGAAAAGGACTAATCCTCGCCATGACCCCGCAAGAAGAGACCCGTCACGATTGCCTGGCTTATCTGGCCGCCCGGCCCACCCTCAGCTTTCCCTCCGAAGCCGTCACTCGCGGAGTGCGCCGCGAAGGTGCCGCCTGGACCGAGCAGCAAGTCCGCGAGGCTCTCGAACTCCTCGTCGGCCTCGGGCTGGCCACCGCCACCCGCGATCCTCTCGGCTCGACCTACTATTACCAAGCCACCGCCGCCGGTGTCCTCGCCCATGAACGTGGTCGCTAATCCCATGCCCGCCGTCGAAATCAACGTCCCTGGCATCCTCTCTTGGCCCGGCCATGCCGACGCCTGGACCGACCGCGCCGTCACTCTCGCGCATACCTACTTCGGTCTCCACGGGGAAAAACTCGAGTATCTGTCCGGAGTCCTCACCCGCAGGATCCATCAACAACGCCGCGCCGAGCTCCTCGCAGCCAAGATTCGCCAATACCACCGCAAGGGCTGGCGCGTCTATCTCCGGGGGCACTCCAACGGCTGCGATGTCATTCTTCGCTCCCTCGCCCTCATTCATGGCCATGTCGAGGCCGTCCAGCTCATCGCCGCTGCCGCCGATGCCGATTGTGAATCCAACGGTATCAATTACCACCTCGGCGAAGGCACGGTCGGCCGATTCATCCTCTGCTGCTCGCCCAATGATCGCGCCTTGTGGCTCGCTCGCATTTCCTACCATCTCCTCAATGCCTTCAATGCCGCCTACGGCAGCCTCGGCTTTGAAGGCCCCAAGCATCTGGCCGGATGCACCGCGCATCGCGTTCGCACCATCTGGGCCGCCGGGTTTGATCACGGCGATTGGGTTTCCGAGAACCACCTCGCGCATACCATGTCCTACCTCCACACCGAGGATTCCGAGGTCGGGCAACACCGCCTATTTCCCACCGAACCATGCCGATGATCCGCGCCATCCAACTTGCTCTTGCCCTCGCCTGCTCGCTCTTCGCCGGCGGTTGCCAGCACCTCGATAACTACGACCGCACCTACTCGATCTCCTACGAGGGTGCCAAGGCCAGCGTCACCCTTTCGCCCCGCACCCACCGCCCCCTGCCCATCAACCAGGATATTCCCCCAGGCTACCGCAAATGATCACCACCCAAGAATCCAAATTCCAACGGCTGCTGGATGCTGCCGGGATCCGCTACTTCTCGGCTCGGGAAGTTTTCTTCAAGGGGCATAGCCATACGGATCCCAAGAGCCGGGCCTTCGGTCTCAATACTGAACCCCCGGAAATCCTCTGGCCCCACATCATGCCCACGCTCCGAGTGCTCGATGCCCTGCGCGCCCAACTCAAACAACCCATCAGCCTGGTCTCGATCTATCGCTCGCCCGCCTACAACCGCGCCATCGGATCGACCAACCCGGTCAATCCTCGCGTGCTCACTGGTAAAGGCTCCCAACACCCGCGTTTCTCCGCCGCCGATATCAAAGTCCGCAACATCTCCCCCGCCGCCGTCCACGCCGCGCTCCTGGCCATGCGCCGCCAGGGAATCTTTGCCGGTGGCCTGGGCATTTACCATTCCTTCGTTCACATCGACACCCGGGGCTACAACGCTTCTTGGAAAGGAGCTGGCTGAGCATGAGTCGCACCGGAAAAATTGCCCGCCTCCCGGCGTCCCTCCGTGAAGAGGTGAACCGTCGCTTGCACGATGGTTCGCCCGCCCGGGAAATCATCACTTGGCTGCACACTCAGCCGGAGACCCTCCGCGTCCTGGATGAATACTTCGGCGAAGAGCCCATCACTCCGCAGAATCTCTCGGAGTGGAAACAAGGCGGCTATCAAGAATGGCTCAGCCGCCGCGATCGCGTCGAGAACCTCAAGACCCTCTCCGCTTACGCCATGGAGCTGGCCAAAGCCGGAGGCTCGGTCACGGAAGGTGCCGCCGCCATCGCCGGTGGCCGCATCCTCGAACTCCTCGAAACTCTCGAAGAAGAAAAAATCGGGCACTTCGTTTCCGCCTTGGCCTCCCTCCGGAACTCGGAAGCCACCGCCCTCAACGCCCAAACCCAACAAAAGCGCCTCGCTCAAAAAGAACGCGAACTCAAACTCGCCGAAAAACGCTTCCAACGCGAAACCGCCGAGCTCTTCCTCAAATGGTTTGCCGATCAGAAAGCCCGCGAAATCGCCGAGTCCTCCGCCCGGAAGGAAGTGCAGATGGACCTCCTCGTCGAGCTCATGTTCGGCAAACGCCCCGATCAGTCGGATTCGTCCGCTTAGTCCGATCATGCCAGGCCAACAAACTCCCACAATTTCACGCCGGTCGGGCGACGATCTGGTCTCAACGGGCTCTGCCGCCGTCTCTTCGGTGAACCCGTCCCGCCTGCGTGATCGCTTACCATGAACGAACCTCTCATCAAGCTCCGCCCCTACGCCATGGAGCCCTTCTGGCAGGATGCTCTCGGCATCGTCTTTTGGCTCTGGCGTCGGCAGGCCGGAAAATCCTTCACCGCTGCCTGCAAAGCTCTTCGCCGCATGATGGAAGTGCGCGGCCTGAGCAGCTACTTTGTCTCGGCCTCCGTCGCGCTCGGGGTTGAGTTTGTCCGCAAGGAAGCTGAGGTTTGGCAAAAGGTGCTGCTTGCCTACAAGGAGCTCGTCACCGCCCACGGCCAGAAGTTTGAAAGCAACTGCCCCTGGCAAGACGGCCTCCCCGAGATCGACGCCCTTTGCGATCTCTTCGAGCACCAACGCCTCCAAACCAAAATCTGGCACGACCGCACTTCCTATTCTCGCTCGGTCGTCATCGCCCCAAATCCCGACACCGCAGTCGGTTGGACCGGCGACATCTGGATGGATGAAGTCGGGCGGATGCCGGACTTCAAAGATGTCCTCGAAGCCGTTCTCCCCTTTATGTCGAGCAACCCGCAATTCCGGCTGCTCATGATCACCACGCCTCCCCCGGATGACTCTCACTATTCTTGGGAAATGTTTGTCCCTCCCATGGAGGAGTTTCCAGTCTCGGCCAAAGGGAATTGGTATGAGTCTCTCGCCGGTTTCACCGTTCACCGGGTCGATGCCTGGGACGCTGCCGCCGCCGGAGTCCCGATGTATGATGATAAGACCCGGGCTCCGCTCACTCCGGAAGAACACCGTGCCAAAGCTTTCGACAAGGCCGCGTGGGATCGCAACTTCGCCCTCAAGTTCATCACCGGCGGCCTCGCCGCTGTCTCCACCGCCGACCTTCAGCTCGCCATGGCTTCCGGGCGTGGTCAATGCCTCGGACGCGATATCTCGGAGGAAATCATCCTTTCCGCATGAAGAATGCCCGCCATCGCCTGCCCTTGGCTCAAGTCCTCCCGCACGAGCTGCCCTCCATGCTCGCGGAAGGTTCGCGCCTCGGCCTTGGCCTGGACATCGCCACCACCGAGAAGAAAACGTCCAACCCCAGCGCCCTCGCTCTTACCGAAAACATCGGCAATCATTACTACGTCCGACTCCTCATCCGCTGGAAGACGTCAAATGATCAGGTCACGACCGCTCTCCTGCGCGATTTGCTGTTTCTCCTTGCCCCGCGCCGCCCTCGACGCCTCTGCATTGACTCCACCTCGGAGCGATTTTTTGCCGCCGCGCTCAAGCGCACCTTTGCCCCGCTTGTCCCGGTCGATCTCGTCATTTCTTCCGAATCTACGGAATACCTGGGCGAGAAAATGACCTTCAAACAATACCTTGGCAACCTCCTCATCAACACGCTGGAGGATGGCCACCTTTCCCTGCCGGATGAGCCGTGGGTCCGGAATGATTTCCGCCAGGTCCAGCGAGTCAAAGGCTCGTTCCACGCGGATCCGGACGAATCCGGCAACCACGCGGACGCTTTCGATGCGGTCAAACTCTCGCTCCATGCCCTGGTCCGTTCATCTGGCCCTGCCGCCGCCGCCCCAGCTCAGGTCGGCTCGTTCGGACATTCCAGCAATCCAGCGCAATTCAGGTCGCGCAACCCGCTCGCCCGGCTATTCAAGAAGAAAGGAACGATCAATGTTTGACTCCCTTAAAAAACCTCTGGCCAATTTCATCCGCTCCCTGGTGCCTGCCTCGATTCGCACCCGGTGGAATCCGCTGTCCTCCGAGAGTTTCCGAGCTTCCAGCCTCGACGTTGATGCCATGCATACCGCCCTGCGCCAAGCCGAAGGGGGCGATGTTCGCAGCCTCTTCGCGATTTACCGCGACTCCGTCCTGTCTGATTCCCATGTCCAGTCGGAGTTTTCCAAACGCAAACTGGCCATCATCGGCGACACCTTTTCCGTATTGCCTGCCGACAAAAAACTCCCCGGCGATCTCGAAGCCGCCGCGAGCATCCGCTCGATGATCGACAACACCCCGGGCTGGAACCGCGCCATCGCTCACTTGATGGATTCCATCCTCTGGCCGGTCTCTGTCCTGGAGAAAACCTATCGTCCCACCCCCACTGGCTACCAGCTCGCCAGCCTCACTCCTGTCCCCGCCGATCTCTTGGATTACTCGACCGGCAGCCTTCGCATTCGGGGAACCGATGCACGGGGGTGGCCCAACAATGAATACTTTGAGCCGGATCCTCGAATCTACATCGTCCACCGCAATCACTTACTGACTGCACCGGATAATTGGGGCGGCCCCATGCGCTCAATCCTTTTCTGGTGGCTCCTCGGTGCCATGGATCGGGATTGGTGGGCTCGCTTCCTCGACCGTTTCGGCGCTCCTTTCCTCGTCGGAAAATACAACCAAGGAGATGATGACAGCCGCATCACTTTGGAACGTGCCTTTTCCGCTGCCGTCAAAATCGGTGGCCTCGTCGTTTCCGATCAAACGGAAGTCGATATCAAGCAGGCCGCCACTCAAGGCACCGGCGAAGCCTTCGAGCTTTTCTATACCATCTCCCGCCGGGAAATCTCCAAACTCATCCTCGGCCAAACCCTTTCTGCCGAAGCTCAAAGCACCGGACTCGGCTCGGGCGTCGCCAACGCTCAATCAGAAGTCCGAGACGACTACCGGAAATTCGATGGCCAATGCCTGGGAGAAACTCTCCGCGATCAGCTTTTCCGGCCCTTCCTCCAATATAACGGCCTCTCCAACTTCGGAGTGCCCAACATCTCTTGGGGCTCTGTCAGCTCCTCGGAGGCCAAGGCAGTCGGCGGACTCCTCGTAGATATCAACCAAGCCGGATTCCGCATCGCTGACTCCGGGCTCGACACCCTCTCCGAGAAAATCGGCCTCCCCATCGAACGCGCGCCCACACCCGCGCCCGCCAACCCTTTCGGCTCCGCCCCTTCCAACTCTCCGCTCGATCCCGCCGCGATTCTCTCAGTCCTCGCAGCCAATCTACCCGACCGCATCGACCGAGCCGATTCTGCGATTGATTCCATTGCCGCCGCAGGCTCCGCAGACCTCGCGCGAGCCTTCCGCGGACGCCTCGCGCCCATCGCGCAGATGATCCGCGAAAGCACCTCCCCAGCCGATCTCGAACAACGCATCCGCACCTTCACCGCTGCCGCTCCGGGCCGCGCCGGGCAACTCATCGAAGAAGCCCTCGTCGCCATGGCCGCCAACGGTGTCGCCCGTTCGTAAAACCCAGCGCTCCGCCGCCGACCAATGCAACCACCACGATCCCATCCGTAAAACCCGCTGTTACTTGGCCAGGAGGAAAGTCCCGCCTCCTGCCTCACATCCTTCCTCTTATCGGCAAACATGCCTGCTACGTTGAGCCCTTCGCCGGCGGCCTCGCCGTTCTCCTGGCTAAACCTCCAGCCAAGATCGAGGTTCTCAACGATATCAACGGGGACCTGGTGAACTTTTATCGCTGCGTGCGCTTCCATCCGGATGTCCTCCTCACCGAGCTCGAGTTTGTTCTCAGCTCTCGCCAGGAGTTCGCCGACTTTGTCGATCAACCCGGACTCACCGACCTTCAAAAAGCGGCCAGATGGTTTTTTCGGAACAAAAACTGTTTCCGGGGAGCCAACCTCGAAACCTTTGGCACCAGCGCTACCTCAGCACGCGGATCCCGCGAGGCCCGCATGGAATCTATCCGGCTGCTTAACATCCGACTTGACCGAGTCACGATTGAAAACCTCGACTGGGAACGCTGTCTCACCCTTTACGACCGGCCAGAAACCCTATTTTTCTGCGATCCTCCCTACACCTCCTCGCAGGCAGGCATTTACCACGCGTGGAAACCCTCCGATGTCCTCCGATTTCGCCAGGCGCTCGACCGTTTGCGCGGGCGCTGGATCGTCACCTTCAATGATGCCCCCGAAATCCGGCAGATTTTTGCTGATTGCTCGATTACCTCGGTCTCGCGCCCCAAAGGCATCAACTCGACCAAAGAAAAGCACTACCGCGAGATCATTATTTCTCCCCAGGCTCCCGGCGCTTCTTGATATCGACCGCCTTGATGTTAGTTAGCGCCCCTCGGCCTTCCAGGATCCGGGCTGCCGCCTGCATCACCATCACCCGGAACCGTCCGGTCGATGGATGATCCTTCAGTAGCTCCATCACATCCAATCTGCGCCCAAAAATCTCCTCATTCCGCAACTGTAGGCGGGCCACTGCCAATTCACCCTCCCTTTTCGCCCGCTGCCAACTCAATCATCCGGATTCGACGGCCTCTCCCTGGCAAGTTGATGGTTCATCTCTCGAATGTATCTCCTCAGACCCAGCGCCCGCCACCCTTTTCCCTCACCCCGCCACCCTTTTTTGACTACCCTTCTCAAACTTTTCGCAATGCCCGTTTTTGCCTGCTTTAAGTTTGGGCCGCATAAGTGCTTGAAAACAAGGCACATCCGACCAAATCGCACCATTTAAGGCTTTATCAAACTATTCTCGCGGTCTCAGTGGGATGAGAACGCAGTTCGAGCCGGAGCGCGCAGCGCGGAGACCGGCGAAGC
>CAZQRL010000019.1:0-2063 GCA_964595865.1 uncultured Chthoniobacteraceae bacterium
CAGCCAAGACCCGGGCTCGGAATCTGGAGCAGTATAAAAAGATGGCGACGCGGAACTCGAACGAGACCATCTTTAAGAATGGGATGAGCTTTTTGGATGACATTGATATCATCCGCACATCATCCAGTGCGGAGCGTCAAGCGGTGCTGCAAGTATTTGCCAAACATGGAGTTGACCGGCTGCCGGATGGCCGGAAAATCGAGGAGGTAGTAAAATGAGTCTGAAAAATCGGTTGGAAGAGATGATCAAACAGGGAGCGGAATTAACGCTCATGAGCGGACCACGGGGAGTCTTGGCCCACGCCAATCTACTGCCCGATGGATCTCTCCATTATGTCTTCGCGTTTGACGATGCTTCGAATTGGGACCATGTCCTGGCGCCGATGATTCTCCGGGACGATGGGTATTACATCCGAATCGAAGGCCCGGAGGCTCAACTCTTGGGGGTAATCTCGCCGCTGGAAACCGACGAGGACATCGAGCAATGGAAGCAATGGACTGCCTATCTTAATACCCCGGAAGGCGCGGCTTGGATGCTGAGCATCGAGCGGGCCTACAATACTCACCTCAACTGGAATAACTAATACTATGTGGATCGCATCAAAACTTGGCTGGTTCAGCATTGTGCTGAAAGAAGGGCATTATCACATCCGGGCACGGCGGCGGGAGGATCTGGAGAATCTTTTGGCGGGGTTTAGCCAGGGATTTCCCGAGATCGAGGAATGGCCTGGAGCGGATTATCGGTTCCGGGTGCGGTTGCCGGACTCGGGCAACCTCATCGAGAAAGTCTTTGCTACGCTGTGCTGCTCGGTTGACTACGGCAATTTCAAGAATGAGATCGCAGCCACGCCGGACCAGCGACACAAGCTCCATGCTTATCACCAGATCTGGGCCACGATGGCGGCATTGCAGGATTGAGCTATGCAATTTCGCTTCATCCGGGGACGGGACACCATTTCGCCGAGCTTAATACGAGCTCTGCGGGCTGGGGGCAATGCGCGCCCGGTGCTCCAGGCGGCAGGGCTGGTGATTGAAGCCCGGGCCAAACGGGCCTTTGATGAGCCGGGGCTGCGACCCGCAGCGTGGGCGCGACTCAAGCCCTCGACCTTGCGGGCTAAGGCCGCGAAGAATCTATCGAGCCGGATCCTGCGGGCCAATGGCACGCTCTGGCGGAGCATTGGGATTACTGAACTGCTGGCCACGCGGGTGACGGTGGGGACGGATCGCTTCTATGCCAAGTTTCACCAGCTCGGGACAAAGCGGATGCCTGCGCGCCCGTTCTTCCCTTTTCTGGCTGATGGGCGTTTGGTGCCTGCGGCCAAGGATCGCGTCGAGCTGGCGATGCGGCGGAAGCTGGCCCAAGGCGGAATAAAATAGAGGTAGGAAATCCGCGCAGGCCGGTTAGCAGAGGGGCCACCCGCGTGCCATCGTGGGCCGCGTGAAACAACCCAACGGCCTCATCGCCTGCCAGGCAATTAGCAATGGCGCTCTGTCGAGCGACCGGCTGCCGGAGCGCATCAAGCTACTCAACTGGGGGAGTAACCCATCGCTAAAGGGTGACATCGTGGTCGGCCCTCGCACGCTGGCGGTTCTCGCGGCTAACCAGGCGGAGTTTGGCTTCGACAAGGTTGGGATCGACTATGAACACCAGAGCGTCGAAGGGCACAAGAACTTCAAACCGGCCCCGCGCGAATACGCGGCCTACGGGATCCCGGAAGTCATCGAAGGCGACGGCCTCTATCTCACCAGTCTCACCTGGACACCCAGCGGAGAACAAAACGCCCGCAACTACGCGGACCTCTCACCAGTCGTGCTCCGCGAAAATGGCGAGGTGGTATTCCTACACTCGACCGCCCTTTGCCCCCAAGGAGCCGTAAAAGGGCTCGAGTTTTTCAGCGCCGACTTTCAACCCAAAAAACAAACACAACCACCTATGAACCCTGATCTGCAAAAACTGCTCACCACCCTTTTTGAAGTCCCTGCCGACGCGGACGAAGCCGAGATCCTGCGCGCGGGCCAAGCCTTTGCCGAAAAGATCAACAAGCTGATCAATCCGGACAAGAA
>CAZQRL010000020.1:0-1541 GCA_964595865.1 uncultured Chthoniobacteraceae bacterium
ACCCTTTACCCCGAGGCGTTCATAGTCACGCCCAAACCGCACTACATCGCCTTCGTGGTAGTTCTGCGCGTGGGATGCCTGCGCCTTGGTCATGCCTCGATTAACCAACACCTCGCTATCGCGGGCCTGGCCAGAGATAACGCCTTCTTCCTTGAGCGCCTGCCGAACACCGTTATTGATCGCCCGACGGTCTTCATTCAAGGCGGTGATGACCAATGTGTCTTTGTGGGACTTTTCACCAGCACCGGACAGTTCGTGCCGTATCTCCCGGCCGACGTCTTGGCGGACATCCGCAACGATGCGGGCTATCAATTTCTCGTTGTCTTTCAGCTCGACGGTATTCCCGGCCAGCTTCTTGAAAGCGTCCTGCTCGCGTTTCTCGATAATGTCGGCAACGGTGTCTTTGAGTAGGTCGTTCTTCTGGCGGTGAATCTCCGTCATCTTGGCCGTCTGCATGCCCCCTGCCGTTTGCATGACCTCGAACGGCTTGCCGGCACTGACCGCCGATAACTGGCGAACATCCCCCGTGAATTGGACCCTGGCCCCGACTCGCTCGGCCTCTGCCAGCAGGCGGTTGATGTCCCGTTGCCCCAACAAACTGGCCTCATCAACAGTCCAGATTTCGCCCTTGGGCTTGGCTGCTTCCTGTGGCTTCTCCCCTTGGAAAAGCGATTTCACCTTGGAGGCCACCTCGGCCGCTCTGAAAAGAACTTGGTCAGTCGTGCTTGCCCGCTCCCACTTCACCATGCCACGGGCTGTAGCAAGGGCATGGGCACGCACCTCTTTGGCCAAGGCGTTTTTGGGCCTCATTTCCCGGAGTCTGTCCACGGCTTCCAGGGCCAGCGCATTGGTAACGGTTCCGCGAGCAACCAACAATTGGCGCTCCTTGAACATTCCGCCCGGAATCTCCAGGTAGCGATTCCCCATCACATCCCGGCTGGTGGGCTTGTCCTTGTCACTGCTCTTGGTGGTGCGCTCCGCCTCTTTTTCGGCCTTTTCCCGCTCTCTCTGGCGCTCTAGGAGGAAGCTCTCCACCGTTTGGCTTTTGATCCCCGTTTCAGCCTCCAACGTGGCAGCAGCGGAAGCACTTTGCGCGAGTCCGCGCACCACGTATCCCTGTTCTTCGGCAACAGCCTTCACCACATTCAGCATTGTGGTTTTGCCAGTACCGGCATAACCCTGAACGCCTACAAACCGGTCATTGGTGCCCAGGATCAGTTTCGCCGCATCCAACTGGCCGGCATTGAGCTGGGCATCGATTACCCCATCCCGGATCAAGCGGCTCTGTGCCGCCTCGATCTTTGCATCTAGCCGGTTGGTGCTGACCACGGAAGAAACCGCGCCCTTCGAGCGTTCGAGGGCATCCAGCATCCGCAGCTCTGCCGTAACAGCGTCACGGGTGGTCAGTCGTTCCTGCTTGTCTCCGATCGGGATCAGGTCGCCCGACTTCTTGGACTCACGGATTGCCTTGTCGATGGCCTGGATAGTGGTTCGTCCAGTCCCGAACTCGACGGCGTGCCGATACAGATCCTTTGCGGAAA